>NZ_WHOL01000128.1 GCF_009745975.1 Actinokineospora pegani | reverse complement strand
CGTGGACTGCTCGGCGGGCGTGGGCTGCTCAGCGGGCGCAGTTTGCTCGGCGGGCGTGGACTGCTCGGCGGGCGTGGGCTGCTCAGCGGGCGCAGTTTGCTCGGCGGGCGCGGTCTGCTCGCTGGGCGTGGGCTGCTCGGTCGGCTCGGTCTCCTCAGTGGATGTGGACTGCTCGGCGGGTGCAGGCGCGGGCACCGGGGCCGGGGCGGGTGGGGCCACGGGCTGCGGATTGGTCTCTGGCAGCGGGACCAGCGGCTCCGTGTCGGGCAGCGGGACCAGCGGTTCCGTGTCGGGTAGCGGGACCGGCGGCTCGGTGTCGGGCAGCGGCACCAACTGCGCCGCGGGGGCGGGCGGCGCGGTGGGCTTGGTGCTCAGCGCCGAGTCCGGCGAGGTGCCCGCGGGCTGGGCCGGAACGGGCACCGCGCCGTCGGAGTAGACCCGCATCCAGCCGGTGACCGTGGCGACGTACTCGGTGGAGTGGTTGTAGCGGAAGACGGCGGCGGAGAGGTCGGCCGGGTTGTCCAGCCGCATGTTGCCCGAGCACAGGTAGCGGGCGGCGCCGAGGGCGGCGTCGGCGATGTTGTGCGGGTCGGCGGTCCCGTCGCCGTTGGCGTCGGCGGCGTAGCGGGTCCAGGTGCCGGGGATGAACTGCATCGGGCCCACCGCCCGGTCCCAGACGGGGTCGGTGTCGAGGCGGCCCGCGTCGGTGTCGCGGATGGCGGCCACGCCGGGGCCGCCCGCGAGGACCGGGCCGAGGATGCGCGGCGCGGTGTCGCCCGCCGCGTCGGCCTGCCCGCCCCGGGCGTGGCCGGACTCGATCTTGCCGATGCCCGCCAGGTGGTACCAGCGCAGCGCGCAGGCCGGGGCCGTCCCGGCCATCACGGCCTCGGCGGAGCGGTAGGCGGCCAGCATGTTCTCCGGCACGCCCGCGGCCCCTACCCGCGCGGTGGGCAGCGCGGCGACCGAGGCCAGCGCGACGCCGGGGGTGGGCAGGGCGACCAGCAGCGGTCTGGCCGGTTCGACGGCGGCTGTGAGCGGTGCGGCGGCGGGCGCCAACGGCGCGTCGGCGCTCCGGCCGGTGGCGCTGGCGCAGAGCAGGGCCAGCGCGGCCAGTCCAGCCGCGCGGTGGAGAGTCCTGGAGACCGGCACGACAGCCCTCGTTTCTGGTTGAGGTCACCTCCCCGTCTACCAGGGTCCACAGAGGATTTCGTGGTAAGCAATCCCTTCGGGTGAATCCGCTCAGGCTCCGGTGGCCCCGTCGATCGCCTCGCGCAGGAGATCCGCGTGTCCGTTGTGGCGGGCGTACTCGTGGATCAGGTGCAGCACCACCAGTCGCAGCGACACCACCGCGCCCGAGCGCGGCCGCACGCCGGTGACGTCGAGGGACGGGGCCGCCCGCTCGATGCGCCGCGCGTGCTCGACCTCCGCCCGCCACGCCGCGAAGGCCTCGTCCACGTCGGCCCCGGCCACGTCGTAGGCGGCCTGGAAGTCGCCCTCGGCGGACCACACCAGGCCCAGGTCCTCGCCCGCGATCGCGCGCCGGAACCAGACCCGCTCGACCTCGGCCAAGTGGCGCACCAGGCCGAGCAGGGACAGGCTCGACGGCGGCGAGGACCGGGCGCGCAGTTGGTCGTGGGTCAGGCCTGCGCACTTGGCCTCGAGCGTCGCCCGGTGGAAGTCCAGGTAGGCGCGCAGCGTCGTGCGCTCGTCGCCGGTCAGCGGGGGGTCGGTTCGCGCGGCGGTCACAGGTGCTCCTCGGTGACGGGGTTCCCGGAGTGCGGGAGGGCCATTGCACTCATGCGCATCTACGCATATGTTATTCGACGGATCTCGGACGGGGAGGCGACGTGGGACACGGGCATGGGCATGGGCTGCCGAGCAGCGCCTCCGGGCGCCTGGTGGGCAGGCTGTGGGTCGCGTTCGGCCTGGCGGCGGTGGTCATGGTGGTCGAGTTCACCGTGGGCGTGGCGACCCAGTCGCTCGCGCTGATCTCCGACGCCGCCCACATGCTCACCGACGTCGTCGGCGTAGGCCTCGCCCTGGCGGCCATCGTGGTGGCCCGCCGGGCGGGCAGCAAGCCGGGGCGCACCTTCGGGCTGTACCGGGCCGAGGTCCTGGCCGCCCTGGCCAACGCGGTGCTGCTGTTCGGCGTCGCCGGGTACGTGGTCTTCGAGGCCGTGGGCCGGTTCTCCGCGCCCCCCGCCGTGCCGGGCCTGCCGGTGCTGCTCGCCGCGCTCGCCGGGCTGGCCGCGAACGCCGTGTCATTCGCACTCCTGCGCGAGGGCGCCAAGGAGAGCCTGAACGTGCGCGGCGCCTACCTCGAGGTCCTGGCCGACCTCGTCGGGTCGGTCGGGGTGCTGCTGAGCGCTGTAGCGACCCTGGTGTTCGGCTGGCGCTGGGCTGACCCGCTCGCCGGCGTGGCGATCGGGCTGTGGGTGCTGCCGCGGACGTGGTCGCTGGCCCGGCGGGCGCTGCGGATCTTGTTCCAGCACGCCCCGGAGCGGGTCGACGTGGACGAGTTGGCCGCGCGGTTGAGCCTGGTCCCCGGGGTGACCGGGGTGCACGACCTGCACCTGTGGACGCTGACGTCGGGCATGGAGGTCGCGTCGGCGCACCTGATCGTGGGGGACGGGACGGATCAGGGGGACGTGCTGATCGCGGCCAGGGAGCTGTTCGAGCGGGAGTACGGGATCGAGCACGCGACGCTGCAGGTCGAGTGCGCCCGGTCTGCCTCGCGCTGCGATGAGCTGACGTGGTGACCGGGTCGGACAGCTCTCGGGTGTGGGAACAGCCCTGGCGAGTGTGGGCTCATGCGGTGGCTCAGTCGGCGAGGGGAGTGGCGCCGCGTTCGCGGATCATGCGCTCGAGGAGTTCGCTCTCGCTGGACTGGGCGTTCTCGATCTTCTGGCCGAGGTTGCGGACGAAGGCCAACTGGGCGTGGTCCGCGGCGTAGGCCGCCATCGCCAGGCCGCCGCGGTGGTGGCGGAGCATGAGTTGCAGGAAGTAGACGTCGAGGTCCTTGCCGGAGAGCGAGCGCAGGCGCTGCAGTTCCTCGGAGGTGGCCATGCCCGGCATCCGGTCCACGCCGTCGGGGGTCATCCGCGCGCCGCCGTGGGAGTGGCCGGACTCGGTCATCCACTTCATGTGCTTCTCGCCGGGGGGCAGCAGGACGGGCTGGTTCCAGCTCGTGAGCCAGCCCGACATCTGGCCGCTCTGGTCGAGCTGGGTGGTCTCCATGTCGAACGCGAGGCGTTCTACGGCCGGGTCGGTGCTGCGGTCGCGGGCCAGGCCCGCCATGGTGATGGCCTGCAGGTGGTGGGTGCGCATGTCGTGGGCGAAGCCCACGTCGACCGAGTCGCCCGCCGGTGGGGCGTTGGAGCCCCTGATGGACAGGGTCAGCAGCATGCCGACGGCCGCGCCGAGCAGCAGGACCACCAGGGCGGCGGCGGAGTAGACGACCCAGGACCGGGTCCCCGCGCGCGCGGTGGCGGGGTCCTGGTCCTGGGTCACGTCTTCGCCCGTCACTGGGTGGGTGCCGCCTGGGTCGTGGGCTGCATGCCGGTGTCCTGGGGGACGCCCGCGGCGCCGTTGTAGTCCATCGGGACCGCGCCGGGGCCGGGGTCGGCGACGAACGGCGGCGGGCTGGCGAGGTTGAACCCGCTCTGGTTGCTGTCGCAGGAGCCGCCGGGCTCCGGGTGCTGGTAGGTGTTGGCGCGCAGCGACTTGATGAACTGGTCGATGCGCGGGTCGTTGGCGTCGTCCAGCTTGAGCTGGTGGCCCCACGACTGCAGCGAGATCGGCTTGTCCAGGCCGGGGTAGGGCGACATGGCCATGTAGGGCACGTTGTCGACCTTGCCCTGGAGGGTGTCCAGTGCCCCGCCGTTGACCTGGTCGGGGTTGTAGGCGATCCAGACCGCGCCGTGCTCGAGGGTGTGCACCATGTTCTCGGTGCGGACGGCCGACGGGTAGACGACCCCGGTGCAGTCGGCCCAGACGGCGTCGTGCGGCCCGCCGAACGGGGGGCTCTGGTCGTAGGCCACGCGCTGGTCCGGGCTCACGTGCACACCGGGGGCGTAGGTCACCCTGGTCACGCCGGGGATGTTCACCGACGGGTCCTGGTTGTCCTCGGCGACGGTGAACTCCTTGGCCGCGTCCACCTGGATGATCGCGTAGGTGAACACCGAGGCGGCCACCGCGATGACCGCGATGATCCCGATGATCGTGCCCCAGGGCTTGCCCTTGCTCGCCACGACCGAGGCGCGCGCGGCCTTCACACTGTTCTTGCCGCCCTTGGGGCCCTTCGTGCTCTTCGTGCCGCTGGCCATGCCGTCCTCGGACTTCGTCTCGACGGGTAACTGGTGCGCGCACCAGTCTAAGGAGGGGGTGTCTGGTTCCCGTCAGGCACCCGCGTCGGGCACCGCGGCCGGTCCCGGGTCGGCCACGAACGGCGGCGGGTTGTCGACGTCGAACAACTCCTGGGCAACGGGTGCGCACGGCGCGCCGGGTTCCGGGTTGAGGTACTCGTTGGCCCGGGTGGCGACGATGAACCGGTCGATGCGCGGGTCGTCCGCCGAGTCGACCTTGAGCTGCCTGCCCCAGGACTGCACCGACACCGGGGAGTCCAGGCCGGGCCACGGCGACATGAGCGTGAAGGGCTGCCCGTCGACCTTGGCGGCGAGCGCGCCGAGCTGGTCGCCGCTCACCTGGTCGGGGTTGTAGGCGATCCACACCGCGCCGTGCTCCATCGAGTGCACCATGTTCTCGGTGCGCACCGGCCGCGGGTAGACGACGCCGTCGCAGGCGGCCCAGACCTCGTCGTGCGGGCCGCCGAGCGGCGGCGCGTACCGGTAGGCCACGCGCTGGTCGGCGGTGATGTGCCCGCCTGGCGCGTAGTTCTTCTTGAAGACGCCCTCGATGCGCTCGGTGGGGTCCTTGTCCTCCGCCGTCGGGGCGTAGGCGCGCACGTCGTCCGCGGGTGGGGCGGCCGAGCCGCAGGCGCTCAGCAGCAGGCAAACGGCGGCGACCGAGGGCAGCAGGCGTTTCATGCGCACGAAGAGTAGCCGTCCGTGACAAGCCGTGGGATAGCGAACAGTCCCTGGGCCTGCCCGCCCGCGCTCCCTAGACTCGCCTGGTGACCCGGGAAGCACTGGCCGACCTGGTGCGCGACGCCGCGCTGGGCGTCCTCGGCGACCCGACCGGGCTGCCCGCCGACATCCCGCTGCGCCGCCCGGTCGAGGCCGCCGCCGACTACACCACCAGCCTGCCGCTGCGGCTGGCCAAGGTCGCCGGGGTGCCCGCCCGCGAGCTCGCCGAGCGCATCGCCGCCGCGCTGACCGGCGAGGACGTCTCCGCCGTCGCCGCGGGCCCCGGGTTCGTCACCATCACCCTGTCCGACCGGGCCCGCGCCCGGATCGTCGACGAAGCCCTCGCCCAGCCGCTGCCGCCCGCGGTCGCGCCGAGCGCGCACGCCGACCCGCGCCGCCGCTGGGTGGCCGAGGCGCTGGCCCGGCTCGGGACCGACGACGCGGGGCTGGCCGTGGCCCCGGCCCGGCTGCCCGAGACGGTGGAGCCCGACTCGCTGCGCTTCGCCGTCCTGGCCACCCCGCTCGCCGCCGAGGCGGTCGTCGACCCGGACCGCTGGGGGCCCCGGCTGCCCCACAACCCGGCCTTCCGCGCGCGACACGCGCACGCGCGCCTGTGCGGCCTCCTGCGCGGCGCGGCCGACCTGGGCCTGCCCGCGCCCACCCCGGGTGCGGCGCCCGCGCCCCCGCCGGACACACTTGGGGTGGTCCGCGCCCTCGCGGACCACCGATCCGCCCTGGACGAGGCCGCCCGGCTGCGCGAACCGCACCGGGTCGCCCAGGCCGCGGCGGAGCTGGCCGAGGCCGCCCACGCGCTGGCCGACGGCGGTCGCGTCCTCCCGATCGGGGACGCACCCGCCGACGGGTCGAGCCCGGCCAGGCTCGCCCTGTGCGCGGCCACCCGCCGCGCGCTGGCCGCGGCCCTGGGCGTCCTCGGCGTCGACGCACCGGAACGGATTTAGGAACCCAGGATGAGGGCACACCCGGCGGGACCGAGGCACGCGGAGATCCTCCCGCCCAGCAACACCGCGAGCGAGCGGCCGACCACCGCCGCGGCGCTCGACCGGCTGCACCCCGAGGTCTGGCCGCGCAACGCCGCGCGCGGCGACGACGGCGTGGTCCGCGTGGCGGGCGCCGACGTGCGCGAGCTCGCCGAGGCGCACGGCACCCCGCTGTTCGTCGTGGACGAGGACGACTTCCGCGCCCGCTGCCGCGAACACGCCAGCGCCTTCGGCGACCCCGGGCTGGTGCACTACGCGGGCAAGGCGTTCCTGTCGGTGGAGATCGCCCGCTGGGTCGCCCAGGAGGGGCTGAGCCTGGACGTGTGCAGCGGCGGCGAGCTGGCCGTGGCGCTGCGCGCGGACTTCCCGCCCGAGCGGATCACCCTGCACGGCAACAACAAGTCCGTCGAGGAGCTGGCCGGCGCGCTGGACGCGGGCGTCGGCACCATCGTCGTCGACTCCTTCCTCGAGATCGCCCGCCTCGACCAGCTCGCCCGCGAACGCGGCCTGCGCGCGCGGGTGCTGATCCGGGTCACCGTGGGCGTCGAGGCGCACACGCACGAGTTCATCGCCACCGCGCACGAGGACCAGAAGTTCGGTTTCTCGCTGGCGGGCGGCGCCGCGGTCGAGGCGGCGCGCCGGGTGCTCAAGGCAGGCGGGCTCGCGCTGGTCGGCCTGCACAGCCACATCGGCTCGCAGATCTTCGACGCCGACGGGTTCGAGATCGCCGCGCACCGGGTCATCGCGCTGCTGGCCGACCTGCACGCCGAGCACGGCGCCGAGGCGCTGGCCGAGCTGGACACCGTCGACCTCGGCGGCGGCCTGGGCATCGCCTACACCGCCCAGGACGACCCGCCGCCGCCCGCGTGGCTGGCCGAGCAACTGCGCACCGTGGTCGCCAAGGAGTGCGAGCAGGCGGGGGTGCCGCTGCCCAAGGTGGCCGTCGAGCCGGGCCGGGCCATCGTCGGGCCGGGCACCGTGACCCTCTACGAGGTCGGCACCACCAAGGACGTCGCGCTCGGCCAGGGCGCCGGGCGCCGCTACGTCAGCGTCGACGGCGGCATGAGCGACAACATCCGCACCGCGCTCTACGACGCGGTCTACGACACCCGCCTGGTGTCCCGCTCCGCCGGGGAGGGCGAGCGCGGCAGCGAGGCCGTGCTCTCGCGCGTGGTGGGCAAGCACTGCGAGTCCGGTGACGTGGTGGTGCGAGACTGCTGGCTGCCCGACAACCTCGCGCCGGGCGACCTGCTGGCCGTGGCGGCGACCGGCGCGTACTGCTACTCGATGGCCAGCAACTACAACCGCCTGCCGAGGCCCGCGGTGGTCGCGGTCAAGGACGGGGCCGCGCGGCTGCTGCTGCGCCGGGAGACCGTGGACGACCTGCTGAGACTGGAGACGACGTGAGCGCTGCCAACCAGATCGAGGTCCCCCCGATCCGCGTGGCCCTGCTGGGCTGCGGAACGGTCGGCGCCGAGATCGTGCGGCTGCTCACCGAGCAGGCCGACGACTTCGCCGCCCGGTCGGGCGCGCCGGTGGAGCTGGTCGGGATCGCGGTGCGCCGCGCCGACCGGCACCGCGACGTGCCCGCCGAGCTGCTGACCACCGACGCCGCCGGGCTCGTCACCCGCGACGACGTCGACGTGGTGGTCGAGGTCGTCGGCGGCATCGAGCCGACCCGGGAGTGGCTGCTGGCCGCGCTCAACGCGGGCAAACCCGTGGTGACCGCGAACAAGGCGCTGCTGGCCGAGCACCAGGGCGACCTGTTCGCCGCCGCCGACGCCTCCGGGGCGGACCTGTACTTCGAGGCCGCCGTCGCGGGCGCGATCCCGCTGCTGCGCCCGCTGCGCGAGTCGCTGGCGGGCGACCGGATCACCCGGGTCATGGGGATCGTCAACGGCACCACCAACTTCATCCTGTCGGCGATGGACGAGACCGGCGCGGGCTACGCCGAGACGCTGCAGGAGGCCGCGCGGCTGGGCTACGCCGAGGCCGACCCCACCGCCGACGTCGACGGCTACGACGCCGCGGCCAAGGCGGCGATCCTGGCGTCGCTGGCCTTCCACACCCGGGTGACGATGGGCGACGTCTACCGGGAGGGCATCGCCGCGGTCACCCCGGCCGACGTCGCAGCCGCCCGCGGCCTCGGCCGCACCATCAAGCTGCTGGCCATCTGCGAGCGGGTGCTCGACGCCGACGGCACGGAGTCCGTCGCGGTGCGCGTGCACCCGGCGATGATCCCGCGCAGCCACCCGCTGGCCAGCGTCGGCGGCGCGTTCAACGCCGTGTTCGTCGAGGCGGAGGCGGCGGGCCAGCTCATGTTCTACGGGCAGGGGGCGGGCGGCGCCCCCACCGCCAGCGCCGTGCTCGGCGACCTGGTCGCGGTCGCCCGCAACCGGGTCGTCGGCGGGCGCGGACCGCGCGAGTCGGCCTACGCCGACCTGGCGGTGCGCCCGATCGCGCAGGCCTCGACCAGGTACCACATCAGCCTGGACGTGGCCGACCGCGCGGGCGTGCTGGCGGCCGTGGCCGCGGTGTTCGCCGAGCACGAGGTGAGCATCGCGGGCGTGCGGCAGGAGGGGCGGCCCCGGGACGCGAGCCTGGTGGTCGTCACCCACTCAGCCGCGGACGCCGCACTGCGCTCCACTGTGGACAAGATTGCCGGGCTGCCCTTCGTCAACGAGGTGGTCAGCGTCATGCGCGTCGAAGGCGAGGACTCATGACCACCCCCACCCACGGCCTCGGCGCCCGAGCGGGCTGGCCCGGGATCATCCAGGCCTACCGCGACCGCGTCCCGGTCCCCGACGGCGCCGAGGTCATCACCCTCGGCGAGGGCAACACCCCGCTGCTGCCCGCGCCGCACCTGTCCGAGCTGACCGGCAGCACGGTCTACCTCAAGGTCGAGGGCGCCAACCCGACCGGCTCGTTCAAAGACCGCGGGATGACCGGCGCGATCACCCACGCCAAGGCCGGCGGGCTGCAGGCGGTCATCTGCGCCTCCACCGGCAACACCTCGGCCTCGGCCGCGGCCTACGCCACCCGGGCCGGGATGACCTGCGCGGTGCTCATCCCGCGCGGCAAGATCGCCCAGGGCAAGCTGGCCCAGGCGGTGGCCTACGGCGCGAAGATCCTGCAGATCGAGGGCAACTTCGACGACTGCCTCGAGCTGGCGCAGAAGACCTCCGCCGAGTACCCCATCGGCCTGGTCAACTCGGTCAACCCGGTGCGGCTCATCGGCCAGAAGACGGCCGCGTGGGAGATCTGCGACGTGCTCGGCCGCGCGCCCGACATCCACTGCCTGCCGGTGGGCAACGCGGGCAACATCACCGCCTACTGGCGCGGGTACTGCGACTACCGGGCCGACGGGATCATCGAGGCCACGCCGAAGATGTACGGCTTCCAGGCGGCGGGCGCGGCGCCGCTGGTGCTCGGCGAGCCGGTGCCGAACCCGGAGACGATCGCCACCGCGATCCGGGTCGGGCACCCCGCGTCCTGGGCGGGCGCGGTGACCGCGCGCGACGAGTCCGGCGGCCTGTTCGACAAGCTGACCGACGAGCAGATCCTCGCCGCGTACCGGCTGCTGTCCGGCCGCGAGGGCGTGTTCGTCGAGCCGTCGTCGGCCACCAGCGTGGCCGGGCTGCTGGTGGCGGCCGCCGACGGGCGCGTCCCGCGCGGCTCCACGGTCGTGTGCACCGTCACCGGCCACGGCCTCAAGGACCCCGACACCGCGCTGCTCGGCCTGGCCGAGGTCGAGCCGGTGCCCGTGGACGCGACGGCGGTGGCCTCGGCGCTGGAGCTGGCGTGACCGGGGTCCGGGTCCGGGTCCCGGCCAGTTCGGCCAACCTGGGCCCGGGCTTCGACGCGCTCGGCCTGGCGCTGGCGATGCACGACGTGGTCGAGGTGCGCCGCACCGGCGGCGGCCTGACCGTGCGGGTGGACGGCGAGGGCGCCGCGGCCGTGCCGCTGGACGAGACGCACCTGGTGGTGCGGGCCCTGCGCGCAGGCTGCGAGCTGGTCGGGCACCGGCCGGGCGGGCTGGCAGTGCGCTGCGCCAACGTGATCCCGCACTCGCGCGGCCTGGGCTCGTCGGCCTCGGCCATCGTCGCCGGGGTCGCCGCGGCCTACGGCCTGGCCGGCCGCGAGCTGACCGGGGCGGACCTGGCCGACGCGCTGCACCTGGCCGCCGAGTTCGAGGGCCACGCCGACAACGTCGCCGCCAGCCTGCTCGGCGGGCTGGCGGTGACCTGGGCCGAGCGCGAACCGGGGTCGGCCCGGGTCCGCTTCCGCGCGGCCAGGGTGGAGCCGCACGCCGACCTGCGCCCGGTCGCGCTGATCCCCGATGCGCAGTCCGCGACGCACGTCACCCGCGGCCTGCTGCCCGCGACCGTCCCGCACGCCGACGCCGCCTTCGCCGCCGGGCGGGCGGCCCTCGCGGTGCACGCGCTGACCGCCGACCCCGCGCTGGCGCTGCCCGCGACGGCCGACACGCTGCACCAGGACTACCGCGAGAGCGCGTACCCGGCGACGCTCGCGCTGGTGCGGGCGTTGCGCTCATCGGGTGTCGCCGCCACCGTGTCCGGTGCCGGGCCGACGGTCCTGGCGCTGACCACGGACGGTGTCCTGCCACCGGGGGTGGACCTCTCCGGGTTCCGCCCGTTGCCGCTGCCGGTGGACCGCGCGGGTGTCGTCACCACCCCGCTGACCTGACCGCGAGCACCGCGCGTGGTCGCGGCACTGGGCCGTTCGGTGCCGCTGGTGAGGTAGATCACCGGTGATCGGGTGGGTGCGGTGGCGACGCGCAGCGGCCCGGTTGTTGCACCCGGAGTGAGGGCCGTCTACCCTCGGGGTCGTTCAGTCACCGCGCGCACGGGCGCCCGGTGTCGTTCCCGGGGAATTCTTTCCGGGTCGCATCATCTGCCGGGGTATCGGCTCAGTTCCTTCGCGAAGGGTCCGGGCCGGGGCTCTCAGGTTCCCGACGACCGTGGTGACCAGATGCTCCCTGTTGGTGGCCGAGTCGCACGTGCGGCTCAACGCCTGGCCGAAATGGCGGCCGAGGTGGTCAAGCGCAGGAGAGAGCCGCCGTCCCGCACACCGCCGGACGGTGGTCCGCTGGTCCACGTAGGAGGCGGGGACCGGTCAGGAAGGACTTGTGTGAGCAATACCGATCTGTTGAGCAGCGACACGGCCGAGGCCGCGGGCCAGGACGAGGGCAAGGCCGCCGCGCCGAAGCGCCGCGCCGGGCTGTCGGGCATGGTGCTCGCCGACCTCCGCGAGCTGGCCGGTCAGCTGGGCATCTCCAGCACCACCGGAATGCGCAAGGGCGACCTCATCGCTGCCATCAAGGAGCGGCAGGGCGCGGGCGGCGGCGGTTCGTCGGCGCAGCAGCTCCCGCTGAACGGCGACGAGGCCCCCGTGGCCAAGCCCAAGCGCGAGCCGCGCCGGGCCACCCGCGCGACGGCCCCGGCGAAGGTCAGCGAGGCCGTCGAGGCCGCGGCCGCGGTGGGCAAGCCCGCCGAGGCCCCGGCGGAGCCCGTCGCGGACAAGCCCGCCGAGCAGCGCGCCGAGGCGCCTGCCGAGCAGCCCGTCGAGGACTCCCCCCGGCAGAACCGCCGCCGTCGCGCCGCTGTGCGACCGGCCGGTGGGTCCGACGGCGAGTCCGCACCGGAGCAGCGCGTCGCCCGGACCGAGGAGCGCGCTGAGCGCTCCGACCGCGGTGAGCGCCAGGAGCGCGGTGAGCGGCAGGACCGCGGCGACCGCCAAGAGCGCGGTGACCGCCAGGACCGTGGTGACCGCCAGGACCGCGGTGACCGTCAGGAGCGTGGCGACCGCCAGCGCGGTGACCGCGGCGACCGACAGCGCGGTGACCGCCAGGACCGTCAGGACCGCGGCGACCGTCAGGACCGCGGGCGCGGTCAGCAGGACAACCGGGACAACCGGCCGTCCGACGACGATGACGACGAGGGCGGTGGCCGCCGCGGCCGCCGCTTCCGCGACCGCCGCCGCCGCGGTGGCCGCGCCGAGGGCGGCACCGGCCAGCACGACACCGAGGTGCGCGACGACGACGTCCTGCTCCCGGTCGCCGGTGTGCTCGACGTGCTGGAGAACTACGCGTTCGTCCGCACCTCCGGCTACCTCGCCGGGCCGAACGACGTGTACGTGTCGCTGTCGCTGGTCCGCAAGCACGGCCTGCGCCGCGGCGACGCGATCACCGGCCAGGTCAAGCAGCCGCGCGACGGCGAGCAGCAGCGGCAGAAGTTCAACCCGCTGGTGCGGGTGGAGACGATCAACGGCCTGGACCCGGACGCGGCCAAGAACCGCCCCGAGTTCACCAAGCTGACGCCGCTCTACCCGAACGAGCGCCTCCGCCTGGAGACCGAGCCGCACATCCTCACCACCCGCGTCATCGACCTGGTGATGCCGGTGGGCAAGGGGCAGCGCGCGCTCATCGTGTCGCCGCCGAAGGCGGGCAAGACCTCGGTGCTGCAGGCCATCGCGAACGCGGTGACCACCAACAACCCCGAGGTCTACCTCATGGTCGTGCTCGTCGACGAGCGGCCGGAGGAAGTCACCGACATGCAGCGGTCGGTGAAGGGCGAGGTCATCGCCTCGACCTTCGACCGCCCGCCGTCGGACCACACCACCGTGGCCGAGCTGTCCATCGAGCGCGCCAAGCGCCTGGTGGAGATGGGCCACGACGTGGTCGTGCTGCTGGACTCGATCACCCGCCTGGGCCGCGCCTACAACCTGGCCGCCCCCGCGTCGGGCCGCATCCTCTCCGGTGGTGTCGACTCGACCGCGCTGTTCCCGCCGAAGCGCTTCCTCGGCTCGGCGCGCAACATCGAGGGCGGCGGCTCGCTGACCATCTTCGCCACCGCGCTGGTGGAGACCGGGTCGGCCGGTGACACGGTGATCTTCGAGGAGTTCAAGGGCACCGGCAACGCCGAGCTCAAGCTCGACCGCAAGATCGCCGACAAGCGGACCTTCCCGGCGGTGGACGTCGACCAGTCGTCCACCCGCAAGGAGGAGCTGCTGCTGTCCCCGGACGAGCTGGCCGTCACGGTCAAGCTGCGCCGGGTGCTGCACGCGCTCGACGGTCAGGCCGCGATCGAGCTGCTGCTCGACCGGCTGCGCAAGTCGCGGACGAACATCGAGTTCCTCATGCAGGTCGCCAAGACCACGCCGGGATCGTCCAACGACGACTGAGTTTATTTCTCCCGCCACCCACCCCCACGTCCCCGCCCGGCATCGTCCCCGACTTGGCGGGAGGGCCGCCGGTCGGGGAGGTGGGCGGTAGGTGGTCAGGAGTTCACGGCTTTGGAGCCAGTTCCTCGCCAGGCCCTCACCGTCAGCGGTGGGGGCCTGGTCCGTTTCCGGGGCGGGGTGCGCGGTGGCGCGGGCGGGGTGGGTTCGGCGAGGCGGTGCAGCACCACTCCGACCAACACCACCGCGCCGGGCAGGCCGAGGGCCATGGCCACCGGCAGCGGCAGGGCGACCCCGCCCGTCAGCAACCCGAGCCCCAGCAGGATCAGCGGGTACCCGACGGCCAGCAGGCGGCGCTGGGCCGGGGAACGCCACGCCACCGACTCGGCCAGGGCGATGGCGAGCGCGGCGCCGCTGCCGCAGAGCCAGCTCGGCAGCGTCACCGGCCAGTCCGCGCGCAGCACCAGCCCGCCCGCGCCGGTCAGCCCCACCACGGCGGCGGCGAACAACGCGGGCGCGCCGAGCCAGGCCGACACCGACAGTGGCCGTTCCACCCCGCACAACACGCGATCCAGTCTGCGACAGCGGGCGACGGCAGGCGCTGGGCGTCTGCGAGCGGCGGCCGGCAGCGACGAACAGGGACTGGGGCGCGGTGAATGGTCGGAATACTGCATCGCGAGAACGCGTGGCCCCGCCGCGTCGCAGCCCGCGCCCGCCCGGTCTGGCACACTGTCGGTTTGAGCCAAGGGGAGGCGACCAGCATGCGGACGACAGCGCGGCGCGCGACGCACACCCGGCACACCACCATCTTCTAGCCAGCCGGACGGCGCCCGCCCCGCACCAGGGGCGGGCGCCGTCTCACGTCCTGACCAACCCGACCGAGCAGAACAGCAGGTGACCCCGGTGGACTCGACCTCTCTTTCCGACCTGGTCGCCGAGTACGGCGAGCTGGAGCAGGCGCTGGCCGACCCGGCCGTGCACGCCGACCAGGCGCGCGCCCGCAAGCTCGGCCGCCGCTACGCCCAGCTCACCCCCGTGGTGAAGACGCTGCGCGAGCTGGAGTCCGCCCGCAGCGACCTGGGGGCGGCCAAGGAGCTCGCGGACGAGGACGCGGCGTTCGCCGAGGAGGCCGAGCAGTTGGCCGTGCGCGTGCCCGAGCTGGAGGACCGGCTCACCGAACTGCTGCTGCCGCGCGACCCGCACGACGGCGACGACGTGGTGCTGGAGGTCAAGTCCGGCGAGGGCGGCGAGGAGTCGGCGCTGTTCGCGGGCGACCTGCTGCGCATGTACCTGCGCTACGCCGAGCGGCACGGCTGGAACACCGAGGTCCTCGACGGCACCGAGTCCGACCTGGGCGGGTACAAGGACGTCACGGTCGCGATCAAGGCCAAGGCCAGCGACCCCGAGGGCGTGTGGGCCCGGCTCAAGTTCGAGGGCGGCGTGCACCGGGTGCAGCGGGTGCCCGCCACCGAGTCGCAGGGCCGCATCCACACCTCCGCCGCGGGCGTGCTGGTCTACCCGGAGGCCGACGACGTCGCCGACGAGGAGATCGCCGACAAGGACCTGCGCATCGACGTCTACCGGTCCTCGGGCAAGGGCGGGCAGAGCGTCAACACCACCGACTCGGCCGTGCGCATCACGCACCTGCCGACCGGCATCGTGGTGTCCTGCCAGAACGAGCGCTCGCAGTTGCAGAACAAGGCGCGCGCCATGCAGGTGCTGCGCGCCCGCCTCGCCGCCGCGGCCGAGGAGGAGGCGGCCAAGCAGGCCTCCGACGCCCGCCGCAGCCAGGTCCGCACCGTCGACCGCTCCGAGCGGGTGCGCACCTACAACTACCCGGAGAACCGCATCTCCGACCACCGGGTGGGCTACAAGGCGCACAACCTGGAGGCGGTTCTCGACGGCGACCTCGACGCCGTGCTGGACGCCCTGGCCGTCGCCGACCGCGCCGACCGCCTCTCCGCGCACACGTGACCAGGACCCTGCTGCGGCTGGCGGTGTCCGAGGCGGTCAGGGTGCTCACCGAGGCCGGAGTGGACAGTCCGCGCACCGACGCGGAACTGCTCGCCGCGCACCTGCTCGGGGTCGACCGGGGCAAGCTGCTGATGGTGCCGCTCGTCGACGCCGAGGTCGTCACCGCGCTGGGCGCGATGGTCGCCCGGCGGGCGGCGCGCGAGCCGCTGCAGCACATCACCGGCACCGCCCCGCTGGGCGCGCTGGACCTGGCGGTCGGCCCCGGCGTGTTCGTCCCCCGCCCGGAGACCGAGCAGTTGCTCGCCTGGGCGCTCTCAGCGCTCCGGGGCGTCCCGTCCCCCGTCGTGGTGGACCTGTGCACGGGCACCGGCGCGCTCGCGCTGGCGATCGCCCACGCCCGCCCGGACGCGGTGGTGCACGCGGTGGAGAAGTCGCCGTCCGCGCTGTCCTGGGCCCGCCGCAACGCCGACGCCAGGGCCGCCGCGGGCGACACCCCGGTCACCCTGCACTCCGCCGACGTCACCGCCCCGGACGTGCTGGCCGACCTGGAGTCCCGTGTGGACCTGGTCGTGTCGAACCCGCCGTACGTCCCCGCGGGCGTCCGGGTCTCCCCGGAGGTCGCCACCGACCCGCACGAGGCCGTCTTCGCGGGCGCGGACGGCCTCGACGTCATCCGGCCCCTGGTCACCCTGATGGCCCGACTCCTGCGCCCCGGCGCCGCCCTCGGCGTCGAGCACGACGACACCCACGGCGCGGCGGTCCCCGCCCTGTTCAGCGCCCGGACCCTGTTCACCGACGTGGAACTGCACCACGACCTGGCCGAACGCCCCCGCTTCACCACAGCCCGGCGCGGCTAGCGCGACGCCGGACCGCTCGCGTGGACGGGTGCGGGCTGCTCCCCGATCACGGGGTCGTCGACTGGGCGATCATCGTGGAGTAGATCGGGGCCGTCTCCGCCCAGCGGGCCGCGGGGGAGGCGGCGTAGATGAAGTACTCGACGCCGCCCGCGCGCCAGTACATCGAGCGCACGTGGGTGCGGGGGCCGTCGGCGGTGTCGTGCTCGAACTCCCAGTCCACGGCCGTGGTGCCGCGGTAGGCGGCCGTGCCCAGGCTCAAGCGCTGGTAGTCGCGGCGGGGCGGGGCGAAGCGGGCCTCGTACTCCTCGTGCGAGCGCAGGAGGTCGTCGGCGGGGGCGGGGGCGCCGCCGAAGCGCAGGTAGCGCAGCGGGTCGGTGGGGTCGGTGGCCTGCAGGGCGCCGGGGCCGGTGGCGCGGGTGATCAGCCAGCCCGCCGGGATGGCGGTGACCAGGCCCGCGGGGCCGGTGATCCGCTCGAAGCCCGCGGGCGCGGGCATCGACACCCGGGATGGGCCGGGGCCCTGCCGCGGGGTGGCCTGGCCCGGTGGCGGGACGTCGACGTAGGTGATGGCGGGGGCGTCGAGGGCGACCGGGTCCTTCGGCGCGTTGAGCAGGACGATGCCCACGGCGGCGCTCACCCCGGCGTACGCGACCACGAGGGACGAGGCGAGCCAGCGCGAGCTCATCTGCTGCGCGCTCGCCCGCCGCTGTCGCGGTGATGGTCGGCGGTACGTGGCGACTCCCCTGGTCGGCTCCCCGGTTTCGGCGCACTGAGGGTAGCGTGCCGTCCCGGGTGATCCAATGCTTCGTACCTGGCAAGACGTCACCGCCAAGTGGCGGCTGGCCCCCGACGAGGGGCCGAGCGAGCACCGCGACGGCAGGTCCGCCCTGCTCAGCGGGGACCTCGACACCGCGCTCGCCGCCTTCGGCCGCGCCGCGGCGGACCGCGCCCACCCGCACGACCACGTCGGCCTCGGCGACGTCGCGCTGGCCAGGGGGCGGGTGCGCTCGGCGGTCACCGAGTACCGGGCCGCGCTCGACCTCGACCCGGACGACCGGCTGGCGCTGCTCGGCCTGTCCCAGGCCAGGGTGGCGGGCGGCGACGCCGAGGCGGTGGCCGACGAGCTGGAGGCCGCCTTCGGCGCCGACGGGACCGACCCGGTGCTGCGCTACTACCTGGCCAGCACCTGGTGCTCGGCCGCCGACCAGGTCCGCGACCGCACGGCCGAGGAGGTCCTGGTCTTCACCGACGAGCACCAGCTCGAGGTCTGCGAGCACGCCGCCCTGCGCATCCTCGAGCTCGAGGTCGACGACGACGAGCTGAACCGGGTCGCCGAGCGGCTGCTGTCCGAGGTGCGCGCGGGCAGGCGCTACCAGTGGCGGCCGGAGGGGATCGCGGTGAGCCTGGCCGTGCTGGCGGTCTCGCTCGGCCTGACCCTCGTCGCCATCGGCGGCGCGGCGGGCAGCGTGCCCGTCGTCCTGGCCGGGATCGTGCTCGGCAGCGCCCTGCTCTACCTGATCATCGTCCGCTGCCGCAGGCAGCGCTGGCGCCTCGCGCGGGCCCGCCGCGGCGGCTGAGCCGCCGCAGGCCTGTGTCTGATTCCGCAGGAGGCCGCGCGGAAGCTGTGTGCGTGGTCGCCGGGCCGGGGGAGAGCCCGAAACGCTGCCCGAGGCACCTGGGACGCGGGATTCGGGCACCGCTAGAGTCGCCCGGGTGACCACGGTCTACGACTGCAGCGTCCCGGACGAGCGCGCCGACGGCCTCCGCGCCGCCGCCAGCGCCGTGCGCGGCGGTCGGTCGGTCGTGCTCCCCACCGACACCGTCTACGGCATCGGGTGCGACGCGTTCTCCCAGGGCGCGGTCACCGCGCTGCTGGCCACCAAGGGCCGGGGCCCGGACATGCCGGTCGGGGTGCTCGTGGGCTCCTGGTCCACCATCGACGGGCTGGTGCTGTCGGTGCCGCAGCACGCCAGGACCCTGGTCGAGGCGTTCTGGCCGGGCGACCTGTCGATCGTGCTGCCGCACGCCCCGTCGCTGCAGTGGGACCTCGGCCGCACCGGCGGCACGGTCATGCTGCGGATGCCGCTGCACCCGGTGGCGCTGGAGCTGCTGCGCGAGGTCGGCCCGATGGCCGTCTCCAGCGCCAACCGCTCCGGCCTGCCCGCGGCGGCCAGCGCCGCCGAGGCCGTCGAGCAGTTCGGCGACGACGTGCCGGTCTACCTCGACGGCGGCCCGGTCGGCGAGCCGGTCCCCTCGACCATCGTCGACCTCACCGGCCCCGAGCCCCGGGTGCTGCGCGAGGGCGCGGTCGCGCTCTCGGCCGTGGCCGAGGCACTGGGCGTCGAGGTCCTCGCGGACTGACCCGCACGCACCCCCCGCACCACCGAGCACCACGCAGCGCAACCCAGCAGGAAAGGCAGTCCCCCGTGCCCGCACCGCACCCCGCCCGGAGCAGCTAGTGGGCCAGTCCCCGCTCGGCGGCGACGCGGGCTCGGTGCTCCCGGTGCGGGAGTTCCTGCTCGTCGCGTTGGTCACCGCGGTGCTGACGTTCCTGCTCACCGGGCTCATCCGGCTGCTGGCCATCCGGCTCGGCGCGGTCGCCTACCCCCGCCAGCGCGACGTGCACGTGGTGCCGATCCCGCGGATGGGCGGGGTGGCGATGTACCTGGGCGTGTGCGGCGGGATGCTGCTGGCCCACCAGCTCCCGGTGCTGCGCCGGGCCTTCGACTTCTCCTGGGACCCCTACGCGATCCTCATCGGCGGCGGCATCCTGGTGCTCATCGGGATGGTCGACGACCGGTTCGAGCTGGACTCGCTGACCAAGTTCGCCGGGCAGACCACCTGCGCGGGCATCCTGGTGCTGTTCGGCATCCAGTGGGTGGTGCTGTGGGTGCCGTGGGGCGGGGACTCCGACACCGGCGGGTCGGTGCTGATCCTGGACCAGAACCAGGGCGGGCTGCTGGCCATCCTGCTGGCCGTCACCCTGATCAACGCGATGAACTTCGTCGACGGCCTCGACGGCCTCGCCGCCGGGATCGGCCTGATCGCCGCGGCGGCCACCTGCGCGTTCTCGCTGCACCTGCTCGACGAGTCCAAAGGCGACGTCAACAACTACCCGCCCGCGCTGATCGCCGCGACGCTCGCCGGGGCGTGCCTGGGCTTCCTGCCGCACAACTTCCAACCCGCGCGCATCTTCATGGGCGACTCCGGATCGATGCTCATCGGACTGATGGCGGCGGCGGCGAGCACCTCGGTGTCGGGCCGGGCGAACCCGTCGCTGTGGGGCGCCACCGAATCGATCGCGGTATTTTCCCCACTGTTCATCGTGGCCGCTGTCCTCTTCGTCCCCCTGCTGGACCTGCTGATGGCGGTCGTGCGGCGCACCAGGCGCGGCGAGAGTCCTTTCTCCGCCGACAAGATGCACCTGCACCACCGGATGCTGGCCGTCGGCCACTCCCAGCGCCGCGCCGTCCTGCTCATCTACCTGTGGGCCGGGGTCCTCGCGTTCGGCGCGGTGGCGTTCACGATCTTCGACGTGTTCTTCGTCACCTGGGGCCTGGTCATCGCGGTGGTCATCGCGGCGGCGGCATCATTCCTGCCCTCGGTGCGCTCATCCAGGTGAGCACAAAACGAGGCCCTCTCGCCCGTGTGATCTTGGCGGAGTACCGCCCGTCCGTCCCGGCCGGGATACTCGCCGTGACGGCGGGGTCCCGTTGGGCGCGCGATCCGCGCCCGCGGCCGGGTCCTGCCGTCGAGAGTCCGATGCCCGATACCTACACTGATGCCCGATGAGCGACAACCTCGACAGCACCGGTCCCGCGGCGGCGGGACCGAGTCCACACGGCCGGGCGCTGCTCACCTTGGCAGGCGCCATGTTCCGCTACGCGCTGTGGCCGTCCCTGGCGACCGCGGTGCTCGGCGTCGTCCTCTTCGGAGTCCTGCGCGGCGGTCCGGGGCTGGTGGGCGCGCTGATCGGCGGGGCGCTCGCGATCGTGTCCTCGCTGGCCACCATCGCCCTCATGCGGGCGACGGCCGACCTGGGTCCGCACTTCGGGCTCGCCGCCTCGATGGGCGGGATGATCCTCAAGCTCGCCCTGCTGACGGCCGTCATGCTGCCGATGCGGGGGGTCGAGGCGGTCAATTCGAGGGCGCTGGCCATCACGATGATCGCGGTCGTGCTGGTCACCGCGGCCGCCGAGGCGATCGCCTTCCGCAAGACCAAGCTCCCGACGATCATCCCAAGTTCGGAGTCTTGAGCAACACCCCGGGTTACTGACGGGTACGGGTGTGAGACCCGCGTTCGGCCGCTGATAAGGTTCCCCTCGTCAGCGGCCTGCGGCGCAGGTCGGGCACTCAGGGGCACCTCGCCACAAGGCGAGGGGCGGTGTCAGGGTGCCCCAGGTGATTCAGGTAGTTTGGTCCTGATCGTGACGATTCCCCCGGCGGAGTGAACGCCGGCCGGGAGAACCGGAAGGAGCCCGAAGGTGGGCAGGCTGGTATTGGCCGAGAGCGCGGAGTTCGTTCCGCCTTCTGTCAGGGACTTTTTCCTCCCGCCGATCTTCGGCGGGGTCACCAAGCCCATGGTGCTGGTGGTCTTCTCGGTCATCATCATCTCGGTGTTCTTCCTGGTGACGTCGCGCAACCTCAAGATCATCCCCGGCAAGATGCAGTTCGCGGTGGAGTCCATCTACGACTTCGGCCGCAACAACATCGCCAGGGAGCAGATCGGGTCGAAGGATTTCAAGCCCTTCATCCCGCTGATTGTCTCGTTGTTCACCTTCGTGCTGGTGAACAACATCTTCGGCATCATCCCGGTGGTCCAGTTTCCGACGATGTCGCACTTTGGCTTCCCGTTGGCGATCGCGGTGTTCGTCGTTTACCCGGTGTACCACTTCGTCGGCTTCAAGCGGCACGGTTTCTCGCAGTACATGAAGAACCAGTTGCTGCCCCCAGGGGCGCCCTGGCCGGTCTACATCCTGCTCGCGCCGATTGAGTTCCTGCAGAAGTTCCTGCTGAACCCGATCACCCTGGCACTCCGGGTGTTCGCGGCGATGTTCGCAGGCCACTTGATCCTGCTGGTGTTCACCCTCGCGGGCGAGTTCCTGCTGCTGCACGGACCGATCCTGGCCAAGCCCGTCTCGCTCATCTCGTGGGCCTTCGCCATCGCGATGACCTTCCTCGAGGCCTTCATCCAGATCCTGCAGGCCTACATCTTCGCTCTGCTGTCCGCCACCTACATCGGAATGGCGCTGGCCGAGGACCACTGACCTGACCCGACGGGGCAGGCAGAGCCGGCCCCTCGACAAACCCCCCGATCCGCGGGTTGACCGCGGAGCGAATTTGGAAAGGGAAACGCAAAAGTGAGCGCTCTCGTTCTCGCCCAGACGCCCGTCGAGGGTCTTGAGGCCCTGGCCAGCGGTCTCGCCGCCATCGGCTACGGCCTCGGCGTCATCGGCTCCGCCATCGGTGTGGCCCTGATCTGGTCCGCCGTCATCAACGGCACCGCCCGTCAGCCGGAGGCCCAGAGCAAGCTCATGGGCATCGCCTGGACGACCTTCGTGCTCGTCGAGGTGCTCGCGCTGATCGGCCTCGTCGTCTTCTTCCTGGTCTGATCCGGTTCCTGCCTAGATAGAGGGAGGCGCCATGCTTCAAGCGCAAGTGATCCTTGCCGCCGAGGGAGAACTGAACCCGGTTGTCCCGCACCCGATCGAGATGATCATCGGGTTCATCGCTTTCCTGCTGCTGCTGTTCGTGATCTCCAAGTTCGTCTCGCCGCGCTTCGAGGCGCTCTACGAGAAGCGGACCGAGGAGATCCAGGGCGGCATTGAGAAGGCGGAGAAGGCCCAGGCCGAGGCTGCTGCCGCGCTGGAGCAGTACAAGGCGCAGCTCGCCGAGGCCCGCGCGGAGGCCGCTCGCATCCGCGACGACGCCCGTGCCGAGGCCGAGCAGATCCGCGACGAACTCCGGGCCCAGGCCCAGGAGGAGGCCGACCGCATCGTCAGCCAGGGCGAGGCCCGGCTGTCGGCGCAGCGTGCCCAGATCGTCGCCGAGCTGCGTGCCGACCTGGGTCGCCAGGCCGTCACGCTGGCCGAGCGCATCGTCGGCGAGTCCCTTGAGGACGAGGTTCGGCGTCGGGGCACCGTCGACCGCTTCCTGTCCGAGCTGGACTCGGTCTCCGCTCCGGCGAAGAACTAAGGGGCAACTCAGATGGCACTGCAAGCCGCGAGCAGGGAGGCGCTGGCCGGGGTCGAGCTGACCCTGATCGGCGCGCTCGAGGACTCGACGACCGATGACTTCGGCCAGCAGTTGTTCGCGGTGGCGGGCCTGCTCGACCGGGAGATCGGCCTGCGCCGGGCGCTGGCCGACCCCTCCACCGAACCCGCCGACCGCGAGCGCCTGGTGCGCGACCTGCTCGGCGGCAAGGTCAGCGGCGACGTGCTCGACGTCGTCGTCGCCGCGGTGGTGGCCCGCTGGTCGAGCCCGCGCCAGTTCGTCGACGGCGTCGAGGACCTGGCCACCACGGCGGTCCTGGTGCGCGCCGAGCGCGCCGGGCGGCTCGACGCGGTGGAGGACGAGCTGTTCCGGCTCGGCCGCATCGTCGCGGGCGACACCCGCCTGGACCAGGTGCTGTCCGACCGGACGGCCGCGACCGAGGGCAAGCTCTCCCTCGTGCGCGAGCTGATCGGCGCCAAGACCGACCCGCTGACGGCCGTGCTGGTCGAGAACCTGGTCGCGCAGCCGCGCGGTCGGGACCTCGTCGGCGGTCTGGAGGCACTGGCCGCGGCGGCGGCCAAGCGGCGCGAGCGCTCGGTGGCGCACGTGGTCTCCGCGGGCCCCCTCTCGGCGGCGCAGCAGGAGTCCCTGGCCGCGTCGCTGCGGCGGATCTACTCCCGCCCGATCGCGCTGCACGTCGAGGTCGACCCCGGCCTGGGCGGCGGCCTGGTCATCAAGGTCGGCGACGAGGTCATCGACGGCAGCACCCGAGGACGGCTCGACGCGTTGCGGCGCCGGTTCTCCTGAATCCCCCTAGAACTTTTCCAGTAACGAAGCGAGAGCAGGAACTTCAATGGCGGAGCTGACGATCTCGTCGGACGAGATCCGCAGTGCGATCGAGAACTACGTCTCCAGCTACTCCCCGGACGTCAACCGGGAAGAGGTCGGCGTCGTCTCCGACACCGGTGACGGCATCGCCCACGTGGAGGGCCTGCCCTCGGCCATGGCCAACGAGCTGCTGGAGTTCCCCGGCGGCGTCGTGGGCGTGGCGCTGAACCTGGACTCCCGCGAGATCGGTGTCGCCATCCTCGGCGACTCCGACAAGATCGAGGAGGGCCAGGAGGTCAAGCGGACCGGCAAGGTCCTGTCGGTGCCGGTCGGCGACAACTTCCTCGGCCGGGTCATCGACCCGCTGGGCAAGCCGATCGACGGCCTCGGCGAGATCGAGGCCGAGGAGGTCCGCGTCCTGGAGCTGCAGGCCGCGACCGTGGTGCAGCGCCAGCCGGTCGAGGAGCCGATGCCCACCGGCATCAAGGCCATCGACGCGATGACCCCGATCGGCCGCGGCCAGCGCCAGCTCATCATCGGCGACCGCAAGACCGGCAAGACCACGGTCTGCGTCGACACGATCATCAACCAGAAGAAGGCCTGGGAGACCGGCGACCCGAAGCAGCAGGTCCGCTGCATCTACGTCGCGATCGGCCAGAAGGGCTCCACGATCGCCGGTGTCCAGTCCGCGCTGCAGGAGGCGGGCGCGCTGGAGTACACGACCATCGTCGCCGCCCCCGCCTCGGACTCCGCTGGCTTCAAGTGGCTCGCGCCCTACACCGGCTCCGCGCTCGGCCAGCACTGGATGTACCAGGGCAAGCACGTCCTGATCATCTTCGACGACCTGACCAAGCAGGCCGAGGCCTACCGCGCGATCTCGCTGCTGCTGCGCCGCCCGCCGGGCCGCGAGGCCTACCCCGGCGACGTCTTCTACTTGCACTCCCGCCTGCTGGAGCGCTGCGCGAAGCTCTCCGACGAGCTCGGTGGCGGCTCGATGACCGGTCTGCCGATCATCGAGACCAAGGCGAACGACATCTCCGCCTACATCCCCACCAACGTCATCTCCATCACCGACGGCCAGTGCTTCCTGGAGTCGGACCTGTTCAACTCCGGTCAGCGCCCGGCGGTCAACGTCGGCACCTCGGTGTCGCGCGTCGGCACCGCCGCGCAGACCAAGGCGATGAAGTCGGTCGCCTCGACGCTGCGCCTGGAGCTGGCCCAGTACCGCGAGCTGGAGGCGTTCGCCGCCTTCGCCTCCGACCTGGACGCCACCTCGAAGGCCCAGCTCGAGCGCGGCACCCGGATGATGGAGCTGCTCAAGCAGGGCCAGTTCTCCCCGGTCGCGATGGAGGAGCAGGTCGTCTCCATCTGGATCGGCACCAAGGGCTTCCTCGACGACGTGGCCGTCGCTGACGTGCGCCGCTTCGAGGCGGAGTTCCTGGACAGCCTCCGGCACCGCAACGCGGGCATCCTGGACGAGATCCGCACCGACAAGAAGCTGACCGAGGACAACACCGAGCGCTTGAAGCTGGCGGTCGAGGACTTCAAGAAGTCCTTCACCGGCTCCGACGGCAAGCCGCTGGGCACCGAGGCCGAGGCCGAGGCGCTCGAGGAGTCCGCGGTCGGCCAGGAGACGGTGAAGGTCAACAAGCCCGCGCCGAAGGCCTGACGAGATGGCACAACTCCGGGAAATCCGACAGCGGATCAAGTCCGCGCAGTCGTTCAAGAAGATCTTCAAGGCGCAGGAGCTGATCGCCACCTCGCGGATCAGCAAGGCGCAGGCGAGGGTCGCGGCCGCCAAGCCGTACTCGGACGAGATCACCAACGTGCTGACCGCCCTGGCCACCGGCGCGTCCAACCTGGACTCGCCGCTGCTGGTCGAGCGCAAGCGCACGGGCCGCGTCGGCGTGCTCGTGGTGACCTCCGACCGCGGTCTGTGCGGCGGGTACAACGCCAACGTCCTGCGTGCGGCCGAGGAGCTGCAATCGCTGCTGCGCGAGCAGGGCAAGACCCCGGTGATCTACGTGATCGGGCGCAAGGGCCTCAACTACTTCCGCTTCCGCCAGCGCGCGGTGGCGGACAGTTGGAGCGGGTTCTCCGAGGCCCCCGGTTACGTCAACGCGGCCGAGGCGGGCGGGGTCCTGATCAAGGCGTTCCTCGACGGCGCCGACGACCAGGCTGACGAGCCCGGCCCCGACGGCGTCGCCGGTGTCGACGAGCTGCACATCGTCTACACGGAGTTCGTGTCGATGCTGTCGCAGAAGCCGGTGGCCAAGCGGATCGCCCCGCTCGAGGTCGAGTACGCCGAGGAGGGCGCCGCCCCCAGCGGCCTCAGCTCGGCGTACGCGTTCGAGCCGAGCGCCGAGGTCCTCCTCGGCAACCTGCTCCCGAAGTACGTCAACACGCGGATCTTCGCGGCGCTGCTGGAGTCGGCGGCCTCGGAGTCGGCGGCCCGCCGGACGGCCATGAAGGCCGCCACCGACAACGCCGACGAGCTCGTCCGCAGCTTCACCCGCGTTGCCAACCAGGTCCGCCAGGCGCAGATCACCCAGGAGATCAGCGAGATCGTCGGCGGCGTCGAGGCGCTCTCCGCCGCAGGAAGTGATGAATAAGCCATGACCGCTGTCCAGGAACCCACCACCCGCACCAACACCGGCCGCGTGGTCCGCGTCATCGGCCCCGTCGTCGACGTCGAGTTCCCCCGCGACTCGGTGCCGGAGCTGTTCAACGCCCTCAAGGTCGACGTCGAGCTCGAGGCGCTGAAGAAGACCATCACCCTCGAGGTCGCCCAGCACCTCGGCGACAACCTGGTGCGCTGCATCTCCATGGCGCCCCAGGACGGCCTGGTCCGCGGCACCCCGGTGATCGACACCGGCAAGGCCATCTCGGTGCCGGTCGGCGACGCGGTCAAGGGCCACGTGTTCAACGCCCTCGGCGAGTGCCTGGACACCCCGGGCCACGCCGCGGACGCCGAGCGCTGGAGCATCCACCGCCGTCCCCCGGCCTTCGACCAGCTCGAGGGCAAGACCAAGATGCTGGAGACCGGCGTCAAGGTCATCGACCTGCTCACCCCGTACGTCGAGGGCGGCAAGATCGGCCTGTTCGGCGGCGCGGGCGTCGGCAAGACGGTGCTCATCCAGGAGATGATCACCCGTATCGCCCGCAACTTCGGTGGCACCTCGGTGTTCGCCGGGGTCGGCGAGCGCACCCGTGAGGGCACCGACCTCTTCCTCGAGATGGAGGAGATGGGCGTTCTCCCGGACACCGCGCTGGTCTTCGGTCAGATGGACGAGCCGCCGGGCACCCGCATGCGCGTCGCGCTGTCCGCGCTGACGATGGCGGAGTACTTCCGCGACGTCCAGAACCAGGACGTGCTGCTGTTCATCGACAACATCTTCCGCTTCACCCAGGCGGGCTCCGAGGTGTCGACGCTGCTGGGCCGCATGCCCTCCGCCGTCGGCTACCAGCCCACCCTGGCTGACGAGATGGGCGAGCTGCAGGAGCGCATCACCTCGACCCGGGGCCGCTCGATCACCTCGATGCAGGCGATCTACGTCCCCGCGGACGACTACACCGACCCGGCCCCGGCGACGACCTTCGCCCACCTGGACGCGACGACGGAGCTCTCCCGTCCGATCTCCCAGAAGGGCATCTACCCGGCGGTCGACCCGCTGACCTCGTCCTCCCGCATCCTCGACCCGAGCGTGGTCGGCGACGAGCACTACCGGGTGGCCCAGGAGGTCAAGCGCATCCTGCAGAAGTACAAGGAGCTGCAGGACATCATCGCCATCCTCGGCATGGACGAGCTGTCCGAAGAGGACAAGGTGACGGTGAACCGCGCGCGGCGCATCGAGCGCTTCCTGTCGCAGAACTTCTTCGTCGCGGAGAAGTTCACCGGCGACGTGGGCTCGTTCGTCAAGCTCTCGGACACCATCGAGGCCTTCGACAAGGTCGCCCGCGGCGAGTTCGACCACGTCCCGGAGCAGGCCTTCCTCTCGATCGGTGGCCTGGACGACCTGGAGCGCCGCTACCAGGAGCTCACCGGCAAGAAGATCTGATCTTCTCGCAAGCACCACTGGGGCCCGGTATCCGATTCGGATACCGGGCCCCAGTGCGTTCCCGGGTGGCTCAGAGCGGGATGTCACCCCCAGGGAACCCCGTCCCGGCGACCCGGAAGGCGGTGGCGTCGGCGGGCAGGACCGCGGCGCTGCCCGTGGCTGCGATCCAGGTGCCGCCGGTGGTGTGGCTGACCTCCCCGAAGAGGGAGGTCACCAGTGTGCGCCCCCCGGGCAGGGGTGCGGTGGCCAGGAACGGCTCCGCCTGCACGACCGAGCCCTCGAAGACGCGGTCCGGTTCGCCCTCCTTCCGCTCGACAACCAGCAGTTGCAGGTGGTCGGGCTTCTGCCAGAAGGGGAACGCGTGCGCCGTGCGGCCGTCCCCGAGGTCGACGACGGTCTCGTAGCCGAAGTAGGTGGCTCTCGCCAGCGGGTCGATCCACTCCTTGAACACCTCCCTGTGCGACGCGGACTCCAGAGCCCACAGGCTGCCCGAGGTGTTGCCCGGGACGAGCAGGGCTTCGTCGGAGCGCTCGATGGTCTCCCGGGACAGTGGCCCGAATTCGACGGGCCCGCCTTGCGACTGCTGGGCGAAGCCGCCTGTGTAGTGGGCGCTGGGGTAGGTGAAGTAGGCGTCCCGGATGTCGGGGTCCGGCGTGGCGGCCACCCGGACGTCCGCGGGGTCCGACCCGGCCGGGAGGGTGGTCAGCGCGACCCCGTCCAGCCCTGCCATGGGCAGCCACGCGCGCCCGCCGGGCTCGGCTCGGTCGAAGGCGGGGGACAGGTAGCGGGGCTCGTCGAGCGGGTTGGGGACCAGGGTCACCAGGTCTCCGTCACCGAACTGGAAAGCGACGGGGGCGTCCCGCCGCTCCAGCGACACGGTCGGCAGATCGGTGACCAGCCGGGGGGTCTCGCCGACCAGCAGGCCCAGCACGGGCCAGCGCTCCCCGCCCGCGACCGCGTCCTCAGCGACGATGGCCGTGGGCCCGGCGGGGGTGGTGCCCGCCCAGTAGACGTGCGCTTGACCGGTCAGTCCGATCAGGTGGTCCTTGTTGGGGCTCACCTGGATGCCGGTGGCCCAAGCGGCTAGGGCGCGGTCCAAGAAGGCCCTGTCGCCGCCCAGGGAACCGCGCGTCGGTCCCTGCATCCACACCTCGGCGGGCACGGTGTTGGCGACCTCGCCCACCGGCTTGCCCGCCAGGGAGGTCGCTGCCCCGATGGCGAAGACGGCGACCAGCACCGTGCCCGCCGTGGCGGCGGTCCAGCGCGTCCTGCGCCTGCGCTTGGCGCCGCGCACCACCGCCCCCGCCAGACCCGGGTCGGGTCGGATGTCGGCCACTGCCGCGCGCAGCGCGTGGGAGAGCCGCTCAGTCTCGTTCACTGGATCACCGCCTCGGTGTCGAGGATGGTGCGCAGCCGGTCCAGGCCGCGCGAGGTCTGGCTCTTGACCGTGCCCGTGGAGCAGCCCAGCGCCGCGGCTGTCTCGGCCTCGGACAGGTCGTCGAAGAAGCGCAGGACGAGGACCGCGCGCATCCTCGGCGGCAGCCCGCCCAGGGCCCTGGCCACCTGGTCGCGGTCGGCGACCGCTGCCTCGGGGCCATCGGTCCCCTGCTCGGGTGATGACTCCAACGGGGTCTCGAGCACCCTGCGCGACCGGGTGCGCCAGCGGTTCGCGGAGGCGTTGGCCAGCGCCGCGCGCACGTACGGCTCGAGCGGCCCGGTTACCCGCCTGCGTCGCAGGTAGACCCGTTCCAGCACGTCCTGCAGCAGATCCCGGGCCGCCTCCCGGTCGCCGCCGCAGAGCAGGTAGGCGGTCGACAGCAGTGCGGCGGACCGGTGGGTCACGAAGTCGGAGAACTCGTCAGCGTCGATCCCAGCCACCCCCAGTTCATCTCCATGTGGTGGTTGACACCGGCCTGCCTCGGGAGGTTGCGCCGGTTCCGACTAGACTCACGGGTAACTAGCGAGACGAAGGAGAATCGCGTGGCTGAGATGTCCGTCCAACTGGTCGCCGTGGAACGACGCCTCTGGTCGGGCACCGGCACCTTTGTCGTCGCCCAGACCACCGAGGGCGAGATCGGCATCATGCCCGGCCACGAGCCGCTGCTCGGCCAGTTGGTCGAGGGTGGGGTCGTCACGATCACCGCCGCCGACGGCGAGAAGGTCACCGCGGCCGTCTTCGGCGGCTTCCTGTCGGTCACCGCCGACACGGTCAGCGTGCTCGCCGAGTCGGCGCAGCTCTCCTCTGAGATCGACGTGAACTCCGCGCGCTCCCGGCTCGACGCGGACGACGCGGCCGAGCGCGCCAGGGCGCAGGCGAGCTTGCGCGCGGCAGGCCAGTCGGTCTAGCGCGCGGCGGGCGACAGGGCGGGAGCGGCCGGGGTGGACATCAGCGAGGTCGTCGTCGCGGTCCTGGCCGCGGTCCTCGTCGTCCTGCTCGCCCTGGTCTACCGCCGCGTCCGGCTGCTGCGCTCCGGTGGGGTGCACGTCGCCATGCGGGTCAGGGTCGACGACTCCGGCAAGGGCTGGCACCTGGGCGTCGGGCGCTACCAGGGCGACGAGTTCGCCTGGTTCCGGGCGCTGAGCCTGCGGGCCGGACCGGACCGGCTCATCGCCCGCGAGGGCCTGGAGATCGCCTCGCGCCGGGAGCCCGAGCGCGGTGAGACGCCGAACATGCCCGCCGGGTCGCGGGTGCTGCGGTTCGACCCGCCCGCGGCCACCGGGATCACGCCGTTCGAGCTGGCGATGAGCCCGGACGCGCTGACCGGTTTCCTGTCCTGGTTGGAGAGCGCCCCGCCGGGGCGTCGCCTGCCCTGGGCTTCCTGAGCTTCGCACGTCCTGATGGGGGCGGGGTTTCCCCGCCCCCATCGGCGCGTCAGGCGCTGGGCTGATCGGCGCGTCAGGCGCTGGGCTGATCGGCGCGTCAGGCGCCCTGACCGGGCTGCCAGAGCACGTCGCCGTCCGGGTTGGCCACCCGGCCCAGGACGAACAGCAGGTCCGAGAGCCGGTTGAGGTACTTGGCGGCGAGGATGTTGGTCCGGTCCGCGTCCTCCTCCAGCAGCGCCCACGCCGAGCGCTCCGCGCGGCGCGAGACCGTGCGCGCCACGTGCAGGTAGGCCGCGCCGGGAGTGCCGCCGGGCAGGATGAACGAGTTCAGCTTGGACAGCCGGGCGTTGTGCTCGTCGATCCAGCCCTCGAGCCGGGTCACGTAGGCCTCGGTGACCCGCAGCGGCGGGTACGGCGGGTCGGGGACGACCGGGGCGCACAGGTCGGCGCCGACGTCGAACAGGTCGTTCTGGACCGCGCGCAGGACCTCCACGAGGTCCGCGGACAGCCCGCCGACGGCGACCGCGACGCCGATCGCCGAGTTCGCCTCGTCGACGTCGGCGTAGGCGGCGAGCCGGGTCGAGGTCTTGGGGACGCGGCTGCCGTCGCCCAGCGCCGTGGTGCCCTTGTCGCCGACTTTGGTGTAAACGCGCGTGATGTGGACCGACATGCGGCCAGGGTAACCGGGGGGCGGCCCCCCACCGGTCCACCCGCTGGGACACCGGGGCATGATTGCGCACGTGACAGAGCATTTCCAGGTCAACGGCGGCGCCCGCCTCGTCGGCGAGGTCGACGTCGTGGGCGCCAAGAACAGCGTGCTCAAGCTGATGGCCGCCGCGCTGTTGGCCGAGGGCACGACCACGGTGACCAACTGCCCGGACATCCTCGACGTCCCGCTGATGGCCGAGGTGCTGCGCAGCCTGGGCTGCGAGGTGGTGCTGGCGGGCGACACCGCCACGATCACCACCCCGGCCCAGCTCAACCACCGCGCCGACTCGTCGTCGATGGGCAAGCTGCGCGCCTCGGTGTGCGTGCTGGGCCCGCTGGTCGGCCGGTGCAAGCGCGCCGTCGTCGCCCTGCCCGGCGGGGACGCGATCGGCTCGCGGCCGCTGGACATGCACCAGAACGGCCTGCGCCAGCTCGGCGCGACCACCGAGATCGAGCACGGCTGCGTGGTGGCCGAGGCCGAGGGCCTGCACGGCGCCCAGATCTGGCTGGACTTCCCCAGCGTCGGCGCCACCGAGAACATCCTGATGGCCGCCGTCCTGGCCGACGGGGTCACCGTCCTGGACAACGCCGCCCGCGAGCCCGAGATCGTCGACCTGTGCGTCATGCTCCAGCAGATGGGCGCCAAGATCGAGGGCGCGGGCACCTCCACCCTGACCGTCCACGGCGTCGAGTCGCTGCGCCCCACCGAACACCGCGTCGTCGGCGACCGCATCGTCGGCGCCACCTGGGCCTTCGCCGCCGTCATGACCCGGGGCGACATCACCGTGCGCGGTGTCGACCCGCACCACCTGGACCTGGTCCTGGAGAAGCTGCGCACCGCGGGCGCCGAGATCACCATCCACGACGACGGCTTCCGCGTCCTGCAACGCGACCGCCCCGGCGCGGTCGACTTCGTGACCCTGCCCTACCCCGGCTTCGCCACCGACCTGCAACCCTTCGCGATCGCCCTGACCGCCATCGCCGACGGCACCAGCATGATCACCGAGAACCTCTTCGAGGCCCGCTTCCGCTTCGTCGAGGAAATGGTCCGCCTCGGCGCCGACGCCCGCACCGACGGCCACCACGCCGTGATCCGCGGCGTGCCGACCCTGTCCAGCGCCCCGGTCTGGGCCAGCGACATCCGCGCGGGCGTGGGCCTGGTCCTGGCAGGCCTCTGCGCCGAGGGCACCACCGAGGTCTGGGACGTCTTCCACATCGACCGCGGCTACCCCAAGTTCGTGGAGAACATGCAGCGCCTGGGAGCCGACGTCCGCCGAGTAGAAACCGAACCGGAACGCGCCAACTAGCACCGTTCCCGCGGCCCCACCCGGCCCAGCACCCCCGCTACCGGAACTCCGAAACGGTGGACAGCAACAAAAACGCGTCCACCCAATCCTTCAACGACCCCACAGACCCACGCAAAGCCGCCGCACAACGCCCCAACCCCACCCGTCCCAACCCCTCCGCCGCCGCCGCGACCCGATCGGCGTACGTCGGCGAGGCATGCTGCACCCCCCGATGCGCGGCCTCCGCCAACACCGCCAACCCCGAGTCCAACGCCGCCACCAGCGGATCGGACTCCTCCCGCTCCACCGTCGCCAACTCCCCGCGCTTGGCGGCGGCCAGGTCCAACACCTCCACCGCCGCCCCCCGGTGCACAGCGATCGGCTCGACGAACACCGTCCCGCCCATCCGGCGAACGGTCCCGCTGAGGTACACCGCGTCCTGCAACGACGCCGCCAACGCGTCCAACGCCCCCGGCGCCACCGACCGGTGATCGCACACCACGATCGCCGAGGCCCCCGTCCCGTCCACGATCTCCGCGGTGAGCCGCTGCGCCCCCGGCGCGTAAGACACCCAAGACACAGACTCGACCCGCAGCACGCGCACGAACTCCGCCGCCACCCTCGGCCGCACGCACCACGGCGGCAGCTCGGCCAGCTCCGCCGACAGCTCCGCGTACGACTCAACCCGCAGCGACGGAGGCAACGACGACCACGCCTCGCCCAGAGGCGTCACTGCGGTCTTCGCTAGCTGGCCCTGGCTGATGCGGATTTCGCGGCCCGCACTGCGGGTGGCTGACTCGCTGACGACGTTCGAGATCGACAGGGAGCGCAGGGACGCGCCGACGATGCGGCGGCCTGCCAGGTCGTGGCCGGTGGTGGTGTCCTCGGCGGCCCATTCGCGGCGCAGGACCAGGACGGTGCCGGTGTGCGGGTCGGCCAGGTAGACCTCGACCTGCCGGGCCTCGCCGACGCCGGTGACCCGGCAGCCGAGGCCGACCAGGCGGACTCGGCGCAGGGGGGTGCTGGCGCGTTCCTCGGTGCCCAGGACCCGGGAGCGCAGGCTCGCCCCGCCGGAGGTGACGGCGCGGTGGCGGGCGTGCAGTTCGGCGACCAGGGCGGCCAGCCGCTCGGAGCGGTAGGTGGCGGCCCGTTCCTGGTACGCGGTGAGCTGGCCGCTGAGGTCTTCCAGGACGGCGACGGGCCACCGCAGGTTGCGCGACTCCGCCTCGTCGGCGGCCCGGCGCAGCGACGCGGCGAGGACCGGCCCCGCGTGCACCGCCCCCGACCGCAGCACGTCGTCGACCGCGGCCAGGGCGGTGCCCAGACCGGTGTCGGCGGCCTCGCCGGTCCCACCGACATCGATGCGCTGCGACGGGGCCGCGCGGTCGCGGTCGTCCGCCGCGCGGAACGCCCAGACGGCGAGGACGACGTTGAGGTCGCGGCGGGTGGCGGTGGTGTCGGTGTCGACGTAGCCGAGTTCGCCGCGCACCAGGAAGCGCACGGTGGAGGCGGCCAACTCGACCAGGGCCGGGTCGTCGCCCACCGGGCGGCGCACGTGGGCCGGGTACCCCGCCCGCCACGCCTTGCGGGCGGCCGCCATCGTCCGCGCCCCGAACGCGCTGTCGAGCTGCTCATCGGTGAACTCACCGGGGGACCAGTCGACGACGGACTCCTCCGCTGGCGCGTCACCCGCGCGCCGCTGGAAGGCCAGCACCAGCGCGATCCGGTGCCTGCACACCCCCGGCGCCCCGCACGAGCAGACACCCGCTTCCAAACCGACACCCGGCGGAAGCGCGGCAACCACGTCGTCGGGGAAGGCACCACGCACAGTCCCGTCGTTGTCGATAGACACCTCTGGCGTGACGCCGGAATCGAGTTCCTTCGCGGCGCGTTTGACCAGGCCCCGGTTGGCCAGTGCGGTGAGTGCGTCTTGGGTCAGTGCCATCAGGTCTGCCCGCTGCGCCACCGGTTGCGCGGGTTCAGCGGCCCCCACACGCTGAAAGGCCAACACGAGCCCGATCCGGTGCCTGCACGCCCCTGGTGCCCCGCACGAGCAATCGCCCGCGTCCAGGCCGACGCCGGGAGGCAGGGTGGCGGTGGCCCCGTCCGGGAACACCCCGCGCACAGTCCCGTCGTCGTCGACCGACACCTCCGGCGCGACACCGTTGTCCAGTTCCTTCGCGGCGCGTTTGACCAGGCCCCGGTTGGCCAGTGCGGTGAGTGCGTCTTGGGTCAGTGCCATCAGGTCTGCCCGCTGAACGACCGGTTGCGCGGGTTCGGCGGCCCCCGATCGCTGAGGAGTCAACCCGAGGGCGTCGGGAGGCAGGGTGGCGGTGGCCTCGGCTGGCGCGGGTTTGGCGGTCGCCACGCGTTGGAAGGCCAGCACGAGTGCGATCCGGTGTCTGCACGCCCCTGGTGCCCCGCAGGAGCAGGTGCCCGCGTCCAGTCCGGCGCCGGGGGGCAGGGTGGTGGTGACCCCGTCCGGGAACACGCCGTGCACCACCTTGTCGGCGTCGACCGAGACCTCCGGTACGACACCGTTGTCCAGTTCCTTCGCGGCGCGTTTGACCAGGCCCCGGTTGGCCAGTGCGGCGAGTGCGTCCGGGGTCAGTGCCAGCAGGTCCGCCCGGCTCATCGCCCGATCCTCTCCGCGACGAAGTCGGCGAGTTGGCCCGGTGTCATCGCGCCCACGTGCGCCCCGACGCCCACCAGCCGCTTGCCCATCTCCCGGTCGTAGTTGGGGGTCGCCTCGCTGTCCAGCGCTGCCAGGCCGAGGAACTCGGTGCCCTGCTGGCACAGCGCCCGCACCAGGCCGACCAGCCGCTCGGAGTCGCCGCCCTCGTAGAAGTCGCTGATGAGGGCGACGATGGAGCGGCGGGGGGTGGTGATGAGGCCTGCCCCGTACTGCACCGCCTTGGCGATGTTGGTGCCGCCGCCGAGCTGCACCTTCATCAGCAGCTCCACCGGGTCGGTCACGTCGGCGGTCAGGTCGACGACGTTGGTGTCGAAGGCGATCAGGTGGGTGCGCAGGCCCGGCAGGCCCCACAGGCAGGCCGCGGTGACCGCGGAGTGGATCACCGAGTCGACCATCGAACCGGACTGGTCGACCAGCAGCACGAGTTGCCACTGCTCGACGTGCTTGCGCGCCCGCGAGTGGAACCGGGGGCGCTCGATCACCAGCCGCTTGTCCTCGGGGCGGTAGTGGCCCAGGTTGGCCTTGATGGTGCCGCGGAAGTCGAAGTTGCGGGCCAGCGGGATGTTCGACGGCCTGCGCACCCGGGTGCCGTGGAAGCTGACCCGCACCTCGGTGCGCAGCTTCTCCAACAGCTCGCGCACGACGTGCTCGACGATGCGCCTGGCCAGGGCCAGCACCTCGGGGTTCATCAGGTGCTTGGTGCGCAGCACCGCGCCTAGCAGCGCCTGGTTGGGCTCGACCCTGGCCAGCACCTCGGGGTTGGTGACCACGTCGTCGATCTGGTAGCGCTCGACGGCGTCGCGCTCGAGCCGTTCGATGGTCTCCTTGGGGAACAGCCGGTGCACGTTGTCGAGCCAGTCGACGGTGGTCAGGTCGGAGTCGCCCGTGCCGCCGCGCAGGTCGCGCTTGGTGTTGTCCGGGTCGCGGCCGTAGAGCCAGTTCAGCGTGTTGTCCTGCTCGGTGGCGCCCTGGCTCAAGCCCTCGGGGCACAGAGTGCTGGCGGGTTCGCCCAGGACGAGTCGCCAACGCTGCAGCGCGGGATCGGGCTCAGTCATCTTGGACCTCCACAGTGGTCGGCGCGCCCAGCAGGCCCTCGCGGGCGAGCAGGCCCGCCACCCTGGCCTCCAGCTCGGCGGCCTCGGCGGCCAGCAGCGGGTCGGCCGGGCCGCGCAGCAGCGCCGTGGCCGGGCCGCGCAGACCGCGTCGGGCCAGCAGGCCGCGCGCGATGGCCTCCCGTTCCAGCGGCGGGAAGAACTCGAACGCCAGCCGCAGTGCGGGCAGCGCCACCAGGAACTCGTGCTCGGTCAGGCCGTCGACGTGGGCGTCGAGCGCGCTGAGCACCTCGTCGTCGGCGATGACCTCCTCGCGGGCCAGCGCGAACAGCCCGGCCAGGTAGTCGCCGGCGCGCTTGGGGTCCGTCGGCAGCCGCAGCTCACCGGGGGCGCCCAGCGCCCAGCTCAGCCCCATCCCGGCGCCCGCCAGGTCGACCGGGACCCCGGGGTGGGTCGCGATCCGCCGCGCCAGTCCCAGCGCGTCGCCCGCGTGCACCGACAGCACGTCCCCGGCGTGGCGCAGCGCGTCGCGCAGCGCGGCGATGGCCGCCAGCCGGGCCAGGTCGGCGGGGCCGGACCCGAGCGTGCCCTCCGCCAGCCACATGACCCGCACCGCCGCCGCGTCGAGCACCTCGGCCAGCAGCGGGCTGCCCGCGCTGCCCAGCAGCCGGTCGTGGCGCCACAGGCCCAGCACGGTCCCCAGCACCTCGCCCACCGCGCCCAGGTCGCTGGCGGTGGCCACCCCCTCGGCGACGCGGTCGCCGAGGCCGGAGGTGAGCACGTCGACCCCGCACAGCGCGGCGTCGAACAGCACCCCGGCCAGCGCGCCGACACCCGCGCCCGGCCCGGCCCGGCGCCGCAGCGCCACCGTCGCCGCCCCGGGCAGGGTCGCCCCGTGCGCGGCGGCCTCGATCAGCGCGGCCAGCCACAGGTCCGACCGGCGCAGCGACCACTCCTCGACCGCGGTCGGGTCGGCGCCGCCGCTCGGGCCGCTGTGCCGGTCGACGCCGGGGATGCCCAGCACCCGCAGCCGGTGCAGCACCCGGCTGCGGCGCAGGTCCTGCTCACCGGTCAGGTCCAGCCGCACCCGGCCGTCGCCGTCGAGGCCCAGTTCGGCCAGCTCGGTGTCCACGGCGGACAGCAGCGGCGGCAGCGGTGTGTCGGCGTGCAGCCTGCCCTTGGTCTCGCCGGTCAGCGCGTTGACCATCTCGACGACGGCCGGGTGCGCGCCCGGGGCCATCACACCGTCGGAGGTCCACGGCAGCCGCTGCTCGAGCGCGTCGGACACGAGCGCGGACACCAGCGCGTCGAGCACGTCGGTGCGCGCCGGGACCGCGTGCCCGCGCAGCGCGGCCAACCCGCCCGCCTGGGTGCGCGCGGCGATCAGGTCCGCTGTGGACACCCGCTGCCTGCGCTTGCGCAGCCGCAGCGCCACCGACTCCAGCAACCCCTGCGCCGCCCGCTCCGGGCCGTCGGCCCACAGGCGCTCGTAGTAGCCGGGGGAGGGCATCCCGGACTGGTAGCCGCGGAAGGCGTCCAGCCGCTGGTTCGAGTACGGCACCAGGTAGCTGCCGCCCACCGCGCCCGCCTGCGGCTCCGGGACCTCCGGCCAGGCCGTGCCGCCGGTGGCCGCCAACGGGATCAGCGCGGGCCGGTGCAGCCCGCCGGTCACCACCAGCACCGGCCGGTCGCCCGCGTCGGCCACCGCCGCGCGCACCCACGCGGCCATGTACGCCTCGCGCTCGGTGTCGGCCGCGGAGCTGTCGGTCTCGCCGCGCAGCAGGTCGAAGTAGGTCTCCAGGCGCTCGGACAGCTCATCGGCCCAGCCCGGGCCGTAGCCCGCGCGGATCTCGACCATGTGGTCCCAGAGCGTGTCGTTGTTGTCGACGGCGAACTCCCGGCACAGCCGCGCGGTGACCTCGCTGTAGCGCATCTCCCCGTCGGAGTACCGGTTGTCGCGGTCGGCGAACGCGCGGTGCCACGCGGGCAGGTCGATGAACCGGACCCGGGCGCCCGCCGCCGTGCCCTCGGTGAGCGCCACCCACTCCGGGGAGTACTCGCAGAACGGCGACCACGACAGCCGGGTGCCCTCATCGGTGCGCAGGTAGCTGAACACCGCCACCGGCAGCTCGTGGTCCAGCAGCAGCTCGTCGAGCCGGTCGTTCATGTCGACCGGGCCCTCGATGAGCACGTGCGCGGGCGCCAGCTCGCGGACGCGCTCCCGGACCAGCCGCGCGCACGCCGGGCTGTGGTGGCGCACGCCAATGAAGACCGCGGGCATCAGCCGGGCAGCAGGTAGCGGGCGCCGTGCAGCTCCGACCAGGCCGCGCCCTTGCGCCGCGGCGCCTGCTGCTCCAGGTAGCGGCGCAGCCGGGCCAGGTCCTCGGCGTCGTCCTTGGCCGCGGTGCCCGCCAGGCAGGCCACGATGTCCTCGGCCGACCCGGACTCGCCGCGCAGGAACCACCCGCGCAGGCCCACCGCGTGCGCGACCGACACCGCCTCCGCCGTGGACATCACCGTCGAGAGCTTCTCGCCGTCGCGGCCGCCGGTCCCGGAGCGCAGGTCGCGGAAGGCCCGCACGAGCACCTCCAGCACGTCCTTGCGCTGCGGGGCCTGCACACCGGACTGCGCGAGCAGCCGCTCCGCCTCCTGCTCCACCAGCGCCAGCTCGGTGGCGAAGTCGGAGATCGGGAACACCGTCTCGAAGTTGAACCGCCGCTTGAGCGCCGCGCTCATCTCGTTGACGCCCCGGTCGCGGGTGTTGGCGGTGGCGATGACGTTGAACCCCTCGCGGGCGAACACCATGCCGTCGGGCCCGGTCAGCTCCGGCACCGCGATGACCCGCTCGGACAGCAGCGACAGCATCGAGTCCTGCACCTCCAGCGGGCAGCGGGTGATCTCCTCGAACCGGACCACCTTGCCCTCGGCCATGCCGCGCAGCATCGGCGCGGGCACCAGCGACCGGGCCGACGGGCCCTCGGACACCAGCAGCGCGTAGTTCCAGGAGTACTTGATCTGGTCCTCGGTCGTGGCCGCGCCGCCCTGCACGGTCAGCGTCGACACCCCGCTGACCGCCGCGGCGATCAGCTCCGACAGCAGCGACTTGGCCGTGCCCGGCTCGCCGACCAGCATCAGCCCCCGGCTGGTCGCCAGGGTCACCAGCGACCGGTCGATCAGCGACGGGTCGCCGACGAACTTGCGGCTGATGCCGTTTCGCTCGTCGCCGACGATGAACCGGCGCGCGGCGTCCATGCTCAGCCACCAGCCCGGCGGCCTGGGCGAGGTGTCGCCCACGCGCAGCCGCGCCAGCTCGTCGGCGTAGCGGACCTCCGCGGGCGGCCGCTGAAGGGTCTCGTCCTGCTTGCTCATGCTCTCCCGTTTCCCCTCAAGGCCCGTTCGCCTGTCAGCGCGGTCAGGTCGGCCAGGAACTCCGAGGCCGCGACCGGGTCGAGGCCGTCGAAGGTGTGCCCGTCGTCCTCGCCCGCCCGGTACCGGCCGCCGGTGTCGCCTGCCAGCCACACGCGCTCGATCGTCATCTCGGGGTCATTGTCCATGTAGCCCGCGGAGATCCCCGGGTCCAGGGCCACGACCAGGACCCGGTCGGGCCCGACGTGCTTGGTGACCCGGCGCGCCATGCCCGAGTTCCGCTCCCAGCCGCGGTGGACCAGGCCCAGCACGCGTCCGGTGGGGACGGTGACGCCCTCGAACCGGGTGAGCCGCCGCGAGTGCCGGTCGTCCTCGGTCAGCGCGTGCACCTCGCGGCCGAGCTGGGGGAACGGTTGCAGGATCTCGTAGTCGGCGAACAGCTCGCCCCACCGGTCGACCGACTCGCCCAGGTGCAGCGGGTGCGCCACGCCGACCGAGGAGTCGTCGGGGAGGGTGAACGCGGTGTCGTCGGCGTCGGCGAGGGTGCGGTCCTCGGCCAGCCGGAACGAGGCGGTGAGCGCGCCCGATCCGGTGTAGACGCCCCAGACCAGTCGCCGAACCAAGTGCCACAGCAGGGGGTGGGTGGCGAACAGCTCGGTGAACTCGTGGGCGCTCCACCGCCTGCCGGTGACCATGGCCCGTTGCAGCCTGCGGACCTGGTCGGTGGCGACGGTCTTGACGTCCTTCTTCAACCCGGCGAAGAGCTTGTACGCCTGCGGGGCCAGGTCCTGGTCGTCGTTCGCCCCGGGCTTGGGCAGGACCTTGCGGGGCACTCCGTCCTCATCGGTGACGAACGGTTTGAGCTGCTCGTCGAAGCCGACGGTGAACTTGCGCGGCCCGTAGTCGAGGACCATCGCCCCGTTGGCGTCCAGGCCCAGGTCGGGGACCAGCCGGTCGGCTAGCTGCTCGCCGGTGCGGCCCAGGCCGTCGGCCACGGCCGCCACCTTCTCGACGGCCTTGGTCTTGAGCCCCTTGAACTTGACCTTGTTCGCGATGCCGTTGAGGTGCATGAGCGCGACGTCGGTGCCGATCTCGGCGAGCACGTCCAGCCCGGCGACGGCGCGCTGGTGCCCGCCGTCCCCCGGCCAGGCGCGGATCAACGGCGACAGCCCGCGCACCACCTCGTCGTCGCCGACCGCACCGAGCGCGGTGAGCACCCAGCCGTCCTCGGCGGCGTACCCGTCGATCATCCACAGGCAGAACAGCCGCCAGCCGAACCGGGCCAGCGACGCCGGGTCGGTGGCCGCCTTGACCTGGGCCAGACCGGCGTAGGGCTCGCCGGGCTTGCCCAGCGCCAGGATGGTGAGCAGGTGCCCGACCTGCTCGGCGGGCACCGCCGACCGGCCATCGGCCAGCGCGAGCCGCGGCAGCAAGGCGGGGTTGGCCCAGTCGCCGATGGCGGGCAGCTTGGCGGGCAGCACATTCAACGAATCGGCCGCGAGCAGCGCGCGCACCCCCGCCTCGGCGTCGGGCCCGTACTCGCGGGCGACCGCCAGCACGGCGTCGTCACCCGCGCGCTGGGCGACCAGGCGCAGCGCGCCCTCGGCGGCGGTGCGCGCCTTGCCCGCCTTGGCCAGCGCGCCGGGCACCAGCGGCCGGATGCCGTCCGCGCCGTGTCGGGCGAACCAGGCCAAAGCCTTGCCGCGCACCGCTTTGCGCCGAGCCGCCCAGTCGGCCATGACCCGCGCGACCCGGGGGCCGGTGAACGGCAGCAGGCAGGGGGCGGCCAGCGCGGGCTGTGTGCCCGCGACGTGCAGGAAGGCGTCGAGCGCGTCGAGCCCGAACCGGCCCACGATCGCGCGGCCCCAGCCGTCCACCGACGTCAGGTGCTCGGGGCGCCAGCGCCGCAGCAGGCCGCAAGCGTCCTCCTCGGGGCCGAGGGCCATCATCGGCATGGTCAACCAGTGGTCGCTGTCGGTGGCCCCGCCGTACTGCCGGAACAGAGCGCCCCAGTCGACGTCGCCGACCACCTCGTACGGCCGCTCGGACCTCGCGGCGGAGTCGACCCACCGCTGCCGCTCGCCTTCGGCCCACACCACCGCGTCCGCGCCCAGCGGTGTCAAGCCCGCGACGACCACGGACTTGACCTTGGTCCGCTCGCGCGTCCACGGCGGGTCGACCAGCACCGGCGGCAGGTCGGCGAGGTCGGCGACCGGCAGCCGCGCCGTGGTCGTGGCGAGCAGCCGGTCGACCACCGCCCTGCCGCGCGCGGACATCTCCGCCACGTCAGCCACACCGGGCCAGGCCAGCAGGTGCGCCGCCAAGAGCGTTTCCTCGATGGCGGCATCCGTGCGCGCGGCGATGACATCGGCGAGGACCCGAGCCCCGCGCCGGGGGAATCGCCGCAGCGCCTCCCGCAGGAACGGGACCACCCCGCGCTGCGCCGCCCGCCGCGCCAGGACCGCCACGGCCTCGTCGGTCGGGAAGCTGGCCAGGTGACCCAGGAGGACCCCGTCCATGGGCCCGCCGTCGGCGCCCAGCCACCACTCCAGCAGCGGTGCGATCTCCGGCCCGACCTGCTCGACCAGCGTCGGCAGCGCGGCGGGCGACACGCTCACCTGCCTCAGCGAGTAACCCCACGGCGCGTTCCTGCCCACCATCGCCACGGCCTCCGCCAGGGTCTCCACCGTCCCCAGCACCATGCGGATCTCGAGGGTGTCCGGCCCGCCGCGGGGGGCCAGCCGGGCCTGCGCCACCCAGTGCCGCTCCGCGGGCGCCAGGTAGGCGGCGATGGCCTGCCGCCGCGGGGTGTCCCGCAGCCCGGCCAGCACCTCGATGGCGCGTGCGTGCTCTTCCTCGTCCGCACTGGCCATGCTGTCCCGAAGCCGGTCGGCCACCGGCTCCCCGCACCAGGTCCGCAGATCTTGCCGCCCACCGCGCTCGATCCAGTACTCGACGTGGTTGTCGGACTGGTGCTTGCCGCGGGCGGTGAGGTCGGTCAACGCCATCAGCGCCTCGACGGCGAACGCGAGCCCCCACCGCGCCACCCACTGGTCGGCGAGGACGGCCAACGACGCCTCCGACCCCAGGCCCCGCCTGCGGACGGCGAGGTGGTAGACCACCGCCGCGCCCAGCGGCGACGGCGCCCCCCGGAGCTGACCGGTCCCGGCGTCGCGCAGCTCCGGATCGGTCCGGGGGCTCGCCAGCCCGGCGACGACACCGAGCTCGGCCTCCGCGAGCAGCGCTTCGGCTCGCGCCAGCAGGTCCGGTGTGATCTCCTGGCGCGGCCACGGCCTGCCGCGGCGGGGCAGCGCCCACCGCATCAGCTCGGCGGGCGGGTCGTAGCGGTCCTCGTCGGGCCAGTCGACGGCGGTCGTGGTCATGGCGTGGCCTTGCCGGTCAGCATGGCCAGGTCGCCCAGGAACTCCGAGGCCACGACGGGGTCGATGTCGTCGAAGATGTCCCCGTCGTCCTTGTGGGTCCAGTAGTCGCGCGCCGTCGCGGCCAGGCGGACACCCTCGATCCGCTGTTCGGGGAAGGCGTCGACGTAGCCGATCGCGATGCCCTCGGCGAGGTCGAGCACCAGGACCCGGTCGGCGTCCACCGGCTTGGTGATCCAGAGCTCCACACCGCCGTCCTGCGGCTCGCCCCGGACCCAGCCGCGGTGGACCAGGCCCAGCACGCGCCCGGTCGGGACGGTGGCGCCCGCGAACCGGGTGAGGCGCCGCGACGTGCGGTCCTCGTCGGTGAGCCGGTGCACGGGGCGGCCGAGCTGCGGGAACGGTTGCAGGATCTCGTAGTCGGCGAACAGCTCACCCCAGGCCCCCACCGACTCGCCCAGGGTGAGCGGGTGTGCCACGCCGACGGTGGTCGTGTCGTCGTCGGGCAGGGTGAAGGCGTTGTCCTCGGCGTCGGCGAGGGTGCGGTCCTCGGCCAGCCGGAACGAGCCCAGCAGCTCGCCCGACTCGCCGAAGACACCCCAGACCAGTCGCCGGGCCAGGTGCCACAGCAGCGGGTGGGCGGCGAACAGCTCGGTGAACTCCCGCCCGCTCCACCGCCTGCCCGACACCATGGCCCGTTCCAGCCTGCGGACCTGGTCGGCGGCCACGGTCTTGACGTCTTTCTTCAAGCCCGCGAACAGCTTGTACGCCTGCGGGGCCAGGTCCTCGTCGTCCTTCGCGCCGGGCTTGGGCAGCACCTTGCGGGGAGACCCGTTCTCGTCGGTGACGAAGGGCTTGAGCTGTTCGTCGAAGCCGACGGTGAACTTGCGCGGCCCGTAGTCGAGGACCATCGACCCGTCGGTGTCCAGGCCCAGGTCGGGCACCAGCCGGTCGGCGAGCTGCTCGCTGCTGAGGCCGATCCGCTCGGCCACCGCCCGCATCTTCTCCTCGGCGCGTTCCTTGAGGCCCTTGAACTTGACCTTGTTCGCGATGCCGTTGAGGTGCATCAGCGCCACGTCGGTGCCGATGTCG
>NZ_WHOL01000127.1 GCF_009745975.1 Actinokineospora pegani | reverse complement strand
GTTCTCCGGGCAGGGTTCGCAGCGGATCGGCATGGGCCGGGAGTTGGCCGAGCGGTTCCCGGTGTTCGCCGAGGCGTTCGACGATGTGGTGTCGCGGTTCGACGGGCTGCGGGAGGCGCTGGGGTCCGACGCGATCTCGCGGACCGAGCACAGCCAGGCCGGGCTGTTCGCGTTCGAGGTCGCGTTGGTGCGGTTGTTGGAGTCGTGGGGTGTGCGCCCGGATGTGCTGATCGGGCATTCGATCGGCGAGCTGGCGGCCGCGCACGTGGCCGGGGTGTGGTCCCTCGCGGACGCGGTCAAGGTCGTGTCGGCTCGTGGTCGGTTGATGGGTGCCCTGCCGGAGGGTGGGGCGATGGTGTCGATCAAGGCCGCCGAGTCCGAGATCGAGTTGACCCCTGGTGTGAGCATCGCGGCGGTCAACGGCCCCGAGTCGGTGGTGGTCTCGGGTGTGGAGTCCGAGGTGTTGGCGATCGCCGCCGAGTTCGACAAGACCAAGCGGCTCAGTGTGTCGCACGCGTTCCATTCGCCGTTGATGGACCCGATGTTGGAGGAGTTCCGGGCGGTTGTGGAGTCGGTGGAGTTCCACGAGCCGTCGATCCCGTTGGTGGCGGGCAGGGTGACTGATCCGGGGTACTGGGTCGAGCACGTGCGGGGAACTGTGCGGTTCGCTGATGGTGTGGCGGAGCTGGGTGCGGTGCGGGCGGTGGAGATCGGGCCGGATGCCGTGCTCACCCCGCTGCTCGGCGGCATCGGCATCCCGGCCCAGCGCCGCGACCGCGCCGAGGACACCGCGCTGCTGACCGCCGCCGCGACCCTGGTCGCCCGGGGCGGCTCGGTCGACTGGGCCGCCGCGCTGCCCGGCGCCCACCGGGTGCCGCTGCCCACCTACCCGTTCCAGCGCGAGCGTTTCTGGGTCACGGCCCTGCCCGCCGAGCGCGCCGACGAGTCCGGCTTCTGGGCCGACGTCGACACCCTCGCGCTCACCGGCGAGCAGCGCGCCGTGCTGGACGACCTGATCCAGCGCCGCCGGACCACCCAGGCCGCCGACACCTGGCGCTACCGCGTCACCTGGCAGCCGCTCGCCCTCGACCCCGCCCCGCTCACCGGGACCTGGGCCGTCGTCGGCGACGACCCCGACGGCATCGCCGCCGCGCTGGCCGCGCGCGGGGCCGAGGTCACCGAGACCACCGAGGACGCCGACAACGTGGTCAGCCTGCACACCGACCTGCGGGCGACGATCGAGCTGGCCCAGCGGCTCATCGGCACCGGCAAGCGGCTGCACGCGATCACCCGGGGCGCGGTCGGCACCCGCCGCGCCGACCCGGTCCGCGACCCCGAGCAGGCGTTGATCTGGGGCTTCGGCCGGGTCGCGGCCGTCGAGCACCCCGAGCTGTGGGGCGGGCTGGTCGACCTGCCCGACGAGCTGACCGGGCCGACGCTCGACCGGCTCGCCGCCGCCTTGACCGGGCCGGAGGACCAGGTGGCCCTGCGCGGGCTCGGCGCGTTCGGCCGCCGCCTGGACCGGGCCGAGCGGACCGACACCGGACCCGGGTGGACCCCGGCGGGCACCGTCCTGGTGACCGGCGGGACCGGCGCGCTCGGCCTGCACACGGCCCGCTGGCTGGCCGCCAACGGCGCCGACCACATCGTGCTCGCCAGCAGGCGCGGCCCGGCCGCCCCCGGGGCGGCGGACCTCGCCGGGCTGCCGGTCACCGCCGTGGCCTGCGACGTCACCGACCGGGACGCGCTGGCGGCACTGCTCGACGCGCACCCGGTCGAGGCCGTCGTGCACGCCGCGGGCACCCTGGCCGAAGCGCCGCTGGCCGAGGTCACGGCCGCGCACCTCGACCACGTGCTCGCCCCCAAGGCGGACGCGGCCCGGCTGCTCGACGACCTGACCCGCGACCGGCCGCTGACCGCGTTCGTCCTGTTCTCCTCCATCGCCGGGGTCTGGGGCAGCGGCGGCCAGTCCGCCTACGCCGCGGGCAACGCCTACCTCGACGCCCTCGCCGAGCGCCGCCGCGCCGACGGCCTGCCCGCGACCTCGGTCTCCTGGGGCCCGTGGGCCGAGGGCGGCATGGCGGGCAGCGAGCAGGCCGCCGCCGCCCTGGCCCGGCACGGCCTCGACGTCATGGCCCCCGAGACGGCCATCGCCGCGCTCGGCGCGACGCTGGCAGGCGGCGAGGGGCACGCGGTCATCGCCGACGTGCGGTGGGACCGGTTCGCCCCGGCCTTCACCGCCCGCCGCCCCAGCCCGCTGCTGTCCGCGTTCGCCACCGAGCCCGAGGTGACAGCAGCCGCGGCCGTCGACCCGGCGGCGCTGCCGGACATCGTCCGCGCCCAGGCCGCCGCCGTGCTGCGGGCCGACCCCGCGACGATCGCCGACGACACGGCCTTCGCCGACCTGGGGTTCGACTCGCTGATCGCCATTGAGTTCCGCGACCGGCTCGCCGCCGCGACCGGGGCCGCCGTCCCGGCCACCGCGGTGTTCGACCACCCCACCCCCCGCGCGATGGCCGCCTGGCTGCGCGCGGAACTGCTCGGGGCGGCGGTGCCGGAGGAGTCGACCGTCCGCGCCGCCGCGGACGAGCCGATCGCCATCGTGTCGATGGCCTGCCGGTTCCCCGGCGGCGTGGCCGACGCCGACGACCTGTGGCGACTGGTGCTCGACGGGACCGACGCCCTGTCCGGCTTCCCCACCGACCGCGGCTGGGACACCTCCGCCGCGTCGGCCACCGCCGAGGGCGGCTTCCTGCCCAGCGCCACCGGTTTCGACGCCGGCCTGTTCGGCATCTCCCCGCGCGAGGCGCTGGCCATGGACCCGCAGCAGCGGCTGCTGCTGGAAACCGCGTGGGAAGCCGTCGAACGCGCCGCGCTGTCACCGACCGCCCTGCGGGACTCCCGCACGGGGGTGTTCGTCGGCGCGAGCATGTCCGGCTACGGCCTGGGCGCCGACACCGAGGCGGCCGGGGTCTCCGGGCACCTGCTCACCGGTGGCGCGGGCTCGATGCCGTCCGGGCGGCTGGCCTACCACCTGGGCCTGCGCGGGCCCGCGATGACGCTGGACACCGCGTGCTCGTCGTCGCTGGTCGCCCTGCACCTGGCCGCGCAGTCGCTGCGCGCGGGGGAGTGCTCGATGGCGCTGGTCGGCGGGGTGGCCGTGATGGCGACCCCCGGCGTGTTCGTCGAGTTCACCAAGCAGGGCGGGGTCGCGGCCGACGGCCGGTGCAAGGCGTTCGCCGAGGGCGCCGACGGAACCGGCTGGTCCGAGGGCGTGGGCGTGCTGGTCGTCGAACGGCTCTCCGACGCCGTCCGCGACGGACACGAGGTCTTGGCCGTCGTGCGCGGCTCGGCGGTCAACTCCGATGGCGCGTCCAACGGCCTGACCGCCCCGAACGGGCCCGCGCAGCAGCGCGTCATCCGCGACGCCCTCGCCGCCGCGGGGCTTGCCCCGTCCGATGTGGACGCTGTGGAGGCGCACGGGACCGGGACCGCCCTGGGTGACCCGATCGAGGCGCAGGCGCTGCTGGCGACCTACGGCCAGGACCGCGAGACGCCGCTGTACCTGGGTTCGCTCAAGTCGAACATCGGCCACACGCAGGCCGCCTCCGGCCTCGCCGGGGTGATCAAGGTGGTGCAGGCCGTGCGGAACGGGGTGCTGCCCAAGACCCTGCACGTCGACGCCCCGTCGTCGAAGGTCGACTGGGCCTCCGGGTCGGTTGACCTGCTCACCGCCACCCGCGACTGGCCCGCCGTGGACCGCCCGCGCCGGGCCGCCGTGTCCTCGTTCGGCATGAGCGGCACCAACGCCCACGTCATTATTGAGCAGAGCATCGTCGAGCAGGCTCCCGCGCCGCGCCCGGCCGAGCCCGCGGTGGTGCCCTGGGTGCTGTCGGCCGCCTCCTCCGGGGCGCTGCGCGAGCAGGCCGCCCGCCTGCTCGACGCCGAGGGCCGGATCGACGACGTGGGTTTGGCCCTGGCCACCACCCGGGCCGCGTTCGCCGAGCGGGCCGTGGTGGTCGGCGCCCGCGACCGGCTGCGCGCCGGGCTCGCCGCGCTGGCCGCCGACACCCCGTCGGCGTCGCTGGTCACCGGCACCGCGGACGGTCCGGCCCGGCCGGTCTTCGTCTTCCCCGGGCAGGGCGCGCAGTGGGTCGGCATGGGACTCGACCTGCTCGACGCCGACCCGGTGTTCGCCGCCCGGATGGGCGAGTGCGCCACGGCGCTGGAGCCGTTCGTCGACTGGGACCTGCTGTCGGTGCTGGACGACGAGACCGCGTTGGAGCGGGTCGACGTCGTGCAGCCCGCGCTGTGGGCGGTGATGGTGTCGCTGGCCGCCGTGTGGCAGGCGCACGGTGTCACGCCGTCCGCTGTGGTGGGCCACTCGCAGGGTGAGATCGCGGCTGCTGTTGTCGCGGGTGCGTTGTCGCTTGAGGACGGTGCTCGGGTGGTTGCGCTGCGGTCCAAGGCGATCGCGACCCGGCTGACCGGGCAGGGGGGCATGGTGTCGGTGGCGCTGCCGGTCGAGCAGGTCCGGCGCCGGATCGCCGGGCACGACGGCGTCGGGATCGCGGCGGTCAACGGGCAGTCGTCGGTGGTGGTCTCCGGCGACAACCCCGGCCTGGACGCGGTGATGGCCGCCGCCGAGGCCGAGGGGGTCCGGGTCCGCCGGGTGCCGGTGGACTACGCGTCGCACTCGGCGCAGGTCGAGGCCCTGGAAGCCGAACTGCTCGACGTGCTCGGGCCGGTCGCGCCGCTGGCGCCGACCGTGCCGGTGCACTCGACCGTGACCGGCGAGGTGGTCACCGGGGCGGACATGGACGCCGCCTACTGGTATCGGAACCTGCGTTCGACGGTGCTGTTCGACGACGTGGTCACCGCGATCTCCGGGGCGGTGTTCGTCGAGGTCAGCCCGCACCCGGTGCTGGTGCCCGGGATGGCCGCCCCGGCCGTGGGCACGCTGCGCCGCGACCAGGGCGACCGCACCAGGGTCGCGCTGTCGCTGGCCGAGGCGCACGCGCTCGGCGTCGCCGTCGACTGGACCCCCTGGTACCCGGCCGGCCGCCCGGCCGCCCTGCCCACCTACGCCTTCCAGCGCGAGCGCTTCTGGCTCGCCGCGGCCCGGACCGGCGATCCGGTGGCCGACTGGCGCTACACCGTCACCTGGAAGCGGCTGCCCGCCGAACCCGCCGCCCTCACCGGTGACTGGCTGCTCGTCGGCTTCGAGGACACCCCGCTCGACGACTGCGCCCAAGCCCTCACCCAGGGCGGTGCCACCGTCGAGATCCTCCGGGTGGACGACGACGCCGACCGCGAAAGCCTCGAACGCGACCTCGTCGCCCACGCCCCCGCGGGCGTGCTGTCCCTGCTGGGGGCCGACGAGCGCCCGCACCCGGCGCACCCCGAGGTCACCCGCGGCACGGCCGCGACCCTCGCCCTGGTGCAGGCCCTCGGAGACGCCGGGATCGACGCCCCGCTGTGGCTGGGCACCCGCTCGGCCGTCGGGCCGGACACCGCAGGCAGTGCCGCGCAGGCCGCGCTGTGGGGTCTGGGCCGGGTCATCGGGCTGGAGCACCCGCGCCGCTACGGCGGCCTGGTCGACCTGCCCGCGACGGCCGGGCCCGGCCTGGTCGCCGCGCTCGCCGGGACCGAGGACCAGGTCGCCGTGCGCGACTGCGGCCTGCACGCCCGCAGGCTGGTCCGCGCCGCGTCCGCCGCTCCCGACCGCACGTGGACCACGAGCGGCACCGCGCTGGTCACCGGCGGCTCCGGCGCGATCGCCGGGCACCTCACCCGGTGGCTGGCCGAGTCGGGCGCCGAGCGGGTCGTGCTCGCCAGCCGCGGTGGCCGGGTCGACCCGGCGCTGCTGGACCTGGGCGTCGAGGTCGTCGGCGCCGCTTGCGACCTCGCCGACCGGGCCGCCGTGGCCGCGCTGCTGGCCGAGACCGGGCCGGTGCGCACCGTCGTGCACGCGGCGGGCGTCGGCCAGGCGTCGATGATCGCCGAGACCGGGGTCGCCGAGCACGCCGCCGTCGTCGCGGCCAAGGCCGCGGGCGCCGAGCACTTGGACGCCCTGCTCGGCGACACCGAGCTGGACGCGTTCGTGCTGTTCTCCTCCAACGCCGGGGTCTGGGGCAGCGGGGCCCAGGGCGCGTACGCGGCGGGCAACGCCCACCTCGACGCGCTCGCCGCCCGCCGCCGCGCCGCCGGGCGCGCGGCCACCTCGGTGGCCTGGGGCGTCTGGGGCGGCGGGGGCATGGCCGCGGGCGCGGCCGAGGAGAACCTGCGCAAGCGCGGCCTGCGGGCGATGCCGCCCGCCCTGGCCGTGCGGGCGCTGCAGGGGGCGCTCGACCGCGACGAGGCGTTCCTCGCCGTGGCCGACGTCGACTGGGCCGGGTTCGTCCCCGCGTTCACCGCCGAGCGGGCCCGGCCGCTGCTCGACGACATCCCCGAGGTCGCCGCCCTGCGCGCGGAGCAGGCCCCGGTCGACACCTCCGCCGTCGACCGGCTCGGCGCGCTGGCCCCGGCCGACCGCGCCAAGGAGCTGCTCGACCTGGTCCGCGCCACCGCCGCGGCCGTCCTCGGCCATCCCGACACCGCGCAGATCCGCCCCGCCCGCCCGTTCCGCGAGCTCGGGTTCGACTCGCTGACCGTGGTGGAGCTGCGCAACCGGCTGCGCGCGGCCACCGGCCTCGCGCTCGCCGCGACGGTGGTGTTCGACCACCCCACGCCCGCCGCCCTCGCCGACCACCTCGACGCCCAGGTGGCGCCCCCGGTCGACCCGCTGGCCGAGCTGGACCGGGTGGCGGCGGTCCTGGCCGGGGGAGACGACACCCAGCGGGCCGCGTTCGCCAAGCGGCTGCGCGCGATCGCCGACCGCCTGGGCGCCCCGGACGACCCGGGGGGCGTCGACGGGGAGTTCGACCCCGCCACCGACGACGACCTGTTCGCCGCGCTCGACAACGAGTTGGGACTGTCCTGATGGAATCAACAGAAGCCAAGCTCCGCGACTACCTCAAGCGCGCGACGGCCGACCTCAAGCAGGCCAACCGGCGGGTGCGCGAGTTGCAGGACCGCGACCACGAGCCCATCGCCGTGGTGGCCATGAGCTGCCGCTACCCCGGCGGGGTCCGCGACCCCGAGGGCCTGTGGGCGCTGCTCGACGGCGGCGTGGACGCCATCGGCGGTTTCCCGGCCGACCGCGGCTGGGAGGTCCCCGCCGACGCCGACTACACCGCCGTGGGCGGCTTCCTGGACGACGCCACCGGCTTCGACGCCGGGTTCTTCGAGATCTCCCCGCGCGAGGCGCTGGCCATGGACCCGCAGCAGCGGCTGCTGCTCGAAGGGGTCTGGGAGGCCTTCGAGCGGGCGGGCCTGGACCCGGCCGCGCTCAAGGGGTCCGACACCGGCGTCTACGTCGGGGCCGCCTCCCAGGGCTACGGCCTGGGCTCGGACCCGGCCGCCGAGGGCGTGGAGGGCTACCTGCTCACCGGCACCCTGACCAGCGTGCTGTCCGGCCGCGTCGCCTACACCTTCGGCCTGGAGGGCCCGGCGGTCACGGTGGAGACCGCGTGCTCGTCGTCGCTGGTGGCCCTGCACCTGGCCGTGCAGGCGCTGCGCCGCCAGGAGTGCTCGCGCGCCGTCGTCGGCGGGGTGTCGGTGCTGTCGACCACCGGGTCGTTCACCGAGTTCTCCCGGCAGAAGGGCCTGGCCGCCGACGGGCGGTGCAAGGCGTTCGCCGACGCCGCGGACGGCATCGGCTGGTCCGAGGGCGTCGGGGTGGTCCTGCTGGAACCGCTGTCGGCCGCCCGCAAGGCCGGGCACGAGGTCCTGGCCGTCATCCGCGGGTCGGCGATCAACCAGGACGGCGCGTCGAACGGCCTCACCGCGCCCAGCGGCCTGGCCCAGCAGCGCGTCATCCGCGCCGCGCTGGACAACGCCCGCCTGGGCGCCGCCGACGTCGACGCCGTCGAGGCGCACGGCACCGGCACCACCCTCGGCGACCCCATCGAGGCCACCGCGCTGCTGGCCACCTACGGGCAGGGCCGCGCCGGGGCCCAGCCGCTGCTGCTGGGCTCGATGAAGTCCAACATGGGCCACTGCCAGGCCGCCTCCGGCGTCGCCGGGGTGATCAAGATGGTGCTGGCCCTGCGGCACGGCCGCCTGCCCAAGACGCTGCACGTGGACCGGCCGTCGGCCAACGTGGACTGGTCGGCCGGTGCGGTCGAGCTGCTGACCGACGGCCGCGACTGGCCCTCGGTGGACCGGCCGCGCCGGGCGGGCGTGTCGTCGTTCGGCGTCTCGGGCACGAACGCGCACGTGATCCTGGAGCAGGCCAGCGAGGAGACAGCGGAGGCCGCGCCAGGACCGGAGCTGCCGATCACCCCGTGGGCGCTGTCCGCGCGCTCCCCGGAAGCGCTCGCCGCGCTGGTCGAGGGTGTGCGCGGGGTCGACGCCACCCCTACCCGGGTCGGCCGGGCGCTGAGCCGCCGGGCGGTGTTCGACCACCGCGCCGTGCTGCTCGGCCCCGACCGGGAGCCGGTCACCGGCACCGCCGACGGGACCGCCGAGCCGGTGTTCGTCTTCCCGGGCCAGGGCGCGCAGTGGGTGCGGATGGGCCTGGACCTCATCGACGCCGAACCGGTCTTCGCCACCCGGATGAAGGAGTGCGCCGAGGCGCTGCGCCCGTTCGTCTCCTGGGACCTCGGCGACGTGCTGGGGGACGCGGAGGCGCTGGAGCGCGTTGACGTCGTGCAGCCCGCGTTGTGGGCGGTCATGGTGTCTTTGGCCGCCGTGTGGCAGGCGCACGGCGTCACCCCGTCCGCTGTGGTCGGGCATTCGCAGGGTGAGATCGCGGCCGCTGTTGTGGCGGGTGCTTTGTCGCTTGAGGACGGTGCCCGGGTCGTTGCCCTGCGGTCCAAGGCGATTGCGGCGCGGCTCGCTGGGCGTGGTGGCATGGTGTCGCTGGCGTTGCCGGTGGAGAAGGTGCGGGAGCGGATCGCCGGGTTCGACGGTGTGGGGATCGCGGCGGTGAACGGGCCGTCGTCGGTGGTGATCTCGGGGGACAACCCGGGGTTGGACGCGGTGGTGGCGGCTGCGGAGGATGAGGGGGTTCGGGTTCGGCGGGTGCCGGTGGACTACGCGTCGCACTCGGCGCAGGTGGAGGCGTTGGAGGCCGAACTGCTCGACGTGCTGGCCGCCGTCGCGCCGGTCGACGGGCAGGTCCCGATCCACTCCACGGTCACCGGTGAGGTCGTCACCGGGGCCGGCATGGACGCGGGCTACTGGTACCGCAACCTGCGCCAGACCGTGCTGTTCCACGACGTCGTCACCCGACTCGACGGGGCGGTGTTCGTGGAGGTCAGCCCGCACCCGGTGCTGGCTCCCGGGATGGACGACCGGGCCGTGGGCACGCTGCGCCGCGACGAGGGCGGCCGCGACCGGTTCGCGCTGGCCCTGGGCGAGGCGTGGACGCTGGGCGCCGCCGTGGACTGGGCGGGCTGGTACGGCGACGGACCGCGCGCCGCCCTGCCCACCTACCCCTTCCAACGCGACCGCTACTGGCTCGCCGCCGCCGCCGGGGCGGGCGACCCCGCCGCCTGGGGCCTGGCCGCCGGGGCGCACCCGCTGCTGGGCGCCACCGTCGAGGTCGCCGAGACCGGCGACGTCGTGCTGTCCGGTCGGCTGTCGCGGACCGCGCAGCCCTGGCTGGTCGACCACGCCGTCGGCGCGCAGGTCATCGTGCCCGGCACCGCGTTCGTCGAGCTGGCGTTGCGCGCGGGCGAGGAGGTCGGCCTGTCCCGGGTGGACGAGCTGACCCTGCTGGCCCCGCTCGCGCTGCCCGAGCGCGGCGCCGTCCGGGTCCAGGTCGTCGTCGGCGCGGCCGGGGATGACGGCCGCAGGCCGGTCGCCGTGCACGCCGCGACCGAGGGGGAACAGGGGTGGGTGTGCCACGCCAGGGGTGCCCTGTCCGGGGCCCCCGGGACCGCCCGGCGCGCCGACGACCTGCTGGTCTGGCCGCCGCGCGGCGCCGAGCCGGTCGACGTGGCCGCGCTGTATCAGGGGTTGACCGCCTCCGGTCTGGGGTACGGGGAGGCGTTTAAGGGGCTGCGCGCGCTTTGGCGCCGTGGGGACGAGGTGTTTGCTGAGGTGGTCCTGGCGGCCGATCGGCAGACGGAGGCCCGCGTGTTCGGTGTGCACCCGGCGTTGCTCGACGCCGTGCTGCACGGCCTCGGGGCGACCGCGGGCCGGGACAGCCACCGCGGCGACGTCCCCCACCTGCCGTTCGCCTGGACCGGTGTCACGCTGCACACCGCGGGCGCCACCGAGGTCCGCGCGAAGCTGGCGCCCGCGGGCCCCGACGGCGTCGCGATCACCGTCGCCGACACGCTCGGCGAACCGGTCCTCGACGTGGAGTCCCTGGTGCTGCGCCCGATGGCGGGCCCGGCCAAGCGGACCAGCGCGGGCTACACCCTGACCTGGACCACGCCCGCCGAAGCCACTGTGGACGGACCGGCGCACGTCGTGGCCACCGCGCCGGACGCGACCGGCGATCCCGTCGCGGACGCGCACGCCGCCGCGCGGTGGGCGCTGGAGACGGCCCACTCCTGGTTGGACGACCCGCGCTCGGCCGACACCGTGCTCGTCGTGGTCACCCGGGGCGCGATCACCCTCGACACCGAGGCCGCCGCGGGCGCCCTCGCGCAGTCGCCGGTCTGGGGCCTGCTGCGCTCGGCCCAGTCGGAGAACCCGGGCCGCTTCGCCCTGCTCGACGCCGACGCCCCCGCCACCGACCGGCAGGTCCGGGCGGTCGTGGCCACCGGCGAGCCGCAGGCCGCGATCCGCGACGGCGTCGTGCTCGTGCCGCGGCTGACCCGCGCCGACGCCGCGGGCGCGCTCGTGCCGCCCGCCACCACCGCCGACTGGCGGCTCGACGTCACCGCCAAGGGCACCATCGACAACCTCGCCCTCGTCCCCGCCGACGCGACCGCCGAGCTCGACCCGCTGGAGGTCCGCGTGTCGGTCCGCGCGGCGGGCCTGAACTTCCGCGACGCGCTGATCGCGCTGGGCATGTACCCGGGTGACGCGCCGATCGGCAGCGAGGCCGCCGGGGTCGTCACCGCCGTCGGGTCCGCGGTCACCGCGTTCGCCCCCGGCGACCGGGTGCTGGGCATGGTCTTCGGTGGCATCGGCACGACCGCCGTCACCGACCACCGGCTGCTCGTGCCGGTCCCCGCGGGCTGGTCGTTCGCCGAGGCCGCCTCGGTGCCGGTCGTGTTCCTCACCGCCTACTACGGCCTGGTCGACGTCGCCGGGCTGCGCGCGGGGGAGAAGGTCCTCGTGCACGCCGCTGCGGGCGGGGTCGGGATGGCCGCCACGCAGATCGCCCGCCACCTCGGCGCGGAGGTCTTCGGCACCGCCAGCGCGGGCAAGTGGGACACCCTGCGCGCCCTCGGCTTCGACGACGACCACCTCGCCTCCTCCCGCGACCTGGACTTCGCCGCGAGGTTCCCGGCCGTCGACGTCGTGCTGAACTCGCTCGCGGGCACGTTCGTCGACGCCTCGCTGGGCCTGCTCGGCGACGGCGGCCGGTTCGCCGAGATGGGCAAGACCGACATCCGCGAGCAGGTCCCCGCCGGGATCGCCTACCGCCCGTTCGAGCTGGGCGAGGCCGGGCCGGACCGCATCCGGGAGATCTTCGCCGAGCTGGTCGGCCTGTTCGCCGCGGGCGCGCTGACCCCGCTCCCGCGCACCGCGTGGGACGTCCGCCGCGCCCCCGACGCCTTCCGGCACATCGCCTCCGGGCGGCACACCGGCAAGCTCGTGCTCACCGTCCCGCGCGCCTGGGACCCGGCGGGGACCGTGCTGCTCACCGGCGGCACCGGCACCCTCGGCGGGCACGTCGCCCGCCACCTGGTCACCGACCACGGCGTGCGGGACCTGCTGCTGGCCACCCGCCGCGGCGCCGACGCCCCCGGGGCGGCGGACCTGCGCGCCGAGCTGGCCGGGTTGGGCGCCACCGTCGAGATCGCCGCCTGCGACGCCGCCGACCGCGACCAGCTCGCGGCCCTGCTCGACGGCCGCGACCTGACCGCCGTCGTGCACATGGCCGGGGTCATCGACGACGGCGTGCTCGACGCGCAGACCGCCGAGCGGCTGCACCCGGTGCTCGCGCCGAAGGTGGACGCGGCCTGGCACCTGCACGAGCTGACCGCCGACAAGGACCTGGCCGGGTTCGTCCTGTTCTCCTCGGCCTCGGCCACCTTCGGCGCGGCCGGGCAGGCCAACTACAGCGCCGCCAACGCCTTCACCGACGAGCTGGTGCGCCACCGCCGCGCCCTGGGGCTGCCCGCCGTGGCGATGGCCTGGGGCCTGTGGGCCGAGCGCAGCGCGCTGACCGCCGGGCTCGACGACGCCGACGTGGCCCGGATGGCCGGGGCCGGGCTGCGCCCGCTGTCCACTGAGACCGGGCTCGCGCTGTTCGACTCCGCCCTGGCGGGCGGCGACCCGCTGGCCGTGCAGGTCAGCATGGACCTCGCGGCCCTCGGCGCCGTGGAAGGCGAGCCGCCGCACCTGCTGCGCGGACTGGTCCGGCCCAGGGCCCGACGGACCGCGCAGACCCCGGTGCGCGGCGGCTCGCTGGCCGACCGCTTGTCCACACTGGATTCAGAGGCGCGGGACCGGGTGCTGTTCGACCTGGTCGCCACGCACACCGCGGCCGTGCTGGGGCGCATCTCGTCGGCCGCGGTCGGGCCGCGCAAGGCGTTCAAGGAGCTCGGCTTCGACTCGCTGACCGCGGTCGAGCTGCGCAACCGGATCGCCGCCGCGACCGGGCTGCGGCTGCCCGCCACGCTCGTGTTCGACCACCCCACCCCGGAGGCGCTGGTCGGGCTGCTGCGCGGCGAGCTGGTCGGGGACGCGGCGGCGGACACCGCCGCCCCGGCGTTCGTGCGCGACGTGCAGCGGCTCGACGCCGCCCTGGCGCTGATGGGCGCAGACGACCTGGCCCCGCTGCTGGCCGACACCGACACCCGGGACGCGGTGACGGCGCGGCTGAAGTCGCTGCTGGCCCGGTGGAACGCCGCTGGGACCGCCCAAGCCGACGAGGACGCGGCGGCGCTGGAGCGGGCCACCGCGGAGGAGATGTTCTCCTTCCTCGACTCGGAGCTGGAGACACCGTGACCGCGCGGGCCTGAGCGGGCCCGCGCAGGCGCAGGCAAGGGAGTGACCAGGGATGACGAACGAAGAGAAGCTGCTCGACTACCTCAAGCGAGCCACCGCTGATCTTCGCGACACCCGAAGGCGCCTGCGCGAGGCCGAGGACCGGGGCCGCGAGCCCATCGCCGTCGTCGGCATGGGCTGCCGGTACCCGGGCGGCGTCGGCTCCCCGGACGACCTGTGGGACCTGGTCGCCGCGGGCCGCGACGCGATCACCGACGTCCCCGGCGACCGCGGCTGGGACGTCGACCCGCGGACGGCGGCCTCCGGCGGGTTCCTGACCGGGGCCGGGGAGTTCGACCCCGGGTTCTTCGGGATCTCCCCGCGCGAGGCGCTGGCGATGGACCCGCAGCAGCGGCTGCTGCTGGAGACGTCCTGGGAGGCGCTGGAGCGGGCCGGGGTCGACCCGGTGTCGCTGCGCGGCACCCGGGCCGGGGTCTTCGTCGGCGCGGCGGTCTCCGGCTACGGCGGCTCGGCGGGCGAGGACCTGGCCGGGCACCTGCTGACCGGCAACGTCGCCAGCGTCATGTCCGGGCGGCTGGCCTACTTCCTCGGCGTCGAGGGGCCCGCGGTCACCCTCGACACGGCGTGCTCGTCGTCGCTGGTCGCGCTGCACCTGGCCGCGCAGGCGCTGCGCGGCGGCGAGTGCTCGCTGGCGCTGGCCGCCGGGGCCACGGTCATGGTGACCCCCGGCCTGTTCGGCGAGCTGGGCCGCCAGGGCGGTCTGGCCGCCGACGGCCGGTGCAAGGCCTTCGCCGAGTCCGCCGACGGCGCCGGGTTCGCCGAGGGCGTCGGCGTCCTGGTGCTGGAGACGCTGTCCGAGGCGCGGCGCAACGGGCACCGGGTGCTGGCGGTCGTGCGCGGGTCGGCGGTCAACCAGGACGGCGCGTCCAACGGCCTCACCGCGCCCAACGGCCCCTCGCAGCGCCGGGTCATCCAGGCGGCCCTGGACAACGCCCGCCTCGCCCCGTCCGATGTGGACGTCGTCGAGGCGCACGGCACCGGGACCACCCTGGGCGACCCGATCGAGGCCCAGGCGCTGCTGGCCACCTACGGCCGGGACCGCGAGACGCCGCTGTGGCTGGGGTCGGTGAAGTCGAACATCGGCCACACCCAGGCCGCCGCGGGCGTCGCCGGGGTGATCAAGGTGGTGCAGGCGCTGCGGCACGAGACGCTGCCCCGCACCCTGCACGTCGACGAGCCCACCTCGCACGTCGACTGGACCGCCGGGTCGGTGTCGCTGCTGACCGAGGCCCGCCCGTGGCCGCGCGGGCAGGCCCCGCGCCGGGCCGGGGTCTCCTCGTTCGGCATCTCCGGCACCAACGCGCACGTCATTATCGAGCAGGCCCCGGCGGTCGACGAGCCCGAGGCCGGGCCGGACGTCCCGGTCGCGCCGTGGGTCCTGTCCGGCGCCACCCCCGCTGCGCTGCGCGAGCAGGCGGCGCGGCTGCTCGACGTCGAGGGGCGGGCCGAGGACATCGGCTTCTCGCTCGCCACGACCCGGGCCGCGCTGGAGCACCGGGCGGTCGTGCTGGACCGGGCCGGGCTGGACGCGCTCGCCGCCGACCTGCCCGCGCCGTCCCTGGTCGCCGGGGTGGCCGGGTCGTCGGGCAAGCCGGTGTTCGTGTTCCCCGGCCAGGGCGCGCAGTGGGTGGGCATGGGGCGCGGGCTCATCGACACGCACCCGGTGTTCGCGGCGCGGATGGCGGAGTGCGCGGCGGCCCTCGGCGCCTTCGTCGACTGGGACCTGACGTCGGTGCTGGGTGACGCGGAGGCGTTGGAGCGGGTCGACGTCGTGCAGCCCGCGTTGTGGGCGGTCATGGTGTCGCTGGCGGCGGTGTGGGAGTCCTCCGGGGTCACGCCCGCTGCCGTGGTCGGGCATTCACAGGGTGAGATCGCGGCCGCTGTTGTGGCGGGTGCTTTGTCGCTTGAGGACGGTGCGCGGGTGGTCGCGCTGCGGTCGAGGGCGATCGCGGCGCGGTTGGCGGGGCGTGGTGGCATGGTGTCGTTGGCGTTGCCTGTGGAGCAGGTGCGCGAGCGGATCGCGGCTTTCAACGGTGTGGGGATCGCGGCGGTCAATGGCGCAGCGTCGGTGGTGATCTCGGGGGACAACCCGGGGTTGGACGCGGTGATGGCGGCGGCTGAGGCCGATGGTGTCCGGGTTCGTCGGGTGCCGGTGGACTACGCGTCGCACTCCGCGCAGGTCGAGGCCCTCGAAGCCGAGCTGTTGGACGTGCTGGGGCCCATCCAGCCCCGGGACGCCCGGGTCCCGCTGCGCTCCACGGTGACCGGCGAGGTGCTTGACGGCGTCGAGTTGGACGCGGGCTACTGGTACCGCAACCTGCGCCAGACCGTGCTGTTCCACGACGTCGTCACCGCCCTCGACGGGGCCGTGTTCATCGAGGTCAGCCCGCACCCGGTGGTCGTGTCCGGGATGGCGGGCACCGCCGTGGGCACGCTGCGCCGCGACCAGGACGGCCTTGACCGGCTGGCGCTGTCGGCGGGCCAGGCGTGGGCGCTGGGCGTCGACCTGGACTGGTCGGCCTGGTTCCCCGGCGGCCGGGTCGTCGACCTGCCCACCTACGCCTTCCAGCGCCAGCACTTCTGGCTCGCCGACAGCGGCTCCGCCCCCGCCGCCTGGGGCGACCGCGGTGACCTCTACGCCGTCGGCTGGCAGCCGCACAAGCCCACCCCCGCCGACGGGACCTGGGCCCTGGCCGCGCGCCCGGACGGCCTCACCGAGCCCTGGGCGTCCCTGCCGCTGGCCGCCGACCTCGCCGACACCCCCGACGTCCTGGTGTGGCCCGCCGGGTTCGGCGCCACTCCGGACACCGCCGTCGCGACGACCACAGACGGCCTCGCGTTCCTGCAAACCTGGCTGGACACCGGTTCCGGCACCCTGGTCGCCCTCACCCGCGACGCCCTGGGCGTGCGCGACGGCGACCGGGTCGACGGCCTGGGCGCGGCCGGGCTGGCGGGCCTGCTCGCCTCCGCCCAGTCCGAGAACCCCGGCCGGATCGTCCACGTCGACACCGACGGCTCGGACCTGACCTTGGTCGGCCCCGGCGACGAGCCGCGCCTGGCCGTCCGCGACGGCGAGATCCTGGTCCCCCGCCTGGCCCCGGCCCCGGCGGGCGAGGCCCCGGGCTGGGATCCCGAGGGCACCGTGCTGATCACCGGCGCCCTGGGCATGGCCGGGTCGGTCATCGCCAAGCACGTCCCCGCGGCCAAGCTCGTCCTGCTCGGGCGGCGCGGCATGGACACCCCCGGCGCGGCCGAGCTGGTCGCCGAACTCGCGGCGGCGGGCACGGCGGCCACGGTGCTCGCCTGCGACGTCGCCGACCGGGACGCGCTCAAGGCCGTGCTCGACGGCATCGACGACCTGACCGCCGTCGTGCACGCCGCCGGGGCCGTCGACGACGGCACGATCGGCGCGCTGACGCCCGAGCGGGTCGCCGGGGTCATGGCCGCCAAGGCCGCCGCCTGGAACCTGCACGAGCTGACCGGCGACTTGACCGCGTTCGTCGTGTTCTCCTCGGCCGCCGCCACCCTGGGCGCCGCGGGCCAGGGCAACTACGCGGCGGGCAACACCTTCGTCGAGTCCCTGGTCGCGCACCGCCGCGCCCTCGGGCTGCCCGGCCAGGCGCTGGGCTGGGGCCTGTGGGCCGACGACAGCGGCATGACCGCGGGGCTCACCCGCGCCGACCGGGCCCGCATCGCCCGGGGCGGCTTCCGCGGCCTCACCGCCACCGCCGCCACCCGCCTGTGGGACGAGGCGCTGGCCTCCGGCCACCCCGTCGTCCTGCCGGTGGGCCTGGACGTCGCGGCCCTGCGCGGCCAAGCCGTCGCCCCCGTGCTGCGTGGCCTGGCGGGGGAGCCCGAGCCCGAGACCGGGCCCGCGCTGGCGGGCAGGCTCGCCGGGCTGCCCGACGCCGAGGCCGCCGCCGTGGTCACCGAGCTGGTCCGGGCGCAGGCCGCCGCCGTGCTCGGGCACACCGACCCGGCCGCTGTGGGAGCCGCGAAGCCGTTCCGGGACCTGGGGTTCGACTCGCTGACCGCCGTGGAGCTGCGCAACCGGCTCACCGCCGCCACCGGCGTGGCCCTGCCCGCGACCGTCGTCTTCGACTACCCGACCTGCACCGCCCTCGCCGCCCACCTGCGGGCCGAGGCCACGGGCACGGACGCCGCCTTCGCCGCCGCCACGGCCGCCACCGGCACCGGCGAGCCCATCGCGATCGTCGGCATGGCCTGCCGGTTCCCCGGCGGCGCCGACTCGCCCGAGGCGTACTGGGACCTGCTCGCCGAGGGCCGCGACGCCATGGGCGGCTTCCCCGCCGACCGGGGCTGGCCGACCGGCGACTACGCCGCCGTGGGCGGGTTCCTCGACGGGGCCGCGTCCTTCGACGCCGGGTTCTTCGAGATCTCCCCGCGCGAGGCGCTGGCCATGGACCCGCAGCAGCGGCTGCTGCTGGAGCTGTCCTGGGAGGCGGTGGAGCGCGCGGGCATCGCCCCGTCCTCGCTGCGCGGCTCCGACACCGGCGTGTACACCGGCACCAGCGGCCTGGACTACGTCGCCGGGCTGCGCGAGGCCCCGGAGGGCACCGAGGGCTACCTGCTCACCGGCAACGCCGCCAGCGTCGTGTCCGGCCGCGTCTCCTACGCGCTGGGCCTGGAGGGGCCGTCGATGACGGTCGACACCGCGTGCTCGTCGTCGCTGGTCGCGGTGCACCTGGCCGCGCAGGCGCTGCGGTCGGGGGAGACCTCGCTGGCGCTGGCCGGGGGCGTGCGGGTGATGGCCTCGCCGATGGCGTTCACCGAGTTCGCCCGGCAGCGCGGCCTGGCCGCCGACGGCCGGTGCAAGGCGTTCGCCGAGGGCGCGGACGGCACCGGCTGGGGCGAGGGCGCGGGCCTGGTCGTGCTCGAACGGCTCTCCGACGCCCGCCGCAACGGGCACACCGTGCTGGCGCTGCTCAGCGGCTCGGCGGTCAACCAGGACGGCGCGTCCAACGGCCTCACCGCGCCGAACGGGCCGTCGCAGCAGCGGGTCA
>NZ_WHOL01000126.1:92422-185408 GCF_009745975.1 Actinokineospora pegani | reverse complement strand
TGGTTGTCTGGTTGGTGTTTGAGAACTGCACAGTGGATGCGAGCATCTTTGTAGTAAGTGTCTAAGGGCACACGGTGGATGTCTAGGCATCAGGAGCCGATGAAGGACGTGGGAGGCTGCGAAAAGCCTCGGGGAGCTGTCAACCGAGCTGTGATCCGAGGATGTCCGAATGGGGAAACCCGGCATCAGTCATGTGGTGTCACCCGCACCTGAATATATAGGGTGTGTGGAGGGAACGCGGGGAAGTGAAACATCTCAGTACCCGTAGGAAGAGAAAACAACCGTGATTCCGTGAGTAGTGGCGAGCGAAAGCGGATGAGGCTAAACCGGATACGTGTGATACCCGGCAGGGGTTGCGTGTTCGGGGTCGTGGGACCTTTCTACCAGTTCTGCCGGACTGGTGAGGAGTAAGAAAACACTGTGGTTAGCGGAATACGTCTGGGAAGCGTGACCGTAGAGGGTGAGAGTCCCGTACGTGAAAACCCGGTGTCTCCTGAGAGTGTTCCCAAGTAGCAGCGTACTCGTGAAATTCGCTGTGAATCTGGCGGGACCACCCGCTAAGCCTAAATACTTCCTGATGACCGATAGCGGACTAGTACCGTGAGGGAAAGATGAAAAGTACCCCGGGAGGGGAGTGAAAGAGTACCTGAAACCGTGTGCCTACAAGCCGTCAGAGCCTTTTGGGGTGATGGCGTGCCTTTTGAAGAATGAGCCTGCGAGTTAGTGCTACGTGGCGAGGTTAACCCGTGTGGGGTAGCCGTAGCGAAAGCGAGTCCGAATAGGGCGCCTATAGTCGCGTGGTCTAGACCCGAAGCGGAGTGATCTACCCATGGCCAGGGTGAAGCGACGGTAAGACGTCGTGGAGGCCCGAACCCACTTAGGTTGAAAACTGAGGGGATGAGCTGTGGGTAGGGGTGAAAGGCCAATCAAACTCCGTGATAGCTGGTTCTCCCCGAAATGCATTTAGGTGCAGCGTCGCATGTTTCTCACCGGGGGTAGAGCACTGGATGGTCTAGGGGGCCCACAAGCTTACCGAAATCAACCAAACTCCGAATACCGGTGAGTGAGAGTGCGGCAGTGAGACTGCGGGCGATAAGGTTCGTAGTCGAGAGGGAAACAGCCCAGAACACCAGCTAAGGCCCCTAAGTGTGCGCTAAGTGGGAAAGGATGTGGGGTCGCCCAGACAACCAGGAGGTTGGCTTAGAAGCAGCCACCCTTGAAAGAGTGCGTAATAGCTCACTGGTCAAGTGGTCCTGCGCCGACAATGTAGCGGGGCTTAAGCGCACCGCCGAAGCTGTGTCATTCACACAATACATCCGCGTGTTCCCTTGAGGGACATGTGCAGTGGTGTGGGTGGGTAGGGGAGCGTCGTGCATCCAGGGAAGCGGCGGAGTGATCCAGTCGTGGAGGGTGTGCGAGTGAGAATGCAGGCATGAGTAGCGAAAGACGAGTGAGAAACTCGTCCGCCGGATGACCAAGGGTTCCTGGGCCAGGCTAATCCGCCCAGGGTAAGTCGGGACCTAAGGCGAGGCCGACAGGCGTAGTCGATGGACAACGGGTTGATATTCCCGTACCCGTGTGGACGCGTCCCTGGTGACCTCGGTGATACTAACCGCCCAAAGCGTGCGGACTCTTCGGAGACCAATCGTGGAGCGCGGGACCTGAACCGGTAGTAGCCAAACGATGGGGTGACGCAGGAGGGTAGCTCCGCCAGCTGTTGGTGACTGGTGTAAGCGTGTAGGCCGGTTGATAGGCAAATCCGTCAACCATTAAGGCTGAGACGTGATGCATAGCCGATTGAGGCGAAGTAGAGTGATCCCATGCTGCCGAGAAAAGCCTCTAGTGAGTTTCCACGCGGCCCGTACCCCAAACCGACACAGGTGGTCAGGTAGAGAATACCAAGGCGCTCGGGTGAACTATGGTTAAGGAACTCGGCAAAATGCCCCCGTAACTTCGGGAGAAGGGGGGCCACAGGGTTTGAAGCTCCTTGCGGGCTAGGACCAGGTGGCCGCAGAGACCAGCGAGAAGCGACTGTTTACTAAAAACACAGGTCCGTGCGAAGTCGCAAGACGATGTATACGGACTGACGCCTGCCCGGTGCTGGAACGTTAAGAGGACGGGTTAGCTCTTCGGGGCGAAGCTCAGAATTTAAGCGCCAGTAAACGGCGGTGGTAACTATAACCATCCTAAGGTAGCGAAATTCCTTGTCGGGTAAGTTCCGACCTGCACGAATGGCGTAACGACTTCTCGACTGTCTCAACCATAGGCCCGGTGAAATTGCACTACGAGTAAAGATGCTCGTTACGCGCGGCAGGACGGAAAGACCCCGGGACCTTTACTATAGCTTGGTATTGGTGCTTGGTTCGGTTTGTGTAGGATAGGTGGGAGACTGTGAAGCTGGCACGCCAGTGTCGGTGGAGTCATTGTTGAAATACCACTCTGATCGTACTGAGTGTCTAACCTCGGACCGTGATCCGGTTCAGGGACAGTGCCTGGTGGGTAGTTTAACTGGGGCGGTTGCCTCCCAAAGGGTAACGGAGGCGCCCAAAGGTTCCCTCAGCCTGGTTGGCAATCAGGTGTTGAGTGCAAGTGCACAAGGGAGCTTGACTGTGAGACCGACAGGTCGAGCAGGGACGAAAGTCGGGACTAGTGATCCGGCCATGGCTTGTGGAAGCGTGGTCGCTCAACGGATAAAAGGTACCCCGGGGATAACAGGCTGATCTTGCCCAAGAGTCCATATCGACGGCATGGTTTGGCACCTCGATGTCGGCTCGTCGCATCCTGGGGCTGGAGTAGGTCCCAAGGGTTGGGCTGTTCGCCCATTAAAGCGGTACGCGAGCTGGGTTTAGAACGTCGTGAGACAGTTCGGTCCCTATCCGCCGCGCGCGTTGGAGACTTGAGGAAGGCTGTCCCTAGTACGAGAGGACCGGGACGGACGAACCTCTGGTGTGCCAGTTGTCCCGCCAGGGGCATGGCTGGTTGGCTACGTTCGGAAGGGATAACCGCTGAAGGCATCTAAGCGGGAAGCCTGTTCCAAGATGAGGTCTCCCACCACCTTGAGTGGTTAAGGCCCCCAGTAGACCACTGGGTTGATAGGCCAGAGATGGAAGCCTGGTAACGGGTGGAGTTGACTGGTACTAATAGGCCGAGGGCTTGCTACAAAAATGCTACGCATCCACTGTGCGGTGTCTGAGACACCAACCACAACCCCACCACCACACCCCTGTGTGGTGCGTCGAGGGTGGGTTGGACAGTTTCATAGTGTTACGGCGGTCATAGCGGCAGGGAAACGCCCGGTCCCATTCCGAACCCGGAAGCTAAGCCTGCCAGCGCCGATGGTACTGCACTGGAGACGGTGTGGGAGAGTAGGACGCCGCCGGACTAACGTTAACCCCAGGCCCGAGAACACACGTTCTCGGGCCTGGGGCTTTTTCACGTTCCGGCCACGACAACGGCCGTGAGGGCGGACACGTCGTCGGCTGCGTCTTCAGTTGACGAACTTCTTAAGTTAGGCTTGCCTAAGTAGCCGATGAGAGGGGTTCGCCATGACGCGGCCGGTCGCCGACCCGTACGACATGTCCGCAGCCGCGGTGCTGCCCGAGCGGGCCTCGGCGTGGACGGCGTCGGCCCAGCGTGCGCTGCTGCTCATGCACGACGTGCCGCTGGACCTCGAGCGCGACGTCGAGCCCATGACGACCCTGGCGCACAACCTCGACCAGCTCCGCGCCACCTGCCACGAGCTCGGCGTGCCGGTGGCCCGCTCCGCCGTGCGCTTCGACGGCGGCCCTGGCCCGGGTGAGCACTGGCTGGCCGACCTGGCGGGCGACCACTTCACCCGGCTGCGCGACGTCCTCGACAGCTTCGGCCGCGACCAGCTCCTGGTCACCGGCATCCGGGCGCACGCGGCGTGCCTGATGTCCGCCGCCGGGCCCGCGCTGGCCGGGGTCCAGGTGTTCTGCGTGGCCGACGCGGTGGTGGACCGCTGCCTCGACGACCACCGCAAGGCGGTCCGGGCCGCGGCCGATCACGGCGCCACGCCGGTGACCACGGGGCAGGTCATCGGCCAACTCCTCGGTGTGCTCCTGTAGCCGGGAGCCGCCGCGCGGGTGAGCGGCCGTCCTGGGTCGGACCGGACGGCCGCTCACGGCGCTGGCGAGGACCCGGATCAGGACCCGAGCGCGGTGATCAGCTCGCCGTTGCCCGTGTCGCCGGACAGCTCCCAGAAGAACGACCCGCCCAGGCCCTGCTCAGCGGCCCACCGCTTCTTGCCCGCGATGGTCTGCGGGGTGTCGTAGCTCCACCAGTTGCCGCCGCAGAACGAGTACGAGGTGCCGCCGACGGTCCCGGTGGGCGGGCAGGTGTTCTTGAGGACCTTGTAGTCCTCGATGCCCTGTTCGTAGGTGCCCGGTGCCGCACCCGTGGCGGACCCGCCCGGCGCGGACTGGCTCACCCCGCTCCACCCCCGGCCGTAGAAGCCCACGCCCAGCAGCAACTTCGAGGCGGGCACACCCTTGGACTTGAACTTCGCGATCGCGTCCGCGGTGGAGAAGCCCTGCTGCGGGATGCCGTCGTAGGCGGTTAGCGGGGAGTGCGGGGCGGTGGGGCCCTGGGGGGTGAACGCGCCGAAGAAGTCGTAGGTCATCGGCATGAGCCAGTCCAGGTCCGGCACCGCGCCCGCGTAGTCGGCCGCATCGATCTTGCCCCCCGCGGAGCCGTCGGCGGTGGTGGCCGCGGTGATCAGGGCGTTGCCGCCGAAGCGGTCGCGCAGCGCTCCGATCAGGTTCTTGAACGCGTCCGGCCCCGAGGTGTCGCAGGTCAGGCCGCAGGCGTTCGGGTACTCCCAGTCGATGTCGATGCCGTCGAACACGTCGGCCCAGCGCGGGTCCTCGACCAGGGCGTGGCAGCTCTCGGCGAACGCGGCCGGGTTCCGCGCGGCCTGGCCGAACCCGCCCGACCAGCTCCACCCGCCGAAGGACCAGATCACCTTGAGGTGCGGGTGCTTGGCCTTGAGCTCGCGGAGCTGGTTGAAGTTGCCGCGCAGCGGCTGGTCCCAGGTGTCGGCGACCCCGTCGACGCTCTGCTCGGCGGTGTAGGCCTTCTCGTAGTCGGCGTAGCTGTCGCCGATGGCGCACCGGCCGTTCGTCACGTTGCCGAAGGCGTAGTTGATGTGGGTCAGCTTGGCCGCCGACCCCGACGTGTCGATGTTCTTCACGTGGTAGTCGCGGGCGTACACGCCCCACTGGGCGAAGTACCCGACGACCTTGTCGCCGACCGCGGCGGGCTCAGCCGCGGTGCTGCTCGGCGCGAGCGCGATCCCGGCGGTCAGGGTGGCGGCGACCGCCGCCACCAGCAGGCGCCTTCTTGTCCTGGACATGTGTCACCTCGGCTGTTGCAGGGGACCCGGGCGGGACTGCCCGGGCCGCGGCGCTCACCTGGGACCGGCGAACGCCGACGGCTAGGGGGCTGACGCGGTGACCACCGCCTCGGCCGCGGCGCGCAGGCTCGACCATGAGGCGCCGAAGGTGTCCACGCGCCCGGTCGCGCCCAGGTCGGCGCCGGGCACGCCGGTCTCCACCTGCACCACGACGGGCACGGCGGCGACCAGCGCGCGCACCAGGGCGGCGACCTCGGGGTGGCGGTGGGCGTCGCGGGTGGCGACGACGACCTCGCCGCGCGCGGCGGCCAGCTCGACGACCGCGCCGGGGTCGACCGGGTCGACGCGCACGACCTCGGTCAGCGGGGCCAGCTCGCGCACGTGCGCGCCCAGCCCCCACGGCACCGGACCGGCGACGATCGTCGGCGCCACCTCGACGTCGAGCACGAGCGGCCCGCCGGACAGCGCGGGCAGGCCCCGGGTGCGCAGTGCGCGGCGGGCGATCGCCATGCCCAGCTCGGGGTCCTCGGTCCACGGGCCCCCGGTGGGCGGCGCGCCCAGGGCGCGGGTGCGCTCGGCGGCCTCGGCGAGGCGCTCCTCGGTCAGTTCCCCGGTGCGGACCCCGGCCACGATCGCGTCGACGACCGCCGCGACCGCCTCGGCGTCGCTGACCTCGCCGCCCACGCACAGCGCGTCGGCCCCGGCTTTGAGCGCGCGGACGGCGGCGGAGGCGAGGCCGCGGGCGTCGCCCAGGCGCCCGGCGAGCGCGCCCATCTCCAGCGCGTCGGTGACCACGGTCCCGGTGAAGCCCAGCTCGCCGCGCAGGACAGTCCGGATCGCGGTGGCGTTGACCGTGGCGGCGTCGGGCCCCCACTCGGGGACGACGAGGTGCCCGGTCATGACCGACCGCACGCCAGCCGCGATCGCCGCGCGGAACGGCACCAGCTCCACCGCGTGGAGCTGCCCGGCGGTGCGCGGCAGCACGGGCAGCTCGTGGTGGGAGTCCGATGTGGACGCGCCGTGGCCGGGGAAGTGCTTGGCGCAGGCGGCGACGCCGTGCCCCTGCAACCCGCGCACGTAGGCGGCGACGTGCGCGGCCGCGGTGTGCGGGTCGGAGCCGAACGCGCGCACGCCGATGATCGGGTCGTCCGGGGTCAGCGCCAGGTCGGCGCACGGGGCGAGGTCGAGGGTGACGCCGCAGGCGGCCAGCCGCGCGCCCAGCTCGGACCCGGCGCGCTCGGTCAGGCGCGGGTCGCCCGCCGCGCCGAGCGCCAGCGGGCCGGGCAGCCGGGTGGCGGTGGCCGCGTCGAGGCGGGTGACGTCGCCGCCCTCCTCGTCGATGCCGACCACCACGTCCGGCCGGGTCGCGCGGAGCTGGGCGCACAGCGCGCCGACCTGCTCGTCGGTGACGACGTTGCGCCCGAACAGCACCACGCCGCCCAGGCCGCCGGCCAGCCGCGACAGCACCCAGTCCGGGGCCGACGTGCCCGCGAACCCGGGCAGCAGCACCGCTTCGGCCAGCCTCTCGACGGACACCGTCACCCCTTCACCGCTCCACTGACGCCGCCGCTGAGCAGTCTGCGGCGGACCAGGACGAAGAACACCAGCGCGGGGATCGCGTAGACCACGGAGGCGGCCATGACGCCGCCCCAGTCGGTGCCGAACGCGGTCTTGAACGACGACAGCCACACCGGCAGGGTCTGCTTGTCGACGTCGCGCAGGAACACCAGCGCGTACAGGAACTCGTTCCACGCGGTGACGAAGCTGAACACCGAGGTCGACACCAGGCCCGGGCCCAGCAGCGGCAGCGTGATCCGGCGGAACACGCCCCACCGGCCGCAGCCGTCGACCATCGCCGCCTCGTCCAGCTCGACCGGGATGCCCTTGACGAACCCGCGCAGCGTCCACACGGTGAACGGCAGCGTGAACGCCACGTACACCAGCAGCAGCCCGGCGAGGCTGTTGAGCAGGTCGGCGTCGCGCATGATCAGGTACATCGGCACGAACAGCGCCTCGAGCGGGGCCAGTTGCGCGACGAGGACCAGCAGCAGGAACCCCCTGCGGCCGTGGAAGCGCATGCGCGCCAGCGGGACTGCGGCCAGCAGCCCGGCGGCGAGCGCGCAGGCCACCGACCCCAGGGTGACGACCAGGCTGTTCACCAGGAAGCTCAGGAAGCCCGCCTTGCCCAGCGCGGAGGCGAAGTTGACCAGGGTGACGCTGAGCGGGACGAGGTCGTAGGCGGGGGAGAGGACCTGGCCGGGCGTCTTGAGCGCGGTGGTCAGCATCCAGTAGGTGGGGAAGAAGAAGATCGCGGCGACGACCAGGCCGAGCGCCGAGACCCAGAACCGCTGCGCGCGCGTCGTCCGCATCTACAGCTCCGTTTCCGGTGAGCGGACCAGCAGGCGCAGGTAGCGCCAGGTGACCGCGACCAGCACGACCAGCATCAGCACCGCGACCGCGGCGGCGACGCCGAAGTGGCTGCCGGAGATGCCCTTGAGGTAGAGCAGGACCGGCAGCGTGGTGCTCGATCCGTCCGGGCCGCCCTGGCGGATCGCCCAGACCTGGGTGAAGACCTTGAAGTCCCACAGCACCGACAGGAACGCCACCAGGGTCAGCATCGGCCGCAGCGAGGGCCAGCTCACCGCCCGGAACGCCTGCCACGGCGAGGCGCCGTCGATGGCGGCGGCCTCGTAGAGGTCGCGCGGGGTGGTGACCAGGCCCGCGTAGAGGGTGAAGCCGATGAACGGCGTGGCCTGCCACAGGACGAGCAGCCCGATCACGGTCAGCGTGCTCGCGCCGGTGGCGAACCAGGAGTGGCCCTGGAAGGAGTCGAAGCCCAGCAGCACCAGGGTCTTGTTGAGGATGCCGTACTCCTGGTCGAACATCCACTGGAACACCGTCGTGGTGGCCACGATCGGCGTCGCCCAGGCCAGCACCAGGCTGATCTGCAGCAGCGTGCGCACGACCGCGCCCAGGTGCCGCATGAGGACGCCGACGCCCAGGCCGAGCGCGACCGTCGCGGCCACGACGGCGGCGGTGAACACGACCGTGCGCGCGGTGGCCGACCAGAACACCGGGTCGGTGAGGATTTCGGCGTAGTTGTCGAAGCCCACCCAGACGACCTCGCCGCGCACCAGTTCGCCCAGGTCGAGCTTGCGGAAGCTGATCCCCAGCACCTGCACCGCGGGCCAGGCCAGCAGCGCCAGCATGACCACGACCGCGGGGGCGAGCATCAGGTACGGGACGGCCGGCTCGCCCAGGGCGGCGCGGGGGCGGCGCCGCCCCGCCCCAGGGGTGTCCCGGGGCGGCGCGGCGGTCGTCGGGGTGGCCACGCTCAGCCGCCGAAGGCCTTGTTGAGCGCGGCGTTGGCGTCGTCCGTGGCGGCGGTGATGTCCTTGGCGCCGGTCAGGTAGGCGGTGAGCATGTCCTTGAGCGGGTTCTGCCCGGCCTCGATGCTCGCCCAGCCCGGGGTGGCGGGGACGGACCTGCCCTTCTTGGCGGCGGCGGCCATCGCGGCGTTGACCGGGTCGGCCTCCAGCGCGGAGGTGTCGGTGGAGGCGCCCGGGATCATCCCCGCCTCGGCCAGCTCGCCCTGGTACCTGGCGCTGGTCATCAGGGCCAGGTAGTCCCTGGCCAGGTCCTGGTCCGCGGAGTTGGCCGGGACGGCGAGGTTCGAGCCGCCCTGGAAGACCGGGGCGGGCTCACCGGCGGTCTTCGACGGGATGGGGAACGCGGAGGTCAGCTCGGTCAGCCCCGGGTCGGTCTTGGCCGCGGTGGCGACCTCCCAGGGCAGGCCGATCATCATCGCGACCTTGCCGCCGCCGTAGATGCCCGCCTGCTCGGGGGTCTGCTCGTCGGCGTCCTTGGGGGCTTTGGTCCCGGACGCCTCGACGAGCTGCCCGTAGAACTCGAGCCCGGCCTTGGCCTGCGGGGAGTCGACAGTCGCGGTGAACGCCGTGCCGTCCTGCCGGGCCAGGTCGCCGCCCTCGTCGTAGATGAACGACAGCAGCGCGTACCAGTTCTGGCCGGGCAGGTAGAGGGCCTGGAAGTCGGGGTCGGAGCCGAACTCCGCCCGCAGCGCGCCGATCGCGTCGAGCCACTGCTGCCGCGAGGTCGGCGGGGCGGCGATCCCGGCCTGCTCGAACATGTCCTCGCGGTAGAGCACCTCGCGGTTGGCGGCGTAGAAGGGCACCGCGTACTGCTTGCCGTCCCACTGCCCGGAGGCCTTGAGCGATTCGAGCCACTGGTCGCCGCTGAGGCGCGCGGTGTCGGCGGTCAGGTCGGCCAGGACGCCCGCGGCGGCGAACTTGGGGGCCTGGGTGTTGCCGATCTCGATGATGTCGGGGGCGTCGTTGCCCGCCAGCGCGGTGGTCAGCTTGTCCTGGATGCCGTTCCACTGCTGGATCTCGTAGTTCACGGTGACACCGGGGTGGCTGTCGGAGAACTCCTTGTGCAGCGCGTCGGTCAGCGCCGTGGGCGCGGAGCCGTTCATCAGCCACACCGTCAGCGTGCGCGGTCCGCCGCCTCCCTGCCCGCCGCTGCCCGAGGAGCCCGCGCACCCGGACAGGGCCAACGCCGTCGTGGCCGCCAGCGCGACCCCGCTCACCCAAGACCTCGATCGAACTCTCACGACCGGCACCCTTCGCAGGACCACACAGTGGTTTAGACCATTGCGGGTTAGCGTGGCCGCCGGGTCTGAGGGTTGTCAAGACAGCGGTGGTCCCGGGCCGCGAGCTTGGGCCGAATGGCAGCTTCCCGGTGTGCTCAGAAGAAGGTCCGGAGCAGGTCCACCACCGTGATGCCGTCCTCGGCCACGACCGGGATCAGCGTCGTGCGGTCGAACAGGGTGCACGGGTGCGAGATCCCCAGCCGCACCCACTCGCCGACGCGCAGCTCGGTCCCGGTCGCCAGGTAGGCGTGCTGGTCGTCCAGGGCGGTGACCTCGCCGTCGACGGGGATGCCCTCGCGGGTGTGCAGCGGGCGGGGCAGGCCCAGGTCCTGGGGCAGGTCGCGCTTGCCCGCGCCCAGGATCGCCCGGCCCGGCTCGGGGAGCGAGTGCACCTGGGCCCACACCCGCCAGGCCGACCGCAGGACGGGGGCGTCCGCGTCCCGGGTGTGCGGGGTGGCCGCGGCGTAGTGGCCGTCGTCGTGGGCGATGTAGGCGCCCGACCGCAGGACCGTGCGCCACGGGCCGGGCAGGGTGCGCGCGACCTCGTCGAAGTGCGTGCTGCCGCCCGCGGTCACGACCATCTCCCCGTCGATCGATGGCCGCAGCGCCTCCGCCAGCTCGCGCAGGGCCCCCAGGTAGGCCACGACGTCCTTCGCCGGGCCCTCGTAACCGCCGACGCCCGCCAGCCGCAGCCCGGCCGAGCGCACGGCCGAGGCCACCGCCAGCCCCTCGGCCACCGTCCGCGCGCCCGTCCGCCCGCCGGGTGAGCCCATCTCGACCAGCACGTCCACCGCGCGCCCGCCCAGCCCCTCGGCCAAGATCTCCACCGTCGCGGCGGAATCCACCCAGCACAGGAAGTGGAACGGTTCCCGGTCCAGCTCCGCGCGCAGCCACGCCAACCCCGCCGGGTCGACGAGCTGGTTGGCCAGCAGCACCCGGCCCACGCCGAACTCGCGGCACACCCGCGCCTGGGCGGCCGTGGCCACGGTGATCCCCCACGCCCCGGCCGCGAGCTGGCGGGCGAACAGCGCTGGCGCCATCGAGGTCTTCCCGTGCGGGGCCAGCGACAGGTCCCGGCGCGCGCACCACCGCGCCATCGCCGCGGTGTTGTGCTCCAGGTCCGCCGCGTCCAGGGCGACGACGGGCCCGGGGAAGTCCCGCAGGTCGGGGCGCCGGGCCACCGCCTCGGCGACGGTCAGGCCGGACAGGCCCGCGGGCAGGGAGCGCGAACGCCAGTCCAGGCGCTCGTCCGCGAGCGCGTGGACCGCGGCGTGGTCGAAGTCGGTCATCCGCCCACTGTGCCCGTGAACGCGGTCGGGCCGTTTTGTGGGGGTCGGTGTCGGGTGGAGGAGCCGCGCCCGGTGGAGATCAGTCCGAAGAAGACGCCTGGGCCACCTTGGATCGGTGGGTGGGCCAACCGGATTCCGGTCGCCCCCCGGCCGCGCCGGGTATCGTCCACCCATGACCCCGAGCGAGGAGTTCCAGGCGTTCTGGACAGAACGCCACCTCTGCACCCTGACCACCCTGCGCCCCGACGGCACGCCCCACGTGGTCCCGGTCGGCGTCACGTTCGACCCGGCGACGGGGATCGCGCGGGTGATCACCGGATCGGGGTCGCGCAAGGCGCGCAACGCCCGGCTGGGGGCGGTGGCGGCGGTGTGCCAGGTGGACGGTGCCCGGTGGTCCACATTGGAGGGGACGGTGTCGGTCAGCGACGACCCGGCGGAGGTGGCCGAGGCGGAGCGGCGGTACGCGGCCCGGTACCGGCAGCCCCGGGTGAACCCGGAGCGGGTGGTGCTGCTGATCCAGGTGACGCGCGTGCTGGGCTCGGTGCGTTGAAGGCCGTCCGCTCCCGGTGCGGCGGTCCGGGGTGGGGCGTGGTGGGTCGATGAACGACGAAGACCCGGGTGGGTCGGGGGTCTCCGACCAGGTGCACACCCTCTGCCACTCCTGCGGCGGCGCGGGCATGGTCGCCGACCCCAAGCCCGCGGTCATCGGCGGTCAGGCCCGCGCCGTCGACAGCGGCCGACCGTGCCCGCACTGCGGCACGACCGGTCAGTTCCCCGGGATCGTCCCGCCTGTCTGAGCCCGCGGCGGGCCTGACGACTCGGGCTCGGCCCTGCCGGGTTCGTGGTGGGCTGGGGTGAGGGCCCGGTGGCCACCCCACCAGCGCAGCAGGGCCCACCCCAGCACGGCGCCCGCGGTGTTCGTGATCAAGTCGTCGGCGGCGACCGCGCCGTGGCGCACCAGGAAACCCTGGGTGAGTTCGACGGCCAGGGACAGCCCGGCCCCGGCCGCCGCGGGCACGACCCACGACGCGCGCGGTGCGCGGATCGCCAAGCCGGCCCCCAGGGGCAGGAACAGGGCGACGTTGGCGGCGGTCGCGGCTGCCACGTTGTCCCAGTTGCGGGAGAACAGCCCGTCGACGGTGTCCGCCAACGGGATCAGGCTGAACCGCACGCCCAGGGTCGGCGGGGACAGCACGATCGTCACGTAGACCAGCAGCAACAGCCACAGGCCGAGCGCGGCGGCGCCCAGCGTGCGCGCGACCCGGTCCGCCCCGTGCGCCCGCGATCGCACCAGCCCCGCGACCAGCAACCCGGCCAGCACCGCACCGGCGGCCACCGTGTTCACATTGAGGAACACCCTGGTCAGTGCCGTCACGCTTCCCCACATCCACACACGTGATCAGTTCGCCGAAGATACCGCGTCCGCGGACCTCCTGACACGGCCTTGCGATCGGCCGTTCGGCTGAATTCGACTTGTTGTGGCGCCGGACACGTTCTTGATCTTTTCCGGAATCATTCCAGTGACGCCGAAAAAGGGATTCCATGGGTACCCGACACGCCCGGGCTCGCGTGGTTCGCGGGCGGGTGTCCGCAACGGACGGTGCCCCACCACCCGTCCGGCGGTGGCTGGCTTTGCTCCTGCTGGGTGATGTCGCCCTCAACTTTTCGTGATGTGGGCCGGGTGCTTTCCACTGGAGGGTGAACCGGTACGCTTTGTTCTCGCGCACCGCAGGTGATCGCTGGCTCTGAGTAAGATGGATCTTGAATGAGCTCAGCGTTTCACTCAAGAGGGCGATAACCTCATTGGGGGACGCGCGTACTGAATACAGGTGCAGGCGACGGTCGCGCGCGGGGCTCGCGCACGCCGCCGACAGGACCCGTGGAGAGCCGTGAAGCAGATCAACGGTGCGGCAGGCAAGTCGACGACCACCATTCGGTCGCGGCTCACCGGTGTCGTCGTCGTACCCAGCGTCATCCTGCTGGTCATGTGGGCGGTGTTCTCGTCCTACACCGTGTTCGACGGCATCTACCTCAAGGCCGTCACCAGTGGTGTGAAGGACGCGTCCATCCCCGCCGTCAACACCTTCGCCGCGCTGCAGCGCGAGCGGCAGCTCACCATGGCGGTGATCAGCGCCCCCGGTTCCAACACGGCGCCGCTGAGCGCACAGCAGCAGGAGACCGACCGCGCCATCAACGAGTTGCGCTCGGCGCTGGACACCCTCGCCGCCAGCGCGCCGCAGGAGGTCAACGACCGCATCCGCGAGCTCAACGACGTGCTGGCCCCGCTGCCGCAGCGGCGCGCGCAGGTCGAGTCCGGGCGGGCCGAGCTGGCTGAGGTCTTCGACTACTACAACAGCGTGCTCGACGCGGGCACCGCGCTGTTCGACACCCAGGCCCGCATCGTGCCGGACCCGGTCGTCGTGCAGGCGGGTCTGGTCGCGACCGACATCTTCCGCTCCGGCGACCGCCAGTCCCGGGCCTCCTCGCTGGCCTCGGCCGCGATCGCCACCCGCGGCTTCACCACCGAGCAGCACGTGGACTTCGCGCTGCTCGTCGGCTCCTACCGCAGCACCCTGACCACGGCCGCGCAGAGCGGCACCGAACGGGTCAAGCAGCAGCACAACGCGCTGATCGCCTCGCAGAGCTGGGCCAACCTGATCGCCGCCGAGGACGCCATGATCGGCCTGGCCCCCAGCGAGCAGGACGGTGGCAGCGCCAACAACAGCGCCAACGTCGTGCCCGCCCTCGGCGCCGCGGAGTGGGAGGCGCTGAGCAGCGAGACCTCCGAGCAGGTCATCGCGCTGGCCAAGCAGCAGGCCACCGACGGCGTGCAACTGGGCCTCGAGCGCGCCGACGACAAGTTCTTCGAGGTCATCGTCGGCTCGCTGATCGCGCTGCTCGCGGTGGTCACCGGCATCGTGCTCGCGGTCCGCATCTCCCGCCGCCTGGTCAACAAGGCGCTGGTCACCCGCCTGGAGAAGCTCAAGGACGACGCGCTGAAGCTGGCCCACGAGCGGCTGCCCAGCATCGTCGACCGGCTGCGCACCGGCGACCGGGTCGACGTCGGCGCCGAGGTGCCGCCGCTGGACTACGGCACCGACGAGATCGGCCAGGTGGCCGACGCGTTCAACGCCGCCCAGTACACCGCGATCGCAGCGGCGGTGAAGGAGTCGCAGGCCCGCGAGGGCGTCAACCGCGTCTTCCTCGGCATCGCCCACCGCCACCAGGGCCTGGTGCACCGCCAGCTCAAGATCCTCGACCGGATGGAGCGCGAGGAGGAGAACCCCGAGCACCTCGACTCGCTGTTCCAGCTCGACCACCTGGCCACCCGCGCCCGCCGCAACGCCGAGAACCTGATCATCCTCGCGGGCGAGCAGCCCGGCCGCCAGTGGCGCAAGCCGGTGCGCCTGCTCGACATCCTGCGCGCCGCGGTCGCCGAGACCGAGCAGTACGTCCGCGTCCGCGTGCGCCAGGTGCCCGACGTGGCGCTGCAGGGCGTGGCGGTCGCCGACACCATCCACCTGGTCGCCGAGCTGGTCGACAACGCCGCGTCGTTCTCGCCGCCGCGCTCGCAGGTGGAGGTCTACACCTCGCAGGTCTCCGGCGGCGTGGTCGTCGAGATCGAGGACCACGGCCTGGGCATGACCCCGGAGGACCGCGAGCAGCACAACCAGATGCTCGCCCACCCGCCGGAGTTCGACGCGATGGCGCTGCGCGGCGAGTCGCGCCTGGGCCTGTTCGTCGTCGCCCGCCTGGCCGCGCGCCGGGCGATCCGGGTCGAGCTGCGCGAGTCGCCCTACGGTGGCACCGTGGCCCTGGTGTTCATCCCGTCGGACATCGTCTCGGAGTCGGCGGACTACGTGCCGGAGACCGACACCCCCAGCCCGCGCCCGCGCAAGCAGTTGGAGCACGCGTCGTCCGACGGCCCGGGCGCGACGGCCACGGCGGTGTCGACCAGGCTCGAAGCCGACGACGACGCCTTCGATGGCGCCGCGGAGAACGCTCCCTACCGCGGCATCGACAAGTTTTGGTCCGACGCCCTGGGCGAGCAGGGGACGGCGGCGGCCGACCCCGACGCCGCCCAGTGGCCGCTGACCGACGAGGAGACGCCGGAGGCGGCGGCGTCACCCGTCGAGAACGGAGTTGGGGAGTCGCACTCGCAGAACGGACAACGGCTGGCGCCCGGCGAGCGCCCCGTGCTGCCCCGGCGCAAGCGGCAGCAGAACCTGGCCCCGCAACTGCGGGATGATCCGGTCATCCCGGATTGGGAGTCGGATGTCCCACGCACGGGCGAGAACACCGCGGAACGGGTGCGCGACACGATGTCGGCGTTCCAGCGAGGGACCAGGGACGCGCGGCGGGTGGAGGACTCGCCGGAGCAGCCCCAGGATCATGACGACCAGTGAGGGCCAGGTCCATGAAGTGGTGTGGGACAACGGGGAAGGACAGCAGACGGTGAACGACAAGATCGGCCAGGACCAGCAGCTCAACTGGCTTTTGGACGACCTGGTCCGACGGGTGGTCGGCATCCGCCACTCGGTCGTGCTCTCCGCGGACGGCCTGTTGCTCGGCCGCTCCGCCGAGCTGTCCAAGGACGACTCGGAGCACCTCTCGGCGATGGCGTCGGCGTTCCAGAGCCTGGCACGCGGCACCGGCAGGCAGTTCAACGGCGGGCAGGTGCGCCAGACCATCGTCGAGATGGACCACGCGTTCCTGTTCGTCACCGCGGCGGGCCGCGGCGCCTGCCTGGCCGTGCTCGGCGAGGAGGACGCGGACGTGGGCATGATCGCCTACGAGATGAACATGCTGGTCAAGCGGGTCGGGGCGCACCTGGCCTCGGCGCCGCGCGGTGGTGCGGCGGCCGCGGCCGCCACACCGGGACGGCGCCCGTCGTGACCGGGGGGACGGTGGTGCGCCGGTGATGGCTGGCGAGCAGGACTGGTGGTTCGACGAGGCGGCGGGCCCACTGGTGCGCCCGTACGCGATGACGCGCGGCCGCACCCGGCCCAACGCCCCGAACCTCAACCTGGTGACCCAGATCAGGGTGTCCGAGTCGCCGTCGGAGACCTCCTCGCTCACCCCGGAGCACGTGCAGATCATCGAGATCTGCAAGGCCCCGCTCTCGGTGGCCGAGGTCGCCGCCTACCTCAACGTCCCGCTGGTGGTGGTCAAGGTCCTCATCAGCGACCTGATCGAGCGCGGTGACGTGGTGGCGGGCGCGATGTTCCAGACCACGGAGATCAACGACACCAAGCTGCTGCAGGCGGTACTCGATGGCATTCGGAGGATCTAACAGGTGAGCGACACCCTCGCCGTCCCCACCTCGGTCAAGATAGTCGTCGCGGGCGGTTTCGGCGTCGGCAAGACCACCATGGTCAACGCCGTCAGCGAGATCCCGCCGCTGCGCACCGAGGAGGTCCTGACCGAGGCCAGCGTCGGCGTCGACGACATGCGCATGGTCGAGGGCAAGGAGACCACGACGGTCGCGCTCGACTTCGGCCGCATCAGCATCAACCAGCAGGTGGTGCTCTACCTGTTCGGCACGCCGGGCCAGAACCGCTTCTGGTTCATGTGGGACGAGCTGGCCCACGGCGCCCTCGGCGCCATCGTGCTGGTCGACACCCGCAGGCTCGACTCCAGCTTCCCCTCCATCGACTTCTTCGAACGCCGCCACATCCCGTTCATCGTCGCCGTCAACGGCTTCGAGGGCTCCTGGGACCACTCGGTGGACGAAGTCCGGCAGGCGCTCGACATCGATCCGAGCGTGCCGGTGGTGCAGTGCGACGCGCGCGAGCGCGAGTCCTGCAAGGCCGTGCTGGTGGAACTGGTGCAGTACACGATGAGCAGGGTCGCCCGCGCCTCGGCGTGAGCGCCCGGGCCCGGCCTGCTCTCAGGGCAGGTCGGGCTCGATCAGCCGCGCGGCCCGCTCGGCGGCGGGGCACCGTCCCGCGTCGTCGTTGCCGGAGCCGCTGATGTCGATGCGGGAGGTCGCGGTGACCTCCAACGCGATGCTGCACACGCTCTTGCCTGCCCCGAAGTACTGGACGCCTCGATGCCTCCCGACCTGGACCGGGGTCAGCACGCCGTCGGTGGCGACAGCGTCGTCGATGCCCTTTTCCGGGTAGACGGCTATCCCGAGGTGGTACCCCGAGGGGACGAGCGGGTCGTCGTGCACGGTCCAACCGCACGCTTTGACGTGGGAGTACTTCCTCGGCTCCGGCGCGCCGTCGACGTGCAGCGCGCTCTTGGTGGTTTCGCTGAGCAGATCGCACGGGTCCAACGAGGCCAGGTCGTCGCTCTCGCCGCCGGGATTGGACGGCGCCGTCTTGGAGTCCTGGGGTGCGCCGCCCATCAACGCCACCGGTGTGCCCGGCACCTGCTGCGCGCACGAGGTGAGTGCCATCGCCAGAAGCGCCGTTGCGGCGAGGGCCTTGGCGGGGTGCGCTGTCACTGGTCCTCCGACTCGTTGAGCAGCCGCACGCCTGCCTCGTCGGCTGCCGCGTAGTTGGCCATCGCGGCCAGGATCGCGGTCTTGGCTAGTTTCAGGTTCGCGGAGAGGGCTCTGAGCTGGGTGAGGAATCCCTGCTCGTCGATGGCGACCTGCTGCATGTAGGGCCGCATCACCTTGGCGTTGTTGCTGGTCCCCAGCGGGGGTTCCTGCTCGAGCAGTTGCAGGTCGTACTGTCTCCCGTCGATCCAGTCGATCAGCCGGTCGATGGCGTTGACCAGTGGTCGGCCGCCGTGCGCGTTGACGGCGAACTGGCCGTCAGCGGCGGCTTGCGCGAACGCGGTCACGGCGCTGCCGATCTCACCGAGTGGTCCAGCCTTGCCCTCATCGATGTACACGCCCAGCCCCCTTACCGTCCGTGTTGACACGATGACGGTAAGGGAATATCGAGACTGGCTCGACGTGTGTCGGCTAGTTGTCGTCCAACGCCACTCGTACGGCGTATGGAGGCCTCGGCGAGCGTGGGAAAGGGGGAGGTGTGGCAGCGTCGTCGAAGCGACCACCCGACCCCCCTCACCTTGCGTGCGCCCCCGGTAACCGTAAGGCATACGGGGGTGGAAGGGGAGGGTTGCTCGGAATTTCATCTGTCAGAGCGACTGAAACGAGTCGCAGAGCGGCGATCGGTTGTCATCGAAGTGCAGCACGGAGAACGCGCCTTTGAGCGCATGATCCACGGGATGAACCGGCTTCGATCTCGTATTCGGCAACGCCCTCGGGGTCACCATGGCCGATGGTGCGCGCGTCGTCGTCGGCGTGGTAGTGGATGAAGCCGGTGCTCTGGCCGAGTCCGACTTCGAGGATCGGGTAGCCCTTGTTGCCGTGGAGCACGACCTGGACGGCAGCGGGGCAGCGGTGGTCTCGAGTCTCGGACCGGGCTCGGTCGATCAGCGCATCCAGTTCGGCGCCAGTGCGGACCAGGATGAGTGGTTCGCCTTCGCGGTGGGCATCACCGCCGTCCTGGTCGTACCACACGCCTAGCTCGACCATTGTCGTCCTCCTGAGAACTCATCAGCAGAGACAGGTAGCTGTTGAACGAGGTGCGCACCTGCTCACAGAGGTGGCGCACCCTGGTGAGTTCCTGTTCGCGTGCGCGAGCTGAGTCGGGCTGTGAGCGGCGTCGGGTGCTGTCGATCCCGCCAGCGCTTGGCTGGGCACTTCCTGGACTTGGTCCAGTGAGTCCGCTATACCCATCGGCAACTGGGCCAGTCCGGCGTGCACGGCCGCAGCCAGTTCGTCAACGTTCACGCGCGGTCTCGTATGCGTACAAACCCCAGGGCCTGGGCGGCTCCCGGGGTTCGGTGGGGGTGTGTCAGTGGGTGATGTGGGTGAGGAAGGCCTGGGCGGCCTCGGTGGGGAAGTGCAGGGTGGGGCGGTCGGGTGTGCCCGCCTGCTTGGTGTCGCGGTAGGCGACGGTGGTGGCGGTCCAGCCGGTCTCGACGCAGGCCGCGTCGTCGGCGCTGAAGCTGGACTTGCGCCAGTTGTCGATCATGGGAACTCCTCCCGCTGCTGAGCGGCGGCCGTTGACCACGGTACGGCGTCCAGCCCGGGGTGGGGGAGGGGGTTGACCCGTTTTGGCTAATGAGACGGGCGAACCCCGGGGGCCTGGTGGGGCTCCCGGGGTTCGTGGGGGTGTTTCAGCGGGTGATGCGGGCGAGGAAGGCCTGGGCCGCCTCGGTGGGGAAGTGCAGGGTGGGGCGGTCGGGCGTGCCCGCCTGCTTGGTGTCGCGGTAGGCGACGGTGGTGGCGGTCCAGCCGGTCTCGACGCAGGCCGCGTTGCCGGCGCTGAAGCTGGACTTGCGCCAGTTGTCGATCACTGGAGTTCCTTTCGTAGGGCGGAGATCAGCGTCCGCGAGCGCTTTGGGCTCAGCGCTGTGGGGCGCAGGTGCTTCATGACCTTGTCATAGTGTTCCACGGCCTCGGGGCTGTCGTAGTAGTAGGCGGATCGCCGCGTCTCTTCGTAGGCCACCCGGCCGTCGTCGTCGAAGCGCAGCATGAAGAACGCGCCCTCCAACGCTGCGTGCACGCCGACGCTCTGCGGGATCACCTGGATGTTGACGTTCGGCAGCTTCTCCATCTCCAGCAGGTGGTCGAGCTGCGCCATCATCACCTGCGAGCTGCCGACCGGCCTGCGCAGCGCCTGTTCCTCGACGATCCACCACAGCTCTGCCGGGTTCTCCGAGCGGGTGATGGACTCCTTGCGGCCCATCCGCAGTTCGGTGCTGGCGTCCACGTCGACGCCCAGGGTGATGGTGGCGTGGTAGCCGATCAGCTCGCGCGCGTATGCCTCGGTCTGCAACAGGCCGGTGACGATGAGCGGCTCGTAAACCTCGATCTGGGTCGCCACCGCCTCCAGGCCGACGAACAGTTCAAAGTCGTTCATCGACGACGCGGGTCCGGTTTGGTCCACAGAGGTGGTTCGGTCGGACTTGAGCTTGGCCACCGCCAACAGGTCCTGCATCATCGGCAGCCGGTCCGGACGGCCGAAGAATCCCAGTAGGACCTCCAGCGCGGGCTTCGACGGCAGGTTGCGCCCGTTCACGATGTGCGTGAACCCGACCCGGGTGATTCCCAACCGGTCGGCGCTTTCGGCATGGGTCTTGCCCGACTGCGCGTGGAGCCGCTCCAACTCGTAGCGCAACACCCGCCGCGCCACCTGCGGGCCGAAGGTCACCTGCACGTGTCATCCCTCCTCGGATCGTTTGCCGGTCACCATACGGGTATGGAGATCACCCGATCTGGCTATCACTCAAAACTTCACTCGAACGGATATCGCGATAACATGTTATCAATCCAGCCCGACCAAGGAGAGACCGATGAGTGCGGACGACCTGATGTTCTTCACCAGCGCGGCGGTGGGACCGAGCGTGCACATGCGCCTGCTCACCAACACCTTCACCGAGGACGACACTGTATCCATCATGTTCGGCCAGGACCGCATCACCCTCGACTTCACCGACGCCGACAGCCTGCAACGCCTCGGCGACCTCGCGCACGAGGGCGCTCAGCGCTTGCGCGCGGCGGCCGACGCGGGCTGAGCCCGCCGCGGCCCACGGGATGCTCCCCCGCGGGCCGCGGCCAGGCGCCGACCAGATGGCGGGTCGCGCCCCACGGCGATCGGTGGGCAAGTCGCGGACGCGGCGTGGTCGTGGCGTCGGCGTGCAGTTCTGGGGACCTCGCCTGAACGTGGAACAGATGGTCGCGGCCATCCGGGCGGCATCGCAACGACTGCCCGACAGCGCCGTGGCGCAGGCGCGGCGATGCTTGGACGAGGCCCGGCAGACGATGGTGAGCGTGGTGGCCGGGTCTGCCCAGACCGAGGCGCAGCAGCCTCTGGGCGCGCCGGCGAGTTGCCCCCGCAGGTCCCCCGCCCCAACCCGACCGGCAAGAAGACCCACGGCCGCATCCTCGGCGAGGTCGTCACCAGCGGCAAGGACACCGAGTCCGACGCGGTGGCCCGGGTAATGGAGGAACGCGGGATCACTACACGCTACCCGTGGAGACCGCGGCGCACGTGGAGATGGAAGTCGCGGTCCGCATGATCCGCGCCCGCGAACCGCACGCTGAGACCGTGATCAACGGTGTGCCGTGCCGCGGGATCTTCGGCTGCACCGAGTTGCTGCCCATCGTGCTGCCCAAGGAGACCCGGCCATCCTCGTGCGCACCCCGGACGAGTTGGACGCCCTGATCGACCAAGTGCGGACTGAGTCCCACGAGCACCGCGTCCCCGCGATGGTCCAGATCAACATCGCCGGGCGCAAACGCCTGCCTGTCCTGGAAGTCGGTTTAGGACAGACAGCCGGGTTCATTCCGCTACCACGCCGAGCACTCCGGTCGCACGATCGGTGACGGCGATGCCGGGACCACTGCCGAGTACGTCTACATGGGCCATCTCGATGAGATGCCTGCCGACTCCCAGGTGCCCATCGAGACCGTGCGCCAAGCGCCGCACGAGTTGCTGATCACCGGGCAGCGCCCCGCCGTCCTGCGGGACTGATCACCAGCTCTGACAAGTGGTCCCGACAGCGCTGGTGCGCGCTGTCGGGACCACTGGGCGAGTGCGTCAGTCCCGCACAGGCGCCACCCGGCAGTTGAAGTGGCGCAGCAGCGGGGCGTCCTCGACCATCCGGTAGCCGGGCACCGAGGACGGGTCCTTGGCGATCTCGCCCACGATCTCGGCGACGTACTCCAGGTGGCTCTGGGTGTACATGCGGCGCGGGATGGCCATGCGCACGAGTTCGTAGGGCGCGGGCTTGATCAGGTTGCCCTGCTCGTCCTCCACGCCCAGGTACAGCGATCCCAGCTCGGCGCAGCGGATGCCGCCCGCGAGGTAGAGCTCGGTGGCCAGGGCGTGGCCGGGGAAGCGGCTGGGGGGCAGGTGCGACAGGAGCTTGCCCGCGTTGAGGTACAGCGCGTGGATGCCCGCGGGCTCCACGATGGACACCCCGGCCTCCTTGATCCGCTCGCCCAGGTAGTGGGTGGCGTCCTGGCGGGCGGCGAGGTAGTCCGGCCGCACGACCTCGCGCAGGCCGACGGCGAGCATCTCCAGGTCGCGGCCCGCCAGGCCGCCGTAGGTGCGGAAGCCCTCGGTGGCGATGGTGGTCAGCTCGCACCGCGTGTGCAGGTCGTCGTCGCGCAGCACGAGGAAGCCGCCGATGTGGGCGATGGCGTCCTTCTTGAGGCTGGCCACGGCGCCGTCGGCCAGGTCGAAGGCGGCGCGGGCGATCTCCAGCGGGGTCTTGTCCGCCCAGTCGGGCTCGCGCTGCTTGACCAGCCAGGCGTTCTCGGCGAAGCGGGCGGCGTCGAGGAAGTAGGGCACGCCGTGCTTGCGGGCCAGCTCGCCTGCCGCGGCGATGTTCGCCATGGAGACCGGCTGTCCGCCGCCGCCGTTGTTGGTGATCGTCATGACCACCTGGCCGACGGGGGTGTCCCCGGTCAGCGCCTTCTCCAGCGCCACCAGGTCGATGTTGCCCTTGAACGGCTCGTCGGACTCCAGGTCGGCGGCCTCGGCGCACGGCAGGTCCAGCGCGGTCGCGCCGTTGAGCTGCACGTTGGCCCGGGTGGTGTCGAAGTGGGTGTTGCTCAGCGAGAGCTGGCCGGGTTGGAGCACCGCGCCGAACAGCACGCGCTCGGCGGCGCGGCCCTGGTGCATGGGCAGGATGTGCGGGAAGCCGGTCAGCTCCTCGACCGCCTCGCGGAACCGGAACCACGACCGGGCGCCCGCGTAGCTCTCGTCGCCCACCGCCGCGGCGGCCTGCTGGGCCGCGGACAGCGCACCGGTGCCGGAGTCGCTGAGCAGGTCGATGGTGATCTCGTCGGCCCGCAGGTTGAACGGGTTGTAGCCCGCCCTCTCCATCGCCGCCTCGCGTTCGGCCCTGGTGAGGATGGGGATGGGCTCGACGACCTTGATGCGGTAAGGCTCCATCAGCGGCATGTGGCTGGTGCTCCCTCTTCCTTCCAACAACCCCGGGGTCTGCGAACCCGGGCCCTGCGCGTCGTCCCGGGGCTCAGGCCGCGCCCGCGGCGCGCTTGCCCCCCGGGGGAGCGACCTCGTACGCCTCGGCGGACAGGTAGACGGTCACGCCGGGGCGCGGCGGCCCCATGCGCAGGGAGACGTGGGCGAGCAGGCCGACCCCGGCCGCCAGGTCCCGGTCGGTCACCGCGCGCACCGCCCGCTCGAGCGCGGAGCCGTCGACGCCGTAGCGGGTGAGCATCGCGCGCACCCTGCTCAGCGCCTCGACGTCGTCGTGCACGTAGTCGCGCACCGGGACGTAGAGCGAGTAGCCCTTCGGGCGGGCGGAGTCGCTGGCCAGGAAGGTGTGGCTGGACACCAGCGGCCTGCCGAGGAACGGGCCGTCGCCGCCGATCATCGAGGTGAACTCGGCGATCCGGCCGGTGTCGGCGGCCTCGGTGGCCCCGGCCGCGCGCTGCGCGTCCCGCGCCCCCGCCCGGTGGTGCGACTGGTAGAGCTTGACCCGCGCCGCCTCGGTCTCCTCGAGGTCGAGCGCGAAGAAGGAGAACTGGTCCAGGCCCTTGTCCCCGCGCGGGGTGTGCCTGCTGATCCAGTCGAAGCTGCCGGTGAAGCCGAGGCGGTCCAGGCCGGTGGCGACCAGCTCGTCGGCCCGGTCGGCGCCGCGCACCAGCGGGTTGAGGTAGACCTTGACCATCGGCGGCCGGTCGCCGCGCACCACGATGGAGAACCACAGCGCGAACACGCCCTGCGGCTCGTCGGGCAGGAACAGGTCCCGCACCCGGTCGAGCTTGTCCAGCGCCACCGGGTAGCGGTCGGCGAGGCGGTCCAGGGCGGCCAGCGCGGCGGTCAGGTTGGCCCGCGGGCCCGGCTTGTGCGCGCCCGCCTCGACCAGCAGGCGCAGCGTGTGCGAGCCGTCCTCCTCGAAGGCCACCGAGTACTCGACCGGCGAGTGGTCGTCGGCGATGTCCGACCCCCACGGTGGCGGCTCGGCCAGCGACCGCGTGCCCGAGGGCCCGAGCACGTCGGCGAGCACCTCTTGGGCCTCGGCGGCGCGGTGCGTCAACCCGACCGCCGCGCACAGCCGCTGCAATTGGGCGCCAGTGAATTCATTGACCGAGACAGCCCGCATCACGACTCCGAGATTCTGCACCTGGGGTTTTTCGCCGACGTTCGAGCAACTTACGGCCGCTTGGGACCACCGCTCTACCGCCAAGGCGGTGATCCACAACCGGTGGCGCCTCACCGAGCGTAAATGAAATCAAACGTGGAAAGAACGTGGTTGATCAGAGATCTCCTTCGTGCTAAGAGGCAATCAAGGCGACCACGGAGTGTGCTAAATCGGAGGGTAAAACAATGTGTGTCGGAATTCACTTGGACGATTTCACCCGGATGCACCCGTGGCGGGGTGGTGCAGTGTGAGCAGGCACGATGTCGGAAGATCGCCAATCGCCCGTCGTGGGGGTCTTCCGTGTGCGCGGTGTCCACGTCCGGCGTCACCATGCCAACCAATGACACGCTCAGTAGTCGTCGGCGGCCGTTTGGCGATCTTCGTCACCCACCCCGCGTTTGGGCCAAACGGGTTCGTGTCCGGTTTGCGGCGTCGGTTACAAACCGTCCGGGGTGGACACCCCGTGACCGGCTCGCATCGGGCGGCGGCACCCGGAATGTCCGTGTTAGATTGAGTGGCATGTTCACGACAGATGGCTCTTCCGAGCCCTGTAGTACGTGGCCGGGTCCGACCCGGCACCTCCGCGAGTCCCAGGCGGTCGGCCCGTGCTGATCCTGCTCGGACTCGCCTCAGTCCTGCTGCTGACCGCCGCCACCGGCTACTTCGTCGCGCAGGAGTTCGCCTACGTCGCGGTCGACCGCAGCCGCCTCCGCCAGCTCGCCGACGACGGCGACAAGGCCGCGGAGCGCGCGCACAAGGTCACCCACAAGTTGTCCTTCATGCTCTCCGGGGCGCAGTTCGGCATCACCGTCACCGCCCTGCTGGTGGGCTACGTCAGCGAGCCCTACCTCGGCGGCGGCATCGCCGAGCTGCTCGGCTTCGCCGGTCTGCCCAGCGGGGTGACCACCGCCATCTCGGTGGTGGCGGCGCTGCTGTTCTCCACCGGCGTGCAGATGGTCTTCGGCGAGCTGGCCCCGAAGAACTGGGCCATCGCCGAGCCCGTCGCCCTCGCCCGCGCGCTCAGCCGCTCCACGCTGGTCTACCTGGCCGTGTTCGGGCCGCTGATCCGGCTGTTCGACAACGCCTCGACCAAGCTGCTGCGCGCGATGGGCATCGAGCCGGTCGAGGAGCTGCCGCACGGCGCCACGGCCGAGGACCTGCGCGGCATCATCGACGAGTCCCGCCTGGGCGGGACGCTCGACGCGGGCACCTCCCGACTGCTCGAGGGCGGTCTCGACTTCCGCGGCCTCACCGCCGGGCAGGTCATGACCCCGCGCGTGGACGTGCACACCCTGCGCGCGGACGACCCGGCCAACCGCCTGGTCGAGCTGCTCGACACCGGCCGCTCCCGGTTCCCGGTCATCGGCTCCGACGTCGACGACGTGGTCGGCGTGGTCGGCATCGCCGAGGTGCTCGGCGTCGACGCCGCCGACCGGGCCACCACGGCCGTCGGCGCGCTGGCCACCGCGCCGCTGCTGGTCCCCGAGAGCCTGCCGCTGCCGGAGGTGCTCGAGCGCCTGCGCGCCGAGCACCGGCAGCTCGCCTGCGTCGTCGACGAGTTCGGCGGCTTCGCGGGCGTGGTGTCGTTCGAGGACGTCGCCGAGGAGGTCGTCGGCGAGATCCTCGACGAGGACGACCTCGGCGAGCGGCACGCCCAAGCCGTCGACGCGGGCGCGTGGGTGGTCCCCGCGCGCTGGCGCGTCGACGAGATCGCCGAGGTGACCGGCGTGGAACTGCCCGCCGACCCCGGCTACGACACGGTCGGCGGCCTCGTGCTGCAACGCCTGGGCCGGGTGGCCCGGGTCGGTGACCGGGTCGTCGTGGCCGTGGCGGACGGCGAGATCGTCGTCGAGGTCACCGAGGTCGCCCGGCACGTGCCGCGCACCGTCCTGGTGCGCCCGGTCCGCCAGGCCAGCGCCGCGGCGGGGGTGACCACGTGAACATCGGCATCGCGCTGTTGATCTCCCTGGTCCTGCTGATCCTCAACGCCTTCTTCGTCGCGGCCGAGTTCGCGCTGGTCGCCGCCAAGCGGCACCGGCTCGAGGACGCCGCCGAGGGCGGCAGCCGCGCGGCCAAGGCCGCGGTCAAGGGCGCCCGCGAGCTGTCGATGATGCTCGCCGGGGCGCAGCTCGGCATCACGCTGTGCACCCTGGGCCTGGGCGCCCTGGCCAAGCCCGCGGTCGCCGAGCTGCTCTCGCCGCTGTTCGGCCTGCTGGGCCTGTCCGAGGCGTGGGCCTACCCGATCGCGTTCATCCTGTCGGTGGCGATCGTGGTGTTCCTGCACATGGTGCTCGGCGAGATGATGCCCAAGAGCTGGGCCATCTCCCACCCCGAGCGCTCGGCGGTCCTGCTCGCCCTGCCGTTCCGCGGGTTCACCACCCTGACCCGCCCGCTGCTGGTCCTGCTCAACGGCGTCGCCAACGCCACGCTCAAGCTGGTCAAGGTCGACCCGCAGGACACCGTCGCCGCGGCCCACGGCCCCGACGACCTGCGCCTGCTGCTGCGCGAGTCCCGCGAGCACGGCCTGCTGCCCGAGCAGCAGCACCGCATCCTCAGCGGCGTGCTCGCCGTGCAGACGGCCACCGTCGAGCAGGTCATGGCCCCGCGCACGGCCATGGTGACCATCGAGCTGGGCGCCTCCGCCCACGACGTCGAGGACCGCTGCCGCGAGTCCGGCCGCTCCCGGCTCATCGTCCTGGGCCCGGACTCGGCCCCCGTCGGCATCGTCCACGTCCGCGACGCCGTGCGGGCCACCATGGGCGGCGCCCACCGGTCGGTGGCCGAGATGATGTCCGAGCCCCTGGTCCTGCCCGCGGCCACGTCGGCGGCCGAGGCCGTGACGGAGATGCGGGCCAAGCGGGCGCAATTGGCCATCGTGTCCGGCGCGGACGGCGAGATCGTCGGATTGGCCGCGCTGGAGGACCTGCTCGAGGAAATCCTCGGCGAGTTCGAGGACGAGACCGACAAGGCCGAATCCTCCTCGGTTTAACCGGCCGGGGAATTAGCGCGAGAAGGGCGCGCCGCTCACTGAGCGGCGCGCCCTTTCCGCGTCGTGCGGCAGTCGCGTCGGTCACGGGGAACTGAGGCCCGCTGTGGGCGCTCTCAGTTTCTCAGCGTCTCATCATGTGGCGCGCTTACCCTCGAATCGGACATCGCGGAGAACCCAGGTTGGAGAGTGCCCGTGGCGCTGGTCGACGGCGGAGCGGATCGGATCGAGAGCGACCTCGCCCACGGCGAGGCGTCGCGCGGGTCGGTGGGGCCGGGCCGCGTCGAGGGCCTGGTGCCGCTGGCGGGGCTGCTGCTGGTGGCGGCCGGGTCGGCCGTCATGCTGCTGCTGCACGTGATCCCGCCGACCAGTGCGGTCGACCCGGTCCGGCGGACGTTGAGCGAGTACGCGCTCGGGGACGCCAAGTGGGCCTTCGACGGGTCGCTGCTGTTGATCTCCGTCGGGTCGGCGCTGGGGTTCCGCGCGCTGGCCAGGCGGGCGCCCAGGCCGCCGATGACGGCGGTCGTCCTCGGGGCGGTCTGGACGGTCAGCCTGGTGGTTCTGGTGGCTTTCACCAAGACCGACTGGGCGGTGGGGCCGAGCACCGGGGGGACGATCCACCGGTATGCCAGCGTCGCGGCGTTCCTGTCCCTGCCGGTCGCGCTGCTGTTCGCCGCGCGGCCGGTCTTCCCGGACCGGCCGGGGTGGCAGTGGGCGGTGCGCGGGTGCGCGGTGGTGTCGCTGCTGTGGTTCGGGTCGATCGTCGTCGGCGTGGCGAACATGGCCGCGGGCGGGCCCCCGTGGTGGCGGTTCGTGCCGCTGGGGCTGGTGGAGCGGATGGTCGCGTTCTCCGCTGTCGTGGGACTCCTGGTGCTCGTACTCGGTATGGTCCGGACCAGGAGACCGATCGGCTGAGGAGGACGCGGTGTGGCGTGAGCGGCGGTTGGCGAACCTGCGGCTGATCGAGTCGATGGACCCGGTGGCCGACCACCACGCGGTCTACCGGATCTCCGCGGGGCTGGAATTCCCCTGGGACTACCAGCGCGCGCTCGAGTTCGCGCTGTTCAAGACCTACTGCGTGCCCAGCATCTCCGCCCTGCTCGACGCCACCGGCGAGTTCGCGAACCGCCCGCAGCGCCGCTACGACGACACCGCCCTGCTCATGGCCGAGCTGGCCGAGCACGGCTACGACTCCGAGCGCGGCAAGGCGGCGCTGCGGGTGGTCAACCGCATGCACGGCCGGTACGCGATCGACAACGCCGACATGCTCTACGTCCTCACGACTTTCATCTACGACCCGATCGACTGGATCGACGCCTACGGCTGGCGACCGCTGAGCGAGGCCGAGCGGCTCGCCGCCTTCCACTTCTACCGGGCCGTGGGCGTGCGAATGGGCATCAAGGACATCCCCCAGGACATGGGCGCGTTCCGCGAGTTCAAGGACGACTACGAGCGCGAGCACTTCGTGTTCAGCGAGACCAACCAGCGGGTCGGCGAGCACACCCGCGAGCTGCTCGTGTCCTGGTACCGGTGGCTGCCCAAGCCGCTCACCCGCCTGGCCGTGCACGGCCTGCTCACCGACCGGATGCTCACCGCCTTCGGCTTCCCCACCCCGCCGAGCTGGCTGCGGCGGCTCGAACCCGCCGGGCTGCGGGCCAGGGGGCGGCTCGTGCGGTTGCTGCCCCCGCGCGAGGTCTCCCGCCTCGCCAACGACGCGGGCAACCGCACCTACCCCGGCTACCCGAACGGCTACCACCCCAGCGACCTCGGCGCCCCCGAGCCCGACCCCGCCCTCGACCCCCACTGGAAGGCTCGTTAGATGCCGGAGTTCACCACGGCCGGGCTCGGCGCCTGGACCGAACCGCACCCCTTCGCCGTCACCGCCGAGCGCCTGGCCCAGTACGCCGAGGCCACCAACGACCCGATCAAGGCCCACCGGGAGGGCGAGGTGGCCGCGCCGGTCTTCGCCATCGCCCCGGTCTTCCAGACCCTCGGCCCGGCGGTCTTCGGCGTCGTGCCGCTGGAGCTGGTCCCGCGCCTGGTGCACGGCGAGCACGACTTCCACTTCCACCGGCCGATCCGACCGGGGGACTCGTTGGTCAGCCGGTCGCGGCCGGTGGGCGTGGTGTCCCGGGAGAAGGGCACGACTGTCGTCGTGCGCTCCGAGACCCGGGACGGCGACGGGGAGCTGGTCAACGAGCAGTGGATGACGGCCTATTTCCGCGGTGTCGACGGCGGTCTCACAGCGGGCGAACCCGCCCCGCCGCACGCCTTCGACGACGACGGCGACCCGCTGGAGACGGTGACCGCCCGCATCGACGAGGACCAGACGTTCCGCTACGGCCCCGCCGCGGGCGACCCCATGCCCATCCACCTCGACGCCGACTTCGCCCGCCAGGTCGGGCTGCCGGGCATCATCGTGCACGGCATGTGCACCCTGGCGTTCGCCTCCTGGGCGGTGTTGACCCGCTTCGCCGCCGACGACGTCACCCGGCTGGCGCGGCTGGCGGTGCGGTTCGCCAAGCCGGTCCTGCCCGGCGCGGAGATCACCACGGCGGTGCACGCGGGCGGCGCCTTCCAGACGACCGCCGGGGGCGCCCTGGTGCTCAAGGACGGACTGGCCGTGCTGCGCTGAGGCTGGTTTGCCCTCGGTCCGCGCCGGAAATCCCGCGCGGACCGAGGGAGGCACCCATGCGCCTGCGCCGCAGCAGTTCGGACGGCCCCGGGCTGGCCCGCGTGCGCCACGGCCAGGCTTCCGCCACCTCGACGCCAACGGCCACATCCAGGCCACCGGCGTCGACGCGACAGGCCGCCGCCCACCGGGACTGGGAAGTGCGCGCGGACAGGGTCAACCAGCGCTTCAAGGAGCTGGCGGGGGAGGACTTCACGGTCAAGGACATGCGCACCTGGACGGCCACCGTCCTCGCGGCGATCGAGTACGCCGCGCGTGACGTGCCCTCGTCCCGTCTGTGAAACCGACCCGTCGGCGTTCAACACACGGACCCTGTCCACGCCACCCACCAAACCCGGATCGATCGGGAGATGATCAAGCGGGCTGTCGTTGAAGTTGGTTCGCGATGTGACTGAATTCCTCGGCGATCAGCGGGACGGCCCGGCGCACGCTGGTGTTGTGGTCCACCTCGCCAAGGTCGCTCACCTCCGGCCGAACACCTCTGGCCGTCAGCTGGCTTTCGCAGTGCCGGACGTTGTCGAAGAGCACGTCCCGGTCGCCTGTCGCCTGGTAGAGGTGCACCGGTACCTCCGGACGCCAGTCGCAGGTGGTGTCCAGCGGGGCGAGGTGTTGCTGCCAGACCGGGCTCGGCTGTCGCGCCGAGTCGAGGAAGTCGTTGGTGAACAGTTCCTTCGACGTTTTCGGCAGTGTGGAGGCGATCTCTTGGGTTTGGTGGTTGCCGTCGAAGAGGGTGTCCAATCGGGACGCGTACGGCTCGTGGAACGCCTGCTGCGGCACGTCGTACAGGCCGAACATGCGATCCCACGCGGTGGCCAGGTACGCGAGGTAGAGCTGCGCGTTCGCGATCCGGTCGTCCGCGGCGTCCGCGACGAACCGGGTCAGGTTGAACGGCCCGCCGACCGGTGCGAGCGCACCCGGCTTGAAGTAGCCGTCCGCGCCGTCCGCCAGCGCACGGCCGACCAGCATCGCGGCAGGCCCGCCCTGGGAGAACCCGCTGATCAACACGCGTTCGTCGAGCGTGCGCCCATGTCTCCCGGCCAGTTCCCGCGCCGAGCGCAGCGCGTCGATCGGTGCCGAAACGGTCGCCTCCGGATGCCCGTAGGGGTGGGCGCCCGGCCCTTCCCCGAGCCCGAGGTAGTCCGGCGCGGACACCGCCTTCCCGGTCGAGGCGAACAGCAACGCGACGGCCCGGTCGGACGAGGTGTCCTTCATCGAGGCCACGTCGCCGCGGTAGACGGTGGTGCCGTGCAGCCAGGACACCACCGGCAGGTCGCTCGGGCCGGTCTTCGGCAACGCGACGAGCTGGCTCGCGGTCGTCGGCTCACCGCCGGTGCCCACGGTTCGGTACACCACGCGGTACGCGGTCACCCCGTTGCGGACCAGCGCCGGGTCGAACTTGGCGGCTCGCAGAACGGCCGCCACCTCGGCCGGTCCCAGATCGGCCACCTGGTCCGCCGACACCACCGTGCCGCGCCCTTCAGGTGCCTCGGAGCCGCAGGCGGTGACCGCGGCGAGAACGACAGCAGCGAGAGAAGCGGTCGACAACACCGGCTTTCGCCGGGAGGAACAGACAATCACCATGATCGACAGTGTGTGGTCCACCTGACGATCAGGACATGGTGCCTGCCCGAATCGTCGCGGTAGGGCCAGCCCCACGGGAACACTGCTCGTCGGCGCCCCGGCGGCTCCGAACCGGTCGCGTCAGCGGTCGCGGGCGGAGCGGGGGGCTCGGCCGTGGGGCTGGGTGGGCTTGGGGTTGTCCGGGGCGGCCGGGATCTTCATCGACACCGGCGACTCGTCCACGGTGATCTCCTCGCCGTGGTGGGTCGTGGTGATGGGCTCGCCGGAGACCAGGTGGTAGGTGGCCGACTCGTGGGTGATGTCGACCCGGATCCGGGTGGCGCGGAAGGACATCCGGAACGACACCCGGGTCAGGCCCCGGGGCAGGCGGGGGGCGAAGGTGAGCTCGCCGCCGTGGTCGCGCATGCCGCCCAGGCCCGCGACGACCGCCTGCCAGGCGCCCGCGAGGGAGGCCATGTGCAGGCCGTTCTTCACGTTGCCGTGCAGGTCCTCGAGGTCGGTCAGGGCGGTTTCGACCAGGTAGTCGTAGGCCAGGTCCAGGTGCCCCACCTCGGCGGCGACGATGGACTGGGTGGCCGCCGACAGCGACGAGTCCCGGACCGTGCGCGCCTCGTAGTAGGCGAAGTCGCGGGCCTTCTCCTCCGCGGTGAAGTGGTCGCCGCGCAGGTGCAGGGCCAAGACCAGGTCGGCCTGCTTGACGACCTGGGTGCGGTAGAGGTCGAAGTACGGGAAGTTCAGCAGCAGCGGGTAGGACCCGTCCGCGGTGTTCTCGAAGTCCCACTCCTGGTGCTGGGTGAACGCCTCCGACTGGGGGTGCACGCCCAGCAGGTCGTCGTAGGGGACGCGCATCTGGTCCGCCGCGCGCGTCCAGGTGTCCAGCTCCGACTCGGCGACCTCGAGCCGCTCGGCGACCTCCGGGTTGCGCAGGCAGGCGGCGACGGCCTCGCGGAAGTTCTTCTGCGCCATCAGGTTCGTGTAGACGTTGTTGTCCACCACGGCCGTGTACTCGTCCGGGCCGGTGACCCCGTCGATGCGGAAGCCGTCGTGCGGGTCGTGGTGGCCCAGCGACGCCCACAGCCGGGCGGTCTCGACGAGCAGTTCGGTGGCGCAGTCCACGTCGAACTCGGTGTCGCCGGTGGCGGCGAGGTAGCGGGCAACCGCGTCGGCGATGTCGGCGCTGACGTGGAAGGCGGCGGTGCCCGCGGGCCAGTAGGCCGAGCACTCCGCGCCGTTGATCGACCGCCACGGGAACGCCGCGCCCCGCTTGCCCAGCACCCGGGCCCGGTCCCTGGCGGCGTCGAGCGTGCTGTGCCGCCAGCGCAGCGCGTCGCGGGCCGCCCCGGGCATCGTGTAGGTCAGCACCGGCAGCACGAACGTCTCGGAGTCCCAGAACGCGTGGCCGTCGTAGCCCGGCCCGGTCAGGCCCTTGCCCGGGATGGCCCGCCGCTCGCCGCGCGCCCCGGCCTGGATGACGTGGAACAGCGCCATCCGGACCGCCTGCTGCAACGCGTCGTCGCCCTCGACCTCGACGTCGGCGGCCTCCCAGAAGTCGTCGAGGAAGGCGCGCTGCTCGGCCAGCAGGCCCGCCCAGCCGGTCTGCTTCGCCCCGGCCAGCGCCGCCTCGGCCTGCGAGCGCAGCGCGGGGACCGACCGCTGCGCCGACCACCCGTAGGCCAGGTACTTGGTGACCGTCAGCGTCCGTCCGACCGGGACGTCCGCGGCGATCGTCAGCCGCGCCAGGTCGTCCTCGCAGGCGATCTCGGTGCGCGGCTGCTGGCCGTCCTCGGTGCTGCCCGCGGAGATCTCGTGGTCCATCGCCGCGGCCATCCGCAGCCCGGACTCCTTGGTCCGGTGCACCAGCACCGCGCGGCGGCCCTCCGACCAGTGGAACTCGCCCGCCAGCGGCGCCTTGAGCGCCTGGGCCACCCGGGGGTCGCGGGTGTCGGACTCGATCGGCTCGTTGGCCAGCAGGTCCGACTGCACCACCAGTTGCGCGTCGTCGTCGAGCGGGGTGACCTCGTAGTGGATCGCGGCCACCGCGCGCTGGGTGAACGACACCAGCCGGGTGGTGCGCACCAGCACCCGCCGCCCGGTCGGCGACTCCCACTCGGTCTCCCGGCTCAGCGTGCCCGCGCGGAAGTCCAGGGTGCGGTGGTGGCTGTGGGCCTTGCCGTAGCGCATGTCCAGCGGCTCGTCCTCGACGAGCAACCGGATGATCTTGCCGTCGGTGACGTTGACGACCGTCTGCCCGGCCTCGGGGTAGCCGTAGCCCGCCTCGGCGTAGGGCAGCGAGTGCTCCTCGTAGAAGCCGTTGAGGTAGGTCCCCGGCAGGCCCACCGGCTCGCCCTCGTCGAGCGTGCCGCGCAGGCCCAGGTGGCCGTTGGACAGGGCGAAGGTCGACTCCGTGCGGTCGAGCTGGTCGACGGACAGGCCGTCCCAGCGCAGCCGCCAAGGCTCGACGAGGAACCCGTTCACGCACCCTCCAGCAGCTCGTCCAGCTCGGTGACGACGATGTCGGCGCCGTTGTCGCGCAGCGCGTCGGCCTGGCCCGCCCGGTCGACGCCCACCACGTACCCGAACGCGCCGTCCCGGCCCGCGCGCACGCCCGCGAGCGCGTCCTCGAACACCGCCGCCTGCTCCGGGCGCGCGCCGAGGCGCTTGGCGCCCTCCAGGAAGGAGTCGGGGGCGGGCTTGCCCTTGAGGCCCAGCTCGCCGATGGTGAGCCCGTCGACCCTGGCCTCGACGAACCGGGCGAGGTCGGCGACGGCGAGCACGTGCTCGCCGTTGGCGCTGGAGGTCACCACGCCGATCCGGAGCCCGGCGTCGCGGGCGGCCTCCAGGTAGCGCACCGACGCGGGGTAGGACTGCACGCCCTGCTCGTCGATGATGCGCAGCAGGTCCACGTTCTTGTGGTTGCCCACGCCGTTGACCGTCGCGGCGTCCGGCGGGTCGTCGGGCGCGCCCTCGGGCAGGTGGATGCCGCGCGACTCCAGGAACGCGCGCACGCCGTCCGCCCGCGGCCTCCCGTCGACGTGGGCCGCGTAGTCCTGCGGGGTGAACTCGCCGGTGTCACCGTCGGCGCGGCCGCTGAGGAAGGCGTCGAAGGTCGCCTTCCAGGCCCGCTGGTGCACCGCGGCCGTGCTGGTGAGCACGCCGTCCAGGTCGAACAGGCATGCGGTGATCCCGTCGGGCAGTCCGATCATGCCCGAGACGTTACCGCCATTCGTGGGCTCCGGCAGGGTGGTCCCCGGGCTCGTTGTCGCAGAGAGTGACAGGCGACACCGCCCCTCGGGAACACGGCAGGGGGTTCGGCCGTTGTGCTAGGTGTCGCCCCCCGAGGCGGCGGCGAGGCCCACCCGGCCGGAGTTCCCCCAGGCTCCCCCGGGAAGCGCGCCCCCGCCGCCCGGGTGGCGACGTCACAAGCCGCCGGCCGGACCACCCCCCACCCCAGGTCCGGTCGGCGGTGCCCGCTTGATCACTCACGGTGACAGCGGTGGTGTTTGGCGCACCGGCGGGCAGGGAACGCCAACCCCCATGAGCGAACGAATCCAGCACCCGCGCCCGCACGACGACGACCCCCGCGACCCGGAGTACACCGGGCACAACGAGGACCGGGACGAACTCGTCGTGGAACCCGACCCGGACCCCCAGGACGCCGTGGCCGAGGAGCGGCCGCCCGCCGAGGGGTGAGTCAGAAGATCTTCACGATGCCCAGCAGCCCCACGAGGGTGAAGCCGACGACCGCGAGCACGGCGATCACGACGAACACGAGCGTGGCTATCGGCCAGGCGCGCGAGGGGTACCGCTCCGGCCCCGACAAGCCGTCGGTGGTGCTGCCGGAGTCCGGCGGCGTCTCACCCGGGGCGAGGTCCGTGGGCACGCCGTGGTCTTCGGGGTCCGGGTCGGGCGGTACCGCCGTGCCGTGGTCCGACTTGCCCTTGTTGGAGTCCATACCCGGTGGGTTACCCGCGCGCGGTGGGGAATATGTCTGGCTGCCGCTGGTGTGTGAAGCCGCCGGATGCGGGGTAGCCGGAGGATATGAACGAGCCGAATGTCGGAACGGACGCGCACGGGCTGTCCACCGGTGAGCTGGTCGGGAGGCTGAGCGAGCAGGTGTCACGGCTCGTACGCGACGAGCTGCAGCTCGCCACGGTCGAGCTCAAGGAGAAGGGCAAGCAGGCGGGTGTGGGCGCCGCGCTCGGCGGGAGCGCTGGCGTGCTGGGGTGGTTCGGCGTCGCCGCGCTGGTGATCGCCGCCATCGCCGGGCTGGCGCTGGTCGTGCCCGCCTGGGCCGCGGCGCTGATCGTGGCCGGGGCGCTGTTCGTCCTGGCCGCCGTGCTCGGCCTCATCGCGGTCAAGAAGGTCAAGCACGCCACCCCGCCGATCCCCGAGCAGGCGATCAGCAGCACCCGGCGCGACGTCGAAGTGGTGAAGGAGAGTGCGCACCGATGAGTCCGTCTGAGAAGAAGGCGTTGGCCGCGGACATCGAGGAGGCGCGCGAGGAGTTGGCCGACACGGTCGACGCCCTCGTGGCCAAGACCGACGTCAAGAAGCGCGTGGGCGACAAGGCCGACGAGGTCAAGGCCACGGTCGCGGCCAAGGCCGCCGAGACCAAGGACAAGGTGGCCCACGCCCGCGACACCGTGGTCGCGAAGGCGGCTGAGGCCAAGGAGAAGGCCACCGACGGCACCGCCGCCGACCAGGCCGCCGCGATCGCGGACCAGGCCAAGGTCGCCGCGGGTGAGCTGACCGTCGTGGCCAAGCGCAACCCGGCGCAGGTGGCCGGGATCGCGGCGCTGGTCGCCGTGATCATCGCGCTCATCCTCCGCTCGCGGTCGAGGTGATCGGCCGTGAAACTGCTCTACCGCCCGCTGAGCCTGCTCATCAGTGTCCTCGGCGGGATGATGGCCGGTGTCCTGTTCAAGCGCCTGTGGCGGGGGGTGACCGGGCACGACGAGGCCCCGGAGGCCACCTCGCCCGACCACAGCACCCGTGAGGTGCTGCTCGCCGCGCTGGTGCACGGCGCGATCTTCGGCGTGGTCAAGGCGGGGGTCGACCGCGCCGGGGCCAAGGGGTTCAAGAAAGTCACCGGCAAGGAGATGGACAACTGACCGTTCGACCTTCCAGGTGGAATCGAGAAAGGCCCGGCACTGCGCGCAGTGCCGGGCCTTTCCGTCCGTGCGGCCTCAGTCCGGGGCTTCGACGGGATCGGGCTCGGTGGTCTCCTCCGCCCGGGCGTCCTCGGCCCTGGCGTCCTTGCCCACGACCGGGGTGCGTTCGCGGGTGTCGGCCTCGGCGTACTCCGCGAGCGGTTCGGTGCTGCGGTCCAACAGGTCCTCTTGGTCCTCGTCCTTGTCCGGCATGGTGACTCTCCCTCCTATGCGGACGCCTCGCGCAGGGCGGGCAGGAGCTCGCGCTCCGCGAACCCGGTGAAGGCGTCCTGGGTGTCGCCGCCGACCTGGATCAGGGCGATGTCGGTGAAACCCGCCTCCCAGAACGCCGAGACGGCCTCGACGATCGGCTCCACTTCGGGGCCGCAGGGGATCGAGTCGGCCACGTCGGACTCGCGGACGAACTGCGTGGCGCCCGCGAACGCGGCGGTGCCGGGCAGCTCCGCGTTGACCTTCCACCCGCCAGCGAACCAGCGGAACTGGTCGTGGGCGCGGCTGATCGCCGCGTCGCGGTCGGTGTCCCAGCAGACCGGGATTTGGCCGATCTTGCGGCTGTCCCGGTCGCCCCCGCGGTCGGCGCGGGCGGAGTCCCACCGAGCGACCAGGTCCGCGTCGGGCTCCACGGCGACCATGTGGTCGGTCAGCGCGGCGAAGGTGGACACCGACTGCGCGCCGGAGACCGCCATGGCGATGGGGACGCGCCGCTCCGGCACGTCCCACAGCTTCGCCGAGTCGACCCGGAAGTGCCTGCCCGCGGTGTTGACGTACTCGCCGGAGAACAGCGCCGAGATGATGTCCACGGCCTCGACCAGCATCTCGTGCCGGACATTCACCGACGGCCACCCCCGGCCCACCACGTGCTCGTTGAGGTTCTCGCCCGCGCCCAGGCCCAGGGTGAACCGGCCGTCGGACAGCAGCCCGACCGTCGCGGCCTGCTGGGCCACGACGGCCGGGTGGTAGCGCATGATCGGGCAGGTCACGTAGGTCATCAGCTCGATCACCGAGGTGGCCTGGCTGACCGCGCCCAGCGTCGCCCACGCGTTGGGGGCGTGGCCCTGGCTGGTCAGCCAGGGCGAGAAGTGGTCGCTCATGACCGCGAAGTCGAAACCGGCCGCCTCGGCGGCGACCGCGTGGCCCACCAGTTCGCGCGGGCCCGCCTGCTCGGTCATCAGGGTGTAGCCGAAGCGGGTCACCGCAGCTCCCCGCGGATCGCGGCGTCCTCGGCGAGGTCGCCCGCGTCGATGTCCACCTCGGGTTCCTCGCGCAGTGCCTCGGCCACCGACTGGCCCGCCTCGTCGATGGTCTGCCCGTTGGAGGACAGCCCCGGGTCGACCTCTTCCAGCGGGGCCGCCTCCTCGAGGTCGTAGCTCGGCTCGTCGATGCGGTCGTCCAGCCGCGACAGCGGGGTCTCCGCGCCGGGCCTGCTGGCCAGCGGCACGTCCGGTTCCTCCTCGGCCAGGCGGTGCTCGTGGTCCTCGCCCTCGCGCTGCTCCCGCGGCGTGGTGCCGAAGCGGTCGGCCTCGGCCCACCGCTCGGGCGGCTCGACCCCCTTCTCCAGCGGGTCGACGCGCAGGTTGTCCTCGTCCAGGCTCTCCTGCTGGCTCAGCTGTTCGTTTCCCTGGCCGTCAGTGCTCATGCGCGGGTGCTACCCGGTGCGCGCCGCCGACAAACTCTGGCCCGCCGTCTGCTCGGCGAGCATGTCGATCACCGAGTCGAGCCCGGCCACCCGCTGCCGGACCGCGCCGTCGCCCTGCGCGTCGACCAGGGCCAGTGTGGACTCCACGAACTCCAACTCGCCGGAGCGGCGCAGCGCGGGCGCGTGCCGGGCCACCAGGTCGCCGATGATCAGCGGGGCGGGCCGGGACTGGCCGCCCGCCGGGTCGGGCAGCACCGCGCCCCAGCCGTCCTTGGCCGCGCGCCACTCGGCGGCGCGCACCACCTGGGTGGGCACCCGCTCGGCCGGGGTGGCCGAGTCCAGCGCCTCGGCGACCGCGATCCGGGTCAGCACCGCGAGCAGCCCGGCCTCGCGCGGGGTCGGCGCCACGTCGGAGATGCGGATCTCCACGGTGGGGTGGGTGTCGGAGGGGCGCACGTCGAAGTAGACCATCTTGCGGTCCAGGATCGCGCCGGTCTCCAGCATGTCCGCGACCAACTGCTCGTACTGGTCGACCGAGTCCAGGTACGGCGGCGGACCCGCCGAGGGCCAGCGCTCCCACAGCAGGTGCCTGCTGCTGGCGTACCCGGTGTCGCGGCCGTCGTGGAACGGGGAGTTGGCGCAGACGGTCATCAGCGTGGGCAGCCACAACCGCAGGTGGTTGGTCACCCGCACCGCCGTCGCCGGGTCGTCGACGCCGACGTGCACGTGGCACCCGCAGGTCATCCCCGAGAACAGGAACTCCCCGACATGCTCGGTGATGCGCCGGTAGCGCGCCCCGGGCCCCACGGGGGCGGACCGGTCCTGCACGTTCGGCAGCGTCCCGGAGGCGATCAGCAGTGCCCCGTGCTCGCCCGCCCCGCTCGCCAGCGCGGCGCGCAGCCCAGTCAGCTCGTCGACCACCTCGGGCCCGGTCCGGCAGATCCCGGTCGCCGACTCCACCATCGCCCGCAGCAGCTCCGGCTTCAGGTCGGGGTCGCCGTCGCTCTGGGCCACACCGTGCTCGGCCGTCTCCGGCCCCTGGTCGATGAGCTTGCCGTCGCGGTCGACGAGGAAGAACTCCTCCTCAACCCCGATGGTGAGGGACTCATCCTTACTCGAAGCATGACGCTTCGTGGTGGATTCTTCCTGATTTGTGCCATCGAAGCCCATATCGAAAGGGTATTTGAAACTTATGGACCACGCTGGACGCGACTGTGGGTCATAAATCGGTGATTACGCCACCGCAGTGCCCGCCCGGGGCAAGAGGTTGTTGGTGTCGCGCGATGCGCACGAACCGGATGGCGCCGACGGGCGCGACCGGACCGTCAGGAGGACTTGAGCGGGTCGTGGCCCCAGTTCATCAAGGAGTGGCGCCACTTCGTGTTCTCGACGTCCCCGGACGGCCGCTGCGCGAGGTGGCGGTGCACGTACCCGACCACCTTCTTCATGTGCTCGCGGTCGGCGTCCGTCCGGTCGCCCGCCTTCTTCCCCAGCAGGTCCACGATGCGCCTGCCGGAGCGGTGCCCCACCGACTCCCCGCCGTCGGACTGCCCGACCGACTTCGACTCCTCGGTCTCCAGCCATCGGGACAACTCGCTGGCCGACATGTTCACAGCCTCGTCGAACTCGTCGCTCATCGCCTTCTCCAGTGCTGTCGGGCCACCCCGGGGTGACGGAGGTGGCCGTGACCGGTCTCGCCGGCCGTGGTGTGCCGCTCGCGAGCTACCCGTTCACCGGGGACATATGCGGGTTGGGGTGGCCCCGTCGGTGGTAGTCGGGCCTGTGACCGAAGGAGGGACACCGATGGACCAGCAGAACCGGCCCACAGACCTGCCCGCGCAGGAGCAGCCGCACCCGGGGACCACCGGCGAGATGACGCCGGAGCCCGACCACGGCGAGCAGTCCTACCGGGGCTCAGGGCGCCTCGAGGGCCACCGCGCGGTGATCACCGGGGGTGATTCCGGGATCGGGCGGGCGGTCGCGATCGCGTTCGCCAGGGAGGGCGCGGACGTGCTGCTGTCCTACCTGCCCGAGGAGCAGGAGGACGCGGAGACCACCGCGGGCTGGGTCCGCGAGGCGGGCCGCGACGCCGTGCTGGTGCCCGGCGACGTGCGCGAGGAGGAGCACTGCCGCGCGATCGTCGCCCGCGCTGTGGCCGACCTCGGGGGCATCGACCTGCTGGTGAACAACGCCGCGTTCCAGATGTCGCAGCCCGACGGGCTGCTGGGCATCACGACGGAGCAGTTCGACCGGGTGCTCAAGACCAACGTGTACGCGATGTTCTGGCTGTGCAAGCTGGCCGTGCCGGTGCTGGGCCCCGGTTCGTCCATCATCAACACCTCGTCCATCCAGGCCACCCAGCCCTCGCCGCACCTGATGGACTACGCCACCAGCAAGGGGGCGATCACCACCTTCACCCGGGCGCTGGCCCAGGACGTCGCGGACCGGGGCATCCGGGTCAACTCCGTGGCCCCCGGTCCGGTGTGGACACCGCTCATCCCGGCCACCATCGACGGCGACCACGTCGAGGGCTTCGGTGGGCAGACCCCGCTGGGCCGCGCCGGGCAACCCGCGGAGCTGGCCCCCGCCTACGTGTTCCTGGCCTCGGCGGCGGCCTCCTACATCACCGGCGAGGTGCTGGCGGTGACCGGTGGGAAGCTGTTCGGCTGACCGGGACGCGGGCGCGTGCCCGCGCGGACTGACCCACCCGGGGGGTGTGGCAGCACACCCCTGGCGCTTTCGTGTCGACTGCCCGGTTTCGGTGTCATAGTGGTCAGATGGGCGCCAAGACGATTCGTGAGACCGAGCGCAAGTTCGAGGCCGACGCCGACTTCGCGCTGCCGGACCTGGCAGGCGTGGGGCTGGTGACCGAGAGCGGCGCACCCCGCCGCAGCGACCTGGACGCGACCTATTTCGACACCGCCGACCTGAGACTGGCCAAGGCGGGCATCACGCTGCGGCGGCGCACCGGCGGCGGCGACGCGGGCTGGCACGCCAAGCTCCCCGTCGGCCCGGACACCCGCGACGAGGTGCACCATGAGCTGGGCGACGAGCTGGGCGACAAGCGCGCGCGCGTGCCCACCGAGCTGGCCGCCCTCGTCCGGGCCTACACCCTGGACGCGCCGCTGGTCGAGGTCGCCAGGATCGTCACCCGCCGCGACGAGTGGACGCTGCGCGCCGCCGACGGCGCCACCGTGGCCCTGCTCGCCGACGACCACGTCACCGCCGTGCCGATCGAGGGCAAGGCCAGCGCGTGGCGGGAGTTGGAGGTCGAGGCGGCCGACCGCGCGACCATCGACGCGATCGGCGCCGCCCTGGGCGCGCGCCCGTCGGACTCCACCTCCAAGCTGGCCCGCACCCTGGGCAAGCGCGCCCGCCGCGAGAAGCGGCCGCCGCTGCCCTCGGACCCGACCGCGGGCGGGGTGGCGCTGCACTACCTGCGCGAGCGCCACGACGACCTGCGCGCCCACGACACCGGGGTGCGCCTGGACGCCGAGGACTCCATCCACCAGTTCCGGGTGACCTGCAGGCGGCTGCGCAGCGCGCTGCGCGCCTTCCGCGCGCTGTTCGACCGCGAGACCGTGGAGTCGCTGCGCGCGGAGTTCCGCTGGCTCGGCGCCGAGATGTCCCCGGCGCGCGACGCCGAGGTCCTGGAGGCGCACCTGCGGTCCGAGGTCGCCGCCCTGCCCGACGAGATGGTCCTCGGCGGGGTCGCGGCCCGGCTGACCGCCGAGTTCGCCAGGGCGGGCGCCGACGCCAGGGGCGCGGCGCTGGCGGTGCTCGACGGCGACCGGTACAAGGCCGCGCTGGAGGCGTTCGGCGCGCTGTTGGCCGACCCGCCGCTGACCGCCAAGGCGACCCGGCCCGCGGCCACCGAGCTGCGCAAGGTCGTGCGCAAGGCCGCCGACCGGCTGGCGGGCTCGGTCGCCGAGGCCGACGCCGCGACCACCGCGGCCGACCGCGACCTTGCCCTGCACCAGGCCCGCAAGGACGCCAAGAAGGCCCGCTACACCGTCGACGCGGTCGAGCCCGTGCTCGGCAAGGAGATCAAGGCTTGGCGCAAGGGGGCCAAGGCGGTGCAGACCGCGCTCGGCGTGCACCAGGACGCCGTCGTGGCCCGCGACGCCCTGCGCGACCTGGGCGTCCGCGTGCACCTCGACGGCGACAACGCCTTCACCTACGGCCTGCTCTGGGCCCGCGAGGACGCCCGCGCGCACGCCGCCGAGGCCGACTTCGTCGAGGCGTGGGACGGGCTCCGGGAGGCCAAGCGGCCCCGCTGGCTCGGGTGACACCCCGTTTCGCTTCCGTCACGGGGGGTACCCCACACGTGGATACGAACGGCCGGGCGGAAGGAGCGGGTGGTGGACGACGGCGCGTATGTGATGTTCCTGATCCTCGGAGTGGCGCTGGTGGTGGTGGATGGGCAGATCATCTACCGCAGCGGTTTGCGCTACCTCACGGACTCCTACGGTGACGACAAGGAATCGGCGCAGTCGATGGCCCGGCTGGTGTCGGTGCTGTTCCACTTCGCGGTGCTCGGCCTGCTGGCGCTGGTGTCGGTGATCGACCTCGGCGGGTCCGCGCCGCTGCAGGCCGTGGTGCTCAAGCTGGGCGTCGTGCTGGTGCTCCTGGCGATCGCGCACGCGGTCACCATCCGGGTGCTCAACCGGATGCGCGACCGCATCGACGCGGAGAGCCTGACCAAGCAGCGCTACGAGAGCCGCGAGGAGAACCAGCCCGTCCCCGACGCCGTCGTGGCGCCCAACCCGGACGTGCCGGTGCGGCACGAGCCGGTGATCACCAACGACCCCACGACCCCGGCGCGGTTCAAGGCGGTCCAGCCGGGTGACGACCAGATCCCCGTGCCCGTGCAGGAGAAGCGCGGCGCGGTCGAGCGACCGATCCTGCCGGAGAAGCGCTGAGCGCGCCTACGCGATCGCGGCCCGTGGTGTTCACCCGGGCCGCGATCGCGCTGTGGGCGGCCATCGCCGTCACCGTGCCCGGCGTCGTGCTGGGCGTCGCCGGGTCCCACACCTCGCCCCCGGTCGACGCGGCGCTGTTCGGCGTCGCGGTCGTCGGCGCGGCGTTCGTGCTGAGCTGGGTGGCCGAGGCCATCCAGCTCGACATCTCCCCGGGACTGGCGATCACCGCCCTGGCGCTGATCGCGGTGCTGCCGGAGTACGCGGTGGACTTCGTGTTCACCGCCGAGGGCGGCGCCGCGTTCGCCGAGCACGGGCCCGCCTGCCTGCCCCCGGACGCCGCCCCCGGCACGGAGTCCTCGTGCGGGCTGGCGCTGGCGAACATGACCGGGGCGAACCGGATACTCGTCGGCGTCGGCTGGGCCGTGGTCGTGTTCATCGCCGCCTGGCGGCTGCGCGGCAGCGGCCACAAAGGACCCACCGCGATCACCCTGGCCCGGACCGACGCCGTCCCGCTGGCCTTCCTGGCCCTGGCGACCCTCTACTCGCTGACCCTGCCGCTGCGGAACTCGGTCACCCTGGTCGACACGGCCGTGCTCGTCGGCATCTTCCTGCTCTACGCGGTGCGCGTGGCCCGGGCCCCCGCGGGCGACCCGGACCTGCAGGGCGTGTCCGCGGTGCTGGGCAACCAGGCCAAGCGCCGCCGCCGCTGGTGGTGCGTGGGCCTGTTCGCCTTCGCCGCCGCGGTGATCCTCCTGGTCGCGGAGAACTTCGCGCACGCGTTGGTGGAGACGGGGACCGAGCTGGGCGTCAGCCAGTTCTTCCTGGTGCAGTGGGTGGCCCCGCTGGCCTCCGAGGCCCCCGAGCTGCTGGTGGCGAGCCTGTACGCGTGGCGGCTCAAGACCACCGACGCGCTGGCCACCCTGGTCTCGTCCAAGGTCAACCAGTGGACGCTGCTGGTCGGCACGCTGCCGATCGTGTTCGCGATCTCCGCCGGGAGGCTGTCCGGGCTGCCGCTGGACGGCCCGCAGCGCGAGGAGCTGCTGCTCACCGCCGCGCAATCGCTGTTCGCGGTGACCCTGCTGCTGAGCCTGACGATCACCGTCCGCGCCGCGGTGGTGCTCTTCGGGATGTTCGTCGCCCAGTTCGTCCTCGCCGCGGTGCTGCCCGCCTCGATCAAGGGGATCGAGCTGCTGGTGCTGTCCGGTGTGTACGTCCTCGCCGCCATCGTCATCGCCGTGCGCAAGCGCGCGCACCTCAAGGCGCTGGTGGTGGACGGGTTCCGGACGCCCTACCGGGAGCTGGCCGACTCGTAGCGCGTCAGCGCGTCCGCCGCGTCGGCGTGCAGCCGGAACCTCGGGCGCAGGCCGGTGACCTCCAGCGGCCGCAGCACGGCCCGGTGCTCGGCGACCAGGTGCAGCCGCACCGCCATCGACTCCGCCCGCTCGGCCACCCGCACGAGCGCCGACAACCCCGCGGCGGCCAGGAACCCGACCCCGGACAGGTCGACGACCACGGCGAGCACGTCGGGGGTCTCCAGGGCCTGGCCGAGCCGGGCCTCGAGCGTCCGCGCGGACCCGAGGTCGACCTCACCCTCGACGCGCACCAGCACCGCCCAGCGGCTGACCGCGCTCACCCCCACGGTCACCCCTGCCGACCCGGGCCCCCGGGGACCGGGGAGCCCGACCGGACGGGCGGCAGCAGCCATGACGGCCTCGGTTCCTGGGACGGTGGAGCGGCGGTTACCGGCAGCATAAAGCACGTTTGCCCCACAGCAAGCAACCGGCCGCCCGGTTTCCCCCGATGAGCGCACCACGCCAGCGGTTTGCCGACGCCGCCCGGTGGAAGCTCACAGTGTCGAGCAGGACTTTGTGGAAGGAGAGGCCCTGGTGATGGTGAGGATCTCGCGCCGGTGGTACCGGCGCGCCTGGCTGGGCGTGGCCGCCCTGGTCGGGTCGATCGGACTCGGCGCGGGCGTGGTGCTGCTGGGCACGGCGTCGCTGGCGATGATCGCGGTGACGGCCTCCTGCCTGGCGGTCGCGCTGTGCCTGGGCTGCGCGGACCTGACCGGCGTGCGGCTGCCGCCGCTGCCGGTGCTGGCGGGGCTGCTCGCGGTGATCGTCGCCGTGGTCGGGCTGGTGCTGCTGCTCGACTCCGCCGCCATGCACGTCCTCGCCGCCCTGGCCTTCACCGGCGCGCCCCTGCTGTGGCTGCGTGACCGCTTCCTCGACACCGATCAACTGCGCGGTCGCTGGGACGATGCCGCCGCCCGGCTCGAGCGGGCCCACGACGCGGCCGAGGCGGCGGCCGCGCTGCGCGTGCGCGCGTCGTGCCTGGCCGAGTTGGAGCGGCGCGACCCGGAACTGGTCGCGCGCTGGCTGGCCGCGGGACACCCGGAACCCGCGTGACACCTTTCTTGACACCGCTCGGTCGGTGACCTGGTGTCGGACGGCGTGTCGCGGTGGGGTTCGGTGACTCGCGGGTGGTGGGGGCGTGTGGACGTCGCGCCTCGTCGCGGGTCGAGCGAACTCAGCGGATCCGGTGCGGCACTGGGATAGTGGGCGTGGTGAGCACCTGTCTGGTCATCGGCGCGGGCGGCTACATCGGACGGCCGCTGGTGGCGGCGCTGGTGGGAGCGGGACACGGGGTCAGGGCGATGGGGCGCTCGCTGGACCCCGAGGACGTGCCGGGCGGTGTGACCGTCCTGCGCGGCGACGCGCGCGTCCCGGTGGCGGTCGCGGCGGCGGTGGCCGGTGTCGACGTGGTCTACCACCTGGTGCACTCGATGGCGGGCGACGACTTCGTCTCGGTGGACGACGAGATCGCCAGGGTGGTCGCCAAGGCCGCCGTCGAGGCGGGGGTGCGGCAGGTCGTGTACCTGGGCGGGCCGCGGCCCGGCGGTGACGACGTCTCCGCGCACCTGGCCTCCCGGGCGGGGGTGGGCGATGTGTTCCTGCGCGCGCCGGTGCCCGCGCTCGTGCTCCAGGCATCGATGATCATCGGGGCCGGGTCGGCCAGCCTGGACCTGCTCGCCCGGGCCAGCCGGGCGGCGCCGGTGCTGTTGGCGCCGCCGTGGATGGACAACCGGAGCAGGCCGGTGGCGCTGGACGACGTGCTGCACCACCTCGTGGCCGCGGCGGGCGCCGCGCCGAGGAACGAGACCGTCGAGCTGGCGGGGCCGGAGACGGTGACCTACCTGGACCTGGTGCAGCGCTACGCCAGGGTGGCCCGCCTGCGCAGGCGGGTGCCGGTCCCCATCCCGCCGCTGCCCGACGGGCCCACCGCCACCGCCGTCTCGGTGTTCAGCCCGCTGCCCGCGCCGCTGGTGCGGGCGCTGCTGGAGTCGCTGCGCCACGACCTGGTCCCCGACCCGGCCGCCGTCGCCGCGCCGCCACCCGGTGGGGCGACCAGCGTCGACCAGGCGCTGCGCGCGGCGCTCGGGCTGCCCGCGCCGGAGGCCCCGCCGAGCATCGCGCCCGGTCTGCGCACCGACCACCGCGAGGTCGCCAGCGCCAGCACCGACACCGGGCTGTGGCGGGTCATCACCGACATCGGCGGCGCCGCCGGGTGGCACACCATCCCCGGCGCGTGGGCCCTGCGCGGTGCCATCGACCACGTCATCGGCGGCGTCGGCCTGCACCGGGGCAGGCCCGAGCGGCTGGCCGAGGGCGACAGCGTCGACTCCTGGACCGTGGTCGAGCGCGACGACGAGCGGCGGGTGCTGGTGCTGCGCGCGGACATGCGGCTGCCCGGCAAGGCGTGGCTGACCCTGCGCGCCCGGCCCGGTCCCGCCGCGGACGAGAGCGTGCTGGAGCAGACGGTCACCTACCAGCCGGACGGGGTGGCGGGCACGCTGTACTGGTACGCGAACAAACCCGCGCACGACGTCGTGTTCGGGCTGATGGCGCGCGGCATCGCGCACGCGGCCGAGCGCGCACCGCTCGGATAGGCACGAGAGGGCTCTGGTGGACGGGCAACTGGCGGCGTTGGCCGCCGCGCACGGCGTGGCGACGGAGTACGAGAACGGCGACCGCGAGCAGGTCGAGGTCAGCGCCGAGGTGGTCGTGGCGGTCCTGGCGCAGTTGGGCGTGGACGCGAGCACGCCGGAGGCCGTCGCCGCCGCACTGGCTGCTCCATGCGAGCGGCCGGTGCCCACGGTGGTGCGGCGAGGCGACCGGGTGCGGGTCGGGGCGGGCACGGTGCTGCTGGAGGACGGCGGTGAGGTCGCCGTCGACGGGGCGCTGCCCGCCGACCTGCCGCTGGGCTGGCACACGCTGCGCGTCGGCGACCGGGAGACGCCGCTGGCGGTCGCCCCCGCCGCGCTGCCGCCCGCCCCGCGGACCTGGGGCTGGATGACCCAGCTCTACGCCCTGCACACCCCCGACTCCTGGGGCATCGGCGACTACGCCGACCTGCGCGCCTTCGTCGAGGGCACCGCCGCCGACGCGGGCGGGGCGGTGCTGGTCAGCCCGGTCGCCGCGCCCAACCTGGTGCACCCGGTGCAGCGCTCGCCCTACTCGCCCTCGAGCAGGCGCTTCCTGAACCCGGTGCACCTGTCCGTCACCGCGACGCCCGAGTTCGCCACCGCCGACGAGGCCACCCGCGCCGAGGTGCTGGCCCTGCGCCCGGACGCGACCGAGCTGATCGACCACGACGCGGTGTGGCGGGCCAAGTCCGCCGCGCTGGCGCTGCTGGCCCCGCCGGTCGACCTGGCCGCCGTCGAGCCCGGCCTGCTGGACTACGCCACCTTCGCCGCGCTCGCCGAGGTGCACGGGCCCGACTGGCGCGACTGGCCCGCACCGCTGCGCCACCCCGGTTCCGCCGAGGTCCGCGCCGCCCGCGGCGAGCTGGCCGACCGGGTCGCGTTCCACGTCTGGGTGCAGGGGCTGTGCGCGTGCCAGCTCGACGGGGTGCACGCGGCCGCGGCCGACCTGGCCGTCGGCGTGGTGCACGACCTGCCGGTCGGAGTGACCCCCAGCGGCGCCGACGCGTGGTCGCTGCGCGACGTGCTGGCCACCGAGGTCACCGTGGGCGCGCCGCCGGACGCGTTCAGCCCGCTGGGCCAGGACTGGGTGCTGCCGCCGTTCCGCCCGGACCGGCTCGCCGCCGCGGGCTACCTGCCCTTCCGCGACATGATCCGCGCCGTGCTCGCCCACGGCGACGGCATCCGGGTCGACCACGTGGCCGGGCTGTGGCGGCTGTGGTGGATCCCGCCGGGCGGCGCGGCGGACAAGGGCACCTACGTGCACTACGACGCCGAGGCGATGCTGGGCGTGCTGCTGCTGGAGGCGCACCGGGCCGGGGCGGTCGTGATCGGCGAGGACCTGGGGACGGTGCCCGACGCGGTCACCGCGACCCTGCGCGAGCGCGGCGTGCTGAGCTGCTCGGTGGCCTGGTTCGAGCGCGACGACGACGGCAGCCCGCGCCCGCCCGCGCGGTGGTCGGCCCAGGCCGCCGCGAGCGTGTCCACCCACGACCTGCCCACCGCCCTGGGCTTCCTCACCGGCGACCACGTCCGCGTCCGCGCCGAGCGGGGACTGCTGTCGGACCCGGAGGGGGAGCGGGCGCGCGCCGCCGCCGAGCGGGACGAGATCGTGGCGCTGCTGGTCTCCGAGGGACTGGTCGCGGCGGACGCGCCGCTGCCCGACGTGGTCGACGCGCTGCACGTGCTGCTCGCCAGGACGCCCTGCGCGCTGGTGTTCGCCGCGCCGCAGGACCTCATCGGGGAGGAGCGCCAGCCCAACCTGCCGGGCACTGTCGACCAGTACCCCAACTGGCGCATCCCGCTGCCGCTGGACGTCGCGGGTGTGTTCGGGCACCCGGCCGTGCGGCGAGCGGTGGAGGTGTTCCGGGGGCGGTAGCCCCGCTGCCCGCTACTCGGACGTGGAGGCGGGCTTGTCCTCGGTCTTGGGCTGCTGCTCGGGCACCGGGGTCACGCCCTGCTCCCGGGCGAGCGCGGTGTAGATCGGGTTCGGATCGGCGGTCTTGGGCACGGGTCCTCCTCGGGGTGGTCTTGACCGGCGCGGATAGCCGCTCTGACCAGGGTTTACACCTGTTTGGCCCAACTTTCTCCGGTTTTGGTCACGCTCAGCACATCGAGGTACCCGGCGGACGCCTGCCAGAGGGCGTCGGCGACCGGCTCCAGCTTGCCCGGCCGCCACCTCCGGTCCTGGTAGGCGGCGGTGCGCTCGACCAGCGCGGCGTGGCTGATCCGCAGCTCAGCGGCCATGCGCGCGTCCCGGTCGGCCGGGGCGGGCGCGCGGACGCGCTCGCCGTCGCCTGCCCGCAGCGCGGCGAGCGCGTCCTCGTCCAGGCCGTCGGTGACAGTCCACACACGAGCGGGCCGTTCCAGGATGTGGTTCCAGACCGGGGCGTGCGCGGAGCGCCAGCGGACCGCCAGCGGCGACTGGGCCAGCTTCACCGCGTTGCCCCAGTGCGTGGCGCCCGCGGGCTCCACCAGCCACGGCACCTCCTCGGCGGGCAGGTCGACCTCGAGGGCCACCAGCGCGGAGTCCACGTCGTCGGCGGCCGGGCCCAGCAGCCCGCCCGCCACCCACAGCCCGACCACCCGCAGCGGGAAGATCGTCGCGGGCTTGGCGGCCATCCCGGCGCACGCCGAGGCCAGGTGTTCGACGTGGTGCACTGCGCGGTTCCACTTCACCCGGGCCATCCTGCCGCACCGTCCACACTGTCACTTGCCGTGTTCGGGCGTTGACGCTGAGCATCCTTCGTCCTACCTTTGTCGGCAGGCGCCCCACCGACGCCGGACGCTGCCGAGGGGACTTGCGTTGACGAGCGTGCAGACCTACCCGTTCAACGAGGCGGAGGGCATCGAGCTGTCCCCGCGCTACCGCGAGGCGCGGGAGGCGCCCGGGATGCTCCGGGTGCGGCTGCCCTTCGGCGAGCCCGCCTGGCTGGCCACCCGGTACGAGGACGTGCGGCTGGTGCTGGGCGACCGCCGGTTCAGCCGGGCCATGGCCGCGGCGCGGGACGAGCCCCGCAGCAGCCCCTACCGCCGTCCCGGCGGCATCCTCGCGATGGACCCGCCGGACCACACCCGGCTGCGGGTGCTCGTGGCGGGCGCGTTCACCGTGCGGCGGGTGGAGAAGCTGCGCCCGTGGGTGCGCGAGATCACCGGCGGGCTCATCGACGCCATGCGGGCCGCGGGCGGGCCGGTCGACCTCGTCGACGCCTTCGCGCTGCCGCTGCCGGTCCAGGTCATCTGCGAGCTGCTCGGCGTCCCCGCCGAGGACCGCCACCGCTTCCGGGTGTGGAGCGACGCGCTGCTGTCGACCTCGTCGCTGACCGAGGAGGAGTTCGGCGCCAACCACGGGGAGCTGCGCGAGTACATGGGCGACCTGGTCCGCCTGCGCCGCGCCGAGCCGCGCGACGACCTGATGAGCGCGCTGATCGCCGCGCGCGCCGAGAACACCGAGCGGCTCACCGAGCTGGAGCTGGTCGACCTGTGCGTCGGCGTGCTCGTCGCGGGCCACGAGACGACCGCGACCCAGATCCCCAACTTCGTGCACGTGCTGCTCGCCCACCCCGAGCGGTGGGCCGCGCTGGTGGCCGACCAGGAGGAGGTGGTCCCCGCCGTCGAGGAGCTGATGCGCTTCGTGGCGCTCGGCGCGGGCGGCGCCTTCCCCCGCTACGCCACCGAGGACGTCGAGGTCGGCTCGGTCACCGTCCGCGCGGGCGAGCCCGTCCTGGTCTCGATCGCCTCGGCAAACCACGACGACGCCCGCTTCGCCTGCGCCGACGAGTTGCGCTTCGACCGCGAGGAGACCTCCCACCTGGGCTTCGGCCACGGCGTGCACCACTGCCTCGGCGCGCCGCTGGCCCGGCTCGAGCTGCAGGAGGCCCTGCGCGGCCTCGCCGCCCGCCTGCCCGGCCTGCGCGAGGCCGAGGCCCCGCGGTGGAAGACCCAGATGCTGGTGCGCGGGCCGCGCCGGATGATGGTGCGGTGGTGACCATGACCTGGACGATCAACGTCGACGCCGCCGCCTGCCTGGGCTCGGGCATGTGCGCGGGCGCCCGCCCCGACGCCTTCACCCTCGACGGCCCCAAGGCCAGGCCGCTCACCCCCACGGCCGACCCCGACGAGTCGCTGCTCGACATCGCCGACTCGTGCCCGGCCGCGGCCATCACGATCACCGACGCGGACGGTGGGGAACTGGCTCCCCGGGACTGACCGTGGTGGCGCGCCGCCGCCACTGGATATCCGGCTCGGGTCGACCGGCGGGGGCGCCTGGCCCGGGCGCGGCGCCGGCTTGCTGGGGGGACACGCCTGGTCACGGTCCAGGTCAGCCGGTGGTGCGGTGGCGTGGTCGGGGGGCTGATCGGTGGTGTCGGCTCGTGCCAGGGGGCGGGGGTGCGCCCGCTGTCCGGGGGCTGGGTTGGGGGAGGGGCGATCCGGGCTGCCCGGGGGCGACATCGTCGACCGCAGAAGGCAGGATGTGCGGCATGAGCGAGTCCGACAGCCCCATGTCGCCCGCGGGTCGGGTGGAGAGTTCGGCAGGTTCGGTCGAGCTGGTGCCCGGGGACGCGGTGACCGTCCTGCGGGTCAGCGGCGCGCTCGACCTCGCCCTGGCCCCCAAGCTGCAGCAGCTCGTCGACCGCGCCGAGCGGGCGGCGGAGAGCACGCCGCTGGTCATCGACTTGACCTCGGTGGACTTCCTGGCCTCGGCGGGGATGTCCGTCCTCGTGCGCGCCCACCAGCAGTGGCCGACCCTGCGGGTGGTCGCCGAGGGGCGGGTGGTGCTGCGTCCGCTGCAGATGACCAGGCTGACCGATGTGCTCGACATCTACCCCTCGCTCGACGCGGCCGTGGCGGGACGGTGAGCGCTCCTGTCGCCGCCGGGTTCGAGGGGTTGATCGCCGCGGCCCGGGCCGCCTTCCGCGGGCCGGACGGCGGGCAGGTGGCGGTGCGGACCAGGGAGCTGGATCCCGCGCTGCTGGCCCCGGTCGACGGGCTGGCGCTGGTCGTGGCGGACGCGGCGCTGCTCGCGGCCGCGGCGCCGGGGGAGGTGGTGACCGGGGCGCTGGCGGTGGCCAACGGCGAGCGCGCGGTCCTGCTGACCACCGATGTGCCCGTCGGCGACCGGCACGAGGTGGTGGCGACGGTCGTCGGGGCGGCGACGGCCGAGCTGGCCGCGGCGATGCGCGCGGAGGCGGCAGTGGTCGACGCGCTGCACTCCATCGGGCGGCGGCTGACCGCGCAGCTCGACATCGACCTGCTGGTGCAGGACGCCACCAACGCGGCGACGACCTCGACCGGGGCGCAGTTCGGCGCGTTCTTCTACAACCTGATCAACGAGTACGGCGAGTCCTACACCCTCTACACCCTCTCCGGCGTCCCGCGCGAGGCGTTCTCCCGCTTCCCGATGCCGCGCAACACCCAGGTCTTCGCCCCGACCTTCGACGGCGACGGCACGGTGCGCAGCGAGGACATCACCGCCGACCCGCGCTTCGGGCACAACAAGCCCTACTTCGGCATGCCCTCCGGCCACCTGCCGGTGCGCAGCTACCTGGCCGTCTCGGCGATCAGCCCGACCACCGGCGAGGTGCTCGGCGGGTTCTTCTTCGGCCACTCCGACCCCGGCCGGTTCACCGCCCGGCACGAGTACCTGGCCGAGGGCATCGCAGGCTACGCCGCGATCGCGCTGGACAACGCGCGGCTGTTCAACCGGGAGGCGAACATGGCCAGGGAGCTGTCCCGGGCGATGCTGCCCGAGGCGCCCCGGGTGCCCGGCCTGGACATCGTCACCCGGTACCTGCCCGCGGCCACCGGCGGCAAGATCGGCGGCGACTGGTTCGACGTGCTCGCCCTGCCCTCGGGGGCCACCGCGTTCGTCATCGGCGACGTGGTCGGGCACGGGGTGGCCGCGGCGGCGGTGATGGGGCAGGTGCGCACCGCGATCCGCTCCTACGCGCTGCTGGAGATGAACCCCCCGGAGCTGCTGCGCAACGTCTCCCAGTTGGTCTCGGCGCTGCCCGAGGCCACCTTCGTCACCTGCTTCTACGCCGTGCACGACCCGGTGGCCGAGCGGCTCGTCTACGCCAACGCCGGGCACCTGCCCGCCGTGCTGGTGCGCCCGGACGGCGCCGTGGAGCAGATCGGCGAGGCGATGGCCCAGCCGCTGGGCGTCGGGCGCGAGTTCCCCACGGCGCACACCGGCTTCGCGGCGGGCTGCGACCTGGTGCTCTACACCGACGGCCTGGTCGAGAGCCGCTCCCGGGACCTGGCCGTGGGCATCGAGTGGCTGGTGCGCGGCCTGTCCGGCGTCCGCGCGGCGCTCGACACCGGCACCGCCTGCGACCAGCTCATCGCCGACCTGACCGGTGGGGCCCACGACGACGACATCGCCCTCATCCACGTCCACCACGCCGGGGCGCGGGCGCGCTTCCACCGCTCGGTGCCCGCCGACCCGGACCACCTCGTCGCCGTGCGGCTCGACCTCGCGCGGTGGCTGGACGGGCAGGGCGTGTCGCCGATGCTGACCGACGACATCGTGCTGGCGGGCTACGAGGCGATGGCGAACTCCGTCGAGCACGGGTACCGCGACAACCCGGACGGCGTGCTCGACGTCCTGGCCGTGCGCCGCGGCGCCGAACTGGAACTCACCGTCACCGACCACGGCGCGTGGAAGCGACCCGACCCGCTGGACACCACCAGGGGCCGGGGCCTGCCGATGATCGACACGCTCGCGCACACCAGCACCACCACCCGCCGCGCCGACGGCACCACGGTCACGATGGGCTGGACCCTGCCAACCGGCTGACCTCCCCGACGCCGGGACCAAGGCACGCGAGATGCCCGCCCGTGGCGAGGGTGATCAGCCAGTCAGCTCGGTGACCGCACCCGCTCGCCGCGACCGACGTCGTGCACGCAGATCACCGGAACGCCGATCGGCGACGATGAGGCACAGTGGCCGCACGACCCGATCACTCTCACCACCACTTTCACGACCACCCGCGCGACACCAAACCCCACCACACCACTGGGCAATGCCACTTACTTAGCCCGACGTGTGGGCTGTGGGGGCGTGCGTGGTGATGGTGGCCGCGGAGATCGAGGCGTGGAAGCGTTCCGAACGCGAGGACACCGCACGACCGTGCCTGTCGACCACACCCTGGTTCGGGTCCCCGAGCACGAGGTCCCGAGCAAGGGTGGCACAACCGAGCCCATCCGGTTGCTCACCACCCTCCAACCGTGTTCCCCACACCCCGAAACAGCGCGGCAACAGACCCGGGCGCTGTTGCGCATCCACCAACCCCGTGCGCGAGGCGACCGAGCAAGCCGACACCGACCGGACCCCCTTCACCCGAACCCTCCACCACCACACCCGTCCCACCGGGCAAAACACTAAGTAAGTGGCATTGACCACTGGGGGCGTCCCGATGCCCATTCTATCGGCCCACCCCTCACCGCACCCCAAAGTTGATCATGCCTGTGGACAACTTCTGACCCGGCCAAAGTCCGCTCGGGGAACCCCGGATCACCAACATGCGGCGGCGTAGGCATCGAGCAGGCCGCTGAGGAGGTCTGCGTCCATATCTCGCCGTGCTGTGGCGATGACGTCGACCACCCCCGGTCAGCGGCCACCCGCCGCGCCCACGGTCACGATGGGCTGGACCCTGCCAACCGGCTGATCTCCTCGATCGCGACCGCCCACGCCTGCGAGTCGGGGTCGAGGAACGCGAAGTGCCCGCCCGTGGCGAGGGTGACCAGCCGGTCGCCGGTCAGTTCGGTGAACGCGGTGCTCTGCGCGATCGGCACCCGGTCGTCGTCGGCGGCGTGCACGCAGGTCACCGGCACGCCGATCGGGGCGAGGGCGAGGGGTGACGCGGCGGCGTAGGTGTCGGGCAGGTCGTCGGGGTGGCCGCCGAGGAACTGCCGGGTCGCGCCCTCGCCCAGGTCTTGCCGTGCCGCGGCGACGACGTCGAGCACGCCCGCCAGGCAGACCACGCCCGCCACCGCGCCGCGCTTGGCCAGGCACACCGCGAGCTGCCCGCCCGCGGAGTGGCCGACGGCGAACACCGGCCGGTCCCCGCCCAGCGCGGCGCGCGCGGCGGCCACGTCGTCGAGGCTGGTCGGCCAGCCGCCGCCGTCGCCGACCCGTCGGTACCCGGTGTTGGCCACGGCGAACCCGGCGGCCACCAGCGACGGCACCAGCGGCCTGCTCAGCTCCAGGCCGTGCCGGGCCCGCCAGTAGCCGCCGTGCACCAGCAGGACGACCGCGTCGGCGCGGGTGTCGGGCTCGGTCAGCTCGACGACCTGCGCCGGGTGCCCGCCGTAGGCCAGCGGGCGCATCAGATGCGGCTGGACTCCAAGGGGGTCACCAGGATCGCCCTGGCGCCGACCTCCCACAGCTCGTCCATCACGAACGGCGCCCGCTCGCGCGGCACCAGCGAGCGCACGGCCACCCAGCCTGCGCGGGCCAGCGGTGACACCGTCGGCGCCTCGATGCCCGGGGTCAGCGCGCACGCGGCGTCCTGGGCCTCGACCGGGCAGTCGAAGTCGACCATGACGTACTGGCGGGCGATGAGCACGCCCTTGAGCCTGCGGCACAGCCGCTCGAACGCGATCCGCTCGTCGGCGCCGAGGTCGGGGCGCTCGACGAGCACAGCCTCCGAGCGCAGGATCGGGTCGCCGAACACGGCCAGGCCGGAGTTGCGCAGGCTGGTGCCGGTCTCCACCACGTCGGCCACCGCGTCGGCGATGCCCAGCCGGACCGAGGTCTCCACGGCGCCGTCGAGCTTCACCAGCCGCACGGTCACCCCCAGCTCGGCCAGGTACTTCTGCACCAGCGTCGGGTACGAGGTGGCGACCCGCAGGCCCTCCAGGTCGGTCGCGCCGGTCAGCGTGTCCGGGCGGGCGGCGAACCGGAAGGTCGAGGCCGAGTAGCCCAGCTCCATGACCTCCCTGGCGCCCGCGTCGGCGTCGATGAGCAGGTCGCGGCCGGTGAACCCGGCGTCGAGGGTGCCGGAGCCGACGTACACCGCGATGTCGCGGGGACGCAGGAAGTAGAACTGCACGTCGTTGCGGGCGTCGTCGATCATCAGCTCGCGGTTGGACCGATGCACCCGGTACCCCGCGGCGGTGAGCAACTGCTCGGAGGGGACGCTGAGCGACCCCTTGTTGGGCACGGCGATTCGAAGCATGGTCACGTGCTCGGAGTCTGCCACACCGCACCGGGTCCGCGTCGAGGTGACCCTGGCCGCTTTCGAGTGGATTGACGCTGGTCACGACCCCCTTCCTTGGTAGGGGGTGAGGCCGTGCGTCCGCCGGTCGTGCCGGGGGCCGGGAGCTCCCTAGCGTCGCCACCATGAAGTCGACCGCCATCGCACTCGCCCTGGCCCTCTCCCCGGTCGCCGCCCCGGCGGACCTGGCGGGCTCGGTCGAGCGCTACCTCGACCACACCGGCCTGCCCGGCGCCGTCGTCGCCGTCACCCGGGGGACCGAGGTCCTGCTCGCCCGCGGGTTCGGCCACGACGCCACCGGCGCGCCGCTCACCGGGGCCTCGGAGGTGCCCATCGCGTCGCTGAGCAAGTCCTTCACCGCCCTCGCCGTCCTGTCCGCGGGCGTCGACCTGGACCGCCCCGTCAGCCAGTACCTCGACTTCCGGATGGCCGACCCCGCGGCCGAGCGGATCACCACCCGGCAGTTGCTCACCCACACCTCCGGCATGGCCGACAGCGCCTACCCGGAGCTCGCCCTCGACTCCCCGCGCACGCTGTCCGAACTGGTCACCCGCCTGCGCGACGCGCCGCTGGCGGGTGAACCGGGCGGGCGGTTCCGCTACCACAACCCGAACTACCAGGTGGCCGCCCGACTGGTCGAGGTCGTCACCGGCCGGCCGTTCGCCGATGTGTTGCGGGACAACGTGTTGGTCCCCGCGGGCATGGACTCGACCCGCACCGTGGACATGGCCGCCGAACTGGACTTGCACGGGCACGTCCGCGCGTACGGGGTGCCCGTGCCCGCCGACGAGCCGGACTGGTTCCTCGGCGGCAGCCACGGGATGGCCTCGACGGCCGCGGACCTGGCGCGGTGGCTGGTGTTCCAGGCGCGCGGCGGCGAGGCGGTGGAGCGCACGCACCGGGAGGAGATGGGCTGGCGCGCCGAGGGCGACCGGGTCAGCCACAGCGGCGACCTGTTCACCTACACCAGCCACCAGATCCTGTCCGCGGACCTCGGCGTCGCCGTCGTCGCGCCGACGGGCGTCGCCTTGGAGAGCGACGCCACACTGCTCGCGCAAGTGCTCTTCGGCGGGGCCGAGCCGCGCTGGCCCGCGGGCGTCGTCGGCGACTGGGTGCTGGGAGGGCTGACGCTCGCGGCGGTGGGCGCGGGGGTCGTCGGCGTGGTCCGGTCGCGTCGGCCGCGGGCGTGGTGGCGGTCGCTGTGGCTGGCGACCCCCGTGCTGGGCCTGGTGTTCCTGACCGACGCCGTGGGCTTCGTGTTCGGGGGGCGGCGGATCTCGTTCGACCGGTTGATGCTGTCCTGGCCCGCGCTGGTGGTGTTCGCGGCCGTCGCGGCGTCGTGTGGTGTGGTTGTGCTGGGCGCGCGCCTGAGAGGACGGTGGGGTCGGTGAAGTGGATCGGGGTGCTCGCCGCGGTCCACGGCGTCGGCGCGCTGTGGGGGCGGTTCGAGTGGTGGTGGGTCCTGGGCGTCGCGGTCGTGGCGGTGGCGGGGGAGTGGCTGCCGGTCGTGGCCGGTGGGGCGGCGGTGGCGGTGGCCCTGGTGGACGGTGTCGGGCTGTACGACTCGGCGCTGCTGCCCCTGGTGGTGGTCGGGTGCTTCGTCGCGGGGCGGGAGGCGTGGGCGTGGGTCGGCGTCACGGTCGCGGGCGCGGTCGGTGTCGTGCTGGGGCTGGACAGCGCGTGGACGTGGTCGCTGATGGTGGCGACGCTGGTCGCCGCGGGGGTGTTGCCGTTGCTGGCCGGCCGGGAGCGCGCGCTCTACCACCGGGCGGTCGAGACGACCTGGGCCCGGGAACAGGAGCGCGTGACCGCCGCCGAGCGCGCCCGCACCGCCCGCGACATGCACGACTCCCTCGGGCACGACCTCGCTGTCGTCGCCCTGCGCGCCGGGGCCCTAGAGCTGGCCCCCGACCTGCCCGACCGCCACCGCGCCGAGGCGCGGGCCCTGCGCGCCGCCGCGGGCGCGGCCACCGAACGCCTGCGCGACATCATCTCCCTGGCCGACGCGCCGTTCCCGGCGCTGGCGGACCTGGTGTCGGCGTCCGGCTTGCCGGTCACCCTGTCGGAGCGGGGGGACGCGCCGTCCGCGGTGGAGGAGGTGGTGTTCCGGGTGGTGCAGGAGGGGTTGACGAACGCGGCCAAGCACGCGCCGGGAGCGGCGGTGGAGGTCGAGGTGGAGCACGGCGAGGGGGAGAGCGCGGTGCGGGTGTTCACCGGTGTGAGCCCGGCTGACGGGGCTGTCGGCGGCGGACGGGGGCTCGACGGGTTGCGGGAGCGGGCCCGGCTGGCGGGCGGCGAGTGCGTCGCGGGACCGGTGGCGGGCGGGTTCGAGATCCGCGCCGGCCTCCCGCACGCCCCGCCCGCGGCGCCCACCGCCGAACGGGAGCTGGCGCGGCGCAGGCTGCGCGTCCTGGTCAGGCCGCTGGCCGTCAGCGCGGTGCTGGGGCTGGTGCTCGTGGCGGTCGTCTCCGGGTTGGACGTGCTGGCGTGATCCGGGTGCTGCTCGCCGACGACGAGCCGCTGATCCGGGCCGGGGTGCGCGCGGTGCTGGCGACCGACCCCGGCATCGAGGTGGTCGCCGAGGCCGCCGACGGGCAGCGGGCGGTGGAGCTGGCGCGGGCGCACCGGCCCGACGTCGTCCTGCTCGACATCCGGATGCCCGTGCTGGACGGGCTCACGGCCGCCGAGCGCATCCAGGGCCCCGGGATCGCCGTGCTCACCACCTTCGGCGAGGACGAGAACATCGCCCGCGCCCTGGCCGCGGGCGCCTCCGGCTTCCTGCTCAAGGGCGGCGACCCGCGCGACCTCATCGCCGGGGTGCGGGCGGTCGCGGAGGGGGCGGCGTTCCTGTCGCCGCCGGTCGCCCGCCGGGTCATCGCCCGCCTCGACCCGGCCAGGGCGACGCGGGCCGCGCGGGCGCGGGAGCTGGTCGCCGCGCTCACCCCGAGGGAGCGCGACGTCCTCGCCGGGGTGGCGGCGGGCAAGCCGAACCGGCGGATCGCCCGCGACCTGCGGCTGGTCGAGTCCACGGTCAAGGCGCACGTCAGCGCCATCCTCACCCGCCTCGACGCGGAGAACCGGGTGCAGGCGGCGCTGATCGCCTACGAGGCGGGCCTCGCCTAGCTCCCGGCGGCATGACGGAGGAGTTCGGCACGGGGACTTGACAAAAACTTCTTTGAACGTAAAAAATAGTTCTTGCCATGAGAGACATCCACTACCTCGACCGCCTGGACCAGGCCGAGGCCCTGCTCAAGCCGCACCGCGTCGACGTGCTGCGCCAACTCGCCGAGCCCCGGTCCTGCGCCGAGGTCGCCGCCGCGCTGGGGCAGACGCCGCAGCGGGTGCACTACCACGTGAAGAAGCTGGTGGAGGCCGGGCTCGTCGCCCAGGTGTCCGACCGGCGGGTGCGCGCGGTGACCGAGGCCGTGTACCAGGCGACCGCGCGGTCGTACTGGCTCTCACCCGCGCTCGTCGGCCGCATCGGCGGCAGGCGGGAGCGCGACGAGTTGAACCTGGGGCACCTGCTGGACCTGGTCGAACAGGTCCAGGTGGACATCGCCGCGCTCGACCGGGCCCGGCCCGAGCTGCCCTCGCTGGGGGTCGCGGGGGAGATCCGCGTGCCCCCGGAGAACAGGGAGGCGTTCCTCGCCGACCTGCGCACGACGTTGCAAGACCTGTTCACCCGCCACGGCGGCGCGGAGGGGGACCCCTTCGCCCTGGTCGTGGCGTGTTACCCGAAGGAGAGCCAGACATGACCGAGAACGTCGAGTACAGCCTGCGCCTGCCCGCCGGGGTGGACCGGGTGCGCGCGGCGCTGACCGACCCGGCCCAGCTCCGCGTCTGGTTCGCCGAGCACGCCGAGGTCGAGCTGCCCGACACCTACCGGTTCTGGGGCCGCAACACCATCGACGGCGCTGACGGCGCTGACGGCCCCGCGCAGAGGCTGCTCGCCGCCGACGACACCACCCTCCGGTTCACCTGGACCATCGAGGGCACCGAGACCACCGTCGACATCGCCCTCGAGGCCGAGGACGACGACACCACCGTCCTGTCGCTGACCCAGGACGGGTTCCCCGGCTGGGGTGTCGTCGCCTCGGGCGGCGGCGGCACGATCGGCCTGATCGGCACCTACTGGGCGCTGGCGCTGGCCAACCTCGCCGACCACGTCGCGGGCCGCGAGGTCGGCCCGCTGCCCGACTTCGCCACCACCGACCTGCGCGCCGAATACCTCGTCGACGCCAGCCCGGAGCGGGTCTTCACCGCGCTGACCGACCCGGCCCAGTTCGCGCGGTGGTTCAACTTCCCGGTCGAGCTGGAGCTCGAGGTCGGCGGCCGGTGGGCGATGGGCGGGTTCGACAACAACCCCGACCCGGCCCGCATCGTCGAGCTGGAGCCCAACCGCAGGATGTCCATCGACTTCGGCAGCGGCGTCGGCACCTCCACGTGGGAGCTGGAGGGCAGCGGCGGCAAGACCAAGCTGGTCTTCTCCAACAGCGGCTTCGACACCGCCGACATGCCCTGGGCGGGCTGGCTCGGCTGGCTGTCCGGGTTCGCCGAGCTGCGCAGGCTCGTCGAGCTCGACGCGTGGACCCCGCTGTGGATCGAGGCGGGCGCCGAGGTCCCCGAGGGGGTGTGAGCACGGGCCTGCCGGTCCGGCCGCGCGGCCGGCCCCGGTCAGGCCTGCTCGCAGGGCACCAGCGCCCAGACCGTCTTGCCACCCGCGTTGGGGACCGCGCCCCAGGCCAGGGCCAGTGTCTGCACCAGGAACATGCCCCGGCCGGTGACGGCCTCGACGTCCTTGGGCTTGACCACCGGGTCACCCGGGTTGTGGTCGTCGACCTCGACCAGCAGCACCGAGGCCGTGTTCGTGCGCCAGACCCGCAGCCCGCGCAGGCCGCCGCCGTGCTCGCGGGCGTTGGCCAGGAACTCGCCGCACACCAGGTGCAGCACGTCGAGCGTGCCCTGGCCCAGGTCGGCCAGCCGCTCGGTCAGCGTCCGGCGCAGCTCGGCGGCCAGCGGGATGTCCGGCTGCTCGACGGTCAGGACCACCTCGGTGGCGGGGTGCGCCTCGGTGGCCGGGCGCGGTTCGTCCGGCCTCCCTACCACCGACCGCGTCCCGTCGGCCTCCCGCAACCCCGCCACCTTCTCCCCGCACTGTCCCGGATGGTCACCAGCCCCGGGCGCCCACGTGGACGGAGGTACCCCGGACCGGCCCGGGTGTCACACCGCTCAGCGCTCGGCGGTCTGCCCGTCGGCGCTGAGCGCCGATTCGCGCGAGGTCTCGCGCATCGACCAGTAGACGAGCAGCGACACCAGCGCGCAGCCCGCGACGTAGTAGAAGAACAGCGACTCCACGCCCGCCCGCTTGAGCCACAGGCCGATGTACTCCGCCGTCCCGCCGAAGACCGCCACGGTCAGCGCGTAGGGCAGGCCGACGCCCAGCGCCCGGATGCGCACCGGGAACAGCTCGGCCTTCACGATCGCGTTGACCGAGGTGTAGCCGGTCACCACGACCAGGGCGGCCATCATGATCAGGAACGCCGGGACCGGCGCGGACGTGGTCGACAGCAGCGTCATCAGCGGCACGGTCAGCACCGTGGCCCCGACACCGAAGAACATCAGCAGCGGGCGGCGGCCGATCCGGTCCGACAGCCCCCCGGCCAGCGGCTGGATCACCACGAAGACCAGCAGCGCGGTGAAGTTCACCCAGGCCGCCGTCGACTTGTCGATGCCGCTGGTGTTGACCATGAAGTTCTTCAGGTAGGTCGTGTAGGTGTAGAACGCGACCGTGCCGCCGAGGGTGAGCCCGCAGACCAGCAGGCACTCCTTCGGGTAGCGCAGCAGCACCCGCAGGGTGCCGCGCTCGGCGGCGCTGTCCTTCGCGGCCGCCAGGTAGCTGGTCGACTCGTCCATCGTCGAGCGCAGGTACATCACGGTGACCGCGCCCACCGCGCCGATGACGAACGCGACGCGCCAGCCCCAGTCGCCCATCTGCTCGGCGGTGAGGACCTGCTGCAACACGATCTGCACGCCCAGCGCGACCAGTTGCCCGGCGGTGAGCGTGACGTACTGGAAGCTGGAGTAGTAGCCGCGCCTGTTCGACGTCGCGACCTCGGACAGGTAGGTCGCCGAGGTGGCGTACTCGCCGCCCACGGACAGGCCCTGCAGCAGCCGGGCCAGCAGCAGCATGACCGGCGCGGCGACGCCGATCGTGGCGTAGCCGGGGGTCAGCGCGATGATCAGCGAGCCGAAGCCCATCATCAGCACCGACAGCGTCAGCGCCGCCCGGCGCCCGCGCCTGTCGGCGTACTGCCCCATCAGCCAGCCGCCGAGCGGGCGCATCAGGAACCCGACCGCGAAGATCCCCGCGGTGTTGAGCAGTTGCGCGGTCTGGTCGCCCGCCGGGAAGAAGACGCTGGAGAAGTAGATGCTGAACGCGGTGTAGGCGTACCAGTCGTACCACTCGATGAGGTTGCCGACGGACCCGCGAATCACATTGCTGATCACCCTGCGCTCTTGGTTCTTCCCCAACGGCAGCTCGGTCACGTCGACATCCCCCTTCGCCGCCGGGCAGCTTAGCGGGCACGCAGCGCAGCAAGTCGAACACGGAGCGCGTGAAATTCCCCGATCGGGGGTAACTACCGGGCATGACTTCCGACCACGGGGATCGTCGCCCCTCGCACGACGACCTCGCCGCCGGGCTGCGCGGCTACCTCCAGCAGGTCGCCGACCTCGTCGGGGCCAACCACCGGGCGGGCGCGGCCGAGGTGGGCGGCCGGGGCCTGTCCGACGTCGAGGTCGCCGAGGGCGACGCGGGCTCCGCCGCCTCCGCCAGCCTGCCGCTGCCGCAGCGGCTGTCGTGGTTCCCCGAGCGCCCGCTGTCGCTGGGCTGGGACGAGGAGCACGGCTGGTCCGCCCAGCTCGAGGCCGACCACGGCCACCACAGCCTGCCCGTGTCCTACCTGGGCGTCGACGCGCTGCCCACCCCGCGCGTGGTCGCCTGGTTCCTCAAGGACCTGCTCGCGGGCGGCGACCCGGGTTCGCCCTACCCGCCCGCCATGCGCGACCGGGGTCAGCGCGACGACCTGGCCGAGCGCCTGGTCGCCTACGCCACCCACTCCGACCGCTAGGCCGCGGTGTGGAGGTCCGTGTCCGCGATGGCCGCGCCGGGGCGGCCCCTGGCGGAACGGGACGAAGGCGCCGGTGCGACCCCGGTGCGGGCACTCCCGCCCCGCACCGCCCGGAACCACCCCGTTCACGGCTCTCGTCGAACGAGACCTCCACGACACGGCCCAGCCGGGCGCCCGCCCCTGGGGCGCCGAAGGAGGCGGTCGCGGGAGACGGCGGGTATAAGGACGGCATGCGCAACGGAACCCGGCTCGGGGTCGTCGACGTCGGGTCCAACGCCGCCCAACTGCTGGTGGTGGACGGCCGGTCGGGCTCGGCCCCGCTGGCCTCCTACTCGATGAAGCGCCCCACCGGCCTCTCCGACGAGATCGAGGCGGACGGCACGCTGTCGGCCGAGGGCGTCCGCCGGGTGGTCCACGCGACCTCGGCGGTGGTCGCGCGGGCGCGTTCGCTGGAGGTCGCGGAGCTGTTCGTGTTCGCGACCTCGGCGGTGCGCGACGCGGCCAACCGCGACGAGGTCGTCGACGCCATCCGCGCCGCCACCGGCCTGCGCCCGCAGTTCCTCACCGGCGAGGACGAGGCCAGGCTGACCTACCACGCCGTGCACCGCTGGTACGGCTGGTCGGCCGGTCGCCTGCTGCTGCTCGACATCGGCGGGGGCACGCTGGAGATCGTCCTCGGCCGTGACGCCGAGCCGGAGCTGACCATGTCGCTGCCGCTGGGCGCGGGCCGGATGACCAGGAACTTCCTGCACACGGACCCGCCGACGGACAAGCAAATGCGGCGGGTGGCCAAGCACGTGCGCGAGGGCCTGCGCGAGGCCGTCGAACGGCTGCGCTGGGAGGGGGCGTTCGACCGTGCCATCGCCACGTCGAAGACGTTCAAGCAGCTCGCCCGGCTGGCGGGCGCGCCGCCGCAGAGCGAGGGACCGTTCGCGCGGCGTTCGCTGTCGGTGGACGACCTGGACCGCTGGATCCCGGAGCTGGCGAGCCGGACCAGGGACGACCGCGCCGGGCTGCGCGGGGTGTCGGCCGCGAGGGCGGGTCAGATCGTGGCCGGGGCCGTGGTGGCGCGCACGATGATGGTCGCGCTGGGCGTGCGGAGTGTCGACGTCTGCCCGTGGGCGTTACGGGAGGGCATCATGCTGCACCAGTTGCAGACCAGCCTGTCGCTGACCGACCCGTTGGCGCTGCGCACCGTCCGCCCGATCTCCGACGGCGACGAGGAGACCTGGCAGTCGCGCTGAGCGCGCTCAGGAGGAGCGGCTGGCCGCCAGCGCCGTCTCCAGCGAGTCCACCACGTCGAGCGTGGAGTCCAGCATCGTCAGCGACAGTGCCCGCCGGGCGGGCCCGGAGGCCACGACGCGGAAGGGACAGGCCGCTTTCTCCGCCTCGTTCCTGCCCACGACCAGCGCGGACAGGCCAGCCGACCCGAGGAAGCCGACGCCGCCCAGGTTCGCCACCACGAGGGTGGCCCCCGGGACCTCGGTGGCTTCGGTGAGCGCGTCCGACAACTGCTCCACCGTGGCCAGGTCGACGTCCCCGACCGCGTGCACCACGACCGTCGACCCGATGTGCTCGCGGTGCACAGTCAGTAGCGGACTCGTCACTCGTCCCCATCCCCTCGGCAACATCAAGAGCCCGGCGTGTACCGGGCGAGATCGGGGTACCCATCTCCTGCGGGGCCAAACCCGCCTGCGCGCACGAGGTCATCTGGTCCGCGACCTGCTGGGACGGGTGTTCGGCCCCGCCGGGGCGCGTGGTGGTGGGCAGGGCTCAGGTCGGCAGCCAACCCCGGACCGCGGCCTTCGCGCCCGCCTGGAAGCGGCTGCGCGCGCCCAGCCGGTTGGTGATGTCGGCGACCATCCGCCGCACGGTCCGCACGGAGACCCCCAGCCTGAGCGCGGCCGCGTCGTCGGTGCAGCCCGCAGCGAGCAGCTCGAGCAGGGCGCGCTCCCGGCCGGTCAGCTCCGACCGCCCGGGCACGCCGGTGGCGACCAGGGGGACCGCGGTGGCCCAGACGCGGTCGAACAGGCCGACCATGCCGTCGACGACACCAGGCAGGCGCAGGACCGCGATCCCGGACGCCTCGCTCGGCAGGATGACCGTATCGCGGTCGACCACGACCACGTCGGTGGGCACCTCGGACACGGTGCGGGTGTCGGCCCCGGCCGCGGCCAGGCCGACCAGGCGCGGACCCAGGCCGGGGGCGGTGCGGGCGAGGTCGGGCACCACGACCCGGTAGGCCACGCCGCGGCGCAGGTTGTGGTGGTCGATGCGCCGGGCCGGACCGGTCGGGCAGGCGGCGGCCTGCCCGCTGAGCACGAGGACCTCCTCGGCGGCCTCGGCGAGCAGGGCGTCCAGACCCAGGTTCCGGGAGACGGCCGTGTCGGTGTGGCGCGGCGCGGGTTCCAGCAGTGCGGTCATAGAGATCCCCTCCGGTGTCCTGTCCGGTGCGTGCCCGCGCGGGCCGCCGGGCGAGCACGCCGCCGGGGCCGCCCCCACGGCGGTCCCGGCGGCGCTGTCCGCTCCCGGCCACGGCCGTTCCGGTGGCCTTCCCGCGCACCAACCTGGGTGGGCCCGCTCGGATCGGGCACCGCCGACTCGCACATCGCCGACCCTCCCGTCCCGGCGCGCCACCGCGCCCACTCTCGCGCGCCGGGTATGAGGAATCCTTGACTGCGGGGATAACGCCAGCTCAGCGCCGGTGTGCCGCACGTGGGGGTGAACACCGACTCGGCCCGGTCCCGGGTCGTTGCCATCGCCCAGGCGGTGGCCGCGATCTCCTCCGGGTCGAGCGTGCCGACCTCGCCGTAGCGGCCCGGGTCGGCGGTGACCATCGCGTGGATGTCGCCGCCGCGGACGAGCCCGCCGATGGTGAGGGTGCCCGCGTAGGCGCCCTTGTCGGCCAGGGCGGCGTTGAGGGTCACCGCGTAGTTGCGCGGCGCGGCCGTCGACAGGGCCAGCGCGCCCAGCGGGGCAGCGCCCCCACCGAGCTCAGGCCGCCCGCGAACAGCAGCACCCCGGACCCGCGCGCCACCAAGCCCGGCAGCACGAGCCCGACGGCGTCGACGGCGGGGTGGACCCAGTGGTCCATGGCGTCGCGCACGGCGGCCGAGTCCACCTCGGTGATCGGCCCCGGCGGCGTCCCGCCCCCGCCGGGGCCGTGGTAGAGCACGTCCACCTCGCCGATGTCGGCCAGCGTCGCTGCCAGCGCCGCGCGGTCGCGGACGTCGCAGGCGTGGGTGCTCGCCCGCGCGCCGCCGAGCGCCTCGACGTAGCCCGCGTGGCGGTCGGCGGAGCGGGAGACCAGGGCCAGGTCGAAGCCCTCAGCGGCGAGCCTCTTGGCCATCGACAGGCCGAGTCCCGGGCCGACCCCGAGCACGACAGCGGTGGGCATGGTGTTCCTCCACCAGGTCATTCCGAGGCCACCCTCGGTCGGGCTCGACCCAACACGAAACCGAGGACTGCCTCGGATTGTTAGTGTGGGGGCATGCGAGCGGACGCGGTGCGCAACCGTGCGAAGCTGGTGGCCGCCCCCGCCGAGCTGTTCGGCGCGCGCGGGCTCGACGTGCCGCTCGAGCACGTCGCCGAGCGCGCCGGGGTCGGCATCGCGACCCTCTACGCCCACTTCCCCGGCCGCGCCGACCTGCTCAACGCCGTCGTCCCGGACCGGCTCGCCCGCACCGACCACCTTGTCGAGCGCGCGCTGTCCACCGAGGACCCGTGGGCCGCCTTCGCCGGGTTCCTCGAGGGCCTGTTCGCCATGCAGGCCGACGACCCGGTCCTGCGCGACGCCCTCGCCAACCGGGTCGCCCTCTCCGACGAGATCGCCGAGATCTGCCACCGGTGCCACCGGGCGTCGCTGGCGATCGTCGCCAGGGCCCAGGACGCGGGCGCGCTGCGCCCCGACTTCGGCCCCGCCGACCTGGCCGCGCTGACCACCGCCGTCTCCCAGGTCCTGCGCGAGGCCCCCGACTCCTGGCGCAGGCTGCTCGGCTACGTCCTGGACGGGCTGCGCACCGGGGACGGCTGATCACCCGCGCCGGTCCGGTTTGTATGGTTCCCGCATGGCGAGACCGAAGAAGCGCAAGAACCGCAAGCGAAACCGGGGCAAGGCCCCCGCCGCGGCGGCGCCGTACACCCCGCCGATGGCCCAGACCCAGCCGCCCGCCCGGGCGGGCCTCATCACCGCCGCGGTCATCGGCTGGTTCTGCCTGTTCCCGCTCTTCTGGTACGTCCTGGCCCCCCTCATCAGCGCGGGCATCGGGGAGGTCCCCGTCGTCAACACCATCGCGGGCTGGCTCCCCGGCGGCCTCGCGGCCGTCTACACCGGCGTGCTGCTGATGGTCTGGGAGGGGCTGCCGAAGCCCTCGCGGGACCGGCAGACGGCTATCGCGATCACGCTGTGGTGCCTCGGGCTGATCACGCTGCCGATGTTCGAGGCGGAGTTGTTCGTCGGGTACTTCGCGGGGCTGTACGCGAGCACGTTCGCGATGCTGGCGTGGATTCCGGCGTGGGGCCTGATCGCGGTGGCGCAGCGGCCGTTCACGCACACGTTCGCGCTGTCGCACGCCGCGCGCGGGTGGGGGTTGATCGCCGGGGCGGCGGCGACGCTGATGCTGGGCGCGGGCCCGATCCGGTACTGGTTCTAGGGCTGTCGCGCGCGCCGGGCGGGGCGTCGCTGTCGGTGCCCGGCGCTACCGTCGCCGCATGGCCTTCGACATCGATCTGACGCTCGACTGCGCGCACCCCACCGCGCTCGCCGCGTTCTACAAGCTCGCCCTCGGCTACGAGGACGAGCCGCCCCCGCCGCCGTTCGCCACCCGGGCGGAGTGGGTCGCCAGCTTCCCGCCCGACCCGGACGACACCGCTGACGACGGCGCCTGGCTGCGCGACCCGGACGGCGCGGGGCCGCGTCTGTGCCTGCAGCAGGTGGCCGAGCCCAAGACCGGCAAGATTCGCCTGCACCTGGACATCCGGGTCTCGCGCGGGGTCGAGCCGGAGCGCCGGTGGGCCGCGGTCACCGAGTCCGCCCAGCGGCTGGTCGCCGCGGGCGGGTCGGTGCTGCGCGAGGTCGACGAGCACCACATCGTCATGGCCGACCCGGAGGGCAACGAGTTCTGCCTGGCCTGACGCCGGGCGGCCGCGTCAGCGTCGTCCAGTGTGGACGGTCAAGGCGTGCAGGAAGAACACGTCCGGGCGGTGCTGGATGCCGTGGGGGGAGTCGGGGTCGAGCAGCACGTCCAGCGTCGCGCGGTCCTCGGCGCCGACGGCCTCGGAGGTCTGCCCGTGGCGCAGCCGCCAGCGGGCCAGCACGCGCTGCCGGTCCCCGGGGGCCAGCGGCGGGGGCAGGTCCACCAGGAACGTCCGGGTGCCGGTGTGGGCCAGGCCCGCCGCCGACAGCATCCCCGGCCAGTCCTCGACGGTCCGCGCCGCCCCGGGCAGCTCCGCGCGCATCGACCCGTACGCCGCCGAGCCCAGCGCCTCCAACCGCGTCTCCAGGTCCGGCGCGCCGATGCCGATGTCGCGCGGCAGGTGCCGGGCGCTGAGCCCGCCCTCCACGACGGCCAGCACGCCGCCGGGCCGCAGCAGGCCCGCCACCGCGGTCACCGCGGCCTGCTGGTCGCCGACGTGGTGCAGCGACCGGCTCGCCCAGACCAGGTCGGCAGGCCCCGGGTCGCCCAGCTCGTCGGGCAGCACCGCGCGCTGGGTGCGGAACCGGTCGCCGACGCCCAACCCGGCCGCGCGCTCGGCGGCCAGCGCCAGCAGCGACTCCTCCGGGTCGAGCGCGACGACCTCCGCGCCGGGGAACTCCTCGGCGAGCAGGCAGGCGGCCACGCCCGGCCCGCTGCCCACGTCGACCACCCGCGCCACCGGCCCGTCGACCAGGTCGCGCAGCCACGCCGCGGTCTGCCTGGTGTGCCCCTCGTGCAACTCGCCCTCGGCGATCAGGACCTCGACCATGTCCTCGGCCCCGAAGTCCATGTGCCCGTGCCCATGTCCGTGCCCGTGTCCGTGCTGATGTTCGTGGCTCCGCTGGTGTCCCATGGCGCCAGCCTGCCCCGGGGTCAGGAAGCGCGCAAACCTTCTTGCCGAGGCGGCAAAACGCGGGTGGCCAGCACCCGCCCCAGCACGAGCGTGAGCACCCCGGCCAGCACCACGCCGAGCAGGCCCACCCGCAGGCTCGCCGCGTCGGCCACCAGCCCGACCAGCGGCGCCGAGGCCAGGAAACCGATCCGCAGCACCCAGCTCACCACCGTCAGCCCGGCCCCCGGCGCCAGCCCCGGCACCTCGTCGGCCGAGTGCATCGCCGCGGGCACCAGCACCGCCGTGCCCAGGCCCGCGAGGGCGAACCCGGCCAGCGTCAGCCCCGTCGACGGCAACGCCAGCGCCGCGCCCATGCCCACCGCGGCCAGCGCCCCGCCGCAGCGGACCACCCGCCGCTGCCCGAACCGGTCGACCACCCGGTCGCCGAGCAGCCGCCCCGCGGTCATCGCCGTCTGCAGCGCCACGAACGCCAGCCCCGCCGCGGCGGCGCCCGCGCCCAGCTCGCCACCGAGGTAGAGCGCTCCCCAGGACGCGCCCGCGTCCTCGATGACCGCCCCGCAGCAGGCCAGCACGCCCAGCACCAGCACCACCCGCAGCGCGGGCGCGGTCCACCGGCCCGGCCCGTCGGCGGTCGCGGCGCGCTCGGCCTGGTCGTCACCGGGCAGCAGGAACCGCGCGGCCACCAGCGCGACCACGCAGAACAGCGCCGCCGAGACACCCAGGTGCGCCAGCAGGGAGGTGCCGAGACCGGCCGCCGCCGAGCCCATCAGCCCGCCGAGCACCGCCCCCACGCTCCACAGGCCGTGGAACGAGTTCACGATCGACCGCCCGTAGAGCCGCTGCACCCGCAGCCCGTGCGCGTTCTGCGCCACGTCGACGACGGCGTCCAGCGCCCCGGCCAGGAACATCGCCCCCGCGAACGCGAACCAGTTCGGCGCCACCGCCACCGACAGCACCGCCAGGGCCAGCAGCACGATCCCGTGGGCGGCCACCCGGCCCGACCGCAGCCTGGTGATCACCGCCGAGGCGAACAGCCCCGCCACCAGCGCCCCGGCGGGCATCGCCGCGATCGCGGCCCCCAGCTCGGCGTTCGACAGCCCCAGGTCGGCCTTCACCTGCGGGAAGCGCGGGACGAGGTTGGCGTAGAGGGCGCCGTTGGTCAGGAAGACGGCGGCCACCCCGGCGCGGGCGGCCCGCGCCTGGGGCGCGACGGTGTCGGTGCTCATGGCGCTTTCCGGACCGGGGGAGGGGACTCGGGGCACACTACCCAGTCCACGCGCGCCCGCCCGCGCCCGCGATGGGCGGGCCGGTGATCAACGGTGCGTCACCGGCCCGCCCGCCGTGCTTCCCGATCGGGTGGAAAGCGGGCGTGGATCTTGGCCAGACCTGGCGGAGTTGGTTGTCTTGCCCCGGAAAACCGGTGACAGAGCCGGGATCGCAGACCGCTCACGAGAGGCCGGGTGTCGCAGCATGCAGCCGTTCGAGCTGCCGGAGTTCTACATGCCCTACCCCGCCCGCCTGAACCCCAACCTGGACGGGGCGCGGGTGCACAGCAAGGCGTGGGCCTACGAGATGGACATGATCGACGTGCCGCAGAACGGCACGGTCATCTGGGACGAGCACGACCTCGACTCGCACGACTACGCGCTGCTGTGCGCCTACACCCACCCCGACTGCGATGGTCCCGAGCTCGACCTGATCACCGACTGGTACGTCTGGGTCTTCTACTTCGACGACCACTTCCTCGAGCTGTACAAGCGCACCAACGACTGGGACAACGCGCGCGCCTACCTCGACCGGCTGCGGCTGTTCATGCCCGTCGACGGCCCGATCACCGAGCAGCCCACCAACCCGGTCGAGGCCGGGCTGGCCGACCTGTGGGCCCGCACCGTGCCCGCGATGACCGCCGACTGGCGGCGCCGGTTCGTCGACAGCACCAAGGCGCTGCTCGACGAGTCGCTGTGGGAGCTGGCCAACATCAACGAGGGCCGCCTGTCCAACCCCATCGAGTACATCGAGATGCGGCGCAAGGTCGGCGGCGCGCCGTGGTCGGCCAACCTCGTCGAGCACGCGGCCAGGGCCGAGGTGCCCGCGGTCATCGCCGCCTCGCGGCCGATGCACGTGCTGCGCGACACCTTCTCCGACGCCGTGCACCTGCGCAACGACCTGTTCTCCTACGAGCGCGAGGTGCACGACGAGGGCGAGCTGAGCAACGGTGTGCTGGTCTTCGAGAAGTTCCTCGACGTCGGCACCCAGGAGGCCGCCGAGGCGGTCAACGACCTGCTCACCTCCCGGCTGCACCAGTTCGAGCACACCACGTTGACCGAGTTGGAGCCGCTGTTCGACGAGCACGCGGTCGACCCGGAAGGGCGGCTCAAGGTCCTCGCCTACGTCAAGGGCCTGCAGGACTGGCAGTCCGGCGGGCACGAGTGGCACATGCGGTCGAGCCGGTACATGAACAAGGACGCGGCCCAGGAGTCGTTCCCGCTCGGGCCCTCCGGCCTGGGCACCTCCGCCGCCCGGCTGGTCCCCGCGCTGCTGAGCTCCCTGGCCGAGCGCGCCCGCAGGCACGCCAACGTCCCCTTCCGGCCGATCGGCCCGATCACCAAGCCGCCCATCGACCTGCCGTTCGGCACCACCCTGAGCCCGCACCTGGACCAGGCCAGGGAGAACGTCGTCGAGTGGGGCGCCAGGATGGGCCTGTTCGAGCCGGTGCCCGGCGGCCCGCCGCACGAGGGCGTGTGGACCGAGGCCAAGATGCGCGACTACGACCTGCCGCTGTGCTCGGCGGGCATCCACCCCGACGCCTCGCCCGAGGAGCTCGACCTCACCTCCGGCTGGCTGGCCTGGGGCACCTACGGCGACGACCTGTACCCGGTCGTGTTCGGCCGCACCCCGGACATGGCCGCGGCCAAGGTCACCACCGCCCGCCTCAAGCAGCTCATGCCCGTCGACGGCCCGGCCACCGCGGTCCCCGCCTCGCCGCTCGAACGCGCCCTCGCCGACCTGTGGGTCCGCACCGCGGGTCCGATGACCAGGGAGAACCGCGCCGCCTTCCGCTCCGCGGTCGACGTCATGGTCGACAGCTGGGTGTGGGAGCTGGAGAACATGCACCTCAACCGCATCCCCGACCCGGTCGACTACATCGAGATGCGCCGCAGGACCTTCGGCTCCGACATGACCATGTCCCTGTCCCGCATCGGCCACGGCAAGCAGGTCCCGCCGGAGATCTACCGCACCCGCCCCATCCAGGCCCTGGAGAACTCCGCCGCCGACGTCGCCTGGATGATCAACGACATCTACTCCTACCAGAAGGAGATCCAGTTCGAGGGCGAGGTGCACAACCTCATCCGCGTCGTCGAGCACTTCCTCGACGCCCCGCTGGACCGCGCCATCGCGGTGGTCGGCGACCTCCTCGCCGCCCGCCTCGACCAGTTCCTGCACGTGATCGAGGTGGAACTGCCCGCCCTGTTCGAGGACTACTCGCTCGACCAGCAGGCCAGGCTGACCCTGGAGCAGTACGCCCAGGAGCTCAAGCACTGGATCGCGGGCATCCTCATCTGGCACGAGGACTGCCGCCGGTACGAGGAGGAGCACCTGCTGCGCCAGTTCGGCCACGAGTCGCCGGGCGCGGTCGGCGCTGGGGCCGCCGTCGCGTCGTGGCGGCTGCCGACGGGGCTGGGCACGTCGGCCGCCCGGTTGGCGCCGCCGGTCTCGGTGGGCTGAGGTCCCGCGCGGAGGCGGCTGCCCGGTCGCGGGCGGCCGCCGTCGCGTACCAGGTGGGCACACTGTGCCGGTCGATCGACAACGAGGGGACGAGCCGTGCTGGGGTTCGCCGCGCACCGCTGGCACGCGACCGCCGCGCGGGTCGTCGACGGCGGCGAACCGCTCTGCGTCGACCGGTTGGCCCGGCGCCCGCGACCGTCCCGGCGGAGGCTGCGGGCCGCGGTCCTGGCCGCCTCGCGGACCCCCTGGTTCACCCCGGTCGTCGAGGCGCGGGGGCAGTGGTCGGGGTGGCACCGGTTGGGGCCGCTGGGGCCCCGCTACACCTCGGTCGTGCCCGCCGACGCGGCCCTGGACGGGCCCGCGCGGCGGTTGTGCGCCGACGCGCGGCCGGTGCTGCTGGCGCACCCGAGCGAGGTGGCCGACCTCGTCGACCGGTTGGCGCACCGGGGACCGGTGATCCTGCGGCTGTCGACGGCCGAGGCGCACGACCACCACGGCAGCATGGCCACCCTGCACGACCCGGTCCTCGGGCCGATCGCCGCGCGGTTCCCGGCGTGCGCGCACTGGCACGTCCTGTGGCGCCACCTGCACCTCGCGGCGACACCGACCTCGCTCGTCCTGACGCCCCTCACCCGGCGCCCCGCGCCACGGATCGCCATTCCCCGGGGGCCGTTCACCCGGGTCGTGGTGTGCCGCAGGCACCGCACGCCGATCCTCATCACCGACCCGCGGCCACTGCCGCCCATCGAACCCTGATCGAGGCGGGAAAAGGGCGCGGTTGATTGTTGGCCGCTTTGTCGTCCCGGCGGTAATCGAATGCGGAAACGGGTCGGCCCGGCCCCCCGTCGGTGGTGGGGGACCGGGCCGCGCCCCGGGGCCTGAACCCGTTTTCCCTGCCCCGGGGCAGCGGGCGTGCTACTTGGCCTTGAGGTCGATCGAGATGGGGTTGTCCTTGCCGACGACGAGAAAGTTGATGATCTCGGTGTCGACGAAGCAGTCCGCGAACTTGGGCAGCGTGTAGCTGCCGGTCAGCGTCCCGCCCACGGCCGGGTTGAAGCCGGGGCCCGACGTGAGCGAGATCCGCACCGGCTCGGTGGCCTTGCAGTTCGGCAGCGGGATGCCGATGTCGAAGTGGCCGACCTCGGTGATCTGCACGGTGAAGTCGCCGGACACGTCCACGACGCCCGCGTTGATCGTGCCGGAGAGCGGGCCGTTCTGGGTGACCTTGACCTTGGCGTGGGTGTCCAGGATGCCCGCCAGCAGGAACTTGGTCTTGGTCTCCGGCAGGTCGATCGAGCCGGTGATGTTGCCCTGCTGCAGGTCCGTCTCGACGGTGGCGGTGCCGGGGCCCAGCGGCAGCGTGGCGCCGAGGCCGGTCAGGTCGGTCGAGCCGGTGGCGTCGTAGCTGATCTCCACCGGCGCGGCGCTCGAGGGGGTGGCCGTGGCGAACAACGCCCCGACGGCGGCCACGCTGGCGACCGCTACGCCCGCCGATCGCACACTACGCACGCGCATTCTCGTTGCTCCTGTCGTCTTGGAAACATCCATGTTTCCAAGAGAGGAAAGCATGTCGTGCGACGTGGGCGCAAATGTGAGAAATTTAGTTGTCCCATGGTGAAAACATGCGGGACGGCCGCTGTGGGGCGGTGATAAAGTGCGCAGCGTGAATTCCAGCCAGGCTGGGCGCAGCCCGCGCCAGTTACCCAGGGGCAGGCACGGGCTCAGCCGGGAGGACATCGCCGCCTCCCAGCGGGGCAGGTTGATCGGGGCCGTGCTGCGGGTCGTGGCCGCCAAGGGCTACGCCAACTCCACGGTCAACGACATCGTCGGCGGGGCCGAGGTGTCGCGCCGCACCTTCTACGAGCACTTCCACGACAAAGAGGCGTGCTTCCTGGCCGCGTTCGACACCGCTGTCGCCGATGTCAGCGTCTCCCTGCGCGACGTGCTCGACCCCGTCGCCCGCGACGACTGGCCCGCCCGGGTCAGCCTGTCCTGGCGGGCTTTCCTGGCCGCGCTGGCCGAGGACCCCGACGCCGCGTGGTCGCTCTACATCGAGACGCTGTGCGCGGGCCCGGAGCTGGTCAAGCGCACCACGGCGGTCAACCGGGCCTTCGCCGACGTCTTCCGCGAGCTGCACCGCCGCGCCCGCGAGAGCGACCCGAGGGTGCGGCAGGTGACCCCCGCGACGTTCGACCTCTACATCGGCGGCACCGCCGAACGCATCCGCGACTGCCTGCACACCAAGGGGGCGCAGGCGCTGCCGGACCTCGAGCCGATGTTCACCGACACGGCGATGCTGTTCTTCGAGCACGCCCCCGGCGCGGTCACCGGCGCAGCAGGCCCAGCGTGAGCCCCGCCGGGTCCAGCGCCTTGGTCGCCTGCTTGAACAGCGACTCCGCCCGCTCGTAGGACAACCGCCCCGCCCCGCGCCTGGAGCGGAAGACCGGCCCGGTCTCCCTGCCCGCCAACAGCTCCGCCAGCAGCCGCGCGGTCGCCGCGCGCCAGGACACCCACCCCGCGCCGACGCGGGCCCTGCGGTCGTCGAGGTCGAGCTGCTCGACGTCGAGCGCGAGCACCGTGCGCACCGGCGCCCCGGACTCGTGCAGCATCCGCCACAGCGCCAGCTCCCGCACCGGGACGTCCAACGTCCACAACAGAGCCACCTGCTCCGGTGGCAGCGGCGGGACCCGGTGGCGCGTCTCGGGTCTGCGGTCGATGTCGGCGGCCAGGTCGGGCAGCCGCGCCCACGCGCAGAACGTGCGCACCGCCGAGCGGTGCCGGTTCCAGGTCTTGGCCGCCGCGCCCGACCACGCGAGGTCGAACACCCGGGCGAGGTCCCCGGCGGTGATCGCGTCGACGGCGTGGGCGTCGCCGAGCGCGCGGCGCACCCGGCCCAGCGTCTGGCCGTAGGAGCGCAACGTCGTCGGGTCCAGGTCCGTGCGCGCCAGGAAGGCCTCGGCGCTGGCGCCCAGGGTGGGGCGGTCCTGGGCCGGGAGGTCGGCGGCGCGGCGCAGCAGGAACTCGCGCTCGGCGGCGTTGTCGGTCAGCGCCGCGGCGCGCTCGAACTCGACGCGGGCCTCGGCGGGCCGGTCCAGCCGGGCCAGCAGGTCCGCGCGCACGACGGGCAGCGGGTGGTAGTCGCGCAGCGACGGCTCGGCGCGCAGCCGGTCGACGAGGTCCAGCCCGGCGGCGGGGCCCCGCGCCATGCCCACCGCGACGGCCTGGTTGAGCCGCACGACCGGGGTGGGCAGCAGCCGCGCCAGCGCGTCGTAGAGCCCGGCGATCCTGGCCCAGTCGGTGTCCTCGGCCGTGGCCGCCTGCGCGTGGCAGACCGCGATCGCCGCCTGCAGCACGTACGGGCCCGGTGGTCGGCCGAGGTCGCGGGCGCGCAGCAGCGCGGCGAACCCGCGCCGGATCAGCAGCCGGTCCCACCGGCCCCGGTTCTGCTCGTGCAGCGCCACCGGCGCCCCGGTCGCGTCGGTGCGCGCCGCCGACCGCGACGCCTGGACCTCCATCAGCGCCACCAGCCCGTGCGCCTCCGGCTCGCGCGGGGCGAGCGCGGCGAGCAGCCTGCCCAGCCGCAGCGCCTCCCGGACCAGGTCCAGGCGCACCAGGTCGTCGCCCGCAGTGGCCGAGTAGCCCTCGTTGAAGGTCAGGTAGACGACCTCCAGGGCGGCGGCGACCCGGTCCGAGGCGTCCCGCGGCACCTCGACCGGCACCCCGGCCAGCGCCTCCTTGGCCGCCGCCACGCGCTGCGCGACGCGCTGCTCGGTGGTGAGGAAGGCGCGGGCGATCTCGGCGGTGGACAGGCCCGCGGCCAGCCGCAGGGTCAGCGCCACCCGCTGCTCGGTGGGCAGCACCGGGTGGCAGGTGAGCAGGACGAGGCGCAGCGCGTCGTCCTGCTCGGGCCCGTCCCGCTCGTCCTGGTCCGACCCGGCCACCTGGTCGGGTCGGACCAGGTGCTCCTTGGCCCGCTCGAACCGCTGGGACCGCCGGAGGTGGTCGACGGCGCGGCGCTTGGCGGTGGTGACCAACCAGGCGGCCGGGTTGTCCGGCACGCCCGCGCGCGGCCACTGCGCCAGCGCCGCGACCAGGGCGTCCTGGGCCAGCTCCTCGGCGAGGCCGACGTCGCGCACCACCCGGGTGAGCGCGCCGACCACCGCCGCGGACTCCAGCCGCCAGACCGCCTCGACCGCCCGGCGGGCGTCGGTCACGGCCCGAAGACCTGCTGGATGACGCTCTTGCCGTCACCCACGATCCGCCGGAACCGCCTGGTCAGCTCCACGGCCTCGGCCACCGAGCCCACCTCGACCAGCGCGAACCCGCCCACCGCCTCCTTGGCCTCGGTGAACGGGCCGTCGGTCACGGTGATCTCGTCGCCGACCGAGCGCACCTCGATCGCCGCCGGGTCCAGCCCGCCGGTGGCCAGCAGCACGCCCGCCGCCGACAGCTCCTCGACGAACCTGCCCATCTCCACCATCAGCGCCTCGTCGGGGGTGGAGTCGTCCGCCATCGACATCATCAGGAACCGCATCGCATGTGCCTCTCGCCAACCGGCGGCATCTCCGCCGAACACCCACACGTCGAACGAAGCCTATGACAGGGAACGCCGTGCGTTCCCTGTCATAGGACCCGGACGACGGTGGTGCAGATCCCCGGACAGGAAGGCACCACGATGACCACTCAGACCGCCGTTCCCGCAGCTCGGCCCGCCACCCGCGGCACGACCACCCGTTCGCTGGCCGGTCTCGCCGCCGCCGCCCCGCTCTGGGCGGGTGTCTCGCTCGCCCAGGCCGCCACCCGCGAGGGCTTCGACCTCACCCGGCACCCGCTCAGCCAGCTCGCCACCGGCTCGCTCGGCTGGCTGCAGGTGGCCAACTTCGTCGCGGCGGGCGCGCTCATGGCCTTCGGCGCGGTCGGCCTGCGCGCCGCCGTCGGCAGCCGGTGGACGGCGCGGCTGGTCTTGGTCGCTGGCCTCGGTTTCGTCGCCGCGGGCCTGCTGCCGATGGACCCCGGGAACGGCTTCCCGGTCGGCGCGGGCGCGCCCACCGCGATGTCGTGGCACAGCGTGGGGCACATGGCCGCGGGATCGGTCTCGTTCCTGGCCCTCGCCGCCGCCTGCCTCGTGCTCGCGCGGCACTTCCGCCGCGGCGGCGACCAGCGGCGGGCGGTGGCCTGCGCGGTGGCCGGGATCGCGCTCGCGGCAGGTGATCTGTGGGCGATGAGCGGCGGCGCGGCCGGGTCCGCGACGCTGGCGATCGGCGCGGTCTGGGCGATGGGACAGCTCTCCTGGGTCGCGGCCAGGGCGTGAGCCAATCCGTTTCGCTTATTCCCGCGTGTTAGACCGCCCGGTTCGACTAAGCGTGATCGGGATTACGCCGAGTCGGTGTCGAAGTCGGTCGGTGCGGAAGTCGACCGATCCGCGCATGGCGCTTTGCGCTGAGATGTGCTCCAATATTCCGAAGAGATCCGACCGTTTCCGCAATAGGGTGTGTCATGGCGCAGAAGACGATCGTGCAGCTGTTCGACGACTTGGACGGTTCGCCGGGTGAGGACATTCGCCCGATCGAGTTCAGCCTCGACGGCGTGCATTATGAAATCGACCTCAGCGAGCGCAACGCCTCCCGGCTGCGGGAGGAGTTGGCGGAGTTCGTCAACGCCGCGCGCCGCACGGGTGGCCGGGTGCGCCGGGGCGGGGCGCCCGCCAAGGGCGTCGGCGAGGCGCGCAGCAAGGAGCAGACCAGGGCCATTCGGGACTGGGCCAGGCAGAACGGCCACGACATCTCCGAGCGCGGTCGCATCCCGTCCGCCGTCGTCGAGGCCTTCGAGGCCGCGCACGCCAAGCAGCAGCGCCGGGCCTCCTGACCCGGGCGCGGACATCGCTCGGCTTTCCGGCCGGACCCTCGGCAGCCATCGGGTCCGGCCGGAATTCTGTTCACGGCGGCCCTGCTTATAGCACTGCGCCATCCGCTGCCGCTTCCGGGGTCGACTCGGATCGACCGCTGTTCCCCGTGGCTTGTTCCCGCGACCGCTCATGGGCCGGTCGGGTCATCATCGGCTATGCCCGCGCGCTATGCCGGGCCGCTCCGATGCCGGGGGTAACGGCGACCGGCGCCAGACGAAACCGACGCCCGACCGCGCCGCCGCGGCCAGTGCGGCGGCGCCCGACCGCGGTCGGCAACGGGCTTTTCCCGGGCCGATTCAGCATGGAATACGCCGGTCCGCCGGTTTCGCCGCACCCCTGATTTCCGCCGGGAATCCACCGCTAGGCTGCCCGCCATGCTGGATCTGCTGCTGGTGGGCGGCCGGTTCGCGACCCTGGACCCGGGCAGGCCGCACGCGCGCAGCCTGGGGATCTGGCGCGGCCGGGTCGTGGGGCTCGACGAGCAGGTGGCGGGCCTGCCGGCCCGGCGCACGGTCGACCTGCGCGGCGCCGTCGTCCTGCCCGCCTTCCTCGACCCGCACGTGCACCTGGCCTGGACCGGCCTGGCCGCCGGGTCGGCCTCGGTCGCCGCCGAGACCACCGTCGCGGGCCTGCTGGCCGCCGTGCGCGCCGCCGCGGCGACCAGGGCTCCGGGGGAGTGGGTCGACGTCGCGGGCTACGACCAGCGCAGGCTGGGCAGGCACGTCACCGCCGCCGAACTCGACACCGTCGCCGCCGGTCGGTGGGTCAACCTGGTGCACGACTCCGGGCACGCCTGCGTCGTCGACTCCGCGGTGCTGGCCCGGCTGCCCGCGGGCACCCCGCACCGCGACGGCCTGCTCGTCGAGGCCGCCGCCGGGGCCGTGCGCGCGCTGCGCCAGCCCTACGCCGTGACCGAGCTGGTCGACGCGATCGAGCGGGCGGGCCGCCAGTGCCTGTCCGAGGGCGTCACCGCGGTCTCCGAGGCGGGGATCGGTGGCGGCCTGATCACCCACAGCCCGGTCGAGCTGGCCGCCTACCAGCGCGCCGAGGAGCGCGACCGGCTGCCGGTGCGGGTGCGGCTGATGGTCGCGGGCGCCCTGCTGCGCCCGGTCGGCGCGCACGCGGGCGACGGCGTCGCCCGCGCGATGGACCTGGGCCTGCGCACCGGCTTCGGCGGCGACCGGCTGTCCATCGGCGCGCTCAAGGTCTTCACCGACGGCGGCATGATGGCCCGCACCGCCGCCCTCACCGCCCCGTACGTCGGCGGCGACGGGGCGGGGGAGCTGTACGCGCCGGAGGCCGACCTGCGCGCGGTCGTCGTCGACGGCCACCGGGCCGGGTGGCAGCTGGCCGTGCACGCCATCGGCGACCGCGCCGTCGACGTGGCGCTGGACGCGGTGGAGGCGGCGCAGACCGCCCACCCCCGGCCCGAGGCCAGGCACCGGGTCGAGCACGCGGGCCTGGTGCGGCCCGACCAACTGGCCCGGTTCGCCGCGCTCGGGGTCACCCCGGTCGTGCAGCCCGCGTTCCTGTGGTCCTTCGGCGACGACTACGCCGCGGTCATGGGGCCCGACCGGGCCCCCTGGCTCTACAGAGGACAATCCTTTGTGGAGGAAGGAGTGCGTCTGGTCGGCAGTTCCGACCGGCCGGTGACCACCGGGGCCCCGCTGCGGGCCATGCAGTTCATGCTCGACCGCACCACCGGCGGCGGGCACCGGGTCGGCCCGGCGGAGGCGGTCTCCCCGGCCACCGCCGTGCGCGCCTACACCACCGAGGCAGCCTGGGCCTGCCACTGGGAACGCGACCTGGGCGCGCTGACCCCGGGCGGCCTGGCCGACCTGGTGGTGCTCTCCGCCGACCCGCACGTGGCCCCGCCCGCCGACATCGGGGTCCGCGCCACCGTTGTCGGCGGTCGCGTCGCGTGGGGCGAGGAGCTGTTCTGATCTCAGATGCCGGTGCGTGGCTTCGACGGTCGATATCGGGGGGCGGGCCGTTGCTGTCGGCGGGGGCGCCGGGTGGGGAAGAGGTGTTCTGAACCCGCGCACCGCCGCGGGGTGCCAAGCTGAGACCGTGACGGATACGGCTGTTGTGCTGCGGCGGGAATCGCTGGTTGTCGCGGTGCTCTGCGCTGTCGCCGACACGGGCGTGCTCTTGCTGCTGTGTCCAGATCTGGGACAGGGCTGGGGGCCCGCGGTCGTCGCGGCGGTGGTGCTGGCCGATCTCGCGCTGGCCACCCCGGACCGGTTCTCCGGCTGGGTCGCCGCCGCGCACGCCGCGCTGCTGGTGCTCGGACCGATGCTGCTGTCCCCGGTGGGCTGGTACCGCGGCGGCAACGAGACCGGGCTGCTCGTCGCCGGGTACCGGGCGGGCGCGTGGCTCGGCCTGGGCCAAGCCGCCACCGTGCTCGCGGTGCTGCTCGCCGGGTCGGTCGTCGGGCGGTGGGCCTACCCGCAGTCGGAGACCGCGGCGGACTGGCGGTTGATCGCCCTGCACGCGCTGACGACCGTCTGCCTGCCGTGGCTGGTGGGCCGCAACACCACCGCCCGCCGCGGCCACCTCGCCGAACTCGAGCAGCGGGCGGCCACCCGGGCCAGGGAGGAGCAGGCCGCCGTGCGCCGCGCCGTCGCCGACGAGCGCACGGCCATCGCCCGCGACCTGCACGACGTGATCTCCCACCACGTCAGCGCGATCGGCGTGCACGCGGGCGCCGCCCGGCTCGGCCTGGGCGCGGCGGCGGAACCGGTCGGCCGTTCGCTGGTCGCGGTGGAGACCGCCAGCCGCTCGGCCATGGCCGACCTGCGCCGCCTGCTCGACGTCCTGCACCACGGCGACGACGCCACCCGCCAACCCGGCCTCGACGACCTCGACGGCCTGGTGGCGGGCACGACCGCCGCGGGACTGCGCACCCGCCTCACCACCGAGGGACCGGCCACCCCCGTGCCCCAGTCGGTGGACGTCGCCCTGTACCGCATAGCCCAGGAGGCGCTCACCAACGCGCTGCGCCACGGCGGCGGCGAGTCCGCGCAAGTCACCCTCGCCAGGGAGGAGACCACTGTCGTGCTCACCGTCGCCAACGACATGAGCCGGGTCCCCCGCGCCGACCAGGCAGGCGTCCACCGCGGCCTGACCGGCATCCGCCACCGCGTCGCCCTGTTCGGCGGCGCGGTCACCTGCGGCCCCGACGGGCCTGACTGGGTCGTCCGCGTGACGGTTCCCTTGGAGGCCAGGTGACCACGAGCGTCCTGCTCGCCGACGACCACGCCATGTTCCGCTCCGGCATGCGCGCCGTGCTCGACACCCAACCCGACCTCGAGTGCGTCGCCGAGGTCTCCGACGGCATCGCCGCCGTCCGCGAGACCGCGCGGCTCAAGCCCGACGTGGCCGTGCTCGACGTGCGCATGCCCCGGCTCGACGGGCTCGCCGCCCTCGAGGCCATCCTGTCCGCGCCGGGCAACCGGACCCGGGTGCTCGTGCTGACCACCTACGACCTCGACGAGTACCTGTACAAGGCGCTGAGCCTGGGCGCCAGCGGGTTCCTGCTCAAGAGCCTGCCCCCGGAGGAACTGGCCTCCGCGGTCCGCGTCGCCGCCCGCGGCGACGCGCTGATCGACCCCTCGGTGACCCGGCGGCTGGTGGCCAGGTTCACCGCCACCCTGGCCCCGGCCCCGTTCCCGGACGTCCCGGACCGGCTGACCTCGCGCGAGCACGAGGTGCTGCTGCTCGTCGCCGACGCGCTGAGCAACGCCGAGATCGCCGCGCGGTTGCACATCGGCGAGGAGACGGTGAAGACCCACGTGTCGCGGGTGCTGGCCAAGCTGGGGCTGCGCGACCGGGTGCACGCGGTCGTCTACGCCCACCGGCGCGGGCTGGTGCGCCGCTGAGCGTCCTGGTTCGGTCACGGCGCCCCGCTCGCCGGTGGCGGGCACCGGCACGGACCGGGTGCGCCGCGGAGCCCCCCGCATCCCTCGCACGAGGGACCCAAGATCCCCTGCCGCCGGGACGAGACCCACACCGGCCGTCGCTATGGTCGGCGGTGTGCTGCGACGCGCGCTGACCGCGACCCTCCTCCTCGGGGTGCTCCTCCTCTGCGGGGCCGGGACCGTGGCGGTGGCCGACGGCGGCCCGGTCGGGGCGGACCTGCACATCGCGCAAACGCTTGGGGCCCAAGAGTTCACAGTGGTCGTCCGCCGGGTCGACGGGGCGCCCGCGCCGGTCGTGGTCGATGTGTTCGGCCACTCGGAGGCCTCGACCGACCTGCGGTTGCGGACGCTGTCGGCCGGGCGGGAGCACTCCCGGGCAGCGCTCACCGTCAGCGACGGTCCTGCCTCCACCCGGTTGGACGTTGACTCCTTCGGGGCCTGGGAACTGGAGATCAGCGACGGTGAGCACACCGGGCTGATCCCGTTCACCGTGCCGGAGCGGATCACCCCCGCGTGGGAGCGCTTCACCTACGGCGGCTTCGTCGGCGCGGGCGGGTTCCTCCTGCTGTCGCTGGGACTCGCGGTGCGCCGGGGCGCGGGGCCCGCGGCGGCGGTCTCCGTCGCGGGCGTCGTGGTGTGCCTGACGGTCGGGGTCACCTCGGCGCTGCTCTCGGCCACGATCCCGGTCGCCGCCCCGCCGCTGGACGGTGTCCGCCCGCCGGTGAACATGGCCGTCGAGCAGACCGCGGACAACGGGGTCGTGCTCCGGCTCACCGACGGCTCGACCGGCCTGCCCGTCGACGACCTCCGGGTCGAGCACGCCGCCCTCATCCACCTCACCGTCGTGACCCCGGACGGGGACCTGCTGCACCTGCACCCGGTCCGCACCGCGCCGGGCGCCTACGCCGCGACCATCCCCGCGACCACGCCGGGCCGCCACGCCCTGGCCGCGGAGCTGTCCCGGGCGGGCGCCGGGGTCCAGCAGGTCCGCTCCTCGGTCGAGCTGGCCGGGCGCTCGCCCAGGCCCGCCCCCGCGGCCGCCGACCTGGACGTGGGCGAACCGGTCGCCGGGCAGCCCGCCCGGCTCACGGCCGACTTCGGCGGCGCGGCGGACCTGCAGCCCTGGCTGGGGATGCGCGGGCACCTGGTCGTCGTCGGCCCGCTGCGCGCGGGCCCGGTCGGCGCCGCCGCGCTGGAGGCCCCGGTCTGGGCGCACGGGCACGCGATGGTCGACCCGACGCCGGGCGCGGTCGGGGGGACGCCGGACGAGTCGGTGGCCGCCTACGAGCCCGTCGTCGACTTCACCTTCACCTTCCCCCAGCCCGGCCGCTACCGCGCCTGGTTCCAGGCCGAGCGCGACTACCGGGTCCTGACCGCCGCCACCGACATCCAGGTGGGCGAGCGCACGTCGACGGCCGCCGGGTTCGCGATCTCGCTGGACTCCGCCGGGCTGTCCACACGAGACCCGGCAGTGACCGTCTCGGTCACCGGCGCGGGCGGCGCGCCGGTCGACGGCGCGGAGGTCAGCCTCACCGCGGTCATGCCGGAGATGGGCCACGCCACGCGGTCCGTCCGCGCGGGCGCCGACGGGCCGGGCCGCTACCGCGCGGCCGCGGCCGGGCTGAGCATGCCGGGCGGCTGGGAGTTCACCGTGACCGTGCGCAAGGACGGGGCCGAGCGGACGGCCGTGTTCCCGGTGCGGGTCGACCCGTGAGAGAGGAGCCAAGATGACGGCAGGGGACGCGGCGGCGGGGTTCGCCCCGCCGCGCGCCGCGAGCGCCGGGCTGGTGGTGGCCAAGGGGCTGCCCAGCGCGCTGGCGCTGCTCAGCGGGTCGCTGTTGACGCTCATCGGGTTGACGTGGGACGTGCAGTGGCACACCGACGTCGGCCCGGACACGTTCTTCACGCTGCCGCATCTGTTCCTCTACGCGGGCAGCGCCCTCGCCGGGCTGTCCAGCCTGGGCGTGGTGCTGGCCGCGACCGTGGCGCAGCGGGCCGGGCGCGAACTGGACCCGGCCGTGGGCGGGCGCGCGGTGGCGGTGCTGCGCGGGGTGTTCGCCGCGCCCATCGGGCACCTCGTGGCGGGCTCGGGGGCGGCCTCGTTCCTGCTCTACGGCCTGTGGGACCAGTGGTGGCACGGGCTCTACGGCTTCGACGCGGTGATCGACTCGCCGCCGCACATCGGGCTGCTGCTGTCGGTCATGGCGACAATGGTCGGCACCGTCATGGTCTTCGCCGCCGCCAAGGACCGGCGCTGGGGCCAGGTCGGCACGGTGGTCTCGCTCGGCGTGCTCGCCGCGTTCTCCACGATCGTGGTCCTGGGGCTGACCGGGGTCGGCGGCGCGGTCGACGCCGTCAGCGCCGGACTGGCCTGGTTGATCGTGCTGCTGGTCCTCACCGCGGCGGGCTTCGCCACCCGGCCGGGGATCGCGGTCGCCGTGGCGGGCGCGCTCGCGGTCATCCAGCTCGTCGGCTGGTGGTTCTCCCCGTGGGCGACGCACGTCTACGCCGAGGCGGTCGGGCTGCCGATCCGCGACTACATCCGGGGCGTGCCGGTGATGCCCGCGCTGATGCCGATGGCGCTGCTGCCCATCGCCGCGCTCGTCGAGGTCCTCGTCGGGCGGGCGCGCCGGACCGGGGCCCGGTGGCTGCCCGCCGCGACCGGGGCGCTCGCCGGCGCGCTCGTCGCCGGGCTGCAGGGCGTGCAGGACGCGCTCGTCTACGGCTACGCCGTGCCCGGCCTGGCCGCGATCGCCCCCACCGCCGCGGCCGGGCTGCTGCTCGGCGCCCTCGCGGGCGTCCTCGGCTGGCGCTTCGGCCGGATGCTGCGCCTGGTCAACCCCGCCCGGACCACGTCAACGAGCAAGGAGGCGTGATGCGTCGCGCGCTCACCGCACTCGCCGCCGCAGTCGGCCTGCTGGTCGCGTCCGCCCCGCAGGCGGGCGCCTACGAGCCGGTCAACATCGTCCACACCGAGAAGGTGCAGGCGGGCCCGTACGCCCTCACCATCGGGTTCAGCACGTGGCCGCTGCGGGCGATGCAGTCGCTGGACTGGACGTTCGCCCCCGAGGGCGGCATCGCGGACAAGTCGGGGACGCTCACGATGACCGCCCCCGGCCAGGCGAAGGAGGGCAGGCAGCGGCCGCTGGCCAAGCACCCGCGCAAGCTGGAGGTGTGGGGCCTGGACATCAAGTCCGTCGACAGCCCGGGGGACTGGACGGTGCGCTTCCGAGTCGAGGGCCCGCAGGGGCCCGGCGAGGGCGCCCTCACCGGGCTGCGGGTGCTCGAGCAGCCCGGCCCGCCGATGGCGCTGAGCTGGTCGGTGAGCACGCTGCCGCTGGTCGGGTTGGTGGCGTTCCTGGCCGTCGCGTGGCGGCGCACGCGGGGGGTGGCACAATGAGCGCAGGCGCCGTCCCGGCGGGTGTTCGACGTGCCGGGGTCAGGGAGGCGACCAGAGGTGGCGCGCGGCCCCGGTGAGCGGCCGCGCCCGAGCGATGTGATGTGGTGGGTGACGTGGCGACAGGCACAGTGGTGAAGTTCGACCAGGTTCGCGGGTACGGCTTCGTGGCGAACGACGCTGGTGGGGACGACATCTTCCTGCACGTGAACGACCTCGAGTTCGACAAGCACCTGCTGAACGCGGGCTCGCTGGTGGAGTTCGAGGTGGAGGACAGCCCGCGCGGGCCCAAGGCCTTCGGGGTCAGCCTCGTGGGCCGCTCGACCGCGGCGCCGCAGCGCGTCTCGGCCGCGGGCGGCGAGGACGACGTGCTCTGCGACTTCATCCCGGCGGGCGAGTTCTCCGCCGAGGTGACCGAGGCCCTGCTGAACTCGGTGGGCAGCCTGACCGGCGAGCAGATCCTCGGCGTGCGCCGGGCGATGGTCAAGCTCGCCGAGGGCCACGGCTGGCTCGGCGACTAGCGGCACGGGTGGTGGCGCTGGCAGTCACCCCCGTGCACGCCTACGCGGGCAGGCCCACCGAGCCGCCCGCGCCTGACCCGTGCCCGATCTCGGTCGACCGGGGCGAGGTCCGCGCGGGCCTCGGCCTGGTCGGCGACCGGTACTTCAACCAGCGGGCGCACCGGCTCGCCGCCGTGTCGCTGCTCGACGCGGACGCCCTCGACGAGGTGGCGGCCGAACTCGGCGTGCCCGCGTTCGACCCGCTCCTGACCCGCCGCAACGTGATCCTGCGCGGCGTCGCCGTGGACGCCCTCGCCGCCACCCGCGACCGCCCGGGCGCGGTGTTCAGCGTGGACACCGGAGCCGGGCCCGTCCGCTTCCGCGCCCACCGCCCCGCCAGCCCCTGCCGCTGGATGGACACCCGCCTCGCCGAAGGCGCTTTCCGCGCGCTGCGCCACCGCGGCGGCGTGCGCTGCGTCCCCCTCGACGACGGCGTGCTGACCGTCGGCGCGGCCGAGGTCATCGTGTTGGATCATCCACAGTAGAGGGAGCCGGAATGGCGGAGCTGTTGTACGTCACCGACCTCGCCTACCCCGCCCGCGGCCGCCGCTACGGCGACGAGGACGTCTTCCTGACCGCCCGGCTGCGCGAGCACTTCACCCTCGCCCTGTGCCACCCGCTGGACGCACGGGCCATGATGGACCGCTTCGACGCCGTGGTCGTCCGCAACAGCGGCCCCTCCCTGCACCACCGCGAGGAGCACCAGGCGTTCCGCGACGCCGCCCTGGCCGCCGGGGTGAAGGTCTACAACCCGCTGACGGGGCGGGGGGACATGGCGGGCAAGCAGTACCTCGTCGACCTGACCGCCGCGGGCCACCCGGTCATCCCCACCGTGGACCGCGTCGAGGACGTCGACCGCCTGCCGGAGAGCCCGTCGTACGCGGTGAAGCCGAAGGCGGGGGCGGACTCGATCGGCCTGGAGTTCCTGCCCCGGGCGGAACTCGAGCGGGTCGGCCGGGGTGTCCTGATCCAGCCCGAGGTCGACTTCCGGTACGAGGTGTCCTTCTACTACGTCGACCACCGGTTCCAGTACGCCCTGCACGCGCCGGACCCCGCCAGGCGCTGGGTGCTGGAGCCCTACCAGGCCAGCGCGGCCGACCTGGGGTTCGGGCAGCGGTTCATCGAGTGGAACACGCTCGCCCACGGGGTCCAGCGGGTCGACGCCTGCCGCACCCGGGACGGGGACCTGCTGCTGGTCGAACTGGAGGACCACAACCCGTACCTGTCCCTCGACCGGGTCCCCGGGCCGACCCGCGAGGCGTTCGTGGCCGCCCTGGTCGACTCGCTGCGCGGCTTCCTCGCGGTCACCCCGCCGAGAGCTGGTCGCGCAGCTCGCGCTTGAGGACCTTGCCCGCCGCCGACACCGGGATCGACGGCACCAGGCGGACCTCGCGCAGCCGCTTGTACGGGACCACTCGCGCGTTGACCGCCTCCTGGATCGCCTCGGCGGCGACGTCGGGGGAGCGGGGGACGACGAAGGCCACCGGCAGCTCGCCCACGTCCGGGTCGGGCCTGCCGACGACCGCGGCGGCGACCACGTCCGGGTGGGCGGCCAGCAGCTCCTCCAGCTCGCGCGGGTAGACGTTGTACCCCTTGTACAGCAGCATGTCCTTCTTGCGGTCGACGATCCACAGGTGGCCGTCCTCGTCGAGGACACCGATGTCGCCGGTGTGCAGCCAGCCGTCGACGATCGTCTCGGCGGTCGCGTCCGGGCGCCCGTGGTACCCGCGCATGACCTGGGGCCCGCGGACGCAGACCTCGCCGCGCTCGCCCGCGGGCAGCGGGGCGCCGCCCTCGACGGGGACGACGCGCACCTGCGTGCCGGGGAGGGGGACACCGACCGAGCCGGTCTTGCGCAGGCCCGATCGGTGCGCGGGCGCCGAGGTGGCGCACATGGTCACCTCGGTGAGCCCGTAGCCCTCGACGATGACCGCCGCGGGCATCAGCTCCGCCAGCCGCCTGGCCATGGCCACCGGCATGGGGGCCGCGCCGGAGCCGATGGCGCGCACCGAGGACAGGTCGCGCCCGGCGATGTCCGGGCAGGCCAGCAGCGCGGCGAACAGCGCGGGTGCCCCGCCGATCGAGGTGACCCGCAGCCGCTCGGCCTCGGCCAGGTAGGCCGCCGGGTCGAGGCGGTCGTGCAGGACCACGGTGGTCCCGGTGAGCACGGGGGCGTTGAGGCCCGCGATCGTGCCCATGGCGTGGAACCACGGGGTGAGGTTGATCGCGATGCCGGAGCCGAGCCGCACCGGCCACTCCGCCGGATCACCCACCTGGTCCAGGGTGAGCCCGCCGTCGCCGTCGAGCCGGGGCACCGACCCGGTCGTCCAGCACGCGTACTGCAGCAGGTTCGCCACGACGGCGGCGTGCGGCAGCCGCACGCCCTTGGACACCCCGGTCGTGCCGCCGGTGTAGGCGATGTGGGCCAGGTCGGCCGCCGGGTCGACGGCCAGCGGGGGCGGGGCGTCCGGCATGTCCACGCCCAGGCCGGGCACCTCGGCGGCGGTCAGCTCCATGGCCGCGCCCGCGTCCTCGACCTGGGCGCGCGCCGCCCGCTCCGGCAGCAGCGGGTTGACCGGCACGAACGTCGCCCCGGCCAGCAGCACGCCGTAGTAGGCGACCGGGAACTCCAGGCAGTTGGGCATCCGCAGCGCCACCCGGTCACCGGGGCGCAGGCCGCGGGCGCGCAGGCCGTTGGCGGTGCGGGCGGCGGCGGCGCCGAGCTCGGCGAAGGTGATCGAGTCCGCACCCCTGGCGAAGGCCGTCCTGGCGCCCCAGCGGCGGGCCGCGCCGAGGACGACGGCGGCGGTGTGCGTCGAGGGGTGGTCCAGCCGGTCGGGCAGTCCGGGCGCGTTCGACATCGAGCCTCCCCAGTGGACGGTCCGCCCACGTCGAGGTCCTTTCCCCCTCCGACTCAACACGATCGGCACACCGCGCACAAGCCCGCCTGCGGTCCCTGCCGGTGATCGACTCGGCGTAGGCTGGTCGCATGGAGTCGCACTGGGCGGACCTCGTCCGATACGTCCGCGAGCAGCACACGGTCCTCGAAGAGCACGAGGACGAGATCCGCATCGAGTTCAAGTTCGAGCAGTACGACGAGGAGGACGAGCGCAGCCAGGTCATCGTCCTGCTGCGCGAGGTGCTCGACAACCAGCACGAGTGGGTGCAGATCGCCAGCCCCGTCGGCCTGGCGGCCCAGGTCGACCTGGCGGCCCTGCTGCGCGAGGTCGGCCACGGCTCGGTCGCCTGCGGCGCGGCGATCATGGGCGAGCACGTCGTGCTGCGGCACTCGCTGCCGCTGCGCGACCTGGACATCCACGAGTTCGAGGACCCGCTGGCGCTGCTGGCGGGCACGGCCGACTCCATCGAGGAGATGTTCTTCGGGGGCGACAGCTACTGACGCGACGCCTGCCGCGCCCGGCTGCGGCACGCGCCTGACCCGTCACGCACCGTTGTCGCCCGCCGTGCTCGACTCGCCCGGTCGGCCCTTGACAGTCCACCTCGGACCGCGAGAGGGCCGGCCGGGCTTATTTCCCCCGAACGGCCGCGCCCCGGCCGGACCCGGGCAGGCTGCGTCATCGGCCAACCGGGGGTTACCGGCATCGCCTTACACGTTCGGGTGAATAACGCGGTTCCTACTCCACGGTACCCGTCCGCTCGGCCCTTTCCCTTGCGGCGAAGGGAAAGCGAGCCCTTGTGCCCCGATGTACGGTAGGCGCCTCTTGGATCGCTTACCCCATTCGGACTACCGCACAAGACCACCCGAATACGGACGGAACCGGCGTGATGCCCCCACCCCGGCGACCGTCCCCCGCCCCCGGGTGGCGGCTCGGGCGCCGGGCACCGCGCCGCCCGCCGAGCCGCCCCCCGGAGGCGATCAAGGCGCCCGCCCGCTCCGGCCGTAAGCTCGCCTGCGACCAGGCGGGCCCCGGCCCGCGCCAACCCGAGGCGAGGACCGCCCATGAGCCAGCAGCCCCCGAGACGGCGACGGAAACGGGCGGGCCGGTGGTCGCTGCGCCGCCGGTCGGCCATCGCCTCGGTCATCGTCGTCGGCATCTTCGCGGTGGCCATCGGGGCGGTCGCCGTGGCCATCGGCGGCCTCTCCGACGCCCGGCTGCGGCTGCTCGACCGCGCCGGGCCCACCGTGGTGGCCGCCGAGCAGCTCACGACGGCCCTGGTCGACCAGGAGACCGGGGTGCGCGGGTTCGCGCTCACCGGCAGGTCGGAGTTCCTCACGCCGTTCGCGGGCGGGCAGGAGCGCTTCGAGCAGGCGCGCGCGACGCTGTCCCAACTGCTCGCCGACGGCACCACCCCGCGCGCGCAGGCCGAGTTCGACGAGTCGATCCGGCGGATCGAGGCGTGGCGCACGCAGTTCGCCCTGCCCGCCGTCGAGGGGGCGCGCGACGGCGCGGTGACCACCGACGCCGAGGCGGGCAAGGTGCTCTTCGACCAGGCCAGGCAGTCGCTGACCACCCTGCGCGCCGCCCTGGAGGCCGACCGCCTCGCCAGCCGCACGGCGCTCAACGACTCCTCGGCGTCGCTCGTGCTCACCACCGTGGTCACGCTGGGCGCGCTGCTGCTGCTCGTGGTGTTCGCCGCGGTGCTGCTGCGCTCGGCCGTCGTCGTGCCGCTGTCGCGGCTGACCGGGCAGGTGCGGCTGGTCGCCGACGGCGACTTCGAGCACAAGGTCGAGGTGCAGGGGCCGTCGGAGATCACCGACCTGGCCGACGACGTGGACGTGATGCGGGCGCGCATCCTGCACGAACTGGAGGTGCTGCGCCGGACCAACGTCGAGCTGGACGTGCGCACCGAGGACCTCAAGCGGTCCAACGCCGAGCTGGAGCAGTTCGCCTACGTCGCCTCGCACGACCTGCAGGAGCCGCTGCGCAAGGTCGCCAGCTTCTGCCAGCTCCTCGAGCGCCGCTACGCCGACAAGCTCGACGACAACGCCCGCCAGTACATCTCGTTCGCCGTCGACGGCGCGCGCCGCATGCAGGTGCTCATCAACGACCTGCTGGCGTTCAGCCGCGTCGGCAGGCACACCGGCAAGCACGCCGACGTCGAGGTGGCCGTGCTGATCGAGTCCGCCGAGCACAACCTGACCGCGGTGCTGGAGGAGACCGGCGCGGTCGTCGAGCGCCCGGACGGCCTGCCCACGGTGCGCGGCGAGGTGCCGCTGCTGACGGCGGTGTTCCAGAACCTCATCGGCAACGCGGTGAAGTTCCGCGGCGAGGCGCCGCCGGTGGTGCGCGTCGGCGTCGAGCGCGACGGCGCCGACTGGGTGTTCGCCGTGTCCGACAACGGGATCGGTGTCGAGCCGCAGTTCGCCGAGCGGGTCTTCGTCATCTTCCAGCGCCTGCACGGCAAGGACGCCTACCCGGGGACCGGCATCGGCCTGGCCATGTGCCGCAAGATCATCGAATTCCACGGCGGGCGGATCTGGCTGGACACCGAGCACGCCGAGAGCGAGCGCGGCGGCACCACGATCCGCTTCACCCTGCCCGCCATCGAGGAGCACGAGCCCGCGCGGGAAGCCGATCCCGCGGGCGGCGCGGGGAACGCCGAGCAGTCGGACAGCGCCGAGAAGTCCTGACCGGCCACGGGCTTGCGGCAGGTCGAGGGCCCGCGCCGATC
>NZ_WHOL01000126.1:0-92416 GCF_009745975.1 Actinokineospora pegani | reverse complement strand
CCTCGACCTGCCGGGGTGCTCAGCGGGGGGAGCGGGTGGACTCGTCCACGCCGCGCTGCTCCGGCGCCCAAGCGCGGCCGCGGGTGGCGCGCTTGCCGCGGGCGATGCGGGCGCTGAGCGTGGTGCGGCCGCCCTCGCGGGCCAGCTCCACGTCCTCGGCGAGGCCCTCGATCACGGTGAGGCCCAGACCGCGCTCGTCCGCCCCGGACGGCCAGTCCCCGTGGTCGGCCACGGAGATCAGGACCTCGTCGTTGGTCGCCTGCACGGTGATCGCCACCAGCCCCGCGTCCTCGGTGTCGCAGTAGGCGTGCTCGATCGAGTTCGACACCGCCTCGTCCACTGTGGACACGCTGTCGCGGCGGGCGCCGATCGGCACCCGGTGGCTGGCCAGCCAGGAGCCGACGCGGTGGCGCACCAGGGGGAGTTGGTCGGCGTTCGCCGGGACGATGAAGGTCAGCACACCCGTGTCCCTGGCTGTCCTGCGGTGCGCCCGCGGACTCGGGGCGATCAACCTGCCACTGGGTAGAGCCGGATCAGACGCGGTCACGCGTCCCCCTCTCTCGGACTCGACGTCCGGTTTGCCCGGTGCATCGCGGCGGGTGCCAGAAGAGTTCCCGTCCGTTTCCTGTGTACTTGACCGGGGCGTTAACCCATCATTCATTGAAATGGGCGCATTCGCGACCCCCGGTTCGCGACCTTGTCGGGTATTCGCAGGTCAGCCCGCGGGTAAAACAGGTGTGATCCTCGTCAGACCGCCCTGCGGAGATCATCGGGCAACGCGGACGAAACTGGCCGGTATCACCCTCTCGGGTGATACCGGCCAGTGATCGGATGACCGGATCAGCGGGCCCAGAAAACCCGGCCGGTGGGGCCGTACAGGACCAGGTTGGAGTCGTTCTGCAGCACGAACCGGCTCGTGTCGGCCAGGTAGGTGTCGGTCGCCCAGATCGGCCTGCCCGCCGCCGTGTACAGCACGACGTTGCCGTCGTTCTGGAACACCGTGTACGAGCCCGGGTTGTTCCAGGTGCCGCTGGACCACCACGCCTGGTTGGACTGGGTGTAGAGCACCAGGTTGCCGTCGGCCTGCATGTCCAGCCGGAACTGGCCGTTGGGCGAGCGCAGGCCCTGGCCCGCGGTGAGCCGCTGGCCCTTGGTCAGCGCGTCCTTGGCGGCGGGCGCGGTGATCGATCCGGTGTGGAGCAACCGGTTCGGCGAGCCCGCGCCCGCGTTGCCGACCTTGTTCGGCGTGGCCGACCCGATCAGCGCGCCCGCCACCTGCTGCGGGCTCAGCGCCGGGTTGCTGCCCAGCACCAGCGCCGCCGCGCCCGCCACGTGCGGGGCGGCCATCGATGTGCCGCTCATCGTCGCCGTGCCGGTGTTGCCGCTGTGGCCCGCGGACACGATGTCGGAGCCGGGGGCGAACAGGTCGACGCAGGTGCCGTGGTTCGAGTAGGAGGCGCGGCCGTCGGTGCTCGTCGTCGCGCCCACCGTGATCGCCTCGCCGGTGCGCGCCGGGGTCTGGTTGCAGGCGTTGGTGCCCGCGTTGCCCGCCGCGATCGAGTACACGACACCATCGGCGATCGAGGCGCGCACGGCGTTCTCGAGGGTGGTGTTGGCCCCCGGGCCGCCCAGGCTCAGGTTGGCCACCGCCGGGCCGGAGGTGTGGTGCTGGGTGACCCAGTCGACGCCCGCGATCACCGCGGCGTAGCTGCCGTCGCCGTTGCAGTCGAGGACCTTCACCGCGGTCAGCCGCACGCCCTTGGCCACGCCGTGGGTCGCGCCGCCGATGGTGCCCGCGACGTGCGTGCCGTGGCCGTTGCAGTCGGAGTCGTTGCCGTCGCCGACGGTGTTGGTGCCCCAGTCGGCCCGGCCGCCGAAGTCCTGGTGCGAGGTGCGGATGCCGGTGTCGATGACGTACACGCGCACGTTCGGCGCCGTGCCGGGGTAGGTGTAGGTGCGGTTGAGCGGCAGGTTCGGCTGATCGATGCGGTCCAGGCCCCAGCCGGGGCCGGTCTGCGTGCCCTGCGTGGTGACCTTGCTGTTCTGCTCGACCCGCTCGACGTCGGGGTTGGCCGCCAGCTTGCGCGCCTCGGCCTCGGTCATCTCACCGGCGAACCCGCGCACCGAGCTGGTGTAGGAGTACTTGACCTTGGCCCGGTGCTTGCCCGCCAGCGCGCCGATGGTGTCGCGCACCGGGCGCTTGCGCTCCGTGCCCGCCTTGAAGACCACCAGGTAGCTGTCCTTGATGGCCCCGGGGCCGCCTGCCCCCACCACCTCGCCCATGGCCACCGCGCTGGGGGCGGCGGCGAAGCCCACCCCCGCGGCGATGGCCACGGCGGCGGCGGCCACCACGGACCTCCGGCCCCATGCCGGAAGAGGACGACGCGTCATCGGATCTCCTCGAACGAGCTGTCAGCGAGCGGCACGCGGACCCCGCCCGACCGGGGTCCTACGCGGGCAATCACTGAATACCGCTGCTCAAGGCCCTATTTCTGCCACCGTAGGACTCTTGTGGACGCCTCGGTTGACATGCTCACGCGTGAAACGCGCGGCGCGGGCTGTCCGGAGGTGGCAAATCCCGGTGCGCGGGGGGTCCCCCGGCGGCGGACCGCCCGGGAGGTCCGCGCCGACGCTCAGCGGTGGGGGATGCGGGCGGTGAGGGTGGTCCGGCCGTCGTCGGTGGACAGGGTCATGCGGTCGGAGAGGGTCTCGATCATGGCCAGGCCGCGGCCCCGGGTGGGGTCGGGGGCCGGGGGTTTCCAGGTGCCCTGGTCGCTGACCAGGAGGGTGATGCCCGAGGGGCCGTGGGACAGGGCCAGGGAGACGGGGGCGGGCGCGGTGTCGCGGTGGCCGTGCTCGATGGCGTTGGTGAGGGCCTCGCCGAGGGCCAGGTGGACGTCCTGGCGGGTGGGGGTGGACACGCCGAGGGTGTTCATCCAGCGGTCCAGGTCGGCCCGGACGGTGGAGAGGGTGCAGGGGGTGGCCGGGACGGACAGGGCCAATTGCGTCGGCGGTGCCGCGCCGCCCTGGTGGGTGGCGTCGTCGTGGTGCGTGGTGGCCATGGTTCCTCCCCTGCCGCGCTGACTGTCTTTCGCGGTGGCGAGGGGCGCCGTTACGGGCACCAAGGGCGCGCTTAACCCAATCGGGTGATCTTCGTGGAGCGGTGGGAAACCGTCCACTGTGGAGCGGAGGTCAGACCTCGGCGTTGATCGGGTGCTGCAGCGGGTCGTCGGAGGTGGGGGTGACCGGGTGCAGCACCGCGGGCTCGAGCCGGGCCATGCCGACGGCTCCGATCATCATGACCAGCGGGGTGGCGAGGGCGATCCACATTGGACTCTGACCTCCTGCTCGGTGCGGACGGGCTCTACCCGGTACGTACCCGGGGCGAGCCCGTCTCACACCACAAGCGGGTGGCCGAGACGTGTTTCACCGCGCGCCAACGGTTTCGCCACCGGATGGCGTCCGGCGCGCGGGCTCCTCAGCCGCCGATCCGCGCGCCGGGGGCCATCCCGGCGGTCAGGAACTCCAGCAGGCGCACGCTGTGGTCGACGTCGGCGGGGGAGTTCTCCCGCACCCACGCCGCGGCGGTGATCACCTGGTAGAGCTCGTCGGTGCTCACCCCGTCGGCGATGTGGCCCGCGGCCTTGGCCCCGGCCAGCAGCGGCGCCGCCGCCGCGTGCATCGTCGCGCTGCTGCGGTGCAGCGGGGCGCCGGGGGAGTGCGCGCTGCCCGCCAGGAAGCTCGCCAGGCCCCGGTAGGTGCTGCAGTGCTCCACGGCCAAGCGCATCCAGGAAGTCAGCGCGGGCAGCGCTTCCCGCTCCTCGGCCAGCGTCGCCGCCGCCTGCTCGAGCTGGTCGAGCTGCTCCCGGACCGACGCCTCGACCAGCGTCTCCCGCGTGGGGAAGTGCCCGTACAGCGTGCCGATGGCGACACCGGCGGACTTGGCTATGTCCTCCAGGGACGCCCCGGTCCCGCGACCGGCGAAGGCGGTTCGCGCCGCCTGCAGGATCGCGTCGTAGTTGCGTCGCCCGTCCGCCCGCTTGGGGCGGCGGGCCACCGGGGCCTCAACTTCTGCTGCCGGACTCACGAACCGAACCTCCTGGGTTTCGAGCGCGCAGGTTACCTCCATTCGAGGGACAAGTGTGGCGCGGAGGTCGATGTATGCTGTACGGTCCGCCCGCCGTGAAGATCGTCTGCCGCTTCCGGCGCATCCACGCGCCCCCGACCTGAACGGGGATGACACATTCCGCGCGCTAGCGTGAGCCGCTGTTGAGCCATCGTCGCCGATGTGCCACGGTAGCGCGCAAATCAGTGCTGAGCTGGGTAAACAAGGGAGCAGGCGTGACGGACGACGCGGTCGGCGGACGCGGGGCCGAGCAGGCCGGGGACGAACCGGACACCCCGCGCGGGCCCGACGCGGACGCCCCGGAGGACCAGCTCCAGAGTAACCCTCACCACACTTCGATTAATCCGAGTGGCGAGACCCCGGCGGCACCCGCCCGGAGCTTCACGCGCAAGCGCGACTGGATCATCGCGGCGGCCCTCGTCGCGGCCGTGGTGGTGACCTCCGTCGTCGTCTGGCAGACCAGCGACATCGCCGCGACCCGCTCCGCGCCGGTGCCGGTCGCGCGCGCGGTGCAGGCCGCCCCGGCGCAGTTCCCGCCTTCGCTGGCCGAGACCTGGCGCGCCGACAGCCCGAACACCCCGTACCCGGTCGTCGCCGGTCCCGTGGTCGCCACCGGGGCCGCGGGCGAGGTCATCGGCCGCGACCCGCTCACCGGCGACCCGATCTGGCGCTACAAGCGCGACAACGCCCTGTGCACGGTCGCCCCGTTCGACACCGTCCCGCCGCTGCGCACCGACACCGGCACCGTCCTGGCCCTCTACGCCACCGACGGCGGCAACCTGCCCAGCAGCGACCTCTACTCCGACGGCGGCTGCTCGGAGGTCGCGGGCCTCGACGGCGGCACCGGCAGCCTGGAGCGCACCCGCAACTCCGACGCCGAGCGCGGCACCCGGCTGCTCTCCGACGGCTCCAACGTCACCACCAGCGGCCGCAGGCTGCTCACCAGTTGGCGCTCCGACCTGGTCATGTCCTCGCAGTACGGCACCCGCCCGACGCCGGTGCAGCCCAGGGAGGACCTGCGCCACCACTGCCACTTCGGCAGCCAGGCCGTCGGCGCGGGCAAGGTCGCCGTCGTCGAGCGCTGCCCGGACGACGCCGGGGCCGACCGGCTCACCGTGTACAAGGCGCAGACCCCCAGCGGCCGGGACAACGACGACATCGAGGAGGTCTCCTCGTCCGTCGTCGGCGCGCGCGCCCGGGTCCTGGCGGTCACCGAGACGCACACCGCCGTCGCCCTCGCCGACCCGCCCCGCGTCCGCGTCTACGACGCCGACGGCGTCGTGGCGAGCGAAGAGCCCGTGGACATGCCCAACGCGGAGCTGGCCAACCTGGACCCGCCGGGCGCGGCGGTGCTGTCCACGGCGAGCTCCGACGCCGTCTACTGGTTCACCGGCTCGCGGACCGTGGCGCTGACCAAGACGGACCTGCGGGTCATGTGGGTCGCCCAGGACACCCTCGGCCCCGGTGTCGTCTTCGCGGGCAAGCTCGTGCTGCCCATCAAGGGCGCCCTGGTGGTCCGCGACCCGCTCACCGGGGCCGACGAGGCGGTCATCCCGGTGGACCGCGGCGCCCACACCGGCCCGATCACCATGTCCACGACCGGCCCCATCGTGTTCGAGCAGCGCGGCCCCACCCTGGTGGCCCTGCGCTGACCGCCGGACGACGAAGCGGGCCCCCGTCCACGTGGACGGGGGCCCGCTCCGTGTGGGTCGAGACCCGTCAGTGCATGACCATCGGGGCCGACTGCGAGCTCGCCGACTGCGCCTTGTGCCTGGGCAGCAGCAGAGCCGGGACCAGCGTCAGCACGAGCAGCACGAACGCCACGGTGAACGCCGTCGCGAAGCCCGACGCGGCGTCCTCCGAGGCCTGCTGGAGCACCCCGGGGAGCTCCTGCGGGGGCACCTGCCCCGAGGCCACCCTGGCGGCGGCGTCGGATGCCTTGATCTGGCTGGTCAGCACCACCGACATGACCGCGGTGCCGATCGAGGCCGCCACCTGCTGGACGATGTTCATCAGCGTCGACCCGCGGGCCACGGTGTGGTCGGTGAGCGTCTGCAGCGCCGCGGACATCAGGGGCATCATCGACGCGCCCATGCCCAGGCCCATCAGGAACAGCACGCCCAGGATCACCACGTACGAGGTGTCCGCGCTGAGCTGGGTGAGCACGCCCATGCCGATGGCGATGGGCACCATGCCGGTCAGCACGATTCGCCCCGCGCCGGTCTTGTCGGCCAGCTTGCCCGCGATCGGCATGCTGATCATGGCTCCGATGCCCTGCGGGGCCAGCAGCAGACCAGCGGCCAGCGTGGTCTCCCCGCGCACCTGCAGGAAGTAGGTGGGCATCAGCAGCATCGCCCCGAAGAACGCCACCGCGAACAGGAACAGCGTGATGGTGGCCATGGTGAGCTGGCGGTTCTGGAACAGCCGCAGGTCGATCAGCGGGTGCCGCTGGCGCAGGGCGTGGAACACGAAGCTGACCACCAGCACCAAGCCGATCAGGGCCGGGACCAGCACCCGGGTGCTGGAGACCGTGCCGGTCTCCGGGATCGACGAGACGCCGAACAGCAGCAGCGCCAAACCGGGGGACAGCAGCAGCATGCCGACGTAGTCGAAGGTCTCCGACGGCGACGGGTTGTCCTTCGGCAGCACGGCGATCGCCGCGACCAGGGCGATGACGCCCACCGGCAGGTTGATCAGGAAGATCCAGTGCCAGCTCAGCGCGTCGATCATCCAGCCGCCCAGGATCGGGCCGCCGATCGGGCCGAGCAGCATCGGCACGCCCAGCACGGCCATGACCCGGCCGATGCGGTCCGGGCCCGCCGCCTTGGTCATGATCGTCATGCCCAGCGGCAGCAGCATGCCGCCGCCGAGGCCCTGCAGCACCCGGAAGGTGATCAGCGTGGTGATGTCCCAGGCCATGCTGCACAGCACGGAGCCCAGGACGAACAGCACCAGCGCGGTGATGTAGAGGCGCTTGGTCCCGAACCGGTCCGCCGCCCAGCCGGTCAGCGGGATGACCGCGGCCAGCGCGAGGGTGTAGCCGGTCATCGTCCAGGCCACGGTCGCGTAGCTGGCCTGGAACTCTTGCTCGAAGGTGCGCAGCGCGACGCTGACCACCGTGACGTCGAGGATGGACATGATGACGCCCAGCACGACGACGCCCGCGATCTTGAGCACGGCGGGGTCGAGCTTGTCGCCGCCCGCGGGTGGCGCGGCGGCAGGGGTAGCCATGGGTTGAGACCTCCAGGGAGCAGCGGTGCGCGCGGCCTCGCGCGCTGGTGGGCAGGACGACTCCCCCACGAGTCGTCGCCATTGGGCTCTGATGAGCCGGTTCTCGGTACAGCCCGGCCAGGATAGACCGTACGGGTGACAATCCGGAGGGTATTTGGTCACCGCCCGTTCGGATCAACCGCGTTCACCCAGGACGCCGTCGCCGATGCGGCGCACATCACTCCCGGCGGATCGCGGACAGTAGCCGGGGGCCTGATCGATGGCTACTGGCAGGCGGCCGGGCCGACTCGCGCCGAGCCCCCGTGCCGTGGCGGTGCACCCCGACCGGGGTGCGTCAGCCCGTCGACAGCTCGCTGAGCACCGCGCCGAACCGCTGGCGTGCCTCGTCGTCGGCCAGGTCCACGGTCTCCGCGCTCGTCAGCAGGTCGTGGGCCGCCTGCCCGCTCTGGTCGACCAGGCCGCGCAGTTCCTGCCGCCAGGTCTCGCCGCACCGGCGCAGTGCGTCGGTGGTCAGCCAGCCGGCGTGCTGTTCGACCGCCGTCTCGGTGGTGGTGAACAGGCCGTCGACGGTGGTCCTCGACGCCTCGGCGTCCGAGGCGATCTGGTCGGCGATCCGCCGGACCGCCTCCGGGGTCATGGTGATGGTGTCGCCGTGCTGCGGTGCCACGCGTTCGTCTCCTCGTGCTCGGGGGGCGGGTCAGACCCAGTCGGGGTGCGGGCGGACGATGATCGGGGTGTCCGGGCCCGCGGCGATGTCGTTGTGCGGCAGGCGGTCTTCGAGACCGAGACTGGACATGCTCGGGGTGTGCTGGGTGTAGACGACCTCGCCGTCCGGGGTGACCGCGGTGACGACGGCGGCGTGGTGGATGCTCTCCTGGTCCTTGAAGTAGATGATGTCGCCCGGCTTCGCCTGCTCCGCGGTGACGGTCTCGCCGCCGTGGCGCAGCATGTAGTCGTGGTGGTTCTGCGCCGCCGCCCACGGCTCGGAGTGGTCCTTGTTGTTGGGCAGGTAGGGCCGGTCGCCGTCCTCGCCCCGGTTGGTGTACCAGTCGTCCGGGTTCTTCCAGCCCTGCCCGTCGCCCTCCTCCGGCAGCCCGCCGCCGTCGCGCATCGCGTGCGAGACGAAGTTCGTGCAGTTGGACATGCCGGGGACGTCCTTGTGGTCGGTGTCGCCGTGCTCGGTGACCCAGCGGACCATCTCGACCCGGTTGAGGCCGTCGTCGCCGATCAGCTCCCGGCGGACCTCCTCCGGGGTGCCCGCCATGTCGTGCAGCTCGACCGGGGCCGCCCGCTTGTACTGCTCCCGCTGCTCTGGCGTCAGCGAGTTCCACCAGGCCGCCTGCCGCTGCGGGCCTGCCTCGAGCGGCATCGTCTCTTTGATCATTTCCACCGAGGCGACCGTGGCCTCGCGCACCGGGTCGTTGAGCACCCGCTCGCGGATCTCGTCCTGGCTGAGCACCTCGGTGATCCCCGCCGGCTCGACCAGCCCGGCCAACGCCGCCGCCGCCTCCTCGTCGACGCGGGTCGCGTCGCGCACCGCGTCCGCGATGAGCGCCGAGGCCTCGTGCGCCTTCTCGACCAGCGCCTTGTCGTCCGTGCCCGCGGGCACGGTGACCCGCCCGTCGGCGTCGACGGCCAGTCCCGCCCGGACGGCGTAGTCGACCGCCGACTCGAGGTTGTGCCTGCACAGCGCGATGGCGTCGGCGAAACCGTCCAGCGTGGAGAGCACGCCGCGCAGGGACATGCCCGCCACCTGGAAGTCCTGGGCCACCTTCTGGATGGTGCCCCGCGCCCGCTCCCCGACCTCGTCCGCCCAGTTCTCCGCCAACGCCTTGCCGTCGCGCTCGTAGAGCCGGTCGGCCGAGGCCTCCGCCTCCGTGGCGAGCCGGAGCCAGTCGTCGGCCGCCGCCGCGAACGCCTCCGGGGCGACGGTCCTGAGCTGCTGGTAGGTGGTCACCTGGTTTGCCCCCTCGATCCGACTGGTGGGGGTCCGATGCTCACCCCGCCGCGGCCGCGGTGGCCAGGCCAGCACCGGGCCATTCCTGGCCGGTGCCGCTGACCTGCGCGGATGGGGTCACCTGGGGGGGCGGGCGGCGCCCAGCCGCCCTGCCCTGTCGGGTCAGCGGGCGATCAGCCTGTGCAGCGCCCTGGTCAGGCCGGTCGCGGGCGGGTCCGGCTCGATGCGCAGGGTGGTCAGCACGGTGGCGAGCATCTGGTAGTGGCCCACCAGGAACAGGAACTCGATCACGGTCGGCTCGTCGAGGTGCTCGCGGACGGCGGCCCACAGGTCGTCGTCGAGGTCCCCGTGCTCGGTGAGGTGGTCGACGGCGAGCAGCAGGACCCGCTGCCTGGCGTCCCACAGCGGGTTGTCGGGCCCCTCGCGCACGGCGTCGAAGTGCTCGGCGGTGAAACCCAGCCGGGAGGCCAGGTGGACGTGGTGGGCCCACTCGTAGGCCGACGAGCTGTGGTGGGCCACGCGCAGGATGACCAGTTCGGTGTCCCGGCGGCGGAGGTTGCCGCGGGCCATGAGCCTGCCGGAGAAGTGCAGCCACGCCTTGAACAGCGGGCGGTTGCGGCCGAGGACGGAGAACACCGCGGGCGGCTGGGTGCCCGCGACCAGTCCGGCCACTCTGGGGAACAGCCAGCCGAACAGGCGGTTGTCGCGGAGGGTGCCGGGGGCGATGCGGGACACGGTGGGGCTCTTCCTGCTCGGGTGCGGCGGTCAGTCCGGGCGAACGGTCAGGGTCAGGTCGAGGGTGTTGCCGGGGCCGGAGGCCATGGCCGTCAGCGCCTTGGTCAGGTCGCCGCAGCCCGCCAGCGCCGGGATGGTGTAGGTGCCCGCGATCGCGCCGCCGGTGAGCGGGTCGAACGCGCCCTCGGAGTGCAGGGCGATGTCGGCGGGGACGCTGGTGCGGCAGGAGGAACCGGAGCTGACGGGGTAGCCGAACAGGGTGATGCTGGGCAGCACGACGCTGACCCGGGTGGACACCGCCAGGCCGTCCTGGCTCAGCGTCGCGGTGGTGCCGCCCGCGTCGAACGCGACGACGGCCTCAATGGGGATCAGGCCGAACATGCGGGTGCGCGCGGTCGTGTCGTCCAGCTCCAGCTCCACAGCGGACAGCCCGCTGGCCACGTCGATCTCGGCGTCGGCCCGCCCGGTCAGGCTCAGCCGCAGGTCCAGCGCGGCGTGCTGGGTGACCGCGGCGATGTCGTAGGCGCGCCGCACGACCGAGACGGGGGTGCGGGCGGTGACCGGGGCGCTGGCGCGCGAGCGGCGGTCGATGTCGTCGCGCGCCTGCACGGTGAACGAGTGCTCGGCGCCCGGCCGCAGGTCGCTGACCGTCGCGGTCGGCTCGGTCACCGTGGCCACGACGGAGTCGCCGACGCGCACCTCGTAGCCCGCGATGGTCCGGCCGCCGGGCGGCGCCCACGACAGGCTCACGCTGGTGGCGGTCGTCGCGGTGACGGTCAGCTCGGTCGGCGCCGCCCAGTCCACCGACGCCGAGACCTCGGTGGTGCCCAGGTCGGCCTCCGCGTCCTCGTGCGGCGCGCACGGCACCTGGACCCGCCCGCCGGACGGGGGCGCCCACCCCGGCGCGGCCGCCGGGTCGAGGCTCAGCGCGATGCCGCGGGCCGAGACCTGCGCCAGCCCGGCCGAGCGCAGCACCTGCTCGGGGAACACCCCCGTCGCCGAGAGCGCCACCTCGCCGGTCGCGGGCAGCGCGGCCTCGGCCAGCGAGGCCCGCACCGGCACGGTCCTGGGCTGCTCGGCGCCCGCCACGGCGACGCCGACCTCGACCGACCCGGAGACCCTGGTCCCGCCCGCCGCGCTCATCGCCTCGACGACCTCGGCGGGCAGGGTGATCGCGGCGCGCACCGCGAAGCCGTCCGACGGAGCGCCGAGCGGCACCGCCACCGGCAGGTCGGCCCCGACCACGACCGACACCGCGCGCGCCCCGAGGACGGGGAACTCACACGTGTAGGGCGTGGGGACGACCGGGCTCTCGACGGCCGCGGCGGCCCGCGCCGGGGCGGCGACGGCGGGGGCGGCCAGCAGCGCGGTCGCGAGCAGCGCCCCGAACACCGCGCGGTGTCCTGCCCGGACCGAACCCGCCCGCGGTCTGCACCCCATCACGCACCTCTCGTGGCCCGGGTGGCTGACCCGGCCGACCGAAGGGGTCGGTGCCGGGAACCCGTGCGTCGTCCAGCGTATTTTCGGCGGTCACCGCGCGGCAACACAGATGAAAGTAATTGTCAGCAAACAGCACCGGGCCGCGGTGAACTCCACCGGGTCGGACAAACGCCGGGGCCGCCGGTGAAAACCGCTCAGCGATCAGTGGCCGATTCGCGCAGTCGCCGTGACCGCAACGCGATCTCGATGGTGAACCGGGTGTCCGACTTGGTCAGCCGGTCGCCCAGCAGCGCCTCCACCTGGTGCATGCGGTAGCGCACGGTCTGCGGGTGCACGTCGAGCAGCGCGGCGACCTCGGCCACCCCGCCTCGGGTGTCCAACCAGGCCAGCAGCGTGGTCTCCAACCGCTCGCGCTGCCGCGGGGTCAGGGCGTCGAACGGCTCCAGCGCGGTGCGCGCGATGTGGTCGACGAGGAACTCGTCGGCGGTCAGGGTCAGCTCGGTGAAGTGGTCGCGGGTGCGCACCAGCGGTTCGCCGCCGCGCAGCATCCCGCGCCCGGCCAGCTCCAGCGCCCGGCGGGCCACCGCCAGCGACTTGGCCGCCTCGGCGGTGGGCACGCTCGGGCCCAGCGCGCCCCGGGAGTCCGGGCCCAGCCACCGCGCCGTCGCCGCGAGCACCTGCTCGTCCGGTTCCGGCAGCAGCACGCAGGGGTTCTCGCTCTCCAGGTCGAGCAGGGCGTCGTGGCCGAACGGGGCGTCCTCGGCGGCGGGCGGGCGGCGCCGGTCCAGCGCGACGACCGCCACCCGGTCGGGCACCGGCCACTCGGCGGTCGAGGCGAAGGCGGTGAGCGTCGCCTGCGCCGGGCCGGGGGAGCCCAGCAGCAGGTCCAGGAGCTGGCGCCTGCGCCGCTCGCGGGCGCCGGAGGCCTCGCCCTGGGCGTCGGTGTAGCCCTCGATGACGACGGAGGACAGCTCGTCGACGTAGACGAACAGCTCGTCGGCGATGGCGAACAGGGTGTCGGCGGGCACGCGGGCGTGCTGGCCCTCGACGCTGAGCAGCCGCCAGGCCACCCGGGTGCCGATGCGCACCGCGGTCTGCAGCGCGTCGCTGGTGCGGCCCTCCTGGAACTCCACGCGGCCCGCGCGGCGGAACTCCGAGCGCCAGCGGGTGTCCGGGGTCGTCGGGTCGATCAGGTGCTCGAAGGCCTGCCGCACCGCCAGGTCGACCCTGGACCGCAGGACCTGGCCGAAGCGGCCGTCCATCGGCAGCCGGTAGGCGGGCACTGTGCGCTGGACCTCGCGGACCACCTCACCGGCGACGCGCGGGACCATGCCGCGCAGCCGCGCGGCGAACCCGGCGGGCACCGCCGCGGTGGCCCGCGCCCGGTCGGGGCCCGCCTGCGCCGGTACGCGCGCCAGGGGCGTGCTCGTTCCCCGGCTCGTTCCCGCGTCGCCGACGACCCACTCACCGCGCATTCCGGACGCTCCTCGTTACCGCTCGTGTGACACTTGATCGACGATTGTCTCAGCGGCGAAATGACCGCAGAGTTAGCACCTCGGTTTGGCGACCCTAGGGAGCGCTGCCCGATCGTGTCAATCCCATGTCCAAGAGTAGTCAAACCGATACCGCGTCACCCGGACGTGTATTTCTTTGAAAGTGCAACTTTGCCGGTCACCCGGGGTGGCGCCAACTGTCCATTGCGGAGCGGCGAACAATACCCCGTTCCGGTGAATCTCTGTCGTGTTGGCCACGAAAATGGCCCGGAATGGAGCCTGGCGGACTTTGTCGACCAAGGGTGTCGAAATACCGGGAGCACTCGGATCGATGGGGTACGCGAGGCGGCCTCCCGTACGAGCGGACCGGGGCCGGTCGCGGCTGATCCGCGGCCGACCCCGGTCCGGGGGAGGGGGGTCAGGCGACCACCTGGACCACGTCACCGGGTCGCAGGTTCTCGTAGAACGCCTTCGCCGCCTCCGGCGAGAGGTGGATGCAGCCGTGCGACTGCTCGGTCAGGCTGCCCTCGTGGAACGCGATGCCGCTGGTCGTGAAGAACACCGAGTAGGGCATCGGCGCGTCGTAGGCGCTGCTCCAGTGGTCGATGTCCTTGTAGGTCACGTTGAACACGCCCGGCGGCGTCTCGAAGCCCGGCTTGCCCGAGGTGATCGGCACGCCACCGTAGGTCACGGCGCCGTCGGACATCAGCCAGGCCTGGTTGCCGCTCAGCGAGATGCACGCCTTCGCCTCGGCACCGCACGGCGTCCCGCCGTCGGCTGTCGCCGTGGGCGCGGAGACGATCATCGCGGTGCCCATCGCCGCCGTCGTGGCGGCGATCCCTGCCATCGTGCGCAGCTTTCCCATCGTCGGCCTCCCATCCGCCCGCGCGGCGGGCTCGTGTTCGGTGCTGCCGAGGAGGACGTACCACGGCCCGGCGGCGGCGTAACGCTTTCTCCGAAAGCCTTCGCGAGTTCTCTTTCTCGGTCGTGACGGGTTTCCGCTGGTGGATTCCTGCTTGAGGTCCGCACAAGGGCGAGAATTCTTCGCCGGGTCGTCGCGGAAAGCCGCGAAGTCCCTGCCGATGTGCTCCCGCGCGTGCCTTCTTCGAAGATGTTCAACGGGAGAATTCCGTCAGCGGACCCGACCGCCAAGAAGTGTTTCCGGATCTTCCGGGTCGTCGCCCAGCACCCCGTGAGCGCTGGTCGAGCGGCCCCAGGGCCCGCCTCGGCCCGGCCTTCGAACGTCCCGCGCCTCCTGGTGGGACCGCTGCCTGTGGCGGGCCCACCTGAATTTCATCCCCCGTCCTCCTTGAATTTGTCGATCCGTGATGAGGTGCGCTCACATTTTGTCCAAGACGTCGCAAGTTCTCCGCCCCTCTTGTCCGTGAATGTGTAGAACTCGCGCGACGGGCCCAGTTCGGACGGTCGTCTGTCACCTGGACGAGTTCGTTCTCCTCCAATCACGGCAGGGTGGTGTGCGCCGTTCCCCCGAGTAGCGGTGAGGGCGCAGAAGGCTTGGTCCGGGGTGGGCGGGGCGGTTGGATGGCCCGGTGACAGCCACCAGCACCCCGGCGCCCGCCCGGGGCAGGCTCCGGGCCCTGCTCGCCGCGAAGGCCGTGTCCGACGTCGGGCACGCGCTCGACTTCGTGTGCTTGTCGGTGTTCGTGTGGGAGGCGACCCGGTCGGCGTTCGCCACCGGGGCGGTCAGCGTGCTGCTCTACGCCGGGGCGATCGTGGGTGGGCGGCTCGGGCACGCGTTCGGGGACCGGTGGGACCGGCGGACCGCGATGGTGGCCGCCGACCTGGTGCGGGTGGTCGTGCTGGGGCTGCTCGCGGTGTTGCCGGGGGTGGCGCAGCAGTGGTGGTTGTTCTTCGCGGTGTTCGTCGTGGGCGCGGGCCGGTCGGTGTTCGAGGCGACGTTGGCGGCGGCCACCCCGGTGCTCGCGGGGGAGCGGGTGCAGTTCGTCAACAGCGTGATCGCCGGGTTGAAGGGCGCGGCGTTCCTGGTCGGGATGGGCGCCTCGGCGTTGGTGGTGCCGCTGGTCGGGTTCCGGGGGGTGTTCGCGCTCGACGCGGCCAGCTACGCGGTCTCGGCCGCCGTCCTGCTGACGCTGCGGGTGCGGCTGCGCGAGGACGACCCCGGTCCCCGCGCCGCGCGGGCGGGCGTGCGGGCGTGGCCGGTGGTGGTCGCCGCCGGGCTGGTGCCGCTGTTCGCCCTGCGGGCGCTCGACGCGTTCGGCAGCTCCTCCCAGCACGTCGGCATGCCGATCCTGGGTGGCCAGCTCGCGGGCGGCGCGGAACGGGTCGCCGGGGTGCTCTGGAGCGGGTGGGCCGCGGGGCTGCTGCTGGGCGGGTTCGTGCTGCGGCCCCTGGCGACCCGGGTCATCGCCCGGGCCCCGACGGCCGTCTTCTGCGCGGCGACGGTCCTCATGTCGATCGGCTTCATCGGCGTCTTCTGGGCAGGCGAGTGGTGGCTGCGCGTCGCGGCGGGGGTCGCGGCGGGTATCGGGGACGCGTTCAGCGAGATCGCCTTCAAGCAGGCCGTGCAGCGGTTGCCGGACCGCGACCGGGGATCGGTGTTCGGGCTCTCGCAGCTCGTGGTCAACGCCGGGTTCATGGGCGGGCTCGTGGTGACGACGGTGGTGCTGCAGCCGGTGTGGGTGTCGGAGTGGGTGCTGTTGCTGCACGGCATTCCGCTCGTGGCGGCGGTGTTGCTGCTGTTCAGGGTGCGGGGGCGGCGATGAGCACCTACCTGGACTACGCGGGGATGGGGCGGGTGCGCGAGCCCGCGCGAGCGGCCATGGCGGCGGCGTTGGAGGTCCTGGGGGCGGGGAGCGCCCGGGTGGGGGAGGTGTTCCCGGCGCGGCACCGGGCTCGGGCGCTGGCGGCGGCGCTGCTGGGGTGCGGTGGGGACGAGGTCGGGTTCGTGCCCAACACCTCCACCGGGCTCGAGCTCGTCGCGGGCGGCATCGCCTGGCGGTCGGGGGACGAGGTGGTGGTGTTCGAAGGGGACTTCCCGGCCAACGTGCACCCCTGGCGGGTGCTCGAGGGGGTTCGGCTCGTGTGGGTTCCCATGCGGGACAACGGGTACCGGCTCGAGGACATCGCTGACGCGGTCGGGCCGCGCACGCGGCTCGTCGCGGTCGGCCACGTGCACTACGCCACCGGGTTCCGGATGGACCTGCGTGCGGTGGCCGAGATCGCGCACGACGCCGGGGCGCTGGTTTGCGTTGACGCGGTGCAGAGCCTCGGGGCTGTCAGCGTTTCCGTCGAGGAGGCCGATGTGGACTTCCTGGCGGCCGGGGCGCACAAGTGGCTGTGCGCGCCGCCGGGGACCGGGGTGCTGTTCTGCCGCCGGGAGCTGCTCGACGAGGTGCGGCTGCCCTGCGGCTGGGCTGGGTACGCCGGGGCCAACGACCTGTTCGACGGACCCGGGCGGCTGCGCTACGACCTGGAGCCCAAGCCGTCCGCCGCGCGGGTGGAGGGCGGCATGTACAACGTCCTCGGCATGGTCGGGCTCGCCGCCGCGCTCGAGGACCTGCTCGGCACCGGCGTCGACACCGTGCAGGCCAGGGTCCTCGGCCTCGCGGGCGCGCTGCGCGACGGGCTGCGGGGGCTGGGCTGCGAGGTCGCCCAGGGCGGGGCGGGCATCGTGTCCTTCCGGCACCCGCGCGTGTCCTCCGGCGACCTCGTCGCCCGGCTCGTCGCGGGTGGCCACCAGGTGGCCCACCCCGACGGCTGGGTGCGCGCCGCGCCGCACCACTGGACCGGCGACCGGGAGCCGGGCGAATTCCTCGACGCGCTAGCCCACCTGGTTTCTTGACAAAGAAGCCCGCCGGGGACGCGCTTGTCGGCGGTCATTTCCGCTGCTATGTTCCGCTGGCCCTGCCACCTGTGTGAAAAGGAGCGCGGAAATGGCGTACGAGTCCTGGGAATCGCTGGCCGACGACATCGAGATCACCACCGGCGCCGCGGACTGCTGGGTCTGCCTCGTCGACGCGTAGACAGCCACCACCTCCGGGAGCGCACCGCGGCGGGCGCACCGCCGCGGCGCGCGCCCGGCCGGAGACGGGGAGAGCGGTGCACCGCTGGGAACGCGCGCACGGCCGCACCGGGGTGCAGGCCCCGAGCTGGCTGACCTTCGAGCTCTACCGACCCTACCTGGACGGATCGTCGTCCCCGCTGGCCCCGGTGCACGCCAGGTCGGCGCTGCTGGCCGCCCGCCGGTTCACCGCCCGCGACGCGCTCGGGCTCCGCTTCGGCATGCACATGCCCGCCAGCTTCCGCACCCTGCTGCACGCGGAGTCGCGGCTGCGCGAGCACCGCGCGCGCGACCCGCTGGACCTGCGGGCGCAACTCGGTGGCGACGAATGGCGCACAATGGCCGCCGCATTCGCCCGAAAAGACGAACTGGATTCCGTCGATCGGATCGGGCTGGCGCAATGGCTGATCGCCGTGTGCCTTCCCGGCGCGGTTCTGGCGGTGATTCCGGAAGACCTCGAATCGCCCGATCAGCTGACCGCCGCGCTCCAATTGTCGAGGGCCACCGCGCTGTTCGCCGCCGAGGGGCTCAGCGACCGCGCGCACGCCGCCTACGCCCGCCTCGTCGAGCACCCGGCGCCCACCGCCGCGCACGTGCAGGCCCTGTCCGCCTACGGCTACCTGCTGGCCCGCCACGCCGACTCCGACACCGACGCCCCGTCGCACCTGGGCCGCGCGGCCGACCTGCTCGAGAAGCAGGTCACCGAGCTGCCCGCGTTCGACCACACCCTGCTCACCGCCCGGCTGCGGCTGCGCGAGTCGATGCTCGCCGAGCGCGCGGGCGACCTCGACCGCGCCGCCGGGGTCCTCGCCGACGCCGCCGCCCTCACCACCGCGCTGACCCCCGGGGACCCCGACGACGAACTGCTCGCCCTGGAGATGCGCCGCCGCGTCCTCGACCGCCGCGCCGACATCGCCGCCCGCGCCGGGGACGACGACACCGAGGACGCCGTCCTGGCCGAGGCGCTCGCCCTCGACCCGACCGACGTCAAGGTCCGAATGCAGCTCGCCCAGGCCCACGAGCGCCGGGGCGAGACCGGGGCCGCGCTCGCCGGGTACCTGCACGCCGCCCGCCTCGGCCCCTACGGCACCGCCTTCGCCCTGCTCGGCGCCGTGCGCTGCGCGCGCGGGCTCGGCCACGCCGAGTTCGCCCGGGTCCTGGCCGAGCGCGCCTTCCGCACCGCGCCCCGCTCGGCCCGCACCCGCGACACCCTGCTGGGGCTCATCGGCGACGACGAGCCGATGGCCGAGGTGGTCCGCCGCGCCGCCGCGCCCGAACCCGGCCGCCCGCACACCGGGAACTGGCACTACCGCATGCACGCCGCCTACCTCGACCTCGGCGAGTCGCTGTCCCCCGGCCTCTACGCCGACCTGCCCGCCCTCGCGTTCGGGTTCGCCGAGCGCGGCGCCGCGCCCGAGCCCAACTGGCAGCGGCTGATGCCCCCGGCGTTCCGCGCCAACCTCGTCCGCGAGTCCGGGCTGGACGGCTTCGCCGTCGACCACCCGGCCGACCTGCCCGCCGCGCTGCGCACGCCCGCCTGGGAGCGGTTGTGCGCCTGGGTCGAGGAGTTCCCCGGCGCCGACGACGAGCGCAAGCACCTGACCGCCACGGTGCTGTTCCGGCTCGGCTTCGGCAAGGTCGTCCTCGACCTGCTGCCCGAGACCCCGGTCGCCGAGCTGGGGGACGACCCCGCGGCCCTGCGGCTGCGGCACTGGCGCGACGTGGTGGCCTACGTCGGGGGCGTCGGCACGCGGGTGGTCGCGCCGGAGGCGTCGTTCGCCATCGCCGCGCTGCCCGCCTGCCCGGCGCACCTGCGGTTCGTCATCGCCGTGTTCGCCGTCGTCTTCCACGCCCGCGAGACCAGGTCGCTCGAGCAGGCGCGGCGGTGGCGCGCGGTCGGCGGGGCGGCGCTGGCCGAGCTGCTCGCCGACGACGGCCGCTCGGACTTCGAGAAGAAGATGCTGGAGAGCCGCTTCTACCGCAGCGTCACCTACGTCCCGTTCCTCAGCGGCGACCGCGAGCGGCTGACCAGGGAGATGGACCGCGCCGAGGAGCTGGCCCGCGCCGTCGAGCCGCGCGGCCCCTACGAGGTCTTCCTCGCCAGGGAGAACCTGCGCGCCTGCCTGGAGAGCCGGTCCAAGGAGGCCTTCGAGCTCGGCGACGTGGACACCGGCCGGGCCCGTGTCCTGGAGGTGCTCGCCCTGGACCCGTACGAGCCCAAGACGCACATGGAGCTGGCCGAGGTCCACCTCATGGCGGGCGAGCACTACGCCGCCGCCGAGAGCTACCTGCGCACCGCCCGCCTGGGCCCCATCGGCACCGCGCGCGGGTACGCGCTGGCCGGGGAGTGCTTCGAGCGCGCCGGGAACCCGGTGCTGGCCGAGGACTGCTACGTGCAAGCGCTGCGTGTCGACCCGTACGCGATCAGTGCCGCCAGGGGCTGGCAGCGGGTCGGCGGGGCCTGCGGGATGGGCGAGCTGGCAGATGAGTACGCGAAAACCCTTCTGCGGTGGGGACAAGAGCGGCAGACTCGCTCCCCGTGAGCGAAGCGACCCCGTCCCCAGCGACCAGCCCGCAGTGGCACCTGGCGCGCCGCGCCCCAGCGACGGCGTCCGCGACCGTCCGACCGGTGTTCGCGGGCGAGCCCGTCGACGCGCTCGCCCCCGACTTCGCCGCCGCGGTCGGCTTCGACGGGTCGATCGGGCAGGTGCTGCCCGTCCCCGGCCTGGGCCGCACGGAGGTCCTGGTCGGTGTGGGGCCGCGCGCGGGCCTGGACGCCACCGTGCTGCGCCGGGGGATGGCGCTGGTGGCGCGGGCGGTCAGCGTGCCGAGCCTGGCGGTGCTGGTCCCCGACGGCCTGCCCGCGGCGGTCAGCGTGCGGGCCGTGGTCGAGGGGCTGATGCTCGGCGGGTACCGGTTCACCCGGCACAAGACCGACGCGCCGGAGCCCCTGCTGCACCGCGTCGACATCGTCGTCGGCGACGTCCTGAACGACACCGACGACACCGGCGCCGCGGGCGACTGCCGGGCCGCGCTGGCCGTGGCGCAGGTGCTGGCCTCGGCGGTGCTGCTGGCCCGCGACCTGGTCAACGAGCCGGGCGGCGAGCTGACCCCGGACGCCTTCGTCGAGCGGGCCTGGGCGATGGCCGCCGACGCCGGGCTCGAGTGCGAGATCTGGGACGCGCAGCGGATGGCCGACGAGGGCCTCGGCGGCCTGCTCGGCGTCGGCCGCGGCTCGCCCCGCCCGCCGCGGCTGGTCCACCTCACCCACCGCCCGGACGAGCCCGCGGGCTCGGTCGCGCTGGTGGGCAAGGGCGTCACCTTCGACGCGGGCGGTCTGTCGCTCAAGCCGACCGCGCAGATGCTGGACATGAAGGCCGACATGGCCGGGGCGGCGGCGGTGCTGGCGGCGGTGTCGGCGCTGGCGGTCCTGGACTGCCCGCTGCGGGTCGACGCGTGGCTGCCGCTGACCGAGAACACGCTCAGCGCCGACCCGGTGCGCGTCGGCGACGTCCTGCGGCTGCGCTCCGGCAAGACCGTGGAGATCCGCAACGCCGACGCCGAGGGGCGGTTGATCCTGGCCGACGCGCTCGCCTTGGCGGCCGAGTCGAGCCCGGACGCGATTGTCGACATCGCCACGTTGACAGACGCCGCCGCGGTGGCGCTGGGCCGCGAGGTGGCGGCGGTGATGGGTAACTCTCCGGAGTTGGCGGTGGCCGTCCAGCGGGCCGCGGCGCGCGCGGGGGAGCGGGTGTGGCCCCTGCCGCTGCCCGCCCCGTACCGGGCGCAGCTCACCTCGGCGGTGGCCGACCTGGTCAACTACACGACCGGGGTGCGCCACGGCACGGCGCTGCTGGCCGGGCTGTTCCTCAAGGAGTTCGTGCCCGACGCGATCCCGTGGGCGCACCTGGACATCCAGGGGGTGGCGGTGGCCGACGCCGACGACGGCGAGTGGGTGCGCGGCGGCACCGGGTTCGGCGTGCGCACCCTGGTCGAGCTGCTGATGGCCCCGCTGCCGGTGCCCCGGTGACCTGGGCGCTAGTCCGTGCCGACCGGGTGCCGGGGGATGACCGCGAGCGTGGTGCGGATGATGTCGACCAGGCCGTCCGCGGTGACCTTGGGGTCGATGACCCGGCGGGTGGCCAGGCCGATCGCCAGGTTCACCCCGGCCTCGACCAGTTGCCGGACCGGCACCGCGCCGGTGTCGGCGCCGATGGAGACCAGCCGCTGCTCGATGACCTCGGTGAGGTAGTCGACGGTGGAGCGCTGCCGGTCCGCCTCGGCCCGGATGAGCGAGTCCTCGGTGCGCGCGTCGAGCGCGAACTCCAGCTCCAGCCGGGGCCAGCCGCAGGTCATGGCGTCGTCGGCCCAGGTGCGCAGCCGGGTGAGCTGCTCCTCGAAGTCCAGCGGCTCGGAGATCAGCGCCCGCAGCGCGCCGAGCTGTTCGCGCTGCAGGTCGCGCAGCACCAGCAGGGCGATCTCGGCCTTGCCCTCGAAGTTGGAGTAGACGGCGCCGGTGCTGAAACCGGCGGCCTCGGCGATCCGGGCGATCGAGGTCGCGTGGTAGCCGTCAGTGAGGAACATCTGCCGCGCCGTCCGCAGCAGAGCCTCGCGGTTGCGGGTCTGGCTCTCGACCCTGGTCAGACGCGACATGTGCTCAACTCTACAGGTTGACAGGGAACGGATTGTAAGGGTATTCAAATCTCAAGATTATCCCAATGACGGGCGGGGGCGTATGGCGGGCTTCAACCCGGTGCTGGGGGCGTTGGCCCGGGGGCCGGTGGCGGACTGGCTGACCAATCCGCGCGGCGGGGTCGACGAGCGGGCCTTGCGCGACGCGGTCCACGGGAAGATCGTACTGGTCACCGGGGCGTCTTTCGGGCTGGGTGAGGCCACGGCGCGTCGCCTGGCGCACGCGGGCGCGACGGTGCTGCTGGTGGCCAGGACCGAGGACGCCCTGCGCGAGGTCGTCAAGGACCTCGCCGACCAGGGGCTCACCGCGCACGCCTACCCCACGGACCTGACCGACCTGGACGCGGTGGAGGCGCTCACCGCGCGCGTGCTGGCCGAGCACGGGCACGTCGACGTCGTGGTGAGCAACGCGGGCAAATCGATCCGGCGGTCCATCTCCGACTCCTACGACCGGATGCACGACTTCGAGCGCACCATCGCCATCAACTACCTCGGCCCGGTCAAGCTCGTGCTCGGGCTGCTGCCGTCGATGCGCGCGCGCAAGCAGGGGCACCTGGTCAACATCTCCACCATCGGCGTGCGCATCCCGCCCGCGCCGAGGTGGGCGGCCTACCAGTCGTCGAAGACCGCCTTCGACGTGTTCTTCCGCAGCGTCGCCGCCGAGGCGGCCAGCGACCGGGTCACGGCGACGTCCATCTACATGGCACTGATCAAGACCAGGATGAGCGCACCGACCAAGACCTTCGACAACGTGCCGGGCATGAGCGCCGACGAGGCCGCCGAGATCGTCTGCCGGGCCATTGTGGACCGACCGGCGAAGATCAGCCCCTGGTGGGCCGACGTGGCCGAGGTCGCCACCGCGGCCGTGCGCCGACCGCTCGAGGTCGTGGTCAGCAAGCGGTTCGCGCTGGGCCGCAGACGAAAGGAACAACGCTGATGCCGCTGCCCCCCAAGGCGGCCGTGCTGGGCAACGCCGTCGCGGTGCTGGCCACCACCGGCCTGGCCGGGCAGGCCAGGCCCCGGCACCTCAAGGCCTCCGCCCGCGCGCTGCGCACCACCGGCACCTCGGCGGCGACCCTGCTGGCGCTGGCGGCCGAGCACCGCCCGGCCGCGCCCGGCCTGGTCGACGACGCGGGCGCGCTGACCTTCGCCGAGCTCGACGACCTGTCGTCGCGGCTGGCGCGCGGCATCGCCGAGCGGCACCGGCCCAGCCAGGGCGCCACCGTGGCGATCATGTGCCGCAACCACCGGTACTGGGTGGTCGCGACGATCGCCGCGGCCCGGCTCGGGGCGGACGTGGTCTACCTCAACACCGAGTTCTCCGCGCCGCAGCTCGCCGGGATCTGGGAGCGGCTCACCCCCGACCTGCTCATCGCCGACGCCGAGTTCCTCCCGGTCGTGCCGACCGGGGACACCGGCGCGCCGACCGTGCCGACCGTGGTCGGCTGGACCGACGGCGGCGACCTGCCGGTCGCCACGGTCGACGAGCTCACCGCCGAGCACGAGCCGTTCACCCCCGAGGGCAAGGTGCCCGCGGGCAAGGTCACCATCCTGACCTCGGGCACCACCGGCGCCCCGCGCGGCGCGGCGCGCAAGCTCAGCCCGATGGCCGTGCTCAGCCCGGCGGTCACCATCATCCGCCGCACCCGCATGCGCTCCGGCGAGCCCATGATGATCTCGGTGCCGCTGTTCCACGGCTTCGGCCTGGCGATGTGGGCGCTGGCGCTGTTCGTGCGCTGCCCGGTGGTGCTGCGCCGCCGGTTCGACCCCGAGCGCGCGCTCGCCGACATCGCCGAGCACCGGGTCGCCTTCGTCGCGATGGTGCCGGTCATGCTCCAGCGCGTGCTGGCGCTGCCCGAGCCGGTCCGCCGCGCGCACGACCGGCGCGGCCTGCGCACCGTGCTGTCCGGCGGCGCGGCGCTGCGCCCGGAGCTGGCCGAGCGGTTCATGGCCGAGTTCGGCGACGTGCTCTACAACGGCTACGGCTCCTCGGAGACCGGCATCGCCGCCGTGGCCACCCCCGCCGACCTGCGCGCGGGCGCGGGCACGGTGGGCAAGCCGTCCATCGGCACCCCCGTCCGCATCCTCGACGACAACCGGGCGCCGGTGCCCACCGGGCGCTCCGGGGCCATCTTCGTCGGCGGCCACAGCCACTTCGAGGGCGGCGGCGAGCACGCCAAGGAGCTCGTCGACGGCCTGATGGACACCGGCGACCTGGGCAGGCTCGACGCCGCTGGCCGCCTCTACGTCGAGGGCCGCGCCGACGACATGATCGTCTCCGGCGGGGAGAACGTGTACCCGCAGGAGGTCGAGGACTGCCTGGCCCGCCACCCCGCCGTCGCCGACGTCGCCGTGCTCGGCGTCGCCGACGAGGAGTACGGCCAGCGGCTGCGCGCCTTCGTCGTGCTCCGCTCGCCCGCCGCGCCCGAGGAGCTGATCGCGCACGTGAAGGCGAACCTGGCCCGCTACAAGGTTCCCCGCGAGGTGCGCGTGCTCGACGAGCTGCCGCGCAACCCGACCGGCAAGCTGCTCAAGCGCGAGCTGCCCGGGGCCGCCTCGTGACCCGCCGCGGGCTCGTCCTGGGCTGCGGCGGCACCCTGGGGTTCACCTGGTCGGTGGCCGCGCTGCACGCGCTGCGCCGCGAGCTGGACTGGGACCCGGCAGGCGCCGAGGTCGTCATCGGCACCTCCGGCGGCGCCGAGCTCGCCGCCATCCTCGCCGCCGGGTTCTCCCTGGAGGAGGTCCTGGCCGCGCGCACCGGTTCCGACAGCGCCCCCGCGCTGCTGCTGGAGCACTTCGCCGCCGCGCCCAGCGGGGTCCCGCCGCTGCCCGGCCCCGGCCTGGCCGCCCCCGGCCTGGTGCGCGCCAGGGCCAAGGGCCGTGTCGACACCACCGCCGCCGCCGCGGGCCTGCTGCCGCTGGGCACCGGCGACAACTCGTGGCTGGTGCGCCTGGGCGAGGCGCTGGCGCCGTCGGTGCGGCACCCGAACCTGATGCTGGTCGCCGCCGACCGGCGCACCGGCAAGCGGGTGCCGCTGCGCGAGCCGCTCGGGCTGGCCATCGCCGCGTCGTGGGCCATCCCCGGGTGGTTCCCCCCGGTCACCGTCGGCGGCCGCGAGTACATCGACGGCGGGGTGGTCTCGCCGACCTCGGCCGACCTGCTGGTGCCCTTCGACCTGGACGAGGTCGTGGTGGTCGCGCCGATGACCAGCCCGCGCCCGGTCCCCGCGCGCGGTCTGAGCAGGGTCGAGCGGGTGCTGCGCCGCCCGATGAGCGCGCGGTTCAACCGGGAGGTCCGGGTGCTCGAGGGCACCGGGGTGCTGGTGCGCCGCTACGAGCCCACGGCCGAGGCGCTGGCCGTCATGGGGCCCAACTTCATGGACCGCCGCCGAGTCCTGGCCACGCTGGAGGTCGCCTTGCGCACGACAGTCGGGGAGGACGCGTGACGCGCTCGTTCGAGGTCCTGGTGGTCGGCGCGGGCTGCTCCGGCATCGGCGCCGCCATCCGCCTGCGCGGGCTCGGCGTCGACTTCGCCGTCCTGGAGAAGGCCGACGACTTCGGCGGCACCTGGCGGGCCAACACCTACCCCGGCTGCGCCTGCGACGTCCCGTCCGCGCTGTACTCGTTCAGCGACGTGCCCAAGGGGGACTGGTCGCGGGTCTACGGCACCCAGCCGGAGATCCACGCCTACCTGCGCCAGGTCGCCGCGGACGCGGGCCTGGCCGAGCACACCCGCTTCGGCGTGGAGATGCTCGGCGCCCGCTGGGACGCCGAGGCAGGCCGCTGGCGCCTGGAGACCACCGACGGCGAGTACGACGCCCGGTTCCTGGTGGCCGCCCCCGGCCCGTGGAACGAGCCGCTGTTCCCGGACATCCCCGGTCTGGCGTCCTTCCCCGGCGAGGTCTTCCACTCCGCCCGCTGGAACCACGACTACGACCTGGCGGGCAAGCGCGTCGCCGTGCTGGGCACGGGGGCGTCGGCGGTGCAGTTCGTCCCCGAGATCGTGGGCGAGGTCGAGGCGCTGCACCTGTTCCAGCGCACCGCCCAATGGGTTCTGCCCAAGCCGGACGTCCGCGTCGCGGGGGTGGTGCAGCGGTTGATGAGCGCTGTGCCCGCCACGCAGCGCTGGCTTCGCGGGGCCCAGTACGGAGTGATGGAGGCGCTGGGCGCGGGGTTCCGTCACCCCCGGCTCATGCGCGCTGTCCAGGCCATCGGTCGGGCCCACCTGCGCGCCCGGGTCGCCGACCCCTCGCTGCGCGCCAAGCTGACCCCGTCGTACACCATCGGTTGCAAGCGCTTGTTGTTCTCCAACTCGTACCTGCCCGCCTTGACCCGGCCGAACGTCTCTGTCGTCGCCGGCGGGGTCTCCGAGATCTCCGGGAACACCGTCGTGGCGGCGGACGGGTCCTCGGCCGATGTGGACGCGATCATCCTGGGGACGGGGTTCCACATCCTCGACATGCCCCTGGGCGACCTGGTCCGCGACGGGGCGGGCCGGACGCTGAGCGAGCACTGGCAGGGGACCCCGCAGTCCTACCTGGGCAGCGTGACGGCCGGGTTCCCGAACCTGTTCACGTTGCTGGGGCCCAACCTGGGGACCGGGCACTCGTCGGCGTTCATGATCCTCGAGGCGCAGCTCGACTACCTCACCTCGGCCCTGGCGCACGCCCGCACCGAGGGCTGGCGCGCCATGTCGGTCCGCAAGGAGGTCCAGGACGCCTACAACGCCGAGGTGCAGCAGGCTGTGGTGAAGACCGTCTACAACACGGGTGGGTGCCGGAGCTACTACCTGGATGTCAATGGGCGGAACAGCTTCATCTGGCCTTGGTCCACGCCTCGGCTGCGGCGGCGGGTGGGGACGTTCGACCCCCGGGCGTTCACGGCTGTCTCTGTGGACGCTCCGGCTCAGACGTGATCGACGAACGAGGGATCTGAGAGAAGGGGCCGGACTGGGAGTCGCCCTCGAGTCCTGTGTGGACTTGGGCTCGGGCTATCGCCGGTACTGCTCCCACGTCACCTTGGCGACCTGTGGGCCGTCGTCCGGGGCGTGGTTGGCCAGCCCGTTCTTGCCCAGGTAGTAGTCCCCGGCCTGGTGCTGGGCGGGCGCGGACTGGTCGGTGTCGCCCAGGGCGACCGCGTGCAGGTGGTAGGGCCAGTTGCCCTGGGCGGGGGAGCGGACCCAGGCGGCGAAGCCGACCTGGCGCAGGGCCCGGGCCGCGGCGGTGCGCTGGGCGGCGGTCATGCCCGAGACCGACATGTCCAGGACGCCGCCGCCGTCGTGGGTGCCCGCCGAGGTCGGGTCGCCGCCGGGGTTGTAGGAGCCCTGGGTGATGGTGAGGGTGCGGCCCAGCAGGCGTTCGGCCTCGAGCAGCATGGCCTTGGTGCGGGCGTTGACCGTCACGCCGCGGAAGGTGGACTTGGCGCCGATGGCGATGGGCCGGGTGATCGTGTAGCGGTTGGCGCCCAACGACGTGAGCGACGCGGGGCCGGGCAGGCCGGAGGCCGCGATGCCCGAGTAGCCCAGGGAGCGCTGGTAGGCCGCGTACGCCTCGACCGTCTTGGTGCCGAAGTGCCCGTCGACGTAGGCCGGGGCCAGCAACCCCTTGGCGTCCAACGCCCGCTCGACCCGCAGCACGCTGTCCCCGCTGCCCGGCGTCACCGCCGAGTCCGCCCGGCGCGGGTCGATCTGGGCGGCTTTGATCAGCGCCTCCATGTTCACCGCGGGGAGCGCGGCGGAGGCGGGGGTGGCGAGACCGAGGGTCAGCAGCGCGACGGCGACCGCGGCGAGGTGGCGTCCGGACATGCGGCCAGCCAACCGGCCCGCCGCCCCGGTCGGCAAGGGCAGTAGGGGTGGCGGGCGCGGTTTCTGTGGGTGGCAGGAGGTCAGACCACCCGGCGCAGCCAGCCGTGCGGGTCGGCGGCGCGGCCGTACTGGATGTCGAGGACGTGCTTGCGCAGGGCGAGGGTGGTCTTGCCCGCGGTCGCGTCGCCGACGGTGATGTCGACGCCCTCGCCGAGGAAGCGGGTGATGGGGGTGATGACCGCGGCGGTGCCGATGGCGAAGACCTCGGTGATCGTGCCGTCGGCGCAGCCCGCGGCCAGCTCGTCGACGCTGATCGGGCGCTGCACGGCGGTCAGGCCGTGGTCGGCGGCCAGCGCCAGCACGCTGTCGCGGGTGACGCCCTCCAGGATGGTGCCCAGCGGCGGGGTCACCAGCTCGCCCGCCGAGGTCAGCACCGCGATGTTCATCGTGCCCGACTCCTCCAGCCACCGGTGCTCGGCGCTGTCGACGTAGAGCACCTGGTCGCAGCCGTGCGCCTGCGCCTCGAGCTGCGCGGCCAGGCTCGTGGCGTAGTTGCCGCCGCACTTGGCCTCGCCGGTGCCGCCGGGCGCGGCCCGGGTGTAGGTCGTGCTGATCCACAGCGTCACGCCCCCGGCGCCGGAGCTGAAGTACGTCGCCGCCGGGCTCGCGATCACGCAGTAGCGCACCTCGTGCGCGGGCCGCACCCCCAGGAACGCCTCGGTGGCGATCATGAACGGCCGCAGGTACAGGCTCTGCTCCCCACCGCCCGCGGGCACCCACGCCGCGTCCGCGCGCACCAGCGCGGCGACGCTGTCGAGGAAGTCCTCCTCGGGCAGCTCCGGCAGCGTCAGCCGCCGCGCGGACCGGGCGAACCGCCGCGCGTTGGCCTCCGGCCGGAACAGCCACACGCTGCCGTCGGCGTGCCGGTAGGCCTTGAGGCCCTCGAAGATCTCCTGCGCGTAGTGCAGCACCGCCGCGCTCGGGTGCAGCGTGAACGGCTCCAGCGGCCCCACCCCGCGCGCGTGCCACCCGGCGTCGGGGGTCCACTGCGCGGTGGCCATGTGGTCGGTGAAGTGCTTGCCGAACCCCGGGTCGGCCAGGATCGCGGATCGCTCGTCGTCCGGCAGCGGCCGGGAGGTCCGCTCGAGCGGGAAGGAGTCGGCGGTCATGGCTGGATTCTAGCCGGCCGCCGCCACCCGGCCACCCGGAGTTAACCATCTTCTATCCTTTATCAAGATAAAAAGGGGGTGCGCCGGGGGCTCGGCCGCGGCCGCGGTGGGCTCGTCGCCTCGACGCGGATGTGTCACCGAGGTGCGGCTTTGCCGGGGATCGTGTGTCAGACCGGAGTGGAATTACCTCTCGGTTTCGCGTCCGACCACAGTTAGGATTGCGCCAATATTCAGATAACATCGATATTCCAACATGCTGTGGAGGTCTCATGCGGGGGCGGACAGCGCGGGTCGCGGTCGCCGTGGCAGCGGTCGCCGGACTGGCGTTCGTCGTGCCGACCGGCGGGTCGGCGCAGGCGTTCGGGTTCACCAGCGAGATCGTGATGGTCCAGGCCGACGACGGGGTGGGGTTGGAGGCGCTGGTCCTCGAGCCCTGGGGTGCGGGCCCGCACCCGCTGGCCGTGTTCGCCAGCCCGTGGACGATGGACTGGACGCAGAACGTGCTGCCCGCGGTGACCCTGGCGAGCAAGGGCTACACCGTCGTCAGCTACGTCGCCCGCGGGTTCATGAACTCCGGCGGCGAGGTCGGGGTGGCCGGTCCGCGCGACGTGCGCGACTTCTCCGAGGTGATCGACTGGGGACTGGCCAACACCGACTCCGACCCGGCCCGGATCGGCGCCTACGGCCTGTCCTACGGCGCCGGGATCAGCCTCATCGCCGCGGCCAAGGACAGCCGGATCAAGGCCGTCGCCGCGCTCAGCGGCTGGTACGACCTGCCCGAGTCCTTCGCCCGCGACAAGGTGCGCAGCCTCTCGGCGGGCGAGCTGCTGCACACGACCGGCAAGGAGAAGGGCCGCCTCAGCGCCGAGTCCGACCTGCGCCTGGGCCAGGTCTACGACCCCGACCTGTCCGACGCCGACTACCAGGCGCTGCACGAGTGGGCGCTGGAGCGCTCACCGAAGACCCACCTCGACGGGCTCAACGCCAACAAGCCCGCCATCCTGATCGAGCAGGCCTGGGGCGAGACGGCGTTCCCGCCCGGCCCGATGCTGGACTTCTACAACGCCTACCAGGGGCCCAAGCGCGTGGAACTGCGCCCCGGCGACCACGCGGGCCCGGAGATCCCGGCGCTGATGGGCCTGCCCAACGGCGTGCTCGACCCGGTCTACCGCTGGTTCGACGCCTTCGTCGGCGGCACCGACACCTCGATCGCGGGCGAGCCGAACCTGCGGTACAAGCCGCGCCCGGTGGGCCGCCCGTTCGAGACGTACTCCGCCAGCGCCGAGGCCTTCGCCGCGCCGCGGCGCCTGCACCTGACCGAGGACGCGCTGACCCCCTCGACCGAGGTGCCGACCTGGGCGCGCACCATCGACACCGACACCGACAGCTCGGTCTCCGGCGGCGACGCGATGGTCACCCAGACCCTCAACACCCTCCTGCTCGAACCCAGCCCCTTCCCCGTGGCGAACATCAACCGCGAGGTCGCGGGCGTCTGGACCGGGCAGCCTGCCAAGACCCGCATGAGGATCCGCGGCGTCAGCAAGCTCCACCTGCCCTACACCCCGTCGACGGCGCGGGGCACCCTCATCGCCTACATCCTCGACGTCGACGTCTTCAACAACGCCCGCCTCGTCGGCTACGCCCCGCACACCTGGGCGGGCGCCACCGCGGGTCAGCCCCGCACGGCCGACTTCACCTTCCAGCCCACCGCCTACGACGTCGAACCCGGCCGAAGGCTCGCCGTCGTCGTCGACGGCAAGGACACCCTGTTCGTCGACGCCAACAAGCCCGGCAGCGCGGTGACCCTGGGCAACACCTCGACCCAGCCCTGGGTCGACATCCCCGTGAGATAGCCGCTCCACAGTGGAGAGCCGGGTCGTCGGGGCGGCCCGGCTCCCGGGCCGCGTCGCGCTTCTGGGCAGGCCCTGCCGCTGCCCGAGTTGGTGCGCGCCCCGGCGCATGACAGCCGGGCGCCTCGACAAACCCCACCCGGTGCCGCCGCGTCCGAGCAGGACGGTTCGCGGCGCCCCGCGTCAGGCGGGTGTCAGCGGTTCTTGGCGGCGTTGAAGCCGAGCCAGCCGAGGTAGCCCAGGGCGCCGAGCACGCCCAGCTTGCGGGTCTTGCCCGCGCTGAGGGCCAGGCCGACGGCCAGTTCGGTGGCGCCGTTGCGCAGCACCCACTGGTCGGTGTCCTGGGGGAAGGCGGCCTTGGTGATCCCCAGGAACGCCTTGGGGGCCACGAAGTGCGCCGCGCCCGTCGCCGCCAGGGCCAATCCCGCGGTCTTCGCCGACACCAGAGCCATGGGGAACTCCACCTCTTCTCGTTGGGCTGAGCAGACCCTACCCGGCGGTAGGTCGCAAGGGAACAGTCTCACAGGTCGGGCGGCCCGGGGGTGCCGGGCGCGCGCGGGGCGGCGTGCTGGAACTCCAGCCGGTCCGCCGTCCAGCCGTCCAGCCCCGGCCGCGGGCTGTCGGTCATCCAGCGGTGGGACTGACGATCTCCTTGACGAAGCGGCGTTCCACCCGGCCCCGCGGGTGGTCGCTCTTGAGCTCATCAGTGGCGGTCCACCCCGACCGCTCGTAGCAGCGGATCGCGCGGTGGTTGTCCCGGATCGCCCACAGCTCCAACGCCGTCCGGCCGATCCCGAGGGCGTGCCGCTCGGCGCTCGCCAGCAGCTCGTCGGCCACACCGCTGCCCCACGCGTCGGGGTCGACCGCGAGGTAGTAGATCTCCACCGTCCGCTCGTGCGGCGCGAGCAGGGTGAATCCCACCGCCTCGCCGTCGCGCGCGGCCAGGATCAGCTCGGCGCCGTCGAGGGCGAGGCGCTCGCGCAGGGCCGCTTCGTCGACCGGCGCGTGCTCGCCGTCGCGCCGGGATGTCGCGCGGGCCCAGATCTCCGCCGCCGCTCGCAGGTCGTCCACCCGGTCAGCTTCCCAGAGACGCCCGCGCCGCCGGGCCCTCGGGACCCGGCGGCGCGGGCGGTCGCGCACAGCGGTCAGGCGGCGACCTTGTCCTCCTCCGCCTGGCGCTGCATGCCGGAGGAGGTGAGCAGCGGCTTCTCCTCGATCAGCGCGATCGACACCACCGTGATGACCGACAGGGCGGCGGCGACGAGCAGGATCGTGGCGGTGGCGTCGCCGTAGGCGGCGCGGACGACCTCGGCGACGGGGGCGGGGAGCTGGGCCAGGTTGCCGATGCCCGCCTCCGCGCCGCCCGCCGGGACCGCGATGCCCAGGCCGGTCAGGCCCTCGGTGGTCAGCGTGGTGACCCGCGAGGCGAGGACCGCGCCCAGCACCGAGACGCCGATCGTGCCGCCCAGCGAGCGGAAGAAGCCCACGGTGGAGCTCGCGGCGCCCAGGTCGGTGGCCGCGACGGTGTTCTGCACGGCCAGGACCAGGTTCTGCATGGTCATGCCCAGGCCGGTGCCCAGGACGAACAGGAACACCCCGATGAGGACCATGTCGGTGGCGTGGTCGATGGTGCCCAGCAGGCCGAACCCGCCGACCATCAGCAGCGACCCGGCGACCAGGAAGCCCTTCCACTTGCCCAGGCGGGTGATCAGGATGCCCGAGCCGGTCGAGGACAGCAGCGAGCCCAGGATCATCGGCAGCGTCAGCAGGCCCGCCGCGGTGGGGGAGTAGCCGCGGGCGATCTGGAAGTACTGGCCGAGGAAGACCGCGCTGCCGAACAGCGCGGTGCCCACGGCGATGCTGGCGATGGTGGCCAGCAGGGTGGTGCGGTCGCGGAACAGGCGCAGCGGGATGATCGGCTCGGCGGCGCGGGTCTCGACGAACACCATCGCGGCCAGCAGCACGACGCCCGCCCCGAGCAGGGTCAGCGAGGTCGTGGAGCCCCAGGCGAACTGGTTGCCCGCCAGCGTCACCCAGATCAGCAGCGCGCTCACCCCGGCGGTCAGCAGCGCCGCGCCCAGGTAGTCGACGGTGACCTCGCGCTTGGCCACCGCGGGCAGGTTCAGCGTCCGGCGCACCACGGCCAGTGAGACGACCGCCAGCGGCACGCAGACGAAGAAGCACCAGCGCCAGCCCAGCCAGGGCGTGTCGACGATGAGCCCGCCCAGCAGCGGGCCCGCCACGGTGGCCACCGACATGACCCCGGCGATCGGGCCGGCGTAGCGGCCGCGCTCGCGGGGGCTGATCATCGCGGCGATCACGATGACGACCAGCGCCTGCAGGCCGCCCAGGCCCAGGCCCTGCAGCACCCGCCAGGCGATCAGCGTCTCGACCGACTGCGACAGCCCGGCCAGCACCGACCCGGCGGTGAACACCACGATCGCGACCTGCACCAGCAGCTTCTTGCTGATCAGGTCGGAGAGCTTGCCCCAGATCGGGGTGCTCGCGGTGGAGGCCAGCAGGGTGGCGGTGATGATCCAGGTGTACTGGCTCTGCGTGCCGCGCAGGTCGCCGATGATCGTCGGCAGCGCGTTGGACACGATGGTCGAGGACAGGAACGCGGTGAACATCGCGAGCAGCAGCCCGGTCAGGGCCTCGACCACCCTGCGGTGGTCCATCCGGCCGCTCTCCTCGGCGGTCAGCGGCCCCGCGGACTCAGCGGACGTGGTCAAGGACTTCCTCCTTCTCGTTCTCGGGGGCGCACAGGTGCGCGCGCACGTCGTCGGACAGCCGGTTCAGCAGCCCGGCCAGGGCGGTCACGTCGGCCTCGGCCCAGTCGGCGACGACCCGGTCCAGCCAGGCCGCCCACCGGTCCCGGTGCCGCACGAGGCAGTCCGCCCCGGTCGGCGTCAGCTCCAGCAGGCTCGCCCGCCCGTCGTCCGGGTCCGGCCGCCGCGACACCATGCCCGCCTGGATCAGCGCGGCCACCTGCCTGCTGACCACCGACGGGTCCACGTCCAGGTGCTCGGCGAGCCTGCCCATCCGCTGCGCGCCGCCGCGGTCGAGGACGCCGAGCAGCGCCGCGGGCGCGGTGTGCAGGTCGTCGGCTCGTGCCTGCCGCACCGCCCGCCCGGCGCGGAGCACCGCGCGCAGGGACTCGAGCAGCTCGGACGCCGTTGTCGTCGCCACCATGTCGACCCCCAAATAAGTTGGTACGTGCAACCATAAGACGCTTGGTTGTTGAACGCAACCAAAATGGGTGTGACCTGTCCCGCGCCGGGACGGGCGGGCTGATCAGCTCAGCGCAGGGGGAGGACCAGGCGCTCGTACATGCGCGCCAGCTCGGCCTCGGGGTCGTCGGTGAGGCCGGTGTGGGTGGGGGAGGTCTGCACCAGCGTGCTGCGCGGGGCGGTCAGCCACCGGAAGCGCTGACCGGGCGGGATGCGGGTGACCGGGCCCCGGTCGCCCGCGCAGGCCGCCGACAGGCTGTCCAGGAAGTCCGCGAGCACGTCGAGGTCGATGGCCGGGTCCAGCGCCCGCAGGCGGTCGCCGTCCACGTGCGTGCGGCAGCCGATGTAGTCCAACGCCTTGCAGTGCACCAGGACCCCGACGTTGAGCGCCTCCCCGCGGTCCTGCCGGGGCACGGCGCGCAGCAGCGCGTACTCAAACACGTGCGGCACGGGCGGCCTCCAGGTCTGCCGTCCACGCCCCGGCCGAGGCCAGGCGGGCGGTGAAGAACTCGCGGTACGCGCCCCGTGTCTCATCCGGCGTCGGGTAGCCGACCAACCACTCGTCCGGCACCGCGCCCACGGCGGCGTCCACCGCGCTGGCCGGGACCTGGTCGGCGAGGTTGTCGACCGGACCGGCCACGGGCAGCATCACGTGGTCGGCGGGCTCCCACCGGTAGCTCGCCGCGGGCGTCCACCCGGGACCCCAGCGGTGGTGGAAGTAGAGGCTCGCCCCGTGGTCGATCAGCCACATGTCCCGGTGCCACAGCAGCAGGTTCGGGTTCCGCCACGACCGGTCCACGTTGAGCACCAGCGCGTCGAACCACAGCAGCCGGGCGGCCTCGACCGGCCCGGGGTCGCGCACGAGCGGGTTGTAGTCGAACGAGCCGGGCAGGTAGTCCAGACCGAGGTTGCGCCCGCCACTGGCCCGCAGCAGCTCCTGCACCTCCTCGTCCGGCTCGGTGCGCCCCAGCTCCGGGTCCAGCTCGACCAGGACCAGCTCCGGCACCCGGAACCCGAGCGCCCTGGCCAGCTCCCCGACGATCAACTCCGCCGCCAGCGCCCGCGGGCCCTGGCCCGCGCCGCGGAACTTGACCACGTACATGCCCAGGTCGTCGGCCTCGACGAGACCGGGCAGGGACCCGCCCTCGCGCAGGGGGGTCACGTACCGGGTGGCGGTGACGGTTCTGGGCACCCGGGCATCATGCCGGGTCGCGGCCCGCCCACTCCCGCCGGGCGTCGGCCAGCCGCGAACCGAACTCCCGGGTCCAGTCGCACGCCTGCCACTGGAACTCCAGCAGGCCGCGGCCGACGTCGGTCAACGCGTACTCCACCCGGGGCGGGACCCCGCCGTGGTCGGTGCGCGTGATCAGTCCGCTGCGCTGCATCGACCGCAGCGACTCGGTGAGGACCTTGGGCGTGACCTCCGGCAGCGGCACGCGGAGCAGGCTGAAGCGCAGCGGCCCGCGGTCGAGGCAGACCAGGATCCGGGAAGTCCACTTGCCGCCGATGCGGATGGGCGAGGGCGCGGCGCCGCAGCCCGCGAAGGTGTCCGGGGTCAGCTCGGCGTAGCGGAAGTCCTCGCCCACAGCCCGATCCTAGGGATCGCGGGGTGCGACGCCGACGAGGACGTGGCGGTGGAGCGGGGCCTCGGCCTCGCCGAGGGCCGCGTGGGCGAGGTCGGCGGCGCGCAGGGGTGGGCCCTGCCAGGGGAAGTCGTGGGAGAGGCCGTCCGGGGTGGCGTAGGGCTCGAGCTCGGTGGACACGGCGTAGTCGCCCGTGGCGTCGCCGTCGGCGAGGACGGACGGCGGGCCCGCCACGGCGACCCAGTCCAGGTCGGTCCCCGCCAGCAAGCGCAGCTCGTGCTCCCGGGCGCGGCTGAGACCGCGGTACCCGGCGGGGAACGAGTCCAGGTCGTGGAACGGCACCCCCGGCGGGACCGGCAGCACGCTGCCCGTGGTGACCACCACCAGCCGCCGCACGCCCGCCCGCCCCAGCCCCTCGGCCAGCGCCGCCACCGCCCGCGCGTGGAACCCGTCCGCGAAGTCGGCCGAGTGGACCGAGGTGATCACCGCGTCGCACCCGCGCGCCACCGCCGCCACCGACCCCGCGTCGGTCACGTCGCCGACCGCCGCCCGCGCACCGGGCGCCTGACCGGGGGAGCGCAGCACGGCGACCACGTCATGGCCCCGCCGCACCGCCTCCGCCACGATCCGGCTTCCCACGCGCCCACCGGCCCCGAACACCGCGAACGTTCCCATCGCTCCCCCTCGCCAGTAGCTGTTCAGCGCGGCGGACGCTAGCGGCGCAGGGGTCGGTTCCCGCAACGATATCGACCCCCAGCAGGGGAAACGCCTAGATGAGGCCCCACAAGCGGGCCCGCTCGACCGCGTTGGCGGTCCGCTCGGCCGCCGACCCGAACGCCGCACGGGCCTCCTCCTCCCGCCCCAGCCTGCGCAGCAGTTCGCCGCGCAGCGTGTGGCCGGGCCCGAAGGCGTCGAGATCGATGCGGTCCACCTCGGCCAGCGCCGCGGCGGCCCCGTGGACCTCCGCCACCGCCACGGCCCGGTTCAGCGCGACAACGGGTGTCGGCGACAGCCGCAGCAAATGGTCGTACAGGGCCAGGACCTGCGCCCAGTCGGTGTCCTCCGCGCTCGCGGCGTCGCTGTGGACGGCCTGGATGGCGGCTTGCACCTGGTAGGGGCCGGGGCGGTCGCGGCGCAGGCAGGCGCGCACCAGGGACCGGCCCTCGGCGACCAGCGCCGCGTCCCAGCGGGTGCGGTCCTGGTCGGCCAGCAGGACCGCGGAGCCGTCCGGGGCGGTGCGCGCGGGCGCGCGGGACTGGGTGAGCAGCATCAGCGCCAGCAGCCCGACCGCCTCCGGCTCGTCCGGCATCAGCTCGACCAGCAGCCTGCCCAGCCGCACCGCCTCCGCGCACAGGTCGGCCCGGCCCAGGGCGTCGCCGGAGGTCGCGGTGTGGCCCTCGGTGAACACCAGGTAGACGACGGCGAGCACGCCGGTCAGCCGGGCGGGCAGGTCGACGTCGTGCGGGACGCGGTAGGGGATGCGGGCCTTCTTGATCTTCGCCTTGGCCCGCACCAGCCGCTGGGCCATGGTGGGCTCGGGGACCAGGAACGCGCCCGCGATCTCGGCCGTGGTCAGCCCGCCCAGCAGCCGCAGGGTCAGCGCGACCCTGGCGGGCGCGGCCAGCGCGGGGTGGCAGCAGGTGAACAGCATCCGCAACCGGTCGTCGCGCACCGGGCCCAGCTCCTCCGGCTCGTCCGGCTCGGCGCTGAGCAGGGCGTGCGCGGCGGCCTCGCGGTCGCCGCGGGTGGACTCCCTGCGCAGCCGGTCGATGGCGCGGTTGCGGGCGGTGGTGATGATCCACCCGGCCGGGCTCGGCGGCTGCCCGGTCTCGGGCCAGCGCCGCAGCGCCTCGACGAAGGCCTCCTGGACCGCGTCCTCGGCGTGGTCGATGTCGCCGAGGACGCGGGTCAGGACGGCCACCGCGCGCCCGTGCTCGGCCCGGAACACCCGGGCCACGCGCTCGTCCATCAGCCCGCGGCGAACGGGCGGACCTCGACCGGCAGCCCGAGCACCCGGGCCAGCCGCCCGCCCCAGCCCAGCGCCTCGTCCAGGTCGGCGGCCCGGATGACGCTGAACCCGCCCAGGTACTCCTTGAGCTCGACGAACGGCCCGTCGGTGACCAGCACGCCGTCGCCGTCGGCGCGCAGCACGGTCGCGGTCTCCGGCGCCTCCAGGCCCTGCCCGAACACCCACGCGCCCGCCGCGCGCAGCTCGTCGTTGAGCTTGCCCAGCTCGGCCATCACCGGGGCGAGCTGCTCCTCGGTGGGGGTGGGGCCCTCGGGCTGGAAGATGCTGAGCAGGTAGTGCTGCGTGGTGTCCGGCTGAGGGGTTGTCGTGGTGTTCGACATGTCGGTCGCTCCTCGTGTCTGCGGGCGCGCCGTCGTGCGCGCTCACACCCTGAACGAACCGGGCGCCCGCGGATCGACAGGGTCGGCTGGAAAACTTTTCGGGGCTGCGTCTAGTGTGACGTTCGGTATGCCGCGCCGAGGCGGAGATAACAGGTGGAGCACGACTGCATCAAGATCGCGGTCGCCCGGTACCCCGGTGGTGGTGCTCGTTCCCCTGTCCGCCACAGTGCTCATACCCCAAAAGTGCACACCCCGCCCGATCACGCCGACCACACTCGTCAGCCGCCATAGCCAGGAGGACCGCGCAGGTGAGTCAGGAGAGCGCCCTCGACCCCGCACACGCCGTCGCGCTGGCCGAGCGGAACACCATCGCTGACAAGATCCGCTACGCCTGCGGGCAGGTGGACCCGCCGACGACCCACGAGGTCCGGCAGTTCCTCGACGCCTACGGCGTGACCACAGCGCAGTCGTACGCGACCAACGTCATCGACACCTGGCGGCGGGAGAACGCGGTCGGCGACACCGGCGACCTCGTGGCGCTCAGCCCCGGGCTGCTCGCCGAGCTCGACGCCCTCAAGAACGGCTCCGCCGACGACCCGTCGTCCAAGGGTGCCGCGTCCAACGGTTCGGCGTCCACCGGCGCAGGGGCCAACGGCGCGTCGTCCAACAGTTCGACCAACGGCTCGGCCAACGGCGCGAAGGCCAAGGCGAATGGTCCGGCGAAGGCGAAGGCCAACGGCAAGGTCAACGGCAAGGCCAACGGGAAGGCCGCAGGCACACCGCCGCAGGCCGCACCCCCGGCGGAGAGTGCCCCGGCAGAGACTGCCCCGGCAGACAAGGACACAGCGAAGAGCATGGACACAGCGGTCGAACCGGACGCGAACGCGGGCGGGAAGAAGCAGCCGGCCGAGGCCGCGACCGAGATCCTCAGCGCGGTCGACCCGGCCAAGCACCCCGACGCCGAGGCCGAGACCCCGAGCTGGCTCGGCGACCCGGCCCGCGACGGCGCCGACCTGAGCTGGCTCGACGCGGTCGACGACCCGGAGGTCACCGGGGTCGCCGAGGACGGCAAAGCGATCAAGGGCGAGGCGGCCGACGCCGCCGCCGCCAAGGACCTGAAGGTCGTCAAGGGCGCGCAGGGCGCCGAGGCGGAGGCCGCGGTGAGCAAGGACCTGATCGTCGCCGATGCGCAGGCGACCGAGCCGGAGCCGGTCGAGCCGGTCACCGCGCACGCGCAGCGGGTCGCCCCGGCGGGCGACCCCGAGCCGGAGCCGATGTCCACCCAGCGGATGCCGGTCGTGCTGAGCTTCTCGGCAAACATGGCCTGGATCGTGGTGCTGATCGCCGCGATGGGCATCTCGTGGTGGTCGCTGTTCGAGTACGCGCGCGGGTTCAGCATCCCGACCCCGCTGGCCGCGGTCGTCTCCCTGGTGTTCGACGCGTCCGCGCTCATCGTGGCGGGCCTGGCGCACCGGTACGCGCTCTCGCCCTACTCGGGCGCCGGGCCGCGCATCGCGCTGCTGCTGCTCCTGGCGGGCTCGTGCTACCTCAACTGGGAGCACGCGGCGGGCAAGGGCTACGGCATCGAGGCGTCGATCATGTTCGCCGCCCCCGCCGCCGTCGGCATCCTGCTGTTCGAGCTGCACATCGGCTGGCACTCGCGCTCCGAGCGCCGCGCCCGCGGCCGGGTCGCCCGCTCGCTGCCGGTGATCGGCGCGTGGGGATGGTTCCTGCACCCGCTGCAGAGCCTGACCACGCTCTGGCGCGTCACGCACGCCCGCGGCCGCTCGGTCCGCCACGCGGAGCTGACCAGCATCGAGGAGCCCGTGTCGAGCGTGCGTTAATCCACACTGCGCAACGGGACCTCCCGGGAGTAGCTTAGGCTCACCTAAGTAACTCCCGGGAGGTTTCGCACGTGACGACCCCACAACGACAGCGGCCGGTGCACGCGCTCACGGTCACCGGGACCGAGTGGCTCACCCCGCACATGGTGCGCGTCCGCGCGGGTGGCCCCGGCCTGGCCGCGGTGCCGGACAACGGTTGCACCGACGCCTACGTCAAGCTGCTGTTCTTCCCCGACGGCCGCCCCGAGGGCGCGATCGACCCCGCCGCCCTGCGCGCCGCGGGCAGGCTGGTGACCCGCACCTACACCATCCGCGCCCGCACCGCCGACGAGCTCGTCATCGACTTCGTCCACCACGGCGACGTCGGCCTCGCGGGCCCCTGGGCGGCCGCCGCCAAGCCCGGCGACGACCTGCTCTTCCTCGGACCCGGCGGCGGCTACGCGCCCGCCCCCGAGGCCGACTGGCACCTGTTCGTCGGCGACACCGCCGCCCTGCCCGCCATCGCCGCGGGCATCGAGGCCCTCCCGGTCGGCGCCCGCGCCACCGCCCTGATCGCCGTCGACCACCCCGCCGACGAGGTCAAGTTCGACACCACCGCCGACCTCGACGTGCGCTGGGTGTCCCCGGACTCCCTGGTCGAGGAAGTCCGCGCCGTCGCGCTGCCCACGGGTTCGGGCCACGTCTTCGCCCACGGCGAGACAGGCGCGATGAAGCAGCTCCGCCCGGTGTTCGCGGGCGTGGACCGGCTTTCGCTGTCCGGCTACTGGCGCAAGGGCATGGCCGAGCCGGAGTTCCAGGAGTCCAAGCGCACCGACGCCGCCTAGGGATCAGACGAAACCGGACTCCACCAGCTCCGCGCCCGCCGCCGTGATGACGTGCCGCTGACCGGAGCCGCCGACCACCCGCGACCAGCTCTCCGAGACCAGCGTGTCGCCGTCGAGGCGCAGGGTGAAGCCGCCGTACATGCCGGGGATGGGGAAGCCGATGCGCGGGTCGCGCTGCTCGGCGATGATCGAGACCTCGGGCAGGCGCAGCCGGTGCTCGGCGACCTCGGGGGCGACGCGCTCCAGGATCACGGCGTGCAGGTGCGGGCGCAGCGCCTGGGTGGGGGCGGGGTGCCGGAACACGGGGGTGAGCAGTTCGGCCAAGGCGTGGTTTCCGTTGCGCAGCGCGATGTCGCACGGGGTGTCCCCGGCGGCGTCGGGCAGCGACAGCCAGGGCTCGTGTGCGAGCAGGGCCCGGGCGACCTCGAGCGGGGCGTTGTGCCAGGCGGCCTGGTGCAGCGGCGTGAACCACGACGAGCCGCCGAGGCGCCACGAGTTGACCAGGTCCGGGTGGGTGCGCAGGGCCGCCAGCAGGGTGTCCCAGTCGCCCGCGTGGGCGGCGTCGGCGACGGCGTCGCGACGGGCGGTGATGTGCTCCTTGAAGGTGGTGCGGAGCGTGACACCGTCCCATTGCCCTGCCATGGCACGACCCTACTGGGTGTCGTCGATGGTCATGTGCATCCACTCCGGCCACATGGCCGACCACGGGCGCACCGGGTCCGCCACCAGGTAGATCGTGGGCGAGCGGAGCACGACGTTGTCCAGCGCGGAGCCGTCGTCGGCCTTGCCGACGGCGGTCACCGAGGCGAAGCGCTCGCGGAGGAAGTCCGGGCTGCCGCCGACGACGACGGCCGTGGTGGCCGTGTCCGGTGGGGCGCCGAAGAACCAGTAGCCGCGGTGTCCGCTGTAGACGGCGGGCAGGCCCGCGCGCTCGCGTTCGAAGTCCAGGGCGGCCGCGTGCGGGTAGACGTCGGCCAGCACGACGGTGTCCGCCCGCCGGTCGGCGGGCAGGCCGCGGTAGACCTGGGCCACGTCGTCCGCCAGGGCGGGCCAGCCGACCTGGGCGCGCAGGAGGGGGTTGGGCACGGCGGCGGGGTGGCGTTCGGCCACCGACTGCGGCAGCACCGGCAGCAGGGCCACCGCGGCCACCACGCCCAGCGCCGCGGTCGCGACGAACGGCCACCGGCCGCGCCACCAGCCGGGGGCGCGGTTCTGCAACGCGACCGCGCCCGCCGCGTACAGCAGGGGGAACAGGCCGACGAGGTAGTAGGGGCGGCCGTTCGACAGGACCAGCAGCGCGAACAGCAGCGGCAGCGCGATCCCCAGGAACCGGGTGCGCCGGTCGCGCAGCAGCGCGGGCAGGCCCAGCGCGCCGAGCACCAGCCCGACCGGTCCCAGGTAGAGGGCGAACCAGCCGACGAAGCCGAGCCTGCCGCCCTGGAACGCGTCCTGCTCCTGGCCCACGGCGTCGCTCATGGCCAGGTACGGCCAGCCGTGGTCGGCCTGCCACAGCAGGCCCGGCACGGCGGTGGCGACGGTGATCAGCGCGCCGAGCCACAGCGCCGGGCGGCCGAACAGGTCGCGGGGGCCCGCGACCAGCGCGCCGATCGCGATGCCCACCCACAGCAGCGGGACCAGGTACTTGATCTGCAAAGCGAGCGCCGTGCACAGCCCGGCGGCCAGCAGCAGCCGGTCCTGACGGGTGCGGGTCCACTTGAGCACCAGGTAGCTGATCGCCACCCACAGCGTGATGTCGAAGGTGGTGGTGGCCAGCAGGTGCCCGGTCCACAGCAGGAACGGCCCGCCCGCGGTGGCCACGGCCGTCAGGAGCTGCGCGCGCGGCCGACCGCCGAGCTCCCTGGCGATCAGCGCGCCGAGCACCACGGTCAGGCCGGTGATCAGCGCCGGCAGCACCCGCTGCGCGGCCACCTCGCCGGGGAACAGCAGGTCGACGCCCTTGGCCAGCAGTGGGATGACCGCCGACTGGTCCACGTAGCCCCAGGACGGGTGCCCGCCCGCGATGACGAAGTACATCTCGTCGCCGTCGTGGCCGTAGCGCGGGCTCACCAGCAGCAGCAGCGCCACGACCGCGCCCGCGATGGCGAGCACCCCCCGCCACGGGACCGCCGCCACCCCGGCGACCGCGGGCGCGGCGAGCGCGCCGGACGAGCGCCGTTGGTCGGTCGTGCTCATCCACGGCTCCTCGGTCGCCACCGGCGGTTGGCGGGCGCTGTCGCCCGAGGGCCAATCTAGGAGACCCCGGACGCGATCGGAAATGTCGCGCACCGGTTTTCCGCGGGCGGCGGGAAAGTGGTCCAGACTGATCGAGACAGTGTTTCGGTGGATATTTGTCGGCTTTTACCGGAGTTCCGCGCGTGGGTGTGTTTCGGCCTTGACAAATAATTGGGAGTGGTGTGGTACCGGCGGAGACCAATCTGGGCGGATTCGACGACGACGATGTCTCATCTGCGCCGGCGGTTGATCGTTCGCGAGCGCGGCCACTCGCCCGGCAGGCTCACCTCGGGACCCGCGGCGGCCTTCCGGAGCGCTCGGTCCGCGCCGACGGCGGCGGGACCATGGGGCCGACGTCGCCGTCGGGGGCCTCGTCGAGGTCGACGATGACGGGGGCGTGGTCGCTGGGCTTGGCGCCCTTGCGGGCGGCGCGGTCCACCCAGGCCGCCGCGCGGCGGTCGGCCAGCGCGGGGGCGGCCAGGACGAGGTCGATGCGCATGCCGCGGTTGGTGTGGAACATGCCCGCGCGGTAGTCCCAGTAGCTGAACACGGTCTCGTCCGGCCAGCGCTCGCGGACGACGTCGCGCAGCCCCAGGTCCCGCAGCGCGGCCAGGGCGGCGCGCTCGGGGGCGGTCACGTGCGTGTGCCCCTCGAACGCGGCCGGGCTGAACACGTCGGCGTCGGTCGGGGCGATGTTGATGTCGCCGCAGACGGCGGTCGACGCGGCGTCGGGCGCCACGGCGTCGCGCAGGGCGGCGAGCCACTCCAGCTTGTACCGGTAGTGGTCGGAGTCGGGCTCGCGGCCGTTGGGCACGTAGACCGACCACACCCGGGCGCCGCCGCACACGGCCGAGACCGCCCGCGCCTCCTGCTGCGGGAAGCCGGGCCCGCCGGGCAGCCCGCGCACCACGTCGTCGAGGCCGACCCGGGAGAGCAGGGCGACGCCGTTCCACTGCCCCTGGCCGTGGCTGGCGACCTGGTAGCCGCGCTCGGCGAGGTCGTCGGCCAGCAGGGCCAGGAACGCCTCGTCGGTCAGCTTGGTCTCCTGCAGGCACACCACGTCGGGCGCGCGCTCGTCGAGCCAGGGCAGCAACCGGGGCACGCGCTGCTTGACGGAGTTGACGTTCCAGGTGGCGATCCGCACCGGTGTCAGCGTAGTGCCGACCCCCCTCACACGATCGGGGGACGCATGGGCGACCATGCGGTGGTCGAGCGGAGAGGGGACGGGGTTGGCGCAGCGGGCGAAGTCCAAGCAGACCAGGTGGCTGTCGGCGCTGCTGGCGGTCATCGTGCTGGCGGCCACGATCCTGTGGTCGACCTGGGGCGCCGACGAGCCCGCGGGCGTCGACGCCCAGCAGGCCCGCGACCAGCTCGCCCGGCTGGTCGTCGCCGAGGAGGACACCGGAAACCCCTACGACCGCGACGACTGGCCGCACTGGTCCGCCCAGGGCGAGAGCTGCGACACCCGCGAGGAGGCCCTCAAGCGCCAGGGCGCCGAGGTCCGCACGGGCGCCGCCTGCAAGGTCGAGAGCGGCTCGTGGACCAGCCTCTACGACGGTGTGACCATCACCAACGCCCGCGAGGCCGACCTCGACCACGTCGTCCCGCTCGCCGAGGCCAACCGCTCCGGCACCCGGCACTGGACCCGCGAGCAGCGCAAGGCCTTCGCCAACGACCTCGACCAGCTCCTGGTCGTCTCCGCCCGCTCCAACCGCCAGAAGGGCGACCAGGACCCGGCGAAGTGGCTGCCCGACGCCTCCCACAGTTGCGAGTACGCGGTGAAGTGGGTGGCGGTGAAGAGCAAGTACGAGCTCACCGTGGACCGGGCCGAGCGCGAGACCCTGGACTCCCTGCTGGCCCGCTGCCCTCGCTGAGCCGCTGCCCTCGCTGAGCCGCTGCCTGGGGGCGCCCTGGAGTTGTCCACAGGCTTGATCGACTTCGCGGTGTCGATCGGGTGAGACCGGTAGAATGGGCTGAGGGCCGCCCCCAGTGGTGCGGTGGGGTTTGGTGCGGTGGGGTTTGGTGCGGTGGGGTTTGGTGCGGTGGGGTTTGGTGCGTATGTGTGGCTGGGTGGGGGAGTGGCGGGTGTGGGGGGCGTGGGTAATTCGGTGGTGGGGGGTCAGGGGCCTGGGTAGGGTGGGGGCATGAACATCAGATTCATGAGGTTGCGCAACCGCCGCTGACGGCGGTGCGTTGGCGATCTGTGTCCTGCTCCGTCGTCCCGGTCCTTGGCCGGGCGGCGATAGTTGTGCTGCCCGGCTCCCTTCCGAGCCGCGGAGCCCCCTCTTGTCTACCTTTGAGCACTCGTCCCACCTGCGCGCCGAGGGCGTCACTGTCGTGCGTGGCGCGCGTGAGGTCCTCACCGATGTCTCCGTGACCGTCTCGACACGGTCGCGGTTGGCGGTCGTCGGGGAGAACGGGCGTGGCAAGTCCACGTTGTTGCACGTTCTGGCGGGCCTCCTCGAGCCCGACCACGGCGCGGTCCACCGGGTCGGGTCCTTCGGCCTGGCCCAGCAGGCCATGCCCGCCCGGTCCGGCGAGACCGTCGGCACCCTGACCGACGAGGCGCTGGCCGATTCCCTGGCGGCCCTGGCCGCCCTCGACACCGCCACCGCCGACCTGGCCGAGGGGCGGGCGGGCGCCGACGAGCGGTACGCCGCCGCGCTCGACACCGCCACGCGGCTCGATGCCTGGGACGCGGAGCGGCGGGTCGACGTCGCGTTGGCGGCGCTCGACGCGTGTCCGGACCGGGGGCGGCCGTTGGCGACGTTGTCCGTCGGGCAGCGCTACCGGGTCCGGCTGGCATGCCTGCTGGGGGCGCGGCAGGACCTGCTGCTGCTCGACGAGCCGACCAACCACCTCGACGCGGACGGGATCGCCTTCCTCACCCAGCGGGTGCGCGAGCACCCCGGCGGGGTCGCCCTGGTCAGCCACGACCGGACCCTGCTGCGTGAGGCCGCCACCGAGTTCCTCGACCTCGACCCGGCGCAGGACGGCCGGGCCCACCTGTACTCCGGCGGCTACGACGCCTGGCAGGACGCCCGGCGCCGGGCGCGGGAGCGGTGGGCCCAGGAGTACGCCGACCAGCGGGCCGAGCGCGACCGGCTCGCCACCGCCGTCGACGCCGCGCGCGGGCGGTTGAGCACCGGGTGGCGGCCGGACAAGGGTGCGGCCAAGCACCAGCGCCAGTCCCGGGCGGCCGGGGTGGTGCAGGCGTTCAACCGGGACCGGGCCGCGCTGGAGGCGCACCGGGTGACCGTGCCCGCGCCGCCGCCCTCGTTGACCTTCCCCGCCCTGAAGCCCCGCAGGGGGACCCTGCTCACCGCCGAGGGGGTCACCATGGGCGGCAGGCTCGACGCCCCCGTGTCGCTGGTGCTCGAGGCGGGCGACCGGCTGCTGGTCACCGGGCCGAACGGGGCGGGCAAGTCGACGCTGCTCGCGCTGCTGGCAGGCGCCCTCGACCCCAGCGCGGGCAGCGTGCGCCACCACGGTGGGGCCCGGGTGGAGATGATCGCCCAGGAGGTGCCCGACGACCTCGCGGGCGCACCGCTGTCGCTGGGCCAGCAGCGCCGCCGCCACCTGGGCGCCCGGCTAGCGGGCCACCCGGACGTGCTCATCTTCGACGAGCCGACCAACCACCTGTCGGCAACGCTCGTCGACGAGTTGACCGAAGCCCTGCGCGGCACGCCCGCCGCCGTCGTCGTCGCCACCCACGACCGGCAGTTGCTGGCCGACCTCGCCGACTGGCCGCGGCTGCGCCTGGGGTAGGGCGTGTCCGCGACAGCCGCGCCAGGACGACCGCTGGCGGCGCCGCTGCCCCCGCCCCGTTTCGACCACGCGGACGATGGACGCCGCGATGCGGCCGCCCTCGGTCCCGTCGCCGACAGCCTCCTCGAACGCCCCGGCCAGGTTGACCGGCCTGGTTCCCGTGCGACGACGAGCACGGCGTCGGGCAGGGTGCGGTTGCCGAAGGTGTTCTGCTTGCCGGTCGGCATGCTGGGCCGTCAAGGAGTCGTAAAGATCCCGGGCAGGCGCGTCAAGAGCCCGTTCTGACCCCTTCAGCCGCTGGTGGCCGTGCCGGAGTGTCCTGCTCCAGCGGCCACCAGCGGGGTGGGCGCGCAGACAAGTGGGAGCAGGTGCGGCGTGGCTGACATGGCCTACGCGGTGCTCATCGTCGCGGTGTTCGCCGGGTTGGCGCTCATCGTCCGTGGGCTGGGGCGGTTGTGAGCGGAGTGCTCGGTGACGTCATCGGCGGGGTGGTGGCGCTGGGGTTGCTGGCGTACCTGTTCCTCGTCCTGCTGCGGCCGGAGAGGTTCTGATGTGGGCGGGCCTGGCGCAGGTGGCGCTCGTGCTCGCGGCGCTGGCGGTGGTCTACCGCCCGTTCGGTGACTACATGGCGCGGGTCTACACCAGGGCGGACCACTCCCGCGCCGAGTCGGCGGTCTACCGCGTGACCGGTGTGGACCCGCGCTCCGAGCAGAACTGGGGCACCTACGCGTTCGGTGTGCTGGGGTTGTCCCTCGTCGGTGTCGTGGCGCTCTACCTGTTGCAACGGCTGCAACCGCTGCTGCCGTTGGACTTCGGTCGCGGCGCGGTGGAGCCCGCGATGGCGTTCAACACCGCCGTCAGCTTCGTGACCAACACCAACTGGCAGTCCTACGTGCCCGAGGAGGTCATGGGGCACACCGTGCAGGCGGTCGGGCTCACGGTGCAGAACTTCGTCTCCGCCGCCGTGGGCCTGGCGGTGGCTATGGCACTGGTGCGCGGGTTCGTCCGCGTCGGCACCGACCGGCTGGGCAACTTCTGGGTCGACCTGGTGCGCGGCACGATCCGCATCCTGCTGCCGGTGGCGTTCGTGTTCGCGCTGGTGCTCATCGCGACCGGCGTGACGATGAGCCTGCGCGGCGGTGTCACCGTTGACGGTCAGACCATCGCGCAGGCGCCGACCGCGAGCCAGGAAGCCATCAAGGTGCTCGGCACCAACGGCGGCGGGGTCTTCAACGCCAACTCCGCGCACCCCTTCGAGAACCCCAACGCCTGGTCCAACCTCGTCCAGGTCTTCCTGATCCTGCTCATCCCGGTCTGCCTGACCCGCACCTTCGGCACGATGGTCGGCGAGCGCCGCCAGGGCCACGTCCTGCTGGGCGTGATGGGCGCGCTCTGGTCGGCCATGCTGGCGCTCATCTGGGCGGCCGAGGCGGCCGGGACCCGCCCGCTGGAGGGCAAGGAGCTGCGGTTCGGCATCGCGGGGTCGTCCCTGTTCGCCAACACGACCACGGGCACCTCCACGGGCGCGGTCAACTCCACGCACGACAGCTACACCGGCCTCGGCGGCGGCGGGGCGCTGCTCAACATGCTCCTCGGCGAGATGACGCCGGGCGGGGTGGGCACCGGCCTCTACAGCATGCTCGTCATGGCGGTGATCGCGGTGTTCCTGGCCGGGCTGATGGTCGGCCGCACGCCCGAGTACCTGGGCAAGAAGCTGGGGCGCAAGGAGGTCACCGCCGCCGCGGTGTCCATCCTGGCCGTGCCGACGGTCCTGCTGGTCGGCGCGGGCGTCGCCGCCGCCCTGCCCGGCACCGCGGACGCGCTGGCCAACGACGGGCCGCACGGCCTGTCCGAGGTCCTCTACGCCTACGCGTCGGCGTCGAACAACAACGGCAGCGCGTTCGCGGGCATCACCGCCACCGGCGACTGGTTCCAGGCCTCGCTGGGCGTGTGCATGGCCGTGGGCCGGTTCGTCCCCATGATCGCCGTCCTGGCGCTGGCCGGGTCCCTCGCCGCGCAGCGCGGGGCCCCGGTCACCGCGGGCACCCTGCCCACCACCGGGCCGCTGTTCGCGTCCCTGCTCGGCGGCGTGGTCGTCCTCGTCGCCGCGCTGGCCTTCGTCCCCGCCCTCGCCCTCGGTCCCATCGCGGAGGCCATGCTGTGAGCACCGTCCTCGACCCCCCGCCGACCCGGGCCCTCGCCGCGCGCCAGGTCGCCGCGGGCGCGTTCCACCCCCGGCAACTGCTGGCCCGCGCGCCGGACGCGCTGCGCAAGCTGCACCCGCGCCACCAGGTGCGCAACCCGGTCATGTTCGTGGTCTGGGTCGGCTCGGTCCTGGTCACCGCCTTCGCGGTCGCCGACCCGAGCGTGTTCACCGCCACCGTCGCGCTGTGGCTGTGGGCCACCGTGCTGTTCGCCAACCTGGCCGAGGCCGTCGCCGAGGGCAGGGGCAAGGCGCAGGCCGACTCGCTGCGCCGGACCAAGACCGGCGCCGTGGCGCGGCGGCTGCGCGCGGACGGGGCCGAGGAGCGGGTCCCGGGCGCGGACCTGCGGGTCGGCGACCGGGTCGTGGTCGAGGCCGGGGAGCAGGTGCCCGGCGACGGCGACGTCGTCGAGGGCATCGCCACGGTCGACGAGTCGGCGATCACCGGCGAGTCCGCGCCGGTGGTCCGCGAGGCCGGGGGAGACCGGTGCGCGGTCACCGGCGGCACCACCGTGCTCTCGGACCGGATCGTCGTGGAGATCTCCACCAAGCCGGGCGAGTCCTTCGTGGACCGGATGATCGCGCTCGTCGAGGGCGCGCGGCGGCAGAAGTCGCCCAACGAGATCGCGCTGACGATCCTGCTGTCCACGCTGACGGTCATCTTCCTGCTCGCGGTGGTGGCCCTGCAGCCGTTCGCGGCGTTCTCCGGCGGCAAGCAGTCGGTGGTCGTGCTGACCGCGCTGCTGGTCTGCCTCATCCCCAGCACCATCGGCGCGCTCCTGTCGGCGATCGGCATCGCGGGCATGGACCGGCTGGTGCAGCGCAACGTGCTCGCCACCTCGGGCAAGGCGGTCGAGGCCGCGGGCGACATCGACACCCTGCTGCTGGACAAGACCGGCACCATCACCTTCGGCAACCGCCGGGCCACCGCGCTGCACCCGGTCGACGGCGCCGCCCTCGACGAACTCGCCGCCGCCGCCCGGCTGTCCAGCCTGGCCGACGGCACCCCGGAGGGGCGCAGCGTCGTCGCGCTGTGCGCCGCGGACCACGGGCTGCCCGCCGAGCCGTCCGCGCACGAGAAGACCGGGGGGTTCGTGCCGTTCTCCGCCCAGACCAGGATGAGCGGCGTCGACCTCGACGGCCGCCGGGTCCGCAAGGGCGCGGCGAGCGGCTTCGCGCTCAGCGGGGCCGCGCGGGCCGTGGTCGACGAGGTCAGCGCCGGGGGCGGCACCCCGCTGGTGGTCGCCGTCGACGACCGGGTGCTCGGCGTGATCCGGATGTCCGACGTGGTCAAGCCCGGGATCGCCGCCCGGTTCGCCGAGCTGCGCTCGATGGGCATCCGCACGGTCATGGTCACCGGCGACAACCCGCGCACCGCCGCGGCCATCGCCGCCGAGGCCGGGGTCGACGACGTCCTCGCCGAGGCCCGGCCCGAGGACAAGGTGGCGCTCATCCGCCGCGAGCAGGCGGGCGGGCGGCTGGTCGCGATGACCGGCGACGGCACCAACGACGCCCCCGCGCTGGCCCAGGCCGACGTCGGCGTGGCGATGAACACCGGCACCTCGGCCGCCAAGGAGGCCGGGAACATGGTCGACCTGGACTCCGACCCGACCAAGCTGATCGAGGTCGTCGGGATCGGCAAGCAGTTGCTGATCACCCGGGGCGCGCTGACCACCTTCAGCCTCGCCAACGACCTGGCCAAGTACTTCGCCATCCTCCCGGCCATGTTCGCCGCCGTCCACCCGCAGCTCGGCGGGCTCGACGTGATGGGCCTGGCCACGCCGGAGTCGGCGATCCTGTCGGCGGTGGTGTTCAACGCGCTGGTCATCGTGGTGCTGATCCCGCTCGCCCTGCGCGGCGTGCGGTACCGGCCCACCAGCGCGGGCGCGCTGCTGCGGCGCAACCTGCTGGTCTACGGCGTGGGCGGCGTCGTGGCGCCGTTCGCCGGGATCTGGCTCATCGACCTGCTCGTCCGCCTCATCCCCGGAATCGGGTGACCCGTGTCCACCTTGTCCAAGCAGTCCCTGGCGGGCCTGCGCGTCCTGCTGGTGCTCACCGTGATCACCGGCGTGCTCTACCCGGCGTCGGTGTGGGCGGTGAGCCGGGCGCCCGGCCTGCACGCCAACGCCGAGGCCGTCGGCACGACCCTGGTCGGCGTCGACCGCGAGGGCGACCAGTGGTTCCACACCCGGCCGTCGGCGGCGGCGCCGCCCGCCTCCGGCGGGTCGAACAAGTCCGAGGTGGACGCCGACCAGACCGCCGTCGTCGCCGAGCGCCGGGCCGGGGTCGCCCGGCGGGAGGGCGTGGCCGGGGACCGGGTCCCGCAGGACGCGGTCACCGCGTCGGCGTCCGGGCTGGACCCGCACATCAGCCCCGCCTACGCCGAGCTGCAGGTGCCCAGGGTCGCGCGGGCCAGGGGCGTGGACGAGCACCGGGTGCGCGCGCTGGTGGCCGAGGCGACCAGCGGGCGCGGGCTCGGTCTCGTCGGCGAGGTGACCGTGAACGTCACCCGGCTCAACCGGGCCCTGGATGCGCGGGGCTGAGGTCCGGGCGCAGAATCACCCGGTGGGCAAACGCGGTGAGCTGCGCATCTACCTCGGGGCCGCGCCCGGCGTCGGCAAGACCTTCGCCATGCTGGGCGAGGCGCACCGGCGCCGGGAGCGCGGCACCGACGTGGTCGTCGGCCTGGTCGAGGCGCACGGGCGGGCCAAGACCGCCGAGCTGGTCGCCGGGCTCGAGGTCCTGGCGCGGCGCGGGGGCGAGCTGGACCTCGACGGGCTGCTGGCGCGGCGGCCCGAGGTGGCCGTGGTCGACGAGCTCGCGCACACCAACGCCCCCGGCTCCCGCAACGCCAAGCGCTGGCAGGACGTCGAGGAGCTGCTCGCCGCCGGGATCGATGTCCTCTCCGCGGTCAACGTCCAGCACCTGGAGTCGCTCAACGACGTCGTCGCCCGCATCACCGGCGTCGCGCAGCGCGAGTGCGTCCCCGACGCCGTGGTCCGCCGGGCCGAGCAGATCGAGCTGGTCGACCTCACCCCGCAGGCGCTGCGGCGCAGGCTGGCCCACGGCAACGTCTACGCCGCGGACAGGGTCGACGCCGCGCTGGGCAACTACTTCCGCGTCGGCAACCTCACCGCGCTGCGCGAGCTGGCGCTGCTGTGGGTCGCCGACCAGGTCGACGTGGCGTTGCAGCGCTACCGGGCCGAGCAGGACATCACCGAGACCTGGGAGGCCCGCGAGCGCGTCGTCGTCGCGGTGACCGGCGGCCCGGAGAGCGAGACGCTGATCCGCCGGGGCAGGCGGGTCGCCCAGCGCGCCGGGGCGGAGCTGCTGGTGGTGCACGTGCTGCGCGGCGACGGGCTGGCGAGCGCGTCACCGGAGGTGGTGGCCCGCTGCCGCCGCACCGCGCTGGACCTGTCGGCGACCTTCCACCCGGTGGTCGGCGACGACGTGCCGACCGCCCTGCTCGACTTCGCCCGCGGGGTCAACGCCACCCAGCTCGTGCTGGGCACCTCCCGCCGCTCCCGGCTGGCCCGCGCCCTGGACGAGGGCGTCGGCGCCGCGGTCATCGCCGCCTCCGGGCCCATCGACGTGCACATGGTCACCCACCCGCGGGCCCGCCGCGCCCGCGCCCGGCCGCCGGGCCGGACCCGGGTGCTGGGCTGGGTCCTGGCCGTCGCGCTGCCCGTGCTGGTGACGGCGGCGGGCCTGCTCTGGCGGTCGTGGGCGGGCTACCCCACCGACCTGGCCGCGTTCATCCTGGCCGCGTGCGCCGTGGCGGTCGTGGGCGGCATCGGGCCCGCGGTGCTCTCGGCCGTGCTCGCCGCCGGGCTGCTCAACTACTTCTTCACCCCGCCGTACCGCAGCCTGGCCGTCGCGGGCCCGGACAACGTCGTCGCCCTGGTGGCGATGGTCGTCGTGGCCGTGCTCGTGGCGGCGGTGGTCGACCGCGCCGCGCGGCTGGCCGCGCAGGCCGCGCGCGCCCGCACCGAGGCGGCGCTGCTGGCCTCCTACGCGCGCACCGTCCTCATGGCCGACGACCCCGTGGCCCGGCTGCTGGAGAAGGTGCGGGAGAACTTCGCCATGGACGCGGTCGCCCTGCTCGAACGCCGCGGCGGCGCGTGGACCCGGGTCGCGGGCGACGAGGCGGCGGCGGAGTCCGATGTGGACGTGGCGGTCACCGACGACGTCCGGCTCGTGCTGCGCGGCCGCACCCTGCCCGCCCGCGACCGGCTGGTCCTCGAGGCCGCCGCCCGCCAGGCGTTCCTGGCGCTGCGCCAGCAGCGGCTCACCGAGGAGAAGGCGCAGGCCCAGCGCCGGGCCGCCGACACCGAGCTGCGCACCGCCCTGCTGTCCTCGGTCGGCCACGACCTGCGCACCCCGCTGACGTCGATCAAGGCGGGCATCGGCAGCCTCCGCGACCCCGACCTGGTGCTGAGCGGGTCCGACGTGGCCGAGCTGATGGCAGGCGTCGAGGAGTCGGCCGACCGCCTCACCGCCCTGGTCGACAACCTCCTGGACTCCTCCCGCCTGGCCACCGGCGCCGTCCGCCCCGCCCTGCGCCCCACCGGCTACGACGAGGTCGTGGCCCGGGCCCTGGCCCCCCTCGCCGCCCCGGTCTCGGTCTCCGTGGCCGAGGACCTGCCCCCGGTCCTGGCCGACGTCGGCCTCCTGGAACGGGTCATCGCCAACCTGGTCGACAACGCCCTGCGCCACGGCCGCACCACCGTCGCCCTGCGGGCCAGCGCCCACGGCCCCCGGGTGGAGCTGCGCGTCGTCGACCACGGCCCCGGCCTGCCGCACAAGACCGCCGACGAGGCGTTCGAGCCGTTCCACCGCCTGGGCGACCGCTCCACCACGGGGACGGGCCTGGGGCTGAGCGTGGCCAAGGGGTTCGTCGAGGCGATGGCGGGCGAGATCCGTCTGGAGGACACACCGGGCGGCGGCCTGACCGTCGTCGTGGCGCTGCCCGCCGCCGCTTGAGCCACCCGGGCCGGTCTTAGGACAGCACCAGCGGTGGCGACCCGATCGACCACGCCGCCGCCACGGACCCGGCCGCGCCTGCCGGGGGCAGGCGATGGTGAGCTTGGTCAGCAGATCGGGGTCGCTGAGGTAGCGGTACTCCGGGTCGGGGGTGAACTGCGCCAGCACCTCGGCCAACTGGTCGCGCTCGGCGGGGGTGACCGGGATCCGCCGCTTCACCAGGCTCGCGCTCACCATGTCCACCAGTTCGGCCCACTCGCCCGCCGCGCTCAGCGACCGGTAGCCCGCCACCCGGTCGGCGGGCAGCCGATCAGCCAGCGCCTCGAGCAGTTCGCGCGTCTGGTTGTGCAGTTTGACCAGGTCCACCGTGTTCCTCCGCTACTCCGGGTTGCCGTTCTCGTCGTTGAAGATCACGCCGTCGCGGGTGCCGGTGACCCGCCACCGGTCGTTGTCCTGCTGGACCGGTGGGGAGTCCGGGTCGCGGGCCACGTCCTCGACGTTGTCGATGCTCTCGTCGTCCCAGCGCTCGGGGAACTCCGTCTTGTTCGGCGACCCCGTGTGCGGGGCGTGGCCGCCGCCGACCCGCCCGTCTCCAGGACCTCCCTGCCCACATCGCCCACCGCGTCGATGACGCCGCTGACCGCCTCGCCCGTCGCCCGCACCGCCCCGCCGACGAAGTCCGCGACCGCGTTCACCGCCGACTCGAGCAGGCCGCGCTCCTGGGGCGCGGCCTGTTGCACCTGGTCGACGACCTCTGCTGCCTCGTCGTCGGCACGCACCTGGTCGCGGGCCTGCGCCAGCACCCGCCGGGCCTCGGCCCGGCCCGGCTCGCCGGGGTCGTCGAACGGGCCGGGGTCGTGCTCGCGGCGGGCCTGCGCTCAGCCCGGTCCCACGCCAGCGCCGCCTCCTCGGCCCGCTCGTGCGCCCAGGCCGGCTTAGCGCCGCGGCGCGTCCCGGGCGTTGTCGAACGACTCGCCGCAGGTGACCCAGCGCCGCGGCTCCTCGTCGAAGTGGTCGCGGAACCGGTCGGCCGCCTCGCCGGTCCAGCCGCCGTCGTCGATCGCGCGCAACCCGTCGCCCACCCGGCCCGGCGCCTCGCCGAAGCGCTGCATCCCCGTCGCTGTGGCCCGCAGCGCGGCCGGGTCGCCGGGGACCAGCTCCCGGGGGTCGCGCGACTGCCCCAGCTCAGCCAGGCCCGCCTCGGTCGTCTCGTACTGGGCGGCGGTGTCCACCAGGCGCCGCGCCGTCTACCCCGCCGTCTGCCAGCAGGTTCTCCACACCGACCTGCCAGCGGTCGCAGAAGTCCTCCAGCACCTCCGCGAGCCGCTCGTGCCCCACCGCGTCGGAGTCGAGGTCATCGACCTCGCCCGCGTCCATCGCCGGATCAGCTCGAACACACCCTCGCCCGCGCCCCGGGGGGCCCGGAGAAGACGTGTCCCCCGCCGGGAACCCGGCGGGGGACACGTCTACCGATCCAGTTGGCTCAGGGGTGAATCAGCAGTTGTTCCTGGGGGCCTTGCCCGCGAAGCGGTCCGTCAGGAACTTCTCCACGTCGTGCGAGGCGAAGGCCATGGTGGTCACGTGCTCGCCGAGGAACGGGCCCCACTGGACCTTCACGCCTGCTTCGCAGTAGTCCTTGCGCAGGGTCTCGGCCTGCTTGAGCGGGATGATCTCGTCGACCAGGCCGTGGTAGAGGAAGACCGGGGCGCTGGGCTTGGCCGAGCCGAGCTTGTTCTCGGCGAGCTTGGCCTGCCACTCCGGGGTGTTGAGCGGGTTGGTGGTGGTGTAGTCGGAGATCTTCTGGAACGCGTAGCCGAAGACCGCGTCGACGCAGACGCCCTGCTTGGTCTCGTAGAGTTCCTGGCCCTTGTCGTTGAGGTACTTCGGGAGGTCCAGGTCCGGGTAGGCGGAGTTGAGGCCCAGCGAGGCCAGGAGCAGGAAGCCGAAGCCCAGGCCGCCGTCGAGGAAGTTGGCGACCTCGGTGAGGTCGGCGGGGACACCGCCCGCGGCGATGCCGACGACGTTGAGGTCGGGGGCGTAGGTCGGGGCCAGTTCACCGGCCCAGGCCGCGCCGCCGCCGCCCTGGGAGTAGCCGGCGAAGGCGATCTGGCCGCCGGGGGCCAGGCCCGCGGCGGGCAGGCGGGTTGCGGCGCGGGCGGCGTCGATGACCGAGCGGCCCTCGGACTGGCCGACGACGTAGGTGTGGGTGCCCGGGGTGCCCAGGCCCTCGTAGTCGGTCGTGGCGATCGCGTAGCCCTTGTTCAGCAGCGGGTCGGTGAAGGGGGCCTCGTAGTCGAGGTACTTCGACGGCGCGCAGGAGTCGCCGATGCCGCGGGTGCCAGGGGCGGTGGAGATGATCGGGCGCGGCCCGTTGCCGGTCCACGCCTTCTTCGGCACGAACACCCGCCCGGACACCGCGATCGGCTGGCCGGTGGCCGACTCCGAGCGGTACAGCACCAGGTAGCCCTTGGCGTTGGACTTGTCCGCGATCTGCCGCCACCAGATCACATCACCGTTTCCACCCGGCGGCAGCGGGGTCGGCGGGGTGTAGAACGCGTCGCCGACGGGACCCTGCGGCGGCTCGGCGGCCTGGCTGACCGGCGCGGCGGACACCGTGGCGAACACACCGACAGCCGCGGGAACGGACAACGCGGTCACGACCGCGGCGACCACAGGCCACCGCCGCGCCCCGCCCTCGGACTTACGGAAAAACCGGGACACTGGCCTCACGGGAACTCCTCGTCGAGCCTGTCTGACCTGGGGGAAACCGGTGGTTTCCAGAAATGAATCTACAAGTGACGCCAATACCAGGACAAGGGCGGTGAAACAATGAATAGTTGTGCGATACGCGCAATTCCACGCCCGTGCGTTGTCAGCGGGTGTGGAACGGCCCGCGCCCGGTCCGCTGCTGGGACTGGGCGCGGGCCGCGGTCTCGTTACCGACCGGTCAGGGGACCTGGGCGGCCTGGGCGCGCGCGACGGCCTCGTCGCGGTCGGCGGGGAGCATGTACCCGAGCCGGGTCGCCACGTCGGCGGCCTCGGTGAACCGCTTCACGTAGGCGGCGTGGTCGGGGTAGAGCTCCTTGAGCCGCTCGGCGGTGAACGGGGTGGTCGTGCCCAGCAGCAGGCACGCGCCGAGCACGTTGCCGCCGCTGTTGTTCGGCGAGTACGTGGCGACCGGGGCCACCAGGTCGGGCAGGCGCACGCCGCCGACGGCGTTGCCGTCCTTGTCGCGCTGGATGAGCACGCCGAACCAGGCGTCGATCTGCTGGGCGCTCGGCGGCGGCGGGCCGCCCTGGGCCCAGCGGTTGAGGTGGTGGTAGGCGGCGTTCTGCGCGTAGCGGAAGGTCATCGAGTTGACCGGCTTGTCGCAGTAGGTCGCGGCGCCGTCGTTGATGCCCTTGTCCCTGGCGTTGACCGGGTTGTAGAGGTCCAGGCCGTACTGGTCGGCGTGCGCGGTGCCCGCGACCTCCCAGGTGCGCACGAGGGGGGTGTTCTGCCGCGCCGACGACGACAGCGGCACGTCGGTCTCGGCCTGCAGCACGAAGACCGGGACGTCGAGGTCGGTGCGGATCTTCGCCGACAGCGGCGCGCTGCCGCCCGCGACCTTCGCGGCCCCGCCCGCCCGGCCGTGGACGAGGAAGCCGTCGAAGAGCCCGGCCTGGGGCTGGACGGCGTTGATGTAGGTGACCAGCCGCCCGGCCGACTGCGAGTGCCCGGAGGCCAGCACGGTCGTCGGCGTGGCCCCGATGATCTCGGGGTTGGTCCGCACCGCGCGCGCGGCCTGGGTGAGCACGTCGTAGGAGATGTCGTCGTTGGGCAGGTCGACGCCCGGGTAGCGCTCGGGGTCCAGCTCGGTGAGCTTCTGCGCGCCCCGCCGCTGCGCGGTCACCCCGACGTAGGCGTAGCCCTCGCGCGCGGCGTACTGGTAGGACTGCGAGAGGTCGACGGGGATGTCCACGCCGAAGCTGACGTTCATCCACTCGACGATGACGGTGCCGTTGAACTCGGCCGGGTCCTTGGGCCGCTCGACGAGCAGGCGCGTGGTGTAGTCGGTGCCCTCGGCGGCCACCTTGGTCGCCCACCGGCCGTTGTCGGTCCACAGGCCCGACTGGCCGTAGGTGGTCGCCTGGCCGGACATCAGGAACTCGGACTCGGCGTAGCCGATCGCGTCCAGGTCGATGACGCCCTGCCCGGTGGACACGCCGTGGCCCTTGCCCGCCTGCGGCGCGATCGGGGTGACGGTGGGGACCCCCGGCTCCGCCGCGGTCGCGCCGGGCACCAGGGCCACCGCCGATCCCGCCACCAGCGCCGTGGCGGCGGCGCCCAGCGCCAACCGGCTTCGGAGCTTGCTGCCCATCAAGGTTCTCCTTCGTTGTCGTGCCAGGGGTTCATGGGGCCCGGACGGGGAGGGAGGACCAGCGGCCGGTGTCCCGGGTCAGGGGACGGGCGCGGCCTGGGCGCGGGCGATCGCCTTCGCGCGGTCCTCGGGGTGGGGCTCCTCGCGCCGCGCGGGGGTGGCCGCCGGGGCGGTGTGGGCGTGGTGGCGGTCCGAAGCCGTGCGCGCGGTTGCGACCCAGGATTTTCCTGCCATTCCGGTATCGCCTCCTGCGGTCATTCCCATGGGTTGGTGACCGAAGTGTTCCACCTGGGAATACTGGGACGCAATCGTTGCGGAGCGGGGAAAATTGTCAATTTCGAAATGGCGCGACCCCGGTTTTGTCGCCACCCGGTGGGTCTTCGCCGGGGCCTGACACCGGCGGGGGCCGCTTCTGGCAATCGCGTGACAACACCCGGGCGCGGCGAAAACCGGTGCGTGGCGCCGGACCCGGCCCGCTACGGTGCCCCGATCACCAACGGCTGACGCCTCGGGGGAGCCATGCCCACCGCCTTCGGGCTGTTGCGCGCCAATCGGCCGCTGCGCGCCCTGTTCACCGCGCGCGTCATCTCCTACGGGGGCGACGCGCTGAGCCTGGTGGCCCTGATGCTGCACGTCGCGGCGACCACCGGGCAGGGCGTGGCGGTGGCGTTGCTGCTGCTGGTCGGCGACTTCGTGCCCGCGCTGACCGGCCCGCTGGCCGGGGCGGTGGCCGACCGGTTCGACCGGCGGCGGGTGATGGTGGTGTGCGAACTCGTGCAGGCCGCCGCCGTGCTGGCGATCGCGGTCGCGCTGCCGCCGCTGGGGCCGCTGCTGGTGCTGGTCGGGGTGCGCGCGCTGGCGGGCCAGGTCTTCCAGCCCGCGTCCCGGTCGGCCGTGCCCGCGCTGGTGGGCGACCGGGACCTGGAGACGGCGAACTCGGCGGTCGGCTTCGGCGCCAACGCCGCCGAGGCGTTCGGACCGCTGCTCGCGGCGGCGCTGCTGCCGGTGCTGGGCGTGCGCGGGGTGCTGCTGGTGGACGCGGCGTCCTTCCTGATCTCGGCGTTGGTGCTGGTCCGGGTGCCGTCGCTGCCGCCGACGCCGTCGCCGGGGGAGTCGCTGCTGGGGCAGGCCAGGGTGGGGCTGGGCTACATCCTGCGGACCCGGCCGGTGCGGGTGGTCGCGATCGGGTTCGTGGCGGTCGTGGCGTGCAACGGCGTCGACGACGTGGCGCTGGTGCTGCTGGCCACCGAGACCTTCCAGGCGGGCGGCTCGGCGGTCGGGCTGCTGCTGGGCGCGGTCGGCGTCGGCCTGCTGGCCGGGTACGCCCTGCTGACCCGGTTCGCCCCCGCGGCATCGATGACCGCGCTGCTGGTCGGCGGCTTCCTGGTGAGCAGCGCGGGCAACCTGCTCACCGGCCTGGCCTGGGCCGTGTCCGCCGCCTTCGCGGTCCAGGCCGTCCGCGGCCTGGGCTTGGCCGCCATGGACGTGGCCTCCTCGACCCTGCTGCAACGCCTGGTCCCCGCCGCCCTCCTGGGCCGGGTCTTCGGCAACCTCTACGGGGCCATCGGCATCGCAGCGGCCATCTCCTACCTGGGCGGCGGCCTCCTGCTGGACGCCACCGACGCCCCGACGACACTGCTCATCGCGGGCGGCGCGGGCGTGCTGGCCACCGCCGCGGTGGCGATCAGCCTCCCGCGCGCACTGCGTTCCACCGCCCACGGGACCAGGGACTAGGCGGTCGGCTCCGCCTGGGCCGCTCGCCGCTCGGCGACGCGGTCGGCCACGCCGTCCGCGGGCATGGCGACGACCTCCAGCGCGCCGAGCGCGAGGTGCCCCGAGTCGATCGGTCCCGCGGCCGCCCGTTCCGCCGCCCGCAGGGCGCGCTTGGCCTCAGCCGACAGGGGCGGCTCGAAGCGGCGGTCGCGCCAGCGCCGCCACGCCGACCAGCGGACGGGGGCCGTGTCCAGCGCCCGCCGCACCGCGTCGGCGTCCCGGTCCAGCGCCGCGGCTCCGATTCCGCCCGCGTCGACCACGCCGAGCAGGAGGTGGCCCGCGTGGATCTCGTCGCTCTGCTCCGCCTTCGCGCGCAAGCCCGCGTGCAGGACCGCGTTCCGCGCGGTGGTGGTGAAACGGCTGAACATGTCCTCATGTTCGCAGAGGCGCAACGGGGTGGCCGTGGTCGGTGGCCACACCACCGCCAGGTGAGTTGATCGTCCTACTAGGACTATCGGATTCGCCGCCGCGACGCGGGGTCAGCGAGCGCGGGCGGACGGCTAGGGGTACCTGTGGCGCTGCCACCCCGCACCCGCGATCGCGGGTGGGTCGGTCTTCTTGACGACGATGGGGTGCCAGGTGGCATCCCACTCCCGCGGCGGGGCCGCCAGCCGCGCGATCAACCGCTCCGCCAGGTCCTCCGGGGGAGCCTTCGCCCCAGGGCTCGCGCAAGAACACCTGGTGCTCGGAGGCGCGGTATCTCAACGAGATCACGAACACCCCGGGGTCCCAGGGGGCCCCACCCACGAAACCCGGCGTCAACCCGTGCCGCGCCAACGCCTCCCAGTCCGCCCCGGCCAGCGCCAGCCGACCCGGGTGATCGTCACGTCGGTGCGGCCGCACCCGTAGCTCCCGCACGAGCAGCGGGCGATCGGCACCGTGCGCGGCTCCGCCGCCGCGACCAGGCGGTTGACCGGCACGAACACGTCGTAGGGGTCCATCCCCATCCCGGCCCCGCGCTCGGTCCGCTCGACCTCGTCGACGAACACCCGCACCGCGTGGGTCGGCCTGTCGGTGGAGTCGAGCGGGACGGCCACATCGAGGCGGAGGGTGTCGAGGGGCATGCCGACATGATGGCGAGCCGGGCCGTCGGGCGCGCGCGGGTTCCGGGCGTGTCGCTCCTGTGTCCGGTCCGGCCCGGCTGCCAGACTCTCCGCGGTGTACACGCCGTCCGACCTCGCCGACCTGCTGGACTGCGAGCACCGCAGCGTTCTGCGGCAGGCGCGCAAGGCCGGTCTGCCCGGGGCGCCCGAGCCCGGCGACGGCGGCGACGGGCTGGCCGCCAAGCACGGCCGCGAGCACGAGAAGGCCACCCTCGGCGCGCTGCGCGCCGAGGTCAGCGCGGTGGTGGAGATCGCCGAGGTCGACACCGACACCGCGGCCGCCCGCACCGCCGAGGCGCTCGCCGCCGGGGCCGAGGTCGTCTACCAGGCGGTGTTCGTCGACGGCGAGTTCTCCGGGCGGGCGGACTTCCTGCGCCGCGACGAGCGCGGCCGCTACGAGGTCTACGACACCAAGCTGGCCCGCCGGGCCAAGCCGTCCGCGGTGATCCAGCTCGCCGCCTACGCCGACGCGCTGCGCCGGGCGGGATGGCCGACCGGGCCCAGGATGCACCTGCTGCTCGGCGACGGCACCACCGAGTCCTTCCTGGTCGAGGACTTCCTGCCGCTGCTGCGCCGCCTGCGCGACCGGCTGCTGTCGCGGGCCCCCGGCCTGCCCGAGCGGCTGTGGGCCGACGAGCGCCCGGCCTGTGGCGGCTGCGCGTTCGCCACGCACTGCGCCGACGGGCGCGCGAGCGCCCGCGACCTGTCGCTGGTCGCGGGCATCCGCGCCGACCAGCGCCGCAAGCTCGCCGCCGCCGGGCTCGACACCATCGACGCGCTGGCCGAGGCGGACGAGCGGCCGAGGTCGGTCTCCGCCGGGTCGTTCGCCGCGCTGCGCGCCCAGGCCGCCATCCAGGTCCGCCAGGACGCCACCGGCGAGGTCAGCTACGAGGTCGTCGACCCCGCGGCGCTGGCCGAGCTGCCCGCGCCCAGCCCCGGCGACGTCTTCTTCGACATGGAGGGCGACCCGTACGCGGTCGGCGGGGAGGGCCTGGAGTACCTGTTCGGCGCGGTCACCCGCGACGGGGTCCGCCAGTTCACCCCGTTCTGGGCGCACTCGCGGCGCCAGGAGCGCGAGGCGTTCGAGGACTTCGTCGACTTCGCCGTCAACCGGCTCGCCGAGCACCCCGGCGCGCACATCTACCACTACGCGCCCTACGAGGCCGCCGCCGTCAAGCGGCTCGCCGCCCTGCACGGCACCCGGGAGGCCGCGGTCGACGAGCTGCTGCGCGCGGGCGCCCTGGTCGACCTCTACGCCGTGGTCCGCAAGGGCCTGCGGGTGTCGCAGCGCTCGTACTCCATCAAGTACCTCGAACCGCTCTACATGCCCTCGGCGCGCGAGGGCGAGGTGAAGACCGCCGCGTCGAGCATCGAGGCCTACGAGGAGTACCTGACGCTGACCGCCCTCGGCGAGGTCGAGCGCGCCGACGAGGTGCTGCGCGGCATCGCCGACTACAACGAGTACGACTGCGTGTCGACCATGGAGCTGTTCGGCTTCCTGCACCGCGTCCGCGCCGAGCGCGGCATCGAGTCGGTCGAGCCGCCGCCGCCGGACATCGTCGACGAGGCCAAGGCGGCCGAGCGCGAGGAGCGCGAGAAGCGGATCGCCATGCTGGTCGAACCGCTGATCGAGGGCCTGCCCGAGGACTCGGCCGACTTCACCGGCGACGACCGGGCCCGCGCGCTGCTGGCCGCCGCCGTCGGCTACTACCGGCGCGAGGCGAACCCGGCGTGGTGGGAGTTCTTCCACCGCATGGCCGTGCCGCTGTCCGACTTGGAGTCCGACGGCAACTGCGCGGTCCCGGTGTCGATGCGGGTGGGGGAGTGGGAGCAGCCGCAGGGCCGCCAGCGCAACGCCCGCCGCACCATCACCATGGCGTGCGACCCCGACCGCCCGCACCCGTTCGCCCCCGGCGACCAGGTGCGCCTGCGCTACCCCGACGAGGGCCGCGACGCCACCGTGGTCTCGGCCCACGCCGACCGGCTGGAGCTGGTGGAGACCGCGCCCGTGGCCGAGCAGTTCGCCGCGGCGCCGGAGGCGGTGCTGCCGGGCAAGCCGATCTCGCCCACGCCCAAGGACAAGGCCGTCGAGGAGCTCGCCGAGCTCGTCGCCGCCGGGCTGCCCGACCTGCCCGCGCACCCCGGCGTCGACCTGCTGCGCCGCCTGCCGCCGCGCGAGCTGCCCGACCCCGGCTTCGACCTGGTCGCGACGGTGCTGGAGGCGGTCGACGGCCTGGACCGGTCGGTGCTGGCGGTGCAGGGCCCGCCCGGCGCGGGCAAGACCTACCTCGCCGCCCAGTTGATCAAGCACCTGGTCGACCAGGGCAAGTCCGTCGGCGTCACGTCCAACAGCCACAAGGCCGTGGAGAACGTGCTGTCGGCCGCCCTGACCGCCGCGCCCGGTATCCCGGTCGCCAAGGGCCTGGGCCGCGGCAAGCCCGTCGAGGTCCCGTGGGACACGCCCAAGGACAACAAGGCGCTCGCCCGCTGGCGCGAGGACCACCCCGGCGGACACGTGGTCGGCGGCACCGCGTGGACCTTCGCCAACCCGTCCGTGCGCGGCCTCGACATCCTCCTGGTCGACGAGGCGGGCCAGTTCTCGCTGGTCGACGCCCTGGCCGTGTCGATGGCCGCCGACAACCTGGTCCTGCTCGGCGACCCGCAGCAGCTCCCCCAGGTCGTGCAGGGCACCCACCCCGCGGGCGCCGAGGCCTCCGCCCTGGGCCACCTCATCGGCGCCGCCGACGTCGTGCCGCCCGCCCTGGGCTACTTCCTCGACCAGTCCCGCCGCATGCACCCGGCGGTGTGCGCCCCGGTGTCGAACCTGTCCTACGCGGGCATGCTCCAGTCCCACCCGGTCGCCGCCACCCGCGCCGTCGACGGCGTGGCGCCGGGGCTGCACGTGGCGATGGTCGAGCACTCCGGCAACACCACCCGCTCCACCGAGGAAGCCGCCGTCGTGGTGTCCACAGTGGCCTCCCTGCTCGGCCGCCCCTGGTCCGACGGCACGCGGACCCGCCCGCTGGACCAGTCGGACTTCCTCGTCGTGGCCCCGTACAACATGCAGCAGCGCATCGTGGCCCGCGCCCTGAAGGACGCGGGCCACCCCGAGGTCCGCGTGGGCACCGTCGACCGCTTCCAGGGCCAGGAGGCCCCGGTCGTCATCGCCACCATGACCTCGTCCTCGGCCACGGACCTGCCCAGGGGACTGGACTTCCTGCTCTCCCGCAACCGCCTCAACGTCGCGCTGTCGCGAGCCCAGTCGACCGCGGTCCTGGTCTGCTCGCCCCGCCTGGTCGAGGCCGACATCCGCACCATCGCCCAGATGCGCCTCGTGTCCGGCATGATCGGCCTGCTGGACGCCGCGATCCCGTGGCGGGCGCCAGGGCGGTGAGCGGTGGGGGTCACGGCGGCCTCCACGCGGTTGCGGACGTCGAGGCGCTTGAAGATCGTGGTGAGGTAGACCTTCACCGTGCCCTCGACCACGTGCAGGGCGCGGGCGATCTCGGCGTTGGACAGGCCCGCGCCGACCAGGCCGAGGACTTGGCGTTCGCGGGGGGTGAGGGCGGCGGCGCGGTCGGTGGTGCGCAGGCGGGGGCCGTCGGTGAGGTGGTCGATGACGCGCTTGGCGACGGTGGGGGACAGGTAGGCGGCGCCCGCGGCGACGGCGTGGACGCCGCGGAGGATGTCGTGCGGGTCGCCGGTCTTGAGGACGAAGCCCGCGGCCCCGGCGGTGAGGGCGCGGGAGATGTAGGCGTCGTCGGCGAAGGTCGTGAGGATCAGGACGGCGGTGCCGGGGGCCACGCGGCGCAGCTCGGCGGTGGCGTCGAGGCCGGACAGGTCGGGCATGCGGATGTCGAGCACCGCCACCCGCGGCCGGTGCGCCAGCACCAGGTCGACGGCTTCGCGCCCGGTCGCCGCCTCGGCGACGACCTCGACACCCCCGGCGGCGGCCAGCACCGCTCGGATGCCTGCCCGCACCAGCGGCTCGTCGTCGGCCAGCACGACCCGCACGCCGGTCACCGCCGCACCACCTCCTTCGACACCAGCGTGCCACCGCGGAAACAGAGGCGGTACCGGTCGGCCCGCTGCCCGTCGAACGGGTTGGCGTGCGTCCCGTACGAGCGGCACCCCGGCTCGTCGTCCCGGTCCCGGGTCCGACCGGGCAGCACCCGCTCGACCTCCGCCCGCGCCTGCCCGACCCGCAGCCGCGCGAAGTCCTCCGCCCGCACCACCGACGACGCGGCGTCGAACACCAGGTACCCGAGCACGCACACCAGGACGCCCCCGCACACCCCCACCACGATGCCCGCCGTCCGCCGCGCGCTGTCCCGAACCCCCCGCTCCACCGCCGCCCGCGTCACCCCGTCCCCGATCGCGGCCACGACGGGCAGCACCGCCCGGACCTCGAACCCACCCCTTGCCGCCGCCCCAGCCGAGAACTCACCCCCCACCAACGCCACCCGCTCCGCCAACCCCGCCAAGCCCTGCCCCGCCCCCTGTCCCACCGTCGACCTCGCAGGCCCGCTGGTCACCACCACCTCGACCGCTTCCGCCCCACGCACCCGCACCCGAACCGGCGCGCCCGCCGCGTGCTTCATCGCGTTCGTCAACCCCTCCGTCACAACCCGGTGCACGGTCCGCTCCACCACCGGATCTCTGTCGCCTTCCCACTCCTGCACGACCTGGACGTCCACACCGGACCGACGAGCCCGCCCCACCACCGACTCGACCGGCTCGCGATCCTCGGACCGCAGCAGCCGCACGGCGTCGGACAGCCGCTCGGCCGCCGCCGTCACCGCCGCTCTGGCCTGGCGGACGGTGGCGCGCTGGCCCGCGGCCAGGGTCGGGGAGACCTCCAGCGAGCCCACCAGGAGAGCCGCGCGGGCCAGTTCGTGGCCCACCAGGTCGTGCACGTCCGCGGCGAGGCGGGCCCGTTCGCGCTCCGCTGCCCGGTCCGCGTCCCGCTCCCACCGCTCGGCCTGGTCCCAGCCCATCCGGACCATCTCCGCGTAGCGGGCGCGGTAGTGCCCGACGGCCCACGGCACGGCCGTCCCGGCGGCCACCGCGATGGCCGTGTCGACATCGCCCGCGACGGCCCCGGCGACGGCGCCGAGGGTGCCCGCGACCGCCAGGGGCGCCGACCCCACGCGGTGGCGCCCGGCGAGGAACGCCACGACCGCGACCCCGCCCGCCGCCGCGACCGCCCCCAGCGCGCTGTCCACATCGACGCGGGACAGGTACACGAGCTGCCACGCCCCGGCCGAGACGACCGTGACCGGTCCGGGCCACCGGCGCGCCGAGGCCACCGCCACGCCGAACACGACGACCAGCGCGGCCGCCTCCCACACCGCCAGCCTGCCCTCGCGGGCGATCACGGCCGACAGGGCGACCGGCGCGCAGGCAGGCGCCATCCAGCCGAACCAGCGCGCGACCACTGTGCTCACCCCCGAGCTCACCCCCGAACCCGCGGCAACGTCACTGTCGGAGCATCACACACCCGTCCGACGACGAACGCCGCCCTCCCGCGGCACCGGGCCCGCGCCACCCCCGTGGTGACACCGCCCAGCAGCAGCGACACCGTCGCCACGACCGCCGCGCCCAGCGCCATCCCCGCGACCACGTCGTGCACGTGGTGCACCCCCACCAGCACCCGCGAGGAAGCCGCGACGACCGCCAGGACCGCGCCCGCCGCGCCCCACCGCCACCCGGACCACAGCAGCGCCACGGCGGCGGCGGCCGCGACGGTCGCGTGGTTGCTGGGGAACGACCAGTCGCCGACCTCCGGGCACTCGATGAGGGAGGGCGCCGTGCGGCACGGTCGGTCCTGGCGCCAGAGCACCTTGACCACCTCGCTCACCAGGTAGGCCACGACGACGGCCGCCGGGCCGAGCAGGGCCCTGGCCACCGCCGCCGCGTCGTTGGTCCTGGCGCGCCACCAGGCGACCAGGAGCAGCGCCCCCAGGACCAGGATCACGCCGTCCGTCACTGCCGTCGCGAAGAACTCGATCATGCCTCGACGCTGGGGCGCGGGGGTGGGCCCGCGACGCTGCCGACCGGCGAGGGTCGACCCTTACTTTCGTCAACCGGCCGCTCGGTAGGCTGCCGGGCATGGGCCGGGACCTGGTGAGCGCGCGGAGCTTCCTGTTCGTCCCCGGCGACCGGCCGGAGCGGTTCGACAAGGCCGCGGCCAGCGGCGCGGACGTGGTGGTCATCGACCTCGAGGACGCTGTCGCGCCCGAGGACAAGCCCGCGGCCAGGGAGAACGCGCGGCAGTGGTTGGCTGCAGGCGGTCAGGCCGTGGTCCGGGTCAACGCGCTGGGGACCGAGTGGCACGACGACGACCTCGCCGCGGCGCGCGGCGCCCGGGCCGTCATGGTGCCCAAGGCCGAGCGCGACCTGCCCGCGGGGGTGCCGGTGATCGCCCTGGTCGAGACGGCCCGCGGGGTGCGGGACGTGGACGCGGTGTGCGCGGCGCCGGGGGTGGTGCGGCTGGCCTTCGGCAGCGTCGACCTGGCCACCCAGCTCGGCGTCGACCACCGCGACCACGACGCGCTGCGGCACGCCCGGTCGACCCTCGTGCTCGCCGCCGCGGCCGCCGGGCTGCCGGGGCCGGTCGACGGCGCCACCACCGACCTGCGCTCGGCCGAGGTGCTCGACGCCGACCTCCGGCACGCCGCCGCCCTCGGCTTCACCGCCAAGCTCTGCGTCCACCCGAACCAGGTGGCGGCGGTCAACACCGGCCTGGCTCCCAGCGCCGAGGAACTGGCCTGGGCGCGCGGGCTGCTCGCCGCGGTGGCCGACGGGGCGGTCGCCCGGTACGACGGGCAGATGGTCGACCGGCCCGTGCTGGAGCGCGCCCGGGCGCTGCTGGCCCGCGCCGGGGCGCCCTGACCCACGTCTGTCCTGTTAGGACATGAACCGCCCCGGTCAGGACGACCGGGAATCCGCTGACCGGCGCGCGGTTCGCCTGCGTCGTGGGACTCCCGCCTGTGCGCGGGGGCGCCGCGCACAGGCGGGACCACTCATGCCCCGCTCTCGCCGGACGGGGAGGTCGAGGAGGACGGGGAGGACGAGGTCGGCTCCTCCGACGGGGTCTCGCACGGGTCCGGCTCCTCCGAAGGCTGGGTCGATGACGTGGCCGAGGACGTCGGGTCGGGCTGGCGCTCGCCCGCGGCGCTCGACGGGGTCGTGGACGGGGTCGAGGACGAGGACTCCGACGGGGTGGGCTCCTCGCAGGTCGGCTCCTCCGAGGGCTCCGAGGACTGCGAGGGGGTCGTGGACGGGGCGGGCTGGCTCACCCCGGCGGTGGGTGCGACGGGCTCGGCGAGGGCGGCCGCGACCCCGATCCCGGAGAGCGCGACGACGGCGGTGACGGCGGCGGCGATTCGAGCTGTCTTCTCGTGGCGCATCTGTTGGCTTCCTCGCTGGTGGGACGTTGCTTATCCAGCTTTATCAACCCCACCGGGCAGCCACGACTCGATCATGGTCGCACTGATCGTCTCCCCGTTCCGCTTCGCGTTCGCCCGCCACCGGCCACCACCCGGCAGCGTGAACGGCGGACAGCCCGTCCCGCCGCGGCGCACCCATGGCGACGAAAACCCGAGGTTTACCGCCGACATGTGTTCCAGACGGGTAGAGGGCGTTTCAGGCCTCGGGATCGGCTCGGCCGGTGACCCGGCGCAGGACCTGCCCGTCGTGCACGAGCACGTCCCGCGTCCCGGGCCCGAGCACGACCCGGAACCCGGCCAGGCCGTCGGCGTGCGGGACGTCGGGGCGCTGGAGCCTGGTGACACCGCCGCCGACGACCTCGCCCTCGGCGGACACCGCGAGGACGCAGTCCGCGGGGATGGCGGCCCAGCCGGCGACGACCGTGTCCTGGACCAGGGTCCGGGAGTCGACCGTCCCCGCGCTGGGTGGGAGGTCCTCGACGCGGCCCAGGTCGACGGTGTCGCCGAGCTCGACGCCGTGGCAGCCGAGGGTGAACCCGCCGTCGAAGGGGTACATGCCCAGGGCCTTGGCGGCGGGCAGCACCGTCGGCTCGATGTCGAGCTGGTCCAGCGCGGGCACCGACTCCATCCGCAGCGCGACCGGGACAACCCCGAGCGGCGCGTACGAGGCGCGGACGGCGGCTTCCTTGGGCAGGCCCGCGGCGTAGGTGGCGCCCACGACCAGCACCGCGACCGCGACCCCCGCCACGGCCGTCGACCGCCGGGCCGGAACGCGGCGGACGACCATGGCGATCACCGCGCACAGCGCCAGCACACCCACCACGGCGTAGCGGCTGAGCATCCCCGTGTTGCTGCCCGGCACGGCGTCGCTGGCCCGGCCGACGCCGATCAGCACCGCCAGCGCTCCCGCGTACCCGGCGAGCCCGATCCACCCGGCGTCGAGCGGGTCCCGCTCGCCCAGTGTGAAGATCACCAGCACCAGCAGGACGAGCGCGACCAGCCCACCCGCGACCACGGCGGTCCTCGGGCTCTCCGCGGACCACACCGCGCCGAGCGTGGCCAGCACGACCTTGGCCTGCTCGACCGGCGCGAACCCCGGGATGGCGCCCGCCTGCGGACCGGGTGGCCGGGTCAGCAGCCACGCCCCCACGACGACCACCCCGGCGCCGAGGTGCGCGAGCGCCCACCGCTTGTCCCGCCGCACCCACGCGACCACCGCCAGCGGGAACCACACCGCCAGCCCCGACCCGAACGACAGCGTCGCCCCGACCGCCGCGACGAGGGCCGGGACGTGCCTGCCCCGGTGCGCGGCGGCCAGCGCGCAGACGGCCAGCGCCAGCGCCGGGGCCCAGCTCACGCCGTTCGACGCCTGCACCCACAGCTCGGACAGGTGCGGGGTGAACACCAGGGACGAGAACACCACGGCCACCGCCGCGCGCACCGCCCCGCGCGGCGCCAGCATGGACACCAGCGCCGCCACCACCACCCCGAGCAGGACGACGGCCAACACGGTCAGCACGCGGTTGTCCCCGCCGAACACCGCGGCGTCCGAGTAGAACAGCAGCGACGGCACAGCGAACGGCTGCTCGAGGTAGTAGGAGAACAGGGGGCCGACCAGCAGCCCGCCCCCGTCGTCGGTGACCTTGGACAGGACGTACCAGAAGTCCAGCAGCAGGTTGACCCGCGTGCTCCGCGCGGCCGCCCACACCGCCAGCAGGAACGGCACCGCGACGCCGACCCACACCCCGGCGGTCACCCACCGCCCGCTCACCCCAGACCCCCGAACGGCCACGCCCAAGCCCCCTCCCGACTCGGACCCGATGGTAGGCGCAGCCGCGCGACCGGCCGGGGCGGGTGCCGGTCAGCTCAGAAGGCCCTCCCGGTGATGAAGGCGGCGACGTCGAAGAAGGACTGGCGGACGTCGTCGGGGAGGTCGGCGCCGAGGAGGGCGTCGCGGGCGGCGGCGATGCGGCGCTCGGCCTCGTCCTGGGCCCAGGCCCGTCCGCCGAGGGACTCGATCAGCGCGGTGACGTGGGCGACGGCCTGCTCGTCGAGGTGGCCGGGGCGGAGGTAGGCGGTGGCCAGGGCCGTGGAGCCGGGGGCGTTGAGGGCGGCGACGACGGGGAGGGACTTCTTGCGGGCCCGGAGGTCGGCCCCGACCTGCTTGCCGGTGCGGTCGGGGTCGCCCCAGATGCCCAGGAGGTCGTCGACCAACTGGAAGGCCAGGCCGACGTTCTCGCCGAAGGCGGCCAGGCGGTCGACTAGGTCGCGGTCGGCGCCGACCAGGGCGGCGCCGAGGGAGCAGGCGCAGGCCAGCAGGGCGCCGGTCTTGTCGCCCGCCATCCGGACGCACTCGGCCAGGGTGACGTCGTCGCGGCGTTCGAAGTCGACGTCGGAGGCCTGGCCGGTGATCATGCGCTGGGTGCCCGTCATGAGCGACGTCGCCGCCCGCGCCGCACCCGGGGCGCCCGAGTCGAGCAGGACCGACACGGCGGCGGTGAGCAGGGCGTCGCCGGACAGGATTGTCTGCGGGACGCCGAAGACGGTCCAGGCGGTGGCCCGGCCGCGGCGCTCGGTGTCGCCGTCCATGATGTCGTCGTGCAGCAGTGAGAAGTTGTGCACGAACTCGATCGCCACCGCGGCCGGGACGCCGCCCTCGGCGGGCCCGCCCGCGGCCTGGGCGCCGAGCAGGGCCAGCGCGGGGCGCAGCAGCTTGCCGCCCCAGGCGCTGGTGGGCGTGCCGTCGGCCTCGATCCAGCCCTGGTGGTAGCGGGCGATCGTGGCCGCCTCCCCGCACAGGTGCTCGCGCACGGCGGCGCGCAGCGCGGGGTCGACCAGCCGCAGCCCGGCCTCGATCGCCCCTGGCAGCCTGCGGACCGGTGTCGTGGTCATGCCGCCACCTCCTCTGCTCCGATGTGGACTGTCAGGCCGCGGTTGTCGCGCATGGGTGTCACCTTCGCTGTCGGGCGGTCACCGGGTGGGCAGGTCGGGCGGGGTGGGGACCACCGGGGAGAGCAGCGCCCGGCGGAGCACCCCCGGAGTCGTCAGCAAGCTGGTCGGCGGGGCGAGCAGGAACAGCACGTCGCGGAACGCCGCGCACACCACCGGGTCGCCGGGCACGCGGTCGCGGACCCGGGCCAGGTAGCGGTTGAGCACGCCCTCGACCGGGCCGGAGCGCAGCGCGCCGCCCTCGGCTCCGGGCATCGGCGAGTCGGCCCCGGTCGCCACCACCCAGGCCCCCGCCCCCGAGCGCAGCACCGCGCGCTGCCACCGGGACACCTCGCCGGAGCGGTCGAGGGCGTCGCGCAGGGCGACGGCGTTGAGCGCGGAGACCGAGAGCCCCTGCCCGTACACGGGGTTGAAGGCGCTGAGCGCGTCGCCGACGACGAGCAGGCCCGTCGTGCGGCGCAGCGCCCGGTCCCAGCGGCGGCGCCGGTTGGCCGTGTGCCGGTACCCGGACGGGCGGCCGACCGCGCGGGCGGTGCTCAGCCACTTGTGCGGGGCGTCGTGCGGCAGCAGGCGGGCGAAGTCGACGAACCCGGCCACGTCGGCGGGCGGGGCCTGCCCGCGCGGCCCGGACAGGGTGACCATCCAGCGGTCGCCCTCGGCGGGCAGCACGATCGCGCCGAGCGGCTGGCCCGCCTCGGGCACCAGGTAGAAGCCGCCGATGTCCTGCGGCGGGGCGTCGTCGGACTCGAACACGCAGGTCGCGTAGGCGCGGCCGGTCTCGAGCAGGTCCTCCTCGACCGCTCCGCCGCCCAGTTCCGCCCACCACCTGGGGAGCCTGCTGGAGCGGCCGGTGGCGTCGACGACCAAGTCGGCGGCCAACCCCGTGGGCCGCGCCTGCTCGCCCCGCTCGCGCAGGACGACCCCGGTGACCGCGCCGGGGTCGCCGGTCAGGCCGACGACCTCGGTCGAGGCCAGCACCTCGATGCCGGGCCCGGACAGGACGCGCTCGCGCAGCACGTGCTCGAACAGCGGCCGGGAGGCGGTGAGGACCGGGCGCGAGGGGTTGCGCCGGTTCACCCACTGCCCGCCCTGCCACACCCCGACGTCGCCGGGGATGTCCAGGCGCGGCCCGCCCGCCGCCCGCACCTCGTCGGGCAGGCCGGGCAGCAGGGCGTCCAAGGCGTCGATGCCACTGGTCAGCAGGACGTGGGTGTGCCGGGACTGGGGGACGCCGGGGCGCGGGGCCGGGCCCGCGCCGGGGTGGTCGCGCTCGACGACCGTCACGCGCTCGGCGTGCCGGGCCAGGACGTGGGCGGCCAGCAGACCGGCCACGCCGCCACCGAGGACGACCACGTGGCCCAGGCTCTGTGCGGGCATCGCTTGTCCTTCCAGGGGTTCAGTGGTTGGCGCCGACCGGGCACCCCGGCGCGGCGACCGCCTTGCCGCGGGCCGAGGCGGTCAGCCGACGCCGCAGGAAGTCGATCCCGGAGGTGTCGCCGGAGCCGGGGTGGTCGCCGATCGTGTGCCGGACCAGCTCCAGGTGCGCCTCGCGCCAGGCGACGACGGCCGCCCGCAGCCGCTCGGCGCGCGCCCGGTCGGGTAGGCCCGCCGCGGCGAACCGGTCGGTCAGCCGGAACAGCTCCTGGAACTGGGTGGACTGCAACCCGCTCGCGCTGCCGAACAGGTCGCGGAAGCCGAGGAAGTCCCGTGGCCGCAACGCCTCGCGCAGCAGGCCGACGTTTCCCACGAGCGTGTGCACGACCCACGTCGCCCGGTCCGCCCGGTGCCCGGCGGACTCGGCGCCGCCGGGCCCGGCGATGCGCCGCAGGTCGGTGAGGGCCTGGCCGAGCAGCACCTCCGAGGCCTGGTGCACGACGATGAACAGCCGCTCGGCGTCGTGCAGGTCCACGTCGTCCGGCGGGCTGAACGGGCGCTGCAACGACAGCAGTTCGTCCAGGTGCAAGTAGCTTGCGTAGGTCGGCGCGGACAACGGGCCACCTCCGGGGTTCTCTGCGGGCAGACCGGGAAGGTCCTCAGACCAGGTGGCCGGGGACCGTCAGCGCGGCGAGCGCGCTGCGGTGCGGCGAGGGCGGCAGGTCCGCCAGCGCCCTCCCCGCCTCATCGGCGTAGCGGTGCGACATCGCGCGCGCGGCCGCGACGCCCTGGTGCTCGTCGACCAGCGCCGTTATCCGGCGGTGGCGCTCGTCGACGGTGAGCTCGGCGTCGCCGAGCAGCACCTCGATGGCCCGCTGGTGCTCGCGGGGGGCCCGGCGGTGGGCCAGCAGCACCGGCAGCGTCGGCCTGCCGTTGCGGGCGTCCGATGTGGACGGCTTGCCCGCGCGGGTGCCGTCGAAGGCCATCAGGTCGTCGCGGATCTGGTAGGCGATGCCCAGCAGGTCGCTGTAGTCGCGCAGCGCCGCCAGCTCCAGCTCGGTGGCCCCGCTCAGCGCGGCGCCGACGCCGCAGGCCATCCACAGCAGCCCGCCGCTCTTGTCGCGGATCATGGACAGGTAGCTCTCGGTCGAGCAGATCCCGCCGCCCATCCTGATCTCCTGGATGGCCGCGTCGCCGATGCGCAGACCGGCCTGGGACAGGATGGTCAGCGCGCGGCCGACCCCCTCCACCGGCGCGCCCGCGGCCTGGCAGTCGGCCAGCGCGGCGAACCCGTGGAAGTACAGCCCGTCGCCGCCGACGATCGCCGACGACGCGCCGAAGGCGGCGTGCGCGGCGACCTTGCCGCGTCGCTGCCCGTCGCCGTCGACGATGTCGTCGTGCATCATCGCGCCCACTTGGACGCACTCCACCGCGACCGCGGCGGGCAGCACCGGCCCGACCGTCCCACCGACCGCCAGCGCGGAGCGCACCAGCAGCCAGGGGCCCATCATCTTGCCGAACGGCACCAGGCCGTAGCGGACGAGTTCGTCGAGTCCGGAGACATCGGCGGGCCACCGGGTCTCCACCTCGGACCGGATCAGGGCGGCGATCTCGGGATCGGCCACCTGGGGCACATCGATCTCCGTCATGCGATCGACTGTAGGTAGGCGGGGAAGCGGTTGTCGTGAGGTCGTCTCGGGTGGGGCCCGAAGGGGAAACCGGTCTGGTCTCTTCGGTCCGTCCGAGCCGTTCGCGCAACGGATCTCTTTTCCCACAAGATTTTGCGCGCGCGTAAGGGGGCCCCGCGCGCGGGCGTCACATCGACAGGCCGCCGAGTGCGGTGCGCAACGCGGTCCGGGTGGCGTCGGTGAGACCGCCGGGGGCGGAGCCGCCGTGCCAGGCGTGGTGTTCCACCGCCAGTCGCAGCGCCACGTTCAGCATTCCCGCCTGCACCTTGGTCTCCAGCGCCTCGGTCGCCAGGCCGGTGCGCTCGGCGATCACGCCCGCGAAGGCCGCCTCGGAGTTCAGGTGGCTCTGCAACCACACCGCGCGCAGCGACGGCTCGGTCCTGGTGAGCCGCACCAGGTCCAACGTCGATTCGGGGGTGCGCTCGATGAGGTCGGTCTCGTGCAGCAGCTGCTCGACCAAGGGTTCGCCGTGCGGCCAGGCGCGCAACTTCTCCACCACCACGTCGATCCCGTGCGACAGCAGCGGCAGCACGCAGTCTTCCTTCGACGGCGAGTACCGCCACAGCGTCCTGGTGGAGATCCCCAGCTGCCCGGCGATCTGCTCGGCCGAGGTCGCCGCGACCCCTTGCGCCATGAACAGCTCCAGCGCCGCCGTCGCGATCTGCAACCGGATGATGTCCTTGCGCCGCTCGGTCATCGGCGGCCTGCCCCGGCCGCGCTCGGCCCGCTCCTCCCCGGTCTTGTCCTGGTCGTCGGTCTGCTTCATGATCACGCGCCCATCCTCCCCCGGCCGCGGGGCGGGTGGGGGCCGCCGCGCCGTATCGGGACAAAATGTCTATCAAAGTCAAAATGGCACGGCGTGCCAATTAATGCTACGGTGGGTCCCACAATGCGAGCAGCGGCACCGACACGCCGAGGTGGGGCCCCATGGGCGAGCGGGCAGTCAGGATCACCGATCAGCAGGTCACCGACCATGACGGCACCGATGGCGAGCGCGCCGTCGTGGTCGTGGTGGCGGTGGCCGCCGGGATCGCGGCGATGTCGCAGACGCTGGTGGTCCCGCTGCTCGGCGACCTGCCCGCGCTGCTGGGCGCCGGTCCGGCGGCCACCTCCTGGGTGGTCACCGCGGCCCTGCTCAGCGGCGCGGTGACCAGCCCGGTCATCGGCAGGCTGGGCGACCTGCACGGCAAGCGGCTGGTGCTGCTGGTCGTGCTGGGGTTGGTGACACTGGGGTCGCTGCTGTGCGCGGTGTCCTGGTCGCTGGCCCCGATGGTCGCCGGGCGCGCGTTGCAGGGGCTCGGCATGGGCGTGGTCCCGCTGGGCATCAGCCTGCTGCGCGAGGTGATCTCCCCGCGCCGGGTGGGCTCGGCCATCGCGGTGACCTCCTCGGCGCTCGGCGTCGGCGCGGCCTTCGGGCTGCCGTTCGCCGCCGCCATCGCCGAGGTGGCCGACTGGCACCTGCTCTTCGCCGGTGTCGGGGTGCTCACCGCGGTCATCGCCGTGCTCGTCGCGCGGCTGGTGACCGCCGCCCCCGGTCCGGCCGAGGGCCGGTTCGACCTGGTCGGCGCGGTGACCCTGTCCGCGGGGCTCACCGCGCTGCTGCTGGTGGTCTCGCGCGGCGGCGAGTGGGGCTGGACCGCCCCGGGAACCGTCGGACTCCTGGTCGGCGCGGCGCTCGCCCTGGCTGCGTGGGCAGGCTGGGAGCGGCGCGTCGCCACCCCGCTGATCGACCTGGCCACGGCCACGCGGACACCGGTGCTGCTGACCAACACCGCGTCGGTGGTCGTCGGGTTCGCCATGTACGCGCAGATCCTGATGGTGCCGCAACTGTTGCAACTGCCCGAGGCCACCGGCCACGGGCTGGGCTTCGCGATGCTGGCCGCGGGCCTGCTGATGGCGCCTGCCGGGGCGGCGATGATGGCCGCGTCGGCGGCCGCCGCGCGGATCGCGGCGGCGCGCGGGCCCAAAGCCGCGCTGCTGCTCGGCACTGTCCTAATGGGACTAGGCTACCTGGTGTGCCTGGCCGCCCTGGACTCGGTGGCCGCGCTGGTCGCCGGGACCGTGGTGACCAACGCGGGCGTCGGCTTCGCCTATGGGTCGCTGCCCGCGCTGATCATGCGCGCCGTCGCGCCGTCGGAGACGGGCGCGGCCAACGGGTTCAACACCCTGATGCGCTCGATCGGCTCCGCCGCGGCGGGCGCCGTGGTCGGCGCGGTGTTCGCCGCGCAGGGCAGCACGGCGGCGGGCGGCGCGCACGTCCCGCTGCGGGGCGCCTTCGTCCTGGTCGGCGTCATCGGCGTCGTCGGGTCGGTGGCCGCCCTGGCCGTCAGCGCCCTCATCCCGACCGTGCAGGCGGAACGCTGAAAACCCTTGTCCCCCGAGAGGAATCGCTGAGATGACCGAGGCACACACCGAACCGAAGTCGCTGCCCATCGCCGCGCGCGAGCCCCAGTGCCCCTACCAGCCCGCCGCCGAGCTGCGCGCGCTGCAGAAGGAGGCGGAGCTGCCCAGGGTCAAGGTGCCCAGCCCGCTGCTCGGCGAGTTCGACGCGGTCGCCATCACCCGCTACGAGGACGTCAAGGACGCCCTGGGCGACTCGCGGCTGCAAATGGGCTTCGAGTTCGACCCGGACAAGCCGCGCACCATGCTCAACCAGCCGGGCAACCTGCTCAACTACAACGGCGAGGGCCACAGCAGGCTGCGCCGGATGCTGACCGGGTTCTTCACCATCAAGCGGATCCGCGCGCTGCGCCCGATGATCGAGCAGGTCGTCGCCGACCGCCTCGACGAGGTCGAGGCGGCTGGCCAGGGGGCCGACCTGGTGCGGCTGTTCAGCACGCCCATCCCGACGCAGGTCATCTGCGAGCTGCTCGGCGTGCCCTACGCCGACCGCGCCGACTTCCAGCGCCGGGCCAAGGTCGGCCTGGACGTCAACACCACGCTCGAGGTGCAGGTCCAGAACCTCAAGGACATGGACGAGTACATGTCCGGCCTGGTCGCCGCGCACCGGCGCAGCCCGGGGGAGAACATGCTCGGGCAGGTCGTGCGCGACTTCGGCCACGAGCTCGACGACGACGAGCTGACCGGCATCGGCAACATGCTGCTGATCGCGGGCCACGAGACCACCGCCAGCATGCTCTCGGCCAGCGCCGCGCTGCTGCTGCAGAACCCCGAGCAGCTCGCCGTCGTCCGCGACGAGCCCGAGGCGGTGGACCGCGCGATCGAGGAGCTGCTGCGCTACGTGTGCCCGGCGACGATCATGCCGCGCGAGGCCGCCGAGGACTTCGCCGTCCGCGACCAGGAGATCCGCAAGGGCGAGCGGGTGGTCTTCTCCATCCTCGCCGCCAACCGCGACGAGCGCGACGACGTCGAGGGCGATCCCGACACGCTCGACGTGCGCCGCCCGCAGCGCCCGCACGTCACCTTCGGCCACGGCGCGCACCAGTGCCTGGGCCAGCAGCTGGCCAGGATGGAGCTGCGGGTCGCGCTCCCGGCGCTGTTCCAGCGGTTCCCCACGCTCACGCTCGCCGTCCCCGACGACGAGGTCGACTACCGCACCACGGCGCTGGTCTTCGGCGTCAACGCCCTGCCGGTCACCTGGTAACCCGAGGAGGCGACGATGAAGGTCGAGATCGAGGAGTTCAAGTGCGTCGGCGCCGGGCACTGCGTCGTGGCCGCGCCGGAGGTGTTCGACCAGCGCGACGACGACGGCGTGGTGATCCTGCTCGACGCTGACCCGCCCGAGCACGAGCACGAGAACACGCGCGAGGCCGCGCAGTTGTGCCCGGCGGCGGCGATCCTGCTGCTGGAGAAGGCGACGTCGACGTGAGCGGGGCCGTGACCGACGTGCTGGTGGTCGGCGCGTCGGCCGCCGGTCTGGCCACGGCGGAGGCGTTGCGCCGCAAAGGCTTCACCGGCTCGCTGTGTCTGGTCGGCGAAGAGCCGCACGCGCCGTACGACCGGCCGCCGCTGTCGAAGAAGGTCCTCACGGGGCAGTGGACGGCCGAGCAGGCCGCGCTGCGCCCGCCCGAGGTCATCGCGGCGCTGGACGCCGACGTCGTGCTCGGCGCCCGGGCGTCCGGTGTGGACACCGCGGCCGCCGAGGTCGAGCTCGAGGACGGGCGGCGCCTGGGCTACGGCCACCTGGTGATCGCCACCGGCCTGGTCCCCAGGGTCCTGCCCGCGTTCGCGGGCCTGGCGGGCGTGCACACCCTGCGCACCGTCGAGGACACCGCCGCGCTGCGCGCCGACCTGCTCGCCGCCCGCGAGGTCGTCGTGCTCGGCGCGGGCGTCCTCGGCTGCGAGATCGCCGCCACCGCCCGCGCGCTGGGCCTGCGCACCACCATGGTCGACCCGGCCCCGCTGCCGATGGTCGCCCAGGTCGGCGCCGAGGTCGGCGGGTTCCTCGCCGACCTGCACCGGGACCAGGGCGTCGAGGTGCTCACCGGCACCAAGGCCCACGCCCCGGTGGTCGCCGACGGACGGGTGACCGGCGTGGTCACCTCCGCGGGGACCCTGGACGCCGACGTGGTCGTGGTGGCCATCGGCTCCACCCCGGCCACCGGCTGGCTCGCCGACAGCGGGCTGGGCATCGACGACGGGGTCGTGTGCGACTCCCGGTGCCGGGCCGCCGAGAACGTGTGGGCCGTGGGCGACGTCGCCCGCTGGCACCACGAGGGCTGGGACCGGTCGGCGCGCATGGAGAACCGCACCAACGCCACCGAGCAGGCGCTGGCCGTCGCCGGGAACATCCTCGGCGCGGACCGGGCCTACACCCCCGTCCCCTACTTCTGGACCGACCAGCACGGCGTGCGCGTCCAGGTGCACGGCGACCTGCTCGGCGGGCCGCTGCGCGTGGTCGACGGCGACCCGCGCGACCGCAAGTTCGTCGCCGTGGCCGAGCGCGACGGGGCCGTCGTCGGCGTCGTCGGCTGGAACAGCGCCAAGGGCGTGCGCACCGCCCGCCAACTCATCACAGCGGACCACCGCTGACCCGGGGTCCCCATCCGAGGAGCCGCACGATGTCCGAAGTGTCAGTCCCGGTCCTGGTGGTCGGCGGAGGCGGGTGCGGCCTGGCCGCGTCGATCTTCCTGTCCGACCTGGGCGTGGGGCACCTGCTCGTGGAGCGGCGCGCGACCACGTCCGCGCTGCCCAGGGCGCACTACCTGAACCAGCGCACGATGGAGGTCTTCCGCCAGCACGGCCTGGCCGAGGACGTCTACGCCGTCAGCGCGCCGCTGGAGAACATCGGCGAGGTCGTCTGGCGCACGTCGCTGGCCGGTGACGGCCCGCTCGACGCCCGCGACCTGCACCGCATGGACTCCTTCGGCGGCGGCAGCACGGCCGCCCCCTACGCCGAGGACAGCCCCGGCCCGTCGACCAACCTGCCCCAGCACCGGCTGGAGCCGCTGCTGCTGCGCCACGCCACCGAGCGCGCGCCCGGCAGCCTGCGCTTCAACCACGTGATGGAGGGGTTCACCCAGGACGACAGCGGCGTCACCGCCCTGGTCACCGACCGGGTCACCGGCGAGTCGACCACCGTGCGCGCGCAGTACCTCGTCGCCGCCGACGGCGGCCGCAGCGTCGGCACGCGGCTGGGCGTGTCCATGGTCGGCGACGGCGGCGCGTTCAACGTCATCTCCGTGCACTTCAGCGCCGACCTGTCCGCGCACTGGCCCGGCGACAAGGTGCTCATCACCAACTTCGTCAGCCCCGACGGCGGGCGCATCTCCCGCTACGGCATGGTCGCGATGGGTCCGGACTGGGGCCTGGCTTCCCAGGAGTGGGCGCTGCACTTCCACCTGCCCGTGGGCGTCACGCCGGAGACCGACGACGCGTCGGTCACCGCCACCGTCCGCGAGCTGCTCAAGCTGCCCGACCTCGACGTCACCGTGCACAAGGTCAGCCAGTACATCCCCGAGGCGGTCATCGCCGACACCTTCCGCGTCGGCCGGGTGTTCCTCGCGGGCGACGCCGCGCACCGGCACCCGCCCGCCACCGGCCTGGGCCTCAACTCCGCCGTGCAGGACGCGCACAACCTCGCCTGGAAGCTGGCCGCGGTGGTCGGCGGGCACGCGGGGGAGGGGCTGCTCGACACCTACGAGCCCGAGCGCAGGGCCGTCGCCGAGCGCAACGTCCCCTGGGCGATGTACGCCTTCCGCAACCACGCCGTGGCGCACGCCGGGCTCGGCTTGTTCCCCGGGCAGCCGCCGGAGGCGACCAAGGCCAACTTCGAGGCGCTGTTCTCCGAGACGCCGATGGGCGAGACCCGCCGGGTCCGCGCCGCCGAGGTGTTCCGCACCCAGCGGGTGGAGTACCAGGCGCACGACATCGAGATCGGCATCGCCTACCCCGAGGGCGCCTTCGTCCCGGACGGCACCCCGCCGCCGCCGCTGGACCCGATGGGCGCCGAGCACCACCCGGTGACCATCCCCGGCCACCGGCTGCCGCACGCCTGGCTCGACCCCGGCGAGCAGGTGTCCTCGCACGACCTGGTCGGCGCGCACGGCGGGTTCGCGCTCATCACCGGCACGTCGGACGGCGCCTGGGCGGTCGCGGCCAAGCAGGCCGCCGACGCCCTCGGCGTCCCCATCGCCGTCGCGCCCGTCGCCACCGGCCGCTGGGCCAGGGTGCGCGGCGTCGACGACGGCGGGGCCGTGCTCGTCCGCCCCGACAACCACGTGGCCTGGCGCAGCGGCGCCGACGGCCCCGACCGGCTGACCGACGTGCTGCGCCGCGTCCTCGCCCACCAGAGCACCGGGAGCTGACCATGTCCGAGAGCGACAACGAGAAGCTGGTCCGCGAGTTCCTGACCAGGATGGGCCCGACGCCGGGCGACGTGCGGGCCGCGGTCGAGGAGTTCCTCACCGACGACGTCGTCTGGGAGAACCCCGGGTCGCCGGTGTGCCGGGGCAAGGCGGCGGTGCTGGAGCTGATGCCGCCGGACTTCGCCCAGCTCGACGTCGAGTTCCGCCACATCGCCCACGCGGGCGGCACCGTCCTGGTCGAGCGCGTCGAGGACATGCTGCGCGTCGACGGGACGCCGATCGCCCGCAACCTCAAGGTGATGGCCGCCTTCGAGGTGCGCGACGGCCGGATCGCGGCCTGGCGGGACTACTTCGACATCACGAACCTGATCTCCGCCCAGCGGGACTGACGCGCACCAGACACAGGAGGCAGTCCATGACGAACACGGTCGAACCCACCGCGCCCGCCGCCACCGAGCGCTGGGCCGGTGTGGTCGAGCGGGTCCACTCCGTCGGCGACACGCTCGCCGCCGGGGTGGCCGAGGGCGACCTGGAGCGCAGGCTCCCCGACGCCACGCTGCGCGCGATCGACGAGGAGCGGTTGGCGGCGCTCTGGACCGAGCGGCGCTACGGCGGCCTGGAGACCGACGTGCGCACGCTCAGCGAGGTCACCAAGGCGCTGGCCCGCTACTGCCCGTCGACGTCCTGGGTGGTCAACAACATCAACGGCTCCAACCTGCTGGCCACCCGGTTCCCCCGGCGTGTGCGCGACGAGGTGTTCGGCGACAACCCGGGCGCGCGGCTGGCCTCGATCTTCGCCGCCCCCGGCGCGGCGACCCCGGTCGACGGCGGCTACCAGCTCAGCGGCAAGTGGCCCTACGCCTCGGGAATCCTGCACGACGACTGGGCGATCCTGCTGGCCAAGGACCCCGGCGGAGCGCCGCTGTCGGTGCTGGCGCCGGTCGCGGACCTGGTCGTCCAGGACACCTGGAACACCGTCGGGATGCGCGGCACCGGCAGCCACACCGCCACGGCGACGGACGTGTTCGTCCCCGGGCACCGGGTGATCTCCTTCGCCGACCAGCTCGGCCGGGCCAACACCACCGACTTGTCGCTGCCGCCGCTGCTGCGCACCGCCGCGGTGGCGGGGATGGCGGTGATCTGCGCGTCGGTGGTCGTCGGCGCGGGGCTCGCGGCGCGGGCGCACGTCGTCGACAAGGCCCCGGCCAAGGGGATCGCGCCGACGGTCTACAGCAGCGCCCCGATGTCGCAGACCTTCGTCTCCGCGCTGGGCGGCACCGCGCTGACCCTGGACGCGGCGGAGATGCACGTCAGCCGGGCCGCGGACGTGCTCGACGCGGCCGCGGCGGCGGGTGTGGGCGTGCCGGACGCCGAGCTGCGCCGCATCCGCGGCGATGTCGGCCAGGCGGTCAACCTGGTCACCACCGCGCTCGACGAGTTGATGTGGGCGCACGGCGCGGGCGCGTTCGGCCTGTCCAGCCCGTTGCAGCAGTACTGGCGCGACGCCAACACCGCCGCCCGGCACGCCATGCTCAACACCCGCGTCGGCCACGAGCTCTACGGCGGGGCGTTCTTCGGCCTCGACAGCATCGTACCTAGCCTCTAGGAATCCAGCTCTAGGAAAGGGTGCCCCCGTGGACTGGTTGCCGCCGTTCCTGTTCCCGATGTCCGAGGTGCCGCCGGTCTCGATCGGCCGGGCGGACGTGCCGCAGTGGCTGTTCGCGCTCACCGCGGGGCTCACCGCGCTGGGCTGGCTGACCACCTACGTGCTGGCGATCCGCCAGGCCGCGCGCGACAGCCGGGTGGCCATCCCGGCGTTCCTGGTCGCGGTGAACTTCGCGTGGGAGTTCAGCCTGACCTTCCTGCTGGAGCAGTACCCGGAGCAGCGGGTGATGAACGGCGCCTGGGCCGTTGTCAACTCGGTGCTGGTCTACCAAGCCTTCCGCCACGGCCGCCGCGACCACACCTGGCTGTCCCCCAGGGGCTTCCGCTGGGCGCTGGGCGGGATGCTGGTCTGGGCGGCGCTGCTGGTCATGGCCGGGGCCAACGAGTTCCACGACCTGGACGGCATGTACATCGGGATGATGGTGAACGTCCCGCTCAGCGCCGGGTTCCTCGTCATGCTGCGCTCGCGCGGGTCCTCGGTCGGCCAGTCGATGCACATAGCGGTGGCGAAGTTCGTCGGATCGCTGTTCGCCGGCCTGACCGGGTTCATGCTCTACCCGTCGCGCACGCTGTTCCTCGTCCTGATCCCGACCATGGTCGCGCTCGACGTCGTCTACATCGTGTTGCTGCGCAGGAGGATGCTGGCCGAGGGGCGGCCGCTGTGGGACCTGCGGGCCCGCGCGCCGCGACCGGCCGAACGGGCCGCCACCGAGGTCGAGGAGGTGGCGGTATGACGGTCACCGACGTCGTCGGCCTCGGGTCGACCCGGTACGACCAGTGCTGGATGAGCGCAGGCGAGGTGGAGCGCGACTCGTTCTTCGCCGACCCCACCCAGGACCACATCCCCGCCGTGGCGCTGGCCGACGCGGCCGTGCGCGCCGCCGCCGTCATGCTCGGCCGGGTCGACCGCGACCGGGACTCCAGCGCGGTGACCGCGTTGGTGGTCGCCTTCCCCGAGCCGTGCAGGCGCGGCGTCCGCACCGACCTGCGGCTGGCCGCCCCCGACCTGTGGCGGGGAGCCAGCGGCGTGCGGTTCGCGGTGGGCCAGGGCCGCGTCGAGGTGTGCCGCGGGCAGGTCTGGGTGTCGCACTCCCGCGACGACGAGCTGTTCGCCCCCTGGATCCTCGACCCGGGCTCCCGGGCGGGGCACACCCTGCTGGACAAGGCCGAGCCGTGGCGGGTGCTGGTCGGCCCGCCCCGGCGCACCCCGGACTCCCGGTTGACCGCGACCATGGTCGGGCCGTCGGCGCCGGGCGACGCGGGCGTGCAGCAGGTCAGCCTGCTGCTGGAGGCCGTCTGCCAGGTCGCGACCCTGGTCGCCAAGGCGGACGACGACCAGGACGTCCGGTTCGACGTGCGCTCGTTGACGCTGACCCTGACCGGCGGCGGGCCGTGGTTGAGCTACCCGACCCTGGAGTGCCTGGCGTGGGACCGCACGGCCGGGCTCGGCCGCGCGCTGATCGGCGTCAGCGTCGACGGCGTGTCCGGCGGCGAGGTCCTCGTCAGCGGGGTTCTACGCCGTTGACCCGTAGCGACTTCCAAAATTAACTTTCGCGTAGTTTGCTTGCTGGCCGCCCATTCCCCCGGGGGGAAATGGGCGGCCAGCGGCACGTGCAATTGAATTAGCCGGCGCGTTCCCCGCCGCTCGGTGGTGGTGCCCGCTCGGACAACTCCAACCGGGATCGGGCCCACTCGGTCATCGTGGACTGGGAAAGTCGCACGTCCATCGTCCCGAAGTGATCGAGTGGTGACCGAGTCGACGCCGCCTGCGCCCAATCGGTCAGTTGACCGTGCGCCACCCCACCATGGGTTCGTAATCTTTCTGGTACGGCTCGAATACCTCGCCGACTGGTGCGGTCCCATGAATGGATGAGGGAGTGCGCATGGCTCCGGAAGCGGATCTGCACGTCGTCCTGCTGGGGCGGCCCGCCCTGCTGCGCGGCGGCGAGCGCGTCCCGCTGGGCAGGGGCCTGCCCACCGCCGTGCTCGCCACGCTGGCGTTGCAGGCCAACCAGGTGGTGTCCAAGGCCGAACTGGGCGACGCGCTCTGGGACGGCTCGCCGCCGCGGGGCGCGCGCGACCGCATCTACACCTACGTCTCCGCGCTGCGCCGGGCCATCCACGGCGACGCGCACACGGGCCCGGACGTGCTGGAGAGCGGCTCCACCGGCTACCGGCTGCTGCTGCCGCCCGACGCGCTGGACTCCGGCCTCGTGCGGCGCCACCGCGACGAGGCCAGGGCGCACCGCGGCCGCGGCGACGCCGTCGCCGAACTGTCCTCAGTGGAGAGCGCGTTGGCGCTGTGGCGGGGCGAGGCGCTCGCGGGCGTGAACGGGCCGCTGGCCGAGTGCTGGCGCACCCGGATGGAGGAGGTCCGCCTGGGCCTGCGCACCCGCCGCGCGCACCTGCTGGTCGCCGCGGGCCGCCCGGGCGAGGTCGTCGACGATCTGCGCGACCTCGCCGCGAGCCACCCCGCCCGCGAGGACGTCTACCACTCGCTCATGCTCGCGCTGTGCCGCTCCGGGCGGCCGGGGGAGGCGCTGGAGGTCTACAGCGAGGCCAGGCAGGTGCTGGTCGACCGCTTCGGCACCGAGCCGGGCGCCGCGCTGCGCGCGCTGCGCCGCGGCGTGCTGGCCGCGGGCTCCCCGCGCACCGCCCGGCCCGCCCCGGCTGCGGACGGGCCCCGCCAGGTCGGCGCGATGGAACGCCTCTCGAATGCCCGGCCCGTCACCTTCGTTGGACGCGCGGAGGGCATCGAGCGCATCCGCGCCGACGTCGAGCGCGTCCGCGCCGGACGCGGCGGCGCGCTGTGGATCGACGGCGCCCAGGGGTCGGGCAAGTCCGCGCTGATGGCCGAGGGGCTGGCCCGCGCCCTGGCCGATACGGAGGACTGCGTCGTGGGCTGGGGCACCGCCGACCGCGCGACGGCCAGCGTCCCCTTCGGGGGCCTGCAGGACTGCCTGGCGGGCATCGACCCCGACCTGCGCGAGCAGGTGGGGCTGTCCGCGCCGGACGCGGTCACCGGGGGTACGGGGCCCAGGACCGAGGCCAGGCTGTGGCTGGGCGCGGTGATCTCCACCGTGCGCGCGCTCGTGGAGTCCGCAGGCGGGCGGCCGGTCTTGCTGGTCATCGACGACCTGCACCAGGCTGACGAGGAGACCCTGCTGGTGTGGCGGCACCTGCTCACCACCACCGACTCGCTGCCGCTGCTGCTGGTCAGCGCCTGCAGGCCGCTGCCCCGGCGGCGCAACGTGGACCTGCTGCGGGTGCTGGCCACCGAGTCCGGCTGCGGCCACATGGAGCTGACCGGGCTCGACGACGTCGACGTGGTCGACCTGCTCGACCGCGCGCACCCCGGGGTGCGCACGACGGCGGCGCTGGTGGCCACGATGTCCGGCGGCAGCCCCGGTTTCGCCGACGCCATCGCGCGGGCCTCGCTGCGGCGGCCAATCGTGGACTGGCCCGCGATCCCGGCGGAGGTGGCCGACAAAGTGCACGCGCACCTGGCCACGATGTCGAAGGCGACCAGGGAGATGCTGAGCTGCGCGGCGCTGCTCGGGGACTCGCACACGGTGGGCGACATCCTGCGCGCCAGCGGCAAACGGGCCCACGACCTGCTCAACCTCGTCGACGAGGCGCTGACCGGGGGGATCTTGTGTGAAGTGGACGGAGCACGGCTGCGCTTCCGGCACCCGGTGGTGCGGCGCGTGCTGGCCGAGGCGGCACAGGGGGACCGGAGCGGAGAGGAGCCCGCGGCTGAGATCGAGGACCAGGCGCGGCACGATGGGCCTGCGCTCGAAGGGTCGGAACTGGCTGGGCAGGCGCTCGAGGGGCCCGCGCTCGAGGCAACGATGTTGTCGACGTACGGGGCCCGGCCCGCGGCAGGACGCGCGGCGCTGCGCGACCACCCGGGTGCCGGGTTGGTGCCCGTCCAGCGGGCTGTCCCCCGGCCTAGGCAGGCCTGACCGGCCTCAGATCACGCCTGCCCGCAGGGCGTAGGCCACCGCGTGCGGGCGGTTGCGGAGCTTGAGCCGGTTGGTCATCCCGAAGATCACCCGCTTGACCGCGCGCTCGGAGAAGCTGAGCTTGACCGCGATCTCCGCGGTGTCGAACCCGTCGGACATCAGCCGCAGCACGTCGATCTCGCGCGGGGTCAGCCCGGAGCTGTGCAGGCCCTGCGGGGTCAGCACCTCCCGCTGCACGTGCCGCACCTGCTTGAGCAGGTCGCCGAGGACGTCGGTGGGCAGCATCCCGCCGCCGACCGCGGCGGTGCGCACGGCGTCGGTGATCCGCTCGCCGCTGGCCACCGACCTGGGCAGCACCGCGACCACGTTGCACTCCACGGCGGTCATCAGGTCCGCCCGCTCGATCTCGTTCACGATCAGCACGACGGGCGCCCCGGAGTACGCCTTCATCCGGCGCAGCAGCGAGATCACCTCGACGCTCAGGCTGTCGGCGACGCACACGACCACGTTGGCCGCGTCGGGCCGGTCGTCGGGGACGGTCCCCAGGCCCGGCTGCGCGTCGAGGTGGCTGCCCAGCACCATTCTGGTCAGCGGGTCTTTGGCATGGACTAGCACGGTGACCGACTCCACCACTGCCTCCTTGGTTGGTAATTGGCCCACGTGAGAAGTCTGCGGTGCGCACCTACAAGATCTCTCTACGTGTTCTGCGCGACTGGGCCAAGACCTCGACACCTCAGACGGCGAACTGCTGGTATGCGGCCAGCCGCAGCTGCGGTGGGACGCTCTCGTAGAGCACGCGCCGCACCAGGGGCTGCGAGAACCGCACACCGGAGCCCTCAGCGTGCACCGCGCCCGCTTGCAGCGCCTCGCCCAGCACGTCGACCAGGCCGCTGGCGGGGGTGTTGGTCGCCACCGCGAGGTCCGCCACCGCGCACGTCTCGCCCAGCAGCGCCATCGCCCGCAGCGCCTCGCCGACCAGGGGGGAGAGCTGGTCGACGTGCCTGACCACGGCGGCGACCACCGGGCCGGGCACCGACCGCCACCGGTGCGCGTGCCCGTGCTGGGGCACCGCCTCGGCCATCGCCACCAGGTAGGCCGGGTTCCCGCCCGCCAGCGCGACCATCGTGCGCGCCGCGGCCGCCGGGTGCTCGCCGAGCCTGCCCAGCAGGTCGTGCGCCTCCTGCTCGGTCAGCGGCGGCAGCGGCAGCGCCTCCGCGGTGACGAAGGCCTTGGCCAGGTGCATCTCGCGGCGGCACGGCAGCGGCCGCGCCGCGGCCACCAGCAGCAGCGGGCGGTGCTCGGTCAGGCCGCGCAGCTGGTGCCAGGCGGCCAGGCTCTCCGGGTCGGCCCAGTGCAGGTCGTCGAGGACCAGCACCAGCGGCCCGGCGATGTGCGCGCCCACCACCTGCCGCACGTGCTCCATCGCCGCGGTGGCCTGCGCCCCGGCGCTGGCGCCCAGTGGGGAGGCGGCCGGGCGCGGCAGCCGCGCGCCGAGGTCGTCGAGGCATTTGTCCAGGGCGTGGAAGGGGATCTGCTGGGTCAGCTCGTCGCCGCAGGCCCAGGCCACGGTGTGCGTGGCCACCGCGTCGCCGGAGAGCGCCTCGGCCAGCAGCGCCGTCTTGCCCCCGCCCGCGGGCCCGTCGATCCACACGCTGCCGCCCCGGCCCTCGGCCACCGCCGCCAGCGCCGCGCGCACCCGCGCCACGACCTCCGCGCGCCCCACGAACGGCGTCGACCCCCGGGCCGGGGACGGGGTGCGGCGGGTGCGGTGGGTGCGCGTCGGCGTCGGTAGCTGGCCGACGGTCATGTCCCCGGCGAGGATGCGCTGGTGCAGCGTGCGCAGCTCGTGGCCGGGCTCGGTGTCGAAGCGGTCGACGAGCACCGAGCGCGCCGTGCGGTAGGCCTCCAGCGCGTCGGTCTGCCTGCCCGCCCGGAACAGCGACGTCATCAGCAGGCCGTGCACCGCCTCCCTGGCCGGGTGCCTGCGCACCAGCTCGATCAGCTCGTCGACGACCTCGTCCGACCTGCCGTCCGCGATGACCAGCGTCGCCCGCCGCTGCACCACGGCCAGCCGCGCCTCGGCCAGCCTGGCCCGGTGCGCCTCGGCCAGCGGGCCGGGCACTCCCGCCAGCGCCTCGCCCCGCCACAGCCCCAGCGCCTCCTCGAGCACCCCGAGTTCGCCGTCGGTGTCGCCCGCGTCGCGCAGCGCGTAGGCCTTGTCCCGCAGCCGCACCAGCCGGTTGACGTCGAGCTCGTCGGGGGCCAGCGAGAGCCGGTACCCGGAGTTGGAGCCGCTGATGGTGCCGCTGCCGCGCGCGCGGTCGGGCTCCAGGGCGCGGCGCAGCGCGGAGATGTAGGTGTAGAGGCTGCCGGAGGCGCTGACGGGGGCGTGCTGGCCCCACACCGCGTTGATCAGCTCCGGGCGGGACACGATGGACCCGGCACGCAGCGCCAGCGCGCTGAACACCGCCAGCCGCAGGCCGCCGCCGAGCTGCACGGCGCGCTCGCCGTAGCAGGCCGCGGGTTCACCGAGCAGGGCAACCGACAGCGAGTTCCCCGTACTCACCCGGACCTCCACGTGGCGGGGTGGCTGGCACTCGGACCGCCTGGCGCGCACACCGGCCGTCAGGCCGAGATCCGCACGACACGACCCAACCGAAACGATAAAGCATCGACTCGACCACCGGAAGGCCGCAGGGACCGCCGCCGGGTCAGACCTCGGCTCTCGCCACGGCGAGGATGGCGGTGAATTGGCGCGGTGGGGGCGCGTTCGTGGGCTGCGCGCCCGGGGCCGCTGCCGGGTCAGTCCCCGGTTTTGGCCGCGGCGAGGATGGCGGTGAACTGGCGCTGCAGCGGACTGCGGATCGGGGCGGGGATGCGCTCGTAGGCCGCGCGCCACAACGGGGCGGTGCGGAACGAGAGGAGGTCGTGCTCGCGGACCAGCACGTGCGCGGCGAGCGCGGTGTCGACGGCGGCCCCGACCTCGCCCCGCGCCGCGTCGGCCACCAGCACCAGGTCCGCCTCGGCGAACCGCACGCCCAGCACCGCCGCCGTGCGGACCACGTCGACCACCGCGCTCGGCAGCGCCAGCAGCATCCGGTGCGCGGCGGCGGCCGACGAGCGGACCGGCGGCCGCCAGTCCGTCTTCGCCGCCTCCGGGCCGCCGCGCAGCGACCCGGCCAGCTCCACCAGCCGCATCGGGTTGCCCATGGCCTCGGCGGCCAGCCGCTCCGCGGTCCAGGTGGCGCACCCGGTGGTGACCCGCAGCAGGCTGACCGAGTCCTCTGTGGTCAATGGGGTGAGTTCGAGCACCGCGCCGCCCGCCCGGTCCACGGCCCCGCGCAGCAGGTCCAGGTCCTGCCTGCCCCGGACCGGCCAGGAGGTGGCGACCAGCAGCAGCGGCAGCCGCGCGGTCATGGCCACCAGGCGGTGCCAGAAGCGGATCGTGGCCGGGTCGGCCCAGTGCAGGTCCTCTACCACGACCACCAGCGGCGCCTTGGCGCACGAGCGCTCGACCAGCTCGGCCAGCCGGTCCTCGGCGGGGTCCTCGTCGGCGCCGGGGGCCAGCCGCCCGCCGGGGACCAGGTCGATGTCGAAGCAGTTGAGCAGCACCTGCAGCTCGAACCGGGCCAGCAGCTCGTCGGCGTCGCCCCAGCCGATCGCGCAGCCGCGCGCCTGCGCGCCCGCCAGCGCCGTGTGCAGCAGCGCGGTGCGGCCCAGGCCCTCGTCGCCCTCCACCCAGACCGCGCGGCCGGTCCCCGCCGCGACCCCGGCGAGCAGGTCCCGCACCCGGCGCACCGCGTCGTCACGGCCGATCAGCTCGGGGACGGGGTCGCGGGACAGGGCCGCGCGCGCCGCGGCGGGCAGCACCGGGCCCGGCGCCCGCCTCGGCCCGACGGAGACCGCCCCGCCGCCCGCCCGGATGTGGGCGTGCAGGCCCGCCAGCGCGGGCCCGGGGGAGATGCCCAGCTCGCTGGCCAGCACGCGGCGGGACTCCTCGGCGGCGGCCAGCGCCTCGGCGTGCCTGCCGCCCCGGTGCAGCGCCAGCACCAGCAACTCCCTGGCGGACTCGCGCAGCGGCTGCTCGCGGACCAGCTCGTCGGCGTCGGCGACGATGTCGGCGGCGCGGCCCACCTCGATCAGCACCCGCGCGCGCTGCTCGACCGCCGCTGTGCGCGCCTCGGCCAGCCGTTGCCCCTCGAGCTCGGCGAACGGCCCCGGCACCGCCGCGTAGGCCTCCCCGCGCCACAGCGCCAGCCCGGCGGACAGCTCGTCGGCCGCGGCCTCGAGCCTGCCGACCAGCAGCAGCCGGTCGGCCGCCGAGCGGTGCCGCTCGAAGGCGCGCACGTCCACGTCTGCCTCGGCCAACCGCAGCCGGTAGCCGTGCCGCGTGGTGTCCAGCAGCTCGCGGGCCGGGCCGAGGGCGCGGCGCAGACCGGAGATGTAGGTGTGCAGGTTGCCCTGGGCGTTGGCCGGGGCGCCCGCGCCCCACACGGCGTCGACCAGCTCGCGCGAGGGCACGCTCTCGTCGGCTTTGCCCACCAGCACGGAGAACGCCGCCCGCTGACGCGCGGTGCCCAGGGCGACTTCGTCGTCGCCGATCCACGCCCGCACCGGACCCAACACCTCGACGCGCAGCACGACCCTGACCCTATAGCCCCGCGCTCAGCCGGTCACGACCGTCGGCTCGCCGACGACGTCGGTGTAGCCGGGGCCCTCGGCGATGCGCATGGCCTCTTCGATGAGGGTCTCGACGATCTGGTGTTCGGGGACGGTCTTGATGACCTCGCCCTTGACGAAGATCTGGCCTTTGCCGTTGCCGGAGGCGACGCCGAGGTCGGCTTCGCGGGCCTCGCCGGGGCCGTTGACGACGCAGCCCATGACCGCGACGCGCAGTGGGACCTCCATGCCCTCCAGGCCTGCGGTGACCTGCTCGGCGAGGGTGTAGACGTCGACCTGGGCGCGGCCGCAGGACGGGCAGGAGACGATCTCGAGCTTGCGTGGGCGCAGGTTCAGCGATTGCAGGATCTGCGTGCCGACCTTGATCTCCTCGACCGGTGGGGCCGACAGCGACACCCGGATGGTGTCGCCGATGCCCTGGCGCAGCAGCGCGCCGAAGGCGACCGCGGACTTGATGGTGCCCTGGAAGGCGGGTCCGGCCTCGGTGACGCCCAGGTGCAGCGGGTAGTCGCACTGCTCGGCGAGGATCTCATACGCCCGGACCATGACCACGGGGTCGTTGTGCTTGACCGAGATCTTGATGTCGTGGAAGTCGTGCTCGGCGAACAGCGACGCCTCCCACAGTGCCGACTCGGCCAACGCTTCCGGGGTGGCCTTGCCGTGCTTGGCCAGCAGGCGGGGGTCCAGCGACCCGGCGTTGACCCCGATCCGGATGGGGGTGCGGTGGTCGCGGGCCGCGTGGGCGATCTGTTTGACCTGGTCGTCGAACTTGCGGATGTTGCCCGGGTTCACCCGCACCGCCGCGCACCCGGCCTCGATCGCGGCGAAGACGTACTTGGGCTGGAAGTGGATGTCGGCGATCACCGGGATCTGCGACTTGGCCGCGATCGCGGGCAGCGCCTCGGCGTCGTCGGCGGACGGGCAGGCCACCCGGACGATGTCGCAGCCCGCCGCGGTCAACTCCGCGATCTGCTGCAACGTGGCGTTGACATCCGAGGTCAAGGTCGTCGTCATCGACTGCACCGAGATCGGGTGGTCCGAACCGACACCCACCGTCCCGACCTGCAACTGCCGGGTCTTGCGGCGC
>NZ_WHOL01000125.1 GCF_009745975.1 Actinokineospora pegani | reverse complement strand
GGAACGGTGAGCACGACCTTGCCGGTGTGCCTGGCCTGGGACATGAACCGGGTGGCGTCCGCGCCGCGCCGGATGTCCCAGGCGCGGACCGGCAGCGGGGTGATGATCCCGGCCAGCTCGCCGAACATCTCCCGGATGCGGTCGGGCCCGGCCTCGATCAAGTCGAACGCCCGGTAAGCCACGCCCGGGAAGCCCTCGCGGAGATCGGTCTTGCCCATCTCGATGAACCGGCCACCCTCAACCATGGTCCGCACCGAGGCATCGATCAACTCACCCGCGAGCGAGTTCAACACCACGTGGATGCCGGAGAACTTCTCCCCGAACTCCGCCGTCCGCGAGGAAGCAATGTGATCATCGTCCAAACCCATGCCGCGCAACAGGTGCCACTTCGACGGGTGCGCCGTCGCGAACACCTCCGCGCCCAAGTGCTGGGCCAACTGGATCGCGGCCATGCCCACACCACCGGTGCCCGCGTGGATCAGCACCCGCTCCCCCGCCCGCAACCCACCCAGGTCACGCAAGCCGTACCAAGCGGTGAGGAAGACGATCGGCGTCGCCGCCCCCTGCGCCCACGACCACCCGGCCGGGACCGGCGCGACCACGCGGCCGTCGACGACGACCTGACCGGCGGCGGGCATCAGGCCCATGACCCGGTCGCCCACGGCGTGTCCGGCGCCCGGGCCCGTCTCCACGACGACACCCGCGCCCTCGATGCCGACGGTGGCCGACGGGTCCGGGTACATGCCCAGCACGGTCAGCACGTCGCGGAAGTTCCACCCGACCGCCCGGGTCTCGATCCGCACCTCGCCCGCGCCCACCGGCTGGTCGGCGTCCGGGTCCGGCACGGTGGCCAGGCCGTCGGCGGTGCCCGGCCTGGCGGCGGTGAGCTTCCACCGGCCGCCGGTGACCAGGGGGTCCGGCTCGGCGGCGCGCGCCATCCTGGGCGCGAACCAGGCCCCGGCGCGCAGCGCGACCCTCGGCTCCCCAGTGGCCGCCACCCCGGCCAGGTCGTGTTCGCCGTCGACGTCGGCCAGCACGAAGCGGCCCGGGTTCTCCGACTCGGCGGCGGCGACCAGGCCCCACACGGACGCGTCACCGCGGACGGGCTCGGCCTCGCCGACCGACACCGCGCGCTCGGTCAGCACGACCAGCGGCCCGTCGGCGTCCGCGACGGCGTGCTCCTGGAGCACCGGCAAGACCTCGGCGGCGGTCAGGCCGCGGGCGTCGAAGACCTCGGGGGTGTCGGTATTGGGGGTGTCACTGCCCTCGACGACCAGCGGCGCCCAGTCGAGCCCGAACAGCGCGTCGCGGACCCCGGTGTCGGCGGCGGCGGCGACCGGCCGCAGCACCAGCGACTCGATGCAGGCGACGGGCGCGCCCTCGGTGTCGGTGACCACGAGCGCGACGCCGGAGCCCGCGGGGCTGAGGCGGGCGCGCACGCTGCTCGCCCCGGTGGCGAAGAACGAGACCCCGGACCAGGCGAACGGCACCCCCGAGCCCGCGTCGATCCCCGCCACCGCCAGCGCGTGCAGCACGGAGTCGAGCGCGGCCGGGTGCACGCCGAAGCCGTCGCCGGGGGCGTCGAGGTCGACCTCCACGACGACGGCCGAGCCGTCCCGCCAGGCGCGGCGCAGGCCCCGGAAGGCGGGACCGTAGTCCAGGCCGGTGGTGGCGAGGTGGTCGTAGAGGCCGGTCAGGTCGAGTGGGTCCCCCTGCGGCGGCCACGGCAGCGACGGCGCGGGGGTGGAGGCGGAGTCCACGGTGCCGGAGGCGTGCTTGGTCCACCCCGACTCGGTGCGGCTGTGCAGGGCGACGGCCCGGCCGTCGCCGGTGTCGGCGCCGACGACCACGCGGACGTCGACCGCGCCGGTCCCGGGGAGCACGAGCGGGGCGTGCAGCATGAGCTCGCGGACGTGCCCGGCGTCGGCCTCGCGCCCGGCGCGGGCGGCGATGTCGAGCAGGGCGGTGCCGGGGACGACGACCTGCCCGGCGACCCGGTGGTCGGCCAGCCACGGGTGGGTGGCCAGTGACAGCCTGCCGGTGAGCACCGCGCCGTCGCCGTCCGGGAGCGCGACGGCCGCGCCGACCAGCGGGTGGCCGGACGCGTCGACGCCGCCGCCCGTGGGGGCGGGCGCGGCGGGCAGCCAGTAGCGCTGCCGCTGGAAGGCGTAGGCGGGCAGGGTGACCCGCCGGGCCCGGGGCAGCACGGCGGTCCAGTCGACGTGGGCGCCGGTCGCGAAGAGGCTGCCAACGGCCGTCAGCGCAGCGGTCACCTCGTCGCGGTCCTTGCGCTGGGCGGGGACGCAGTCCTCTACCAGCGGCGTCAGCACGGCGTCCGGTCCGATCTCGACGGCTCGCACGGCATCCAGGGCGGCGACGCCGTCAGCGAACCGGACCGTGCCGCGCACGTGCTCGACCCAGTACGCCGGGTCGGTCAGCCGGTCGGCCACGGCGCCGGTCAGGTTGGAGATCACCGGCGTTGTCGGCTCGTGGAACCCGACCGAGTCCAGGACAGCCCGGAACTCGTCCAGCACCGGGTCCATCAGCGCCGAGTGGAACGCGTGCGACACGGTCAGCCGCTTGGTCTTCTCGAACGTCGCCGCGATGGCCAGCACCTCGGACTCGACGCCGGACAGCACCACCGACCCGGGGGCGTTGACGGCGGCGATGGAGACCCCGTCGGTCAACCGGATCTCGTCCACGCGGGCCCGCACGGCGACCATCGCCCCGCCCTCGGGGAGCGCGCCCATCAGCCTGCCGCGCGCGGCGACGACCGCGCACGCGTCGGCCAGCGACCACACCCCGGCGAGGTGGGCGGCGACCAGCTCGCCGATGGAGTGCCCCAGGAGCACGTCGGCGCGCACGCCCCAGGACTCGAACAGCCGGGCGAGCGCCACCTCGAAGGCGAACAGCGCCACCTGGGCCACCTCGGTGCGGTGCACGTCCTCGGTGCCGATCCGCGCGACGACCTCGGGGTCGAAGTGGCCCAGGACCTCGGCGAAGGCCTCGGCGAACACGGGGAACCGGCGCAGCCCCCCGCCCATGCCGACCCGCTGCGAGCCCTGGCCGGAGAACACGAACGCGGTCCGGCCGGGGACGGCGGTGGCGATCGGGAGGTCACCGGCGAGGGCGGCGCGCAGCTCGGCGTCGGTGGCGCCGACGACGACGGCGCGGTGGTCGAAGGCGGTGCGGGTGGTGGCCAGGGACCAGGCGACGTCGACCGGTTCCAGGTCGGCCAGCTCGGCGAGCCGCCCGGCCTGGGCGCGCAGCGCCTCGGGCGTCTTGGCGCTGAGCACGAGCGGCACCGGTGTGGTGCGCGGCTCGGGCGGTTCGACCCGGCGCGGCGCTGGTTGTTCCAGGACGACGTGGGCGTTGGTGCCGGAGATGCCGAACGACGACACCCCCGCCCGGCGCGGCCGGTCGGCGGCGGGCCACACCGTCGGCTCGGTCAGCAGCTCGACCGAGCCCTCCGCCCAGTCCACCTTCGACGACGGCGCGTCCACGTGCAGGGTCCTGGGCAGCAGGCCGTGGCGCATGGCCTGCACCATCTTGATGACTCCAGCGACCCCGGCGGCGGCCTGGGTGTGCCCGATGTTCGACTTGATCGACCCCAACCACAGCGGGGTTTCCCGCTCCTGGCCGTAGGTCGCCAGCAGTGCTTGCGCCTCGATCGGGTCACCCAGTGTGGTCCCGGTGCCGTGCGCCTCCACGGCATCCACATCGGACGGGGACAGACCCGCGTTCGCAAGCGCTTGCCGGATCACCCTCTGCTGCGAAGGCCCGTTCGGTGCGGTGAGCCCGTTGGACGCGCCGTCCTGGTTCACCGCAGAACCACGCACCACGGCCAAGATCTCATGTCCGTTGCGCACGGCGTCGGACTGGCGTTCCAACACCAGCACGCCGACGCCCTCACCCCACCCGGTGCCGTCAGCGGCGTCGGCGAAGGACTTGCAGCGGCCGTCGGCGGCCAGGCCGCGCTGCTGGGCGAACTCGGCGTAGATGCCGGGGTTGGCCATGACCGCGACCCCGCCCGCCAGCGCCAGCCCGCACTCGCCGGAGCGCAGGGCCTGGGCGGCGAGGTGCAGGGCGACCAGCGAGGACGAGCACGCCGTGTCGATCGTGACGGCCGGGCCCTCGAAGCCCAGCGAGTAGGCGACCCGGCCGGACATGACGCTGCCGGTGCTGCCGGTGAGCATGTACCCGGCCACGTCGTCGGGGACGCTGGTGGCGCCGTTGCCGTAGCCCGACGAGCTGGCCCCGGTGAACACGCCCGTGTCGGTGCCGCGCAGCGTGGTCGGGTCGATGCCCGCGTGCTCCAGGGTCTCCCAGGCGGTCTCGAGCAGGAGCCGCTGCTGGGGGTCCATGGCGGTGGCCTCGCGCGGGGAGATGCCGAAGAACGCCGGGTCGAACCGGCCCGCGTCGTAGAGGAACCCGCCGCGCGCCTCGATGACCTGATCGCCCTGCTGGAGGGTGTCGAACGCCCAGCCGCGGTCGGTGGGGACCCCGCCCACGCCGTCGACGCCGTCGGACACCAGCCGCCAGAGCGCGTCGGCGGAGTCGATCCCGCCCGGGTAGCGGCAGGCCATGCCGACGATGACCACCGGGTCGTCGGTCGCGGCGACGGTCGCGGTGGCCATGGCGACGGGCGCGGTGGTCCCGGAGAGCTTGGCGTGGACCTGCTTGGCCAGGGCGAGCGGCGTGGGGTGGTCGAACACGGTCGTGGCGGGCAGGGTCAGACCGGTGGCGGCGGCGAGCGCGTTGCGCAGCTCCACCGAGGTCAGCGAGTCGAAACCGAGGTCGCGGAACGCCTGGTCGGCGGTGATGGCGTCCGGGGTGGCGTGGCCGAGAACGGCGGCTGCCCGCTCGCGGACGACCGTCAGCAGGGCGTCGACCTGGTCGGCCTCGGACAGACCGCGCAGCGATTCGGCGATGCCCGCGGCCGGGACGGCGGCCGCGGCGGCGCGCTGCCCGGCGCGGACGAGCCAGCGCCACAACGGCGGGACGTCGGCGCCGAGTTCCTTGCGCAGCAGGGCGAGGCGGATGGGCGCCGGGGCGAGGAAGGCCCGGTCGGCGTGCACGGCGGTGTCGAACAGGGCCACGCCCAGGTCGGGGGTGATCGTCCCGAGTGGACCGGTGGTGACCCGGGTGTTGCCGGTGGCCATGCCGGTCTCCCAGCCACCCCAGGCCAACGACACCGCGGGCAGGCCCGCTGCGCGCCGGTCGGCGGCCAGGGCGTCGAGGGCGACGTTGGCGGCGGCGTAGTTGCCCTGGCCCGCCGCGCCCCACACCCCCGACGTGGAGGAGAACAGCACGAACCCGGCCAGGTCCATGTCCTTGGTCAGCTCGTGCAGGTGCCGTGCGCCGAGCACCTTCGGGTCGGCGACCCTGGCCAGGCGCTCCGGGGTGAGCGAGGCGACCACGCCGTCGTCGAGGACCCCGGCCGCGTGCACGACGGCGGTCAGGTCGCGGCCTGCGATGGCCCGGGCCAGGGACTCCCGGTCGGTGACGTCGACCCCGGCACCGCGGCTGACCGGGAGGACGTCGAAGCCCTGGGCGCTCAGGTGGTCGACGAGCAGCGAGCCGATGCCGCCGGACGCGCCGGTGACCAGGACGGCGCCGCCCGGGGTCCAGGCGCGCGGGACGGTGAGCACGACCTTGCCGGTGTGCTTGGCCTGGGACATGAACCGGGTGGCGTCGGCGGCGCGGCGCACGTCCCAGGCGCGCACGGGCAGCGGGGCGATGACCCCGGCCAGCTCGCCGTACATCTCCCGGATGCGGTCCGGTCCGGCGTCGATCAGGTCGAAGGCGTGGTAGGCGACGCCGGGGAAGCCCTCGCGCGGGTCGGTCTTGCCCATCTCGATGAACCGGCCGCCCTCGACCAGGGTGCGGACCGAGGCGTCGATCAGCTCGCCCGCGAGCGAGTTGAGCACCACGTGGACGCCGGAGAACCGCTCGGCGAACTCGGCCGTGCGGGAGGAGGCGATGTGGTCGTCATCGAGGCCCAGCCCGCGCAGGACGTCCCACTTGGCCGGGTGCGCGGTGGCGAACACCTCGGCGCCCAGGTGCTGGGCGATGCGGATGGCGGCCATGCCGACCCCGCCCGCCCCGGCGTGCACGAGCACCCGCTCCCCCGCCGCCAGGCCGCCCAGGTCGCGCAGCCCGTACCAGGCGGTGAGGTAGACGATCGGCACCGACGCCGCCTGCGCCCACGTCCAGTCCGCCGGGACCCGGTCGACCAGGCGGGCATCCACAACGGACAGACCGGCGGCGGGGATGAGGCCCATGACCCGGTCGCCCACGGCGAAGCCCGCGTCCTCGGCCGCCTCGACCACGACGCCCGCGCCCTCGATGCCGACGAACGCGGCCGGGTCCGGGTACATGCCCAGCACGGTCAGCACGTCGCGGAAGTTCCAGCCGATGGCCCGCGTCTCGACCCGCACCTCACCGGCCGACAGCGCCCGCTCGGTGTCGGGGACGGCGACGACGGCGTCAGCGCTGCCCGCCTCCGGCACCGCCAGCCGCCACAGCCCGCCCGCGCGGACCTCCGTGTCGACCGACGCCCGCGCCATGCGCGGCGCCCACCAGAGCCCGCCCCGGCGAGCCAGCCTCGGCTCCCCCGCGTCCAGCACACCGCCCACGGGCTCGTGGTCGTCGACGTCGACGAGCAGGAAGCGGCCGGGGTTCTCGGACTCCGCCGAGGACACGAGACCCCACACGCCCGCCTGGTCCAGCCCCGGCACCGGTTCCCCGGCGACGGACACGGCCCGCCCGGTCAGCACCACCAGGGTCTCAGCGGAGTCGAGGGTCAGCCAGGCGCGCAGCACTCCCAGCACGGCGTCGTCGGCGACGCCCCGGGTGTCGAACAGGACCGGGCCGCCGGTCAGCGACAGCACGTCGGTGTCGGCCCGCACCACGGACCAGTCCGCGGGGGCGTCGGGCACCTGGACCGGCGCCCAGTCGAGGGTGAACAGCGCGTCGCGCACGCCGGAGTCCACGGCGGGCCCGCCCAGCGGGCGCAGCACCAGCGACTCGACGACGGCCACCGGGTTCCCGGCCGGGTCGACCAGGTCGACGGCGACGCCGGACCCGTTCTGCGCCAGCCGGGCGACAACGGAGGTGGCGCCGGTGGCGAAGACCGACACCCCGGTCCACGCGAACGGCACCCCGGCCTCCGCGCCCGCCCCCGTCTCAAGTCCAGCGACGGCGAGGGCGTGCAGGACCGAGTCGAGGACACCGGGGTGGACGCCGAAACCGGTGACGTCGGTGTCGTTGCCGTTGTCAAGGTCGACCTCGACGAACACCGCCCCATCGGCCCGCCACGCGCGGCGCAGGCCCTGAAAGGACGGGCCGTAGTCCAGGCCGCTGGCGGCCAGGGCGGGGTAGAGGTCGGCGACGTCGATCGGCTCGCCCTCGGCGGGCCACTCAGCGGCGGTGGCCTCGACTGCCTCGTTCATGGTGCCGGAGGCGTGCTTGACCCACTCGCCCTCGGTGACCCGGCTGTGAATGGCGATCGCACCGCCGTTGACCGACACGCGCAGGTCGACAGCGCCGGTCTCGGGGACGACGAGCGGGGCGTGCAGCATCAGCTCGCCGACCCGGGGGCGGCCTGCCTCGGCGCCCGCCCGGACGGCGAGGTCGACCAGGGCGGCGCCCGCGACGACGACCTGCCCGGCGATGCGGTGGTCGGCCAGCCACGGGTGGGTGCGCAGCGCGAGCCTGCCGCTGAGCACGGCCCCGTCGCCGTCGGGCAGGGGCAGGGCGGCGGTGAGCAGGGGGTGGCCGGTGGGCTCGACGCCCGCGCCCGCGAGGTCGGCGGGGCCGCCGCCGGGCTCCAGCCAGAAGCGCTGCCGCTGGAACGGGTAGGTGGGCAGCGCGACCTTGTGCGCGCCGGTCCCGGCGAACACCCCGGCCCAGTCGACGGGCGCGCCGGTGGCGAACAGGGCGCCCACGGCGGCGAGGGCGGTGGCGACCTCGGACCGGTCGCGGCGCAGCAGGGGCGCGCACGGCTCGATGAGCGGTGTCAGGACGGCGTCGGGTCCGACCTCGACAGACCGCACCACGCCCAGGCCCGCCAGCGCGGCGGTGGCGTCGGCGAACCGGACCGTGCCGCGCACGTGCTCGACCCAGTACCCCGGGTCGGTCCGGGGGTTGGTGGGCGCAATGGCAATCTTGGGCTCGTGGAACTCCACTGAGGCCAGGACAGCCCGGAACTCGTCCAGCATCGGGTCCATCAACGGCGAGTGGAACGCGTGCGACACGGTGAGCCGCTTGGTCTTGTCGAACTTGGCGGCGATCGCCAACACCTCGGCCTCGACCCCGGACACCACCACGGAGTCCTCGGCGTTGACGGCGGCGATGTCCACGCCGTCGGTCAGCAGCGGGCGCACCTCGGCCTCGGTGGCGCGCACGGAGACCATCGCCCCGCCCTCGGGCAGCGCGCCCATCAGCCCGCCGCGCGCGGCGACGACCGCGCACGCGTCGGCCAGCGACCAGATCCCGGCGACGTGCGCGGCGGCCAGTTCGCCGATGGAGTGCCCGATCAGCACGTCCGGTCGCACGCCCCACGACTCCAGCAGCCGCACGGACGCCACCTCGACGGCGAACAGCGCGGCCTGGGCGCAGGCGGTGCGGTGGATCTCGTCTGTGGCCAGGACAGCGCGCAGCGGCTTGTCGAGCACGGCGTCGAAGTGGGCGCAGACCTCGTCGAAGGCGTCGGCGAAGACGGGGAACCGCTCGGCCAGCTCGCGCCCCATGCCGACCCGCTGCGAGCCCTGCCCGGAGAACACGAACGCCGTGCCGCCGTCGACCACGCGGCTGACGACGGGCTCGGGGAACGCGCCGTCGGCGGTGACGGCGACCGCGCGGTGGTCCAGCGCGGCACGGGTGGTGGCCAGGGAGAAACCAACGTCCACAGGGGACGCGTCGAGCGCGGCGACGGCGGCGGCCTGGGCGCGCACGGCGTCGGCGGTGCGGCCGGAGAACACCCACGGGGCGGGCGCGGCCGGGGTCGGCTCGACGACGACCGGGTCCGGGCCCTGCTCCAGGATGACGTGGGCGTTGGTGCCGGAGATGCCGAACGACGACACGCCCGCTCGGCGCGGCCGGTCGACGGCGGGCCACGGCGTGGTGTCGGTGAGGACCCGCACCGCCCCGGCCGACCAGTCGACCTTCGTCGTCGGCGCGTCCACGTGCAGCGTGCGGGGCAGCCGCCCGTGCCGCATGGCCAGCACCATCTTGATCACACCGGCGACGCCCGCGGCGGCCTGGGTGTGGCCGATGTTGGACTTCACCGAGCCCAGCCACAGCGGCTGGTCCCGGTCCTGCCCGTAGGTGGCCAGCAGCGCCTGGGCCTCGATCGGGTCGCCCAGCCTGGTGCCGGTGCCGTGCGCCTCCACGGCGTCCACATCGGACGATCCGAGCCCGGCGGCGGCGAGCGCGGCGCGGATGACCCGCTGCTGCGAGGGCCCGTTGGGGGCGGTGAGGCCGTTGGAGGCGCCATCGGAGTTGATCGCCGAGCCGCGCAGCACGGCCAGCACCTCGTGCCCGTCCCGCTCGGCGTCGGACAGGCGCTGCAACAGCAGCATGCCCACGCCCTCGCCCCAGCCGGTGCCGTCCGCGCCGTCGGCGAAGGACTTGCACCGGCCGTCGACGGCCAGCCCCTGCTGGCGGGCGAACTCGACGAACGCGCCGGGGGTGGACATGACCGTCACGCCGCCCGCCAGCGCGAGGTCGCACTCCCCCGAGCGCAGCGCCTGCGCGGCCAGGTGCATCGCCACCAGCGACGACGAGCACGCGGTGTCGACGGTGAGCGCCGGGCCCTCCAGGCCCAGGGCGTAGGCGATCCGACCGGACATCACCGAGGCGGTGTTGCCGGTGGCCAGGTACCCGGCGACCTCGTCGGGCACCTCGCGCAGGAACGTCGTGTAGTCCTGCCCGTTGGTTCCGGCGAACACACCGGTCCGGGTGCCGCGCAGCGAGGTCGGGTCGATGCCGGAGCGCTCCAGCAGCTCCCACGACGCCTCGAGCAGGAGCCGCTGCTGCGGGTCCATGGCAATGGCCTCGCGCGGGGAGATGCCGAACAGGGCGGCGTCGAACTCGCCCGCGCCGTCGAGGAAGCCGCCCTCGCGGGCGTAGCTGGTGTGCGCGCGGCCCTGCTCCGGGTCGTAGAGGGCGTCGAGGTCCCAGCCCCGGTCGTCGGGGAAGCCGACGATGCCCTCACCGCCCTCGGCGATGAGGTCCCACAGGTCCTCCGGGGACCGCACGCCACCCGGGAACCGGCAGGACATGCCGACCAGCGCGATCGGCTCATCGGTCACCGCGGCCGCGGTGGCGGTGGACGCGGGGGCGGTGGAGCCGAAGAGGTCGGCACGCAGGCGCTCGGCGAGCGCGGCCGGGGTGGGGTGGTCGTAGACGAGGGTGGCGGGCAGCGCGAGACCGGTGGCGGCGGCCAGGCCGTTGCGCAGCTCCACGGCGGTCAGCGAGTCGAAGCCCAGCTCGGACAGGGCCCGGTCGGCGGTGACCGCGGCGGGCGAGGCGTGGCCGAGGACCCCGGCGACGTGCGTGCGGACCAGGGTGAGCAGCAGCGCGTCGCGCTCGGCGGCGGAGCGCCCGGCGAGGGTGTCGGCGAACCCGGTGTCGCCTGCCGGGGCGGCGGTGGCGGCGGCGACCCCGGGCAGCTCCGAGAGCAGCGGGCTGGGCCGGGCGGCGGTGAAGGCGGGGGCGAACGTGCCCCAGTCCATGTCGGCGATGACGGTGTTCTCGCCCGCGCCCGCCAGGGCGGCCAGCGCGCGGGCCGGGGCGAGCGGGACGACGCCGCGGCGGGCCAGCTCGTGCGCGGTGCGCTCGTCGACCATGCCGCCCTCGGCCCACGGGCCCCAGGCGACGGCGGTCGCGGCCAGGCCGCGGCCGCGGCGGTGCAGGGCCAGCGCGTCGAGGTAGGCGTTGCCCGCCGAGTAGAGGCCCTGGCGGCCGCTGCCCCAGATGCCGGAGATGGAGGAGAACACCACGAAGGCGTCCAGGTCGCGCTCGCCCAGGGCGGCGTCGAGGTTGCGGCCGCCGCGCACCTTGGCGTCCAGCACGGGGCCCAGGTCGGCGGCGGTGAGGTCGGCGATCGGGGCGTCGGCGGCGGCGCCCGCCGCGTGCACGACGGCGGTCAGGTCGTCGATCCCGTCGACCAGCGCGCGGACGGCGTCGGCGTCGGTGACGTCGCAGGCGACGACCCGCGCGCCCAGCTCGTCGGCCAGGTCGGCGGCGCCGGGGGCGTCGAGGCCCCGGCGGCTGGTGAGCACCAGCCGGGCACCGTGGCCGTGCGCCCAGCGGGCGACGTGCGCGCCCAGGCCGCCGGTGCCGCCGGTGACCAGGACGGTGCCGCGCGGGGTCCAGGTGGTGGTCGGCGCGGGGGCGGGGGTGACGCGGCGGGTGAACACGCCGGAGGCGCGGACGGCGATCTGGTCCTGGTCGGCGGCCAGGGCGGCGCGCAGCCGGGCGCGGGTCCGGTCGTCCCAGGTGGCGGGGAGGTCGACGAGACCGCCCCAGGTGTCGGGGTGCTCCAGGGCGGCGACCCGGCCCAGGCCCCAGACCTGCGCGGACTCGGGGTCGGTCAGCGGGTCGGCCGCACCGACCGAGACCGCGCCCCGCGTGGCCAGCCAGAGCACGGCGCCGGGCTGGACGGCCTGGATCGTCTCGATGGCCTCGGTGAGGGTCGCGGGCGCGGCGATGATGTCACCGGTGACGCCATCGAGCGAATCGACGGTGGTCGCGCCGAGGGCCTCGGTCAGCTCGGGGTGCTCGCCCAGGACGGTCCAGCCGCCGGGGGCGGTCTCGGGCAGGCCGGTGACCGGGGCCCACTGGACGCGGTAGCGCCAGGAGTCGAGCTGGGCGCGCTCGTCCTGGCCACGCCGGTAGGCGGCGAGCCCGGGCAGGGTCAGCTCGTCGAGGCCGAGCCCGCTGAGGTCGCCCTGCTCGACGGCGTCCCAGAACGCGCTGTCGGCGGCCGTCGACCCGGCGGGGGCGGGAGTCGTGTCGAACCAGTAGCGGGTGCGCTGGAACGGGTAGGTGGGCAGGTCGACGCGCTGCGCGCCCGGGAACACCGCGGCCCAGTCGACGTCGGCACCTCGGGTGTGGAGCGCGCCGAGGGCGGTGAACGCGGTGGCGACCTCGGGCCGCTGGTCCCGCTGGGCGGGAACGCAGTCCGGGACGAGCGAGGACAGCGTCGCGCCCGGCCCGATCTCCACCGCGCGCGCCGCATCCAGCGCGGCCACACCGTCGGCGAACCGGACGGTGCCGCGCACGTGCTGGACCCAGTACTCGGGGTTGGTGCGCGGGTTGGCGGGCAGCACCGGGAGCGACGGCTCCTGGAACTCCACCGACTCCACGACGGCCCGGAACTCCTCCAGCATCGGGTCCATCAGCGGCGAGTGGAACGCGTGCGACACGGCGAGCCGCTTGGTCTTGTCGAACTTCGCCGCGATCGCCAAGACCTCGGACTCGACCCCGGAGACCACCACGGAGTCCGGCCCGTTGACGGCCGCGATGCTGACACCGTCAGTAAGCTCGATCTCGGACTCGGCGGCCTTGATCGCCACCATCGCCCCGCCCTCGGGCAGGGCGCCCATCAAACGACCACGGGCAGCGACGACCTCGCACGCGTCCGCCAGCGACCACACGCCCGCGAGGTGCGCGGCGGCCAGTTCGCCGATCGAGTGTCCGATCAGGACATCGGGCGTGACACCCCACGACTCGAACAACCGGAACAACGCCACCTCGAAGGCGAACAGCCCGGCCTGGGTCACCTCGGTCCGGTGCACGTCGTCGGTCTGAATCCGCTCCCGGACTCCCTCGAAGTGCGACAGCACCTCGTCGAACGCCTCGGCGAACACGGGGAAGCGAGCGCAGAGCTCACGGCCCATCCCGGCCCGCTGCGAACCCTGCCCGGAGAACACGAACGCGGTCTTGCCCGATCGCGCCTCCCCGGTGACGACCGACGCGTCCGGGGTCCCGGCGGCCAGGGCCGCGAGCCCGGCGGAGTGGTCCTCGGCGACGACAACAGCCCGGTGCGGCAGACCGGCCCGGGAGGACGCCAGGCTCAGCCCGACGTCCGCCGCCGAACCCCCGACGGCGGCGACCCGGGACGCCAGCGCGCGCAGCGCCTCCGGTGTCTTGCCCGACAGGACCCACGGCAGCACACCGGTCGGCCCGGTCTCGGTGACCGGTTCCGGCTCGGGGGCCTGCTCCAGGATGATGTGCGCGTTGGTGCCGGAGATGCCGAACGACGACACGCCCGCTCGGCGCGGCCGGTCGACGGCGGGCCAGGCACGGCTCTCGGTCAGCAGCTCGACCGCGCCAGCCGACCAGTCCACAGTGGACGAAGGCTGGTCGACGTGCAGGATCTTCGGGAGCACCCCGTGGCGCAGCGCCTGCACCATCTTGATGACCCCGGCGACGCCGGAGGCGGCCTGGGTGTGGCCGATGTTCGACTTGAGGGCGCCCAGCCACAGCGGCTCGGCGCGGTTCTGCCCGTAGGTGGCCAGCAGGGCCTGGGCCTCGATGGGGTCGCCCAGGGTGGTGCCGGTGCCGTGCGCCTCGACGGTGTCGATGTCGGTCGTGGTCAACCGCGCGTTGGCCAGCGCCGCGCGGATGACCCGCTGCTGCGACGGCCCGTTCGGGGCGGTGAGGCCGTTGGAGGCCCCATCGGAGTTGATCGCCGAGCCGCGCAGCACGGCGAGCACGGTGTGGCCGTTGCGCCGGGCGTCGGAGAGCTTCTCCAGCAGCACCATGCCCACGCCCTCGCCCCAGCCGGTGCCGTCCGCGCCGTCGGCGAAGGACTTGCACCGGCCGTCGGCGGCCAGGCCGCGCTGCCGGGAGAACTCGATGAACGCCCCGGGCGCGGACATGATCGTCACCCCGCCCGCCAGGGCGAGCGAGCACTCCCCCGCGCGCAGCGCCTGCGCGGCCCAGTGCAGGGCGACCAGCGACGACGAGCACGCGGTGTCGACGGTGACGGCCGGGCCCTCGAAGCCGAGGGTGTAGGAGATGCGGCCGGACATGACCGAGGCGGTGTTGCCGGTGCCGAGGTAGCCCTCGACGCCCTCGGGGACCTCGCGCAGCAGCGCGGTGTAGTCCTGCCCGTTGGTGCCCGCGAACACGCCGGTCCTGGAGCCGCGCAGCGACAGGGGGTCGACGCCCGCGCGTTCCAGGGCCTCCCACGAGGTCTCGAGCAGCAGCCGCTGCTGCGGGTCCATCGCCAGCGCCTCGCGCGGGGAGATCCCGAACAGGTCGGCGTCGAACTCGCCCGCGCCGTCGAGGAACCCGCCCTCCCGCGCGTAGCTGGTGCCCGCCCGGTCGCGGGACGGGTCGTAGAGCGCGTCGAGGTCCCAGCCGCGGTCGGTGGGGAACCCGCCGATGCCGTCGCGGCCCTCGGCCGCCAGCTCCCACAGCGCCTCGGGGCTGTCGACGCCGCCGGGGTAGCGGCAGGCCATGCCGACGATGGCCACCGGCTCGGCCGCGCCGGACTCCAGCTCGGCGACGCGCTCGCGCGCCTCGTGCAGGTCCGCGGTCACCCAGCGCAGGTAATCGCGGAGTGTCTCCTCATTCGCCACCGGACTCCCCCACCCTGCGCGCACCGAAAACGAAGTGAATGCCGGAGAAACCCAGAGAATTCAACACAACCCTGCCCGGTCTCGACAATTCGGTGGACATTGACGCGTGTCGCCATCGAATTGGACACTATTGGCGGGACAAGATCACCGACAACCCCTAGGAGGGCCCCTAGGGGTCCCTAAGCTAGCACTTTGCCTGACCAGGGCAGTTCGGGAGCCGCGCGGCGCACAGCCCCCGAACACCGGTGCGCCGCTATTTACCGACGCCTGCCGAGGTCTTTGTTGATGAAAGCGAAAAGCTCTTCGTCCGAGGCCGCGCCCAGTTTTTCGGTGACCGCCTCGCGCGCATTGACCGCGGTGGGCTTGAACGCCGCCACCAGCGCCCGCAGCCGCCCGGCCACCTCGTCGCGCACGGCCGCGTCGAGGTGTTCGCGGGCCAGGGCGGCCTCGAGTCGGTCGAGTTCGGACAGGACGGGGGTCTCGTCGGCCCCGAACGCCGTCCGGGCCAGCTCGTGGGCCAGCGCCGTGGGGTTCGGGTGGTCGAAAACGGCGGTGGCCGGGAGCTTGACGCCGGTCGCGGCGGTGAGGGCGTCGCGGAGCTCGACGGCGGTCAGGGAGTCGAAGCCGAGGTCCTTGAAGGCCCTGGACGCCTCGACGGTGCTGGTGTCGCTGTGGCCCAGGACAGCGGCGGCCCGCTCGCGGACCAGCCGCAGCACGGCCTCGTCCCGGTCGGGGCGGGGCAGGGTGGACAGCCGGGCGGCCCATTCGCCCGCCCCGCCGGTCGGGATGTCCTGGGCGAGGGCGGCCCGCACGGCGGGCAGGTCCGACAGCAGCGGGCTGGGCCGGGCGGCGGTGAAGGCGGGGGCGAACCGCGCCCAGTCGACGTCGGCGACGGTGACGCAGTCCTCGCCACGGCCCACCGCCGCGGCCAGCGCGGACAGCGCCCTGGCCGGGGCCAGCGGCCGGACGCCGCGGCGGGCGAGCTCGTGGCCCGCGCGCTCGTCGACCATGCCGCCGCCCGCCCACGGGCCCCAGGCCAGCGCGGTCCCGGCCAGGCCCCTGGCCCGCCGGTCGAGCACGAGCGCGTCGAGGTAGGCGTTGCCCGCCGCGTAGACGCCCTGGCCGCCGCTGCCCCAGACGCCGGAGATGGAGGAGAACACCACGAAGGCGTCCAGGTCCCGCCCGCCCAGCGCGGCGTCGAGGTGCCGGGCGCCCGCGACCTTGCCCGCGAGGACGGTGTCGATGCCCGCCTGGTCCACATCGGCCAGCGCGGAGTCCACCGCGACCCCGGCCGCGTGCACGACGGCGCGCAGGTCGTCGATCCCGTCGACCAGGGCCCGCACCGCGTCCGGGTCGGCCACGTCGCAGGCGACGACCGCCGCGTCGAGTTCGGCGGCCAGCTCGGCCGCGCCAGGGGCCTCGAGGCCGCGCCTGCTGGTCAGCACCAGGCGCGCGCCCTGGGCGTGCGCCCAGCGGGCGACGTGCGCGCCGAGGCCGCCGGTGCCGCCGGTGACCAGGACGGTCCCAGCGGGCGTCCACGGGTCGCCGCCCGCGGCTGGGGCCTCGACGAGCCTGCGGGCGAAAGCGCCCGCGGCGCGCAGGGCGACCTGGTCCTCGGTGCCGGACAGGACCGCGCGCAGCCGGTCGGCCGTGTGGTCGTCCCAGGTGGCGGGCAGGTCGACCAGCCCACCCCAGCGGTCGCCGTGCTCCAGCGCGGCGACCCGGCCCAGGCCCCACAGCAGGCCGCCGTCGGGATCGGTCAGGGCGTCCGCTCGGCCGGTCGAGACCGCGCCGGTCGTGGCGCACCAGAGCCGGGCGGTGACCCCCGCGTCGCCGAGGGCCTGCACGGCGCGGACGGCGCCGGGCAGGTCGGCGCCGACGGCGAGCACGCCCGCGACCTCGCCGATCTCCACCAACCGCTTGGCCAGGGCCTCGCGGGTCGGCTCGGGGCGCAGCAGCACCGGGTCGGTGAACGCGCCGACGACCGGGCTGTCGGGGGTGTCGGTGAGGATCAGCCAACGGCCTGCCGTCTCCGGGGCGGGCAGGGTGACCGGGGTCCAGTCGACCCGGTAGCGCAAGCCGTCGTCGGCGGTGGTCGCGGGCGTGGGGGTGAGCCAGAAGCGCTCGTGCTGGAACGGGTAGGTGGGCAGGGCGACGCGGCGGGCCGCGGGCAGGACGGCGGTCCAGTCGACGCGGGCGCCGGTGGTGAACAGGCGGGCGAGCGCGGTGAGGGCGGTCGTGGTCTCGTCCCGGTCGCGGCGCTGGGCGGGCACGCACCCGTCCACCAGCGGCGTCAGCACGGCGTCCGGCCCGATCTCGACCGCCCGCGCCGCATCCAGCGCGGCGACGCCGTCCGCGAACCGGACGGTGCCGCGCACGTGCCGGACCCAGTAGTCCGGGTCGGTCAGCTCGCCGTCCCCGTTGGCCATGATCGGCAACGACGGCTCGTGGAACTCGACGGTGTCCAGCACCGCCCGGAACTCCTCCAACATCGGGTCCATCAGGCCCGAGTGGAACGCGTGCGACACGGTCAGCCGCTTAGTCTTCTCGAACGTCGCCGCGATGGCCAGCACCTCGGACTCGACGCCGGAGACCACCACGGAGTCGGCGGCGTTCACCGCCGCGACGCTCACCCCGGGGGTCAGCTCGATCTCAGCCTCGGTCGCCTTGATCGACACCATCGCCCCGCCCTCCGGCAACGCGCCCATCAACCGACCACGAGCGGCGACGACCTTGCACGCGTCCGCCAGCGACCACACACCAGCCACGTGCGCGGCGACCAGCTCGCCGATCGAGTGCCCGATCAGCACGTCCGGCTTGATCCCCCACGACTCGAACAGCCGCACCAGCGCGACCTCGAACGCGAACAGCCCGGCCTGGGCCACCTCGGTCCGGTGCACCTCCTCCGTGCCGATCCGCTCCCGAACCCCCTCGAAGTGCGACAGCACCCCGTCGAACGCCTCGGCGAACACGGGGAACCGACGCAGGCCCGCACCCATGCCGACCCGTTGCGAGCCCTGGCCGGAGAACACGAACGCCGTGCGCCCGTCGACGGCGCGGCCGGTGTGCGCGCCCTCGGCGACCGCGGCGAGCCCGGCGAGCAGGTCGGCCCGGTCCGCGCCGACGACGGCGGCCCGGTGGTCGTGCGCGGCGCGGGTGGTGGCCAGCGACCACGCCACCTCCCCCGCCTCGACGTCGTCGGTCAGCACGGCGGCGAGCCGGGCCGCCTGCGCGCGCAACGCGTCGGGCGAGCGGGCCGAGAGCACCCACGGCACGACGCCGGGCACGGACGTGGGCGGGGCGGCGGCCATCGGCGCCTGCTCCACCACGACGTGGGCGTTGGTGCCGGAGATGCCGAACGACGACACCCCCGCGCGGCGGGGCCGGGAGACCGGCGGCCACGCGGTGGTCTCGGTCAGCAGCGCCACCGACCCCTCGGTCCAGTCCACCTTCGACGACGGCGCGTCCACGTGCAGCGACGCGGGGAGCTGCCCAAACCGCATGGCCTGCACCATCTTGATCACCCCGGCCACCCCCGCGGCGGCCTGGGTGTGCCCGATGTTCGACTTGATCGACCCCAACCACAACGGGGCCTCCCGCTCCTGGCCGTAGGTCGCCAGCAACGCCTGCGCCTCAATCGGGTCACCCAGCGTCGTACCGGTCCCATGCGCCTCCACGGCATCCACATCGGACGGGGACAGACCCGCGTTCGCAAGCGCTTGCCGGATCACCCGCTGCTGCGACGGACCATTCGGCGCGGTCAAACCATTCGACGCACCATCCTGGTTCACCGCGGAACCACGCAACACAGCCAAGATCTCATGCCCGTTGCGCACAGCGTCCGACTGGCGCTCAAGCACCAGCATACCGACGCCCTCACCCCACCCGGTGCCGTCAGCCGCGTCGGCGAAGGACTTGCAGCGGCCGTCGGCGGCGAGGCCGCGTTGGTGGGAGAACTCGGCGAACACCCCGGGCGCGGCCATCACCGACACCCCGCCCGCCAGCGCGAGCGAGCACTCCCCGGTCCGGACGGCCTGCGCCGCCCAGTGCAGGGCGACCAGCGACGACGAGCAGGCGGTGTCGACGGTGACGGCCGGGCCCTCCAGGCCGAGCGTGTAGGAGATGCGGCCGGACAGGACGCTGCCGGTGCTGCCGGTGAGCAGGTACCCGGCGACCTCCTCGGGGACGGCGGTGAGCCCGGAGCCGTAGCCCGACGAGCTGGCCCCGGTGAACACGCCCGCGTCGGCGCCGCGCAGCCCGGACGGGTCGATGCCCGCGTGCTCCAGCGCCTCCCAGGCGCTTTCCAGCAGGAGCCGCTGCTGCGGGTCCATGGCCAGCGCCTCGCGCGGGTTGATGCCGAAGAACGCGGCGTCGAACCCGGCTGCGTCGCGCAGGAACCCGCCCTGGTCGACGATGTCGCTCTCACCCTGGTAGAGCGAGTGGACGTCCCAGCCGCGGTCGGTGGGGAACCCGCCGATGCCGTCCACGCCGTCGGCGACCAGCCGCCACAGGGCGTCCGGGCTGTCGACACCGCCGGGGTAGCGGCAGGCCATGCCGACGATGACCACGGGGTCGTCACCGGGGACGGCGGTGGCCGCCGTGGCGGCGGTGCGGGCGGTGGTCCCGGTGAGCTTGGCCTGGACGAAGCGGGCCAGCGCGGCCGGGGTGGGGTGGTCGAACACGAGCGTGGCGGGCAGCCGCAGCCCGGTGGCCTCGGCCACGGAGTTGCGCAGCTCGACCGAGGTCAGCGAGTCGAACCCGATGTCGCGGAACGCCTGGTCGGCGGGCACGGCGTCGGCGGTGGCGTGGCCGAGGACGGCGGCGGCCCGGTCGCGCACCAGCCGGACCAGGGTGTCGAGCCGCTCGGACTCGGGCAGGCCGCGCAGCTCGTCGGCGAGCCCGCTCGTGGCCGCCGCGGCGGTGCGCTGGGCGGGCCGGACCAGGTCCCGCCAGAGCGCGGGCACGTCGGCGCCGATCTCCTTGCGCAGCGCGGCGAGGCGGATCGACGCGGGCACGACGAGCGCCCGGTCCGAGCGCACGGCGGCGTCGAACAGCGCCACGCCGAAGTCGGGGGTGATGAGGCCGAGCGGCCCGGCCGCGGCCCGGCTGTTGCCGGTGGCCATGCCGGTGTCCCAGCCGCCCCACGCCAGCGACACCGCGGGCAGCCCGGCGGCCCGCCGGTCGGCGGCGAGCGCGTCCAGGGCGACGTTGGCCGCCGCGTAGTTCGCCTGCCCCGCCGCGCCCCAGATGCCGGAGGTCGACGAGAACAGCACGAACCCGGCCAGGTCCATGTCCTTCGTCAGCTCGTGCAGGTTGCGGGCGCCGGTCACCTTCGGCGCCAGCACGGCGTCGAGCCGCTCCGGCGTGAGCGACCCGAGCGTGCCGTCGTCGAGGACACCAGCCGCGTGGACCACGGCGGTCAGCTCGCGCCCCTCGATCGCCTTGGCCAGCGACGCCTTGTCCGTGACGTCCACACCCGCACCGCGACTCACCGGCAGCACGTCGAACCCCTGCTCCGCCAGGTGATCCACCAGCAGCGACCCGATACCACCCGACGCGCCCGTGACCAGCACGGTGCCGCCCGGGGTCCAGGCACGGGGAACGGTGAGCACGACCTTGCCGGTGTGCTTGGCCTGGGCCATGAACCGCACCGCGTCGCGGCCGCGGCGCACGTCCCACGCGCGCACGGGCAGCGGCCGGATGAACCCGAGCAGCTCGCTGAACATCTCCCGAATGCGGTCCTCCCCGGCGTCGAACAAGTCGAACGCCTGGTAGGACACCCCGGGCAGCCCGTCGCGCAGGTCGGTCTTGCCCATCTCGATGAACCGGCCACCCTCGACCAGCGTCCGCACCGAAGCGTCGATCAGCGCACCCGCGAGCGAGTTCAACACCACGTGGATACCGGAGAACTTCTCCCCGAACTCCGCCGTCCGCGACGACGCGATGTGATCGTCGTCCAAGCCCATGTCCCGCAACAAGTGCCACTTCGACGGATGCGCCGTCGCGAACACCTCCGCGCCCAGGTGCTGGGCCAACTGGATCGCGGCCATGCCCACACCACCAGTGCCCGCGTGGATGAGCACCCGCTCCCCCGCCCGCAACCCACCCAGATCACGCAACCCGTACCAGGCCGTCAAGAACACGATCGGCGTCGCCGCGCCCTGCGCCCACGACCACCCGGCCGGGACCGGCGCGACCAGGCGGGCGTCCACACAGGACTCACCGGCGGCGGGCAGCAGGCCCATGACCCGGTCGCCCACCGCCAGGTCGACGCCCGCGCCGACCTCGGTGACCACCCCGGCCCCCTCGATGCCCACCACCGCCGACGGGTCCGGGTACATGCCCAGCACCGTCAGCACGTCGCGGAAGTTCCACCCGATCGCCCGCGTCTCGACCCGCACCTGCCCAGGCCCCAGCTCAGCGACCTCGGCGGGAACCACGACCAGGGCGTCAGCGGTGCCCGGCTTCGGCACGGCCAGCCGCCACCGCCCGCCCGCGACCAGGTCCACCCCGTCGATCGGGCTGCCCGCGCGGGCCATGCGCGGCGCCCACCACGTCCCGGCCCGGTGCGCGAGCCGGGGCTCGTCGGCCTCCGGGACAGCCACCTCCCCGTCGACGTCGACCAGCAGGAACCGCCCCGGGTTCTCCGTCTCGGCAGACGACACAAGCCCCCACACGGCGGCGTCGCCGGTCACCGGCTCGCCCGCGCCGACCGACACCGCGCGCCCGGTCAGCACGACCAGCCGGTCTTCCCGGTCCTGCGCGGCCCAGTCCTGCACGGCGCCCAGCACCGCACCAAGGCCCATCCCGCGCGTGTCGAGCACCTCGGCCCCGGAAAGCTCTCGCTCGACGACGACGGGAACCCAGTCCACGGCGAACAGGGCGTCGCGGACAGCGGTGTCCTCGGCGGGCGCGCCCAGCGGGCGCAGCACCAGCGACTCCACGGCGGCGACCGGCGCCCCGGCCGGGTCCGTGACGGTGAGCGAGACACCGGAGGCGGCGGCCCGCAGCGTGGCGCGCACGGTGGTGGCGCCGGTCGCGGTGAAGGTGACCCCGCCCCAGGCGAACGGCACACCCGAACCGGAGTCGAGGCCCGCGACGGACAGGGCGTGCAGCACCGAGTCGAGGACGCCGGGGTGGACGCCGAAGCCGGTCGGGTCGACCGCGCCCGCCAGGTCGACCTCCACGTGCACGTCGCCGCCGTGGCGCCACGCGCGGCGCAGACCGCGGAACGCGGGGCCGTAGGACAGACCCGCGGCGTCGAGGGTGTCGTAGACGCCGGTGACGTCGACCGCCTCGCTGCCCTCGGGCGGCCACACGGCGGGCGGGGCGGCGGTGACCGGGGCGTGCTCGTCGAGGACGCCCTCGGCGTGCCGGGTCCACTCGCCGTCCCCGACCCGGCCGTGCACGGTGACGGTCCTGCCGTCCCCGGCTGCGCCGACGACAACGCGGACGTCGACCGGGCCGGACTCGGGGACCACCAGCGGGGCGTGCAGCATCAGCTCGCGCACGGTGGCGCAGCCGACCTCGCGGCCCGCGCGGGCGACCATGTCCAGCAGCGCGGTCCCGGGCACGACGACCCGGCCGCCGAGGCGGTGGTCGGCCAGCCACGGGTGGCGGCGGGCGGAGACCTGCCCGGTCAGCACCACGCCGCGGTCGTCGGGCAGGGCCACGACGGCGCGCAGCAGCGGGTGGTCCGCGGCGTCGACCCCGACCCCGGCGATGTCGGCGCCGTGGCCGGGCTCCAGCCAGTAGTGCGTGCGCTGGAACGGGTAGGTGGGCAGGGTGGTCGTGCGGGCGCCGGGGAACACGGCCGCCCAGTCCACGGCGGCGCCCAGCGCGAACAGGCCGCCGAGCCCGGTCATGGCGGCGGTGGCCTCGGGCAGCTTCCGGCGCTGCACCGGCACGCAGTGCTCGACCAGCGGGGTCAGGACGGCGTCCGGCCCGACCTCGACCGAGCGCGCCACGCCCAGACCCGCCAGGGCCGCCGCGCCGTCGGCGAAGCGGACGGTGCCACGCACGTGCTCGACCCAGTACCCCGGGTCGGTGAGCCGGTCGGCGAGCGCCCCGGTCAGGTTGGACACCACGGGCAGGGTCGGCTCGGCGAAGGCGACGGTGGCCAGTTCGGCGCGGAAGCGGGCGAGCATGGGCTCCATGAGCCCGGAGTGGAAGGCGTGCGACACGGTCAGCCGCTTGGTCTCGGCGAACCCCGCCGCGATCGCCAGGACCTCGGACTCGACGCCGGAGACCACCACCGAGTCCGGCGAGTTGACCGCCGCGACGCTCACGCCGCCGGTCAGCTCGATCTCCTCCTCGGTCGCGCGGATCGCGACCATGGCCCCGCCCTCGGGCAGCGCGCCCATCAGCCGACCGCGCGCGGCCACCACCCGGCAGGCGTCGGCCAGCGACCACACGCCCGCGACGTGGGCGGCGACCAGCTCGCCGATGGAGTGCCCGATCAGCACCTCCGGCGTGACGCCCCACGAGTCCAGCAGGCGCACCAGCGCGACCTCGACCGCGAACAGCCCGGCCTGGGTGTAGGCGGTGCGGTGGACGTCC
>NZ_WHOL01000124.1 GCF_009745975.1 Actinokineospora pegani | reverse complement strand
CCCGAGCAGGGGCGGCAGAACCGAGCCCATCCAGTCGCCTCACCCACCAACCCCGTGCGCGAGACGACCAAGCAAGCCGACACCGACCGGACCCCCTCACCCGAACCCTCCACCACACCCGCCCAACCAGGAAAAACACTAAGTAAGTGGCATTGACCTCTGGGGGCGTCCCACAGCCCATTCTACCGGCGAAACCCCCACCACACCCCGAAGTCGATCTTGCCTGTGGACAACTCCGAAACGATCCACAGGCCCTGCCAAGCGCTGAGGGCCGCCCCCGAACCCGGGAACGGCCCCCAACCACCAACCACAAGATCAGAACAGCGCCGAGGCCAAGTCCCGCCGCGCCTTCATCACGCGCGGGTCGTCCGCGGCGAACAGCTCGAACAGCGACACCAGGTGCGTGCGCGCCTTGTCCCGGTCGTCGCCCGCCGCCCGCCGCACCACGTTGATCAGCCGGGTGAAGGCCTGCTCCGCGTTCTGCCCCGCCAGCTCCAGGTCGGCCGCGGCCAACTGCGCGTCGATGTCGTTGGGCGAGGTGTCCGCGCGGACGATCACCGACGGGTCGGTGACCTCGGCGCGGGCCAGGAAGCGGACCTGCGCCACCGCCGCCTTGGCCTCGGCGTTGGCGGGCTCCGCGGCCAGGATGGCGTCGTAGGCGGCCTCGGCGGCGGCGTAGTCGCCGCGTTCGAAGGCGGCCTCGGCCGCGGTGAACCGCTCGTCCGCCTGCTCCGGGACCGGCTCGGCGGCGGGGGCCGCCGCGGCGGCCTGCTCGGCGGCCTCGATGCCGGGCAGGCGCCCGCGCAGGGCGTCGACCAGGCTGGTGAGCCACTGGCGGAGCTGGGGCTCCGGTGGCACGTCGCCGAAGGCCTCGACGGGTTGGCCGCCCGCGATGGCGATGGTCATGGGGAGGGTCTGGGCGCCGAAGAGCTGGGGGATGCGCGGGTTGGCCTCGGTGTCCACCTTGGCCAGGACCCAGGCGCCGCCGTACTCGACGGACAGGCGTTCCAGGGTGCTGATGAGCTGCTGGGAGGCGCTCGCCCAGGTCGCGGTGAGCACGACGACGACGGGGACCTGCAGCGAGCGCTCGACGACCTCGTTCTGGAAGGTCGCCTCGGTGACGTCGGTGCTGAACGCGCCCTCGGGTGCGGGTGGCGCCGGGGCGGCGCCCGCGCCCGTGGGCGGAGCGGTCTTGGTCGCGTCGGCCCTGGCCTTGAGCGCGGACAGGTCTACGGCCCGGGAGAGGGCGGCCGACAGGGCGGCGGTCTGGCGTGGGTCTGGCCTGGTCACCCCTTCATCCTGGCACGGTCGCGCGGACCGTGTTCGGCCTCCCCGCTCAGTCGGTGGCGCCGTTCACGATGCGAACGAGGTCGGCCTCGGGCGCCAACGCCATCGGGTTGACGCGCATCGCGTCGTTCTGCCTGGTGATGGCCAGCGAGAGCGGGGCGAGCAGCTCGGCGAACCGCGCGCTGCCGTCCTCCCCGAGTTCCAGCCACGGCGCCTCGGCGGCCTCGTCGGTGAGCGCCTCGACCGACTCGCGCAGCTCCACGCCCTCCTCGGTCAGCGCTCCCGACCCGTCGAGCACGCCGCGCTCGGCCAGCCGCCGCGCGGCGGCGTCCCACTCGTCCCCGGGCACCGCGCGGGCGGTGCGCATGTACTGCGTCTCCAGCCCCGTGTCGACGGCGAAGACGACCAGCGCCTCCACCGGGTCGAGGCCCGCGGTGACCAGCGCGGCCACGTGCCCGTCGCCGCGCGACTCGCGCAGCGTCGTCACCGCCTGCCACAGCGCCAGGTGCGGCTCCTCGGGCAGGTCCAGCGCGGCGTTGGCGGCGCCGAGCGGACGTCCGGCGGTCGGCGCCCAGGAGGCGGCGGTGCGGGCCAGGTCGGCGGCCTCGGCCACCTCCGGGGAGCTGACCGCCTCGCCCAGCATCCGGCGCAGCGCGCCGTCGACCCCGCGCAGCCGGGCGGCGAGGAACTCCGCCGGGCGGGCCACCGACCACGCCTCCGGGAGCGCCTTGGCCACGCGTGAAGGGTGGAAGTTGTAGAACAGGCTGGTCACCAGCCAGGCCGGGGCGGCGCCGAGCGGGGCGGCGCGCATGCCGAAGTACCCCATCCAGCGGCCCTTGCAGCCCAGCGCGTCGGTCTCGGCGATCGACTCGGGGGTGAAGTAGGTGACGGCGTGGTAGGGCTCGTAGCACTGCCAGAGCGCGCGGGCGTCCAACTCATTCACCCTTCAGGTGGTTCTCGACGCGCTCGACCTTGGCGGTGAGCTGCTCGGTGTGGCCGGGCCGGACGTCGGCCTTGAGCACCAGGCTGACCCTGGGGAACCGCACGAGCAGCACGTCGGTCGCCCGCTTGACCACGGCCATGACCTCGTCCCACTCGCCCTCGACCAGGGTGTGCATCGCGTTGGTCTCGTTCGGCAGCCCGGACTCCCGCACCACCCGCACCGCCTCGGCGACGGCGGCCCCCACGGCCTCGGACTCCCCGCCGAGCGGGGTCACGCTGAACGCCACGAGCACGGTCGCACTCCTCGTCAGGTCGGATGCCCGGGCGCAGACTATCCCGGTGGCGGCGGGGGTCCGGCACGCGGACCTCGACGGCCGGCCGCCGCCGCGGCGCAGGTTCGTCACGCCGCGTGAAGGGTATTAGTGCGGGTTAACCCACTGGTAGCTTCTGGAGCATGAGGCCGCGGACCCTGCCCTTCGACCCGATCGCGCGCGCGGCGGAGCTGTGGGAAGAGCGCGTCGGCGACCCCACGACGATGGCCGCGGTGACGAGCGTGATGCGCGTCCAGCAGATCCTCCAGTCAGCCGTGGACGGCGCCCTCAAACCGCACGGGCTGACCTTCGCCCGCTACGAGGCACTGGTGCTGCTCACCTTCGCCAAGCGCGGCAGCCTCCCCATGCGGGTCATGGGCGAACGCCTCCAGCTCCACCCCACCAGCGTCACCAACATCGTCGACCGCCTGGAGGCCGACGGCCTGGTCCGCCGCACCCCGCACCCCACCGACCGCCGCACGACCCTCGCGGAGATCACCGAGGCGGGCCGCGAACGCCGGGCCGCGGCCACCGCGGCGGTGACGGCGGTGGACTTCGGGCTGCGCGGCCTGACCGGGCGCCAGACGGCTCAGCTCACCGACCTGTTGGCCAAGGTCCGCAAAGCCACCGGCGACTTCCAGGACTGAGCCGTGCCGCGGAGGTCCGCGGCACGGCTCAGGCTGGCGGATACCGTGCTCAGGCGGGCTCGGGGACGCCGATCTGGGCGGACTCCGGGTCGGACGCGGCGGGACCGATGGGGTCGAGTTTGCCGGTGCGCAGCGCCCAGCGCTCGAACAGGAGCGTGAACAGGGGCGGGATGCTGCAGAACAGGGCCCAGAAGGTGGTCCACTTGTTCCAGCGGTACTCGCGGGCGGCGAGCAGGGTGACCACCAGGTACGCCACGAACACGGCGCCGTGGACGGGGCCGAAGATCTTGACGCCCGCCTCGCCCAGGTCGGTGGCGTACTTGAAGAACATGCCGACGAGCAGGCCGATCCAGGAGACGGCCTCGGCGAAGGCTACGGCGCGGAAGCGACCGGCTGCGGTTGCGAACATGGGCCCAGTGTGGGGTGTGAGCACGCTCACCGGAAGCCCCCACCAACGTGCTGACCTGTGACAACGTCCTGAGCGCGCGGGAACCCGGGTGGCCTTGCGACCAAGGTCACCGACGGTGAGCAGCGCGGAAGACGCCAGGGACCTGCGCTTTCACCCCACCCCGCCGCCGTTGGGACGTTGGCCACAGGCCACCCGCCGGGCAAGGTCACCACCGCTTCGGCGTGGGCCCCCGCCGCGTCCGCGCCGACCAGCACCCCCGGTGCCAGTGCCTGCGGTCCTCGATCCCGCCGTCCGCCGCCCAGGCGACCACGTGCGCCACCCCCACGGCGATCTCGTGGTCGCACCCCGGGCACCGGTAGACCTTCGTCGCCTGAGCCCCCGGGACCGCTCGGACGTGCCAGTCCCCGTCGGCCCCGGACTCCACGCGTTGGTGCGACAGCCCCCCGCCCAGCGGTCGGGGCTCGTCGGGGCGCCGGGTGTTGTTGCGGCGGGGCACGCCGCCCAGTATCCCGCGTCGGGGCCAGCGGGCAGAATGCGGGACGTGCCTACCTACGAGTTCCGGTGCCGTTCCTGCGGGTCGACCTTCGAGGTCCAGCGGCCGATGGCCGCCTCCTCCGACCCGGCCGCCTGCCCCGAGGGGCACGACGACACGGTCAAGCTGCTGTCGATGGCGGGCCTCGGCGGCTCGTCCGCGCCCGCTCCCTCCGGCGGGGGCGGCGGGTGCTGCGGCGGCGGCTGCTGCGGCTGAACGGGGAACGCCCCCGGCAGCAGCCGGGGGCGTTCCTCGCGGACAGGCCTACTTCTTCGAGTAGTCGCGGAAGCCCTTGCCGGTCTTGCGGCCCAGGCGGCCCGCGGTGACCAGGTGCTCCAGCAGCGGGGCGGGGGCGAACCCGGCCTCGCGGAACTCGTTGAACAGCGAGCGCTCGATGGCCAGCGACACGTCCAGGCCGACCACGTCGAGCAGTTCGAACGGGCCCATCGGCAGCGAGCAGCCGACCTTCATCGCGGAGTCGATGTCCTCGCTGGTGGCGTAGTGCGCCTCCAGCATCTTCACCGCGTCGTTGAGGTACGGGAACAGCAGCGCGTTGACGATGAAGCCCGCGCGGTCGCCGCAGTGCACCGGCTGCTTGCCGAGCTTGAGGCACAGGGCGCGCGAGGTGGCCACCACGTCGGCGGAGGTCGAGATGGTCTCGACGATCTCGACCAGCTTCATGATCGGCGCCGGGTTGAAGAAGTGCAGGCCGATCACGTCGCCGGGGCGGGCGGTGGCGGCGGCGCACTCGACGACCGGCAGCGAGGAGGTGGTGGTCGCCAGGATCGCGCCGGGCTTGACCACCTCGTCGAGGGCCTTGAAGACGGACTGCTTGATCGCCAGCTCCTCGGCGACGGCCTCGACCACCAGGTCGCAGTCGGCGAGCTGCTCGAACTCCACCGCCGGGGAGATGCGGCCCAGGATGGCGTCGCGGTCCTGCTCGGACAGCCGGCCCTTGGCGACCTGGCGCTCCAGCGACTTGCCGACCTTGCCCACCGCGGCGTCGGCCTTCTCCGCCGAGCGGGCGCGCAGGACCACGTCGAAGCCCTTGCGGGCGAACACCTCGACGATGCCGGTCGCCATGGTGCCGGTGCCGACCACGCCGACCCGCTGCACGTCGCGCACCCGCACGTCGGACTCGCCCGCGGCCGACGGGGTGAGCGCGTCGGCGACCACGGTCGGCGACTCGGGGGCGTCGTAGGTGTAGAAGCCCTTGCCGGTCTTGCGGCCGAGCTGGCCCGCGGTGATCATCTGCTTGAGGATCGGGGCGGGCGCGTGCAGCCGGTTGCGCGACTGCGCGTACATCGTCTCGAGGATCTCGTAGGCGGTGTCGAGGCCGATGAGGTCGAGCAGCGCCAGCGGGCCCATCGGGTAGCCGCAGCCGTAGCGCATGGCGGCGTCGAGGTCTTCGCGGGTGGCGTAGCGCGACTCGTACATCGTCACGGCGTGGTTGAGGTAGCCGAACAGCAGCGCGTTGGCGATGAAGCCCGCGCGGTCGCCGATGACGACCGGCTCCTTGCCCAGCTTGCGGGCGAACTCGACGACGTCGTCGACGACGTCCTGCTCGGTCACCACGGTGCGCACGACCTCGGTCAGCTTGAGCACCGGGGCCGGGTTGAAGAAGTGCAGGCCGACGACCTTGCCGGGACGTCCGGTGTGGACGCCGATCTCGGTGATCGACAGCGACGAGGTGTTGGAGGCCAGCACCGCGTCCGGGCCGAGCACCTTGTCCAGCTCGGCGAAGACCTGGGCCTTGAGCTCCAGGGACTCCGGGATCGCCTCGATCACCAGGTCCGCGTCGGCCAGGTCGGCCAGGTCGGTGCCGTAGCTGATCCGGCCGAGCAGCTCGCCGCGGTCGGCCTCGGTGAGCTTGTCCTTGGCCACGGCGCGGGCGGTCGAGTGCTCGACGTGGCCGCGACCGCGCTCGATACCGGCGGGGTCGACCTCCACCGCCTTGACCCGCACGCCGCTCCGGGCCAGTACCTCGGCGATGCCGGCGCCCATAGTCCCGAGCCCGACAACACCGACGGTGGAGAACTCACGTGCCACGATTAACCTCCGCAGTCACCCTGGACGGCAATGTTGATGCTACCTGTGAGTAACATCGTTTGTTGATACTGCCATGCGCGCAGGCGCGGTCCAGGTGAACTGCACCACTGGACCGGTCAGGGAGGGTGTTTTCGTGCGCTGGGCGCAATTCGCTGGCCGCTATTTCGCGGGCAGCAGCCCGACGACAGCCTTGGCCACGTCGAGGGCCTTGGCGCACGGGTCCTCTCCCGACTCGGCCTTGTAGCGGGTGTAGTCGACCGAGACCACCTCGGAATCGCCCTCGGCCCCCTCGAAGGGCAGGTGCGCCCAGTCCAGCGAGCAGCGCGCCGACGAGGTGGTCTCCGCGCGCTGCTGGGCGGTGACGCCGCCGAGGTCGACCGGGGTGGTCTTGGCCGCGGTGGCGAGCTTGTCCGGGTCGGTGCCCACGGAGAACTCCACGCGCAGGCTGACGCCGCTGGCGTTGTAGGCGCAGCCGTGCAGGTCGATGGGCCGCTTGCTCGCGCCGCTGCCGACGGCCGCGGCGATCACGTCGTCGTCGAGGAAGGTGCAGGGCTCGATGTCGACCAGGGTCCCCTTGCGCACCTGGAGCTGCGGCTTGTCCTCGGCGATCTTCCGCACGGCCAGCTCCACCAGCCTGCGGCCCGGCTCGCACAGCCCGCCCGGGACGTCGCTGCCGGTCTGCACGCTGATGCCCCGGTTGGGGTCGGTCGCGGTGATGGCGGTGACGAAGCAGGCCGACTTGTCGTCCAGTTCGGACTGCGCCACCGGCAGGCCGTTGATCTTGAGGTCGCCCTCGGGGTTGCGCGCGGTGCTCGTCTCGCCGATGGTCAGCGTGAAGTGCAGCTCCTTGCCGGAGGGGTCCTTCATGTAGTTCGAGCACAGCGCGAAGTCGCGCAGGCGGCTGCGGGCCGGGGTGCCGAACTCGGACAGGATCTCGGAGGTCATCAGCTCGCACGGGTTGATCCGGCGCAGCGCGGCGTCGGCGAACGGGCCGCCGTCGCCCTCGGGCTCGGGGTCCGTCCCGGTCGCGCCGGGATCGGCGAGGCCCTCGGCGGCGGGCACTGTGGTGCGCTGACCGGTCGTCTTCGCCAGGTCGGGACCGCCGCAGCCGGAGACCACCGTCACCAGGCACAGCACCGCCACCGACCAGCGCACCTTCGAAGCCCTCACGCCCACGACGGTAGCCGCCCGCCGCACCGGGTGTGCGCGGAACCCGGTGATCGAGACCTCAGTGGTCGCTCTCCGCGCTCGCCCCGTCCTCGGTCGTGACGGGCACGGCCAGCGGGCGCAGCCTGGCCCAGCCGAAGAACACCAGCGCGGTCGCCAGCATCACCAGTCCCATGACCAGGTTGATGTTGATGCCCGCCGCCTTGTCCAGGTCCTCCTGGGAGGTGGCGAACAGGCCCATCCCCGTGAGGATCACCCCGTAGACGGCGAACAGCAGCGCCAGGATGCCGCGCAGGTCGAACAGACCGGCCTTCTTCTTCTCCGCCACAGCGGCCTCCCTCACCAGAAGATGATGTTGAGCACGACGGTCAGCGCCAGCACGCCCGCGCCGAGCACGACCGGCTTGCGGAACCAGCCCGCGTTCTCCCCGGTGTCGTCGTGGCGCAGTTGGTCGCGCGGGGTCAGCGACCAGACCAGGCCGCGCAGCTCGGACTCCGGCTTGGGCTTGGTGACCAGCGAGACCGCGACGCTGACCGCGATGTCGACCACGAACGCGGCGCTGGCCGCGACGAAGCTCGCGCCCTGCCCGGCCAGGTCCAGCACCCCGACCCGGTTGAGCGTGTCGACGGTGACCGCCGACGCCGTGCCCATGATCAGGCCGAGGCCACCGGCGAGCGGGGTCATCCGCTTCCAGAACATGCCGAGGATGAACGTCGCGAACAGCGGCGCGTTGAAGAACCCGAACAGCGTCTGGAGGTAGTCCATGATGTTGTCGAAGGTGGAGGCGATGAACGCCGTCCCGATCGCCACCACGCAGCCGACGACGGTGATCATCCGGCCGACCTTGAGGTAGTAGTCGTCCGGCTTGTCCTTGACGACGTAGGCCTGCCAGATGTCGTAGGTGAACACGGTGTTGAACGAGGACACGTTCGCCGCCATGCCCGCCATGAACGCCGCCAGCAGGCCGGTGATGCCGATGCCCAGCATGCCGTTGGGCAGCAGGTCGCGGATCAGCAGCAGGATCGACTCGTTGTAGGTCACGCTGCCGTCGCCGGTCCCGGCCTTGACCGCCCGCAACTCCGGCACGAGCACCGCGGCGATCATGCCGGGGATGATGATGATGAGCGCGATCAGCGTCTTGGGGTAGGCCCCGATCAGCGGCGTGCGCCGCGCGGCCGACATGCTCTTGGCCGACATCGCCCGCTGCACCTCGGCGAAGTTGGTCGTCCAGTAGCCGAAGGACAGCACGAAGCCCAGGCCGAACACGACGCCGAGCACGCTGAGCGTGGCGCTGCCGATGCCGGTCAGGTTCATCGCGGGCCACGAGCTGAGCTGGTCGGCCGTGCTGCCCGCGACCTCGCCGCCCTTGACCTCCGGGGCGATCTTGTCGACCAGGCCCTGCCACCCGCCGACCTTGTGCAGGCCGACGAAGGTCAGCGGCAGCAGCATCGCCACGATCACGAAGAACTGCATGACCTCGTTGTAGACCGCCGCCGAGAGCCCGCCGAGCGAGGTGTAGGCCAGCACGATCGCCGACGCGACCACGATCGAGACCCACAGCGGCCAGCCCAGCAGCAGGTTCACCACGGTGGCCAGGGCGAACAGGTTGACACCCGCGATGAGCACCTGCGCGATGGCGAAGCTGATGCCGTTGGTCAGGTGGGCGAACCGCCCGAACCGCCGCAGCAGGAACTCGGGCACGCTGCGCACCTTGGAGCCGTAGTAGAACGGCATCATCACCAGGCCGAGGAACACCATCGCGGGGATGGCGCCGATCCAGTAGTAGTGCATCGTCGGCAGCCCGTACTGGGCCCCGTTGGCGGTCATCCCGAAGATCTCGACCGCCCCCAGGTTGGCCGAGATGAACGCCAACCCGGTCACCCACGCCGGCAGCGACCGCCCGGACAGGAAGAAGTCGAGACTGCTGTTGACCGACCGCCGGGCCATCGCCCCGATCCCCAGCACCAGGGCGAAGTAGATGATCAGGATGGCGTAGTCGATGGGGCCGGCGTCCAAGCGCAGGTCCGCGTCCGCGAGGTAGTGCATGGGGCCCCCGTCGTGCACGTCGGTGTTGATCGGGGGAAGTTTCCCCCCGCAACTGGATCACCGCACGTCGAAGGCGTCGGTTTTTCACCAAGGACCGGCGAACCTGCCCACAAGCCCCCGATTGGTCCACACCAACGGCCATCACCCGATCGGTGGCTTGTTCTGGAGCCCAAGACAGATCACTCTCGCGGTCCGTACGGTCACCCTGCGTAAAAGGACAGGGAGGTTGCGCGATGTACATCGACGAGGGCAAGCACGCGGCACTGGGTAAGATCGGCGAGTCCATGACCCAGTTCGCCGGGGCGGCGGCAGCGGGCCAGTTCGCGGTCAACGAGGCAGGGGGGCAGGCGCTCATCGCCGCCATAGACAAACTGCTCGACTGGCTGGACATGAACCAGTTCAAACTGCGCAACCTGGAACAAGAACCGCCATTGGGCTCCTCGAACGCGGCAAAGGTCATAAAACCGTACATGGCGAGCGTCGCCACCGACCACGAAGGCTTCCTCACTCAACTCCGCGCTCTTGGAGAAAGCCTCAAACAGGCGCGCCAGGGCATTGAAACCGCCATGCGAAACTACGAGCGGACAGATTCGGCCGAGGCGAGCAAACTGACGTGAGAGGACCCCGAATGCGACGTTCGCTCCTGACCATCGTGGGCACGGTGGTCCTCCTGGGCACGGGGTGCTCCACCCAGACACCGGGACAGCCGATCCCCGCCGAGGACGTGAGCACGAGCGCCGCCACCGAGCCGACCACGTCCACCACAGGCGCCCTGGACCCCTGCTCCCTGCTGACCGCAGACGCCAAGGCGGAGCTGGGAGTCAGCGGATCCGGCGATCCCGACGAACTGCCTTCCGGGAAGAGTTGTGCCTGGCAGGTCTCCTCGGCGGCCAGCGGTGGAAATGGATTCGTGCTGGGCACAGCCGTGTTCCCCGAATTCGGCCTGGAACAGGTCAGCTCATCCGGGCCGACCACCGAGATCACGGTCGGTAGCAGGCGCGCCCTGAAATCAACCGGAGCCGGGGGAAGCGTTTTCGCGATCTCACTGGAGGTGACTCCGAGTTCCCGTGTCGACGTCTCGTCGACCATCGGCGGAGCAGGCGAAGAGGAGGCGTGGGCGAGGGTGCAGCGGCTCGCCGAACTGGTCGAGCCGCAGCTCCCCTGAGCGGCCTAGCCGTGCTCGCCCGCGCGGAGTCCGCGCAGGGCCTCGGCGCTGGCGTTGGCGAGGTTCTCCAAGCCGTCCTCGGTCAGCACGACCGACAGGGTGGTGGCGCGCTCGTCGCCGAAGCGGAAGTGGGTCTCGTCGCCGACGGTCTCGGTGGTGATGTCGCACTTGCGGCCCACTCGGACCCAGGAGTCGACGACGATGCCGTGAGAGTTGATCATGAGGTGTTCCTCACCTTCTGCGATGGGTCGGCTACGCTGACACCGACCGGACAAGTTGCCCAGAAGGCTAAGGGCAAGTTGCCCTGTCTGTCAGTACCTCGAACGGGTGAACAGGAGTTTTGGTGGTCAACGCGCGGCCGACTGTGGAACGGCGGCAGTTGGGGCTGGCGTTGAAGCGGCTCCGGGAGCGGTCCGAGCTGTCCCAGCTCGCGGCGGGGCAACACATCGGCAAGGACGATTCGCGGATCAGTAAGATCGAGGACGGCTTGGCCACGCCCAAGGCCGAGGACTTGGTGAAGCTGCTGGAGCTCTACGGGGTCGTGGGCAACGAGCGCGAGACGATCGTGGCGTTGGGCGCCGTGGCCCGCAAGCGCCAGCCCGCCCGGGCTTACATCGACCTGCTGCCGGACTCCTTCCAGCGCTTCGGCGATCTGGAGGCAGCGGCGAGCAAGATCCGCAGCTACGAGGCAGGCGTGGTCCCGGGCCTCTTGCAGTCACACGGCTACATCGACGCCTTGTTCGCGTCGTCGGACAACGTGTGGTGGGCGCCTTCCGAGGACAGGCGCAGGAACATGGCCGAGTTCCGCCGCAGGCGCCAGGAGGTGACCTGGCAGGCGAAGGAGAAGGAACTCCACTTCGTCATCGGCGAAGCCGCGCTGGACGAGGTCAACGGCAGTACCGAGGTCATGCGTGGACAGCTCCGCCACCTGCTCGACCTGATTGACAGCAAGCCGAACCTGATGATCCAGATGCTGCCGAAGACCGTGCCGAACAACCCGGCGCGCGGCGGCGGGCTGACCGTGTTCGAGTTCGGAATCTCCCTGCCACGCATCGGGTTCGCGCTCGTGGTGACTGGCCCGTCGACCTACGTTGACGACAGCGAGGACACCGCTAACATGCTCCGCGCCCTGTACCGGTTGAGCGAGCTATCGTTGACACCCGAGGAGACCCGGGCCGCGATCACCCAGAAGTTGGAGACACTGTGAACGACACAGGCTGGTTCAAGAGCAGCTTCACCGACGCCAGCTCCAACAACTGCGTCGAGTGCCGGATCAGTGAGGGCACCAGCGTTCGCGACTCCAAGAACCCCAACCCCAGCTTCCACGTCCCCGCAGCGGCCTGGACTGCCTTCATCGCAGGCACCAAGGCCGACCGGTTCGCCTCGCGCTGACCTCGATCACCCAGAAGTTGGAGAAGCTGTGACGAACACCGGCTGGTTCAAGAGCAGCTTCAGCGACAACAGCTCCAACGCCTGCGTCGAGTGCCGGATCACCGACGGCACCTCCGTCCGCGACTCCAAGAACCCCACCCCCAGCTTCCACGTCCCCGCAGCGGCCTGGACTGCCTTCATCGCAGGCACCAAGGCCGACCGGTTCGCCTCGCGCTGACGACGCGAGCCGGCGCGCACCCTCGCTGTCGCCCCGGTGGTCATTTCCGACACCACCGCCGCGTCAGTGCTGGTGGAGGACGAACAGGTGGGCCAGCCATGCCCAGCCGACGAGGATCGTGAGCCGCTGCCACAGGCCCGCGTGTGGCGAGTCGTCCTCCCAGGCCCGACCGAACTCGACGAACAGCACGGCGAAGACCCCCGCCGTCGCGGCGGAGTACACGCGCTGCGGGACGTCGAACGCCGGGGTCAACGCGGCGATCGCCGCCGCGACTGGAAGGGCGAGGAAGACCACGGCGCCCGCGTGGTCGTGCAGCCGGTGCCCGCGCGAGTAGTGCTCCGGCGTGGTGTCCGGTGTGCCGGGCGGGTAGCCGCGCATGGCGTCCATGGGAAAGACGCCCGAGGCGACCAACCCGACCCCGAAGACCCCGACGGCCGCCGAGAGTGGCCAGGAAACGTTCACCAGGGCAACGGCGCCTGCGCAGACACCCGCGCCGCAGACGACGAAGTTCGCCGTCTGGACCCAGCCTCGTGGCCCGAGGGCCAGCGCGCTCACCGGGTGGCGGACGGGGTGGTAGCCGGGCCGCGTCCACCCGTCGGCGGTGAACACGAGCACGAAGGCCACCGCGGTGACCGCACCGATCAGGGTCACGCGTCACTCCCAGCGGAAGAGGATGCCCGCGACGGCGCCGCCGACGACCGTCGTCGCGCCCAGGCTGACCAGGTGTGCCGGTTCGGTCGGGGCTCCGGCCCACGCCGCGCCCAGCGCCTCGACCGAGGCGCCGAACGGAAGCCACTCGCCGACCGTCACGAGCGCGTCCGGGAGGGCGTCGCGCCCACCGAACAGGCCGCCGAGGGCGCCGAGGGCGAAGAACGCGACGAGTCCGATCGCCACCGCGGAGTTGGGCGTCGGCGCGACCGCGGCGACGATCAGGCCGACACCGTACATCGCCGCCATCACGAGAACGAACACGCCGAGCGCGGTCGCGAGGTGGGTCGGGGGACCGGCGTCGAACGCCAGCGACGCGACGGCGAGCGCGGCCGTGATGCCGATGACCGTCTGGATCACGCTCACGACCACCTGGGCCATCAGGACCATGACCGGTGACGCCGGGGTGACCGCGAGCCTGCGCAGGATTCCGCTGCGGCGGTAGTAGGCCAGGAAGCTCGGCATGTTGATGATGCCGGTCGTCGCGATGACGATGGTGAGCACAAGCGGCAGGACGTAGAGCTCCAGGGCGGTGCGCCCGTTGGCCACGATCTGGTCGCTCGCCGACGACGCGCTCATCACCAGGATCAGCAGGGGCAGCCCGATGGGGACGATGAGGCCCGCGGTGTCGCGGGCGACCATCTTGGCCTCGCAACCGATCATGACCAGCCAGGCCCGTGGGCCCGGCCTGCCTGCCTTGATCGCCGTGCTCATTCGGTGTCCTCCAGTCCTTTGCCCGCGAGTGCGACGAACGCCTCGTCCAGGTTCTCGGCGCCTGCGAGCGCGACGAGGCCGGAGGGGGTGTCGAGCGCGACGACGCGGCCTGCGTCGATGAGGGCCACCCGGTCGCAGAGGCGTTCGACCTCGTCCATCGCGTGGCTGACCAGGACGATGGTGACCTGCTCGTCGCGAAGGCACTCGATCGTCTTCCACATCTGGCGTCTGGCCCGCGGATCGAGACCCGTCGTCAGCTCGTCGAGGATCACCGCGCGGGGTCGTCCGGCGAGCGCGAGGGCGATGGACAGCCGTTGCTGCTGGCCGCCGGAGAGGTTCTCGAAGCGGACGTCGCGCCTGCCGACCAGACCGACCAGGCCCAGAAGCTCCTCGGCGGGCCTGGGATCGGGGTAGAAGCTGCGGTAGAGGGCGAGGAGTTCGGCGACGGTCAACGCACCGTGCAGGGTGGCCTCCTGCAACTGGACGCCGAGCACCTGGCGGACCTGCGCGCGGTCGCGAACCGGGTCCAGACCGAGCACGCGGACTCGCCCGTGGTCCGGGGTGCGCAGCCCGGCGATCATCTCGACGGTGGTGGTCTTGCCCGCGCCGTTGGCGCCGAGGATGCCGAGCACCTCGCCAGTGCCGACCTGGAGGCTCAGATCGTCGACCGCGACCGTGTCGCCGTACCGCTTGTGGAGGTTCTCGGCCTCGATCGCGACCATCGTGCGGCTCATGGGCCAGAACGCTAGGTGGCGCGGGCGGCGGGGCGCCTGTGCCGATGGTCAGGAGGCCGCACCATGACTTTCGGCACCGGCGAGGTGTCGCACCCGGACCATAAGGTGGTGTCATGCGTCGAGCAGGGGCGGAGGTGTGGTCCGGGCTGGCGATGCTCGTCGTGTCGGTCGCGGTCGGCGGGCCGGTCCTGTTCGGAGTCGCCGAGCCGACGATCGCCCGAGGCTGGTGGATCGCGCTGTTCGCCGCGCACATCGCCGTCCTGCTGGTCACCGCGGTCGGCGACCAGCCGTCCACGTCCAGGCGCGTGGCCCTCGCCGCGGCGGTCGTGTCGTCCTGGGCGGTCGTGCTCACCGCGCCGAACTTGGGTCTGCTGTCGATCCTGCTGGTCCTCGTCGCTGCGTTGAGCGTCCACCTCGCGCCGATGCACGTCGCGTTCGTCATCGTGGGGCTCAACATGGGCGTCCTCGGGCTGGTCGCGGTGCAGCGCGGTGGCTCGGCCGCCGAGACGACGACCACCCTGGGCTTCTACCTGCTGATCCAGGTGGCGACGGTGCTGAGTTCCGTCGTGCTCGTCCGCGAGCAGCGGATGCGCCGCGAGCTGACCGAGGCACACGTCGACCTGCGGGCGACCGCGGTCCTGCTGTCGGAGTCGACCCGCGCGGCGGAGCGCCTGCGGATCTCGCGCGACCTGCACGATCTCATCGGCCACCAGTTGACCGTCCTCACGCTGGAGCTGGAGGCGGCGCGGCACCGCGAGCAGGAGCAGGCGCGGACGCACGTCGACCGGGCCAACCAGGTCGCCAGGGACCTGCTGGCCGACGTGCGCACGACGGTGGGCCAGTTGCGGGCCGAGCCGTCGGATCTCACGGAGGCGCTGCGCCAGGTGGTGAAGGACCTGCCGGGACTGGAGGTGTCGATCGACGTCGACGCCACCGTGCGGGTCGGCGAGGAGCAGACCGCCGCGTTCGTGCGGGCCGTGCAGGAGCTCGTCACCAACGCGATCCGCCACGCCAACGCCCGCGAGCTGTGGATCGAAGTCTTCTCCGACGGGCCGTCCGCGGTCCTGACCGCGGTGGACGACGGGCGCGGGGCGCGTGCGCCGGTGCTCGGCAACGGGCTGCGCGGGCTCGTCGAGCGGTTCGAGGCGCTCGGCGGCGCCGTGGCGTTCGACGGCAGCGGAGGGTTCCGGGTGACGGCGCGGGTGCCCCGATCATGACCCGGGTCGTGGTGGTGGACGACCAGACCCTGGTGCGGCAGGGGATCCGCACCCTGCTGGAGGTCGCCGAGGTCGAGGTGGTCGGCGAGGCCGAAGACGGCCAGGCCGCGCTGGAGGTCATCGCCGAGGCGGCGCCTGACGTGGTCCTGCTTGACCTGCGGATGCCCCGGTACGACGGCATCTGGACCCTTCACGAGCTGCGCGAGCGCGGCATCGAGGTCCCGGTGCTCATCCTGACGACCTTCGACGACGACTCGCTCGTGCTCGACGCGCTACACGCCGGGGCGCGCGGGTACCTGCTCAAGGACGTGACCCTCGAACAGTTGACCCGCGCGGTGCACACCCTGGCCGACGGCGCGACCCTGATCGCCCCGTCCATCACCGACCGGCTGCTGCGGGCGATCCGCGCAGGCCGGTCGCCGGTCGGGGCCAGCGCCGTGTCCGTCAAGGACCTCACCGAGCGCGAGCGGGAGGTGCTGCGGCTGGTGGCCGAGGGCTACAACAACCGCGAGATCTCCACGGCCCTGTTCCTCGCCGAGGGCACGGTGAAGAACCACGTCTCGACCATCCTGCTCAAACTCGGCGCCCGGGACCGGACCAACGCGGTCCTGCGGGCACTGCACGAGGGGATCCTGCGGTAGCGCTCGGACGCTGGATGACAACCGAGCGCCCGAACTCCTTCTCGGGGGGCTGGGGTGCGGTTTCGGGTGCTCGGTCCGGTCGAGACGCGCGACCCGGCCGGAGCGGTGATGTCGCCCGGCCCGCGTCTGATCCGGGTTTCTTCGCCGGTCGCAGACCGGGGGCATCGGGCTCCCACTGTTCCTCAACGCGGGCGACCCCCGCCGCTGTCCGCGCCGGCAGCCGTGCGCAAGGCCCGTGCCCTGTGCCCGGACCTGAAGTCGGCTTGCTCTAGGGCGCGTGGTGCTCGTGGAGCAGCAGTTGGGTGTAGGCGGCGATGCTCTGCGCGTCCTGGATCGAGCCGTCGCGGATGGCGGACTCGAAGTCGGCCCTGGCGAACCAGGCCGCGCGCATGTCCTGTTCGGTGGTCTCGCGCTCGGGCGGCCCCTCGGTCAGCTCCGTGGCGAGGAAGACGGCGCCGGTCTGGCTGGTCAGCCCCGGCGCGACCTCCAACGTCCCGATGCGCGTCATCGCCCCCGCGACGAGCCCGGTCTCCTCCCGCAACTCCCGCACCGCCAACTCCGCCGCGTCCACCTCCACCCGATCGGGCGCGGTCCCCTGCGGGAACTCCCACCGCCGCCCGCCGAGCGGGTAGCGGAACTGCTCCACCAGCATCAACCGCTCCCCGTCCAACGGGATGACCAGCGCGTACCGCGGCTTGTCGACCACCCCGTAGATCCCGGGCGAGCCATCGGCACGGCGGATGGCGTCCTCCCGGACCGTCATCCACGGGTTTGCGTAGACCTGCTTGGAGTCGAGACGTTCCACGGGGGTGATCCTGCCCGGTGCACACCCCCGGGTCTAACCTGCCCCATGTGCGCCTAGTGATCGCCCGCTGCCAGGTCGACTACGCCGGTCGGCTCACCGCCCACCTGCCGATGGCCAACCGCCTCCTGCTCGTCAAGGCCGACGGCTCCATCTCGGTCCACTCCGACGACCGGGCCTACAAGCCGCTGAACTGGATGACCCCGCCGTGCTGGCTCACCGAGGAGCCAGGGGTGTGGACCGTGCAGAACAAGGCCGGGGAGAAGCTGGTCATCACCCTGGAGGAGATCCAGCACGACTCGAAGCACGAGCTGGGGGCTGAGCCGGGCCTGCAGAAGGACGGGGTCGAGGCCCACCTGCAAGAACTGCTGGCCGAGCACATCACCACGCTGGGCGAGGGCTACACGCTCGTCCGCCGCGAGTACCCGACCGCGATCGGACCGGTGGACATCCTCTGCCGGGCCGCGGACGGGGCGACCGTCGCCGTGGAGATCAAGCGGCGGGGGGACATCGACGGGGTCGAGCAGTTGACCCGGTATTTGGAGCTGCTGAACCGGGACCCGCTGTTGAGCCCGGTGGCGGGGGTGTTCGCGGCGCAGTTGATCCGACCGCAGGCGAAGGTGCTGGCCGAGGACCGCGGCATCCGCTGCGTGACCCTGGACTACGACACGCTGCGCGGCATCAAGAGCGACGAGTTCCGCCTGTTCTAGCCGCTACGGCGATGGCGTTGAGCGCCTCTGTCGCAAAGCGGAACCCTGGCGAGCGAGAGCCGGGCACGGTGGGTGTGCGGCGAGTCGCAAGGCCAGGTGCACCTGGGGCAGACCGGGACCCTGGCCTCACGCATGTCCGCAGTCGGCTTCGGCCCCGTCAGCACCCGGTTTCGATCTCGACCTCGTAGAGACAGTCGACCAGCAGATCCCGATACGCGGACTCCCCGAGTTGGCGGTGCGCCCGCACCGCTCCGGCAGCGATGTCCGCTGCCCAGAGCAGAGGCTCCGCCGCCCCTGCTTGGTGCTCGATCCGGAACGCGGTTCCCTTCGACAGGTTGTGGCGGGCACCTGAACAAACCTGATCACACTCAGCACTGTGCGACAGCGGTGTCACCAAGCCCGGCCAAAGGCTCGCCGATACCGCGCTGCCCGGTCGGCCGGGCACGGATCAGGGTGGGGCCTGCCCGAGGGGGAAGGTCAAAACCGGCGGCGGCGCGAGCGGGAACGGGAGCGGTGGCGCTCGGTGTCCGGGCTCAGGGTGATGCTGGGCAGCTCGTCGTCATCGTCGGGGTCGTCGGGTGGGCGGGAGTCGTTGGCGCGGCGGAGGACTGAGTGCTTGAGGCGGTTGTAGCCCTTGACCGAGACCGGGCGGCGGTGGCGGACCGAGAACTCCTCGCGCACCTCGTACAGGATGTCGCCCAGGGGGCGCTCGACCAGGACGGTGCTCGGGCGGGCGACCGAGGTGAGGCGGGCGGCGATGTTGACCGTGGACCCGTAGACGTCGCCGAAGCGGCTGAGCACGCGGCCGTAGGCCAGGCCCGCGCGCAACTGCGGCAGGGCCGGGTCGGCCTCGGCGCGGTCGAGCAGGTCCAGCGCGATGCGGGCGCCGTGGACCGGGTTCTCGGCGACGAACAGGACCTCGTCGCCGAGCATCTTGACGATGCGGCCGTGGTTCTCGGCGACGACCTCGGCGGTGACGGCGTCGAACTTGTCGACGACCTCGGAAAGCTCGGCCTCGTCGGAGCGGCGGGTGAAGGTCGTGAAGCCGACCATGTCGGCGAAGCCGACGACCTGGCTGCGGGAGTCCAGGTCGTCGTCGGTGGTGGCCAGGGTGCGCCCGGCGAAGGCCGCCAGGTGCCGCCGCCACACGAAGTCCTGCATCCGGCCCAGGTCGGGCACTAGCTGCTCGACGAACCGGGCGAGCTGCCGCTCGTCGGTGACCAGCTCGGGGTTGGCGGCCAGCACGTCGCGCAGGATGTGCACCTGCCACTCGGCCAGCCGGGACAGGTGCTGGCCGAGCATCCTGGCCATGGCCGTGGCCAGGCTGGGCTCCAGGATGCCGCGGTACATCAGCTCGTCGGTCAGCCGCAGCGCCTCGATGTCGCGCTCGGTGAAGACCACCGCGTCGTCGGCGACGGTGGCGAAGCCCAGGGCGCGCCACAGGGTCATGGCGCGCTCGAGCGGCACGCCCGCCTTCTCCACCACCTCCAGGCGCGTGTACTGGCGGGTGCCGCCGAGCAGCAGCGACTCCACCCGCGCCTGGAACGCGGCGGCCGGGTCCTGCGGGATGTCGGTCATCTCAGCCGGTCGTGTGCACGATCAGCACGTCGACGAGCGACTTGCGGGCCGCCTCCGCCGGGACCGAGCCGAGGATGCGCCCGGCCAGGGTGTTGAGCCCGCGGTTGCCGACGACCAGCAGGTCGGCCTTGTGGTCGGCCACGACCTTGGCCAGCGTCGGCACCGGGTCGCCGCCGACGACCACGGTCTCGATCTTCTCCGCGCCCGCGGCGCGCGCCCGCTCGCGGGCGGTGCGCACGGTCTCCTCGGCGGGGTTGAAGCCGACGACCTGGTACGCCACGTCCTCGCCCAGCTGGTCCTGGGCCCGGCCCAGGTCGCGGTCCTCGCGCGGCTGGTAGGCGCAGGCGATCACCAGGGTGGCCGAGGTGGAAGCGGCGATCGCCGCGGCCCGGTCGACGGCCAGGTAAGAGGAGTCGGAGCCGTCGGTGCCGACGACCACGGTCTGATAGGCGGCCATGCCTGAACCTCCCGGTAGCTACTTGTCGGTAAACAATGCCAGGACAACGCGCCCCCCGTCCATCGGACGCGCTGAACTCCACCCGTGATCACTCTCGCGCGCGACCGGGGAACCCAGCACAATCCAGGCGTGGACGACGTGAAGATGCTGGCAGAGGCCGTGCGGGAAGCCAAGACCGGCCTGGCGGGGGGTGGCGTCCCGATCGGCGGCGCGCTGTTCGGGCCGGACGGGTCGCTGTGGGGGTCGGGGCACAACCGGCGGGTGCAGGACGGCGACCCGACGCTGCACGGTGAGACGGCGGCGTTCCGGGCGGCGGGACGGCGTCGGTCCTATCGGGGGACGACGATGGCCACGACGTTGTCGCCGTGCTGGTACTGCTCGGGACTGATCCGGCAGTTCGGCATCTCACGGGTGGTGATCGGTGAGGCGCGGTCGTTCGTCGGGGGGCACGACTGGCTGGCCGAGCACGGGGTGGAGGTCGTGCTGCTCGACGACCCGGGGTGCGTGGCGATGATGGCGGACTTCACCGCCACGCACCCGGAGGTCTGGAACGAGGACATCGGCGCGGACTGAGCCCTACGGCAGGTCGTTGGCCTCGCGGATCACGGTGACGATCTCGTTCATGATCTGGGTCATCTCGTAGTCCTTGGGGGTGAAGACCCTGGCCACGCCCTTGGCGGTGAGGACCGCGGCGTCATCGGGGGGGATGATGCCGCCGACGACGACCGGGATGTCCCCGGCGCCCGCGGCCCGCAGGCCCTCGACCACGGCGGGGACGGCGTCGAGGTGGGAGCCCGAGAGGATCGACAGGCCGACCACGTGCACGCCCTCCTGCACCGCCGCCGAGACGATCTGGTCGGCGGTGAGGCGGATGCCCTGGTAGATGACCTCGAAGCCGGTGTCGCGGGCGCGGACGGCGATCTGCTCGGCGCCGTTGGAGTGGCCGTCGAGGCCGGGCTTGCCGACGAGCATGCGCAGGCGCTGGCCCAGTTCCTCGCCGGTGGCCTTGACCCGCTCGCGGGCCTTGCCCAGTTCGGCGCCCGCCTCGCCGGTGGCCGACGCGCCGGAGACGCCCGTGGGGGCGCGGTACTCGCCGAAGACCTCGCGCAGGGCCTGGGACCACTCGCCCGTCGTCACGCCCGCCTTGGCGCACACGATGGTGGCCTCCATCAGGTTGGCATCGGTCTTGGCCGCGTCGCGCAGGCCGCGCAGGGCGTCCTCCACCACGGCGGCCTCGCGGCCCGAGCGCCACGCCTTGATCGCCTCGACCGCCTCCCGCTCGGCGATCGGGTCCACGGTCTCGATGGCCTTGGCGCCCTCGGCCTGCAAGGGGCTGGGCTCGGTCGTGTCGAACTTGTTCACGCCGACGATGACCTGCTGGCCCGCCTCGATCTTGCGGCGGTGGTCGGCCAGCGAGCCGACCATCTGCGTCTTCATGTATCCGGACTCGACCGCGGCGACCGCCCCGCCCATGGCCTGGACGCGGTCGATCTCCTCGCGGGCGCCGTCGAGGATGGCGTTGACCTTGGCCTCGATGACCGGGGAGCCGTCGAAGAGGTCCTCGTACTCGAGCAGGTCGGTCTCGTAGGCGAGGACCTGCTGCATGCGCAGCGCCCACTGCTGGTCCCACGGGCGCGGCAGGCCCAGGGCCTCGTTCCACGCGGGGAGCTGGATGGCGCGGGCACGCGCGTTGCGGCTCAGCGACACGGCGAGCATCTCCAGCACGATGCGCTGGACGTTGTTCTCCGGCTGCGCCTCGGTCAGGCCCAGGGAGTTGACCTGCACGCCGTAGCGGAAGCGGCGGTGCTTGGGGTTCTCGATGCCGTAGCGCTCGCGGGTGATCTCGTCCCAGAGCTGGGTGAACGCGCGCATCTTGCACATCTCCTCGATGAACCGCACACCGGCGTTCACGAAGAAGGAGATGCGCTGCACGACGTCGCCGAACTTCTCCTCGGGCACCTGCCCGGAGTCCTTCACCGCGTCGAGCACCGCGATGGCCGTGCACATCGCGTAGGCGACCTCCTGCACGGGGGTCGCGCCGACCTCCTGCAGGTGGTAGCTGCAGATGTTGATCGGGTTCCACTTCGGCACGTTCTGGACGGTGTAGGCCACCATGTCCGTGATCAGCCGCAGGCTCGGCCCCGGCGGGAAGACGTAGGTCCCCCGCGACAGGTACTCCTTGATGATGTCGTTCTGGGTCGTCCCCGCGAGCCTCCCGACGATCTCCTGCCAGTCGGTGCCCTCGGCCTCGGCCTGCTCCTGGGCCACGGTGACGTACAGCGACAGCAGCCACATGGCCGTCGCGTTGATCGTCATGGAGGTGTTGGCGTCGCCCAGCGGGATCTGGTCGAACAGCGTGCGCATGTCGCCGATGTGGCTGACCGGCACGCCGACCTTGCCGACCTCGCCCTTGGACAGCTCGTGGTCCGGGTCGTACCCGGTCTGCGTCGGCAGGTCGAAGGCCACCGACAGGCCGGTCTGGCCCTTGGCCAGGTTCCGGCGGTAGAGCTCATTGGACTTCTTGGCCGACGAGTGCCCGGCGTAGGTCCGCATGACCCACGGGCGGTCTCGCTCTCCATCAGTGGGGTACGGCACCGGTTAACCTCCGTTAATCAGCCCAGTGGTGGGGAGAGCGTACTCGCGGGTAACCCGCTTGTTACCCCCACATGTGCTAGTCGTCACCGAGCTCCCTCGATCGAGTTCAGCACGCCCGAACGCGGCCGACAAGAAGCGTCACCCGAAGTCGTGCGGCCCGCACAACTCCGCCGCTTCCGCGACGGAGGGCTGACCGGAGCAGGGGCCGGGGGCGATGATGGGGGCATGGACCTGCCCGCGCCGTACCTCTCCCTGGTCGCGCTCCTGGTCATCGGGGTGCTGGGCCTGGTGCTGCGCTGGGGGTTCGCCGCGGGGCCGAAGAAGGACTACGGGCTGTTGAAGGAGATCGCCAAGGTCCCCAGCCAGAACGCGGCCCGGTTCGTGGAGGAGCGGTTGCAGCAGGCGGGCGTGCGGGCGACGACCGTGCCCGCCGAGGACGGCGAGGGGCTGCGGGTGATGGTCTTCCCGGCCGACGAGCGGGCCGCGGTCGAGGCGTTGCTCGACGACGGCACGGCGTAGCGGACGCCCGGCCACCGGGGGTGACCGGGCGTCCGGGCCGTCAGCGGACCGGGAAGATCACCCCGGCCGACGTCCCGCCGCGGCGGGTCTGCTCGCCGACCGCAAGGACCTTGCCCCAGCGGTCGAACTCGAGGGCGGCGGCGACGCCGATCTCCTTCTGGGCGGTGAACGTGTGGCCGAGGGCGGTCAGGCCGCCCGCGCCCGAGATGAACGCGGGCTCAGCGGTCACGGCGGCCGTGTTGCGCTGGGACGCGCGCGGCGCGGCCAGGGCGTCCGGCAGGGACAGGCCCAGGTCGATGCGGTTGACCAGGATCTGCAGGACCGTGGTGATGATCGTCGAGCCGCCCGGGGAGCCCACCGCCAGCCAGGGGCGGCCGTCCTTGAGGACCAGGGTCGGGGACATGCTCGACCGGGGGCGCTTGCCCGCGGCGGGGAGGTTGGGGTCGGGGGCCTCGCCCTGGGTGGGGGCGAAGTTGAAGTCGGTCAGCTCGTTGTTGAGCAGGAAGCCGCGGTCGGGGACGACGATGGCGCTGCCGCCGAGCTGCTCGATGGTGTTGGTGTAGGTGACGACGTTGCCCCACGCGTCGGAGACGACGAAGTGGTTGGTGTGCACCTCGTTGTCCGGGGCGGGCGCCGCCGTGCGCGGCTCGCAGGAGCCGGGCCGGAACGGGTCGCCGGGGGCGACCGGGGCGGGCAGGGCCCTGGCCGGGTCGATCAGGCACGCGCGGGTGGCGGCGAACTCGTCGGACAGGAGCTGCTTCTGCGGGACGTCCACGAACCGCGCGTCGCCGATGTAGCGGCCGCGGTCGGCGAAGGCGAGCTTGGAGGCCTCCAGGTAGTGGTGCAGGACCTGGGTGCGGTCCATGCGCTTGAGGTCGAAGTTCTCCAGGATGTTGAGCGCCTCGCCGACGGTGATGCCGCCGCTGGAGGAGGGGGCCATCCCGTAGACGTCCAGGCCGCGGTAGCCGCTGCGGGTCGGGGCCTGGTCGATGGTCCTGTAGGCCTTGAGGTCCTGGAGCACCATGCGGCCCCGCGGCGGGTCGATGGTGGCGTCGGGGGCCAGCGGCGGGTTCCGCACGGCGTCGACGACGTCGCGGCCGACCGAGCCGCCGTAGAAGGAGCGCACGCCCTTGCGGGAGATCTCCCGGTAGGTGTCGGCGAGGTCGGGGTTGCGCAGGACCGCGCCCGCGTCGGGGACCTCGCCGCCGGGCAGGAACAGCTCGGCGGAGGAGGTGAACTGCTTGAGCCGGGCCTCGTTGGACACGATCTGGTCGCGCAGCGCGGGGGTGAGCGGGAACCCCTTGTCCGCGACGGAGATCGCCGGGCGCAGCGTGTCCGACAGCGACAGGCGGCCCCAGCGCTGCAGGGCGCGGTCCCAGGTGGCCAGCATCCCCGGGGTGCCGACGGACAGGCCGCTGGTGACCGCGGTGGCGAACGGGTACGGCTGCCCGGTGGCCGGGTCGATGAACATCTTCTCGTCGCCCGCGCGCGGTGTCGTCTCGCGGCCGTCGATTGTGGACACCTCGCGGGTGCGGGCGTCGTAGTGGACGAAGTAGCCGCCACCGCCGAGGCCCGCGACGAACGGGTCGGTCACGCCCAGCGTGGCCGCGACCGCCACGGCGGCGTCGGCGGCGCTGCCGCCGCGGCGCAGGACGGCCAGGCCCGCCTCGGTCGACTCCACGGTGTCGGAGACGACCGCGCCGCCGTAGCCGCTGGCGATCGGGGTCTTGACCGGTGGCCGGTGCGGTGTGGCCTCGGCCGGGACGACCACCGCCGCGGTCATGGCGACCACGGCGGTGGCGAGGGCGGCTGTGCGGTGCCGTGCACCCATCGGGGACCTTGCCTCTCTGCTTCCGGAGGACTGCGGAGAGTCAGTTCTACCCGGCTCGGACTGTGGCTGCCACCTGCGAACAGCCCAAAATTGTCAGGGGCGGCAGGTACCTTTCGGCCATCACGTTCGGCGCGGTGCGGCACGAGGGGTTGGGACGTTGCGACGGTTGGAGTACGTCGGGGGCGGGTCGGAGAAGTTCTGGGAGGGCTCGGTGATGGGTCTGACCGTCACCACCCGCTGGGGACGGCTGGGCACGAACGGGCAGACCAAGGACAAGGCGTTCGCCTCCGCCAGTGAGGCTGAGGCGCACCTGGCCAAGCTGATCGCCGAGAAGGTCCGCAAGGGCTACGGCGAGCCCGGCACGGCGACCGTCCACGCCGCACCGGTGACGGCAGGACAGTCCGAGCCGGACACCGCCGCCGCACCCCCTGCCGATGAGCCCGCCGCGGAAACCGCGCAGCCTGCCGCCGAGCCGGCAGGTGGGGGGAGGCAGTGGGCGGACGAGGACGTCTACGACCCGCCGTCGACCCTCCTGCGGATGGCCGTCGCCCGCCGGGGCTCGACGCGGGCGCCGCGGCGGGTCAGCGACGAGGCGGTCGCGACCGCGAGGGACCTGCTGGCCACGTGCGAGCAGACGGTCCGGGCGATCTTGGCGGACGAGCGCACCGAGCCCGACCTGCGGGAGGCCGGGCTCGGCCAGCTCGCGGGCCAAACCACCCCGCTGGGCGCGGCCATCGTGCAGAAGGCGGCCTCGAACCGGCACTACTGGTCGCAGGGGCACAAGTTCAACGTCGTCGCCGACCTCTGGATCGCCACCGGGGGCCCCGCCTTCGCCGCCGAGGCGCTGATGCTGGATACCGGCATCGAGGTCGTGGCCGAACGGTCCAGGCACGAGTCCCGGGGGACCTGGGTCCGCCGCCGCGACAGCATGGTGCGGTGGCAGTGGGGCAGCGACGCGATGGTCGACCGGGTCCGGGCCAGCCTGGCCTGCGCGGACGACGACGAGTACGCCCGCGCCGTCGCCGCGGTCGGCGCGCTCCGGGACTCCACCACGCGCAAGGCGGTCGCGGCCTACCTGCTGCCCACCGAGCGCGCCTGGGTCGACGAGGCGGTGGCGGTCGCGCCGGGCCGCAGCGACAACATCAGGGCGACGATGCTGCTCGGCGCGGTCGAGGACCACGACCAGTTGCAGCACGTGTACGGCTCCACCTCGACGTGGGCACTGTTCACCTCCTCGCGCACGCTGCCGACGCTGGTGCGCAGCCTCGGCCCGGCCGTCACCCCGGCGCTGGACCACTGGCTCGACGACGGCGGCGCCGAGCAGAACCGGACGCTGCTGGCGCACCTGGCCAGCTTCCCCACCGACGAGGCGATGGCCGTCCTCATCGCCCGCAGCGGCCAGCGCGCAGCGGCGCCCTACCTGCAGGAAGCGCTCAAGCGCTTCCCCCGGCGCGGCGCGCGGATGCTGGCCGAGGCGTTGGCCGGGCCCGCGGGCGTGGGCGACACCTCCGTGCTGGAGACGTCGCTGTCCGCGCACGTGCTGGCCGACCCCGAGGTCGTCGACGGCATCGAGGTGTCGGAGGGGGCCAGGGCGCGACTGGACAAGGTGCTCGCCTCCCGGGCGGAGCGGGTGCCCGCCGCCGACCCGGCCGACCTGCCACCGGTGCTGGCCGACCCGCCGTGGCTGCGCAAGAAGACCAAGGCCAAGCCGGTCGTCGTCGCGGGCCTGGAGCCGCTCGGCGTCGACGCCCTGGCCTGGGCGGACGGGGAGCGCGACGAGTGGCTGGCCGCGGCCGACCGGGCACACCGGCCGCACACGCTGCGCCACACGGGCTCGATCGACTGGCCGGGACTGTTCGCCAAGTACAGCAGGCCAGATGCCGACGGCCACTCCCACCACTGGATCCAGGCGCCGATGATCGCCCTCGGCCCGGAGGACCTGGCGCGGGAGCTGCTGCTGCGCTGGCAGCCCGAGCACATCTGGGACCTCAACGACTGGGGCTCGGTGATCGTGGCCCGGTTCGGCCTGGACGCGCTGCCCGCGCTGCTGCACATCGCCGCGAGCAGGCCCGCGTCGGTGGTCGACCTGCTGCGGCCGTTCACCGGGCCGAGCGTGGCCGCGCTGATGGCCGACTGGGCGACGCGGCTCAAGGCCGTGCGGACCAAGGCGTTGGCGTACCTGGCCCGGCACGGCACGGCGGCGGTGCGCCCGCTCATCCCGGCCGCGGTCGGCGAGGCGGGCAGGCAGCGCACGGCGGCGGGTGAGGCGCTGCGCGCGGTGGCCGCGCGCGAGGGCGAGGAGTCCGTGCTGGCGGTGGCCCGCGAGTACGGCGCGGAGGCCGACGCCGCGACGCGGGTCATCCTGGCCGCCGACCCGCTCGAGTCGCTGCCCGCCAAGCTGCCTGCCGTGGGCGCGTGGGCGAACCCGGCGCTGCTGCCGCAGATCCTGCTGGCCGACCGCAGGTCCGCGCTGCCGCTGGAGGCCGCCGGGCACGTGGTGACGATCCTGGCGCTGTGCAAGCCGGGTGCCCCGTACGCGGGCCTGGCCCAGGTGCAGGAGGCCACCGACCCGGCGTCGCTGGCCCGGTTCGCCTGGCGGCTGTTCCACCTCTGGCTGACCTCGGGCGCGCAGTCCAAGGACAACTGGGCGATGACCGCGCTCGGCGCGGTCGGCGACGACGAGGTGGTGCGCGAGCTGTCGCCGCTGATCCGGGCGTGGCCGGGCGAGGGTGGGCACGCCCGGGCGGTGAGCGGTCTGGACGTGCTGGGCGACATCGGCACCGACGTGGCGCTGATGCACCTCAACGGCATCGCGAACAAGGTCAAGTTCAAGGGCCTCAAGGAACGCGCCGAGGAGAAGATGCGGGCGGTGGCCGAGCGGATCGGCCTCAGCAGCGAGCAGCTCGCCGACCGGCTGGTGCCCGACCTGGGCCTGGACACCGACGGGTCGATGGTCCTCGACTACGGGCCGCGCAAGTTCACCGTCGGCTTCGACGA
>NZ_WHOL01000123.1 GCF_009745975.1 Actinokineospora pegani | reverse complement strand
CCTGACCGCGCCGAACGGGCCGTCGCAGCAGCGGGTCATCCGCGCCGCGCTGGCCAACGCGCGGTTGACCACGTCCGATGTGGACGTGGTGGAGGCGCACGGCACCGGGACCACCCTGGGCGACCCGATCGAGGCCCAGGCGCTGCTGGCCACCTACGGGCAGGACCGGGAGGAACCGCTCTACCTGGGCTCGATCAAGTCGAACATCGGCCACGCCCAAGCCGCCGCCGGGATCGCCGGCGTGCTCAAGGTGGTCCAGGCGCTGCGGCACGGGGTGCTGCCCAAGACCCTGCACGCCGACGAGCGCAGCCCCGAGGTCGACTGGGACGCCGGGGCCGTCGAGCTGCTCACCGGCGCCCGCGACTGGCCCGCCGTCGACCGCCCGCGCCGCGCGGCCGTGTCGTCGTTCGGCATCTCCGGCACCAACGCCCACGTGATCATCGAGCAGGCCCCCGAGCCCGAGCCGGTCGAGGCCGCCGGCGCCCCGGCGGTCCTGCCGTGGGTGCTCTCGGCCGGGTCCGCCGACGCCCTGCGCGCGCTGGCCCGGTCGGTCGAGGGCGACCCGCTGGCAGTCGGGCTCGCGCTGGCCACCTCCCGTTCGGTGCTCGACCACCGGGCGGTCGTGCTGGCCGAGCACGGGTCCGGGCTGGCCGCGCTGGCCGGGGACCGGCCGTCGCCGACCGTGGTCGCGGGTGTCGCCGAGGGGCCGGGCAAGCCGGTGTTCGTGTTCCCGGGCCAGGGCGCGCAGTGGGTCGGCATGGGCCGCGAGCTGCTGGCCGTCCCGGCGTTCGCCGACCGGATGGCGCAGTGCGCGGACGCGTTGAGGGCCTTTGTCGACTGGGACCTGGTGTCGGTGCTGGACGACGCGGCGATGCTGGACCGGGTCGACGTGGTGCAGCCCGCGCTGTGGGCGGTCATGGTGTCGCTGGCGGAGCTGTGGAAGTCCTACGGCGTCACGCCCTCGGCCGTGGTCGGGCACTCGCAGGGCGAGATCGCGGCCGCCGTCGTCGCGGGTGCGCTGTCGCTCGAGGACGGTGCGCGGGTCGTCGCGCTGCGGTCCAAGGTCATCGCGGAGTCGCTGGCCGGGCGCGGCGGCATGGTGTCCATCGCGCTGCCCGCCGACGAGGTGCGGGAGCGGATCGCGCCGTGGCCCGGGGTGGGGATCGCCGCCGTCAACGGGGCGGGGTCCGTGGTCGTCTCCGGCGACGACGCCTCGCTGGACGCGGTCATCGCCGCGCTCGAGGCCGCCGAGGTCCGGGTCCGGCGGGTGCCGGTCGACTACGCCTCGCACTCGACCCAGGTCGCCGACCTGGAGGACGAGCTGCTGCGCGCGCTGGCCCCGGTCGAGCCCAGGGCCGCCCGCACGCCGCTGATCTCCACCGTCACCGGCGCCCCGTTCGACACCACCGGCATGGACGCCGCCTACTGGTACCGCAACCTGCGCCAGACCGTCCTGTTCGACCAGGCGGTGAGCACCCTGGCCGGGGCGGTCCTCGTCGAGGTCAGCCCGCACCCGGTGCTGGTGTCGGCGATGGCGGGCCGGGCCGTGGGCACCCTGCGCCGCGAGCAGGGCGGCCTCGCCCGCGTGGCCACCTCGCTGGCCGAGGCGTTCGTGCTCGGCGTCGCCGTCGACTGGTCGCGCTGGTACGCGGGCGCCACCGCCCCGCGCGCCGACCTGCCCACGTACCCGTTCCAGCGCAAGCACTTCTGGTGGGAGGCCGGCCCCAAGACCGCCCGCGGCGCCGACAGCCGGTTCTGGGACCTGGTGTCCCGGGGCGAGGCCATCGAGGGGGTCGACGCCGACACCGTCGCCGTGCTGGCCCGGTGGCGCGAGCGCGAACTGGCCGAGGCCACCGCCGACTCCTGGCGCTACACCGTCACCTGGGTGCCCGTCCCCGACCCGGCCCCCGCGGCCCTGTCCGGCCGCTGGCTCGTCCTGGCCGATCCCGCGATCGCCGGGGCGGTCCGCGCGGCGGGCGCCGAGGTCAGCACGGACCAGGCCGACGGGCCGTTCACCGGCGTCGTGTCGCAGCAGGGCCTCACCGACACCCTGGCCCTCGCCCAGGCCGGGCTCGACGCCCCGATCTGGGCCGTGACCACCGGCGCGGTCTCCACCGGACCCGGCGACCCGCTCACCGACCCGTGGCAGGCCACCGTCTGGGGCCTGGGCCGCGTCATCGGCCTGGAGCACCCCGAGCGCTGGGCAGGCCTGGTCGACCTCGCCGACACCGGCGAACGCTGCCTCGCCCACCTGGTCGCGGCCCTGGCCAACCCCGCCGAAGACCAGGTCGCTGTGCGCGGCAGCGGCACCCTGGTCCGCAGGCTCGCCCGCGCCACCAGCACGGGAGGACCCGCATGGACACCCACTGGCACCGCCGTGGTCACCGGGGGGACCGGGGCCCTGGGCAGCCGGGTCGCCCGCTGGCTGGTCGCCGCGGGGGCCGACGTGCTGCTGCTGAGCAGGCGCGGCCCGCTGGCCCCCGGCGCGGCTGAGCTCGCCGCCGAGCTGGGCCCGGCCGCCCGGATCGTCGCCTGCGACATCACCGACCGGGACGCGCTCGCCGCCGCCCTCGACGGTGCCGAGGTCGGCTCGGTCTTCCACACCGCGGCCGTCCTGGACGACGCGGTGGTCGACGCGCTGACCCCCGAGCAGGTCGACACCGCGCTGGCGGCCAAGGCGGGCGCGGCCTGGCACCTGCACGAGCTGCTGGGCGACACCGTCGAGGCGTTCGTGCTGTTCTCCTCCATGGCGGGCGTCCTCGGCGCCTCCGGCCAGGCCAACTACGCCCCGGGCAACGCCTTCCTCGACGCCCTGGCCCAGCACCGCCGCGGTCTCGGCCTCCCGGCCACCGCCGTGGCGTGGGGGCCGTGGGCCGACGGCGGCATGGCCCTGGGCGGGGTCGGCGACATCGCCCGCCGCCACGGCGTGCCCGAGCTGGACCCGGACACCGCGCTGCGCGTGCTCGGCGGCATCCTCGGCCGCGACGAGACCGCCGTGTTCGTCGCCGACATCCAGTGGGACCGGTTCGCCACCGCCTACACCGCCTCCCGGCCCAGCCCGCTGCTGGCCGACCTGCCCGAGGTGCGCGCCCTGGCCCCGGCCGCCCCGCCGGTCACCGGCCTGGCCGCCCGGCTCGCCGCGCTGCCCGCGGGCGAGCGGCTCACCGCCGTGACCGACGTCGTGCGCGACCAGGTGGCGGCGATCCTCGGGCACGACTCCGGCGCCGCCATCGAGGCGCGCAAGCCGTTCAAGGACCTCGGTTTCGACTCCGTCACCGCCGTGGAGCTGCGCAACGCCCTGCGCCGCGCCACCGACCTGGCGCTGCCCGCCACCCTGGTCTTCGACTACCCCACCCCCGCCGTCCTCGCCGCGCACCTGCTCGACGAGCTGAGCGGGTCCACCACCGCCTCTGTCGTGATCGAGGGCGGCGTGTCCGGCGAGGACGAAATCGCGATCGTCGGCATGGCGTGCCGGTTCCCCGGCTCGGTCGAGTCCCCGGACGACCTGTGGGCGATGCTGGCCGAGGGCCGCGACGGGATCACCGGCCCGCCCACCGACCGGGGCTGGCCCGCGACGGCCGTCCGCGGCGGGTTCCTCGACGACGTCACCGGCTTCGACGCCGCGTTCTTCGGCATCTCCCCGCGCGAGGCGCTGGCCATGGACCCGCAGCAGCGACTGCTGCTGGAGGTCGCCTGGGAGGCCGTCGAGCGCACCGGGATCGACCCCACCGCGCTGCGCGGGTCCCGCACCGGCGTGTTCGCCGGGACCAGCGGCCAGGACTACACCGACCTGCTCAAGTACGTGCCCGACGACCTCGCCGGGTACGTCGGCACCGGCACCACCGCCAGCGTCCTGTCCGGCCGGGTCGCCTACGCCCTGGGGCTGGAGGGCCCGGCGGTCACCGTCGACACGGCGTGCTCGTCGTCGCTGGTGGCCCTGCACCTGGCCGCGCAGGCGCTGCGCCGGGGCGAGTGCTCGATGGCGCTCGCGGGCGGGGTGTCGGTCATGTCCACGCCCGGCCTGTTCGGCGAGTTCACCGCCCAGGGCGCACTGTCCCCGGACGGGCTGTGCCGCTCCTTCGCTAAGGCCGCGGACGGCACCGGGTTCGCCGAGGGCATCGGCGTCGTGGTGCTGCAACGGCTCGCCGACGCCCGCGCCGAGGGCCGCCGGGTCCTCGCCGTGGTCAAGGGCAGCGCCATCAACTCCGACGGCGCGTCCAACGGCCTCACCGCCCCGAACGGGCCGTCACAGCAGCGGGTCATCCGCGCCGCCCTCGCCGACGCCGGACTGGCACCGTCCGATGTGGACGCGGTGGAGGCGCACGGCACCGGGACCACCCTGGGCGACCCGATCGAGGCCCAGGCGCTGCTGGCCACCTACGGCCAGGACCGGACCGAGCCGCTGTGGCTCGGGTCGGTGAAGTCCAACATCGGCCACACGCAGGCCGCCGCGGGCGTCGCCGGGGTCATCAAGATGGTGCTCGCGCTCAACCACGGCGCGCTGCCCAGCACCCTGCACGTGGACGGCCCGTCCTCCCAGGTCGACTGGACCGCCGGGGCGATCGGGCTGCTCACCGACAACCGCGACTGGTCTTCCGCCGACCGCCCGCGCCGCGCGGGCGTCTCCTCCTTCGGCATCTCCGGCACCAACGCCCACCTGATTCTCGAACAGGCGCCGGAGACCCCCGCGGCCGAGCGCGCGCCCAGCGGGACCGTGCCGTGGGTCCTCTCGTCGCGGACCGCCGCCGGGCTGCGCGCTCAAGCCGACCGGCTGCGCGCGGCCACCGGCCCGGACACCGACCTCGCCGCCGTCGCCGCCGCGCTGCTGCGCACCCGCGCCCGGTTCGAGCACCGGGCGGTGGTGGCCGGGGCCGACATCGAGACCCTGCACGCCCGCCTGGCCGAGGTCGAGCCCGGCTTGCCCGCCCGCGAGGGCTCGGCCCCGGTGTTCGTCTTCCCCGGGCAGGGCGCGCAGTGGGTCGGCATGGGTCGTGACCTGTTGTCCGTCCCCGCCTTCGCCGACCGGCTCGCCGAGTGCTCCGAGGCGCTGCGGCCGTTCGTCACCTGGGAGCTGGTCGACGTGCTCGGCGACGAGGAGTCGTTGCGCCGGGTCGACGTCGTGCAGCCCGCGTCGTGGGCGGTCATGGTCTCGCTGGCGGCGCTGTGGAAGTCCTACGGCGTCACGCCCTCCGCTGTCATCGGGCACTCGCAGGGCGAGATCGCCGCCGCTGTCGTCGCGGGCGCTCTGTCGCTCGAGGACGGTGCGCGCGTGGTGGCGCTGCGCAGCCAGGCGATCGCGGGCAAGCTCGCCGGGCTCGGCGGCATGGCCTCGCTCGCGCTGCCGGTCGACCAGGCCCGCGAGCTGATCGCGGGCAAGGACCTGTCGCTGGCCGCGGTCAACGGGCCGCGCTCGGTGGTCATCTCCGGTGACACCGACGGCCTCGACGAGGTCCTCGAGCGCTGCGCGGCCGCGGGCGTGCGGGCCCGGCTCATCCCGGTGGACTACGCCTCCCACTCCGCCCAGGTCGAGATCCTGCGCGCCGAGCTGCTGGAGACCTTGGCCCCGGTCGCGCCGCGCGCCCCCGAGGTCCCCATCCACTCCACCGTCACCGGGGAGCCGGTCACCGGCCCGGAGATGGGCGCGCAGTACTGGGTCGCCAACCTGCGCGGCACCGTCCTGTTCCGGCACGCGGTGGCGTCGGTGCCGGGCGAGCCGGTGTTCATCGAGGTCAGCCCGCACCCGGTCGTCTCGGCCGCCGTGTCGGACACCCTCGCCGACGCAGACCGCGCCGACACCCGCACCGTGGGCACCCTGCGCCGCGACGACGGCGGCCTGGACCGGTTCCTGCGTTCGGCGGGGGAGGCGCACGCCTGCGGCGTCACCATCGACTGGTCTGTTGAGGGCCCGGTGGCCGACCTGCCCACCTACGCCTGGCAGCACCAGCGGTTCTGGCTCGACGCCGACACCGCCCCCGTCGTCGACGAGCGGGACAGCCGGTTCTGGTCGCTCGTCGAGGGCGGCGGCCTGGCCGACGAGCTGGGCCTGCCCGCGGACGAGGTGCGGGCCGTCGTCCCCGCGCTGACCGCCTGGCGCCGCCGCCACCGCGAGACCGCCGAGGTCGACGCCTGGCGCTACCACGCCGAGTGGACCACGATCACCCCAGACGGCGGCGCGACCGGCGACTGGCTCGTCGTCTCTCCCGGGTCCGCGCTGGCCACCGAGTGCGCCACCGCCCTGGGCGTCCCCGAGTTGACCACCGACGGGACCGACCTCACCGCCGCCCTGTCCGCCGCCGCGCCCACCGGAGGCGTGCTGCTCGTCCCCGGCGGCGACACCGCGCTGGCCCTCGCCGTCGTGCAGGCCCTCGGCGCGGCGGGCGTCGCCGCGCCGCTGTGGGTCGCGACCCGCGGCGCCGTCGCCGACGTGACCGCGCCCGAGCAGGCCGCTGTCTGGGGCCTGGGCCGGGTCGTCGCGCTGGAACACCCCGACCGCTGGGGCGGGCTGGTCGACCTCGAGCCCGGTTTCGACCCCGCGCTGCTCACCTCCGTGCTCGGCGGGACCGAGGACCAGGTGGCCCTGCGCGGCGGCCGGGCGCTGGCCCGCAGGCTCGCGCACGCCCCGGCCGCGCCCACCGCGGACTGGACCCCGCGCGGCACCGTCCTGATCACCGGCGGCACCGGGGCGCTGGCCGGGCACGTCGCCCGCTGGGCCGCGGGCGCCGGGGCCGAGCGGGTCGTGCTCCTCAGCCGCCGCGGCCCGGACGCGCCCGGCGCCGCCGACCTGCCCGGCGAGGTCGTCGCCTGCGACGTGTCCGACGCGGCGGCGGTCAAGGCGGTCGTCGACGGCCTGCCGGACCTGACCGCCGTGGTGCACACCGCCGCCGTCCTGGACGACGGCGTGGTCGCCGCGCTCACCCCGGACCGGCTCGCCACCGTCTTCGGCCCCAAGGCCGACGCCGCCCGCGCGCTGCACGAGGCCACCGCCGACCGCGACCTCGACGCGTTCGTCCTGTTCTCCTCGATCGCGGGGGCGCTGGGCAACGCCGGGCAGGCCAACTACGCCGCCGCCAACGCCTACCTCGACGCCCTCGCCGAGCACCGCCGCGGCTCGGGCCTGCCCGGCACCTCGATCGCCTGGGGCCTGTGGGGCGGGCCCAGCCGCGCCGACGAGGCGGGCGAGCGCCTGCGCCGGGGCGGGGTGCGGCCGATGGACCCGGCCACCGCCGTCCGCGCGCTGCGCGCCGCCGTCGGCACCGGCGACCCGGTCACCCTGGTCGCCGACGTCGACTGGCCCGGCCTGGCCGCCGGGTTCACCGCCACCCGGCCCAGCCCGCTGCTGGCGGCGCTGCCGGAGCTGCGGTCGGTGTCCACCCAGGACACCGGCGACTTCGCCGCCGAGCTCGCCAGGCTGTCCGGCCCGCAGCGCGACCGGGCCGCGCTCGGCCTGGTGCGCAAGCACGTCGCGGCCGTCCTCGGGCACGCCGGGGCGGACGCGGTCGAGGCGGACAAGCCGTTCAAGGACTTGGGCTTCGACTCGCTGACGGCGGTCGACCTGCGCAACCGGCTCGCCGCCGCCACCGGGCTGCGGCTGGCCGCGACCCTGGTGTTCGACCGGCCGACCCCGCGCGCGCTGGCCGAGGACCTGTTGGCCCGCACCGCCCCCGTCGCCGCCGACCTGCCCGACGACCCCGCCGTGCTGCTGGCCGGGCTGGAACGCGGGCTGGCCGGGGCGGACGAGGCGACCTGGGCCGGGATCGCGGATCGGCTGCGCGCGCTGCTCGACAAGGCCCCGGTCGACACCACCACGCCGCTGGACGCGGCCTCGGACGACGAGATGTTCGCCTTCATCGGCAAGGAATTCGGGATCTCCTGATGACAGCACAGCCGACGCAGCCGGAGCGCACCATGCACACCATGGACAACGGGACGACCGAGGACAAGCTCCGCTACTTCCTCAAGAAGGTCACCGCCGACCTGCACCAGACCCGGCAGCGGCTGCGCGAGGTGGAGACCGCGGCCGAGGCCGCGGGTTCCGAGCCGATCGCCGTGGTCGGCCTGGGCTGCCGGTTCCCCGGCGGCGTCGACAGCCCCGAGGCGTTCTGGGACCTGCTCTCCGGCGGGCGCGACGCGGTCGGCCCGTTCCCCGACGACCGGGGCTGGGACCTGGGCTCGCGCGCCGACCGAGAAGCCAGCGGCTACGCCTTCGAGGCCGGATTCCTCGACGAGCCGGGCGCGTTCGACCCCGGGTTCTTCGGCATCTCGCCGCGCGAGGCGCTGTCGATGGACCCGCAGCAGCGCATCGTGCTCGAACTGGTCTGGGAGTCCCTGGAACGCGCGGGCGTCGACCCGACCGCGCTGCGCGGCTCCCGCACCGGCGTGTTCATGGGCACCAACTACCAGGACTACCGCTGGCTGCTGGACAACGCCGCCGACGGCGCGGAGGGCTACCTGGTCACCGGCACCGCCGCGAGCGTCATCTCCGGCCGCGCCGCCTACGCGCTGGGCCTGGCGGGCCCGGCCGTCACCGTCGACACCGCCTGCTCGGCGTCGCTGGTCGCGCTGCACCTGGCCTGCCAGTCGCTGCGGACGGGGGAGAGCGACCTCGCGCTGGCGGGCGGCGCCACGGTCATGGCCACCCCGGGCATGTTCGTCGGCTTCGGCCAGCAGGGCGGCCTGTCCGCCGACGGCCGGTGCAAGGCCTTCGGCGCGGGCGCGGACGGCACCGGGTTCGCCGAGGGCGCGGGCGTGGTCGCCCTGCGACGGCTGTCCGACGCCCAGCGCGACGGCAACCCCGTCCTGGCCGTCATCCGGGCCAGCGCGACCAACTCCGACGGCGCGTCCAACGGCCTCACCGCCCCGAGCGGGCCCGCCCAGCAGCGGGTGATCCGCGACGCGCTGGCCGCCGCGGGCCTCACCGCGGCTGACGTGGACGTCGTGGAGGCGCACGGCACCGGCACCGCCCTGGGCGACCCGATCGAGGCCAACGCCCTGCTCGACACCTACGGCCGCGACCGCGACACACCGCTGTGGCTGGGGTCGGTGAAGTCCAACATCGGCCACACCCAGGCCGCCGCGGGCGTCGCGGGCGTGATCAAGATGGTGCTCGCCCTGCACCACGGCGTCCTCCCGCGCACCCTGCACGCCGACACCCCGACCGCCCAGGTCGACTGGGAGTCCGGCGCGGTGCGGCTGCTGCACGACCGTCGCGAGTGGACCGCCGACCGGCCCCGGCGCGGCGCGGTCTCGGCGTTCGGCATCAGCGGCACCAACGCCCACATGATCCTGGAGCAGGCCCCCGACCCCGAGCCGGTCGAGCGGGCCCGCGCCGAGGGCCCGACCGCCTGGCTGCTCTCCGCCGCCACCCCGCAGGCCCTGCGCGCCCAGGCCGCCGCGCTCCTCGACCTCGACGCCGACCCGCACGACATCGGCTTCTCCCTGGCCACCACCCGCGCGCACCTGCCCCACCGCGCCGTCCTCGTCGGCGACTCCCCGCGCGCCGACCTGCGGGCCCTGGCCGACGGCGACCCCAAGGTCCGCGTGGCCAAGCCCGTCGAGGGCTTGACCGCCGCCGTGTTCTCCGGCCAGGGCGCGCAGCGACCCGGCATGGGCGAGCGGCTCAAGGCCCGCTACCCCGTCTTCGCCACCGCGTTCGACGAGGTCGTCTCCCGGTTCACCCTGCCGCTGACCGAGGCCATCGGCGATGAGCGGATCGGGGAGACCCGGTTCACCCAGACCGGCCTGTTCGCCTTCCAGGTGGCGCTGTTCCGGCTGCTGGAGTCCTGGGGCGTCCGGTTCGACTACCTGGTCGGCCACTCCATCGGCGAGCTCGCCGCCGCGCACGTCGCCGGGGTGCTCTCCCTCGACGACGCCGCGACGCTGGTCGAGGCGCGCGGGACGCTCATGCAGGCGCTGCCCGGGGGCGGGGCGATGGTGTCCGTCCGCGCCGCCGAGTCCGAGATCACCCTGGTCGGCCAGGCCGGGATCGCGGCGGTCAACGGGCCGCGCTCGGTCGTCGTGTCCGGTCCGGAGGCCGACGTGCTCGCCTCCGTCCACGGACTTGAGGGCGCCAAGCGGCTGCGCGTGTCGCACGCGTTCCACTCGGTGCTCATGGAGCCGATGCTCGACGACTTCCGCGCTGTCGCGACGAGCCTGGCCTACAACGAACCCCGAATCCCGATCATCGCCGGGGACGTGACCGACCCCGAGTACTGGGTCCAGCACGTCCGCGCCACCGTCCGGTTCGCCGACGGCCTCGCCACCCTCGCGGCCGAGGGCGTCACCCGGTTCGTCGAGGTCGGCCCGAGCGCCCCGCTGACCGGCCTGGTCACCGACGGCATCGCCTTGCAGCGCTCCGACCGGGACGAGGTCGAGGCCCTGCTCGCGGGCGTCGGCGAGTTCCACCAGCGCGGCGGTTCCGTCGACTGGTCCGCCGTCCTGACGGGCAGGCGGATCGCCCTGCCCACCTACGCCTTCCAGCGCGAGCGCTACTGGCTCACCCCGCGCCCCGGCGCCATCGGCGACCTCGCCGCCGCCGGTCTGCGCCCGGCCGACCACCCGCTGCTCGGCGCGGCGGTGTCGGTGGCCGAGAACGACATGGTGCTGCTGACCGGGCGGCTGTCGCTGTCCTCGCACCCGTGGCTGGCCGAGCATGCCGTGCGCGACCGGGTGCTGCTGCCCGGCACCGCGTTCGTCGAGCTGGCCGTGCGCGCGGGTGACGAGGTCGGCTGTGCCCGGGTCGAGGAGCTGACCCTGCACGCCCCGCTCGTCGTCCCGGACGACGGCGCGGTCGAGGTCCAGTTGGTCGTGGGCGCCGACGAGGGCGGCCGCCGCCGCTTGTCCGTCCACTCGCGACCCGCCGACGACGTCCCGTGGACCACCCACGCCGCCGGCGTCCTCGCCGTCGAGGCGGGCCCCGAGCCCACCGCGCCCGACTGGGCGGCGGGGGAGCCGCAGGACCTGAGCGGCCTCTACGAGCAGGCCGCCGCCGCCGGATTCGCCTACGGGGAACGGTTCCAAGGCCTCAAGAAGCTCTGGCGCGACGGCGACGACCTCTTTGCCGAGGTCGCCCTACCCGAGCACGCCCGCGCCGAGGCGGCGGCGTTCCGCCTGCACCCGGCCCTGCTCGACGCCGTGGTCCAGGTCTTCGGCCTGGGCGCGGGCCCGGCGCGGCTGCCCTTCGCCTTCTCCGACGTCACCGTGCACGCCCAGGGCGCCTCGGCCGTCCGCGTCCACGTCGCCCCCACCGGCCGGGTCGCCCTCTTCGACGCCGAGGGCGCGCCCGTGGCCACCCTCGGCGGTGTCACCCTGCGCCCCTTGGCGGCCGAGCCCGCCGCCGAGACCCTTTTCGGTGTCGACTGGGTCCCGGTCGCCCAGACCGGTCTGCCCGGCGCGGTGTTCCGCCCCACGACTCCCGAGGGCACGCAGGTGGAGGCCGCCCACGCCGTCGCCGCCGAAACCCTGGCCCACCTCCAGACATGGCTCGCCGAGGACCACGACGAACCCCTCGTCGTGCACATCGATGGCTCCCTCGCCCACGCCCCGCTGCACGGCCTCGTCGCCGCCGCCCAGGCCGAGAACCCCGGCCGCGTCGTCCTCGTCGAGGGTGACACCCCCGTCCTCGCGGGCGACGAACCCCGCCTGCGCGTCCGCGACGGCGAGCCGCACGCCCCCCGCCTCACCCGCGTCCCCGCCCCCGACCCCGTGCGGCTCACCGGCACCGTCCTGGTCACCGGCGCGACCGGCACCCTCGGCGCGGCCGTCGCCCGCCACCTCGCCACCGCCCACGACGTCCGCGACCTGCTGCTGATCAGCCGCAGCGGCGCGGGCGCCCCCGGCGCGGCCGACCTCTTGGCCGACCTCGCCGCCGCCGGGGCCACCGCCCGGCTCGAGGCCTGCGACGCCGCCGACCGCGACGCCCTCGCCGCGCTCCTCGACGGTGTGACGCTCAACGGCGTGGTCCACGTCGCGGGCGTCACCGACGACGGCGTGCTCTCCGCGCTGACCCCCGAGCGCCTCGCCGCCGTGCTGCGGCCCAAGGTCGACGCCGCGTGGAACCTGCACGAGCTCGCGGGCGAGGTGGACGCGTTCGTGCTGTTCTCCTCCATGGCGGGCACGTTCGGGCCCGCCGGTCAGGCCAACTACGCCGCCGCCAACGCCTTCCTCGACGCCCTCGCCGCGCACCGCCACGGGCTCGGCCTGCCCGCGGTCAGCATGGGCTGGGGCCTGTGGGCGCGGACCTCCGGCCTGACCGGCAAGCTCGACGCCGTCGATACCGCCCGGGTCAGCCGCGGCGGCCTGGTCGCCATGTCCACCCAGGACGGACTGGACCTGTTCGACCGCGCGCTCGCCGCCGGGCCGCACGTGCTGCCGATGCGGTTCGAGGTCGCCACCGTGCGCGCCCAGCTCGGCGGCGGGCCCGTGCCGCCGCTGCTGCGCGGGCTGATCAGGGGCGCGGCCCGGCGCACCGTCCGCGAGGTCACCGACACCACCCTGTCGCTGACCGAGACCGGCCTGGTCGACCTGGTGCGCGGCCAGGTGGCCGCGGTCCTCGGGCACGCCGGGGCGGACGCGGTCGAGGTCGACGCGTCCTTCGCCGAGCTGGGCTTCGACTCGCTCACCGCCGTGGAGCTGCGCAACCGGCTCGCCGACGCCACCGGCCTGCGCCTGTCGGCCACCCTGATCTTCGACTACCCGACCCCGGCCGCCCTCGCCGAGCACCTGCGGTCCGCGCTGTTCGGCTCCGGCACGCGCGCGGTCGCCACCGCCACCAAGGCCGCCGACGACGACCCGGTCGTCATCGTCGGCATGGCCTGCCGCTACCCGGGCGGGGTCAGCACCCCCGACGAGCTGTGGCACCTGGTCAGCCAGGGCGTCGACGGCGTCACCCCGTTCCCGGACAACCGGGGCTGGGACCTCGACGCGCTGTTCCACGACGACGCCGACCACGCGGGCACCAGCTACGTGCGCGAGGGCGGCTTCCTGCACGCCGCCGCCGACTTCGACCCCGGGTTCTTCGGCATCAGCCCGCGCGAGGCGCTGGCCATGGACCCGCAGCAGCGGCTGTTCCTGGAGATCGCGCACGAGACCTTCGAGCGCGCGGGCCTCGACCCGGCCACCCTGCGCGGCAGCGCGACCGGCGTCTACGCGGGCCTGATGTACCACGAGTACGGGGCGGGCGCGGTCGGCTTCGACAGCGACTCGGAGGGCTACCTCGGCACCGGCACGGCGGGCAGCGTCCTGTCCGGCCGCGTGTCCTACACCTTCGGCCTGGAGGGGCCCGCCGTCACCGTCGACACGGCGTGCTCGTCGTCGCTGGTGGCCCTGCACCTGGCCGCGCAGGCGCTGCGCCGGGGCGAGTGCTCGATGGCGCTGGCGGGCGGGGTGACCGTGATGGCCAGCCCGGGCAACTTCATCGGCTTCTCCCGCCAGCGCGGCCTCGCCGCGGACGGCCGCTGCAAGTCCTACGCCGCGGGCGCCGACGGCACGAGCTGGGCCGAGGGCGTCGGCGCGGTCCTGCTGGAACGCCTGTCCGACGCCCGCCGCAACGGCCACCGCGTGCTGGCCGTCGTGCGCGGCACCGCTGTCAACCAGGACGGCGCGTCCAACGGCCTGACCGCGCCGAACGGGCCGTCGCAGCAGCGGGTC
>NZ_WHOL01000122.1 GCF_009745975.1 Actinokineospora pegani | reverse complement strand
CTGGGAACCCAGCTCGCGCACGCAGCGGGCGGCGCGGTGGCGCAGGTCCCCGCGGTGTGGGTGGTCGCCGGGATCGCGGCCCTGCTGTTCGGGCTCGTCCCGAGGGCCTCGACGGCCGCGTCGTGGGCTGTGGCGGGGGTGGCGCTGGGGCTGGGGCTGTTCGGCCCGGCGCTGAACCTGGGGCAGGTGGTGCTGAACGTCTCGCCGTTCACCCACGTGCCGAAGGTCCCCGGGCCGTCGGTGCCCGTCGAGCCCCTGGTGTGGCTGGGTGTCGTGGCGGTGGCCCTGGTGGTGGCGTCCCTGGTCGCGTTCCGCCGTCGGGACGTCTCGAGCTGAGCAGCGGGGCCGGGCGTGGCGCCCGGCCCCCGTCAGCTCAGACGCGGCCGGAGTCGGCCTCCACCGGGAGCCCCGCCTGCTCGCGGACGATGCGCTGGGCCAGCTCCAGCCCGGCGGCCTGACCCGCGCGGAAGGACTCGTCGGTCGTGAGCTGCTTGGCGTCGCGCTCGGCTTCGGCCAGCTTGGCCAGCACGGGGATGACCTCGACGTGGTCGCGAGTGTGGGACATCGGGGTTCCTTCGTTCGGGGGACGACGCCCGGTAGGTACCCCCAATTCACCCCGGTCTGTCACCGACTTGCCCACCCGTGCTTATAGTGCGCGCGGGCCGACAGACGGGGGATGATCGGGTGAAGCGGGCTCCTGCGACGAAGACTGCTGAGAAGCACGACCGGCTGCCCCGCGAGGTGTGGGTCCTGATCGCGGCCAACGTGGTCATCGCGGTGGGGTTCGGCCTGGTCGCGCCCGCCCTGCCCGCCTTCGCCCGCAGCTTCGACATCAGCGTCACGGCGGCGTCGGTGGTGATCAGCGCCTTCGCGGTGACGCGGTTGCTCTGCGCACCCGTGGCGGGTCGACTGGTTACACGTCTGGGTGAACGCGGGGTGTACCTCTACGGGCTGCTCATCGTCGCCCTGGGCACCGGGGCCTGCGCGTTCGCGACCTCCTACTGGCACCTGGTGGCGCTGCGGGCGGCGGCGGGGATCGGGTCGGCGATGTTCACCGTGTCGGCCATCGCGCTCCTCGTCCGGCTGACCCCGGACGGGCTGCGCGGACGCGCGTCGGGTCTGTGGGCGGCGTCGTTCCTGCTGGGCAGCGTGACCGGGCCCGCGCTGGGCGGCGGGCTGCTCGAGATCTCGGTGCGGGCGCCGTTCCTGGTCTACGCGGTCGCCCTGGTCGCGGCGACGGCGCTGGTCTGGGTGCTGCTGCGCCGGTCGCCGTCGGCGGTGGTCCTCGACGTGGACGCGGCCCCCGCGCTGCCGCTGCGGGCGGCGCTGCGGATCAGCGGGTACCGGGCCGCGCTGGTGTCGTCGTTCGCCAACGGGTGGGCGGTGTTCGGCGTGCGGATGTCACTGCTGCCGCTGTTCGTGGTGGAGGCGTTGCGGCAGGACGGGGTGTTCGCGGGGACGGCGCTGTCGGTGTTCGCCGCGAGCAACGTGGTGATGCTGCTGGTGTCCGGGCGGCTGTCGGACCGGATCGGGCGCAGGCCGCTGCTGCTGGTGGGACTGGTGGTGTCGGGCCTGGCGACGATCTGGACGGGGTGGGCGGACGGCGTCCCGGAGTTCCTGGTGGCCACTGTGGTGGCGGGTCTGGGGACGGGGCTGCTGACGCCGCCGCAGCAGGCCGCCGTCGCCGACGTGGTCGGACGGGCGCGCGGCGGGCAGGTGCTGGCGGTGTCGCAGATGGCGGTCGACGTCGGGGCGATCGTCGGGCCGCTGGCCGCCGGGGTGCTGGCCGACCAGTTCTCGTACGGCGTGGCGTTCACCGTCACCGGCGGGTTGCTGCTGGTCGGGGCGCTGGGCTGGGGGCTCGCCCGGGAGACCTTGGTCCGAACTCCGTAACCCACAGTAGAACCGATTGCCCCGAATGGGCGGAATCCGCACCATCCGGCGATTCCCACACTGGCACCTGGTGCGCCCGCCAAGCAGTAATGGGAACCTGGGAAGAAGCGGGCGGGACCGGCCCCACCCCAGAGGCGGTGATCCGATGTCCACGGCGCTGTGGCTGGCCATCGCGGTCATCGCACTGGCCTTGGTGGTCTGGCGGCTGCACCGCGCCACCAGGAAGCTCGACACCATCCTGCGCGAGGAACGCGAACGGGAACCCGAACTGGACGGCGAGGACGCCCCGCACGAGGTCGGGCGCCGGGGCCCAGACCTCTGACCAGGGGCCTGTGGACAACTTCCCACGCCATCGCGCGATCCGCCCTACCGTGCTGGCCATGACTTTCACCATGGAGTACACCAGCACCGCCCGCGACACCACCTACACCCTGACGGTCACCGCCGACGCCGACGGCGCCCTGGAGATCGACCTGCGCGGCGACGACCCCGCCGGGTCCACGGTCGCGGAGGGCACCCTCGCACTCCCACCCGGCGGGGCCACCGAGGCCGCGCGCCTGCTGCACCAGTCGCTCACGGCCATCGCCGCCTTCGAGGGCCGCCGGGTCCGCCGTTCGGTGGGCAACGCCAACCAGCGCTGGACCGCCGACGCGGACGCGACCCTGCGCGAGGCCTGGCTCGCCCACGACCCAGCGACACCGGCGGTCGAGGTCATCCGGGCACTGGCCACCGCGCACCAGCGCTCCCCCGCCGCCATCCGCGCCCGCCTACCCCGCCTGGGCTGCGACCCCGACGTCACCGGCCGCCTACTCACCGAGTCGACAGCAAGCCTGTTGGGCCGCGACGCGGTAGCCGGCGGACCATGACCACACCCCTGCCCGCGTAGAAGTCCCGCCGTCGGCCCGCGAATGACACCGTCCAAACCCGACTGTCCTATGTGCCCGATCAAGCCGCTGCACCGACGACGCGGTGGACACCCTGCCGCCCGAACGGGGTGTCTACCGCGACTCAGGACTCAACGCGGTCGTGGGGCGCGAAGCGACGGTCAGAGCGAAGTAGTCGGAGAGATCTCGGGGAGCAGCGCGACAGCGGCGAAGGCCTCTGACAGGGAGGGCAGCGAGTAGTAGTGGTCCTCGTCCCGGGACGGGTCGTACACACCGGAGATCAGGCGGGTGCGGCTCTCACCGAGCCCAGTCGTCTTCGTGACGCCTGTCGGAAGGGTGGCCTCCAGGGAGTCCGGGGCGGGGACGGGGACGTCGAAGTCGCGGATGCGGCCGGTCGCGAAGGTGAGGTGGACGGCGCGGTAGGCAGTGCCGAGAGCCGCTGAGAGATGCTGGCCCACCATGCCGGTCCGGTGCGCCGCGACATGCAAGGTGCCGTCCCAGATGACAACGCGCTCGGCGGCGCGCGCCAAGAGGCGGTCGGCAGCGCGCTCCTCGCGGGCGGCGTCGTGGCCCGCACCGATGGCGTTGGCGTGGTGCTCGACGATCGCGTCCATCAACCGGGAGGCCTCGGGGTCGGTCACGGTGGCACGGACCTCGGCCGCCACCTCGACGAACGGACGGCCGGGATGCACACCCCTGGCGCGCATCACGTGCTCGCCGTGCTGGTGGCTCTCGCGCAGAGGAGCGAGCGCCGCGATCACGTGCGGACCGGTCAGCTCCACAACACGGTCATAGTCGGCGGGAAGGACCCGCGCGGGACCCAAGCCCATGACGCGCACCGGATCATCGGGGTGGGCCTCGTTGCGAGCGCGCAAACCAACCAACGCCTCACGTGTCTCCGCGGTCCGCCACGGCCCCCAAGCCTGCGACAACACGACACCGAGGTCAATGGGCCCACCGAGCAGATAGCGGTCGAGCAGGTCGCCGACGCGCTGGCTGTCCTGGATGGCGATCAACCGAAAGCCGCGGTCGACCAGCAGCCGAGTCGTGGCCGCCACCAACTGGACCAACTCGCTGGCCTCCCTGGTGCTCGTGCCGAGCCCGACCACGGCGGCCGTGTCGAGCTCCGCCGCGGTCGCGAGGGTCTTGGGGTCGATGTCCATGACCCGATCGTGCGACCTCAACCACACTGGAGGTCAAGTTCAAACGGCAAAGCGGCTGCGTCGGGGACTTGCTCGGTTCCCTCCAGGCGGGGTGGCAGCAAGCCACCCCGATGATCGGCGCCAGACCTCCGCCAGCAGCCAAGACCCCTCGATCGGCGGCACCACGGGCCGACTCCTCTCTGCTATCCATGAGTCACGTGGAGTGCTGGGGGTGTCGACCGTGCAGCCATCGATGTTCGACCCGGAACCCGATCCCGACCCCAAACCCGCAGGTGACGGCTGGGTGGACATGCGAGTGCTGATCACCGTGAAGGCAGCTCCGACCCCCTCCAGCACCTACGGGGAGACGGTCTGCGTCGCGGGAATCAGGCAGGGGCTCGGCCTGGAGTCCTGGGTGCGGCTGTACCCGATCAACTTTCGCGCCCAAGACGCCGTGCACCGCTTCCGCAAGTACGAGATCGTGCGGCTGCGGGCCAAGCCCGCGCGCAATGACCGCAGGCTCGAGAGCTGGCGGCCGGATCTCGGCAGCGTTAGCCGCGGGGAGCCGATCTCCCCGGGCAAGCAACGCCGCAGCCTGATCGACCACCACATCAGGCACTCGATGTGCGAATTGTTAGCCGACGTCCGGTCGCAGCCGCCCGGTCGGTCCCTCGCCGTGATCCGCCCAGCGGAGATCAGCGACCTGCGGGTGAGCCCGAACCCGGGCTGGAGACCGGAACAGCAACGGGCCATCGATCGCGCCGTTGCCGCAGAAGACCTGTTCGGGGTCTCCGGAACGCCGCTCGTGGCACCGCGGTTCACGGCTAGGTACGCCTACCGGTGCACCCACCGGACATGCCCCGGACATCAGCAGGGGATGTTGGACTGGGAGCTCGTTGCGTTGCAGCACAGGCTGAGGAACTCAACCGACGCGGAGGTGACAAGGGCGATCCAGCGGAAGTTCCTCGCGGAGAAGGTGCGCCCCGGGCTGGACACCGCGTTCTACGTGGGCAACCAGGTCAAGTGGGAGCAGACGTTCAGCGTGCTAGGTGTGTACACCGCCCCTCGCTAGCAGCACTTGGCACCGACGAGGTCGAGCAGCACATGCCGGTGGCAGCGCTTCTCGTCGGCTTCGAAGCACAGCAGCGCAACCGGCCCCGCGGCGGCGAGTTCGGCGATGCTGGCCAGATCACCCGCGGCGGTCTCGGCGGTGATCAGGTCGCGGTAGCTAGCCCTGGCAGCGGCCAGTGCCTCGGCGTCACCGGCAAAACCCGGCCGGTTCTCCTTTGGATTGCCCAGGCCCCGCAGGTGCACGTAGTCGATCCCGACCGACGCGGCGGCCTCGGCGAGTGCCCGCTTGCTGAACCCCCGCTTCCGTGACACCGGGGTCAACCGCACGTCAACCAGAGTGCGGACCCCCCGCCCCACCAGATCACCCAACACCTCGTCGACGGCACGCCCCTCGTACCCGACTCCCACGACCTCGCCCCGCCTCAACGCACCAGCCACCCCGGCACCCTGTCACACACCCACCGCAGGCGCGACCTCCGGTGCCGCAAACGCCAGAGGGACCTGTCACAAGGACAGGTCCCTCTGGCGATCTGGTGCACCCGAAGGGATTCGAACCCCTAACCTTCTGATCCGTAGTCAGATGCTCTATCCGTTGAGCTACGGGTGCTTGTACCGTTTTCAATTGTCCACCCGGCGGGCCGGGAGTACAGCGGAGGCTCCGGGATTTGAACCCGGGAGGGGCAGTTAACCCCAACCGCATTAGCAGTGCGGCGCCATAGACCAGACTAGGCGAAGCCTCCCGGGGCCCCAGGCCGCTCGAGAGAAGAGACTACACAAGGGGTCGGGCGCCCTGCGAAACACCCCCCACTAACGGGGTCGAGACATGTAGATGTGCTGGTGAGAGGCATCTTTCAGGCCCGGACGTCGGCCACGAGCCTGCGGATGTGGTCGGTCAGGGTCCGGGCGTCGGCGGGGGTGATGGTGAGCCACGACGAGCCGTCCGGTTGGGGGGCGGTGAGGACGGCGTAGCGGCCGTGGGTGGTGTCGAACCAGTTGAGGACTGGGGTGCGGGTGCGGCGGCCGACCCGGTCGAGGGCGTTGGCGGCGATCTGGCCGCCGCCGGAGCGGGCGCTCTCCACCAGGGTGGTGACGGTGCGCAGGTCGCGGCCTGCGACGCCGCCGCGGTTGAGGGCGTGTTCGAGGTGGGCGAAGCCGCCTGCGGCGTAGGCGTCGATGGCGTCGTGGAAGAGCTGCTTGGGGAGGGTGACCGGGTTGCCGGGGCCTGGTGGGGCCTCGGGGAGCATTCCGGCCAGCTCCACGGCGATGCCGCCGGGGCCGGGGGCGCCGACGCGGATCTCCGGGCCGGACTGCACGGCGAGGACGGACTTGGCTCCCCGGGCGACGCCGAGGACGCGCAGCGGGACGCCGACGGCGATCAGGGCGTCGACGCTGTAGTCGTTGCGCGCCAGCATGAGCAGGTCGTCCTCGAGTGCCGGGGCGAGCTCGTGGCCGTCGTGCAGGCCCTTGGCGGTCAGCGCGGCGACGACCTCGGCGCGGAGCTGGGCGCGGGCGTCGTCGGTCTCGCCGAAGCTGGGGAACTCGATGGGGTACGGGCGCTCGCCGAGGCCCAGCGCCTCCCAGGTGAGGTCGAACTCGACGTCGGTGAGGGTGGCGACCATCAGCGCAGGTGGGCGTCGAACCAGTTCAGGGCGCGCTGCCACGCCTCGTAGGTCGAGTCGAAGGCGAAGCGGACCACGTCGGTGGCCACGGTCGCGGTGGCCGCGGCGTCGCGCAGCTTGTCGACCTGTTCGACGGTGATGTCGTCACCCTCCTCGCGGTAGAGCCCCAGCCACGGGCACCGCAGGCCGCCCGCGATCTCGACGAGCGGGGGGAGCCCGTCGGAGAGCGGGTCGAGGATACCGCCGCCCGCAACGGTCACGGCGGCTCCGAGGTCGCGCTGGGTGGCCACGACCAGGGCGATGGCGCCGCCGAGCTCGAAGCCGATCACGCCGACCCGGTCGGTGTCGGCGCCGTGACCGGTCAGCCAGGACACGGCGGCGTCGTGGGCGGCCAGCACGGCGTCGGCCGACAGGGCGCTGACGGCGTCGTTGGCGCTGTCGTGGTCGAGCTCGAAGTGCTCCCCCTCGTGCAGGTGCGGCACCGCGACCAGCCAGCCCTCGGCGGCCAGGCCTGCGACGACCCCGCGCACGGCCTCGGTGACCCCGCGGGACTCGGGGAGCACGACCAGCCCACCGCGCACGACACCATCGGGCTCGGCGCAGGTCAGGCGCACTGCGCGGGTGTCGTCGATCTTGATTTTCTCAGTGCGGGTCAGGGCCATGACATACCCAACCACGACGGGGTGAACGCGAGTCAACGTGATCGGTCGCTCACCCGTCCGCGGCACGTGTTCCTGCCCACCGGACGGGTTTCGCTCGTTGGGGCCCGCCGGGGTGTCCCGATTTCGCGCATACCGGGATAGGTTGCGGGTGATCCGACCCGACGAGGAGTTGCGATGAGTGTGCGGACTCGGCCCGATCTCGCCGCGCTGCCCGGCTACGTGCCGGGGCGGACCGTGCCCGGCGCGGTGAAGTTGGCGAGCAACGAGGTGTCCCTGGGCCCGCTGCCCAGCGTGGTGAGCGCGATCGCCGAGGCCGCGGCTCGGGTCAACCGGTACCCGGACAGCGGCGCGGGGCAGCTCGTGGCGGCGCTGGCGGCCAAGCTCGGCGTCGCCGAGGCGCAGGTCTCGGTCGGCTGCGGGTCGGTGACGCTGTGCCAGCAGCTCGTGCAGGCGACCTGCTCGGCCGAGGACGGGGTCGTGTTCCCGTGGCGGTCGTTCGAGGCCTACCCGATCATCACCCAGGTCGTGGGCGCCCAGCAGACCCGCGTGCCGCTCACCGCCGAGCACGCCCTCGACGTCGACGCGCTGATCGGCGCGGTCACCGACACCACCCGGCTGGTGTTCGTGTGCACGCCGAACAACCCGACCGGGACCGCGCTCACCGCGGCCGAGCTGGACCGCCTCATCACCTCGGTCCCCCGCGACACCCTCGTCGTCATCGACGAGGCCTACCGCGAGTTCGTCGACGACCCGGCGGTCCCCGACGGCGTCGAGGTCGCCAAAGCCGCGTGGGCCGCGGGCCGGGACAACGTCGCGGTGCTGCGCACGTTCTCCAAGGCCTACGGCCTGGCCGGGCTGCGCGTGGGCTACCTGGTGGCCCCGGCGGCGGTGACCGAGGTGGTGGGCAAGGTCTTCGTCCCGTTCGGCGTCAACGCCCTCGCCCAGGCCGCCGCGCTGGCCTCGCTGGCCGCCGAGGACGAACTGCTGGCCCGCTGCCGCGACATCGTCGCCGAGCGCGCCCGGGTCCGCGCCGCCCTGCTCGAGCTGGGCCACGAGGTCCCCGACAGCCAGGCCAACTTCGTCTGGCTGCCGCTGGGCGAGCGCACGGCGGCGTTCAACGAGCACTGCATGGCGCACAAGGTGATCGTCCGCGCCTTCGTCGGCGACGGGGCTCGCGTGACCATCGGCACGCCTGCGGAGAACGACCAGTTCCTCGAGGCAGCGCGGACCTTTCCTTAGTCCAGGAGCATCTTGCCGACGGCCACCAGGCCGACGACGACGATGATGCCGCGGAGCAGGGTCGGCGAGAACTTCTTGCCGACCCTGGCCCCGAGGTAGCCGCCGACGGTGGAGCCGACCATGATCAGGACGACCGGGAGCCAGGCGACCGGGGCGACGAAGACGAAGATCAGGCCGGAGACGCCGTTGACGATGGAGGCGCAGACGTTCTTGATGGCGTTGAGGCGCTGGAGGTGTTCGGCGACCAGAATGCCCATCAGTCCCATGAGGATGATCCCCTGCGCCGCGCCGAAGTAGCCGCCGTAGACGCCGGTGAACAGGACGGCGAGCCAGACCAGCGGACCGTCCTGCCCGCCCTCGCCCCTGCGGGCGGCCACCAGCTTGGACAGCTTGGGCTGCAACAGGACCAGGACCAGGGCGACGACGATGAGCACCGGGACGATCGTCTCGAAGGCCGCCGCGGGCAGTCGCAACAGGAGGATCGCGCCGATCACCGCGCCCACGAGCGAGGCGGCCCCCAGGCGCAGCAGGCGGCTCTTCTGGCCGGTGAGCAGCTCGCGGTAGCCGAAGGCGCCGGTGACCGTGCCCGGGACCAGACCGACGGTGTTGGACACGTTGGCCACCAGCGGCGGGTAGCCCACGGCCAGCAGCACCGGGAACGTCACCAGGGTCCCCGATCCGACGACCGCGTTGATCCCGCCGGCGAACACGCCCGCGGCGCCGACCGCGACCGCCTCCCACACCGTCAGCCCCGACATGGGGACCGACCCTAGCGCCGGTTCAGCGGCCGATCTCGGTGAAAGCGGCCAGCATCTCAGCCTCGGCGTCGTCGAGGTAGGAGCGCAACTGGACCTGGGCGGTGGCGGTGTCGCCCGCGGCGAGGGTGTCGACGATCTCGCGGTTGCGGCGCAGGTAGCTCTCGTGGAAGGCGCGCGGCTCGCCCATCTCGTGGAAGCCCAGGCGCAGCTCGGCGGCCACGTGGCGCATCAGCTCGTCGATCCGGTCGCTGCCCGACAGCGCGGCGATGGCCTGGTGGAAACGCAGGTTGGCGGTGCCGACGTCGACCCAGCGGCCGTCCTCCGCCGCGGCCTCGCCGTACTCGACGGCCACGGCCATCCGGCCGATACCCGCCTCGTCGGCCAGGTCGAGGCTGGCCACCTCGACCATGCGCCGGACGGTGAACAGGTCGACGACGTCGGCGGCGGTCAGCACGCGGACGAACACGCCCCGGTTGAGCTTGTGCTCGAGCAGCTTCTCGTGCGTGAGCAGGCGGAACGCCTCACGCAGGGTGTTCCGGGAGACCTCGAGATGGGGCATCAGGTCGTTCTCGACGACCTGTTGGCCCGGGGTGAGCCCGCCCTCCAGGACCAGGTCGCGCAGCACCGCCGCCACGTTCTCGGCCGCGCTGCTGCGGTCGCGCTTGCGCGCGCCGACCAGCTCGCCCAGCCGGTCCTTGAAGTCCAACACCGCCTCCGAACCACGCTCCGCTGCGCCCGCCAGCCTAGTCACCCGATCTGACTATTGTCAGATTGTCCCACAATCCGACAATCTAGTCACAGACTGGCGCACGACCCGAGATCGACGCGAGAACCGCGACACGAGCGAGGTGGTCATGGCGACAACCAGCACACCAGACGGACGGATGGCCTGGTACCGGGCACTGCCCGCCCAGGGCCGGAGAGCGTTCACCAGCTCGTTCCTCGGCTACGGCCTCGACTCCTACGACTTCAACATCCTGCCCCTGATCCTGCCCGCGATCACCGCCGCGTTCGCCCTCAGCACGGGGCAGACGGGCGTGCTCAGCTCGGCGATGCTGGTCAGCTCCGCGATCGGAGGGGTGATCGCGGGGGTGCTGTGCGACCGCATCGGGCGGGTGCGCACGCTGGTGCTGACCGTGCTGGCGTTCGCCCTGTTCACGGCGCTGTGCGGGCTGGCGTCGAACTACGAGACGCTGCTGGTCTTCCGGACCCTGCAGGGGATCGGCTTCGGCGGGGAGTGGGCGACGGGTGCGGTCCTGGTGGCGGAGTACACCGCCGCGCGACACCGGGGCCGCACCCTCGCCGTGGTGCAGAGCGCCTGGGCCGTCGGGTGGGCGGCGGCCGCGGTCGTGGCGACGGTCCTGCTCAGCGTTCTCGACGAGGACATCGCCTGGCGGGTCGTGCTGTTCACCGGCGCGCTGCCCGCGCTGCTCGTGCTCTACCTGCGGCGCGGGGTCGAGGACGCCCCCACCCGCGACGACGGGCCCGCCGTGCGCGGCTCGTTCCCGGAGCTGTTCCGCGGGCCGCTGCTGCGCACGACGCTGTTCGCCTCGCTGCTGACCACCGGCGTGCAGGGCGGCTACTACACGCTCGCGATCTGGCTGCCGACGTTCCTGCGCGAGTCGCGCGGGCTCAGCGTCGGGAACACCGGGTGGTTCCTGGTGTTCCTGATCCCGGGCGCGTTCCTGGGCTACCTGTGCGGCGGCTGGTTCACCGATCGGTTGGGGCGCAAGCGGACCATCGCGGCGTTCGCCGTCGTCGACGCGGTGCTGGTGGTGCTCTACACGCAGCTCCCGACGAGCGCGAACGCCTGGGTGATGGTGCTGGGCCTGCCGCTGGGCTTCGGCTACTCGGCCATCTTCAGCGGCTTCGGCGCGTTCCTGTCCGAGCTGTACCCGGCGCGGGTGCGCGGCATCGGCACCGGGTTCACCTACAACTTCGGCCGCGGCGTGGGCGCCGTCTTCCCCGCGACCGTCGGTTTCATGGCCACCTCGTTCGGCGTCGGCGGGGCGATGAGCTTCGCCGCGGGCGCGTACGTGCTGGCCTTCCTGGCCCTGCTGGGGCTGCCCGAGACGAAGGACTGGGAACTGTCCTAGAAGGAGTGTCCGATGAAGACTCCGATGGAGGCGCGGGCCGCGTTCCGCGCGGGCCTGGCCACCTCGACCTCCGGCGTCGCCGACGGGTACGCGCAGGCCAACCTGGTCGCGGTGCCCCGGGCGCACGCCTACGACATGCTGTTGTTCGCCCAGCGCAACCCCAAGCCGTGCCCGCTGCTCGACGTCACCGAGCCGGGCGCGTGGACGACCGAGCTGGCCTACGCGGACCTGCGCACCGACCTGCCCCGCTACCGCGTCTGGCGCGGCGGGAAGCTGGTCGGCGAGCCGACCTCGGTGCTGGAGCTGTGGCGCGACGACCTGGTGGCGTTCCTGTTCGGGTGCAGCTTCACCTTCGAGGCGGCGCTGGTGGCGGCCGGGATCGGGCTGCGCCACGTCGAGCAGGGCACGACGGTGCCGATGTTCCGGACCAACCGCGCGTGCCGCCCGGCCGGGGCGCTGTCCGGCCCGGTGGTGGTGACGATGCGGCCGGTGCCCGCGCACCTGGTCGCCGACGCCGTGCGGGTCACGGCGGCGGTGCCCGCGGTGCACGGGGCGCCGGTGCACATCGGGTCGCCGGAGGCGCTGGGCGTCGACCTGGCCAAGCCCGACTACGGCGACCCGGCCGAGGTCCGGCCGGGCGAGGTGCCGGTGTTCTGGGCGTGCGGGGTGACCCCGCAGGCGGCGCTGGCCGGGTCGGGCATCCCGTTCGCGATCACCCACGCCCCGGGGCACATGTTCGTCACCGACGTGCCCGAATCGACCTACCGGGTCGCTTGAGGCGGCGGTTGCGTCACGATCAGGTCGCGGCAGGTAACCACATCGGGTCCGCGTCAGATAGAAACACACGTGCGCAAGATCCGCTTCCTGCCGACCTGGCCGGTGTTGGCCGTGGCGCTCACCGTCGCCGCGGCAGGCGGCGCGCTGAGCCAACGCCCCGCCACCGAGCCCGCTTCCGCTGCCCCCACGTCCTCCCCCGCCCCCACCATCACGACGACCGCCCCGCCGAAGACAACAGTCACCTCGGTCAGGACGGTCACCGTCCGCCCCTCGACCCCCCGCGCCACGCCCGAGCGGGTGGTCGAGGAGCCCGCGCGAGTCACCACCACCACGACCACGCCGCCCCCGGTGGCGACGAGCGCCCCCGAGCCCGCCGCGCCGACGACGCCCCCGACCACCTCGACGAGCCGCGACCGCACCTGCGACTCGTCCTACCCGACCATCTGCATCCAGCTCGGCGCGGTGGACGTGGACTGCGCGGACCTCGACGCCCGCGACTTCCCGGTCACCCGCCCCGATCGACACCGGTTGGACCGCGACCGCAACGGAACCGGTTGCGAATCCGACTGACACAGCCGGGTGTGGTCGGGCGAGGGGCACGCCCGACCACACCCCTCCCACGACACGCTGGTTAAGTTTCACGCATCGATTACTGCGATCGGTACGATCCGGGGCATGAGCGAGCAGGAGCGGGTGCTGGCGGTCCTGGGCGGCGCGGGCGTGGTCGACGCGATCACCTGGGCGTGGGAGTCGGCGTTCCAGCGCACGGCCAAGGACTACGACCCCGACACCGGCCACGACCAGGTCTGGCAGGGCCTGACCGCGCACAAGCTGTTCTGCAACCGCCTGGACCGCGTCTTCCACTGCCGCGACTACGCGGTGCCGCCGGGCGGCGAGAACGTCGGCCGGGACGTGCTCGGCAAGGGGCTGCTCTCCGGCGAGCTGGACGCCATGCCGTCGCTGCGGCCCGGGTCGGTGGTGCGCGCGGACGACCACAGCTCCCCCGGCTGGCGCTTCGGCGAGTGGCGCTGGCTGGTGACCTCGTTCGGCTTCGAGAGCATCGACAAGATCTCCTGGCAGTCCAAGACACCGACCAAGCAGCGCGCGGCGGCCCGGCTCGGCTCCCAGGAGGAGGGCCTGTTCCCGCTGCCGAACAGCGCCATCACCGACTCCACGCTGTTCATCGCGCACGCCATCAACTCCGACGCCACCGACCGCGAGGCCTACCTGGGCAGCCCGCGCTCCACCGAGCACGGCGGCCGCCCCTGGCACTGGCGCCTGCGCCTGGGCCCGCCACCCGCCGCGACGACCGGCGGTAGTGTCTGGCCAGCCGTCGGCGACCAACTGCCCGAGCAGGGGGTGACCGACGCCGACGTCCAGCTCAAGCGGGCCGTGGGAACAGGGGAATGACGACAGGCAACCACCTCGCCGACGTGGCGGCGCTGTTCGACGGCTCCCGCCTCGCCCTCGGCCGGAAGCTGGCCGGGCTGCGCAAGAACGCCCTCGCCGGTGCGATCGAGCTGACCCCCGCCGCCATCAGCTTCTACGAGTCGGGCACCAAGAGGCCGTCCGCGGCCACCGTCGCCAAGCTCGCCCTCGTCCTCGGCGTCGAGCCCGCCTTCTTCCTGCCCGACGGCGTCCCGGACAGCACGGCGTCCGCCCACTTCCGCTCGTTGCGCTCCACCACCCAACTCGCCCGCGACCAGGCCGAGGCCTACGTCCGCGTTGTCGCCGAGGTCCACCGCGCCCTCGAACGCCACGTGGACTTCCCCCCCGTCCACGTCCCCGCCCTGCCGGTCCCCCCCGACTGCGCCGACGACTCCCCCGAACGCGCCGCCGCGGCCCTGCGCGCCGCCTGGGCGGTCCCCACCGGCCCGGTCGCCCACACCATCCGCCTGGCCGAGAACAACGGCGTCCTGGTGGTCTTCACCCCGCCCCAGTCAGCCTCGGTCGACGCCTATTCGGTCGCCCGCCCCGACCGCCCCCTGATCCTGCTCAACCCGGCCAAGGACGACTACTACCGCCAGCGCTTCGACGTCGCCCACGAACTGGGCCACCTCGTCATGCACGGCGACGAGGAGCCGGGCAACAACATCATCGAGAACCAGGCCAACCGCTTCGCCGCCGAGTTCCTGATGCCTGCCGAGCAGATCTCCCCCCGGTTGCCCGCGCGGGCGGATTGGGCGCTGTTGGCCAAGCTGAAGGAGACCTGGGGGGTCAGCTTGCAGGCTCTGCTCTACCGGTCGCGGCAACTGGGCATCATGCGGGACGTGACCTACCGCAATGCGATGGCGACGATCTCGACGCGGGGGTGGCGCAGGCGGGAACCGGGGGAAGTGGTGGCGGTGGAACAGCCGTCGATGCTGCCCAGGGCGGTGGGTTTGGTCTCCCCCCAAGCCCTGGCCGAGCAGTCCCGACTGCCCGCGCACCTGCTGTCGGTCATCACCTCGAGGACCCCCGTGGACTGACGGGTCCGCTAGCCGAGGTCGTTGGTGTTGAAGGTGTCGCAGGCGGTGGGGTTTCCGGTTTGGACGCCGGTGGTGAACCACTTCTCGCGCTGGGCCGATGAGCCGTGGGTGAACTGGCTCTCGTCGACGTGGCCGCCGCCGAGCTTCTCCTGGATGAAGTCGTCGCCGATTCGGGCGGCCACGTCCAGGGCGGAGGCGATGTCCTGCTGGGTGATGGTCTTGATGAGGGGTTTGCCGTTGGCGGTGGGGGTGGTGGTGGCGTGGTTGGCCCACACGCCCGCGTAGCAGTCGGCTTGCAGTTCCAGGCGGACGCCGTCGGAGGTGGGGCCTGCGCCCTCGCGGACGCGGGCGGAGGTCCCCAGGAGGTTCTGGACGTGGTGGCCGTACTCGTGGGCCAGGACGTAGGCCTCGGCGAAGGTGCCGCCCTGGGCGCCGAACTGGGTCTGGAGCTGCTTGAAGAAGCCCAGGTCGATGTACACCCGGGAGTCGGCGGGGCAGTAGAACGGGCCGACGTCGGAGGTGGCGCTGCCGCAGGAGGTGCCGACGCCGCCGTTGAAGAACGTGGTGGTCGAGACCTGGTACGGGGTGCCGGAGCGGGCGAACTGGTCGGACCAGTAGCCCTGGATGGAGTTGATCACGGCGACCAGGGCGCAGTCGTGGTTGTTGTTCGCGTCCGCGCCCGTGCGGCAGGTCCTGGCCAGGTCGGTGCTGGCGACCGACTGGCCGGAGCCGACCTGGCTGAGCCCGAGCGGGGCACCGCCGCCGCCGGTGGGCAGACCGCCGAGCTGGGAGAGCACGAAGTAGATGATCGCGCCCACCACACCGATGCCACCGCCGCCGACCGCGACGCGACCGCCGATGCCGCCCCCGCCGGAACCCCGCTGGTCCTGGACCTGCGAGGTGTCGAGGGCTACGTCGTCGTTGAACTCCACCTAGGCCACCCCACGTCGGCACCGGATCGACTCGTTCGCCGCAACGATAGAGCAGTCGACGCGGGGGGCGGGATCGGAGGAGACGCCGAACAGGGGACAGCGCCCGGGGCTGTCCGCCCCGAGCGCTGCCCAGTTCCGTAGTGGTCCCGACGCCGCGCCGGACCGGCGTGGAGCCCCTGTGGCCGAGCCGGGAGAGGTCGCCGATCAGGGCTCAACAGCGTCGTGGTGCGAACAGGGCGCGATTCAAGCACCCGCGCACCGGTCGATGTCCGGCGGTTCACTGCCCTCGTCCACACCCGGTCCGAAGCGATCGGCTCGGGGGCGGGGGCGCAGTCCGCGGACCACCACTGCGGGAATAGTGCCCGATCACCGCACCACCTACCCTTTCCCGACTGGCCTTGGGGACCGGACGCGGCGGAGGTGTCGCGTCCCGGGCCCCCGAGGCCCGCCGATACACCAATAGTGACCCAGAACACGTTCGTTGACAATCGCTCGAACCGGTGACTGTCCTCAGCGGACGATCTTGCTTTCCTTGCCGTGCAGCACAAAGCGCGAGCCCGCGCCGCCGGGCGGGCGACGCGGGCTCGCGTTGTGGACCGGTGCGGCCTACGGGATGACGGTGACCCGGTCGAGCGCGGGCGGCGCCAGGCCCGGGTTCGCGGTCAGGTACGCGGTGAGCGCGTCCAGGTCGATCGGGCCACCGGCCAGGTCGGTGCCCTTGGTCAGCTCGGTGAAGCCGTCCCCACCGCCCGCGAGGAAGTTGTTCACCGACACCCGGTAGCTCGCGGCCGGGTCGACCGGCGTGCCGCCGATGGTGATGGCGGAGACGCGGCCGCCCTGGGTCCCCGACTGCGACCAGGTGTAGTGCAGCGCGCTGGAGACCTGCAGGAACCGCGTGGTGACCGAGCCGTCGGGCTGCGGCTGCCACTGCTGCTCCAGCACGGCCTTGAGGTCCGCGCCGGTCAGCGTGATCGTCTGCATGATGTTGGCGAAGGGCTGCACCGTGAACGCCTCGCCGTAGGTCACCACGCCGTCGCCCTCGCCCGCGGGCGAGGAGGCGAAGGTCAGGTCGGCGCGGACCCCGCCGGAGTTGGTCATGGCGATGACGGCGTCGTTGCCGCTGGTGGCGGCGAGCTGCGCGTCGGCGATCACGCTGCCGAGCGGGCTCTGACCCGCGGCCCCCGCGGCGCGGACCAGGTCGGCGCTGATGGTGCCGATCGGGCGGTTGGCGATCGGGGCCGCCTTGGCCGAGGCCTCGTCGACGAGCCGCTGCGCGACGGGGTCCGGGGTCACGGTGCGGGTGACGACCTCGTTGTGCGCGACGGTGGCCGAGCGGACCACGTCGCGGGAGCGCTTGTCGATCTTGAGGTCGACGACGGAGAGCAGCCTGCCGAAGGACAGGCCCTGGATCATCGTGCGCGGGTTGCCCGCCGGGTCGGTGACCTGGCAGTTGTACTGCTGGTGGCTGTGCCCGGTGAAGAACACGTCGATCGAGGCCGAGGCGGCGGTGGCGATCGCGCGGGCCGGGCCGGGCACGGTCTGGCAGGCGTCCGGCCCGGTGGCGCCGCTCTCGCTGTTGTCGCCCTGGTGCATCAGCACGACCTGGGTCTTCACGCCGAGCCGGTCGAGCAGCTTCGAGGTCTTGTTCAGCGTCTGGACCTCGTCGTGGAACTTGAAGTCCGCCACCGCGCTGGGCAGCACGAGCGCGGGCAGGTCCTTGAGCGTGACGCCGATGATGGCCACCGGGACGCCCTCGACGTGCTTGAGGGTGAACGGCAGCAGGGCGGGCAGGCCGTTGGTGAAGGTCACGTTCGCGGCGAGGTGCGGGAACTTCGCGCCGGTGAACCGGGGGCGGAACTGGCAGCCGTCGGTCGGGTGGCACCCGCCGAACTGCATGCGCAGCAACTCCTGGTAGCCCTCGTCGAACTCGTGGTTGCCGAGCACGCTGGCCTGCAGGCCCATCGAGTTGAGCAGCTCGATGGTCGGCTCGTCGTGGAACAGCGCCGAGTTCAGCGGCGAGGCGCCGATGTTGTCGCCCGCCGAGAGCAGCAGCGAGTTCTTCACCTGCGCCTTGAGCTGCTTGGCGTGGGTGGCCAGGTAAGCGGCGCCGCCCGCGTCGACGGTGCTGCCGTCGGCGAGGGTGACCCGCCCCGACGAGCCCGCGGGCGGGGACAGGGTGCCGTGGAGGTCGTTGAACGAGATCAGCCGCAGGTCGGCCGTCTTGGGCGCGGGCGCCGCCTGGGCCGAGGTGGCCCCCAGCGTCGCCGCGGCGAGGGCGGCCGCGGCGAGGGCCGCCAGCCGAGTGGAAACCTTCATCAGTCCTCCGTCCGAGCGCTCCGCCACTCCCCGACGGGCGCAAGTGCGCGCAGTCTGCCTGGCGAACATGGCAAAAAACAGGCCCGGGAGGTGAACGCCGTAGCCTGGGCACGTGACGACAGTGCGGACCGAACCCCGGTGGCTGGCCCCGGAGGAGATGCGCGCCTGGCGGGCGTACGTCATCGGCAGCGAACTACTGCGCCAGCAGCTCAACCGCGAGCTGCAGGACAAGCACGGCCTCGCCCTCGCCGACTACGAGGTGCTGGTCCGCTTGTCGGAGTGCGACGGCGGTCAGATGCGCATGAGCGTCCTGGCGAGCCAGGTCGCCTCCTCCAAGAGCAGGCTCTCGCACCAGATCTCCCGCCTGGAGAAGTCCGGCCTGGTCCGCCGCGTCGAGTGCCGCGACGACGCCAGGGGCGTCGTCGCGGAGATCACCGAACAGGGCACCGAGACCCTGGCCACCGCGGCCCCCACACACGTCGAGGGTGTCCGGGCACACCTGGTCGACCTGATGACCCCGCAGGAGCAGCAGGTGGTCGCCGCGGTCTTCGAGCGCGTGCTCGCCCACCTGGACCAGGGGTGAGCGGCCGGGGATAGGCTTGCCCGACCGGGAGGCGTGGCAGAGCGGCCGAATGCGTCCGCCTTGAAAGCGGAAGACGGGCAACCGTCCGGGGGTTCAAATCCCTCCGCCTCCGCCAGCACGCCCTGACCAGCAGAACCGCTGGTCAGGGCGTGTCTTTCAGCACCTGGCCTCGGGCCTGGTGAAGGCGAAGCGGGCTCCTGGTGGGGTGCGGCGGAGCCGTCGCACTGGGGCACGGTGGCCGGAATCCCTGGAGAACGTCGGACAAACCGGCGCCGAGGCTGGGGCCTCGGCGCCGGGGACGTGGTCAGAGGTACTGGCCGGTGCCGCGGATGTGCGGCGGGGCGTCCTTGTCCGGGGTGGCTCCGACGCCCGGGGGGAGGCCGCGGCGCATTTGCTCCAGTTGGACGCGGGCGGCCATCTGCTGGGCGAACAGGGCGGTCTGGATGCCGTGGAAGAGGCCCTCGAGCCAGCCGACGAGCTGGGCCTGGGCGATCCGCAGCTCCGCGTCGGACGGGGTGCTGTCGTCGGTGAAGGGCAGCGACAAGCGGGTCAGCTCGTCGCGGAGCTCGGGGGCGAGCCCGTCCTCCAGTTCGGCGATCGATTTCATGTGGATCTCGCGGAGGCGGGCGCGACTGGCCTCGTCGAGCGGCGCGGCGCGGACCTCCTCGAGCAGCTGCTTGATCATGGTGCCGATGCGCATGACCTTGGCAGGCTGCTCGACCATGTCTCCGACGGACTCGCCGCCGGGGCCCTCGGCTCCTTCCGGGATTCGGGCGGTGCCCAGGGGGGAGCCGTCGGGGCCCACCACCATGACGTGGTGGGCCTGGTCCTCGTGGTCGGGGGTGGGGTGGCTCATCTGCTCCATCCTTCGCCGAATGCCTGCTCGGTCGAGGGTAGCCGTACCGTGTCGTCATGGCCTTCGACGTCGCTCGGGTCCGCGGGCTGTTCCCCGCGCTGGGGGACGGCTGGGTGCACCTGGACTCCCCGGCGGGCATGCAGGTTCCCGAGCAGGTGGCGACGGCGGTGTCCACCGCGCTGCGCGCCCCGGTGTCCGGGCCGGGCGGGGTCTTCCCGGCGTCGCAGCGGGCCGGGGCCATCGTCGACGCCGCCCGCCGCGCGGTGGCCGACCTGGTCGGCTGCGCCGCCGAGGGCGTGGTGCTCGGGCCCAACACCGCCGTGCTGCTGGCGCGGCTGGCCGAGGCGCTCGGCGACGGCTGGCTGATCGGCGACGAGGTCGTGCTCTCCCGGCTGGACCACCAGGCCAACACCGCGCCCTGGCTGCGGGTGGCCCAGCGGGCCGGGGCGGCCGTGCGCTGGGCGGAGATCGACATCGAGACCTGCGAGCTGCCCGCTTGGCAGTACGAGACCCTGGTCACGCCGCGCACCAGGGCGCTCGCGGTGACCGCCGGGTCCGGGTCCGTGGGCACCCGGCCCGACCTGAGCCGGATCGTGGCCGCCGGGCGCGCGCACGGGGCGTTCACCGTGGTCGACGCGTCCAGCTCGGCGCCGTTCATGCCGCTCGACATCCACGACACCGGGGCCGACGTGGTCGCCGTCTCGAGCGGGGCGTGGGGCGGGCCCGCGGTGGCCGCGCTGGCCTTCGCCGATCCCGGCGTGCTCGACCGGCTGCCCGCGACCAACCTGGACCCGCGCGCCGGTGGTCCGGCCCGGTTGGAGCTGGGGCAGCACGCGCACCCGCTGCTGGCCGGGCTGGTCGCCTCGGTCGACTACCTCGCCGACCTCGACGACGCGGCCGCGGGCTCGCGCCGGGACCGGCTGCTCACCTCGCTGGGCTCGGCCGAGGGCTACCAGGCCGGGTTGCTGTCGCGGCTGATCAGCGAGCTGCGGGCGCTGCCGCACGTGGTGGTGATCGGCGACGCCATACGCCGCATCCCGGCGCTGTCGTTCACCGTCGCGGGCCAAACCGCGGCCGAGACCGCGACCGCGCTGGCCGAGCGGGGCATCTGCACCTTCGCCGACGACACCCCCGGCGGCGTGTTCTCCGCGCTCGGGGTCGGCGAGGTGGGCGGGGCCGTGCGGATCGGCCTCGCCCACTACACGACCGGGGCCGAAGTGGACCGGCTGGTGGCGGCGCTGGCCGAGCTCAGGGACGCACGCTGAGCACGATCTTGCCGAAGACGCCGCCCTCGTCGAGCAGCCGGTGCGCGTCGCCCGCGCGCTGGATCGGCAGCACCCCGTGGGTGATCGGCTTGACCGCGCCCCCGGCGACCAGCGGCCACAGCCGCTCCAGGACGTCGGCGACGATCTCCGCCTTCTCCGGCGTGGGCCGGTAGCGCAGGCTGGTGGCGGTGACCGAGGCGCTCTTGGACAGCAGCGCGCCGAGGTTCAGCTCGCCGGTGACCCCGCCCTGCATGCCGATGACGACCAGGCGGCCGAGCCGGTTGAGCGCCGCGACGTTGCGACCGAGGTACTTCGCGCCCATGTTGTCCAGGATGACGTCGGCCTTCACCTCGTCCTCGAACGCGACCTCTTTGTAGTTCAAGAGGATGTCCGCGCCCAGTTCAGCACAGCGCTCGAGCCGTTCGGCCGAACCCGCCGTCACCGCGACGGTCGCGCCGAGCGCCTTGCCGACCTGGATGGCGTGCGTGCCGATGCCACCCGCGCCGCCGTGGACCAGCAGCGTCTCCCCCGCGCTGAGCCCCGCGGTGCGAACGATGTTGGACCACACCGTGGCCGCGACCTCGGGCAGCCCGGCCGCGGTGACGAGGTCGACGCCGGGGGGCAGCGGCAGGACCTGCCCGGCGGGAACGGCGACCTTCTCCGCGTACCCGCCGCCCGCGAGCAGCGCGCACACCTGGTCGCCGACCTGCCAGCCGGCCACGCCCGCGCCCAGGGCGGCCACGGTGCCGGAGCACTCCAGTCCGATGATCTCGCTGCCACCGGCGGGCGGCGGGTAGAACCCCTTGCGCTGCAACAGGTCTGCCCGGTTCACCGCCGTCGCGGCGACGTCGATCAGGACCTCGCCCGGGCCGGGCTCGGGGTCGGGGACCTCGGTCCACGCCAAGACCTCGGGTCCGCCGGGTTCGCGCTGTGTGATCGCGTGCATGACCAGACGGTATCCGCCCGCGACGGCCCCGCGCAGAACGACCGCGCCGCGTTTGCGCTCTCGCCGCGGCGTTCGCCCGCGCAGCGAAGGGGTGGATCTCCTCGACCATTCGGCCCAAACCGAACCGGATGTCCAAGACGTTATAACGGGCCTTTCCCACTATTGCGCCTGCTTATCCGGGAAATGCCGGTGATCAGGCGGTAACGCACAGCTCTTGACCCGCGACTCCCGATCAGGTGAGGGTGACACTCGCCGAAAGGTCGGGCCTGGTCGGGGGCCAGGCCGGACTCGGTTGGATTCCGTCCCGGAGCAAGGGGATCTGCATGTCCACCAGCAAGAGTTTGCGCACGGGCGCGGCCGTGGCCGCCTCGGCGGTCGCGATGTCGCTCATGGCGCTGCCCGCGTCGGCCGCGACACTGCCCGACGGGCCCGCCCTGGCCAGGAACCTCGTCAAGAAGGTCACCGGCGAGGGGGTCAACCGGCACCTGATCGCCCTGCAGCGCATCGCCGACCGCAACGGCGGCAACCGGGTCGCGGGCTCCCCCGGCTACAACCAGTCGGCGCAGTACTTCGAGTCGAAGCTGATCGAGGCCGGCTACGACGTGACCCGCCAGCCGTTCACCTTCACCTACACCGAGGCGCAGGCCGAGAAGCTGACCACGCCCTCGGGCGAGGTGCCGATCTTCGCCATGACGCTGAGCCCGTCCACGCCCACCGGCGGCATCACCGCGCCGCTGGCCGTGGTCCCCAACGACGAGACGCCGGGCTGCGAGGCCGCGGACTACGCCGGGCTCGACGTGGTCGGCAAGATCGCCCTGATCTCGCGCGGCGCGTGCTCGTTCGCCGACAAGCAGCGCGTCGCGGGCGACGCGGGCGCGGTCGGCGCGATCGTCTACAACAACACCGAGGGCGACCTCAACGGCACCCTCGGCGCGGACCCGTCGGTCGTGCGCGTGCCCACCGGCGGCATCACCCAGGCCGCGGGCCAGGCGCTGGCCGCCACCCCGGGCGCCACGGTGACCCTGGAGCTGCGCGTTCTGCAGGAGGAGCGCGAGACCTTCAACGTCATCGCGCAGACCAAGACCGGCAAGAAGAGCAACGTCGTGATGGCGGGCGCGCACCTGGACTCGGTGCACGAGGGCCCCGGCATCAACGACAACGGCTCGGGCAGCGCGGGCCTGCTGGAGACCGCCCTGAAGCTCGGCGGCTCGCCCAAGGTGAACAACGCGGTCCGCTTCGCCTGGTGGAGCGCCGAGGAGTTCGGCCTGGTCGGCTCGACGAAGTACGTGCAGTCGCTGTCCTTCGAGCAGCAGCTCGACATCGCGCTGTACCTGAACTTCGACATGATCGCCTCGCCGAACGCGGCCTACTTCGTCTACGACGGCGACGACTCCGACGGTGTCGGCTCCGGTGCGGGCCCCTACGGCTCGGGCCAGATCGAGGCGGCCTTCGCGAACTTCCTCAACGCGACCGGCGTGCCCACCGAGGGCACCGACTTCTCCGGCCGCTCGGACTACGGCGAGTTCATCGCCCAGGGCATCCCGGCCGGTGGCCTGTTCACCGGCGCCGAGGGCGTCAAGACCGCCGCCCAGGCCGACAAGTGGGGCGGCCAGGCAGGCGTGGCCTACGACAAGTGCTACCACGCCAAGTGCGACAACCTGGGCAACGTCGACCGCGTCGCCCTGGACCGCAACTCCGACGCCATCGCCTGGGTGACCGCCTCCTACGCGATCAGCACCGAGGAGATCAACGGCGTTCCGCCGCGCGCCGCGCGCGCCGCGGCCGCCAAGGCCGCCAAGTCGAAGACGGTGGCTCGTTCCGTTGTCGCTGCGCACGACGGGGCCGTTGCCGGCTGACGGACTGATGGTGTGAGGGCCCCGCAGTCACTGGCTGCGGGGCCCTTCCGCTGTTCGGGCAGCGACTGGGGAGTTGTCCACAGGCAAGATCCACTTTGGGGTGCGGACGGGGTTCCGCCGGTAGAACGGGCTGAGGGGTGCCCCCGGAAGCAATGCCACTTACTTAGTGCTTTTCCTGGTTGGGCGGGTGTGGTGGTGGAGGGTTCGGGTGAAGGGGGTCCGGTCGGTGTCGGCTTGCTCGGTCGCCTCGCGCACGGGGGTTGATGGGTGAGCAACCGGATGGGCTCGGTTCTGCCGCCCCTGCTCAGGACCTCGTACTCCAGGACCCGAACCAGGGGGTGTTCGACAGGCACGGTCGTGCGGTGTCCTCGCCGTCAGAACGCTTCCACGCCCCGATCTCCGCGGCCACCATCACCACGCACGACCCCCACAGCCCACACGCCGGACTAAGTAAGTGGCATCGCCCCGGAGGAAGGTGGGGTTTGGTGTCGCACGGGGCGGCTTGACGCGGGGTGGTCGGGCCGGGCGTGGTGGCGCGGGCGGCGTGCGCGGGGGTGTTCGGGAGTTCACCGTGGAGTTGTCCACAGGCAAGATCCACTTTGGGGGTGCGGGTGGGGTTCCGCCGGTAGACTGGGCCGTGGGCCGCCCCCAGTGGAGCGGTGGGGTTTGGTGCCGCGCGCGAGGGGTGGTGGCGCGGCGGGCTTGGGTGGGGTCGTTTTGGGTGGGCGGTAGCCCTGGTTCCGTTTGGTCCGTGGGGCCACCGCCGCTTGTTGCTCAGACCGAGGGGGTCTTCTCCTCGAGGCGGGCCAAGCGCTCCTCGTAGCGGCTGACCGTGCCCAGGCGGGCGCGGATCTTGGCGTGCTCGGCGCGCAGTTCCTCGACCAGTGCGGCCAGGGCCGGGTCGGCCTGTTCGGCGGCGGCGAGGTCGGGGCGGGCGGCGCGGCGTTCCAGCTCGGCCAGCCTGGCCTCGGCTGCGGCGATCTGGGGGCTCATGCGGCGGTGCTCGTGGTCGAGCCAGTCCACGCTCGCGGCGACCTCGTGCAGCCTGCGGTCGGCGTCGGCCACGGCGGTGGCGAGGTCGGTGCTGAGGATGCGGATCTGCTCCTGCTGCTCGTCGATGCGCTCGCGCAGGGCGTCGTCGCGGCCGCGCCAGTCGTGGGAGGCCTCGGTGATGCGTTCGGAGATCAGGGCCTCGACGCGGCCGCGGAACTTCATCCAGAGCGGGCGGCCCGCCTGGCGGGCGGTGGTGCGCAGGCGCTCGGGGAGGCCGGTCATGGGAGTACCTCGATCCTTCCGGTGTCCATCCAGGTGCGCAGGAGCGCGGATTCGGCGTGCAGGCGGTGTTCGGCGGTGACCTGGACCGACTCGCCCCAGGCGTGGGCGAAGGTGGTCTGATCTGGGCGTTCGATGATGGACATGCCGGTCATCCGGACCTTCGCGGCCGGGAACAGCTCGGTCATCACGTACGCGGTGAGGGTGCCCGTGGTCGACCACTCCGCGACCTCCGGGTCGAACCCGAGCAGGGCGTTGAGCGGGACGGTGAACTCCCGGTTCGGCACGTTCTGGAAGCCCAGGTCCGCGGGCCACCAGTCCGGCAGCCGCTCCGGCTCCCAGTGCAGCCGCCCCGGCTCGACGAGCAGGTAGAGGCGGGCGGTGTAGTCGGCGAACAGGTTGGGGCTGGCCACGACGCCGCGGTGGAAGACCACCACGTCGGTGCGCGCGCCCAGGGCGGGGGTCGCGCCCGGCTCGTCGACGGCGAAGCTGGTCATCCGGATGACCAGGTCGGAGTCGTCGATGGCGGCGGCGCGGGCCGGGTCGGGCGCGACCGGCGCGTTGCCCACGATCGCGATCGAGCGGGGTGGGTCGTGCCGGGCGTAGGCCGTCAGCAGGGCGGCCAGGTCGGAGCGCAGCCCGGTGTTCGGGCGCGGGCCCGAGTCAACGGAGATCATCGGGTTCAGGTGCCTCGCGGGGACTAGATGGGGCAGCATCACCCCGGCCGCGCGTGGCCGGGGTGATGAACACTACAACCCGCCCCCGTTCGTGGGCCCTTAACCCGAACGGGGGTCTTTCGGTCGGTCCAGGTCACGTTTCGGAAGTCCGGCACGTCCAGGCTTCCGAAACCCGGCCTAGTGCAGGCGCAGGCGGGCGCGGGGCTTCTCCTCGCCGGGGAAGACCCGCTTGACGCCGTCGCCGAGCGCGGTCTCCACGACGCGGATGTCGCGCACGAGCTTGCGCAGGCCGTCGGGCTCCAGCGACGCCGCGTGGTCCGAGCCCCACATCGCCCGGTCCAGGGTGACGTGCCGCTCGACCACGCAGGCGCCCAGCGCCACGGCGGCCACCGACACCTGCAGGCCGCGCTCGTGCCCGGAGTAGCCGACCGGCACGTCCGGGAAGCGCTCGCGCAGCGTGCCGATCGTGCGCAGGTTCGACTCCTCCGGCGGGCACGGGTAGGTCGAGGTGGCGTGCAGCAGCACCAGGCGCTCGGTGCCCAGCACGGCCACCGCCGCGTCGACCTCCTCCATCGTCGACATGCCGGTGGAGCAGATGATCGGCTTGCCGGTGTCGCGCAGCGCCTCCAGCAGCGGGATGTCGGTCAGCGACGCCGAGGCGACCTTGTGCGTGGGCACGTTGAAGCGCTCGAGGAACTCCACGCTGGGCACGTCCCACGGCGAGGCGAACCAGGCGATGCCGCGCTTGTCGCAGTGCCGGGCGATGTCGGCGTACTGCTCCTCGCCGAACTCCACCCGGTACCGGTAGTCGAGGTAGCTCATCTCGCCCCACGGCGTCTCGCGCCGAGTGTCACGCATGCTCGGCGGGGTGGCGATCTCCGGGGTGCGCTTCTGGAACTTCACCGCGTCCGCGCCCGCGTCGGCGGCGACGTCGACCAGGCGCTTGGCCAGCTCCACGTCCCCGTTGTGGTTGATGCCCGCCTCGGCGATGACGTAGGCGGGGTGGCCTGCGCCGACCAGGCGGCCGCCAATGGCGGTGGTCGGTGCTGGGGTGCTCATCGACAGGCTCCTAGCTCGAGTTCCGCGCGGCGAGGATCAGGTCAGCGACCTCCCGGACGGCTCCGGCGCCGCCGCTGTTGTGCAACACGACCCTAGCCACCGCGAGGACCTCGGGTCGGGCGTCGGCCACCGCCACGGGCCAGCCGACGATCTCCATGCACGGGATGTCGCGCAGGTCGTTGCCGACGTAGGCGACCCGCGCGGGGTCCAGGTCGTTGTCCCGCAGCCACTGCCGCAGCCGGGCCGCCTTGTCGGCCACCCCGTGCGCGACCTCGACACCGAGCTTGCGGGCGCGGGCGGCGACGACCGGGTTGAGCTCGACGGACAGGATCATCAGCGGGATGCCCGTCGCGCGCAGCAGCGCCACCCCGGCGCCGTCGGACCGGCTGACCATGACCGCCTCGGTGCCGTCCTGCAGGACCAGCGCCCGGTCGTCGGTGTGCACGCCGTCGAAGTCGGTGACCAGGGCGTCGACCGGCAGCTCCGCCGCCGTGACGCGCCCCCCGGCCAGCCGCCTGGCCAGGTCGAGCTCGTCGGCGGTGTCGATCTCCAGCGCGTCGGCGGCGGGCACCTCGACCAGTTCGACCCGACCGAAGAAGCGGTGGCGGCGCTCGCGGAAACCGTCGACGCGCATCGCGTAGACCGCGCCGGTCTCGCGGAACTCCGGCTCCCGGTCCTGCCTGCGCGGCCGGGTGGACTTGTCGTGGTTGACCCCCTCGGCCGTGCCGTCGGCGCGGACCAGCCAGAGGAACTCGTGCACCCGGACGGCGGTGAACGCGCTGTCCGCGCCGCCGTCGCGCACCCGACCGACCACCTCGGCGACGGTCCCGGGGGCGATGAACGGCGAGGTGCACTGGACCAGCAGCACCACCGCCGGGTCGGCCCCGTCGCGCTCGGCGAGGACGTCGAGGGCGTGCAGCACGGCCGACTCGGACGAGGCCGTGTCCCCGGACAGCTCGGCGGGCCGCTCGACGGCGGTCGCCCCGGCCGCGGCGGCCTCGGCGGCGATCGCGGCGTCGTCGGTGCTGACCACGACCTCGTCGACCGCGCCGGAGCCGAGCACGGCGGCCACTGCCCTGGTGACCAGCGGCACGCCACCCACCCTGGCCAGGTTCTTGCCGGGGACGCCCTTGGAGCCACCGCGGGCGGGCACCACGGCGACCACCCGGTTCACCCGACCGGGGGCGGGCGAAGGCGGTGAATCAGTCACGGCGGACACTCTGCCACGCACCCGACTCCGGCCACCGCCCCTGGTTGGCCCGGGAAAGCTCGCCGGTAGGCTCAACAATCGTGTCAGCAATCGGTGCGATCGATTCCGCCCCAGAACAGCCCGTGGTGCACGCGGGCCGCACCTGGGGACGGGCCTTCCAGGACATCCGCGCGGGCCTGGCGGCTCGTGAGCTCTGGGCCCACCTCGGCTGGCAGGACATCAAGCAGCGCTACCGGCGCTCGGTCATCGGCCCGCTGTGGATCACGCTCAGCATGGGCATCACCGCGACCGGCCTGGGCCTGCTGTACTCGCAGCTCTTCGAGGGCGAGATCGCCACGTTCCTGCCCTACCTGACGGTCGGGTTCATCATCTGGCAGTTCATCCTGGGCTGCCTGACCGAGGGCTCGGACTCGTTCATCCACAACGAGGGCCTGATCAAGCAGCTCCCCGCGCCGCTGACGGTGTACGCGCTGCGCACGGTCTGGCGCCTGACGCTGATGTTCCTGCACAACCTGGTCGTCTACTTCATCGTGCTGGCGATCTTCTTCGGGCCGCTGAGCACGGAGGGCTACACGATCACCGCGGGCGGCACCGCGCAGCCCGGCCTGGACTGGTCGGTGCTCTGGGCCATCCCGGCGATCGCGCTGATCGCCATCAACGGGGCCTGGGCGGCGCTGCTGTTCGGCATCATCAGCACCCGGTACCGCGACATCCCGCAGGTCGTCGCCGCGCTGACCAACCTGGTCTTCTTCGTCACCCCGATCGTCTGGTCCACCGACATCCTCGCCAAGCGGTTCGGCGAGGACGGCGGCTGGGTCAAGTACGTCGCCGAGGCGAACCCGGCCTACCACTTCATCCAGATCCTGCGCGCGCCGCTGCTGGGCAACGTCCAGAGCTGGCACCACTGGGTGTTCTGCGGGGTCGTGACCGTCATCGGCTGGTCCCTGGCTTTGGTCGCGATGCGCAACTACCGTTCCCGTATCTCCTACTGGGTCTGAGCAAGGGACCAAGACACATGGTCAGCATCGAGGTCCGCAACGCCTCCGTCGACTTCCCCATCTTCGACGCCAAGACGAGGTCGCTGAAGAAGGCCGTCCTGGGCAAGGTCGGGGGCAAGATCGGCACCGAGGCCAAGGTCCCGATCATCGAGGCCCTGCACGACATCAACCTCTCGCTCAAGGAGGGCGACCGGGTCGCCCTGGTCGGGCACAACGGGGCGGGCAAGTCCACCCTGCTGCGCCTGTTGTCGGGCATCTACGAGCCCACGACGGGCACGGCCGACATCAACGGCAAGATCGCGCCCGTGTTCGACCTCGGGGTCGGCATGGACCCGGAGATCTCCGGCATCGAGAACATCATGATCCGGGGCCTGTTCCTGGGCATGACGCGCAAGCAGATCGAGGCCAGGGTCGAGGACATCTCGAACTTCACCGAGCTCGGCGACTACCTGCACCTGCCGCTGCGCACCTACTCCACCGGCATGCGCGTGCGCCTGGCCCTGGGCGTGGTCACCTCCATCGACCCGGAGATCCTGCTGCTCGACGAGGGCATCGGCGCCGTCGACGCGGCGTTCATGACCAAGGCCAAGGACCGCCTGGTCGACCTGGTCAACCGTTCCGGGATGCTGGTCTTCGCCTCGCACTCGGACGAGCTGCTGTTCGAGCTGTGCAACACCGCCATCTGGATGGACGAGGGCCGGGTCCGCATGCACGGGACCCTGCGCGAGGTGCTCACCGCCTACAAGGGCAAGGACCCGTTCGAGCACCTGGGCCCGGAGATCCTCGAGAGGCTCGGCGAGAAGGCATGACCACCCCCCTGCCCGCCGACTCCGTCGTCGCGGTCGTCGTCACCCGGCACCGCCGAGCACTGCTCGAGGAGTCCCTCAAGGTGCTCGCGGCCCAGACCAGGCCCCCGGACCACCTCATCGTGGTCGACAACGGCCCCGACCAGCCGGTCGACGACCTCGTGGCCGCCTGCCCGCTGCCGACGACCTACCTGTCGTCACACCGCAACCTCGGCGGCGCGGGCGGCTTCGCCCTGGGCATGCTGCACGCCCTGTCCATGGGCGCCACCTGGCTCTGGCTGGCCGACGACGACGGCCGCCCCGCCGACGAGAACGTCCTCGCCGTCCTGCTCGACGTGGCCGAGAAGCGCGGCCTCGCCGAGGTCTCCCCGGTCGTCACCAACATCGACTCCCCGGACAAACTGGCCTTCCCCCTCCGCCGCGGCCTGACCTGGAAGCGCGACACCTCCGCCCTGGGCACCGACTTCCTGCCCGGCATCGCCTCTCTCTTCAACGGCGCCCTCTTCCGCGCCTCCACCCTCGACGTCATCGGCGTCCCCGACTACCGCCTGTTCTTCCGCGGCGACGAGGTCGAGATCCACCGGCGGCTGGTGCGTTCCGGGCTGCCCTTCGGCACGTGCCTGTCGGTTGCGTACCTGCACCCGGATGGGTCGGACGAGTTCAAGCCGATGTTGGGGGGGCGGCTGCACGCGCAGGACCCGGAGAACGAGATCAAGCGGTATTACACGTACCGGAACCGGGGGTATCTGCTGGCGCAGCCGGGGATGCGTAAATTGGGGTTGTTGGAGGTTTTTCGGTTCGGGTTGTACTTTTTGGGGACTAAGCGGGATCCGAAGGCGTTTTTGCAGTGGTTGCGGTTGGTGTCCAAGGGGCGGCAGGAGAAGTTTTTTCGGCATTGAGGGGTGGTTTGGGGGCCGGGGTGGTTGGGTGAGGGAGAAGAGCCTCACGTGAGCGGAGAAATTACGGCAAACAGTTGTTTGCGGTAACTCGGCCAGGAACAGCCCCACGTGAGCGGGGAAGACTACTCCGGATCGTCCGGCAACTCGGGAGCCTGGGGAACAGCCCCGCGTGAGCGGGGAAGACGAGGTCGTCTTTGTCGTTGACGGGGCGGCCGCGGGAACAGCCCCGCGTGAGCGGGGAAGACGTGCCGCGCAGCGTCCGTCCGAACGGGACACCCGGAACAGCCCCGCGTGAGCGGGGAAGACGAGTCCGGGCAGCTCTACGTCCGGCCGCCGATGGGAACAGCCCCGCGTGAGCGGGGAAGACCGCGCGTCGCGGTTCCCGCGTGGGTGCCCGCTGGGAACAGCCCCGCGTGAGCGGGGAAGACCCGCGCGGACGGGACGAACCAGAACCTCTCGGCGGGAACAGCCCCGCGTGAGCGGGGAAGACGGCAACGTCTACGAGACGCTGACCCGGCTGGGGGGAACAGCCCCGCGTGAGCGGGGAAGACGCCCACCTGCTGCTGCCCGGCGAGGTGGCCCACGGAACAGCCCCGCGTGAGCGGGGAAGACCTGCTCGAGCAGAAGCGGGTCAACCTGGCCGCGGGAACAGCCCCGCGTGAGCGGGGAAGACCCCGACAGCAGCTCCGCCGCATTCAGGTCGAACGGAACAGCCCCGCGTGAGCGGGGAAGACGGTGCCCGGGGGTGGGTCATGATGTCAGCGGTTGGGAACAGCCCCGCGTGAGCGGGGAAGACGGCGTCCCGAAACCGCTCAACAGCTCGGCCGCGGGAACAGCCCCGCGTGAGAGGGGAAGACCAGTTCGGTATGGGCGTGATCCGTCATCGTCTGGGAACAGCCCCGCGTGAGCGGGGAAGACGCAGTGCTCAGGGAAGCTCTCCCCTCGGTGCGCGGGAACAGCCCCGCGTGAGCGGGGAAGACGGTCCGACTGAGGTTGTCGGTGTCCGGATCTGGGGAACAGCCCCGCGTGAGCGGGGAAGACGAGCAGGCCCACCGAGCCCGCCGCAAGCTGGCCGGAACAGCCCCGCGTGAGCGGGGAAGACGTCGGTGTAGCGCGGGGACTCCCCGGCGCCGAGGGAACAGCCCCGCGTGAGCGGGGAAGACCTCGATGAGTTCGGCGAGGACTGGACGATCCCGGGAACAGCCCCGCGTGAGCGGGGAAGACGGGTTCAGCGGGCAGGCCGGGGTGTGGGCGCCGGGAACAGCCCCGCGTGAGCGGGGAAGACACGCGCGCCGAGCACGCGAAAGCGGACCAGGTGGGAACAGCCCCGCGTGAGCGGGGAAGACCCCCGACATCGGGGTGCTTTCACATTCACAAGGGAACAGCCCCGCGTGAGCGGGGAAGACGGCGGGGGTGACCGACGCCGAGTTCAAGACGTTGGGAACAGCCCCGCGTGAGCGGGGAAGACTCCACTGCGCGGACCTCGTCGCTTGCCCGTTCGGGAACAGCCCCGCGTGAGCGGGGAAGACACGACGAGCGCTCGCGACCGGGCTGCTGACCTGCGGAACAGCCCCGCGTGAGCGGGGAAGACACTTCTTGACCTGCGGCTTTGCGGAGGTCGGAGCGATTTTAGCATCACTTCCCGCACCCAACCGCCCTCCTGTAACCACTCAACTACCCACAGCAACCCTCAGAACCACCGCTCCAACACCACCGCCACCCCATCCTCCGCGTTAGACGCCGTGACCTCATCGGCCACCTCCTTCACCTCCGCCTGCGCGTTCGACATCGCCACCCCGTGCGTGGCCCACCGCAGCATCTCGATGTCGTTGGGCATGTCGCCGAAGGCGATGGTGGCGGTGGTGGGCACTCCGCTGAGGGTGGCCACCTCGTTGAGGCCGGAGGCCTTGGTGACGCCGGGGGCGGAGATCTCGATGAGGCCCCGGTTGGTGGAGTAGGTGACGTCGATGGCGGTGCCCAGGAGTTCGGTGGCGGCCAGGGCCATCTCGGCGCTGGTCATGCCCTGGTGGCGGACCAGGAGCTTGGTGGCCGGGTGGCCCAGGACCTCCGCGCGGGGTTGGACGTTGCTCGGTTCGTCGCCCCAGGGGTTGCGGAAGTCGGGTTCGGTGGCGAAGGGGTGGTCTTCGATGGTGGCGCGTTCGGTGGCCACGTGGATGCCGGGGAGGACCTTCTCCAGGGCGTGGACGGTGTCGCCCAGGAGGAGGGGGTCGAGGCTGCGGTGGGAGACGATCTTCTCGGCGGCGATGTCGTAGATGATCGCGCCGTTGGCGCAGACGGCTAGGCCGGTGAGGTCGGCGGCCTGGGCGACGGGCGGGATCCAGCGTGGGGGGCGGCCGCTGACCAGGGCGAAGACGGCGCCGGCTGCCTGCAGTCTGGCCAGCACGGCCAGGGTGCGGGGGGTGACGCGGTCCATCGGGTCGAGCAGGGTGCCGTCGATGTCGGAGGCGACCAGGCGGGGGGTGTCCACCCCGCCATCCTGCAACACCGGCGGGCCGGTCCGGGGTGGGCTTGGTTACCCTGCGCGGAAAGGTCTCTACCAACCGGTAGCTTCTACGGGTGCGAGTTGGCATCGTGATCCTCCCCGAGCACCGGTGGTGGGCCGCCGAACCGCGGTGGCGCGCCGCGGACGAGTACGGCTTCGACCACGCCTGGACCTACGACCACCTCGGTTGGCGGACGTTGGTCGACGGCCCGTGGTTCGACTCGGTTCCCACGCTGACCGCCGCGGCGATGGTGACCTCCTCGATCCGCCTCGGCACGTTCGTCACCACCCCCAACTTCCGGCACCCGGTGCCGCTGGCCCGCTCGGTGCTGGCCCTCGACGACATCTCCGACGGCCGGTTCCTGCTCGGCGTCGGCTCCGGGTCCAGTGGTCCGGCCAACTACGACGGCAAGGTCTTCGGCGGCGCCGACATCACCCCGGGCCAGGTCGCGGAGCGGTTCGAGGAGTTCGTCGCGCTGACCGACAAGCTGCTGCGCCAGCCCCGCACCACCCACTCGGGCCGCTGGTTCGAGGCCGCTGAGGCGCGCAGTGCGCCCGGCTGCGTGCAGCGCCCGAGGGTGCCCTTCCTCGTCGCCGCGAACGGCCCGAAGGCGATGGGCACCGCGGCCAGGCACGGCCAGGGCTGGGTGACCACCGGCAAGCCGGACGCGGAGGACCTCGAGCAGTGGTGGCGGGGCGTCACCGAGCTGGCCGAGCGGTTCGACGACGTGCTCGACCAGCACGGCCGCGACCGCGCGACGGTGGACCGCTACATCTCCGTCGACGCCTCCCCGGTGTTCTCGCTGAGCAGCGTCGGGGCGTTCGAGGAGCACGCCGGGCGCGCCGCGGCGGCCGGGTTCACCGACCTGGTCGTGCACTGGCCGCGACCGGACACCCCGTACGCCGGGCGGGAGACCACGCTGGAGCACGTCGCCGCCGACCTGCTGCCGGGCCTGGGCGGACGCGCCGCGGGCCCGGCTGGGCGCGGTGAGCAGGAGCGGGGTGGCCCGACGGTGACGGACTGGTCGCAGCAGGGTCGCTCAGCGCAAGGATGAGCCGCACGCGCCTGCGGGCACAGCGCGTCACGCGGGTAGCCTGAGTTCCCGTGAGCCCGCTGGCAGATCCTCAAGACACCCCAGTCAACCCCGACTACGCAGGCTACGACCTGATCGTCGTCGGCTCAGGCTTCTTCGGCCTGACCATCGCCGAGCGCACCGCCTCCCAACTCGGCAAGCGCGTGCTGGTGCTGGAGCGGCGCGCGCACATCGGTGGCAACGCCTACTCCGAGCCGGAGCCCGAGACCGGCATCGAGATCCACAAGTACGGCGCGCACCTGTTCCACACCTCGAACAAGCGGGTGTGGGACTACGTGAACCAGTTCACCGAGTTCACCGGCTACCAGCACCACGTGTACGGCAAGTACCAGGGGCAGGTGTACCCGCTGCCGATGAACCTGGGGCTGATCAACCACTTCTTCGGCAAGTCGCACACCCCGGACGAGGCGCGCGAGCTGATCGCCAAGCAGTCCTCGGAGTTCCAGACCGACGAGGCGCAGAACCTCGAGGAGAAGGCGATCTCGCTGATCGGGCGCCCGCTCTACGAGGCGTTCATCAAGGCCTACACCGCCAAGCAGTGGCAGACCGACCCCACGCAACTGGGTGCGTCGATCATCAACCGCCTGCCGGTGCGCTACAACTTCGACAACCGGTACTTCAACGACACCTACGAGGGCCTGCCGGTCGACGGCTACACCGCGTGGCTGACGAAGATGGCCGAGCACGAGCTGATCGACGTCCGCCTCGACACCGACTACTTCGACGTGCGCGGCCAGATCCCGCAGGGCACGCCGACGGTCTACACCGGACCGGTCGACCGCTACTTCGACTACGCCGAGGGCGAGCTGGGCTGGCGCACGCTGGACTTCGAGACCGAGGTCGTGCCGGTCGGGGACTACCAGGGCACCTCCGTCATGAACTACAACGACGCGGACGTCCCGTACACCCGCATCCACGAGTTCCGGCACTTCCACCCGGAGCGCACGACCTACCCCAAGGACAAGACGGTCATCGTCCGGGAGTACTCCCGGTTCGCCGAATCCGGCGACGAGCCGTACTACCCCATCAACACCCCCGAGGACCGGGAGAAGCTGGCCCGCTACCGCGAGCTGGCCAAGGCCGAGGCCGCCTCGCACAACATCGTGTTCGGTGGTCGGCTGGGCACCTACCAGTACCTCGACATGCACATGGCGATCGGCTCGGCGTTGTCCGTTTTCGACAACAAGGTCGGTCCGCACCTGACCGATGGCACGCCTTTGGACGGATCGCTGGACGGCTAGCCTGCGGCACCCCGATGCTGTGCGGGGAACGACCGCTGGGAGGAACAGGGATGGACCGCAAAACCGGCTCGGCCGAGACGGCCGCGCTGAGCCGCGTGCAGGGCGCCATCGGCACACCCGCCGTAGTCGCCGCGGCGCGCGGTCTGTCGCTGTTCGGTGAGCACAGCGCGGGGTGGTTCGGGCTCGGCCTGCTCGGGGCCGCGCTCGACCGCAGCCGCCGCAAGGACTGGCTGCTGGCCTCGGCGGGGGTAGTGGCCGCGCACGCCGCGTCGATCGCGGTCAAGCGCGTGGTCCGCCGCCCCCGGCCCACCGACCCGTCGGTGAAGGTGCTGGTGGGGACGCCGAGCAAGCTCAGCTTCCCCTCCTCGCACGCCACCTCGACCACGGCCGCGGCGGTGGTGTTCTCCGGGCTCACCGGCAAGCCGCTGGTGCCGGTCCTGGTGCCGCCGATGCTGCTGTCCCGGCTGGTCCTCGGGGTGCACTACCCGACCGACGTGCTGGCCGGGTCGGTGCTGGGCGGGGTGCTGGGCGCGTTGGTCCGCCGCCGGTTCCAGAAGGCGGGCCGATCATGACGCGCACCGCCAAGCCCGCCGAGGAGAGGCCGGAGGAGGCGTCCGCCGAGGCCGGGTCCAAGCAGGGCACGGCCGCGCTGCTGCGCGGGCTGGTGCGCACCGCCCGGCCGCGCCAGTGGGTCAAGAACGTGCTGGTCCTGGCGGCGCCGTTCGCGGGCCAGCGGATCTTCGAGGGCGCCGTGCTGGCGGACGCCGCGATCGCCTTCGTGGCGTTCTGCCTGGTGTCCTCGGCGGTCTACCTGGTCAACGACGCCATCGACGTCGAGGCCGACCGCGCGCACCCGACCAAGCGCAACCGGCCCATCGCCGCGGGCATCGTCCCGGTGAAGGCCGCCTACGCGACGTCGCTGCTGCTGTTCCTGGCCTCCCTCGGCGTCGGCGCGCTCGCCAACTGGCAACTGCTGATCGTCCTGGTCGTCTACGCGGCGGTGCAGTTGGCCTACTGCCTCGGCCTCAAGCACCAGACCGTCATCGACCTGTGCGTGGTCGCCTCCGGCTTCCTGCTCCGCTCGATCGCGGGCGGCGTGGCGGCGGGCATCGCCCTGTCCCAGTGGTTCCTGCTGGTCACGGCCTTCGGCTCGCTGTTCATGGTCTCCGGCAAGCGCTACGCCGAGATCATCCTCTTCGAGCAGACCGGCGCCAAGATCCGCTCCTCGCTGGCCAAGTACTCCGCCAGCTACCTGCGCTTCGTCTGGGCGACCGCCGCCGCCATCATGATCACCACCTACTCGCTGTGGGCCTTCGAGATCCGCAGCGACAGCGCCAGCAACTCGATCTGGGCCGTCATCTCCATCGTCCCGTTCGTCATCGCCGTGCTGCGGTACGCGGTGGACGTCGACGGCGGGCACGCGGGCGAGCCCGAGGACATCGCGTTGAAGGACCGGGTGCTGCAGGTGCTCGGGTTGAGCTGGATCGTCACCCTGGCCCTGTCCGTCTACCTCTAGATGGGCAGCTTGCGGAAGATCGGGCGCGGGACGTGGCGCAGCGCCGACATGACCAGGCGCCAGGGGGCGGGGGCCCAGACGAGGTCCTTGCGGGAGCGGACGGCGCTCTCGACGACCTCGGCGACCTTCTGCGGCGTCGTGGCGAGGGGGGCGGGTTTGAGGCCCTCGGTCATCTTGGTCTTGACGAATCCGGGGCGGACGACTGTGACGTGGACGCCGTGGGGGCGCAGGGCCTCGCCGAGGCCGAGGTAGAAGCCGTCGAAGCCCGCCTTGGTGGAGCCGTAGACGAAGTTGGAGCGGCGGACGCGCTCGCCTGCCACCGACGACAGGGCGACGACGGAGCCGTGGCCCTGGGCGCGCAGGCGGTCGGCCAGGGCGATGCCGAGGGAGACCGGGGCGGTGTAGTTGACCTGGGCGATCTCGACGCCCGCGGCGTGGTCCTGCCAGAGCTGCTCGGCGTCGCCGAGGAGGCCGAAGGCGACGACGGTGAGGTCGACGTCGCCGTCGGCGAAGGCCTCGGCGATGAGCTTGGGGTGGCTGTCGAGGTCGAGGGCGTCGAACGGGAGGGTGCGGACGGTGGCGCCGAGGGAGCGCAGGTGGTCCGCGGCGGTGTCCAGGCGGGCCGATGGGCGGGCCGCGAGGGTGACCGACAGGGGGCCGCGCCCGGCGTAGCGCTCGGCGATGGCCAGGCCGATCTCCGAGGTGCCGCCGAGCAGCAGCAGGGACTGGGGGGTGCCGACAGCGTTGATCACAGGAGTCCGAGCCTTCGCGATTGGTCCGAGCTGAACAGGCCGTCCGGGTCGACCGAGTGGCGCACCTTGCGCCACTCGTCGAGCCCCGGGTACATCCGCCGGAACACCTCCGGCGCGGTGCGGGAGTCCTTGGCCAGGTAGAGGCGGCCGCCCGCGTCGAGCACCTGGCGGTCGAGGTCGGCGCAGAACGCGTCGAGGCCCGGCACGATCGGGAAGTCGACGGTGATCGTCCAGCCGGGCCGCGGGAACGACAGCGGCGCGCGGTTGCCCTCGCCCATGCGCTTGAAGACGTTGAGGAACGACACGTGCCCGGCCGCGGCCATCTGCCGGACCATGGAGCGCAGCTCGTCTTGGCGGTCGAACGGGATGAGGAACTGGTATTGCAGGAAGCCGTTGGTCCCGTAGGCCCGGTTCCACTCCCCGAACATGTCCAGCGGGTGGTAGAAGCCGGTGAGGTTCTGCACCTGCCCGCGCGCCTGCTTGGGGGCCTTGCGGAACCACGCCTCACCGAGCATCCGGAAGGTCAGCTTGTTGGCCAGCCCGTTGGGGAACACGTCGGGCAGGGTGAGCAACTGCGGCGCGTCGAACTTGAGCGGGGCCTTGCGGTACTTCTTCGGCAGCTCGTCGTAGCGGGCCAGCGAGCCGCGGGAGAACACCGCGCGGCCCAGCCTGCCGTCGGTGTTGATCGAGTCGAACCAGGCCATCGAGTAGTCGTAGCCCGCGTCCGAGCCGTTGGAGAACAGCGCGAGGGTCTCGTCGAAGTCGGCCGTGCGGTCGGTGTCGACGACGAAGTAGGCGGACTCGGTGTGCTTGAGCGCCAACGTCGCGCGCAGCACGATCCCGGTGAGACCCATGCCGCCGACGGTGGCCCAGAACAGGTCGGACTCGGGGCCGTCCGGGGTCAGGGTGCGCACGCTGCCGTCGGCCAGCAGCAGCTCCATCGACCGCACGTGGTTGCCGAAGCTGCCCGCCGAGTGGTGGTTCTTGCCGTGGATGTCGGACCCGATGGCGCCACCCACGGTGACCTGCCGGGTGCCGGGCAGCACGGGCACCCACAGCCCGAACGGCAGCGCGGCGCGCATCAGCCGGTCGAGGCTCACCCCGGCGTCGACGACGGCGAGGCCGCTGTCGGCGTCGACGGAGTGGATGCGGTCGACGCCGGTCATGTCGATGACGAGCCCGCCCGCGTTCTGCGCCGGGTCGCCGTAGGAGCGACCGAGCCCGCGCGCGATCACGCCGCGCTCGTCGACCCGCCGCAGCGCGTCGACCACGTCCTCGGCCGTCTTCGGCGCGGCGACCCGGGACACCGTCGGAGCGGTCCGCCCCCACCCGCTCAGCGCCCGCTTCTCGAAGTCCTCCACCGGGCCCAGGGTAGCCGCGCCCTACACTGGCGCCGCTACCGATACCGGAGGTCCCGCGGTGACCGACGTCCGCCCCGCACCCGACGTGGTGCGCCAGCTCGTCCGCTTCGCGCTCGTCGGCGGCTTCTGCGCCCTGGTCGACTTCGGGCTCTACTGGCTGCTGCTGCAGGCGGGCCTGTGGGAGCACGCCGCCAAGGCCCTCAGCTTCATCGCGGGCACGACGACGGCCTACTTCCTCAACAAGCGCTTCACCTTCGCCGACGCCGCGGACCGGGGCGCGGCGCAGGCGGGCGGCTTCGCCGTGCTGTACACGGTTACGTTCTTCGTCAACGTGGGCGCGAACGCGTTGATGCTGCACCTGCTGCCCGAGTCCCCCTGGCGGGTGGCGACCGCTTGGGTGATCGCCCAGGGTCTGGCGACGACGATCAACTTCGTGCTGCTGCGGACCGTCGTGTTCCGCGCAGGCCGCTAGCCGCCGAAGCCGGGGCCGCGCCGCGGGGTGCCGTAGACCGTCACGTGCGCGGGCAGCACGTCGACGTGGGCGGTGACGACGTGGCTGAAGTTGACCACCGCGCTGGTGCCGTCCTGCAGGACAAGGGTCTCCACGCTGCCCGTGCCGAGCAGGCCGGGCAGCGCGGTGGCGAGGCCGTCGGTGTCCTTGACGGCGAACACGAGGGGTTCGCCGCCCGCGGTCAGGTGCAGGATGAGGGCTTTCCGGGTTTCTGCCATGCCCCAGCCGACCACCCGCGACGTTCCCGGGACAACCGGTTACGCCACGGGCGGATCAGCTCAGGGCGGACACCCGGCGGTCCTGTTGGGACCTCAGCTCTCGGGCTTGTTGGCGTCCAGCTCGGCCGCTTCCCGCAGCGTGGGCGCGGTGCCGCCGAGGTGGGCGGGCTGCCACCAGGCGCCGGGGGTGTGGTCGGGGTAGGCCTTCTGCACCTGCTCGAGCAGGTCGGCCATCCGGACGCGCAGTTCCGCGGTGACCACGTCGAGGTCGTCGTCCGCGGTCACGGTCATCGGGGCGCCCACCAGGATGGAGAGCGGGACGTGCCGCTGGCCGAGGTCGCGCGGCTTGCCCTTGGTCCACAGCCGCTGGGTGCCCCACAGGGCCATCGGGATGAGCGGGACACCCGCCTCGGCGGCCAGCCGGGCGGAGCCGGTCTTGAGCTCCTTGACGGTGAAGGAGCGGCTGATCGTGGCCTCGGGGAACACCCCGACGACCTCGCCCGCGCGCAGCTTCTCCAGCGCCACCTGGTACGAGGCCTGGCCCGCCGACCGGTCGACCGAGATGTGGTGCATGCCCCGCATCAGCGGGCCGGCGACGGCGTTGCGGAAGATCGACTCCTTGGCCATGAAGCGGACCAGGCGCTTGGACTCGACGGCGCCCAGACCGGCGAAGATGAAGTCGAGGTAGCTGATGTGGTTGGACGCCAGGACGGCGCCGCCGGTGCGCGGGATGTGCTCGGTCCCCTGCACGTCCAGCCGGTAGTCCATCACCCGGAAGAGTGTTTTGCACAGACCGATGACCGGCGGGTAGACGACCTCGGCCACTAGTCGTCCACTGGCTTCGTGGACTGCTCGCGCATCGCGATCGGGGCCCCGGCGAGGTCCTCCTCGTTGCACAGCAGCTTGACGTCGTAGTACGGGTTGCCTTCGCCGTCGTCGTAGTCCAGATGGATGGCGATCACGTCCACCGGCTCACCCAGCCAGTCCTGGGTGCTGCGCAGCCAGGTCGCGGCGCGTTCGAGGGCGGTGGGGAGGTCGTCGTCGCGGAACTCGACCGGGCGGTATGGCACGCCCTGGACCTGATCACCCGCGTGGGGGGGCCGGGGGAGGTCGACGGAGACTCCGGCTTCGTCGAGGTCGAGTGCGATCGTCTTGTCACTGGCGAGCTCGCTCACCATGCCAGGGTCCACGAGGCCCGGACCGCCCGCAACCCCCGGACGGGGTGTGACCTCACACGTGCGGGCCCGCGGGCGTGTGTGGTTGACTGTCACCGGTCGTGACTTTTCTTGAGTACGTGTTAGATCACGCTCGCAAGAGATCGTGCGGGCGCGCGGTTTTCCTCCAGGTCAAGCCGGAGAAGTCGCCGTCTGAAACCGACCAGGGCCTAGGCGACCGCCGGGGTCCTCAGCGGTACCTGTTGAGGAGATTTACGTGGCACAGGGCACAGTCAAGTGGTTCAACTCCGAGAAGGGCTTCGGCTTCATCCAGCCCGACGGCGGCGGCAGCGATGTCTTCGTCCACTACTCGGAGATCACGGGTAACGGCTTCCGCACCCTTGAGGAGAACCAGCGCGTCGAGTTCGAGATCGGCCAGGGCCAGAAGGGCCCGCAGGCCACCGGCGTGCGCGCTGTCTGATCTAGCACCGTGCTGAGCTGGGACCGGCTCACCGGCTAGACCTTGTGAGAGGGCCTGTCCCCGGGCGACCTGGGGGCGGGCCCTCTTCACGTTGCCCAGCCAGCCTCTGCTTGCGGGACAAGCAACCCGCCGCGCTGCGAGCGCGCTTGCCCGTCGTACGAACGAAGCGCCGCACACCGGGCCTGTCGAAGCCCGAGAACACCGCGCGGCGCCAGCGGGTCGCCCCGCCCCCGGCGGCCGGGAGCGGGGCGGGCGGCTCAGGCCTCGAAGATCTTGCGCCACGACTCCGCGGAGGACAGCTCCGGCAGCGCGTCGCGGTACACCTTCTGCATCCGCGGCCACTCGGCGATGAGCTGGCGGTAGCTGGCCGCGGCCTGCTTCGACAGCTCGCGGAACACGTGCGCGTCGCGCCTGCGGAAGGCCACGCCGTTGCCGTCGGAGTTCGACACCGTGGCGCTGTCCAGGTTGCCCAGCAGGAACCACAGCGCGCTGCCCGCGGGCACGTTCACCTGCGGGCGGTCCACGGCCGTGGGGTCCGGGGCGCGCAGGTTGTGCAGCAGCGCCTTGGACGCCTGGGCGGCGATGGAGACCGGGTTCACCGGCGGCTTGAGCATGCCCTCGGCGCGGACGGTGTCCAGGGTGGGCGGCGGGAACTCGCTCGCCGACTGCAGGATCTGGGCGTCGGCGTAGCCGGAGCGGATCTTCTGCACCTCGGGCAGGGCGGTGCGCAGCGAGTCGGCCAGCCGGTCGGGGCCCGCGAGGAAGTCCTCGATGGCCTTGAGCTCGATGGCGACCGTGGAGTACTCCATCGACAGCAGCCTGCGGATGGTGGCGCGCAGGCCCTGCTTGAACAGCGTCTTGCGCATGTCGTGCGGGCTGTGCAGCGCCGCGACCACGAGCCGGTTGCGCAGGTGGAAGTAGGCCGTCCAGTCGGAGTGGTCGTTCTTGTCCGTCCACGGCATGTGCCACACGCCGGAGCCGGGCAGGGTGACCGTGGGGATGCCGTTGGCCAGCGCGCGGATCGAGTACTCGGTGTCGTCCCACTTGATGAACAGCGGCAGCGGCAGCCCGGTCTTCTCGATGACCTCGCGCGGGAACAGGCACATCCACCAGCCGTTGTAGGTGGAGTCGATCCTGCGGTGCAGCTTGACCGTCTTGCGCAGCGTCTTCTTGCTGAAGTCGTGGTCGGTGACCGCGCCGGGGGCGGGGCGCCACACGTAGGAGCCCATGTCGACGACCTCGCCCATGCTGTGCAGCCGGGCCCTGGCCTGGAGGTTGAGCATCTGCGAGCCCAGGATCAGCGGCTGCACGGCGGCGCGGCTGAACGCGCTGGCCCGCAGGATGCTGTCCGGCTCGAGCATGATGTCGTCGTCCATGAGCATGAGCTGGTCGACGTCGGAGTGCTCCATCGTCTCGTACATCGCCCGGCTGAACCCGCCGGAGCCGCCCATGTTGTCCTGCTCGATGACCTCGAGCCGGTCGCCGAGCAGCTTGGCCGCCTCGGCGAAGCGCGGGTGCCCGGAGATCTTCTTCGTGCCCTGGTCGGCGACGTAGACCTTGCTGACCACCTCGAGCACCGCCGGGTCCTCGCCCAGCGCCAGCAGCGAGGCCACGCAGTCGTCGACCCGGTTGAAGGTGGTCGAGCCGATCGCGAGCTTCGCCGCGGGCAGGTCCAGCGGCGTCACCCAGGCCGCGTCGGCGATGTCGAGCACCGAGGAGTGGGTGGTCACGTCGAACCAGATCCAGCCGCCGTCCTCGAACGGCGCGGTGCTGACGTCGAACTCGAAGGTGCGCCACTCGCCCTCGGTCTGCACCACCTCGCCGTGCCAGTGGACCTGGTCGCCGTTGGCCTTCGAGCGGTAGACGTCGATGCGCCCGTTGCCGCGCACCCGCAGCCGCAGCACGACGTCGCGCACCTTGGTCCAGCGCTTCCAGTAGCTGGCCGGGAAGGCGTTGAAGTAGGTCGCGAACGACACCGCGGCCGAGGTCGGCACGGTCACCTCGAACCGGGAGGTCACCTCGCTGTGGACCTTCTCCGGCTCGTCCAGGTACAGCGCGCGCACGTCGATCGGGTCCGCGTCCCGCGGCATGATCACGCGTTGCAGCACCGTGCCCGCGGGTCGTGCTCCTGCGTCGGGTCGGGGGGTGGAAGGCATGTGTGGGGGTCTCCGAGACGCTCGCTGGTGGCTCTGCGCAGCTTACGCCGGCAGCTCATGTCCACCTCGTGTGGCTGGATCTGGGCAAACGCCGTTCACATGCCCCGGATCAGCTCCTGGTCCACCCGGTAGACGTGCACCGGCCCGCGCTGGAACTCCTCGGTGAGGCCGGGCAGGCCGTCCAGGTCCTCGAGGCCGGGCGGGACGGTCAAGCCGCCCTTGTCCGCCCAGCTCTCCGGGGTGACGACGGAGCCGATCCTGGGCGCGCTGTAGTCGACGTAGACCCAGGTGATGTTCAGGTCCATGATCCACTTCCGGACCTGGGGGTCGGTCGGGTAGGTGTTGAACCGGTCCAGCAGGCCGTAGGTCCACGGCGCGCCCGCGACGCCGACGGTGCTCATGTTGACCACCGGGATGCCCTTCTCGACGTACATGAACGACGACCCGTCGTTGGCCGAGTTCATCACCCGCTCCCCCGGGCCGACCTTGCCGTCGAGGAAGTCGAAGGCGGCCTGGTCCTCCTCGGTGATGCGGAACAGGTTCGGCTGGGCGTACCTGATCGTCAGCGAGTCGGCGTTGGCCCGGCCGTAGCCCTGCGCGGGCCCGACCAGGTACCCCAGCATGATCAGCGCGACCACGCCAGCGGTCACCGAGTTGAGCAGGAGCGGGCGCTGGGCGCGCGGCTTGTCGCGCAGCGGGCGGCGCCGGGCGAGCCACGCGGCGGCGCCCCTGGCGACGAGCACGACGCCGAGCCCGGCGAGCACCGGGATCATCAGCGACTGGTTGGCCCGCAGCCGCAGCATGGCGTTGTAGAAGAAGCCGGTGATGGTGGACTCGAACCCGGCGGCGGGCGAGGTCCACGCGCCCAGGACGATCAGCGACCACACGGCGTAGGCGGCGACCGGGCCGAAGCCCTTGCGCACCCAGAACACCGCCAGGACGCCCGCCATGGCGAGCAGGAGCGCGGCGATCTGGGCCAGCCCCTCGTACTCGGCGCGGAAGGTGAGGTAGGGCAGCCCGAAGGTGCGCCCGAACGCCTCCGACCACGCCAGCTTGGGGAAGTCCGGCGGCCAGCCGGTGACCGTGCCCGTCAGCTCGCCGCCGGACGCGGCCGCGAGCAGGTACGCCACGGCCACGACGGCCGCGACGACGCCCGCGACGAGCAGCGCGGAGACCTGGCGGCCGAGGGCCCGCAGGCCGCCGCGGGTGAACGCGGTGCCGACCCACCAGGCCAGGAGGACGACGGCGACGCCGACCGCGCCGGTCGGGTGCGCGGCGACCAGGCCGCCGCTGGCGACACCGGCGGCCGCGGCCGCCTTCCAGTCGCGCCCGCGCAGGGTCAGCAGCGCGGCGACCACGCCGGGGGTCAGCGCGATCGCGGCCGCGTTGGCGAGGATGCCGCCCTGCTCCATGAGCGGGATGACCAGCGGGTTGACCCCGGCGGCCACGACGGCGGCGACCCCGCCCGCGGCCACCGCCGCGCCGCGGCCCAGCCCGGCCTGGCGCGCGGCGACGTGGGCCAGCGCGCCCAGGCTCATGACCAGCCCGACGCCGAGCACGGCGACCGAGACCGCGTTGAGCCCGATGATCGGGTTGCCCGCGATCGAGCCGATCACCGCGCCCAGCAGGTGCAGCCCGGACGGGTAGTACGAGGTGGGCTCGCCGGTGAGCACGTCGACCGGCAGCAGCTCCCACGGGGCACCGCGCCCGGACCGCTGGATGTAGGCGATCAGCTCGGAGTGCTGGATGGTGTCGTGCTCCTGCGGGAGCGTGCTCAGCGCGCCGAGGCCCAGCAGCCAGGTGTGCAGGACGTAGCCGACGGCGGCGATGGCGAGCAGCCCGCCGACGGCGATCCCCACGGCCTGCGAGCGGGGGACCCGCCAGAACGGGCGCGCGGGCCGGTCGCGCAGCCACCAGAAGACCCCGAGCCCCAGCAGCAGGAAGACGACGATCCCCAGGCTCAGCGGTCCGAAGCGGACGCCGATCAGCCCGCACGCGATGGCGGTCAGCGATGCCACCCCGATGGAGGCGGCGGGGCCGATGGCGATGAACCAGAGCGGTTTGCGCACCCCCAGCGCCAGCAGCAGCGCGGCGCCGGGGAGCAGGACCACCACCAGCGCGAGCAGCACTCCGGGGATCGCCGCGAGGGTCATTCCGCGCTACCCGGGGACTCGGACTGGCACGACGGGGCGGTCGACATGGTGCCGCATCTTGCCAGACCACCAGCGCGCCCGGTGTGGCGGCCACGACAGCGCCGAGACCGCTGATCGGCGCCGAAGTGGACCGCGGTCAGACGAGCGCGCGGACGACCCGCCAGTACAGGCCCATCACGGCGTTGAGGGGGCGGAGCACGATCGGGGGGACCTGGATGAGCGGGGTGTTGAGCTGGTGGGTGAGCACCCGCATCCACTGCTTGTCCGACACGGATTGCTCGGCGCGCACCAGCTTGCGGCGGGCGCGCAGGTCGGCGCGGTGGGCCCAGAGCCACTGCCAGCCGCGCACCTTGTCGCGGATCCAGCCCTCCTTGATGGCCAGCGCCACCATGGCCAGTTCCAGGCCGAGCAGCGCCGGGGACAGCAGCAGCAGCGCCCTGGTGCTCCACAGGGTGCTCACGAAGATGAGCCGGTTGCGCTCGACCAGGTAGAACTTGTTGGTGTTGCGGGAGAACTCATAGCGGTGCAGCACCACCGCGTCCGGGACGTTGACGACCTTGAGGCCCAGCCGCCACGTGCGGATGGAGAGGTCGGCGTCCTCGTGGTAGGCGAAGTAGCTGTCGAAGAAGCCGCCGAGGCGGTCCCAGTGCTCCTTGCGCAGGACTAAGCCCGCGCCCATGGCGCCCGCCACCTCGGTGGGGGCGGTGCGGGTCTCCGGCTCGCCGAGTCCGCCGACCCAGCTGATGCCCAGGACGTGGATCATGTTGCCGCTGGAGTTGAGCAGCTCGGGGGTCTCCGCGAGGCGGACCGCGGCGCAGGCGATGCCCACCTCGGGACGGGTGGTGAGCTCCTCGACGAGGCGGGCCACGGTGCCGGGCTCCACCACGGCGTCACCGTTGATCAGGGCCAGGTACTCCCCGGTCGCCACCTCGGCCCCGGCGTTGTTGCCGCCGGAGTAGCCGAGGTTGCGACCGGGGCTGACCACGGTCACGCCGTCGAGTTCACCCAGGAACCGCACGTCGTCATCGGTGCAGCCGTTGTCGACCAGCACCACGTCGACGTCGGCCTTCTCGGAGGCGAGGAGGGCGTGCACGCAGCGGCGCAGCCAAGGCTCGGACTTCCAGGCGAGCACGATCGCGCTCACCCTGGGCAGTGCCGCCGCGGTCACTGGATCAGTCCTCCCCGATCTTGGTCAGGCTCAGCGTGAAGCTCACGCTGATGAGCTGGAAGCCGCCGACGATCAAGACCATACCGAGGATCGGGACCCGCATGGTCTGAACGACGTCGAGCGCGCCGAAGCCGGTCGCGCCCCACATGCTCAGCGCGACGATGAAGCTGATGATGCCCAGCAGGATCATGAGCAGGCCCAGCCACAGACCCCGCTCCAGCGACGCGCGGGCGATCCGCAGGATCGTGCGACCCGATGGCGGGGGCAGCAGCCCGAGGTGCGCGGCGTACGAGCGGGCCACGACCGCCAGGCCGACACCCTGCATGCCGACGACGAAGCCGGTCGCGCAGGCGAGCATGGAGTGCAGGCCGAACCCGATGGAGCCGACCTGCTGCGGGCCGAACGACAGCCACAGCAGACCCAGCAGCCCCAGGCCCATCAGCGCCATGGAGGGGTAGTACAGCAGCCACCGCGGGCTGAACGCGAGCAGGAAGCGCAGGTGGCGCCACCCGTCGCGCCAGGTGTTGAGGTGCGGGGGACGGCTGCGGCCGTCCTTGCGCAGGGTGGTCGGGACCTCGCGGATGTCGAAGTGCGTCAGCGCCGAGCGCACGACCATCTCGCTGGCGAACTCCATGCCGGAGGTGCGCAGGCCCAGCTCGACCATCCGGTCGCGGCGGAAAGCGCGCATTCCGCAGTGGAAGTCGCCGACCGGGATGCGGAAGAACAGCTTGCCCAGCCAGCTCAGGACCGGGTTGCCGAGGTAGCGGTGCAGCGGGGGCATGGCGCCGTCGGCGATGCCGCCCTTGAAGCGGTTGCCCATGACGAGGTCCGCGCCGTTGCGCAATTCCTCGAGGAAGCCGCCGATGTCCTCCAGCGCGTAGCTGTCGTCGGCGTCGGCCATGAGCACGTAGACGCCCTCGGCGGCCTCGATGCCCGCGGTGAGCGCGGCGCCGTAGCCGCGGCGGGGCACGTCGACGACCCGGGCGCCGTTGCGCCGGGCGATGTCCTGGGACCCGTCGGTGGAGCCGTTGTCGGCGACGACGACCTCGCCGTTGACGCCCAGGTCCTCCAGGGACTTCTTCGCCTTGCGGACACACACCTCGAGCGTCTCTGCCTCGTTCAGGCACGGCAGGACTATGGACAGCTCGACCACCGAGGTCGGGGTCGCCGCCACCTCGGCAACCGGCTTGGACGTGGTCATGCGCTGCGGCTCCTTTGAAGAATGCGACGGGCGCTCTTTGGTCGGTCGTCCGACACGCGCGGACTGGACGCGCCCGCGCTGACCCGGGACATGGTAGTGGCCCCCGGGGTCAGCGCGGCGGCCACCCGGCACCCGTGGAGGGTCAGGACCCGTTCCGGCCCAACTGGCTCAGCACGTACAGCACGTTGTTGCGGCGGGGCGGAATCCTGGTCTCCAGGATGACCTCGTGGTTCGGCAGCGCGGAGTCGATGTATCCGCGCAGCTCCTCGCGGCTGGGGAAGCGCACGGTCTTGTCGCCGGTGACGTAGCGGTCGGCGGCGAAGGCCATGGCGTGGGCGATGCCCGCGCCGCGCTCCCAGTCCTTGACCGCGATCATCCCGTCGTCCGCGGTCAGGGCGCGGGCGTCGTCGAGGATCGGCAGCCGCAGCTCTTCCGGGAGGTGGTGCACGACGTCGACGAGGCACACCAGGTCGAACGGCTGGGGGTTCTCGGCGCGCAGCTCGTCGGAGCGGATCGGCCGGAACGTGGCGCGGCCGCGGTCGCCGCGGAAGAGCCTGCCCACCTGGTCGGAGATGTCGATGCCGACGTACTCGGCGTCGGGGTAGGCCGCGCACAGCCGCTGGCCGAACGAGCCGTCGCCCGCGCCGATCTCGAGGATGCGCTTGGCGGGACGGAGGCTGGCCAGCGTGGTGGCCAGGTCGTCGAGGTTGATGAAGCGGTTGCGGTAGGCCTCCGCAGCCGGGATCTCGTACTTGCCCAATCTGTGCCGGATAATCGGACCAATGCCCACCAGATCTCCTTGGTCACCTCGGATGTGGGGTACAACACGGTACACAAGTAGCCGACCACACCGGGCTTCCTCGACGATCACCGGGGTCGGCGCGGCGCCGAGGCGTCGATCAGGCCGCGGTGACCGGGGCGGGCGGCGCAGGCGCGGAACCGCTCCTGCGCAGGCCGGCAGCCAGGCGCAGGCCCATCACGGCCACCACGAGGCTGCACGAGGCCATCTGCCCCCAGACAGCGCCCCACACCGGGTCGGGGTGCAGCAGCACGAACGCCAGCAGCACGATCCCGCCCACGGTCCACCCGATCGTGACCACCCGGTGCCTGCCGATGGCGACCAGCGCGGGCAGCAGCACCTGGGTGATCATCAGCAGCACCGTGCTGACGGCGAGCAGCGCGATGACGATGCCGGGCAGCCGCACCTTCGTGTTGAACAGGAACTCCACCACCCACGGGCCCAGCAGCAGCGCCCCGACGAAGGACGGCACGCCGATGGCGGCGAGTGCGACGCCGATGCGCGCCAGCGTCGACCGGACCATGCCGAGGTCGCCCCTGGCCACGGCCTGGGTGAGCGCGGGCATGAGCATCGCCTGCACGGCCGCGAACAGCAGCACCGGTACCCGGACCATCAGGAACGCGGAGGCGAACGCGAACGCGGTGTTCGTGTCGTCGGTCAGCCTGCTGTTGACCACCACCGGGGCGATGTTGGCGACGGCCTGGAAGCCCAGGGTGGCCCCGACCAGCAGGCCGAGGCCGCGGGCCATGTCCTTGACCGTGTCGGCCCGGTCGTCGGGGACCGCGTCGAGGGGCTTGTCGTCCTTGTCGTGCCGCGCGCGCAGCCAGAGCAGCCCGACCAGCGCGGAGAGGGTCAGCCCGAGGGCGAAGACGAGGCCGTAGACCACCGAGTAGCGGAAGCCGAGCAGCACGGCGACCCCGCACAGCGCGATCCGCGACAGCCCCTCACCGCCCAGGCTCGCCGCGTACCCGGAGAACCGCTGGCGCCCGCCGAGCAGGCCGCGCACCAGGTAGGCCAGGGCTGAGCTGACCACGCCGACGGCCAGCGCGGCGAACAGGCCCCACTGCCCGCCCAGCGCCCGATCGGTGATCAGCGGCGACGCGGCGAGCAGCACCACCAGCACGATCGCCGTCAGCGCCCCGGTCAGCAGCAAGGCGCGCTTGGCGACGACGCCGAACGGCCTGCCCGCGACGAGCCAGGAGCTGGTGGCGCGGCTGGTCTCCTGCTCGAGGCCCGCGAACACACCGGGGCCCACGATGCTGAGCAGCAGGTAGAAGCTGGTCAACGCCACGACGTCGTCCGGGGCGAGCGTGTAACCCGACAGCGAGATGAAGCCGTACCCGGCGAGGCCGACCACGACCATGCCCGCCGTCATCCCGAAGGCGGACCCGAACCGCTCGCGCACTCCACCACTCACCGGACAACCGTAGGAGAACGCGGCCCCGCCTATGCTGCCGGGGTGGGAGATGTGCTGGTCGTCGGCGGGGGGATCCTGGGCCTCGCCACCGCGCGGGAAGCCGTCCAGGCAGGTCACCGGGTGACCGTGCTGGAGAAGGAAGCGCGCTGGGCCGCGCACCAAACCGGACACAATTCGAACGTCGTGCACGCCGGGCTGTACTACGCGCCGGGTTCGGTCAAGGCGCGCATGTCGGTCGCGGGCAACCGCTCGATCGCCGCGTACGCGCGTGAGCACGGCGTCCCCTTCGACCAGTGCGGCAAGCTCGTCGTCGCCACGGCCGAGTCGGAGCTGCCCGCGCTGCACGAGTTGGCGCGCCGGGCGGAGGCCAACGGCGTGCCCGCCCGGCTGATCGGCCAGGCCGAGGCGCGCGAGCACGAACCCGAGGTGGCGTGCGTGGCGGCGCTGCGGGTGTCGAGCACGGGCATCATCGACTTCCCGGCGGTGTGCGCGGCGATGGTGGCCGAGCTGACCGAGGCGGGCGCCGACCTGCGGCTGTCGACCCCGGTGCTGGGCATCCGGCCGGGGCGCGGCGGCGGGGTCGAGGTGGCGACCGGGTCGGGGGTGCTGCGCGCGACGGCGCTGGTCAACTGCGCCGGCCTGCACAGCGACCGGGTCGCCCGGCTGGCTGGCGTGGTCCCCCGGGCGCGGATCGTGCCCTTCCGCGGCGAGTACTACGAGCTCCGCCCCGAGCGCGCGGGCCTGGTGCGCGGATTGATCTACCCGGTGCCGGACGCGACGCTGCCCTTCCTGGGCGTGCACCTGACCCGGATGCTGGACGGCAGCGTGCACGCGGGCCCGAACGCCGTGCTGGCGCTCAAGCGCGAGGGCTACCGCTGGCGCGACGCCTCCCTGCGCGACCTCACCGAGACGGCGACCTTCCCCGGCACGTGGGCGCTGGCCCGGAGGTACGCCTACCCGACCGGGGTGGACGAGGTGCTGAGGTCGTTGTCGCGCAGGCGGTTCGCGGCGTCGCTGGCCAAGCTGGTGCCCGCGGTGGGTGAGGACGACATCGTCCGCGCGGGCTCAGGCGTGCGGGCGCAGGCCTTGCTGCCGGACGGCTCCCTGGTGCAGGACTTCCTGATCGAGACCGCGCCGAACCAGGTGCACGTGCTCAACGCCCCCTCGCCCGCGGCGACCTGCGCGCTGGAGATCGGCAAGCACATCGCCGCCCGGCTCTGAGGTCTGGTGTCACTCCGCGGGTGGCGCCCGGGGTCTCGGGAACGGTGATGCCTGCGCCGAGGTGACCGAGACCCGGGGTTTGCCGATCTCATCGTTATCCGACCCTGGGGACCCCCGATTTCAACGTTACCCAGGGGGTCTGACGGAAATGGCTCGTCAGGCGGGGTTGTCCACAGGGTGCGCGGGCGGCCCCAGGGGTGGGCAGGCCCAGGNGGGCCTGCCCACCGCGGGTGTCAGGTGACGGGGGTCAGGACGTCGAGGCCGAGGAAGGGGCGCAGGGCCTCGGGGACGGTGACCGAGCCGTCGGCGTTCTGGTGGTTCTCGAGGATGGCGACCATCCAGCGGGTGGTGGCCAGCGTGCCGTTGAGGGTGGCCGCGACCTGGGGCTTGCCGTTCTCGTCGCGGTAGCGGACGGAGAGGCGGCGGGCCTGGAAGGTGGTGCAGTTGGAGGTCGAGGTCAGCTCGCGGTAGGCCTTCTGGGTGGGCACCCAGGCCTCGCAGTCGAACTTGCGGGCGGCGCTGGAGCCCAGGTCGCCGGTGGCGGTGTCGATGACCCGGTAGGGGACCTCGATCTTGCCGAGCATCTCCTTCTCCCAGTCCAGCAGGCGCTGGTGCTCGGCCTCGGCGTCCTCCGGCTTGCAGTAGGAGAACATCTCGATCTTGTCGAACTGGTGCACCCGGATGATGCCCCTGGTGTCCTTGCCGTAGGACCCCGCCTCGCGCCGGAAGCAGGTCGACCAGCCCGCGTAGCGCTTCGGGCCCGCGCCCAGGTCGATGATCTCGTCGGCGTGGTAGCCGGCCAGCGCCACCTCGGAGGTGCCGACCAGGAACAGGTCGTCGGCGTCCAACTTGTACACCTCGGCGGCGTGCGCGCCCAGGAAGCCGGTGCCCGCCATGATCTCCGGGCGGACCAGCACGGGCGGGATGACGAGCTGGAACCCGGCCCGCGTCGCCTGGGCGGCGGCCATGTTCAGCAGGGCCAGCTGGAGCTGCGCGCCGATCCCGGTCAGGAAGTAGAACCGCGACCCGGAGACCTTCGCGCCGCGCTCCATGTCGATGGCGCCGAGCCGGTGCCCGAGGTCGAGGTGGTCCAGCGGCTCGAAGTCGAACTCGCGCGGCTCCCCGACGACCTCCAGCACCGCGTAGTCGTCTTCGCCGCCGACGGGCGCGGCCGGGTGCACGAGGTTGGGCAGCAGCCGGTGGGCGGCGTCGAACTCCTTCTCCGCCTCGCCCTGCTCGGCCTCGGCGGCCTTGACCTCCGCGGACATCTCCTTGCCCTTGGCCAGCAGCGCCGCCCGCTCGTCGCCCTTGGCGCGGCCGACCTGCTTGCCGAACAGCTTCTGCTCGGCCCGCAGGTTGTCCGCGCGGGAGATCGCGGACCGCCGCCGCTCGTCGACGGCCAGCAGCGAGTCCACCGCCGCCGCGTCCTCCCCGCGCGCCCGCTGCGAGGCGCGCGCGATCTCCGGGTCTTCGCGCAGAACCTTGAGGTCAATCACGCCTAGGAGGGTAGTCCAGCCCGCCGCCCGGCCGCCCGCTAGTGGCTCGGCTCAGAACGTTTGCCGTGTATCGGCGGGTCGAGACGGGGTGAACGTTCTGGGCCGGGCCGCTAGTTCCGGCAGGAGCCCGCAGGACGCGAGAGGCCCCCTGACCGCGGGTCAGGGGGCCTCTCGAGTGACTGGGGTCAGACAGCGGCGAACAGGGCTCCGAAGTCGGAGATCGCCACGGCGACGATCATGCCGAGGGCCAGGTGCACCGCGGCCACGACGACGCTGGCCGGGGCGAACTTGTCCGTCTCCATGGTGGCGCCGACGTCGAGCTTGGTCACCCACTCCAGGGTCCGCACGGCGAGGACCTGGGCGACGATGCCCACCAGGCCGTAGACGACCGAGGTGATCAGGCCCGCGGTCAGGTCGCGCGAGGAGAACACAATGGCGATCACGATGATGAACGCCATCGACAGCATTCCGGAGGCCGTGACGATGACGGCGTTCGGCTTGCCTTCGCGGACCAGGGAGCTGAGCTTGCCCGGCGTGGTCCAGTCGATGGCGTAGAAGCCGAGCAGCATCAAGACGAGGCCGACGATCGCGAAGAGGACGATCGCGCCGAGGCCTCTGAGGAGGCTCCCGCCGAAGCCTTCTGGCAGGGCGGCGTTCGTCACCGCGGCGAGGTGGATGGTGGTCACTCGTCCTCCAACAGGAATTCCCAATGCGACAAATCCGGCAGGCGCCTGGTCGGCATCATGCCCCTGGTATGCGGTGCGGCACGAACGCCGCGCCATCGTCGGTGACCAATCCCGCGGTCTCGCGGATGCCCAGGCCCGCGGCGTGGTCGCCGACGATCCAGGCACCGAGGGCGGGTCGGTAGCCGTCGAACTCCGGCAGCGGGTCGAAGGCCTGGTAGACGAAGCCCTCCTGCCCGTAGACGCCGGTGGTCTCGGTCTCGTAGCCGGGGGCCACGATCTGGATGTTGGCCCCCTCGCGGCCCAGGCGGGGCTTGCGCACGTACTCGGTGAGCAGGCCCGGCTGGTCGATGAAGGCGGGCAGCAGGTTGGGGTGGCCGGGGTACATCTCCCACAGCACCGCCAGGATCGCCTTGTTGGACAGCAGCATCTTCCAGGCGGGTTCGATCCAGAGCGTGCTGGGCTGGGAGTCCAGGACGCGCTTGCCGAACTCCTCGTCGACGATCCACTCCCACGGGTAGAGCTTCATCACCGCGTTCATCGGCGCCTCGCGCAGGTCGACGAACCGGTTGAGCACCGGGTCCCAGCCGATCTCCTCGATGGCCAGGCCGATGGTGTCCAGGCCCGCCTCGGCCGCGGTCTCCTGCAGGTAGGCGGTGGTGATGTGGTCCTCGCCGCTGGAATCGGACTGCGACCAGGTGAAGTAGAGCTGGTCCGACGGGAGCTTGTCGGCGACCTCGCGCCAGCGCTCGACGAGCTTCTCGTGGATGGAGTTCCACTGGTCGTCGTCGGGGAACACGTCGGTCTTCCAGTACCACTGCACGATCGCGGCCTCGAGCAGCGAGGTCGGGGTGTCGGCGTTGTACTCGAGCATCTTGGCCGGGCCTGAGCCGTCGTAGCGCAGGTCGTAGCGGCCGTAGACGTGCGGGTCACTGCGCTTCCAGGACTCGGCGATCTTGGGCCAGGTCCACTCCGGGATGCCGAAGTCGCGGTAGCGCTCGGTCAGCACGATGTTGTCGACGGCCTCGAGGCACATCGAGTGCAGCAGCTCGACATCGGCCTCAATGGACAAGATCTCGTCCATGTCGAACACATAGTGGACCGACTCGTCCCAGTACGGGCGGAGCCCGCCGCCGCCGTAGCGGGCGGGGGAGCCGAAGACCAGGCCCTGCGACTCGATCTTCTCGCGCCAGTCCGGGCGGGGGTTGGACTGTTCTCGACGCACGTCAGCTACCCGAGCTCTTCCCGCTGCCACCGACACCGAGGCCGCCGCGCTGCACGGTCTTGCCCGACTGCGTCTTCACGGACGTGCCCGACGACGGGGCGGCGTAGCTGCCGCCGGTGACCCGCTGGCCCACGGTGCCGGAGCCGCCGTAGTTGTAGCGGTACGAGCTGCCTCCGATGTAGATGAAGCCGCCGCTGGAGTACCCGTTGTGGGAGCTGGAGTTGGCGTCGCAGTAGTCGTCGTCGACGATGACGCCGTTGGAGTCGACACACTGCGCCGTGACCTCTTCGTCCGGCGTGGCGGACGCGTAGATCACCGCGACCACGGCGACGACACCGACGGTCACCCCGGCGCCGATGAGGATGCGCTTGCGCTTGTTGCGCTTGCGCTCGGCCTCTTCGTACTCGGCGACCTCGCGCTCGCGCTCGCGGCGCAGGGCCTCGCGGCGCGCGCGCTGCTCGGCGAGCGTCGGCTCGCGCGGCGTCGTCGAGGACGGGTCCTGGAAGTTGACGCTGCCTCGCCTGCTGCCCGCGTCGTCCCGACCGGTGGCACCCTGGTTCGCCTGCGGGTCCGGGTCTCCACCCGGCGGCAGGTCGGGGCCGTTCGGCTTGTCGTTGTCAGTCATGTAACCCCTCCCGGCGCGAACAGTACCCAGTCACGGGCTCCGACGTGGGATGATTGTCCCGATCGCAACCTGTTTTCCCCTCTCGACGGGGTCCCGGCCGCATCCTGCGCTCGAACACGGCATCATGGGTTCTGATGCTCGCGACCGGCGATTGGTTTCGCCCAGATGACAGCACGGCGAGAACACGACTGCTCATGGCAGGCGCCCTCGCCGGTTCCATGCTGCTCTTGATCTCCAGCATGCTGTTCTCCTGGCCGGTCGCGACCGGTGGCGGGATGGCCCCCACCCCCGAGGAGCAGCGCGAGGCCGCGTTCGAGGCCCCGACCGGGAGCTGCCTGGACTGGACTCCCCCGGACGGCCAGGACATCCGGGTCGTGGACTGCGTCGAAGAGCACCTGTTCGAGGTCACCAGCACGGTCGACATCTCCGCCGACTACCCGGAGAACGCCCCGCCCCCGGACGTGACCGCGTGGCAGGAGATCGCGGTGGCCAAGTGCACACCCGGCGCCACGACCTACCTGGGCGGGACCCTGGACCCGTTCGGCCGCTACAGCGTCAACGCGCTCAAGCCCAATGACGCGCAGTGGGCGGACGGTGACCGAAAGCTGCGGTGCGGCCTGCAATCAGTGGCCGCCTCGGGCGCGCTGCAGCCGACGACGGGCCCAGCGGCCAAACAGGACCAATCGAACATCCACGAGCCCGGCACCTGCCTCGCCCTGGACGGCCAGAAGATCGGCGACCCGATCGACTGCACGCAGCCGCACGCCTTCGAGATCGTCGGCAACGTCGACCTGGCCGAGGCGTTCCCCGCCGAGTACCCCAACGTCGACCAGCAGACCGAGAAGGCCCTCGAGCTGTGCACCGCGGTCGCCACCACCTACACCGGCGGGACCGACCTGGCGGCCAAGAAGCTCACCCTCTACTCCGACACCCTCAAGGAGGAGAGCTGGGCCGCGGGCAGCCGCCAGGTCGACTGCAAGGTCGGCGCCAAACTCCCCGGCGGCGGCGGCCTAGCCCCCATCACCAACAGCGTCCGAGCCACCCCCGCCACCACCACCCCGACCCAGCCCCCCGCCTCCACCCCCGGCGGCTGACGTGCCGATCGAGATGACCAGGCAGCGCTTCGAAGAACTCGTCGCCGACGCCCTGGACCTCATCCCCAGCACCTTCGCCACCGCCATGGACAACGTCGTGGTCCTGGTCGAGGACCGAGACGAGCACGACCCCAGCCTGCTGGGCCTCTACCACGGGATAGCCCTCACCGAGCGCATGTCGGACTACGGCGGCTTCCTGCCCGACCGGATCTTCATTTACCGTTCGGCAATTCTTGATATCTGCGAGACAGAGGATGACGTGGTGGAGGAGGTGGCGATCACGGTCGTCCACGAGATCGCCCATCACTTCGGCATCGACGACGAGAAGCTGCACGAACTGGGCTGGGGCTAGCCGCTGGGGTATTCAGACCCCGGCGTGGCGGGCTCCTCCCATTCCTGCCAGGCCACGCAGGTCGGCTGCTTCCCCTCGATCACGAGGGGTCAGCGGTTCAGAGATCGAGCCAGGTGATGGACTCGTTCCGGCTTCCGCGCTCAGCCACGAAGTGGTGCACGGCAGCGCGCACAGTGGAGAGGTCGATCTCGGCATTGGCCGCTATCGGACGCTCGTTGCCTGTGTAGTCATAGAAGATCGGCTCGGAGTCCGAGGAACCATTGGTACTGATCACGCTCTTTCGGTCTTCAACGTGGCCGACGAAGCCTCTCTTTTCTTTCGGGTTGAGTCCGAACTGAGTGACGCGCCTGTCTGCTCCATCAACCCATTCGATAGTCGCGGCGACCGGAACACCTGCCTCGACGGCCTCGACCTCCATCCGGTCGAGCAGCGCGTCGAGCTGCTGCGCGGACTCGAGCAGGATCGGCTCCTGCTGGCCGAGGTCGTACCACGCTCGCGCGACTACCACGGTTTCGCACCTCCCAAATAGCGCTTCTTAAACCCATCGGGTCCGTACACGGTTAGAACGTAACCCGGCGGGAGGACAACAGAAATCAATTCGTCGCATCCATATGGACCGGGACACGGAAAATTATTCAGCACCAATGTCGCTCGCTTGATCTCGTTGTCGCGCATATGGACCGCGAGCTTCAGTTCTGCATCGGCGACAACCGTCAAGGGATAAAGCGGACAATTCTTTTCACGAAGCACGGCGTCGACGCGCACCGATCGGGCATCGGTGCCGCTGGCGATGGTGGCGGAATCACCTTCTGGCGTGAACCACTCGCCGCGGGTCTTCTGGCCCCGTCCACGGGTTACCGGTCGTGGAAGCCTGTTGCGGGCAGCTTCGACCCGTGGGTCCTCGTCGCCGTCGCCGGGAGACGTGGGTAGCGTGCCCACCGGATCAACTCGTACCGCACCCGCGACGGCAGGCACTCCTGACTCCACCGACGCGAGGTACCCGGCAAGCAGATCAGCGGCACCGGCGATCATCCGCCCAGCCTGGTCAATCCGCGCCGACATCTCCCGGTAGGCCGCTGCCACCGCTCGCGGCTCGACCGCCCTTGTGCCCCTCGTCGCGTCTTCAGCCGACCGAGCGGCTTGATGAGACCGATTACCTGCCTCGACAAGCGTTGGTTGCGCATCGCGAATCTGGTTGATGACCCCGCGTACCGCAGCAACCAAGTCCCCTACCGAGGCCACGGTTAGGCCTAGGCGCGGCGGGTCAGGTGGGTGATGGCCGTTCGGGGGAAGTGGAGGGTGCCGCCGGTGGGGTTCTTGAGGTCGAGGACCGCCCAGCCGGTGGGGGTGGGGGCCAGGCCGACGCAGTTCTCGTGGCCACCGGAGAAGGATGACTTGCGCACTGGCCCGGTGGTGGCCTTAGAGGTCATTGATGCGTCGCTCCAACAATCGCCGGGAATCTTCTGGTGACAGGGACCGTTCCCGGGCATCCTCGAAGGCTTCGACAAATGCCCCGAGCCGCTTCGAGTAGGAGGTCCCTGTCAGCGCCTCAGTGTACGCGAGGCGCAAGAGGCCCTGGGCGATCGACAAGATCGTGAACGAGGACGACAACCCAGAGGTCTCGCCTGCCGACCACGGGAAGACCTGGACATTCACGTGGTCGAGGGCGACGAAGTCCAGCACCCGCTTGAGCTGCTCGCGCAGGGCGTCACGGCCACCGATTTCGCGGTGCAGCGCCTCCTCCCCGATGACCACGGACAGGCGGCAATCAGTTCGGGCCATGACGGCGGCACCTCGATCCGCTCGGGCTTGGGCTCGCTCATCGGCGGTGGCGGGTGAGACCACGGGCGAGCGGCGGATCTGGGCGAAGGCGTACGCGTGGGTCTGCAACAGGCCCGGCACACAGGGGTAGACCATCTGGATCTCGGAGGCCGCGCGCTCGTAGACCGCGTAGTTCCGCCGCCGTCCGGCGGAACCGGTCACCGGCGCTCGGTCTGCCGCGATGGCGCCGTAGTCGCGGAGTTCGGTGGCTCGGTCCTTGGGCAGGTCGTACAGGGCCACAAAGGACTCGGTCTCGTCGGGGGTGGGCGCGGACCGGCCCTGTTCCAGGTTGGCGACCCGCTCGGCGGCGATACCGGTGCGCTCGGCCACCGCGGCCTGGCTGAGCACGGCCGTGGTCCGGGCGGCTCCCAGGATGCTCCCGAACAGGACGCGGGCGACGAGTGGATCGAGTTCGGCAGTCGACATGGCGAGGATTGTGCAGCATCGACACTCCCCCGTCATCTTCGCCTTGACATGCGTGACTCATTACGTCGTAATAAGTGGCGTGACAGATGGCGAGACGGACATCAGGGCTGTGTCGGCGCGGGCGATGTTGCTCGCGGCGGAGTTGGAGGCCGCTCGGCGGCGCAAGGGGTTGACCACGCGCGAGTTGGCGCAGGTCATGGGGATGTCACCGGCGATGGTGAACCGGATCATGAACGGGCGGCGGGCTCCGGAGCCGATGGAGATCGGGGGGTTGTGCGCGTTGACCGCGATCGCCGCGAAGCGGCGGCCGCACCTGTACCGGTTGGCCCGGGAGTGCGCGCTGACCGAGTGGACCATTCACCGGGTCGGGGAGGCCCGGGACCCGGATGGCGTGATCGAGGCGCTGTGGGCGCTGGCGAGCGAGATCCGGACCTTCTCACCCGCCACCACGCGGCCTCGGTGGCCCGGTGGATCGGCGACGTGGACGCACTACGTGCCCGAGGGGGTGGCTGACCAGGACACCGTGGAGCGGTTCGCGGTGCCCGACCACGTGCACGTCATCGCGGCGCCGCCGTTCCGGCACGGGGTGCAGGTGTTGCGGTTCCCGCACTCCGCGCCGGTGGCGGTCCTCGAACTGGACTACACGACGTTGGTCTTGGAGAAGGACAACGCCCAGCCCTACCTGCGGGCGTTCGACGACGCGCTCAGCCCTTCACGCACACGACCTGCTTGAGGCGGGCCACGACCTCCACCAGGTCGCTCTGGGCGGCGATGACCGCATCGATGTCCTTGTAGGCGGCCGGGATCTCGTCGACGACGCCGGAGTCCTTGCGGCACTCCACGCCCGTGGTCTGCTCGGCGAGGTCCTGCGGGCTGAACTGCTTGCGCGCCTTGTTCCGCGACATCCTGCGGCCCGCGCCGTGCGAGGCCGACTCGAAGGAGTCCGGGTTGCCCAACCCCCGAACGATGTACGAGCCGGTGCCCATCGATCCCGGGATAATCCCCAGGTCGCCGCGGGCCGCGCGGATGGCGCCCTTGCGGGTGACCAGCACGTCCTCGCCGAAGTGGGTCTCCTCGGCGACGTAGTTGTGGTGCACCGAGATCGGCTCCTCGAAGCGGACGCCCGTGAACTGCGCGCGCACGACGTCGCACACCAGGCGCATCATCACCGCGCGGTTGCGGCGGGCGTAGTCCTGGGCCCAGTAGAGGTCGTGCCGGTAGGCGGCCATCTGCGGGGTGTGCGCCAGGAACACGGCCAGGTCGGGGTCGGGCAGGGCGGCGTTGTGCGCCAGGCCCCTGGCGACCTCGATGTGGTGCTGGGCCAGCAGGTTCCCGATGCCGCGCGAGCCCGAGTGCAGCATCAGCCACACGCGGGAGTCCTCGTCCAGGCAGACCTCGATGAAGTGGTTGCCGCCGCCGAGGGTGCCCATCTGGTTGAGGGCGCGGCCGCTTTCCTTGCCCACCACGGGGGTCAGGTCGTCGAAGCCCTTCCAGAACTGCGCCCAGTCCGCGCCGTCGCGGTCGTTGAACGCCTCGGACTTGTGCATGCCGAAGCCGACCGGCACCTTCGCCTCGATGCGCGAGCGCAGGCGCGAGAGGTCCGCCGGGAGGTCGGCCGCCGTGAGCGAGGTGCGCACGGCGGACATGCCGCAGCCGATGTCGACGCCGACGGCGGCCGGGGACACCGCGTCGCGCATGGCGATGACGGAGCCGACGGTCGCGCCCTTGCCGTAGTGCACATCGGGCATGACGGCCACGTGCTTGAACGCCCAGGGCAGGGCGGCGATGTTGTGCAGCTGCCGCATCGCCTGGTCCTCGACGGTCGCCGGGTCGGCCCAGAGGCGGATGTCGACGGTGCTGCCGGTGATGGTGGTCGCTGCCATGCGGCGAAGGATAGAGACACGCGTTCCCCTGGGTACGAACATATTTCTCGTCAAGCGCGTTGTTGTGGCCGGCATTAGCGTCAACGGGCATGGGCAAGGCCACCGATCTCCTCGATGCGGCTCTCGACCGCGCCATCGTCCCCGGCTACTCCAAGATCGGGTACCGGGTGCGCAGCCGGTTCTGGGCGGCCGACCCGGCCCCCGGGTCGCTGGAGGGCTGCACGGCGCTGGTGTCGGGGGCGAACTCCGGGCTGGGCAAGGCGACCGTGGCGGGCCTGGCCCGACTGGGCGCGACAGTGCACATGCTGGTCCGCGATGCCGAGAAGGGCGAGGAGGCCAGGAACGAGATCGCCGACGAGGTGCCCACCGCGCACCTCGAGCTGCAGGAGTGCGACGTGTCGAACCTGGAGTCGGTGCGCGCGTTCGCCGACCGGTTCCTGGGCCAGCACGGCAGCCTCGACGTCCTCGTGCACAACGCGGGCACGATGCCGCCCGAGCGCACCGAGACCGACGAGGGCAACGAGGTCGCGCTGGCCACCCACGTGCTCGGCCCGTACCTGCTCACCGGTCTGCTGCGGCCCGCGCTGGCCAAGGCGCACGGGCGCGTCGTGTTCGTGACCTCCGGCGGGATGTACGCGGCGAAGCTGCACCCGGAGGACCCGCAGTACCGCGACGGCAAGTACAACGGCACCACCGCCTACGCGCGCACCAAGCGGATGCAGGTCGTGCTGGCCGAACAGCTCGCAGAGCGGCTGCGGCCCGACGGCGTGACCGTGCACAGCACCCACCCCGGCTGGGCCGGCACCCCCGGGGTGACGCAGTCGCTGCCCGGGTTCAACAAGGTGATGGGCCCGTTGTTGCGCACGGCGGGGGAAGGCGCTGACACGATCGTGTGGCTTGCGGCCGCTGCCCAGCCCAAGCACCACACGGGCGCCTTCTGGCACGACCGCAAGCGCCGCCCGACGCACTACCTGCCCTGGCAGCACGACGAAATCGCCGGCCGCCGGGCGCTGTGGGACCTGTGCGCCGAGGAGACCGGCCTCGTGCTGTGAACCCGATCGGGGCGCACACCACCGGGTGACATGCTGTTGCGGGTCGCCTGACCTGCTCGGACGCTCAAGACAGTCGAGCGTCAGGAGCACCCCATGGTCGTCCGTCCCTTGATAGCAGCAGCCGCCCTGGCCGCCTTCCTGCCCACCACCGCGTCGGCGGACCCCGAGTACCTGGCCGCCATCGAGCCCGCGGCCAGGGCGGTGGCCGAGGAGTTCCGGATCCCGGCCTCGGTCGCCGCGGCGCAGTCGGCCCTGGAGTCGGGGTGGGGCAAGAGCGAGATGGCGAAGGTCGACCACAACTACTTCGGGTTCAAGTGCAACGCGGCCGGGCACGGCCCGATCGCCATCGGCTGCCGCGACCACCCGACGACCGAGTGCACCCCGGACTGCCACCCCGCGGTCGGGTCCTTCCGGGTCTACGAGACCAAGGAGGCGTCGTTCCGCGACTACGGGCGGCTGATCACCACGAGCAAGTACTACGAGGGGGCGCTGCCGCTGGCGGAAGACCCCGACGCGTTCATCACCGAGGTGGCCAAGAAGTACGCCACCGATCCCGGCTACGCCGAGAAGGTCATCAAGCTGATGCGCGAGCACGACATGTACGCGTTCGACCAGCCGAAGCCGTGAGTGACCACCCGCGCGCTTTCCGTTGCGGGATCGCGGAGGACACCACGACGCAGGCGGAAAAATAGGGCCAAGGGTCCTGTATTTGGCGACGCTTCCCGCGCTCTCTACCTGGTGTAGTCACCACGGCGCAGGAGGAACACATGCTCGCCACAGTCGAGTTGGACGCGGAGATCGCCGCACTCGAGGCGTCGCTGGCCATCGCCCCGGTCCCCCCGCGCCGAGCAGCCACCGTCACCGCCGACAACCTCGACGCCGCCGTCGCCGCGGCCATCCGCGCGGAGAGCGGCGCGGTCGAGGCCCTCCTGCGCTTCCTGCGCCCGGTGGTCCTGCGCTACTGCCGGGGCAGGCTGGGCCGCCTGTCGCGCTCCATCACCACCGCCGAGGACGTCGTCCAGGAGGTCTGCCTGGCCGTCTACCGCGCCCTGCCCACCTACCAGCAGCTCGGCCGCCCGTTCCTGTCCTTCGTCTACGGCATCGCCGCGCACAAGATCGCCGACGTGCACCGCACCAACACCCGCGACAAGTCCGACCCCACCGCCGAGTCGCCCGACCTGCCCAGCGACGACGCCCTGCCGGAGGAGGTCGTCCTGCGCCACGAGCTCGAGACCCGCACCGGCGGCCTGCTCGGCGTGCTGACCCCGCGCCAGCGCCAGATCCTCGTGATGCGAGTCGTCATGGGCATGTCGGCCCAGGAGACGGCGGACGCGGTGGGCACGACAGCGGAGGCGATCCGGGTGGCCCAGCACCGGGCGCTGAACCGGCTCCGCAAGACCGCGGGCGCCGCCGGCCGCGTCCAGGGACCCCGGGCGATGGTCCGGGGCTAGGCCGTGTTTCGAAAGACGCTGTTCGCGATAGCCGCGCCGGAGCGGCCCCTGACGGCACGGGGCGAAGGCACCGGCACAACACCGGTACCGGCACCTCCACCCCGCACCGCCAGGAACCACCCCAATCACGACTCTCACCGAACGGACTTCCGAAACACGGCCTAGCGCTCGAGCGCCGCGCGGCCGACGCCCGGCGGGAAGCGGGTCTCGTTGCGGTCGATCTTGGCGTTGGCGGCGGCGATGAGGTCCACGCCCAGCACGTCGGCCAGCCGGACGAGGTAGAGCAGGACGTCGGCCATCTCGTCGAGCACCTTGGGGTGCTGGTCGGGGTCGTCCATGATCGCGGCGGCCTCCTCGGGGGTGAGCCACTGGAACAGCTCGGTCAGCTCGCCCACCTCGCCGGTGAGGGCCATGACGAGGTTCTTCGGGGTGTGCCAGCGGAACCAGTCGCGGGCTTCGGAGAAGGCGCGCTGGCGGGCGGAGAGGTCTTCGAGGGTCACCGCGCCACCCTAGGGACTGGCCGATCGGCCGATGCGGTGGCAGCCTGCGAGACGATCCGCAGGGTGGGGGTGGTTCCTACGGTGGGACGCATGAGAATCGGGGAACACGCGGGACGGTGGCTGATCGGCCTGTTCGTCGCCGCTTGGATTGTCGACGTCGTCCGGGTGGGGCTTCCCGTCATGGACCTGCCGATGACGGCGTCGACGCTGCCGCTGGCCGCTGGGGTGCTGGTGGCGCTGCGCAGGCCCGTGCTGGGGTTGGCCGGGGGTCTGGCCGGGTGGGCTGCGCTGTCGCTGGTGTTCATCCTGACCGACCAGCGGCCGGAGACGTGGGGTGGCGTTCCATTCCTGCTCACCAGCGAGGAGTTCGGCGTCGCGGCGATGATCGGGGTCGTCATCTACACCCGCACACGGGCGGCGATCCCGGGAGCCGTGCTGACGGTGCTGCTGGCGGCCGGGCTCGTGATCGCACGGGCGATGTCCGGTTGGGGTTTCCCGACCATGATGTTCTACGAGGGCGCGTTCACTTCGGTGGTGGTAGTCGGCGCGGGCGTGCTGGGCGGGGTGCTGGCCCGCCGAGGCGGGCTGGGCCATTGGCCGGTGGGGTTGGTCCTGGCCGTTCTGCTGACACTCGACGCCGCCCGGCTGGCGAACAGCTCGGCTTGGGGAGCGCGGGGTTCGACGGTGGTCGCGGCCATCGTGGGAGTGGCGCTGGTGGTGACCAGCGGCTTGGCCCTCGGCGGTTCGCGGTGGGGGTACCAAGCCGCAGGTGTCGCCGCGGCCACGGGCGTGCTGGTGGCGGTGTTCGGCACCGCACCGGAGCGGGTCACGCCGCTGAGCGTGGTGGTGGCCCACCTGGTGATCGTCGTGGCGGTGTGCCGGGACAAGGACCTGCGCACGGCGGCGAAGGTCGTGGGGGCGCTGGGTCTGGCCGACCTGTTCACCCTGTTGGTCCTGCGGGACGGGGTGAGCTCCCGTTCGACGCTGGAACACCTGTTCATCGCCGGTGGACTGGCGGTGGTGGCGATCGGGGGCGCCTTGTACCTGCGAACACGCGATACCGAGCGGTCGCAGGAGGTGCGCGCGGCGGTGTTCGACGAGCGGATGGCGCTGGCGCGGGAGTTGCACGACGTCGTCGCCCATCACGTGACCGGGATCGTGGTGCAGGCGCAGGCGGCGCAGCTCAAGCCGTCGGCGGCGATGGGCTCGTTGGGTGGGATCGAGAAGGCCGGGGTGGAGGCGCTCACGGCGATGCGGCGGCTGGTCAGCACGATGCGGGCGCCGGACCACATGCCGGAGTCGGCCACCGGTGATCTCGAGTCGGACCTGCTGGCCCTGGCGAACGGCTTCACCGCGGCCCCGGTGCGGGTGGCGGTCGACCTGCCGCCCGCGCTGCCGCAGGAGATCGGGCGCAGTGTGCTGCGGGTGGTGCAGGAGTCGTTGACCAACGTGGCCCGGCACGCGCGGGCGGTGACCGAGGTGGCCGTCCGCATCGGACACAGCGGCGACGAGCTGCGGGTGGAGGTGGCCGACGACGGTGAGGCGCGGCAGGCCGCGCGCGGCACCGGCTACGGTCTGGTCGGCATGCGCGAGCGGGTCACCCTGCTCGGCGGCGGCCTGACCGCGGGCCCGGCCGAGGGCGGCGGCTGGGTGGTCGACGTGCGGCTGCCGCTGGGAGGCACCCCGTGATCCGCGTCCTGATCGCCGACGACCAGGCGATGGTGCGCACCGGGTTCGCGATGATCCTGGGGACCCAGGACGACATCGAGGTGGTCGCCGAGACCGCCGACGGCACGGCGGCGCTGGCCGCGGCGCGGGAGCTGCGCCCGGACGTGTGCCTGGTCGACATCCGGATGCCCGGCCCGGACGGGCTCGAGGTGACCAGGCGGTTGGCCGGGCCGGGGGTCGCCGACCCGCTCAAGGTGGTCGTGGTGACCACGTTCGACCTCGACGAGTACGTGCACGCGGCGCTGACCGGCGGGGCCAGCGGGTTCCTGCTCAAGGACGCCGGGCCGGAGCTGCTGATCGAGGCGGTGCGGGCGGCGGCTCGGGGGGACGCGCTGGTCTCGCCGCGGGTGACGGTGCGGCTGCTGCGGCACTTCGCCGCGGCGGCCGGGGAGGCGGCCGTCGACAACCCGCTCACCGGGCGTGAGACCGACGTCGTGCGGGCGGTGGCGCGGGGGTTGACCAACGCCGAGGTGGGCGCCGAGCTGTACCTGTCTGTCTCTACCGTCAAGACGCATTTGCAGTCGGCGCAGGGGAAGCTCGGCGTGCGCAACCGGGTCGAGCTGGCCGCGTGGGCTTGGCGGGGCGGCCTGCTCGACCCCTGATGCGGTCGGCCCGTCTACTGAGGAATCCTGGTTACCCGACGACGGTCTTGACGGTGAGCTGGTTGTTCTGGCCGGGCAGGTCGGGGACCGAGCAGCCGGTGCCGGACAGCGGGACGAACATCGCCGCCGTGTCGTGCGGCGGGTAGATGCGCAGACCCCGGGTCTCGGTCGGCTGGCAGGCGCTCGGGTCGAAGTTCTGCACGTTGGTGAAGCCGATGTCGGCGGCCGCGTCGCCGCCCGGGTTCAACGTGACCGGCGCGCCCTTCTCGCCGACCCGGTAGGCGGCCGGCCCGACCTGGTGGCCGTCGTCGCCCGCCACGTACGACACCCCGGGGAAGCCCTGGATCGTGCACGTGCGGTCGCCCGAGTTGGTGAACACGAGCTTGCGGTACACGGTGCCCGCCGCCGCGTCGCCGTCCTTGATGGACAGCGTCAGGTCGGCGGCTTTGCAGTCCGATGAGGACGACGCGCCGTCGGCCGCCTCGGCGTCAGCGGGAGCGCGGGTGGGTTGTGGGACTTCGGCGGAGGTCGCAGGCGGGGCGGTGGTCGAGGTGGTCACCGGCTGACCGGCCGAACTCGCCGACGGGGTGGTCGTGCCGGGTGACGAGCCCGCGTCGGTGGCACCGGTTCCGCACCCCGCGGTGACCGCGGCGACCAGAACACCGGTCGCGATCAGCGTCTTTCGCCCGATGGTGTGAGCGTGCACAGTAGATCTCGCCTCCAGACGTACCCCGGTCTTCCTGGATGGTCCACTCAGTGGACGTGCGGACCCCCCGAAAGGTTGTCTCTTCACCAGAGGTACCCACGTTTGGCTAATACCCAACCTCGCGCGCCCCGCTGAGCACTGTGTTCCCAGTCGCCGTGGGCAGCGGGCCGTGTCACGCTCCGGCAGGTTCGCGCAGGTCCCTCGCCTTCCCGGAGCGTCATTGTGCGTCTCAAAACCTGGCACAAAACCAAGGTCGTGCTCGGCCTCACCCTCGCGTTCGCCACGGGGCTGGGTGTGGTGGCGGACGCCGACGCCCGCCAGGACGACATCGCCGCCCTGGTGCGCGCGGCCGACCGCGAGGCGGCCGCGCGCGGGACGATCGTCGCCATCTCGTTCTACGACCGGGTCAAGGACGTCCACGCCGACAACGGCGAGCTGCCGCACAAGCACTACGGGTCGGCGTCGCTGGTGAAGCTGTTCATCGCCGACGACCTCTACCACCGGCACGCGCGCGGGGAGGTCCAGCTCAGCGACTTCGACTGGCAGCAGGCCGACGCCATGCTGCGCTCCTCCGACGACAAGGCGGCGAGCCGGTTCTGGTCCGCGCACGGCGGCCCGGAGATGGTCAACCGGGTCAAGGCCCGCTACCGGCTCACCGAGGTCCAGCCCCCGGTCAACGCGCGCTGGTGGGGCCTGACCCGGATCACCTCGTCCGACATCTCGAACTACTACGCGCGGATGCTCGCGGGCGAGGGCGGCCTGCCGCAGTGGCTCCAGGACAAGCTGGTCGGCAACCTGCAGGCCTTCACCTCGCACGGCGCCGACGGCTTCTACCAGCGCCATGGCGTCCCCGACGGCCTCCCGAACGAGCCGGTGATGGGCGTCAAGCAGGGCTGGATGTGCTGCCAGGCGGACCTGCGCGTGCTCAACTCGTCCGGCGTCGTCGGGCAGGACCGCCGCTTCATCGTCGTGATCCTGGCCCACCAGCCCGCTGGGTCGTCGAGCTACGCGCACGTGCAGGACTCCGCGACCATGGCCATCCGGCGGGTGTTCCCCGGCGGCACGATCCCCCGCCCGGGCGCTGTCCGGGCGGCGGGCAGCCCCGTGGTCGACACCCCGCCGCAGCCGGCCACCAGCGCCACCGAGCCGCGCTCCCTCGACCTGGCCCGGCTCGACGGGGCGGCCCGGGGCGCCGTCACCATGAGCGTCACCGGCCTGGGCGAGCTGGTCTCCCCCGTCACCGGCCGCTGCACCCCGCGCCCCGGCGGAGCCGACGTCGAGGTCACCTCAGCCGACGGCGCCAAGGTCACCGTCCGCCTCGGCGAACGCTCCTCGGTGACCCTCGCCGACGCGGGCCTCGACTTCGACGCCGACCTGCTGCCCGGCGACTACGCCTTCGCCGCGCCCCGCCTGACCATGGGCGCCCGGCTCCAGTCCGGGGGCGCGCCTGCCGGACGCCTGGACCTGGACGTCACCTGCGCTTAGGGGACCTCGACGCCGGTCCACTCCTCGCAGTGCCACGAGGTGGGGCCGGTGGCGCGGAGCAGGACGTGGCCGGTGTTGGCCAGGAGTTGGACGCCCGCCATCTGCGGGGTGACGTTGTCGGCCAGCCACTCGGCGGCCAGGCGGATGACGCCGCCGTGGCTGACCACGACGATGGTGCCCTCGGCGTCGGGCCGGTGGTGTTCCAGGACGCGGTCGAGGGCGGCCAGGTAGCGGGAGCGGATGTGGGTGCCCGTCTCGCCGCCGGGGATGGCGGCGTCGAGGTCGCCGTGGACCCAGCGCAGGTAGACCTCGCCGAAGGCGCGCAGGGACTCCTCGTCGCCGCGCATCTCCAGGTCGCCGCACTGGAGCTCGAAGAGGCCGTCCATGACCTCGACGGCGAGGCCGTGGACGTCGGCGACGGGCTGGGCGGTCTCCTGGGCGCGGATGGCCGTGCTGGCGTAGACGGCGATGACGTCGTGGTCGGCCAGGCGCTCACCGAGGGCCTCGGCCTGGCGGCGGCCCTGCTCGGTGAGGCTGGGGCCGGGTGGGCGGGAGTCGAGCAGGTGGGCGACGTTGGACGGGGTCTCGCCGTGGCGGACCAGCATCAGGCGCAGGGTCACGCGTGCTCCCCCTCGCGCAGGCCCGCGAGCCACCGCGCGGACTCGTGGTAGTCGGCGTCGCGGTTGGCCTCGGGCGCGGCCGACCCGCTGCCGTCCGCCTTGGGGTAGGAGCCGAGGAAGCGGACCAGTTGGCTGCGCCGGTGCAGGGCGGCGAGGGCGTCGCCAACCCGCTCCTCGGCCACGTGGCCGTCGAAGTCGAGGTAGAAGCGGTACTCGCCGAAGTGGTTGCGCAGCGGGCGCGACTCGATGCGGGAGAGGTTGATCCCACGCATCGCCAGCTCGCTGAGCAGCGCCGACAGCTCGCCGGGCCGGTGCGCGACGACGGCGAGGACCGAGGTGCGGTCGGCCCCGGTCGGCGCGGGCAGGGCGCCGGGGCGGGCCAGCAGCAGGAACCGGGTGCGCGCGTCGGGCTCGTCGGCGACATCGGTCGCCAGGGCCTCCAGCGGGTAGTGCCCGAGGGCCACCGGGGCGGTGACGGCCGCGTCGTGCTCGCCCCCGGCGACCCCGACGGCGGCCGCGGCGGTCGAGTTGGCCACGACCTGGGCGGCGGCGGGCAGGGTGGCCGCGAGCCAGCCCTGGACCTGGGCGAGGGCGTGCGGGTGGCTGGCCACCGACCGCACGTCGGCCGCGGTGGTCCCGGGGCGGACCAGGACCGAGAAGCGGATGGGCAGCACGTGCTCGGCGACGGCGACGACCGGCTCACCCGCGGCGAGGGTGTCCATGGTCGCCGACACCGCGCCCTCGACGGAGTTCTCCACCGGCACGCAGGCGAAATCGGCCTCCCCCGCGCGAAGCGCCCCGACGGCGGCGGGGATCGTGGCGTGCGGGACGAGGTCCGCGTCGCCACCGAGCGCGGCCTGTTCGGTGAAACCGAGCGCGGCCTGTTCGGTGAACGTCCCCCGTGGTCCGAAGTAGGCGATGGTGGGCACCCGACCACCCTACTGACCCGGGCGCGCGCCGCCGGTCGGCGATCTCCCCCGACACCGGGGGTTGTGGTGGCGGTTACCAAACGGCGGTTCCGCGCGGGACGCCGCGAATGCCATGCTGGGAGCGTGACTGCGGATTCGGAGACCGGTACGGCGTCCGTCCGAGGACGGCGCACGGGCGGGCCGCAGCTAGTGCTGTGCGCGGTGAGCGCGGACCTGGCCCGGGCGTGGGACACCGCGGCCGAGGGCAGGCCCAGCATCCGGGTCCACCGCGGGTCGCTGCTGGAGATCGACGCCGACGCCGTGGTCTCCCCCGCGAACTCCTACGGCTGGATGCGCGGCGGGATCGACGCGGTCTACGCGGCGGCGTTCCCGACCGTCGAGCAGTCGGTGCGCAGCGCGGTGCTGGCCTACCACGGCGGTGAGCTGCCGGTGGGCGAGGCGCTGATCGTCTCCACCGAGGCGGCGCGGCCCGCGTGGCTGATCACCGCCCCGACGATGCGCGAGCCGGGCGAGCCGCTGCCCCCGGACACCGTGCACCCGTACCTGGCGGCGCGGGCGGTGTTCCGGCTGTGGCTGACCGGGGAGGTCGAGGACGGCACCCCCGTGCGCGACGTCGTGCGGACCATCGCCGTGCCGGGGCTGGGCACCGGGGTCGGGCAGGTGGCGCCCGCGGTGTGCGCCCGCCAGCTCGCTGCCGCGTGGGACGAGGTCTTCCCCGCGAAGTAGTTGACGTTTGCGCAGGTCAGAGCGGTCATAATCTGATCATGGACGGGCGCCACGTCATGTGCGCCACACTGAACTTCGCCCGATCGGTGTAATCGGTCACAGCGGAAACACCCGATGAACACTTACGTTGACGCGGTACGCACCACCACCAACTCGGCGAGGAGTCGGTCATGACCCGGGTGCGCGAGCTGAGTCCGTATGTGGAGCTCCGCCGCGAGCAGTGGCGAAAGCTCCGCAAGTCGACCCCGCTGCCGCTGACCCTGGACGAGCTGGTGGCGCTGCGCGGACTGCGCGACCCGGTGGACCTCGACGAGGTCGCCGACGTCTACCTCCCGCTCTCCCGGCTCATCTCGCTGCAGGTCGGCGCCAGGCAGCGGCTCTACGAGTCGACCACGGAGTTCCTCGGCGAGGACCCGCAGACGGTGCACAAGGTGCCGTTCGTAATCGGCATCGCGGGCAGCGTCGCCGTCGGCAAGTCGACAACCGCCCGCGTGCTCAAGACCCTGCTGGCCCGCTGGCCCGGCCACCCGCACGTCGACCTGGTCACCACGGACGGCTTCCTGTTCCCCAAGGCCGAGCTGCTGCGCCGCGACCTGATGAGCCGGAAGGGCTTCCCGGAGAGCTACGACCGCCGCGCCCTGCTGCGCTTCGTCTCCGACATCAAGTCCGGCGCCGAGGAGGTCCGCGCCCCGGTCTACTCCCACCTGGCCTACGACATCCTGCCCGGCGAGGAACAGGTGGTCCGCCGCCCGGACATCCTCATCGTCGAGGGCCTCAACGTCCTGCAGACCGGCCCCCGCCTGGCCGTGTCGGACCTGTTCGACTTCTCGATCTACGTCGACGCCCACCCCGACGACATCGAACGCTGGTACGTCGACCGCTTCCTGGCCCTGCGCTCCACCGCCTTCGCCGACCCGGCCTCGCACTTCCACCACTACGCCTCGCTGACCGACGAGCAGGCCTCGGCCGAGGCGGTGAAGCTGTGGAAGGAGACCAACGAGCCCAACCTGATCAACAACATCCTGCCCACCCGCCCCCGCGCGACGCTGGTCCTGCGCAAGGGCCCCGACCACCGCACCAGCCGGGTCCGGCTCCGTAAGCTCTGACCCGTGATCAGTGTGCTGCTCGTCGACGACCACGAGGTGGTCCGGCGCGGCCTGCGCGACCTGCTCGACGGCGAACCGGACATCGAGGTGGTCGCCGAGGCGGGCGGCGTGGCCGAGGCCCTGGCGCGCGCGGGCTCGGCCCGACCCGACGTCGCCGTGGTCGACGTGCGCCTGCCCGACGGGGACGGGGTGTCGCTGTGCCGCTCCCTCCGGGCGTTGACCCCGGCCCCGCAGTGCCTCGTGCTGACGGCCTTCGACGATGAGCAGGCGCTGGTCGAGGCGATCATGGCTGGGGCGGCGGGGTACCTGTTGAAGCAGGTCAGGGGGCAGGACCTGGTCAACGCGGTGCGGGAAGTGGCGGCGGGGCGGTCGCTGTTGGACCCGGTCACGACCTCGCGGGTGCTGGACCGGATGCGGCGGAGCGCGGAGGCCGACGAGCTCGCGGGGTTGACCGAGCGGGAGCGGGCGGTGTTGGAGCTGATCGGCGAGGGGCTGTCGAACCGGGAGATCGCTGAGCGGCTGTTCCTGGCGGAGAAGACGGTGAAGAACTACGTGACGTCGGTGTTGTCGAAGCTGGGGATGCAGCGGCGGACGCAGGCCGTGGCGTGGGTGGCGCGGCGGCCCAGGGCTTAGCCGGGGACTGGGACTTCCCAGGTGATGGTGGTGCCCGATCTCGGGGATGAGCGGATGTCGCAGTGACCGCCCGCGCCCTCGGCGCGTTCGCGGAGGTTCTTGAGGCCTCGGGTGGTCACTCCCCGGGGGATTCCGCAGCCGTCGTCGGCGACGGTGAGGCGGAGCAGACCCGCTTCCCGGCGGAGGTGGACTGCCACCCGCATGGCGCCCGCGTGGCGGACGACGTTGGACAAGGCCTCGCGGAGGGCGGCTCGGGTGTTGTCGGCGATGGGCACGGGAACGCCGCGGATGTCGCCTGCCAGGTCCAGGGATGGGGCGAAGCCGAGCAGCTCGCGGGCGGTGTCGACCTCGGCGCGGGCGGATTCGGCCAGGTCGGCGGTGGGTTCGGCGGGGTCGGGGGTGCGCAACGTCCGCACCACCGCGCGGACGTCGGCGATGGCGGTGTCCAGTTGGTCGATGGCGTCCGAGAGGCGGGTGGCGTCGCGCTTGGGGAGTTTGCGGGTGGGGCGGCGGGCGAGCAGGTCGAGCTGCATCCCGGCCGCGTAGAGGCGTTGCACGATGACGTCGTGGAGGTCGCGGGCGATGCGGTCGCGCTCCTCGTAGAGGTCGACGCGGTTGCGGGCGGTCGCGCCCTCGGCGAGGACCAGGACCAGGCCTGCCTGCGCGGCGAAGGCGGTCAGCATGTCGACGGTGTCGTTCTCGAACGGCTCGGAGCGGCGCTTGCGGTAGACGGTGAGCGCGCCGAGCCTGCTCTCCCTGGTGCCGAAGGGCGCGGCGGCGAACGGCCCGTAGACGCTCAGCTCGCGCGGCACGTACGGCGCGGTCCGCGGGTCGGTGGTGACGTCGTCGGCCACGATCGGCACACCGCCCCGGGCGACCCTGGCCGCCGACGAGCGGGCGGACAGCACCAGCCCGACCGGGTCGGGCTCCGGGGCCCCCGTCGCCGCCTCGACCGTCAGCGACCCGTCCGGGTTGCCCGCCATGACCAGCCCCAGGTCGGCCTGCGCCAACTCGGCCGCGGCCCGGACCACCAGGTCCAGCACCGCCGCCGGGTCCTCCCCGGCCAGCGCGGCCGTGGCTATCTCGGTGGCGGCGGTGAGCGTGCGCGCCGCCAGCGTCGGGTCCATGAGCTGCATTGTCATCCCACCAGGGGCCGCTCGACGACCCCGCCGCGCGCGACCTCCACCACCCGCGTGGCCCCCTCGACGTCCTCCGCGTGGTGGGTGATGTGCAGGACCGCACCCGGGTACCCGGCGATGGCCGCCCGCACGGCGGCGGCCGACGCGGCGTCGAGGTGGGCGGTGGGCTCGTCGACGACCAGCACGTCCGCGTCGGCGAGCAGCGCCCTGGCCAGCGCGACCCGGTGCGCCTCGCCGCCGGACAGGGTGGTGGCGGTGGTGTCCAGGGGCAGGTGGACGCCGAGCCGGTCGAGGACGGCCCGCAGCTCACCGTCCGCCGCAGCGGGCTTGGCCAGCCGCAGGTTCTCGCGGATCGAGGTAGCGGCCAACATCGGCTCCTGCGGGCACCAGCCAACGGCCTCCCCCCGGCGCACGGCGCCAACCCGCGGCTCGAGAAACCCCAACACCAACGCCGCCAGAGTCGACTTCCCCGCCCCCGACTCCCCCACCACGACAACCCGCTCACCAGGCAAAACCTCAAAATCGACCGCACGCAACACATCCGCCCCGCCGGGCCACCCCACGCAAACCCCGTCGAACGCCGCCACCGGCATCCCCCGCCGCTCCACTGGGGGGCGTCCCCGAGGCCAGTCTACCGGGGCGGGGGCGGGCGCGGGGGTTTGTGGATCTTGGTTGTGGATAACTGCCTGTGCTGTGGACAAGTCGGTGGGGGCGGGGTCGGCGGCAGCGGCCAGCCCCGTGCGGGGTCGGGTGGGTAGGGGCGTTCGCGCGGGAACGGGGTCGATCGCAGCGGCGCGGGGTTGGGCGGGGTCGGCGGCAGCGGCGGGCGGTGCCGTGGAGGGCTGGGTGGGGAGGGCCGCTGGCAGGGGGACGGGGTTGGCAGGGGCGGGGGTCGCCTCGGTGGGGGGTTGGTCGGGGAGGGCGGCTCGTAGGGGGGCGAGGTTGACGGCGGCGGTGGTCAGGGGGGTGAGGGCTTCTGGGAGGGCCAAGGGGATCAGCGCGAGGATCGGGAACAGCACCGGGTCGATCGGGGCGCCGGTGGACACGGCGACCATCGAGGCGGCGGCGAGGCCGAAGGTGAGGGTGATCAGCGCGGTGCCCGCTCCGGCACCGAAGGCCGAGCGGCGGGCTGAGCGGGTCAGCAGGCGGTCGTGGGCGGCGATGGTGGCGCGGTGGGTGGTGGCCTCGCCGCGGGCTAGGAGGTCGGGGGCGGCGTCCAGCAGGGTCAGGGTGGTGGTTCGCAGGGTGGTCTTGGTCGCGGCGGCGGTGCGGGTGGCGTGGTGGTCGGCGGCGAGTGCGAGTGCTGGGCCGCCCAGGCCCGCGATCAGCACGGCCACCGCGAGGACGAGTCCGGCGGTGGGCAGGATCGCGGTCACCACGCCCACGGCGGCCAGGGACACCGTGGCGGCGACGATCGGCGGGGTGAGCACGCGGGGTGTCAGGTCGCGGACGGTGTCGACGTCGTCGACGAGGTGGTGCAGGGTTTCGCGGTGGCGCAGGGCCCGTGCGGGGCCGAGCCGGACGAGCGTCTGCCACAGGCCGACCCGCAGCGTTGTGGCCAGGGCGAACGCGGCGTCGTGGGTGCGCAGCCGCTCCAGGTAGCGCAGGGTTGCGCGGGCCAGGCCGAAGAAGCGGACACCGACGACCGCGAGGGACAGGGTCAGGATCGGTGGTTGCTGCGACGCCTTGGCGATCAGCCAACCGGACAGCGCTGTCAGCGCCACCCCGCACACCAGCGCAGCCGCGCCGAGCAGTGCGCCGCTCACGAGCCGCCCCGTCACCAACGAGCGCACGCGAACCCGGGGCCCGCGCGGCACCGGCTCGGCGCGCACCGCCTCGTGCTCGGCGACGACCCCCGCGCCCTCGACCGGCCGGTGCGTCGCCATCAGCACGGCCACGCCCCGGTCGGCCGCGCGCTGGATGGCGGCCATGACCACGGCGGCCGACCCGGCGTCCAGGTGCGCGGTCGGCTCGTCGAGCACCAGCAGCCGCACGCCCGGCCGGGCCAGCGCCCGCGCCACCGCGACCCGCTGCCGCTCCCCCGTCGACAGCTCGACCACGCGCCGCCCGAGCAGGTGCTCGACCCCGACCTCCCGCGCCCACCGCGCGGGGACGCCCACGACCTCGTCGGCCAGCACGGGCCGCTGCGCCACCCACCCGACCAGCCGCCGCCACGCCGCGATGTCCAGCTCCGCCAACGCGACCCCGTCCACCGCGACCGAACCGTCCGAAGGGGACACGAAACCCAGCAGCACCGAGAACAGCGTCGACTTCCCGCTGCCGCTCGGCGAGTCCAGCCGCACGACCTCCCCCGGCCGCACCACCAGCGACACCCCGTCCGGGGCGAAGCCGTCGCGCCGACGCACCCGCAGCCCGTCGACGCGCAGCTCGCTGAAGCCGCTCACCGGCCGACCACCCGAGGCGGGCGCGACCGGCACAGCGGCCACCCGCCGAACCGCCTCCAGACCGTCCGCACTCGCGTGGTGCGCCGCCCCGGCCGCGCGCAGCGGCAAGTAGCACTCCGGCACCACGACCAGCACGAACAGCCCGACCGCCAGGCTCAGGTCGCCCGAGACCAGCCGCAGCCCGATGACCACGGCGACCAGCGCCACCGACAGCGTGGCCACCAACTCCAGGGCGAAAGCCGACAGGAACGCCACCCGCAGCACGCCCAGCGCCCCCCGCCGGTGGTTGTCCGACACCGCCCGCACGGCCTCGGCCTGCGCGTGCGCGCGCCGGAACGCCGACAGCACCGGCAGCACCCGCACCAGCTCGAGCACCTGCCCGGACAGCCGCTCCACCGCCGTGGCGGCGTGCCCGACCTCGTCTTCGGTGTAGCGGCCGATGACCACGGCGAACAGCGGGATCAGCGGCAGCGTCAGCGCCACCACCAACGCCGACGGCCAGTCCACGACGAGGATGACAGCACCCACCGACAACGGCGCCGCCACAGCCGTGACCAGCGCCGGGAGGTACACCGCGAAGTAGTCGTCGAGCGCGTCGAGGCCCCGGGTCGCCAGCGCCGCCAGCTCGGCGGGCCCCCGGTCGGCGATCCACTCCGGCCCCAGCGCCAGCGACCGGTCCAGCAGCAGCGCCCGCAACTCGGCCTTGGCCCCCGCCGCCGCGCGCACGGCCACGACCTGCGTCGCCCACCCCAGCAGCGACCGGACGACGATCGCCCCGGCCAGCACCGGCAGCGCCCAGCGCGGCACCCCGGTCCCCCCGACCAGCCCGGCCACGGCGCCCGCCAACGCCCACGCCTGCACGACCACGGCCACCGCCGCCAGCGCGGACAGGGCGCCACACCCCTGAAGCGCCCGCCGCGCCGACGGCGACAGCCCTGGCAGGGGGCCCAGCGGGCCCCCACGGCGGGCGACGGGGGGTCGTCCCCGCCGCCCGCCACCCCCGGCTGGCCGACTGGCGGGAAGGCCGGTGCCGGGAGAACTCATGGGACGTGCACCTCCGGGATCTGCGCGGTGCTCACGCGCTTGCGGAACACCCAGTACGTCCACCCCTGGTAGACCAGCACCGCCGGGGTGCCGAACAGCGCGACCCAACTGATCACCTGGAGCGTGTAGGGCGAGGACGCCGTGTCGGCCACCGTCAGCGACCACTCCGGGTTCAGGGTGGACGGGAGGACGTCCGGGTAGAGCGCGCCGAACAGCGCCACCACGGCTGCGGCGATCACGACGCCCAGCGCGGCGAACGCCTGCCCCTCGCGCCCCTGGTCCAGCCGCTGGAACGCCACGGCCCCGGCGGCGAACCCCGCCCCGACCGCGAGCCAGCCCCAGCCGGACCCGGAGGAGACCTGTGCCAGCACCACCAGCGCGGCCAGCGGCAGCAGCGCCCACCCGCCGAACCGCAGCGCGAGCGCCCGCGCCCGGTGCCGGATCTCCCCGTCCGTCTTCAGCGACAGGAACACCGCCCCGTGCACCAGCGCGAAACCGACCACCGCGAGTCCACCCAGGACGGTCTCCGGCTGGATCGAGGCGAATGGCGAGCCGACCCGGTTCCCGTTGGCGTCCAACGGGAGTCCGAAGACCGAGGTGGTGATGAGCAGCCCGACGCCGAACGCCGGGACGAGCGAGCCGAAGAAGATGACCCGGTCCCAGACCAGCCGCCAGCGGGCCGAGTCGACCTTGCCCCGGTACTCGAAGGCGACACCGCGCCCGATGAGCCCGAGCAGCACCAGCAGCACGGGCAGGTAGACCCCGCTCAGCAGGGACGCGTACCAGCCGGGGAAGGCGGCGAAGGTCGCGCCGATGGCGACGATGACCCACACCTCGTTGCCGTCCCAGACCGGGCCGATGGTGTTGACCATGACCCGCCGCTCGGTGTTGTCCCTGGCCAGCACCGGCATCAGCATGCCGACGCCGAAGTCGAAGCCCTCGAGGAACAGGTAGCCCAGCCACAGCAGGGCGATGACGCAGAACCAGATCGTCGCGAGGTCCACAGCGCCCCCTTCAGTAGGCGAACGCGAGCTTGTCGCCCGGTTCGGCTGGGTCGTCGGAGTCGATCTTCTCCGGCGGCATGACCCCGGCCACGCCCGCCCGCGCGTACCTGCGGATCAGGTAGACCTCGACGCAGGCCAAGACGGCGTAAACCGTGGTCAGCGCGATGAGCGAGGTCAGGATCTCGCCGGTGCCCATGCCGGAGACACCGCGCGCGGTGAACAGCCACACCCCGTCGACCCCGGTCGGGTTGGGCGCGACCACGAACGGCTGGCGCCCCATCTCGGTGAAGATCCAGCCCGCGCTGTTGGCGATGAACGGCGTCGCGATGCCCGCCAGGGCCAGCCGGGGGAACCACTTCGTGCGCGGCACCCGCCCGCCCCGGGTGAACCACAGGGTCGCGGCGGCGGCCAGCGCGGACAGCGCGCCGAAGCCGATCATGAAGCGGAAGCCCCAGTAGGTCACCGGCAGGTTGGGCACGTAGTCGATGGGCTGCCCGCTCAGCTCGCCGAGCCGGTCGTCGACCGGGTAGTTCGTGCCGTACTTGTCCTGGTACTCGCCCACGAGCTGCTCGATGCCGCGCACCTCGCTGGTGAAGTCGCTGTGCGCCAGGAACGACAGCAGCGCCGGGACGGTGATCGACTTGACGTTCTCGCAGTCCGGTCTGGACACGTCGCCGACGGCGAAGACCGAGAAGCTCGCGGGTTCCTCGGTGTGGCACAGCGCCTCGGCGGCGGCCATCTTCATGGGCTGCTGCTCGAACATCAGCTTGCCCTGCAGGTCGCCGGTCACCGCGAGCGCGCTGAACGCGACCACGCCGACCCAGCCGCCCAGCTTCACCGAGGCCCGCCACACCGGACCGTCGTCGTCGCGCCCGCGCCACAGGTGCCAGGCGCCGATGCCGACCAGGAACGCGCCACCGACGGCGAAGCAGCCCGCGACGGCGTGCGGGACGGCGGTCAGCGCGGTGTTGTTGGACAGCACGGCCCAGATCGAGGTGAGCCGGGGGCGGCCGTCGACCATCTCCACGCCCACCGGGTGCTGCATCCAGGAGTTGGCGGCCAGGATGAAGTACGCGCTGGCGATGGTGGCCAGGCTGAACGCCCACGCGCAGGCCAGGTGCACCCGCCTGGGCAGCCGGTCCCAGCCGAAGATCCACAGGCCGAGGAAGGTGGACTCGACGAAGAAGGCGACCAGGCCCTCCATCGCCAGCGGGGCGCCGAACACGTCGCCGACGAACCGGGAGTACTCGCTCCAGGCCATGCCGAACTGGAACTCCTGGACGATCCCGGTCACCACGCCCATGGCGAAGTTGACCAGCATCAACTTGCCCCAGAACTTGGTCATCCGCAGGTACTTGACCTCGCCGGTGCGCACCCACGCGGTCTGCATGCCCGCCACGAGCACCGACAGCCCGATGGTCAGCGGCACCATCAGGAAGTGGTAGACGGTGGTGATGCCGAACTGCCACCGCGCCAGGTCTAGTACGTCCACGACACCAATCTCCGCCCGCGCGGGTCCCGGTCCCAGGTGCCCGGGTCCCGTGCGGCCGGGACGTAGGTCCCGTGAGCGGGGGCACGTGGCTTTTCATGGCGGATCGGCTATAGTTGCGCCGGAAAGCGAAGGGGAGTAGCCCCCAACGTCCCGATCGACACACTGGCCCGGTTCGCCGGACCCGGTCGGGCGGCCCCGGTGATCCGAGGCGGGCGAGACCTTCGATCCAGGCATATCCGTATGCCGGATCGAGGTCGCGCGCGTCCTGGGGTCCGGCCTGATCACGGTCAGGGGTCACGCGAACCAATGGACGCCTTCGTCCTCGGCACGCTCGTGTCTTTCTGGGTCATCTTCGTCGCGGAGCTCGGCGACAAGTCGCAGCTGATGGCTCTGACGTTCGCCACCCGCTTCAAGGTCTGGCCGGTCATCCTCGGCATCACCATCGCGACCACCGTCGTGCACCTGGCCTCGGTCGCCTTGGGCGTGGGCCTGGGTTCGGCGCTGCCGACCGGCTGGATCAACCTCGCCGCCGCCGTCGCCTTCGTCGGCTTCGGCTTCTGGACCCTGCGCGGCGACTCGCTCACCGACGACGAGAAGGCCAAGGCCAACCAGGTCACCAAGTCCGTGGTGATCGCCGTCGGCACCGCGTTCTTCCTGTCCGAACTGGGCGACAAGACCATGCTCGCCACCATCACCCTGGCCACCGACCACCACTGGGCGGGTGTGTGGATCGGCTCCACCGTGGGCATGGTCGCCGCCGACGCGCTGGCGATCGTGATCGGCCGCGCCCTGGGCAAGTCCCTGCCGGAGAAGCTGATCCGCTACGGCGCGGCGGCCCTGTTCTTCCTCTTCGGGGCCTGGCTGCTGGTCGAGTCCGTCATCGAACTGGTCTGAGCTCTCAGGCGCCCACGGCCCGGCGGGTGGTCTCCTCGGTGTCGGCGAGGCTGTGGCGCAGGGCGGCCACGGACTCCGACAGCGCGGTGAGCGAGGTCTGGGTGAGCTTGCGCAGCGCCCCGGCCTGCTCGACAAGGGACTCCAAGCCCGCGGTGCCCGCCTCCAGGTCGGACAGCAGGCGGGTGCGGGCGGCGGTGAGGCGGGCGTGGGTCTCGGTGTCGGCCTCGGCGAGGACGCGGTTGGCCAGGGTCACCCGGCCCGCCAGGCGGTAGAGCGCGTCGACGGCCGCGGCGACGGACCCGGTCAGCGCGGGCACCCGGTCGGCCAGCGGGCCCGGGCGGTGCTCGTCGAGGGCCGCGGCGAAGTCGTTCTCGGCAGCGCTGGCTCGGAGCAGGCAGGCGGCTTCCTCGCTGTGCGCGGCGACCTCGACCTCCGGGCGCTCGCCCTCGGGGTCGCGGTTGAGGTGGGCCAGGCCCGCGCGACCGGCCAGGATCGCGAGGCCGACGGCGATCGCGCCGACGGCGGGCAGGTGGATCGCCCAGGCGACGCAACCCGCGCTGGCAGCCAGCAGCAGACCCCAGGGGTCCGCCAGTTCTTTCGTGTAACCCATGCCGTCCCGTCAGTGCAGCGTCAATTCCCCGCCAGCCCGGGGGACGCTCATTATGGGCCCATCGGCGAGGGGTGTCACCGGCCTAGTCCCAATCGGGACCTCGGCGTGCCCAACTCCAGGCGTAGCGCGGGTCTTCGCAGGTGGACGCCGGGTCCGCGAGGTCCAACGGGCGGAAAGTGTCGACCATTACCGCCGTTTCGTCGAAGTGTTCCACGCCGATTGACGCCTCGGCCGCTCCGGGTTGTGGACCGTGCGTGAAACCGGCCGGGTGCAGCGACAGCGAACCGATTCCGATTCCCGATCCCTTGCGCGCCTCGTAATCCCCGCCGACGTAGAACATGAGTTCGTCGGAGTCCACGTTGGCGTGGTTGTAGGGCACCGGGATCGACTCGGGGTGGTAGTCGACCTTGCGCGGGACGAACGAGCAGACCACGAAGTTCGGCCCCTCGAAGGTCTGGTGCACCGGCGGCGGCTGGTGCACCCGGCCGGTGATCGGCTCGAAGTCGCCGATGTGGAACGCCCACGGGTACAGGCACCCGTCCCAGCCGACGACGTCGAACGGGTGGTTGGCGTAGGTGTGGCGGGTCAGCCCGGCCCGGTGGCGCACCAGCACGTCGACGTCCTCGCCGTCGACCACCAGCGGCTCGCCGGGGGCGCGCAGGTCGCGCTCGCAGTACGGGGAGTGCTCGAGGAACTGGCCGCGGCTGGACAGGTAGCGCTTGGGCGGGCCGATGTGCCCGGTCGCCTCCACCACGTACAGCCGCAGGTCGCCCTCGGGCACCACGCGGTAGGTGGTGGAGGTCGGGATGACCACGTAGTCGCCCTCGGCGACCGGCAGGGCGCCGTAGATGGTCTCGACGACCGCCGATCCGCCCTGGACGTAGAACAGCTCGTCGCCGACCGCGTTGCGGTAGAGCGGGCTGGGCGCCGACGCCACGACGAAGGAGATGTGCACGTCCGCGTTGCCCACCAGCGACCGCCGCCCGGTGACCGCGTCGAGCCCCGCGGCCCACCCCATCGCCTGGGTGCGCAGGTGCCTTGGCTTGAGCGGGTGGTTCGGCGCGAGCGGCAGCCGGAACTCGTCGACGGCGACCGCGTCGATGATCGCGGTGGGCAGGTGCCGGTGGTAGAGCAGCGCCGAATCGGCGGAGAAGCCCTCGGCGCCCATCAGCTCTTCGGCGTGCAGGGAACCGTCGGGTGAACGGAAGGTTGTGTGCCTCTTGCTGGGGATCTTCCCAACTCGGCGGTAGTGCGGCATGCGTCCTCCGCTGTCCGGATGTCGGACATCTTTGTTCAGTAGCCGATACGCCACTAGCGTGTCAGCCGTGTCAAGCGCCGTTCCCCTGCACCCGCCCGGCCCACGCGGCATCCCGCCCCTGTTCGCGCGGCTCGTCGACGACGCCGCCCTGTTCCCACCGGGCAGCGCGACGATGCCCGACGCGGTGCGCCTGCACCTCGCGGGACGCGACGGGGAACGGGCAGGCCTGGTCGGCCTGTTCCTGTGCCAGGCCTCCCGCCTGCCCGAGCTGATCACCGAGTTGGTGAAGGCGAAGCCCGCGAAACCGGTGGCGCTGTCGCTGGTGATCGACACCGGGCTCGGCGGGGTGCCCAAGGCCCTGTCCATCGTCGAGTCCCGCACGGAGCTGCTGGCCCTGCGCATGGTCGAGATGCCCGCCCCGGCCGACATCGACGACGTCTGGCTGGAGCGGGTGAACGAGTTCGTGCCGGAGGACGTCATCCGGGTCGTCGAGCCCCGCCGCGGCGGCGTGGAGTGGCTCGAGGGCATCCGCCGGGTCGTCGAGCACGGGAGCTGGCCCAAGATCCGCACCGGCGGGCTGAGCCACGAGGCGTTCCCCAGCGTGGACGAGGTGGCCGACTTCCTGTCGGTGATCAGCGCGGGCGAGGCCTCGTTCAAGGCGACCGCGGGCCTGCACAACGCCGTCCGGCACACCGAGGAAGCCACCGGGTTCACCCACCACGGGTTCCTCAACCTGCTGGTCGCCACCGCCCGCCTGCTCTCCGGCGGCGATGTGCGGGCCGCGCTGTCGGAGACCGACAGCAAGCTCCTCGCCGAGGAGGCCGCCGGGCTGTCCGACCAGGCCGCGCACGCGGTGCGCGCCGTCTTCGGCTCCTACGGGTCGTGCTCGCTGTCGGCCCCGGTGACCGACCTGGAAGAGCTGGGCCTGCTGTGAGCGGCTCCTGGATCGCCGACCCGGCGTTCCGGGCGGACGAGCCGTTCGGGCCGCAGACGCTGCCCTACGGCGTCGTGGAGCTGCCCGGCGGGCCCGCCGTGGCCGTCCGGGTCGGCGACCACGCGCTGCCGCTGCGGCCGATCGCCGGGGAGTTCGCGCCCGAGCTGGCCGACGCGGTCGCGGCCGGGTCGCTCGACCCGCTGCTGGCGCTGGGGCGGCCCGCGTGGACGTCGCTGCGGGCGCGGCTGCGCGAGCTGGTCACCGCGACGGCCCCGCCGCCAGGGGCCGTGCTCGTCCCGCTGGCCGAGGCGCCGACCCGGCTGCCGTTCACCGTCGGCGACTACGTGGACTTCTACTCCTCGCGCCACCACGCCGAGAACGTCGGCCGGATCTTCCGGCCGGACGGCGAGCCGCTGCTGCCGAACTGGACCCACCTGCCGGTCGGCTACCACGGCCGGTCCGGGACGGTCGTGGTCTCCGGCACCGGCGTCGTCCGCCCGCACGGGCAGCGGCGCGGGGACCAGGGCCCGGAGTTCGGCCCCAGCACCCGGCTCGACATCGAGGCCGAGGTCGGCTTCGTCTGCGGCGGCCCGGTCGCCGGGCGGGTCCGCACCTCGGCGGCCCCGGACCACATCTTCGGCGTCGCCCTGGTCAACGACTGGTCGGCGCGCGACATCCAGGCCTGGGAGTACGTGCCGCTCGGCCCGTTCCTGGGCAAGTCGTTCGCCACCTCCATCAGCGCCTGGATCACCCCGCTCGACGCCTTCGCCGCGGCCAGGGTCGAGGTCCCCGACCCCGGCCACCCCCGGCTGGACTACCTGGTCGAGGACTCGCACTGGGGCTTGGACATCGGCATCGAGGTCTCCTGGAACGGCACGGTCGTCTCCCGGCCCGAGTTCGCCGGGATGGCCTACTCGTGCGCCCAGCAGCTCGCCCACATGACCGTCAACGGCGCGACCGTGCGACCCGGCGACCTGTTCGCCTCCGGGACCGTCTCCGGGCCGGGCAAGCACCAGCGCGGGTCGTTCCTGGAGCTGTCCTGGGGCGGCCAGGAGCCGGTCCGGCTCGACGACGGCAGCGAGCGGACTTTCCTGCTCGACGGCGACACCGTGGTCATCACCGCGACGGCCCCGGGCCCGGACGGGTCGGTGGTCGGTCTGGCCGAGGTCGCCGGGACCGTGCTGGCGGCCACCTGATGCCCGGCATCCGGTCGAGCGCGCCGCGCGACCCCGCGGGCGGCAAGGAGAGCTCGCTGACCCTCGACCGGGGCCTGGCACTGCTGCAGGCGGTCGCCGACGCCGACACCGAGGCGCCCACGATCAGCGACCTGGCGCTGGCCATCGGGGCCAGCCGGGCGGCGGTCTACCGGCTGCTGGTGCCGTTGCAGACGCGCGGGATGGTGCGCCGCGAGGGCTCCAAGGTGCGGCTCGGGCTCGGCCTGCTGCAACTGGCCGCCAAGGTGGCCCCGCAACTGCGGGTGGCCGCCCAGCCCGCGCTGCGCGAGCTGGCCGAGACCTCGGGCGCGACCGCGCACCTGACCGTGGCCGACGGCGACGAGGCGCAGGCCGTCGCGGTGGTCGAGCCGTCGTGGACGAGCTACCACGTGGCCTACCGGGTCGGCACCCGCCACCCGCTGTACAAGGGCGCGGCGGGCCGGGCGGTCGGGCTGCGCGCCGAGGACGGGCCGTGGGTGGTCAGCCTGGGCGAGCTGCAGCCGGGCGCGCACGGGATCGCCGCGCCGGTGCGCGGCGTGTCCGGGCTGCGGGCCAGCGTGGGTGTGGTCAGCTTCGAGCCGATCGATGCCGGGGTGGTCGGGCCGGGGGTCGTCACCGCCGCGCTCCTGATCGCTGACGCCCTACGGTGACGACACCCACCGGCTGGGCGATTGAAAGTAACGCGAAGAGGTGTCTTTCCCGCAGGCCGGATCTCAAGTTAGGGTTGCCTAAGTAGGAGGTGGCCCAGTGAGCAGTCCCGACGCGCCCCGTCCCCGCGCTCCGCACCCCGCGGAGCGCGCCAGGACCATCGCCGCCCTCGGCGGCCGAGCCACCCTGGTCCCCGCGGGCGACCCCGCCCGCGCCGACCGCTTCACCCCGCTGCTGCACCACGTGCACACCGACGGGACCATCAGCGTCCTGCTGCCCGCCGACCACGAGCTGGTCGGCGCGGCCTGGACCGCGCCGCGCGGCGAGCTGGCCACCATGGTGGAGCTGGCCGACCCGGCCCCGGTCCCGCTGCGCGAGTCCATCCGCGGCCTGCTCTGGATCACCGGCTGGCTGCGCGCCCTGTCCGCCGGGGAGGCCCGCGCGCAAGCGCTTGCCGTGGCTGAGGAGCGCCCCGACCCCCGGCTGCTCGACCTGGGCCACACCGCCACCCTGCTGACCCTGGTCCCGGCGTCGATGGTGCTGGCCGACGGCGAGGGCACCGACCCGGTCTCCCGCGAGGACTTCGTCCGCGCCGCCCCGGACCCGTTCGCCACCCAGGAGGCGGGCTGGCTGCGCCACCTGGAGCTGTCGCACACCGACGTCGTCGGCGCCCTGGTCCGCCACCTCCCCGCCGACCTGCGCGGCGGCCACGTCCGCCCGCTGGGCATCGACCGCTACGGCCTGCGCCTGCGGGTGGAGGCCGTCGACACCGACCACGACGTGCGGCTGGCCTTCTCCCGCCCGGTGGACACCCCCGCCGAGCTGAGCCGCGAGCTGCGGGCGCTCGTGGGCTGTCCGTTCCTCGCGGCACAGCGCCGGGGCTGACGACCCAGCGCCGGACCGGACGCCGCGAGGAACGGACAGCCGGCCTCCCTGACAACTCCGATGTCACTGTCCGTTCCTCGCGGCACAGCGCCGGGGGTAGTTTCGGACCTCGTGCGAGAGTGGATCTCCCCACCCCGGCGGGTGGAGCAGTTCGTCGACGACCCGGCCGAGCGCAGGCTCATCCGGGTCGAACTCCTCGTCGTCTTCGCCGTCACCCTGGGCCTGTCGGGCCTGGCCAGCCTGCTGTCCCTGCTCGACTCCCTGCTCCTGCCCGCGGGCCTGTCCGAGCAGACCGTCGCGATCAACGTCCCCCAGGCCCAGTCCGCCGTCGTCGACTTCCTCAAGCAGCTCACCGGCGTCATCCGCCTCACCGCCTGGGGCGCCCTCGGCGTCTACCTGCTCTACCGCGCCGGGTACCGGCTGTCGGCGGTGGGCCTCGACCTGGCGCAGAAGGGCAAGGACGCGCTGCGGGGGTTGGGGCTCGCGGCGCTGATCGGCGTCCCGGGGCTCGGGTTCTACCTGGTCGCGCACGCGGCGGGGATCAACCTGGCGGTGGCTCCGTCGACGCTGGGCGAGACGTGGTGGCGGCCGGTGGTGCTGGTCCTGCTCGCGGCCGGGAACGCGTGGGCGGAGGAGGTGCTGGTCGTCGGGTACGTGCTGACCAAGCTCCGGCAGCTCGGGTTCCGGGAGAACACGTCGCTGGTGTTCGCGGCGGTGCTGCGCGGGTCGTACCACCTGTACCAGGGGTTCGGCGGGTTCATCGGCAACGTGGTGATGGGGCTGGTGTACGGGCGGTACTGGCAGAAGACGAACCGGCTGTGGCCGCTGGTCATCGCGCACACGGTGATCGACGTGGTCGCCTTCGTGGGGTATTCGCTGCTGAGCGGCGTGGTGTCCTGGCTGCCATAGCTGGCGCGCGGGGGCTGGTCCGGGTAGTAAGGGGCCATGGGCGGCCTCGGCGAGTACCGGCGCAAGCGGGACGCTGGGCGGACGCCGGAGCCGGTGCCGGGCGAGGGGCCGCTGCCCGCGGGGAACGACGACACGTTCGTCATCCAGGAGCACCACGCCTCGCGGTTGCACTGGGACGTGCGGTTGGAGCGGGGCGGGGTGCTGGTCAGTTGGGCGGTGCCGAAGGGACTGCCCGAGGAGCAGGGGGACATCCGGCTCGCGGTGCGCACCGAGGACCACCCCATGGAGTACGCCGCGTTCGAGGGCTCGATCCCGCGGGGTGAGTACGGCGGCGGTCGGATGTTCATCTGGGACCGGGGCGCCTACGAGACGGTGAAGTGGAGCGACCGCGAGGTGGCGGTGGTGCTGCACGGCTCGCGGGTCAGCGGCAAGTACACCTTCTTCCAGGGCCGGTCGGACAAGGACTGGATGGTCCGGCGGTCCGAGCCCGCGCAGCACCCGGACAGGGCGCCCCTGCCGGAGTTGATCGAGCCCATGCTCGCCGTGCCCGGCTCGTTGCCGCCCGCGGCCGAGGACGAGCGGTGGGCCTACGAGTTCAAGTGGGACGGGGTGCGGGCGCTGGCCAGGGTCGAGGGTGGGCGGTTGAAGCTGTTCTCCCGCAAGGGCAACGACATCACCGGCACCTACCCGGAGCTGCGGGCGCTGGGCGAGGACCTGGGCAGCACCCGGGTCTGGCTCGACGGGGAGGTCGTGGCGTTCGCCGACGGCAAGCCGTCGTTCGGGACGCTGCAGAAGCGGATGAACACGAGCGCGGAGCGGCTGACGCGCAAACTCGTCTCCGACTTCCCGGTCACCTACGTGGTGTTCGACGTGCTGCACCTCGACGGGGTGCCGTGCCTCGACCTGCCCTACGAGCGCAGGCGCGACCTGCTCGAGCGGCTGGACCTGCGGGGGCCGCACTGGAACCTGTCCCCCAGCTTCCCCGGCGACGGGTCCGCCGTGCTCGACACCGCGCGGGAGCAGCGGCTCGAGGGGGTCATCGCCAAGCGGCTGGACTCGCGCTACCTGCCGGGCAGGCGCTCGGCGGACTGGGTGAAGATCGCCGACCTGCGGGCGACCGAGGTCGTCATCGGCGGGTGGCGCCCCGGCGAGGGCAGGCGCAGCGGGGTGTTCGGGTCGTTGATGCTGGGCGTCCCGTCGGACGCCGGGTTGCGCTACGTCGGCCAGGTCGGCACCGGGTTCACCGACGAGGTGCTGAGGTTGCTGCACGCCGAGCTGGAGCGGTTGGAGCGCAAGGGTTCCCCGTTCGCGAACGAGGTGCCCCCGGAGCGGGCGCGCGGCGCGCACTGGGTGCGGCCGGAACTGGTCGGCGAGGTGGTGTTCCGGAACTGGACGGCCGACGGGCGGATGCGGGCGCCGTCGTGGCGGGGGCTGCGACCGGACAAGGACCCGGACGACGTGGAGAGGTGGTCCGGCGGTGTCGGGTGAGGTGCTCGTCGACGTGCAGGGGCAGCGGATTCGCCTGTCCAACTTGGACAAGGTGCTCTACCCGGACGCCGGCTTCACCAAGGGCGACGTGATCGACTACTACTCCCGGGTCGCGCCCGCGATCACCCCGCACCTGGCCGGGCGGCCGGTCACGTTCCGCCGGTTCCCCGACGGCGTGGCCAAGCCCGGCTTCTTCGACAAGAACGCCTCCCGGCACGCCCCCGACTGGATCAAGACCGCCGCGGTCCGCACGCCCGGCTCCACGACCGGTGCGGAGAGCCTCGACTTCGCCCTGCTCGACGACCTGCCGTCGCTCGTCTGGGCGGCGAACCTGGCGGGCCTGGAGCTGCACGTGCCGCAGTGGCTCGTCGGCCCGCGCGGCGGCCGGGGCAACCCGGACCGGCTGGTGTTCGACCTTGACCCCGGCGCCCCCGCCACCATCGTGGAGTGCTGCCCGGTCGCGCTGGCCCTGCGCGAAGCGCTGACCGAGGACGGGCTGACGCCGGTGGTCAAGACGAGCGGTTCCAAGGGAATGCAGGTCTACGCGGCGGTCACGACGTCCACCGCCGAGCGCACCTCGAACTACGCCAAGGCGCTGGCCGAGCGGCTGGAGGAGGCGATGCCCGACCTCGTCGTCTCCCGGATGGCGAAGGACCTGCGCCGCGGCAAGGTCTTCATCGACTGGTCGCAGAACAGCCCGAACAAGACCACCGTCGCCCCCTACTCGCTGCGCGCCCGGCCGCTGCCCACCGCGTCCACCCCCGTGACCTGGGCGGAGGTTGCGGCGTGCGAGTCGGTCGACGACCTGACCTTCACCGCCGACGACGTCCTGGACCGCCTCGACGACCTCGGCGACCTGTTCGCCGCACTGGTGGAGCCCGGGCCAAGACTGCCGCAATGATTCATCGCGCGAACGCCGCTTGGACGAAACGAATCGCGGCTGAAAGCCGTAATCTGTGGCGTTTCTCCCTGTCACACTCGCTTGGAGGCAGCGATTCGCTGCCACCGTGGTTACGCTCGAACCCGTGACCAACCCCGATGCCGCCCAGCCCGCCCCCCGCGTCGACAGCGAGGTCGGACCGCTGCGCGCGGTGCTGCTGCACCGACCGGGCAACGAGTTGAAGCGCCTCACCCCGCGCAACAACGACCAGCTCCTGTTCGACTCCATCCCGTGGGTCGACCGCGCCCAGGACGAGCACGACCGGTTCGCCGACGTCCTCACCGGCCGCGGCGTCGAGGTCATGCTGCTCGCCGACACCCTGGTCGCCGCCCTGGCCGACGAGCGCGCGCACGCCGCCGCCGCGAACACCGCGGTCGACCGCCGCCGCCTGGGCGAGGAGCTGGGTGACGCGCTGGCCAGCCACCTCGCGACCGTCGACGCCAAGGGCCTGGCCGACGTGCTGATGGGCGGGCTGACCTTCGAGGAGCTGCCCGACGCCGAGGGCGCGTCGCTGGTCCGCAAGATGCACCACCCGCACGACTTCGTCGTCGACCCGCTGCCCAACCTGCTGTTCACCCGCGACTCGTCGGTGTGGATCGGCGACCGGGTGGCCATCGCGTCGCTGGCCATGCCCGCGCGCGCCCGGGAGACGGCGCTGCTGGACCTGATCTACGCCTACCACCCGCGCTTCCGCTCGGCGGGCCGCGCGTACGGCGCCCACTCCGCCCCGGTCGAGGGTGGCGACGTGCTGCTGCTGGCCCCCGGCGTGCTGGCCATCGGCGTCGGCGAGCGCACCACCCCCGCGGGCGCGGAGTCGCTGGCCCGGTCGGCCTTCCGCGACGGCCTGGCGCACACCGTGCTGGCCGTCCCGATCGCCCAGGACCGCGCCACGATGCACCTGGACACGGTGTGCACGATGGTCGACCGGGACGCGGTGGTGATGTACCCGGCGGTGCGCGACACGCTGACCGCCTACACGCTGCGCGCGGCCGAGGACGGCGTCTCCGTCGAGGGCCCGACGCCGTTCCTGGAGGCCGCCGCCACCGCGATGGGCATCGACCGGCTGCGCGTGATCCACACCGGTCTCGACCCGGTCACCGCCGAGCGCGAGCAGTGGGACGACGGGAACAACACCCTCGCCGTCGCGCCGGGCGTCGTCGTGGCCTACGAGCGCAACGTGGAGACCAACGCCAGGCTGGAGGACGCCGGGGTGGAGGTGCTGCGGATCAGCGGCTCCGAACTGGGCACCGGCCGCGGCGGTCCCCGGTGCATGTCCTGCCCGGTCCTGCGCGATCCGATCGTTTAGGTTTGCCTTGCCTGAATTTATTTAGGAGAGGCTTTCCTAATGGGTCAGATAGGCTTTCCTAATGTGACGAAGAGACCATCCCACGAATTCGATAAATGCACAACGCGCGGTTATCGTTGATGCCATGACCACAAAGTTCAACGATCTCCTGCAGACCCAGATCCGCAACGAGTTCAGCGCGTCGCAGCAGTACATCGCCCTGGCGGTGTGGTTCGACGGGCAGGACCTGCCCCAGCTCGCGAAGCACTTCTACAAGCAGTCGCTGGAAGAGCGCAACCACGCGATGATGCTCACCCAGTACCTGCTCGACAACGACGTCACGCCGCACGTGACCGGCGTCGACGAGCCGCGCAACGACTTCAACAACGCCGTCGAGCTCGTCGAGCTCGCGCTGGCGCAGGAGCGCGCGGTCACCGACCAGATCGTCACGCTGGCCAAGACCGCCCGCGACGAGGACGACTACCTCGGCGAGCAGTTCGTCCAGTGGTTCCTCAAGGAGCAGGTCGAGGAGGTCTCCTCGATGACCACGCTCCTGAACGTCATGAAGCGCTCGAACGGCAACCTGTTCGACGTGGAGAACTTCCTGGCCCGCGAGGCCGTCGGCGACGCCAGCGCGGACAAGACCGCGCCGCGCGCGGCGGGTGGTGCGCTCTAAGGCCCGGCCTGGGAGGTCGTGGTCAGCGGACGGCGAGGGATTCCGGCAGTCGGAATCCCTCGTCGTCGTCGCACGGGAACTCGTGCACGGCGACAACCGCCGACGCGGGGATGGGCCCGTAGACGTGCGGGAACCAGGGGCCGCCCGGCTCCGGCGGGTCTCCGGGCTCCCAGCGCACCGGAACCCCCACCAGGGCCGGGTCGATCTCCAGCAGCAGCAGGTCCCGCCGCCCGGCGAACAGGCGGCGGGCCGGGATGAGCACCGACCCGGGGTCCGAGCAGTGCACGAACCCCGCGGCCGGGTCGATCCCGATCTGCGGGGCGGGCCAGTCGGCCCGCCCCGTGATGTACACGATCACAAGCGGTCCCCGCTGGTCAGAGGGTCTTCTGCCGGTTGAGCAGACCGTCGCGCGAGCGCCGCTCGGCCGGGGTCAGCGGGGTCTCGCCCACCGACGCCAGCGCCGTCTCGAGCCGCTTGCCCAGCTCGGCCGCGGGCTCCGCCCACTCCCTGGCGTGCATCTCCCGGTCCAGGTCCCACACCGGGACCAGCAGCCCGTGCGCGCGGAACGAGCCCGCGTACCGGGTGCCCTCGCCCAACCCCAGCTCGCCCGCGGCGTGCAGGCGGGCCAGCGCGGCCAGCAGGTCGTCCTCCGGCTCCGGGCGCACCCAGCGCAGGTGCGCCTTCTCGCCTGCGTCGACCCAGTAGGCGGCCTCGCCGATCCGCTCGGTGGGCAGGATCGCGTTGTTGGCCCGCTCCAGCGACAGCGCCACCTCGCCGCTGGGCTCGCTGCCCTCGGGCATCCACCAGGTGAAGTCGTCGTGCACCTCGACCTCGAGCGCGGCGGCGGTGTCGACCAGGTCCTGCAACCGCTCGGGCTTGTCCCCGGCGTCGAACTCCGGGCTCACCACGGCCAGCACGTCGCCGGGCTCGGCGTCGCGGGCCCACAGCACCGCCCGCGCCAGGTCGCGGCTGACGTCGCTGGACCGGGTCTGCACCTGCAGGCCGACGTACTTGACCCCGTCGGCGCGCACCAGCGCCGCCGCGGCCATCGGCAGCACCGTGGCCAGCACCAGGTCGGTGCCGGGGAGCTTGGCCGTGCCGGAGGGCACGAACTCGCGCATGGCGATCAGCTCGCACTCCAGGGCCATGCCCTCGAACGGCCGGTTGACCGGGAGTTCGACCACACCGCCAGCCAGGCCGTGGCAGGCCTTGTAGCGCTTCCCGGAGCCGCAGGGGCAGGGACGGCGCGGGTTGTCGTCTGCCTTGCGCTGGTTCTTCTCGGCGGATCGCCTGGACATCTGCGGCTCCTGGTCGGGATGGCGGTTTTCGCTCCGGCCGACGCTACCGGTGCCAGTGGCGCACTGTGCTGAGCGGGTTGCCGAGCGGGTTACCGTGGCGCGGGTGAGCCCGACCTTCGACCCGGCCGACCCGGCGTTCATCGCCGACCCGTACCCGGCCTTCGCGACCCTGCGCGCCGCCGCCCCGGTCCACCACCACCCCGGCCTCGGCCTGGCCGTCGCGGTCACCCACGAGGCGGCCAACGCGGTGCTGCGCGACCGCTCGCTAGGTCGCTTGTGGACGGACGCGGCGCCGGTCGAGGCGTTCGCGTCGTTCAACCTGCTGCACCGCAACTCCCTGCTGGAGTCCGAACCCCCGACGCACACCCGGCTGCGCCGCCTCATCGCGGCGGGCTTCGGCCGCGGCCACACCGAGCGCCTGCGCCCCCGCGTCGACGCCCTCGCCGACGACCTGGTGGCGGCGCTGGCCGCCCGCATCGCCGACGAGGGCTCCGCCGACCTGCTCGACCTGGTCGCGGCCCCGCTGCCGATCCAGGTGATCGGCGAACTGCTCGGCGTGCCCGCACAGGACCGGGACCTGCTGCAACCGTGGTCCAACGCCATCGTGAAGATGTACGAGTACGACCTCCCACCCGCCCCGGCCCTCGCCGCGGAGACCGCCGCGACCGAGTTCGTGGCCTACCTGCGCTCGCTGATCGCCGACCGCCGCACCCACCCGTCCGACGACCTGCTCAGCGACCTGGTCGCCGCCCGCGACGGTGCGGACCGGCTGTCCGAGGACGAGTTGGTGGCCACCGCCGTCCTGGTCCTCATGGCAGGCCACGAGGCCACCGTCAACGTCATCGGCAACGGCGTCCACGCCCTGCTGGCCCACCGCCCCCAGTGGGAACTCTTGGCGCACGACGAAACCCTGCTGCCAACGGCGATCGAGGAACTCATCCGCTACGACGCCCCGCTGCAACTGTTCGAGCGCACCGCCACCGCACCGACCACCGTCGCGGGCTTCCCCCTGGAACCCGGCCAGAAGATCGCCGCCCTCCTCGGCTCCGCCGCCCACGACCCCGAGGTCTTCCCCACCCCAGGGGCACTGGACATCACCCGCTCCCCCAACCCCCACCTGGGCTTCGGCGCAGGCATCCACTACTGCGTCGGCGCCCCCCTGGCCCGGGTGGAAGTAGCCGCGACCCTGCGCGCCCTGACCACCCGCCTGCCGGACCTCGCCCCCGCGGGCACTCCGACCCGCCGCCCGGAGTTCGTCATCCGCGGCTTCCACTCCCTCCCCGTGACGGCGGGTTGACGCCGTGTAATGATGCGGCATCCGCATGCGCCTGGGGGGCCGACAATGCTGGACAAGCCGATCACGCTGTCCTTGACCACCGCGACCCGCGTCGTGACCGGGGAACGCCTGGGAAAGCTGCACATCACCCTTGAACCCGAGGCGCTCTGGTACCCACCGGACGAGGACATCCGGGCGACCACCGAGGTTCGCACCGAACTGGCTGCCCTGGGCGCGTTGGACCGGCGGGGGCGGGCTGATGCGGACCTGGTCGCGGTGTTGGCGCTGCTGTGCACTCCGCGGACGGAGTTCTACGGATGGATGGCTATGGATGGGCGCACCACCGGCGCTCTCGTGGCCGCTTCCGGGCGCACGGCGGTGTTGGCCACACAGGACACGGGCACCCTCACCATCACTCCTGCCCCTGCGGACCGACCTGCTGAGACCTTGTTGCGACACCTTCCTGAGCTTCGACCTGCGCGGGGCCCGGTGATCACGGCGTTCGCGGAGGACATCCAAGCCGCCGCGGGCGGGGTCAACCGAACGGCGGCGGGCGTGCGCCAGGCCCCGCCGGTCGTGCGGGAACTCCAGCGCATCTCCGGCTTGCCCACGACGGGCGGCGGACAGCTCTACACGGCGCTGCGACACGGGAACGGGCAGCGGCATTCGACGCCGCAGCCGATCCGGTACGTGGACACGGTCCAGGGGCGGTACCAGAACGTGACGCTTCCCAGAGGTCAGGTGCTAGTGGGGCCCGCCGATCGGGCGGCATTGGCTGGACGTCTGTACGACGCTCATCGGGCGCTGCCCCGCGAAAGTTGATTCCGCCGAATGGGTGACGGTGGGACGAAACCACCCGGTCGTCAGGCGCACCCAATACGGTGTCATCCGGAGCAAGGTCGACTGTGGGGGAACAACCATGCCCGAGGGCAACACACCGCCAGCAGTGCCGCCGATCACCGTGGGCGCTCAAGAAGCACCCGGCGGTCACTTTGCTGTCACCAGCCTCGACGAGCTTAATAGTTTGCTCAAACGTTGGCAGCAGGTCAAGGACGAGATCGACGCGGCAGGCTACCGACTGGAGGAGACGCAGCGGTTGATCGACTCGCCTGCGGACGATCCTGCTAGCAAGAATCAGTTGTCCGCCTCGCGTACGAGCCTGGTCAGAGCCACCGAACACAACAATCAGATGCTCCTCATGGCAACGAGGTTCGTCGAGGCCCTGCAATCTGCTCGGGAGCAGTACGCGGGCACCGAGGCAGGCAACAACTCAGCCATCACACAGTCGGGAGCCTGACCCATGTCCCCGCCCAAGCGAGTCGTGCTCGCCATCACCGCTTCGGCCTGCGCCGTGCTGGCCGGGTGCACGGAGACTGGGACACCAGTCGCCACCGAAACGAGCGTGAGCACCAGCAGCACATCCGCGCATCCTGACGCTAGCGGCGCTCCCCCAATCGAGAACCCGATCGAGGCAGGTCGCTACCTGGCCGACCCCTGCCAACTGTTCACCGAGCAGGAACTTGCGTCGTTCGGGTTGGGCAAGCAGTTCCCAGTGACAACCTCCAACGGCCCCAACTGCGCCTGGAGGGATGCCGAAAATCGTGCCCTTTACGGCGTTGTGTTCAACGAGGGCAACGTCAACGGTCTCAGCGACATCTACCGAGGCAACAAAGAGGGCAAGCTCGCCTACTTCGAGCCCACCACGGTCAACGGCTACCCCGCCGCTGTGGCGGACGGCGGTACAGATGACCGTCCTGACGGATGGTGCAACGTCTTCGTGGGCATGAACCCCGGGATGGCCTTCAACGTTTCCGTCGCCGGGGGTGACCCCGCGACCGCGTGCTCAAACGTTCAGAAGATCGCCAGTTCGGTCGTGGACAAGCTCAAGGAGAGCTAGTGCTTCCCAACGTGTGCATGACCGGTGAGGCCATCTACAAGAACTTCGCCGAGGGTCGGGGTGGTGAGCGGCTCACCGCCGCCGCAGTCGAGATCAACACGCTGGCGAGCGACTACGAGCGCCGTGCCAGCGACATCGGTCGGCTGACCGCCCATATGGAGTCCATCTGGCAGGGCGACGCATCGGGGGCCGCCGCACGGGGGGCGGCGCCGATCGCGGCGCAGCACGAAGCCGCGCACCCGCACCTCAAGACGATGCAGGATCTGTTGCACCGGCAAGTCGGGTCCTTCGACCAGGCCAAGGGCACCGTTCAGGTGGTTCCGACGGTGCCGGAGGAGCCCGGGATCTGGGACAACATCAGGACGCTGGGTGGGGCGAGCGAGACCTACGAACAGCAGGTGACCCAGAACCGGGAAGCCAACGCGCACAACGTTCGCACCATGAACACCTACGCGGGCGAGTCCGGCTACAACACCACCAACATGCCCACCGAGTACGGCGCACCCGAGGCCAAGCCGGCCGACGCCCCACCCGCCGAGGACCCGCGCACCACGAGCGACCCGCGCACCACCGGCCGCACCGATGGGCGCACGCCGGTGGCGCCGCCATCCGGGTGGGACGGGCCGGGGTCGACGACGGCTAGTGGGTGGTCGGCGCCGACCACGTCTGGTGGGTTCACGCCGCCGCCGGGTGGGCCTGGTGTGCCGACGCCGCCTGGGCAGGGGCCGGGTGGGCATGTTCCTCCCGGTGGGATCGGCGGGCCGGGCATGTTGCCGCCTGGTGGGGTGCCGCCGGGTGCCATGCCGCCGGGCAGGGTTTCGCCTGGGTACCGGGATGGGCCTGGTGGTCCTGGAAACGGGCCTGGTGGCCTTGGGAACGGTCGGGGTGGGCCTGGTGGGATGCGTGCTGGCGGGGTGGGTGGAGTCGGTGGGGGCCGGGGTGGGTTCGGGCCCGGTGGAAACGGCTCGGGTGGTGGGTTCGGGGCTGGTGGTGGGCCCCGGGCGGGCGGTGGCGGGTTCGGTCCCGGGGGCAGTGGTCAGGGCTTGGGCGCCGGTGGCGCCGCGGGAGCTGAGGAGCAGGGGCGGGGGCGTGCTGGTGCGGGGATGGCTGGTGCCGGTGCGGGGGCTGCCGACGCCGGTCGCGGGCGGGGTGGCGCGCCGATGGGGGGCGGCGGGGGCGGAGGCGGAGGCCGTGGCGGGGAGGACTTGGAGCACCAGCGGGCGTCGTTCCTCGTTGAGGATGACGCGGATGAGTTGTTCGGGACCGATGAGGTGACCGCGCCGCCGGTGATCGGGGGGTAGATCAGCGGGGGGCGTGGGCTGGGCGGGGGCGGAGGGTGATCTCCGGGGCGTCCTTGACGCTGACCACGCGCAGGCGGCGGGTGGTGGTGATGTCTATGGGGGCCAGCAGGGCGGTGAAGCGGGAGACGACCAGTTCGGAGAGGATCGCGACGGCTGCGGCGGTGGCGTTGGTGAGGGCGGAGAGGACCACGCCGTCGGCTTCGGCTTGGGCGCCGGTGCGGAAGCGCCAGATGGTGGTCAGGGTGAACAGGATGGCGCCGAGGGCCCAGGTGGCCCACCACCAGCGGACCAGGGGGGTCGGGGTGGGGCGCTTGCCCGGGTCGCGGCGGAGGATGGCGTGTTCCAGCTCGGCGACGATCGAGCCGGGGACGACCAGGTTGACCAGGGGGGCGATCAGGGACGGCAGCACGACCCAGTCCGGTCGCGGGGGGTCGTAGCCCGCGACGTCCGCTGCGACGACGCGGGCGGTGAGCAGCCACCACACCGCTGTCACGACGGCGGGCAAGCCCGTGACGAGGGTCAGGACGCCCGCGGTGACGACCAGGCTGTCGGACAGGTCCACCGTGCCGCGCGACAGGGCGCCGTCGCTGCTGAGCAGGAGCAGGGCGTAGCGCCAGCCCTCGGCCAGGGTGGCGACGGCGGCGACGGCGGCGAGCAGCCACAGGGCGGTGGACGCCGTCTTGGCCCGGCGGCGCAGGCGGTCGACCGGGGACAGCAGCGGCTCGTCGATGCCCGCGACCGCCTTGGGCCAGCGCCAGGCCAGGGTCGGGAAGCCCCACCTCGGCGGCGTCCGGTAGGCGGGCGGGCCCAGGTACGGGCCAGGGGGAGCCAGCGGCCGGGGCGGCTCGCTGCCGGGCGGCGGGGTCGCCACCCAGCGCAAACGCGGCTGCGGGGGGCGCACGGTCAGATGACCGTCGGGGTGTCTGCGACGTCGCTGACGACGGGGCGGCCCTGGGCGGACCAGTCCTGCATACCGCCCTCGACGTTGGTCGCCTCCCAGCCGTTGGCGTTGAGGTAGGCGGTGACGCGGGCGCTGCGGCCGCCCACGCGGCAGATGACCAGGTACCTGGACTCGTCGAGGTCGTCGAGGCGGCCCGCCAGCTCGCTCATCGGGATGTGCACGGCGGCCGGGGCGTGGCCCGCGTCCCACTCGTCCTGCTCCCGCACGTCGAGCAGGACGGTGCCCTCGGGCAGGTCGGCCGGGATGTCGGCGACGGTGGTGCTGGGCACCTGCTGCGGCATCATCACCGGTCAATGCTGCCACGGGTGGCCGTTGCCTGCGGGTGAAGCTCAGCGCCGGTGGCGGCCGTTGGCCAGCTTCGAGCGCTCCTCGGCGGTGCCGAACCGGGCTATGTCGCGGTCGCGGATGAAGCCGAGGCGGTCGGGGGCGTGCATGCGCATCCGGATGCGGTTGGTCTCCTGCGGGACCTTGCCCGAGGTCGCCTTGCTGAGCAGGTAGACGGTCAGGAACGCGATCGGGACGGTCACCAGCGCCGGTTGCAGCAGGAACTCCGGCGCCCAGTCGCCGGTCAGGCCGCTGATGATGCTGATCAGCAGCGACAGCAGCACCAGCCCGCCGCCGACGCACATGCCGGTGGCCGCGCCGACCCAGGTGATCCGCGGCCACCAGATGCCCAGCAGCAGCACCGGGCAGAACGTCGAGGCCGCCAGCGCGAACGACAGCCCGACGCTCAGCGACACGTCGCCGGTCGGGAACAGCAGCGCCAGCGCCAGCGGCACCACGCCAGCGATCACCGTCGCCCAGCGGAAGTCGCGCACCCGCCCGCGCCCGCCGCCCGCGGTCGACAGCACGCCCGCCACGCTCACCACCAGCCCGGACGACGCCGACAGGAACGCCGCGAACGCCCCGGCGGCCGTCACCGCGCCGAGGACCTGCCCGAGGACCCCGGGGGCGATCTTGCCGGGCAGCAGCAGCACCGCCGCGTCCGTCGTCCCGGTCACCAGCAGCTCCGGGGTGTAGATGCGGGAGAGCGCGCCCAGCACGACCGGGAACAGGTAGAACAGGCTCAGCAGCATCAGCACGTGCAGGGTCGTGCGGCGCGCGGCCCGGCCGTCCGGGTTGGTGTAGAAGCGGTTGAGCACGTGCGGCAGGCCCATGGTGCCCAGGAACGTCGCGAAGATCAGCGAGTACGTCGTCAGCAGGTCGCCCACCCCGGACACCGGCCGCAGCCACGTCGCGTTGTCCGCGGGCGCCCCGCTCACCACCGGCACCGGCGCCCCCTCGGCGAAGCGGAGCCGCGCGCCCGCGCCGACGGTGTGCTCACCCGGGCCCCAGTAGACGCTCCCGCGCGCGCGCGACCCGTCGACGACGCCGTCGCCCTCCACCCACAGCGGCAGCCCCTCGCGGACCTGGAGCACAACGTCGGTGGCGACCTCGACGGTGGTCTCGGTGGTGAACCGGGGCGCCATCGGCTGCGACAGCCCGGTGCCGCCGATGCCGTCCACCCCGCCCTCCCCGAGGAACAGCGCGCACAGCACGAAGGTCGGCGCGGCGATCGCGAACAGCTTGAGCCAGTACTGGAACGCCTGCACGACCGTGATCGCCCGCATGCCGCCGCCGAGGACGTTGACCACGACCAGCGCCGCGACCAGCACGGCCCCCGCCCACAGCGGCACGCCGGGCACGATCTGGCTCAGCGTCAGCCCGGCGCCCTGGAGCTGCGGGACCAGGTAGAGCATGCCGATGAACACCACGAACACCGTCGAGAGCCCGCGCAGTTGCCGAGACCCCAGCCGCGCCTCGGCGAAGTCGGGCAGCGAGTAGGCCCCGGACCGGCGCAGCGGCGCGGCCACGAACAGCATCAGCGCCAGGTACCCCGCGGTGAAGCCGATCGGGTACCACAGCGCGTCGGCCCCGTCCTTGAGCACGAGCCCGGCCACGCCGAGGAACGACGCGGCCGACAGGTACTCGCCGGACACCGCCGCGGCGTTGCGCCGCGAGCGGACCGTGCGGCGGGCGGTGAGGAAGTCCTGGGTGGTGCTGGCCAGCCGTGAGCTGCGGAAACCGATGGTGAAGGTGGCCAGGCAGACCAGCAGGATGCAGGCGACCGCCCAGAGGTTCAGTTCCACGGCTCCTGGATCCCCGCCCCGTCGTGTCCGCTGTCTAAGCCGTGCAGGTCACTTCTCGACCATGTCGACGAAGTCGCGCTCTTGGCGCTCGGCCAGCACGTTGTACCAATACGCCAGCCCGAACAACAGGGGGAAGGGCACGATCCCGAGCAGCAGCCACGGCAGCGCGACCCCGACGACGGACACCTCGGACAGGCCGGGCGCGAAGAAGAACACCAGCGGCAGCGCCCCCAGGGTGGAGATCACCACCAGGGCGAGCCGGACCGCGGTCCAGAACTGGGTGCGGATGAAGCCGCGCACGACCTCCTCGGCCCAGCTCGTCTGCTCCTCCAGCTCGAGCACCGTGCGCAGCACGGTGACCGGGGCGCGCGAGTCCGCGAGGACCACCCGCTTGCGCCGGGGCGGGCGCGACGGCTTGGCCTGCTGCTCGGCGGCCGGGGTGCCCGCTGGCTCGTCGCTCACGTCACGAACCACCGCCGCGGACCAGCTTGTCCTTGAGCTCGCGGGTGTGCCTGCGGCTGACCGGCAGCACCTTCTCCTCGTGGCCGATGACCACGGAGTACCCGGACCCGCCCATGCGCAGCTCGGTGATCAGCGACAGCGGCACCAGGTAGGAGCGGTGGATGCGCACGAACCCGGCCTTCTCCCAGCGCTCCTCGAGCTGGGCGAGCGGGATGCGCACCAGGTGCGAGCCGTCGGTGGTGTAGAGGCGGGCGTAGTCGCCCTGGGCCTCGACCCAGCGCACGGCCGCGCGCGAGACCAGCTTGGTGGTGCCCGCCAGCTCGACCGGGATGACCTCGTCGTCGCGCTGCTCGGGCACCGCGGCCGCCGCGCCGCCCGCGTTCTGGCTGATCTTTTCCAGGACGCGCTCGATCGCCTTGTCCATCCGGGGCTGCTTGGCGGGCTTGAGGATGTAGTCCACGGCGCCGAGGTCGAACGCGGCGACGGCCTCGTGGCTGTGCGCGGTGACGAAGACCAGCACCGGGGCAGGCTTGAACCCGGCCAGCACCTTGGCCAGCTCCATCCCGGTCAGGCCGGGCATGTCCAGGTCGGCGAACACGGCGTCGACGACGGGCATGCCCGCCTCCTTGCGCGCGGCCAGCTCCTCGTCGTCCCCGGCCATCACGAGCAGCGCCTCGTTGGCGTTGGAGGCCCCGAGCACGCGCCGCACGTGCCGGTTGTCGTCCAGCAGCGCGACGAGCTCGTCAATGCCCGCTTGCTCGTCGTCGACGGCGAGGACGACGAGCCCGGGTGTGTTAGTGGCAGTACTCACGGTGAGCGCAATCTTGCCCCGCGCCTCTCGCGCTGTCCATGCCCTCCCCCAGTGTCACCCATTCGAGGGGCAGTGTCACAGTCCGAAGCGAGACCACGTGGCCCGCGCCTCGATCGCGTCCAACGCGCCGAGCACCCGGTCCCCAGCCCGGATCGGCAGCCGGTCGAGCAACGTCTTCTTGGGCTCGTTCACCACGATCTCGGCGTCGGGGAACCGCTTCCCGATGACCGACCGCACGCTGCCCAGCCCGTCGACCAGGCCCAGCTCGAGCGCCTTGGCGCCGGTCCAGACCTCCCCGGAGAAAAGCTGCTCCGGCGACCCCTTGAGCCGGTCGCCGCGCCGCTCGCGCACCCAGTCGATGAACAGCCCGTGCAACTCGTCCTGCAACCCCCGCAGCCACCGGACGTCCTCTTCCGACTCGGGCTGGAACGGGTCGAGCCGCGCCTTGTTCGCCCCGGCTGCGTAGACCCGCCGCTGCACGCCGAACCGGTCCAGCAGCCCGTCGAGCCCGAAGCTCGACGAGATCACCCCGATCGACCCCACCTGCGAGGTCGCGTGCGCGTAGACCTCATCGCCCGCGCAGGCCAGCCAGTAGCCCCCGGACGCCGCGACGTCCTCGCAGAAGGTCAGGACCGGAACGCCCTTCTCCGCCGCCAGCTCCCTGATCCGCTCCCCCACGAGCGCGGACTGCGTCGGCGCCCCACCGGGCGAGTTGATCACAACGGCGACAGCGACCAGTTCCGGCTTGCCGAACGCCCGCTTGAGCAGCCCCTCGACCGTCGAGACGTTGATGACCCCGCGTCCGATGGGCGCACCAGCGGCGCTGATCACCCCGTGCAGCCGCACGACGGCGACGACCGGGCCCTTGTCCGGCTTGTCCCGCATCTCCGCCAACCGCCCGACCAACTTGCCCGCAGCACCCATGCCCCAACCCTACGGGCAGGTCGGGTGCGCTGCCGTCGCGCCGCTGCGCCTCACGCGGCGGGCGGATCGTGGCGATCTTGGTGTTCCTGGCGGTCCTGGCGGTCTCGGCGGTTCTGCTCCTCGGAGAAGTCCGGCAGGTCCGGGCGGACGCCGGGGAAGAACTTGGGCACGCGCAGGGTGATCTTCATGCCCGCGCCGGGGGCCGTCTCGACCATCAGCGCGTACTCGTCGCCGAAGACCTGGCGCATGCGCTGGTTGATGTTGCCGACGCCGACGTGGCTGCCGGTCTTGTGGGCGTCCCGGAGGTCTTCGAAGAGCCGGTCCGCGTCCATGCCGACACCGTTGTCCTCGACGGTGATGAGGGCTTCCGAGCCGTTGTCGTGGGCGAAGACGCTGACGGTGCCGCCGCCGGGCTTCTTGGCGATGCCGTGGCGGACGGCGTTCTCGACGAGGGGTTGCAGGACGAGGAAGGGGACGACCACCGAGTGGACCTCGGGGGCGACGCGGAGGCGGACGTTGAGGCGTTCGCGGTAGCGGGCGCACTCGATGGTCAGGTAGCGGTCGATGTTGGCCAGCTCGTCGGCGAGGGTGGCGAACAGGCCGGAGGACCGGAACGAGTAGCGGGTGAAGTCGGCGAAGTCCTGGAGCAGCTCGCGGGACTGCTCGGGGTCGGTGCGGATCAGCGACGAGATGGTGTTGAGGGTGTTGTAGATGAAGTGCGGGGAGATCTGGGCGCGCAGGGCGCGGATCTCGGCGCGGGCCAGCGCCTGCTTGGACTCGTCGAGCTTGGCCAGCTCGAGCTGGATGCACAGGAAGCCCGCGAGCTCGTTGGCGGCGCGGATCAAGCGCTTGCTGTCGACCCCGCCGACCAGGATCAGCGTGCCCTCGATCTGGCCGTCGATGACCAGCGGGACGATGACCGCGGTGCGCATCGGGCAGCTCCCCCGGCGGCGGCACTGCAGGTTCTCGTGCTGGATGTGCTCGCGGTGGCCGCGGCGCACGACCTCGATCACGGGGGCCTCGAGGTCCTCGTAGTGCTCGTTGGCCTCGCCCGCCCAGGACAGCAGGGTGCCCTCGCTGTCGGTGATGCCCACGGCCACGCACTTGAGCAGTTGGACCAGCTCGCGCGTGGCCTGGTCGGCGCTGCGCTCGGTCAGCCCGCCGCGCAGCTCCGGGGCCGCCCGCGACAGCCGACCGACGGCGTCGAGGACCGCGTCGTCCACCGATCCCGCCTTGCGCGGGCGGCACAGGGCCACGAACAGCCCCAGCACGAGCAGGGTGGCGACCACGCCGACCACCGCGCGCTCAGTCAGCAGCTGGCCCACGGGCCACCGCCCTCCACCGGATCATGGTCGTCCACGGTACCTACTTGAGGAGTCGGGAGAGACGCCGGTCGGCGAGCGGTTTGCCGCCGGTCTGGCAGGTGGGGCAGTACTGGAAGGCCTTGTCGGCGAACGACACCTCGCGCACCGTGTCCCCGCACACCGGGCACGGTAGACCGGTGCGGGCGTGCACCCGCAGGCCGGAGCGTTTCTCGCCCTTCAACCGCGCCGCCGCCTGCCCCACGGAGCGGTCGACCGCGGAGGTCAGCACCTCGCGCATCGCCGCGTAGAGCCGGTCGACCGCGTCGGCGTCGAGCCGGGCGGGCGTGGCGAACGGGGACAGCCCCGCCACGTGCATGATCTCGTCGGAGTAGGCGTTGCCGATGCCCGCGATCACCCGCTGCCCGGTCAGCACCGTCTTGAGCCGCTCGGTGCGCGCGGCCATGACCTCGCCGAACTCGTCGCGGGTCAGCGCCAGCGCGTCCGGGCCGAGGGTGGCGATCTGCTCGATCGTCGCCGGGTCCTCGACCACCCAGGCGGCCAGGCCCTTCTTCGTGCCCGCCTCGGTGAGGTCGAAGCCAGGCCCCTCGCCCGGCGGGCCCAGGTGCACGCGCAGCGCCAGCGGCCCCTTGCCCGGCTTGGGCGGGGCGGCGGAGAGGGTGTCCGCCCAGCGCAGCCACCCGGCGCGGGCCAGGTGCACGACCAGGTGCAGGCCGTCGCAGTCCAGGTCGAGGTACTTGCCGGTGCGCCCGGCCCCGGTGACCTCGCGGCCGGTGAGCGCCGTCCAGGGCGGGTCGGCGGTCTTGAGCACGCTCATCGACGCGACGTCCACGCGCGCCACAGTCCGCCCCACCGCGTGTTCGCGCAGGTGGTGGGCGAGGGCTTCGACCTCGGGCAGTTCCGGCACGGCACTAGTCTCACCCGGATCGACTCGCCTGTCATGCCCTGGACGTGGTGGAGGGGTCTAGTTGATGGGCTTGAGGACGCCCTCGTAGCTGGGCTGGGAGTCCGCGCCCAGGTTCTTGGCGATCCGACCCAGCTCCCCGCGGGCGGCGAAGTAGCCGCGCACGGTGCCGACCCAGCGCTCCGTCGGCTCGCCGTCGCCGTCGTCACCGGTCTCGGCGATCAGCGTCCACGGCCTGCGCAGCGCCCACCTGGCCGGGAAGAACAGGGCGAGCACCGCGAGCAGCAGCAGCACCCAGCCCGCGGCGACGACGTCCTCCGGCATCCAGGTGATCAGCACGACGCCCAGCAGCGCCACGAGCCCCAGCATCATGATCCCGGGCACGTAGCCCGCGGCCACGTCGTGCTCGAAGTCGTCCTCGGTGGCCGGGGTGCGCCAGGTGAGCGTGCCGCGCACGGTCCACAGCCTGCCGTTCACGTCGCGTACCTGACGTGTCATCTCTCAGCCCTCTCGGCGTAGCGCTGCTGAACGTTGGTCCACCTGTGCGTTAGGCCACCGAGGGACAACGGTACCGGCTCCGCTCTCGGCCCAACGGGTGAAAAGCGCCTCGCTTGGTCATCGCGGACGATTGTCGCACCGGGCGGAAAGTTGATCAACCGCTCGGGGTGCGGGCGCGGCTGGGCCACGTCGGCGGCGCGGGCCGGGTCGCGGGGGCCGACGAGGCCGGCGGCAGCACCGTGGCCTGCGGTTCCAGGTACTGCGCGGTCGTCGTGGCGACCGAGGTCTGGCCCGCGGAGTTGACCAGGGTTGTCGTCATCGTCTCGGACACGACCACTTGGTCGTCGCGCTCCTCGGTGCGCCGTTCGACCGACACCTGCCTGGACACCAGGGGCAGCGACGCGTCGAAGACCTCGACCGGGACGGCGTGGGTGTCGGCGTCGGCGGAACGCCCCTGCCCGGGGGCGTCGGTCGGCCCAGGCGACGGCGGGAGCTGCGCGCGCCCGCTCCGCTCGGTGGTGGGCACCTCGACGTGTGTCCGGGCGGTCCGGCGCGGCTGGCCCGCAGGGGCGATCACGCTGGACGCGGCCGTCTGGACGGGGCTGGCGCTGGTGCCCACCGGGCTCTGCGTCGTCTCGGTGGCCGCCACGATCGGGGCACTGCCGTCGAGGTCGACGTAGGCCTGCGGCTCCGACTGCCCCGCCCACGGCGCCAGCGCCAGCGCGCCGACCGCCGCCGCCGAGCCCGCAGCCGCGACGACCTGGAACTTCGCGCTGGTCAGCACGGCCTTGAGCCCGGCGAGCAGGCTGCCCCCGGCGGCGGTGTGCTGGGCGACGGCCAGCCCGGCGACCGGGACGGCCAGGAAGGCGGCGTGCGCGCGCAGCCCGGAGCAGACCTCCTGCAACTCGGCCTGGGTGTCAGTGCAGTCGGCGCAGGCGGCCAAGTGCGCGCCGACCTTGCGCCGCTCGCTGCCGGTGAGACTGCCCGCGGTGTAGGCGCCCAGCTTCTCCAACACGCCCCGGCAGTTGGTCGCGCCGCGCCCGGCGGCCAGGTGGGCCTGCAGGTAGGCCGCGCGCAGACCCTGCCTGGCGCGCCGGGCCAGCGCGGCGGTGGCGTTGGGGCTCAGGCCGAGGTTGCCCGCGACCACAGCGGGCCGCTCGCCCTCGACCTCGACCTTCCACAGCACGCTGCGCCAGCGCTCGGGCAGGCTGGTGAACGCGCGGGTGATCAGGGTGCGCTCGGTGGAGCGGCCGTTGTCGTCGTGCTCGGGGCCCGCGCGGAAGTCGAGCTCCTCATCGGTGACCGGCACGTCGCGGCGGCGCCCGCTCCACTCCCAGGCAACCCGGCGGACAACGGTGAGGAGGTATCCCCGGACGTTGTCAACGGGCCCCGAACCGCGGCGGATGGCTTGCAGGACCCGGAAGAACGCCTCGGCGGTCAGGTCGTCGGCCTCAGCACGGTCAGTGACCATCCCGAGCGCCAACCGGCGGACGGCGTCGCTGTGGCGGGAGAACAGCTCGCCGAACGCGGCGTCCTCACCAGCCCGCAGCCGTGCGAGCAGGGCACGGTCGTCGCAGGTCGTGGCCTCGTCCGCGGACCCGCTCGAAGCAGGCCGGTGGTCCCCGGTCATCCGGCCCGGCACCTCCTCCTGGCCCCCGTGACAGTGGTGAAGAGATTGCCACATGCCCCCGCCTTCTGGTCGGTATCCGTGAAGAACGTTAACGACGGACCGCTCGTCGCCATAGTCCGTTCAGGTTGAACATCACGAAGAGTCACGACCCGGCCATTCCCAGGGGCCCGCGTTACCGGCGGCAGTCGGCGTGGGATATAGTTGCCGCCGTACCGGGAAACCGGGACACGCGGATGTAGCGCAGCTGGTAGCGCATCACCTTGCCAAGGTGAGGGTCGCGAGTTCGAGTCTCGTCATCCGCTCAGGCAGAAGGCCGGTCACACGACCGGCCTTCTTCTGCGTCCGAGGACTTCTAGGTCTTCGCGCGGCTGAACTGGCCCATCCGCTCGCCCGCCGCGTTGCACTCGACGAGCTGGGCCAGCCTGCGCTCGCGGGTCTCCGGCTTCTTCGCGCTGATGACCCACCAGGTCACCTGCTTGCGGTAGGACGGGGCCTGGGCTGTCCAGAACTCCCACCCCCGCTGGTCAGACCGCAGAACGGCCTCCTGCTCCTGGACGAAGGCGACCTCGGTCTGCTCGTGGCTGTAGATCTCGGAGTTGTCCAGGGTGCGCCGCTCGAAGGCGGCCAGGCCCTCCGGGCGCATCCGGCCCTCGGCGATCAGCTCGGCGACCTTGGCGATGTTGACCGTGCTCCACGTGCTCCTGGCCTTGCGCGGCGTGAACCGGACGCTGTAGCTCGCGTCGTCCACCCGCTTGCGCACCCCGTCGATCCAGCCGACGCACAGCGCCTCGTCGACCGCCTCCGACCAGGTGACGGTCGCGATGCCGGACCCGGCCTTGCCGAAGCCGACGAGCAGCTCGGCCGCCTCGGCGTGGTTGGCGTCGAACCAGGCCCGCAGCTCGTCGGGCGTCGCGAAGAAAGTCGGCTCCACGCAGCGGATGCTAGACGCCGGGCGTGCGGAAGGGGTCGTGCTCGGCCATCAGCCGCTCCATCCTGGCCCGGTCGATCCGCACGCTGACCGCCGCGTCCTCCTGCCGGTCGCGGATGACCTTGGCCAGGGTGAACGCCGAGGTCACCGTGTACAGCGCGCCGACCGCGAGGAACGCCCGCACCCACGGGTCGACGGGTAAGAAGGCGATGCCGACCGTGGTCGTCACCAGGGCGATCGCGAACGACAGCGCTGCCTGCGCGTAGAACGCACCGGTGGTCGGCGAGGACGGGGTCTTGGTCTCGTTGGTCATAGAGAGATGCTGCGCGACCTGCGGCACCGTTGTCTTGAGGTGTTCTACTCAAATACCCGCGCGACAGCGCGCTCCACCTCGACCACGTGCCCGGCGTCGCCCCCGGCCACCCGCCGCACCGCCGCCACGACCCGCCGCGCCGCCGGGGTCGCCGGATCGGGCACCGGCAGCCGCCCCACGTACTGGGTGATCCACCGCCGCCTGCCCGCGTAGAGCCGGTTCCCGCACACGTCGTCGTAGAACCGGGTCCCGAAGCTGGAGTTCGCCACCCCCAGCACCAGGTGCGCCAGGTCGTCGCCCCCCATCTCGGGCACGCTGATCCAGTAGCAGTCCCCGTTGACCACCGCCCCGCTCCGGTCGATCGCGAACCGCGGCTCCGGGCTGATGTCCGGGAACACGATCTTCGGCGCCCGCCACAGCGAAGGCCGCTGCGGCACCCAGATCTCGAACCACTCCCGCCCCGCCTCGGTCAGGTACCGCCTGCCCTCGAGCCGCTCCCGGTGCTCGGCGAGGTAGGCGGCGGCCCGCGGGTAGCGCCCGAGGTCGACCGGCTGCCGGTGCGGCAGGTCGAGGTAGGGGTAGAGCACCCGCGCCCGGGGCGGCCCCGGCGTGGTCCAGGGGCGGAGGTCTTCGTGCGTGAGCAGCGGCCGCAGCAGGTCCGCCTCGGGCACCCGGTGCTCGGGCAGCCCGTCCCAGTGCTCCCCGATGAACACCTGATCAGCCGTCGTCTTGATCCCCACCCGGATCTTCGCCAACTCCCCCACGGTCTTCCACGTCCGCGCCGCCACCCGCACCGCCCGCCGCTCCCGCTCCGGCGTGCTCAACCGCCACGGCTGCTCAGCCGCGTCCCGCGCCAACGTCCCGACCTCGACGGCGAACGTCCGCGCCCCCACGGAGACGGTGCTGGACCTGGGGTTGCCCAACGCCGCGAACAGATCACCCGGCTCTCCCCGGCCCGGAACCTGGTACGCACTGGCGAACCTCGCCGCGCGCCCCTGCGGCCGCCGCGCCGCGATGACGACCGCGGGCAGCACGGCGGCCTCGAAGAGCTTGGTGTCACCCAGGTCGAAGAGCTCGACGACGTCCAAGTGCTCGGTGAGCAGGGCGCGGATGTTGGCACCCGCGCGCGTCGTGAGGAACCTGTTGCTGCACAACAGACCCAGCACTCCCCCGGGTTTCAACAGCCGTGGAGCCATCGCGACGAACGGGTGGGTGAGGTCGATGCGCCCCTTGAGCCCGAACTTGGCCGCCAGCCGGGCGGCGTGCGGACCGCCGAGGACCTGGGTGCGCACGTAGGGCGGGTTGGTGATGATCGCGTCGAAGCCCGCCGGTTCGAGCCGCCCCCCGAGTTCGGTGAAGTCACCGGTCCGAATGTCGGCGTCGGGACCCAGGCGTTGTTGGGCGAGGGCGGCGACCTCGGGGTCCAGCTCGTAGCCGACCAACCGGGCGTTGGTGAGGTCGCGGATGGCCTCGAGCAGTTCTCCGTCGCCGCAGGCCGGGTCGAGCACCATGGGACGGGCGGCGGAGAGCTGGCCAGCCGTCCGCTCGGCGACGAAACGTGCGAGGGCGGAGGGGGTGTAGTGCACCCCAAACCGCTTCCGCCGATCCACCCCGGAATCCTACGAACCCACGCACCACCCCACCGCAGGCGGGCTGGCGCTTGCCGCCCTCGCCCGCTCGCGGTCTCCGACAGCACCTCCCTGCCACGAACTCCGCATGGTCTACAAGTTGGCAGGAGATGAGGTGCGCATCGCCTCCTGCCCGACCACCACGGCAAGTGACCCTCAGCCCTCCCGGACGCCCAAGCCGATCGGGCAGCTCACGCCGGTGCCGCCCATGCCGCAGTAGCCGTTCGGGTTCTTGCCTGCCGAGAGGTACTGCTCGTTCTGGTTCTCCGGATCACACAGACGAAGGCGATTCTTTCCCGGCTTTGGATCTTCCAGCGAAAATGACTCCTGCAGCAGCTTCGTCTCCTCGACATCCCTACGACCAATTTTTGCTTGAAGGCGAGAGTTGACGTTGATACCAGCAGCCCACAAAGCCGCGCCATGATTTCCACTGAGCCAGCGAGGCGATCAGCCTCCCATACCCATGGGCGCAACTCTGAGGCATCCATAACCGACGCATCGTCGAGCTGAAAATTTCTCCGCAGCTCGGCTCCACGCTCGATTTCAAAGATACATCTTCGACCCACCGTCTCGGCTACATTTCGAAGATATTCGCCGAATAGCGCCTCATATATGTGTTTGACGGCATACGCCTGCGTGTCACGCTCATGATTCTTCCCGCGCGCACGCGTCTTCGCGCCCGGAGTGGGCCAACCTTGAGACTGGAGCTTCCGATCCCTCGCTCATTGTCGCAGCGAGGTCATGAACTCCTCCCACAGCGACACAGCTTCTTCGAGTCCGAGCGCTGCCACTTGTTCTGCCGGGATCCCGACCGAGTTGACGAGCCGTTGAGCAAGCCAGTCCGGAACCGGCTCAGGCCGGGATATCACTTCGACCGCCACATCGCCAGCCAACCGGCCCAGTTTGGTGATTACATCTGCCAATCGGAGCATCGCGGGGCTTTGATCGGGGACGGCGGCCACTCTGGCAGCGGCTTCGGCATACACCTCGGAATCGGACCTGACGCCGACGCACCAGACCTCGCAGATCTCGACAGAGCCGGAGTCATCGATGCGATAGACGACACGCCAGTGCTTCCGACCGACCACGAGCTTGCGGAAGCCAGTCAACTGGCCGCCGAGAGGAGGCCCCGCTTCGGGGTTGTCGAAGAGAACCTTGATCTTCTTCAAGACCTTGGGTGCAACATCAGGACCGAGTCGACGCAGGTCATCAATAGCCGCATCAGTGAAGAGGACGTCCCGCATCTGTTGCGTCAGTCGTCCTCGATCGCGGCAAGCGACTCGTGAGTGTGGCCGAACGCGACCAGCACGTCATCGAAGGAGGTTCGCCGTCCGTTGTCTGAGGCCGAGCGCGCGAGGACCAGCGCCAAGTCGCGGAGGTCCTCCGCTGCTGCTTCCATCTCCCCGAGGCGGGTTGCACTCACGACGACTGCCACAGGGCGATGATGGCGGGTGACGAGCAAGTCTTCACCCTGTTCAGCGTCCGCGACGAGACCAGCAACACCGCGCCTGCTGGCCTCGGTAACGCTGATCTCGCGCGGCTGCCTCATGGTGGCCATGCCTTGAATATACAGAAAACTACACAGATTTTCCAGCGTGGAGCCTCAGCCCTCGCGGACCCCGAGGCCGATCGGGCAGGACACGCCGGTGCCGCCAAGACCGCAGTAGCCGTTCGGGTTCTTGCCTGCCGAGAGGTACTGCTGGTGGTAGTCCTCGGCGTAGTAGAAGGGTCCGGCCTCGCCGACCTCGGTGGTGATGTTGCCGTGACCGGAGGACAAGAGGGCCTGTTGGAAGGCGGCCCGGGTGCGCTCGATGCTCTCTCGCTGGGCGTGGTTGGTCCAGTAGACGGCTGAGCGGTACTGGGTGCCCGTGTCGTTGCCTTGGCGCATGCCCTGGGTGGGGTCGTGGCCTTCCCAGAAGGTCTTGAGGAGGGTCTCGTAGCTGACCTGAGAGGGGTCGTAGGCGACGAGCACGGCCTCGGTGTGGCCGGTCAGGCCGGAGCAGACCTCTTCGTAGGTGGGGTTGGGCGTGTAGCCGCCCGCGTAGCCCACGGCGGTGGAGTACACGCCGGGGATGGTCCAGAAGAGGCGTTCGGCGCCCCAGAAGCAGCCGAGGCCGAAGACGGCGGTCTCGATGCCCTCGGGGAACGGGGGCTTGATGCGACGGCCGGTCAGCACGGCGTGCTCGGAGGGCGACGGAATGGGCTGAGCGCGTCCGGCCAGCGCGGCTGCTGGGTCTACCATCTTGGACTTGATCGGTCCGAACAGTGCCATACCTCCACTGTACGGACATCCGAGGTCGTCGGGATGAGCACGATCTCGTCACCGGTTCGCGCATCCGCGGGTGTGGGTGCCCGTGATCCGACAGGATCTCACCGGATGGGCCGGCACGCAGGGGAGAGAGTTCCGATGAGTTGGCAGAGCGAGCTGCGTGACCTGGAGATCAGGCGAGCCGCGGGCGAGATCTCACACGCAGAATTCACCCGTCAGCGTGACGAGATCCTTGCGGAAGCCTCCAGCAAGCCGATCCGCCGCGCGGACGGCGGACCTGGTCGCGCTCCTGCCGCTAACGCTGTCGCTGCTTCGGTGAGCACGCACGAGCCTGCTCGGCCGGCGGCTGGGCCGGTCGGGCCGCAGGGCGTTCCGGCAGGTGGGCAGCAGGGTGGCAGGGCCGGTGAGCCGCAGGTCGGTCCCCAGAGCGGACCGCAGAACGGTCCGGCGGGCGGGCCCCAGTCCGGGCC
>NZ_WHOL01000121.1 GCF_009745975.1 Actinokineospora pegani | reverse complement strand
AAGCCGACACCGACCGGACCCCCTCACCCGAACCCTCCACCACACCCGCCCAACCAGGAAAAAACACTAAGTAAGTGGCATTGACCTCTGGGGGCGTCCCTCAGCCCATTTTACCGCCTTAACCCGATCGGCACCCCAAAGTCGATCATGCCTGTGGACAACTCCACCGCACCCCCGCCTCACACCGTGCAAGCCACCAACACCACCGCCGTCGCGACCTCGCACGACGCCCCCAACACATCCCCGGTGACCCCGCCGAACCGCCGCCCCGTGTGCCACACCACCCCAGCCACAACCACCCCCGCCACCACAACCCCCACAATCGCCCCCACCCCGACGAAGAACCACCCCGCACCCGCCAGGACCACCCCCCACGCCGCAGGCACCCACTCCCGCTGCGTCCCCGCGACCAACGCCCCCAAGCCCTCAGCCCGCGCCGCGACCACCCCCCGCACGCAGCACCCGGCGAACGCGGCCCGCCCCGCCGCCACGGCCAGCACCACCGCCTCCCACGGCACAGCGGCCATCGACACCGCCTGCACCCCCAGCAGCACCAGCAGCGCCACCACGCCGAACGGCCCGACGTCCCCGGCCTTCATCACCGCCAGCGCCCGCTCCGGCGGCCCGTAGCAGCCCAGCCCGTCGGCGGTGTCCGCCACGCCGTCCACGTGCATCCCCCGCGTCGCCAGCGCGAGGGCGCCCACCGCGAGCAGCCCGCCCAGCAGCGGCGGGAACGGCAGCCACAGCACGCCCGCCGCCAGCAGCCCCAGGACCACGCCGACCACCGGGGCCAGCGCGATCGCCCGGCCCGCGGCTGCCCTGTCCACATCGGACACGCGCAGCGGCAGGACGGTCAGCCAGGAGAAGGCGAGCCGCACGGCTACTCGGGCAGGGGGATGTCGCGACCGGTGACCCCCGCGTCCTCGAACGTGGCCATCTCGGCGAGCAGCCGTGCCGACATGGCCACCAGGGGCAGCGCGGCGAGCGCGCCGGAGCCCTCGCCCAGGCGCAGGTCCATCTCCAGGACCGGGCGCAGGTCGAGCTGGTCGAGCACCAGGTCGTGCGCGGGCTCGACGGAGCGGTGGCCTGCGACCCACCACGCCGACGCGCCCGGGGCCAGCTCCTCGGCGACCAGCGCCGCCGCGCCGCTGATGAGGCCGTCGAGGATCACCGGGGTCTTGCGCACCGCCGCCTGGGCCAGGAACGCGGCCATGGCGGCGATGTCGGCGCCCGCGCTGGTCCGCAGCAGCGCCACCGGGTCGTCGCAGACCCGGCGGGCGCGGCGCAGCGCGTCGCGGATGGCGACGGCCTTGCGCATCCAGCCCTGGTCGTCCACGCCGGTGCCGCGGCCCACGACGGCGACGGGCTCCGCACCGGTCAGCGCGGCGATGATGACCGAGGCGGGGGTGGTGTTGCCGATGCCCATGTCACCCGCGATGAGCAGGTCGGCGCCCGCGTCGACCTCCTCGTCGGCGATCGCCCGGCCCGCGGCGACGGCGGCGGCGACCTCCTCGTCGGTCAGGGCGTCCGCGCGGTCCACCGGGCCGGACGAGCGGCGCACCTTGTGCGCGGTGACCTGGTCGGGCAGGCCGTCGCCGTCGGTGTCGACCGACATGTCCACCACGCGCACGGTCGCCCCGGCGACCGCGGCCAGGACGTTGACCGCGGCGCCGCCGGTGAGGAAGTTGGCCACCATCTGCCCGGTGACCTCGCTGGGGAACGCCGACACACCGTTCGCGGCGACCCCGTGGTCGCCCGCGAAGACCACCACGCGCGGCCGGGCGAACGGCCGCGGCGGGCACTGCCCCTGGCAGGCCGCCACCCACACGCCCAGCTCCTCGAGGCGGCCCAGCGACCCCGCGGGCTTGGTCAGCCGCTCCTGGCGGGCCACGGCGGCGCGCCGGGCCTCGGCGTCCGGGGCGGGCACGGTCGGGAAATGGGTGGTCACCGGTGGGCCTCCTCGCTCATCTCAGGCGCAGCGGCAGGCCCGCGACCAGCAGCAGCACCTCGCTGCACACCTCGGCCAGGGACGCGTTCACCGCGCCGAGCTCATCGCGGAAGAGCCTGCCAGAGCGGGTGGAGGGCACCACACCCAGGCCGACCTCGGCCGAGACGACCACGAGCCGGGCCGCGCACCCGGCGACCGCGCCGACCAGCCGCGCCCTGGCGTCCACCATGGACACACCGGCCGACGCCCACGCCCCGGCGTCGTCCATCGCCCCGGCCAGCCACGTGGCCACGTCGTCGAGCAGCAGCGGGGGACCGTCGGCCCGCGCCGAGGCCAGCGCCCCGACCAGCGAGGCGGTGTCGGGGACCTCGACGGTCGACCACGACGGCGGGCGGCGGTCGACGTGGGCGGCGATGCGCGCGTCCCAGTCGGCGTCGTCGGGGTGGCGGCGGGCGGTGGCCAGGTAGGTGACCGGGCCGTCGCCGGGCAGCAGCCCCTCGGCGTGGGCCGACTTGCCCGAGCGCGCCCCGCCCAGGACCAGGGTCCGCACGATACGGTGCCTCTCCGTGAGCTTCCGATGGCGCTACGAGGACGCGGCCGGGTCCCCGGTCGACGGGCCGGACACCACCTTCGCCGACCAGGCCGAGGCCGAGCTGTGGTTCAGCGACGAGTGGCCTGACCTGCTCGACGCGGGCGTCGAGCAGGTCAGGCTCTTCGAGGACGACACCGAGGTCTACGGCCCGATGAGCCTGCGCGCGGGTTAGATCCGCGGCGGGCTGACGGTCATGCCGGGGTCCGTGGTGACCACGCCCCCCAGCGCCTCGTCGATGGCCTTGAGCAGGTCCGCGTCGAGGGTCTTGCCCGCGGCGGCGACGTTGTCGACGACCTGCTCCGGCTTGGACGCGCCCACGATCGCCGAGGCGACGTTGGGGTTCTGCAGCACCCACGCCACCGCGAGCTGCGGCATCGTCAGCCCGGCCTGCTCGGCCAGCGGCTTGAGCTTCTGCACGGCGGTCAGCACCTCGTCGCGCAGCCAGCGGCTGATCATGCCCTTGCCACCGGACTCGTCGGTCGCCCGCGACCCGGCGGGCGGCTCGGCGCCGGGCAGGTACTTGCCCGACAGCACGCCCTGCGCCATCGGCGACCACACGATCTGGCCCAGGCCCTCGCGCTCGGAGGCGGGCACGACCTGCTTCTCGATCACCCGCCACAGCATCGAGTACTGCGGCTGGTTGGAGATGAACGGCACCTTGAGCTCGCGGGCCAGCGCCGCCCCCCGGGTGATCTGGTCGGCCGTCCACTCCGACACGCCGAGGTAGAGCACCTTGCCCTGGTGCACCAGGTCGGCGAACGCGCTCATCGTCTCCTCGAGCGGCGTCTGGTGGTCGAACCGGTGCGCCTGGTAGAGGTCGATGTAGTCGGTGCCGAGCCGCCGCAGCGAGGCGTGCGCGGACTCCACGATGTGCTTGCGCCCCAGGCCCTTGTCGTTGGGGCCCCCGGGGCCCGTCGGCCAGTACACCTTGGTCGCCAGTTCCAGCGACTCCCGCCGCTGTCCCGCGATGGCGCGCCCCAGCACCGACTCGGCCTTGGTGTTGGCGTAGACGTCGGCGGTGTCGAAGGTGGTGACGCCCGCGTCGAGCGCGGCCCGCACGCAGGCCTGCGCGGCGTCCTCCTCGACCTGCGAACCGTGGGTGAGCCAGTTGCCGTAGGAGATCTCGGAGACTTTCAGGCCACTGCGGCCCAAGCGGCGGTGTTCCATACCCCGAGCCTAACCGGGCCCCACACCCCCGGCGCGCCCGCGGAACAGCGCCACCCCGCGTGCGGGTGGCCGTCCACCGGAGGACGTGGAGCGGGGGTCAGGCGACGACGTCGCCGGGCTTGACGCGGGGCTTGGGGACGCGGAGCTTGCGCAACTGCGTCGCCCGCACGAAGCCGTACCAGCCCAGGGAGAGGCCGCGGGTGGTGTCCTTCGGGAACTTCGCGCGCACCAGCTTGGTCAGCCTGCGCCCGTTGAGGACGCCCTCGGCGACCATCAGGATCAGCATCAGCAGGCAGAACAGCGTCGCGTACTGCTGCACCTCCAGCGAGGGCACGAGCAGCGAGGCGAACACGACCACGGCCAGCGGCATGAACAGGCCCAGCAGGTTGCGGCGGGCGTCCACCAGGTCGCGCAGGTAGGCCTTGACCGGGCCGCGGTCGCGCGGCATCAGGTACTTGTCGTCGCCCTCGTTCATCCGCTTGCGCTGCTCGAGGCGCTGGGCCTTGCGCTTGGCGGCGAGCTCGGAGCGGTCCTCCTTGCTGCCCCGCGCGCGCCGCAGCGCCTCGCGGGTGGTCTTCGGCGGCGGGGCGACCGGGCCGCGCCTGCGGCCCTCGGCCTCGCGCCGCTTCGGGGTCGGCCTGCCCTTGCCCGGGGTGTGGGCCTTGGTGGCGTCCTCGCCGACGGTCACGGCGGCCTCGTCCACCTGCTCGGCTTCGGGACTGTCTGCGCTGCTGCGACGGAGGAACCTCACGGGCACAGGGTAGGACAAGCCCGGTGGCGGATACCCTCCGGCCGTGCTGGTCGTCATCGCGCCCGACGGGTTCGGGGGGACGCTGACCGCCCCGCAGGCCGCCGCGGCCATCGCCGAGGGGTGGGCCAGGGGCGCGCCGGGGCACCGGCTGCGGCTGTGCCCCCTGGCCGACGGCGGCCCCGGTTTCGTCCCCGTGCTGCACTCCGCCCTCGGCGGCTCCCTCGAACGCCGCCAGGTCACCGGCCCCCTCGGCCACCCGGTCGAGGCCGTCTGGCTGCGCGTCGGGGACACCGCCTACCTGGAGTCCGCCGAGGCCGCGGGCCTGCACCTGGTCCCGGCCCACCAGCGCCCCGGGGTCTGCGAGACGACCACGACGCGCGGGGTCGGCGAGCTCGTCGCCGCCGCGGTGGCCGCCGGGGCCCGCGAGGTCGTCGTCGGCCTGGGCGGCTCGGCCACGACAGACGGGGGAGCGGGCGCCGTCGCGGCGCTGGCGGGCGTGGACCTGTCCGGGGTGCGGCTGGTGGCCGCCGCGGACGTGGAGAACCCGCTGCTGGGCCCGCACGGGTCCGCCGCCGTGTTCGGACCGCAGAAGGGCGCGGACGCCGCCGCGGTGGACCGGTTGGAGCGGCGGTTGGCGGGGTGGGCCGACGAGCTGGCCGCCCGCACCGGCCGCGACCCCCGCGGCCGGCCAGGGGCGGGTGCGGCGGGCGGGCTCGGGTTCGCCCTGCTCGCGCTGGGGGCGCGGACCACTTCCGGGGCGGCGATGGTGTCGAAGGCGACAGGGTTGCGCGAGGCGGTCTCGGGCGCCGGGCTGGCGGTGACGGGGGAGGGCAGCTTCGACTGGCAGTCGCTGCGCGGCAAGCTGGTCACGGCGGTCGCGGCCGCGGCGGCCGAGCGCGGCGTCCCCTGCGTCGTCCTCGCAGGTCAGGTCGCTGTCGGGCGCAAGCAGGCCGCGTCGGTGGGGGTCGAGGAGGCGCACGCCGCCGCCGAGCACGCCGGATCCGTCGAAGCCGCCCTCGCCGACCCCGCGGGCACGCTGTCCGCCCTGGCCGAGGACGTCGCGCGGCAGTGGCGGTGAGCGCGGGTCGGGACAACCCGACGCGCGGCTCTCGACTTTTACCCCCGCGGCTGTGTCACCATAGGCAGAGGAACAAAACCGCGACTGCGCTTGTTCGCCGGGGAGACGGGTTTCCCGGGAACCGCCCAGCCCGTAGCACCAGCCAAGGGAGAACCATGACGACCGCCCAGGAGACCGGCACCGACGCGGCGACCCACGGCGTGCAGCTGTCGGACACGGCCGCGACGAAGGCCAAGGCGCTGCTCGACCAGGAGGGCCGCGATGACATGCACCTGCGCATCGCCGTCCAGCCGGGCGGCTGCGCGGGTCTGCGCTACCAGCTGTTCTTCGACGAGCGCACCCTCGACGGCGACCTGTTCCGCGACTACGACGGCCTCAAGGTCGCGGTCGACCGGATGAGCGCCCCCTACGTGGACGGCGCGGTCATCGACTTCGTCGACACCATCGAGAAGCAGGGCTTCACCATCGACAACCCGAACGCGGGCGGAAGCTGCGCCTGCGGCGACTCGTTCAACTGAGTCCTGGATCGCCAGAAGGGCCACGACCCCCAGAGGTCGTGGCCCTTCTGGCGTGTCAGCGCGGTGTCAGACGTACTCGTCCAGCTCGGTGACCTGAGCCGCCGCCGCGTCGCTGACGTCCCAGCGGCTCGCCGGGACCACCATGGTCAACGTGGTGGTCTGGGTGGTGGCGAGGCCGCTGGGCAGGTCGGCGCAGTCGGCGATCAGCTCGGCCATCGTGTCGGCGTCAGGAGTGCTCATGCTTGCACCGTAACTGTAATCAAGGTCACTTCACAGGGGTACCGGCCAGTAGTCTTTTCGGCCCCCGGCGCTAGCCCGTCTGGGTGGCCGGGCGGAGTCCGGGGCGCGGTCACGCGCCCGCCCGCGCCCGGCGATGATCGACAATGACCCGCACCAGGAAGTCGGCGGCCGCCCGGCCGCCGAACGGATTCAACAGGGGAGAGCTCACGTGCCTGTCGCAGTGTCCGGCAGCATTGCCACCGACCACCTCATGCAGTTCTCGGGCAAATTCGCCGAGCAGCTCGTGGCCGACCAGCTGCACACGGTCTCACTGAGCTTCCTGGTGGACCACCTCGTGGTCCGCCGCGGCGGCATCGCGGGCAACATCTCCTACGGCATCGGCGTGCTCGGCGGCGCCCCGGTGCTGGTCGGCTCGGTCGGCGACGACTTCGCCGACTACCGCTCCTGGCTCGAGCGCCACGGCGTCGACTGCTCCGGCGTGCGGGTCTCCGACACCGCGCACACCGCCCGCTTCGTGTGCACCACCGACGCCGACATGAACCAGATCGCCTCGTTCTACCCGGGCGCGATGTCGGAGTCGCGGCTCATCGAGCTGGCCCCCATCGCCGCCCGCACCGGCGCCTTCGACCTGGTCCTCATCGGCTCCGACGACCCGCAGGGCATGCTCCACCGCGCCGACGAGTGCCGCCACCGCGGCTACCGCTTCGCCGTGGACCCCTCCCAGCAGATGGCGTTCATGGACGGCGCCCAGATCCGCGAGTTCGTCACCGGCGCCGACTACCTGTTCACCAACGAGTACGAGCTGGGCCTGATGCGGCAGAAGACCGGCTGGTCCGAGGCCGAGATCGCCGACCGGATCGGCCTGCGCGTCACCACCCTGGGCCCCAAGGGCGTCGACATCGTCGCCAAGGACGGCACCACCATCTCGGTCCCCGCCGTCCCGGAGACCGCCAAGGTCGACCCCACCGGCGTCGGCGACGGCTTCCGCGCGGGCTTCCTCACCGCCACCACCGCCGGCCTGGGCCTCGAACGCGCCGCCCAGCTCGGCTCCCTGGTCGCCACCCTCGTCCTGGAGGTCGACGGCCCCCAGGAGTGGGCCTTCGACAAGACCAGCGCCCTGGCGCGCTTCTCCGACGCCTTCGGCCCCGAGGCCACCGCCGAGGTCGCCGCGATCCTGCCCTGACCAGGCGGGCGCGCCCCGGCGATCCGCCGATCCCGGGGCGCGCCCCCGCCCGTCGGTTAGACTCACCACATGGTCCGCGCCCCGCTCACCCAGCAGGAACGGGAGCGGGGAGAGCTCCTCGGCTCCCTGCTCCGAGCCGCCCGAGGCCGCCGCAGCATGGTCGAGGTGGCCGCCGACGCGGGCATCTCCGTCGAGACCCTCCGCAAGATCGAACGCGGACGCATCCCGACCCCCGCCTTCTTCACCGTCGCCGCCATCGCCGAGGCCGTCGGCGTCTCCCTGGCCGACCTGCACCAACGCGCCGCCCGCGTACCGGTCGAAACCGAAAACCGCCTCACCGCCTGAAACCCCACACCCCCAGCACCCCACCAGCCACCACCCGGCTTGGCCTTCGGCCCCCGGTATCCACGCTACCGCCACGGTCGGACACTTCCGCCGAACCAAGCCCAGGTTGTCCACAGGCAGCACGCGCCCAACAAAAGCCGCAGGGCCCCGACCAAGCCGGTCGGGGCCCCGCAGCGCACCACAATCTAGAGCCGCACCGGGTAATGCGGCTCCGGCACCGCGGGCGCGATCCGCCGCTCAATGAAGATCCCGTGCCACAGCATGAACACCAACAGCGCCCAGATCCGCCGCGAGTGGTCCAACTGCCCCGCCCGGTGCTCCTCCAGCAACCGCATCACCGCGTTCTTGTCGATCAACGCGTCAGTCTGCGACTGCATCACGATGTCGCGCGCCCAGTCGTACATCTCGTGCCGCAGCCACAGCCGGATCGGCACCGGGAACCCGAGCTTGCGCCGGTTGAGCACGTGCGCGGGGACGATGCGGCGCAGCGCCTGGCGCAGCGCGTACTTCGTCGTCTCCTTGGTGATCTTCTGCTCCAGCGGCACCCCGGCGGCGACCTTGAAGACCTCCGGGTCCAGGAACGGCACCCGCAGCTCCAGCGAGTTGGCCATGGTGACCTTGTCCGCCTTGACCAGGATGTCGCCGCGCAGCCAGGTGAACAGGTCGACGTGCTGCATCCGGGTCACCGGGTCCAGCGCGGCCGACTCGCGGTAGTGCGCCGCGGTGACGTCCCGGTGCGAGACCGACGGGTCGAACGTGCGCAGCACCTGCTCGAGCTGGTCGTCGCGGAAGATGCGCGCGTTGCCGTAGTAGCGCTCCTCCAGCGACAGCGAGCCGCGGCGCAGCAGGTCCTTGCCGCGCGTGCCCTCGGGGATCTTCGCCGAGACCCGGCCCATGACCTTGCGCAGCGCGCCCGGCACCCGCTCGAACGGCGCCAGCGACAGCGGCTCGCGGTAGATCGTGTACCCGCCGAACAGCTCGTCGGCGCCCTCGCCGGATAGCACCACCTTCACGTGCTTGCGCGCCTCGCGGGCGATGAACCACAGCGGCACCAGCGCCGGGTCGGCCACCGGGTCGTCCAGGTACCAGGTGATCAGCGGCAGCGCGTCCATCATCTCCTGCGCCGACACCGTCCTGACCACGTGCTTGACCCCGATCGCCGCCGCGGACTCGGCGGCGACGTCCACCTCCGAGTAGCCCTGCCGCTCGAAGCCGGTGGTGAACGTCACGAGGTCCGGGTTGTGCCTGCGGGCCAGCGCGGCGATCGCGGTGGAGTCGATGCCGCCGGACAGGAACGAGCCCACGGTGACGTCCGCGCGCATGTGGACGCGCACCGAGTCGCTCATCACGTCGGCGATGCGCCCGTAGAGGGCCTCGGCGTCGGCGGGGCCGTGCACCGGCCGCGGGGCGAACCGCGGCGTCCAGTACCGCTTGATCCTGGGCTCCTCGCCCGGGACCAGGGTGAACGAGTGCCCGGACTCGATCCGGTGCACCTGGGTGTGCAGCGTCGCGGGCTCCGGGACGTACTGCAGCGTCAGGTAGTGCTGCAACGCGCGCCGGTCCAGCTCCTGGCGCACCCCGATGACCGGCGCCAGCTCCAGGATCGACTTCTTCTCGCTGGAGAACGCCACCCCGCCGGGGCCGACGGCGTAGAACAGCGGCTTGATGCCGAACGGGTCGCGCGCGCCGAACAGCACGGCCCGCTGCGCGTCCCAGATCAGGAACGCGAACATGCCGCGCAACCGGGGGACCGCCGCCTCGCCGAGGTAGTGGTAGGCGGCGACGATCGTCTCCGAGTCGCCGTCGGTGTTGAACCGCGCACCGTGCCGTTCGGACAGCTCCGCCCGCAGCTCGAGGTAGTTGTAGATCTCACCGTTGAACAGCAGGGTGTAGCGCTGTGGCGCCTCCGGGGGGCCCCACACCAGCGGCTGGTGCGAGTGCTCCAGGTCGATCATCGCCAGCCGGTTGAAGCCGAAGACGGCCTCACCGCCGGTCCACGTCCCGCTCTCGTCCGGGCCGCGGTGCCGCTGGCAGCGCATCGCCGCGCCCACGGCGCCGCGGGCGGCAGCGGCGTCCATCTCGGAGGGGCAGACCAGGCCAAGCAGACCGCACACGCTTCTCGCGCACCTCTCGTGTCCAGGGGACGGGGCTAGGTCGTGTTTCGAAAGCCCGTGTTCGCGATAGCCGCGCCAGGAACCACCCCGATCACGACTCTCATCGAACGGACTTCCAAAACACGACCTACGGTCGGGGCGGCAGCGCACCCGCCGAAGGGGGACCGGGCTCTCCTGGGGGTGCCCAGTCCGTCCGGAAGACGTCAGTATGCCGGGCGGGGTTGCGCGCACGTGACAAGGCCATGCCCCCGCCACGCCGACACACGGGTGTGACCGACATCCGCTCACCCCTCGCAGGGTGTGGCCCCGGTCGCTGGGCTAGGCTCCGCATGGCTCCAGACGAGCGCCGATGCCCGCTGCCCAGCGGTGGGACGGCGGTCTTCGACTCGGAGGGGCCACGGGAAGATCGCCTCGAGGAGGAGTCGCGCAGTGGGCACACCTGCCGCCGGTGCCGCAGGGCACCCGAACCGCTCTCGCGGACGGCTGGCCAAGGTCGCAGGGCTGATGGCGCTGGTCGTGCCGGTCGCCTCCGGCTGCTCCACCAGTGAGGTGCTGCGCTTCGGCTGGCCCGAGGGCGTGACCCCGCAGGCCGACTCGATGCGCGTGTTCTGGACCTGGTCGGTCGTGGCCGCGCTGGTCATCGGCATCATCACCTGGGCGCTGATCCTCTGGCCGGTGATCGCGCACCGCAAGCGCGGGGACGAGCTGCCCAAGCAGTTCCAGTACAACCACTTCCTGGAGCTGATCTACACCGGCATCCCGGTCGTGATCGTGGTGGTGCTGTTCTACTTCACCGCCACCACCCAGAACTACGTGCAGGCCGAGACCGACGACCCGGACGTCACGGTGGACGTGCTCGCCTTCCAGTGGAACTGGGAGTTCGGCTACGTCTCCTACAAGGACGGCGCGGGCCAGTTGCAGACCCCGGACGAGCAGGACCGGGTCCGCACGCTCGGCAGCTCCGCGGAGATCCCGCTGCTGGTGCTGCCCACCGAGCGCACCATCCAGTACAACCTGCGCTCGCGCGACGTCATCCACTCGTTCTGGGTGCCGGAGTTCCTGTTCAAGCGGGACGTGTTCCCGATGCCGGAGAAGAACGAGCAGGACTTCACCTTCCAGAACAGCATCGACCAGACCGGCTCGTTCGTCGGCCGCTGCGCCGAGCTGTGCGGGACCTACCACTCGGTCATGAACTTCGAGGTGCGCGCCCTGCCCCCGGCCGACTTCGACCGGTACATGGACCTGCGCCAGCAGACCAACCCCACGACCGGCCGGTCCTACACCGCCGCCGAGGCGCTGACCGAGATGAACTGCGGCGAGCTGTGCTCTCCGACCGCGGTCACCACCAAGCCGTTCAACACCGACCGCACCGCGCGCACCGCGTCCAACTAGGACGCCCCGCACCTTGAAGGCGAGGACAGCATGAAGGTCGAAGCCAGGCTCTTCGATGTCACGACGGGCTTCTTCTTCCTCTCCGCCATCGTCTACGGCCTGTGGGCGGGCGAGGCGGTCGGCACCACGGCCCTGGTCCTGACCGGTGGGCTCTCGCTCATCATCGGGTCCTACTTCCACTTCATCGCCCGCCGCCTCGAGCAGCGTCCGGAGGACAACCCGGACGCCGAGATCAGCGACGGCGCGGGCGAACTGGGCTTCTTCTCCCCGGGCAGCTACTGGCCCGTGGGCATCGCCGCCTCCGCCGCCTTGGCGGGCGTGGCCATGGCCTTCTGGCAGGTCTGGCTCCTGGTCATCTCCACGGTCCTGATCCTGATGACCGTCGGCGGCCTGGTGTTCGAGTACCACACCCGCCCGAACTCCACGGACTGACGAAGACGCACACAGGCGAGGCCCTCCCCGAGTCCGGGGAGGGCCTCGCCGCTCGTCTGCCCCCTGTGGAGCGCCTCGCCGCCTGTGGACAGACGCGCCCCACCGCCCCCGACTTGTCAGACCCCTCCACTAGCGTGGAAATCGGGGGTCCCCAGGACAGAATGATCTTGAAGTCGCCTTGTGACCGGGAAGCGGGCCCCGACAGCGACTCGGGCCCCGACCGCGACCAAGTCGCCATCGGGGCCCGAGGAAAACCGGCCTAGGTCGTGTTTCGAAAGCCGCTGTCCGCGATAGCCGCGCCGGAGCGGCCCCTGACGGCACGGGGCGAAGGCACCGGTACAACCCCGGTACCAGCACCTCCACCCCGCACCGCCAGAAACCACCCCGATCACGACTCTCATCGAACCGATTTCCGAAACACGACCTAGTCGCCCGCGAGCCGCTGCGAGACGGTCGTCCACCGCTCCAACAGCGCCGCCGCCGCCCCGGAGTCCAGAGCCCGCGCCGCCTGCTCCAGCCCCGCCGCCAGGTCCGCGTGCAGGTCCGAGCCGAACCCGTGGAAAGCCGCGATCGCCCCGGCCGCGTTGAGCAGCACCGCGTCCCGGACCGGTCCCGGCTTGCCCGCCACCAGGTCCCGCACGACCTGGGCGTTGAACGGGGCCTCCCCGCCCTTGAGGTCGGCCGGGGCGGCCGGGGCGATGCCCAGCCGAGCCGGGTCGATGACCTCCTCGCGCACCGTCCCGCCGGTGGCCACCCACGCCCGCGTCGTCGTCGTCGTGGTGATCTCGTCCAGGTCGTCGTCGCCGCGCACGACCAGCACGCTCGCGCCGCGCCCGGCGAACACCGCCGCGAGGATCGGGGCCATCCTGGCGTTGGCGCAGCCCACCAGCCCGGCGGCGATCCGCGCCGGGTTGGTCAGCGGGCCCAGGACGTTGAACGCGGTCGGGATGCCCAGCTCGCGCCGGGGCGGGCCGGTCATCCGGAACGCCGGGTGGAACACCGGGGCGAAGCAGAAGCCGATGCCGACCTCGGCCACGCACGCCGCCACGCCCTCGGGGGGCAGCTCGATGGCCACGCCCAGCTCCTCGAGCACGTCCGCGGTGCCGCACTTCGACGACGACGAGCGGTTGCCGTGCTTGACCACCGGGACCCCCGCCGCGGCGGTGGTGATCGAGGCCATGGTGGAGATGTTGACCGTGTGCGCGCCGTCCCCGCCGGTGCCGACGACGTCGACCGCGGGGCCGTCGACCCGCAGCGGCCTGGCGTGGGAGAGCATGCCCTCGGCCATGCCCGCGATCTCGTCGGCGGTCTCGCCCTTGGCGCGCAGCGCCACCGCGAACCCGGCGATCTGGGCCTGCGTGGCGCCGCCGGACATGATCTCGTCCATCGCCCAGGTCGTCTCGTCCCGGGCCAGGTCGGCGCCCTCGATCAGGCGGTTGAGCAGGCCGGGCCAGGTGGGGACGGCGGGCATGGCCGGGCTCAGCCGCGCGCGACGGGCAGGCGCGTGGAGCGCAGCACGTCGGCCACGGTCTCCGCGGCGGTCAGCGGGTCGAGCGGGTGCACCAGCACGCCCTCGGCGCGCGACCAGGTGGCCAGCCAGCGGTCGTCCTTGCGGCGCACCGCGATCACGATCGGGGGACAGTCGGTGATCTCGTCCTTGAGCTGCCTGCACAGGCCGATGCCGCCGGTCGGCTGCGCCTCACCGTCGAGGATGGCCAGGTCGACGCCGCCCGCGTCCATCGTCATCAGCACCTCGGCGACCGTGCCGACCTCGACGAAGGACACCCGCCCCACGTCCGCGGCCGGGCGCCTGCCCACCGCTGTGATGATCGTCTCGCGCACCTCGGGCCGGTGGCTGAACACCATGATCTTCAGGGGCACCATGGTCTTCATGGGCTGAGTGCTCATGCGCGGCGTCCTTACGCTCAGGTCAGGTCGGGCACCCCGATGTTATCGGTCTCACCCTCCCGTGGTTGCAGCACGTCCCAGCCGATGGCGTCCCCGCCCAGCCGCTGCGCCAGGCTCGCCATCCGCGAGTGGTCGCGCGCGACCGCCAACGCGGTGACGATCCCCGCCCGCAGCGCCGCGCACCGCACCGGGTCCGCCGTTTCCTCTCCGTCCACCCGCAGTTCATAGCCGTCTTGACCGATCAACCCCGAAGCCTCGCCCACCCGGGCGGCGGGCAGCTCCAGCCGGTACCGCAACACGGCCTGCCCGTCCTCCGCCCACCCCTTCGAGGCGGCCAGCACCGAGGAGGGCGCGACGGCCGGGTCGTCACACGACGCGACCACCGCCAAACCCGGGGCGTGCACGTCCAGGGGCTCCGGCTCGGGGCGCCGGAACAGCCCGCGAACCCGGTCCATGAGCGACATCGGGACTCCTTTTGCGCATCCATGCGCATATCGGGGATGTGTCCTGGGTGTGACGCGGTCCATGCGCGCCCCGCCCGGGCGTGGCGCGTAACCGCAGGACATAATGCGACGCGTGACTGCTGCAGCGCCCTCCATTGGCCAGCGTGTGCACTCGCTGAACCGGCCGAACATGGTCAGCGTCGGCACCATCGTCTGGCTCTCCAGCGAGCTGATGTTCTTCGCCGGGCTCTTCGCCATGTTCTTCACGGTCAAGGCGCAGAACTCGACGGGGTCCTGGCCGCCCCCGCTGGCCAACGGTGAGCCGTTCGAACTCAACGTGGCGTACGCGTTGCCGTTCACGATCATCCTGGTGGCCTCGTCGTTCACCTGCCAGCTCGGCGTCTTCGCCGCCGAGCGCGGGGACGTGTTCGGCCTCCGGCGCTGGTACATCCTGACGCTGATCATGGGCGCGGTGTTCGTGGGCGGTCAGGCCTACGAGTACTACGAGCTGGTCCACGAGGGTCTGACCATCCCGTCGGGTCCGTTCGGGACGGTCTTCTTCCTCGCGACCGGCTTCCACGGCCTGCACGTCATCGGCGGCCTCGTCGCGTTCGTGTACCTGCTCATCAGGACGAAGCTGAGCAAGTTCACGCCCGCCCAGGCCACCTCGGCCATCGTGGTCTCGTACTACTGGCACTTCGTCGACGTCGTGTGGATCGGCCTGTTCGCGGTCGTCTACCTGGTGCCATGACGCGCACAGCTCCCCACCACCGCTTCGCCGAGCCCGAACTGACAGCAAGGGTTGCCGTTCAATGACCAACAAACCACGCAGTCGTGGCAAGTTCCGCAGGCGCCTGGCCGGGCTCCTCGCCCTCGGTTTCGGGCTGCTGTCGGTCGGTTTCGCCTACTCCGCGCTGGCGCCGGAGCCGCCGGTGGCCCAGGCCCAGGACAACGCGGCCCTGGTGCGCAAGGGTGAGCAGGTCTACAACAACACCTGCATCTCCTGCCACGGCGCGAACCTGGAGGGCGTGGAGGACCGCGGCCCCAGCCTCATCGGCATCGGCCAGGCCTCGGTGTACTTCCAGACGGCGACCGGGCGGATGCCCGCGGTGCGCCAGGAGGCCCAGGCCCCCCGCAAGCCCGTGAAGCTCTCCCCCGAGGAGATCGACGCCCTGGGCGCGTTCGTGCAGTCACACGGCGGCGGCGTCCAGCTCCCCAACGCCTCGGGCGGCGAGCTGGTCGGCGACAACCCCGCGCGCGGCGGCGAGCTGTTCCGCCTCAACTGCGCCTCCTGCCACAACTTCACCGGCCGCGGCGGCGCCCTGTCCTCCGGCAAGTACGCGCCCGCGCTCGACGGCGTCACCGAGACCGAGATCTACGCCGCGATGCTGACCGGTCCGCAGAACATGCCCAAGTTCTCCGACCGGCAGCTCACGCCGGAGGAGAAGAAGGACATCATCGCCTACGTCAAGTCGGTCACCGACGGGAACAACAACCCCGGTGGCAACCCGCTGGGCGGGCTCGGGCCCCAGTCGGAGGGCCTGATCGCATTCATCGTGGGCATCGCCGCGCTGGTCGGTGTGACCCTGTGGATTGGGGCTAAAGCATGAGTTCGTCCGATCCGGAGCAGAAGCTTCCCAGTGAGGCGGCGCTCGCGGAGATGTCCCGCGAGGACCTGGTCAAGCTGGGCGGGAAGCTCGACGGCGTGGAGCTGGTCGAGTACCCGGACCCCTGGCCGGTCAAGGGCACCCGGGCCGAGAAGCGCGCGGAGCGCCTGGTCGCGCTGTGGTTCCTCCTCGCCGCGCTGGCGGGCCTGGCCTTCATCGTGGTGTTCGTCGCGTGGCCGTCGGCCTACGTCGCCCCGGACCAGCCGGGACACACCCTGTACTCGCTCTACACCCCGATGCTCGGCCTGACCCTGGGCGTGTCCATCAGCGCCATCGGCATCGGCGCGCTGCTCTACACCAAGAAGTTCATCCCGCACGAGGTCGCGGTCCAGCAGCGGCACGAGGGCGGCTCGACCGAGCTGGACAAGGCCACCCTGCTGGCCCACCTGTCCGACTCCGGCGACCGCAGCGGCATCGCGCGCCGCTCGCTGATCAAGCGCAGCGCCGGGCTCGGCGCAGGCGTCATGGGCCTGGGCCTGGGCGTGTTCGCCCTCGGTGGCCTGGTCAAGAACCCCTGGGCCGACAGCGAGACCAAGGACTCGCTGTGGCACACCGGCTGGCAGAACACCGACGGCGAGCGCGTCTTCCTGCGCCGGGCCACCGGCATCCCGGAAGAGGTCTCCCTGGTCAAGCCGGAGGACCTCGACGCGGGCGCCATGGAGACGGTGTTCCCGTTCCGCGAGTCGGAGCGCGGCAGCCACACGGCCCTGGCCCACGCGCTCAAGCGCGCGGACAACCCGGTCATGCTGATCCGGCTGCGCCCCGAGGACTCCGCGAAGGTGGTCAAGCACCAGGGCCAGGAGGACTACAACTACGGCGACTACTACGCGTACACGAAGATCTGCAGCCACCTCGGCTGCCCGACCTCCCTGTACGAGCAGCGCACGAACAGGATTCTGTGCCCGTGCCACCAGTCGCAGTTCGACGCCCTGGCCTACGCCAAGCCGGTATTCGGTCCGGCCACGCGCAAGCTGGCCCAGCTCCCCATCGCCCTCGATGAGGAAACGGGTTACCTTTACGCAAGGCACGATTTCAACGAAGCTATCGGCCCCGCCTTCTGGGAGCGGAAGTCATGAGCGCTATCACAACTCCCACCAAGCCGAGCAACCCCGCCATGCGCGCGGCGGGTGCGGGCGCCAAGTGGGCCGATGACCGCTTCCACCCCGCGGGCGGGATGCGCAAGCAGCTGAACAAGGTCTTCCCGACCCACTGGTCGTTCCTGCTGGGCGAGATCGCGCTCTACAGCTTCATCATCCTGCTGCTGACCGGCACGTACCTGGCGCTGTTCTTCGACCCGTCGATGGTGGAGGTCGTCTACGAGGGGCCCTTCGACAACCTGCGCGGCGTGGAGATGTCCAGGGCCTACGAGTCGTCGCTGAACATCGTCTTCGACGTGCAGGGCGGCCTGTTCGCGCGGCAGATGCACCACTGGTCCGCGCTGCTGTTCATGGCCTCGATCGTCACCCACATGTTCCGCGTGTTCTTCACCGGCGCGTTCCGCCGCCCGCGCGAGGTCAACTGGGTCATCGGCGTCAACCTGTTCCTGCTCGGCGCGCTCGAGGGCTTCGCGGGCTACTCGCTGCCCGACGACCTGCTCTCCGGCGCGGGCCTGCGGATCATGTCCGGCCTGCTGCTGTCGATCCCGGTGCTCGGCACCTGGATCCACTACCTGCTCTTCGGCAGCGAGTTCCCGGGCACGGACATCATCCCGAGGCTCTACTCGATCCACATCCTGGTCGTGCCGGGCATCCTGCTCGCGCTCATCGGCGTGCACCTGGCACTGGTCTGGTACCAGAAGCACACCCAGTTCCCGGGGGTGCGCCGCAAGGAGACCAACGTCGTCGGCGTCCGCATCATGCCGGTGTTCGCGGTCAAGGGCGGCTCGTTCATGGCCGTCGTCGTCGGCGTCACCGCGCTGATGGGCGGCCTGTTCCAGATCAACCCGTACTGGAACTTCGGCCCGTACAACGCCGCGCACATCTCCGCGGGCACGGTGCCCGACTGGTACATGAGCTGGACCGACGGCCTGATCCGGCTGTGGCCCTCGTGGGAGATCTACCTCGGGAACTACACGATCGCGGCGTCTTTCTTCCCGTTCATCCTGGGCCTGCCGCTGCTCGGCGGCATCGCGATGGCCTACCCGTGGATCGAGCGCAAGTTCACCAAGGACTACGCCCACCACAACCTGCTGCAGCGCCCGCGCGACGTTCCCGTCCGCACCAGCCTGGGCATGATGGCGATCACCTACTTCATGGTGGCGCTGCTGTCGGCGGCCAACGACGTCCTGGCGGAGAAGTTCAACATCTCGCTGAACGCCACCACCTGGATGGGCCGCATCGGCCTGCTGGTGCTCCCGCCGCTGGTCTACTACATCACCTACCGCCTCTGCCTGGGCCTGCAGCGCTCGGACCGCGAGGTGCTGGAGCACGGCGTCGAGACCGGCATCATCAAGCGCCTCCCGCACGGCGAGTTCATCGAGGTGCACCAGCCGCTGGGCCAGGTCGACGACCACGGCCACCCGCTCCCGCTGGAGTACCAGGGCACCTCGGTGCCGAAGAAGATGAACAAGCTCGGCTCCGCCGGTGCGCCGGTGCAGGGCTCCTGGCTCACCCCGGACCCCCCGGAGGAGACCGCCGCCCTCGCCCGCGCCCGCGCGGCCGCGCACGGCGACCACGCCCAGATCGAGCCCGGTCCGAATGAGACCGGTCAGCACACGGCGACCGAGGACCCGTCCTCGAAGCTCTGAGTCGAACCCCGAAGGGGCGGCCACCCGGACTCCGGGAGGCCGCCCCTTCGGCCATTCCGGGGGCGCTCGGCGTGCGGTAGCCTGCCGCGGTGATCGGGGACAAGACCAAGGTCGCCCTGGCAGCCCTCCCGCTGGCGCTGCTGGTGCTGACCGGGTGTTCCGCGCAATCCCCGACCCCCGCACCCCACCCCGCCGCGTCGTCGGAGACCCCTGTGCCCTGTTCCGCCACGGGCTTCGACTGCGACCTCCAACGCCGCATCGCCGCCGTCGAGGACTACATCGCCACCCGCCCCGGCACCGTCGGCGTGGTCCTCCGCGACCGCGAGACCGGCGCCGTGTGGCGCAACACCCACGCCGAAGACCTCACCTGGACCGCGTCGACCATCAAGCTCGCCATGGTCGTCGACCTCCTCCACCGCTCCCACACCGGCGCCGTCCACCTCACCCGGGCAGACCGCACCGCCATCACCGCCATGCTCCACACCAGCGACGACCACGCCGCCGCCCACCTGTGGACCAAGTACGGCGGCCACGACCACACCCTGTGGAACAGGGCCTTCCCCACCTACGGCCTGACCTCCCTGGCCCCCCAGAAGGGCTACAGCGACATCTACCCGTACTGGGGCTTCCAGAAGTGCACCACCGCCGACCTCGACCGCCTCATGACCCACGTCCTGGACGCCCTCCCCCCAGCAGACCGAACGTTCATCCTCAAAGAAATGCGCACCGTAGCCCCCAACCAACAATGGGGCGTCTGGGGCGCAGGCCCAGCAGCCACCCCCGGCAACAAGGACGGCTGGTCAGAAGAAGACAGCGGCTGGGTGATGAACACGGTCGGCTTCGCAGGCCCAGCGGAGCGCTACACCCTGGCCATCATGAACAACCTCAACAACAAGGGCGCCTACGACGAGGGCCGCACCACCGACACCGAGATCGCCCGCCTCTTGTTCGAGGGCCGCTTCTGACCCCTCGTGCAATCATGATCAAGTGATGCGGGAAGCGTTGGCACAGGTCCTCGAACTCCAGAACTCGTACTCCCCGAACAAGACCCCGGCGATGCGGACCCGCGGCCACCTGGTCCGCCGCGAGATGGTCACCTGGCTGCGTTCCCAACTCCCCGCACTCCCGGCCTTCCCCGCCGACGACCTCGCCGTCGATGCCAGCGACGGGGTCGGTCGTCTCGCCGAGATCCCCTGGGCCAGAGTCTTCTCCGCGAGCAGATCGCCCAGCGCCACCCGCGGCTGGTACGTCGTCTACCTGTTCGACGCCGCAGGGGAGTGCGCCTACCTGACCCTCATGCAGGGCACCACCGACTGGGTGGGGGACACCGTCCAAACCCGGCCGCTGCCCGAACTGCGCGCCCGAGCTGAGTGGGCCCGCGCCGCCGCCAAGCCCGCACTGGGCACCCGCCCGGACGTCCTGCACCAGGTCGACCTGCTGGGCCGTTCCAGCAAACGGGCCCAAGGCTACGAGGCGGGCACCGTGGCCGCCCTGGCCTACCCGCGCGAGGCCATCCCGCCCGACGACGTCCTGGCTGCCGACCTGGTCTTCCTCACCAAAGCACTGGGCCTGGTCTACGCGACCGACGCCACCTCCGAGGTCGCCGACGCCCTCACCGCCGCCGAGACCACCGCAGGCAAGCGAAGAGGCCAAGGCCTCCGCCTCAACGCTGGAGAACGCCTCGCCATCGAGCGCCACGCGGTCGACCTGGCCACCACCCACCTGACCACCCAGGGCTTCACCGTCGTAGACGTGGGCGCGACGGAGTCCTACGACCTCGACGCCCGCCGAGGCGACGAACACCTGTACGTCGAGGTGAAAGGCACGACGTCACCCGGCCTGGAGGTGATCCTCACCCACAACGAGGTGCGGTTGAACGCCGCCAAGCACCCCAACACAATGCTGATCGTCGTCCACAGCATCACCCTGGACCCCACCACCGCCAGCGGCGGCACCCTGCGCGCCATCCACCCCTGGCTGGCCGACCCCGCAGCCCTGACCCCGATCTCCTACCGCTACCGGGTCTGACTCAGCTCACACCGATGTCGAAGGCGGTGTCCGTGTCCCGCTTGGCGTACGACCGGAACGCGATGTGCGTGTCCGTGTCCAACACACCCTCCACCTTCCCGATCGCCCCAGGGATCAACTCCGCCAACTCCGCGTGCTCACCCACCCGAACCACCGCGATGAGATCCACATCCCCAGCACACGAGTACACCTCCGCCACCCCGGAAATGTCAGCAATCTCCTGCGCCGTCTCCGGAATCCGATCCGTCGCAGCCCGCACCAGCACGATAGCGGTAATCATCCCGCCCCCTACCCTGAGTCGACTGCAACCACCCTAGAGCAGCCTGGCACCACCCTCCTCCCAGCCGCGCGGACATCGACTCCCGCAGCCACCGCGAGGAAGATCAACCTCGGTGATCCCCCGCTGCAAGGCTGGGCAGGCGATCGGCTATGCTCTCCACCGCACCGCGAGGGAGACCTCGCAAGTCCGGGTGGCGGAATGGCAGACGCGCTAGCTTGAGGTGCTAGTGCCCTTAACGGGCGTGGGGGTTCAAGTCCCCCCTCGGACACGTTCACTAGCTACACGCGGGCAGGCCATCACATCGATGGCCTGCTCTTTCGCTTGGTAGACCATCTTCAGGTCGAGCGCGCGGTACAGCCGGTTCAGCGCCGGGGGCTTGCGTTCGTCCAGCGTGCGGGCCACATCCCCGAGCGAGTCGATCATCGCGTAGACCTCGGCGGGGTCGAGTTCGTCGCCGTCGCGGTGGTTGTCGATCTCCGCTTGCGCGGCCACGCGTTCGGCCTGGGCCTGGTTGATGGGCTCGACCAGGGCTGTGGGGTCCACGCCCGCCGCGATGGCGTCTTGCAGCTTCCGTAGCCGCCGTTCAGCATCGGCCTTGCGGGCTTTGGCGTTGGCGACGTTCGGGGCGATGACCACGCCTTCCTGCGCTCCCAGGAGTTCGGCGACAGTGGCGTCCACGTTGTCCGGGTGGAACAGACGCCCCAACCAGCCGTTCAGGGCTGTGGTGACGTGATCCTCGCGCAAGTTGACCGTGCGGGGGTGGTCGAGCAGGAACGGGGAGCTGGGGGCGAGGTTGCGGGCGGTGCAGCGGTAGTAGGCACCGGAGCGGATGGTGGCTCCCTGCATCTTCCGGTCGCAGATTCCGCACCGGATGATCCCGCGCAGCAGGTAGGACCGGGTGGAGTTCGCCCCACGCTCCGCCTTCCGCGCGGTCGCCAACCCACCAACGGACTTCGACCGGCGAAGCAGTTGGGCTTGGGTGAACATCTCGACCGACACGACTTCCGGGTGGGCGGGGTGGCGGGACCGCACGACCCGGTCCGATGATGCTTTCCGGAATATGGTCTTGTGTCCCGCGCCCACGTCGTCAGGATCAATGAGTGTTTCGTTTTTGGTCCAGCGACCGAATACGGCGTATCCGGTGTAGCGGGGGTTGTCCAGAATGGCGCGGACCGTGCTTGCTTGCCAGCCGTCGCCGTGTCGGTGCTTGTTCTGTTCCGGTCGACGCGCCGAAGGGCATTCGATGCCTTCTCGGTTGAGCATGTTGGCGATAGCGCGGTCGCCGTTGCCGTCGAGGTATTCGGCGAAGATGCGTCGAACGACCTCCGCCGCTTCCGGGTCGAGGGACAGCACGCGCAGCCGGTAGCCCTCGGCGAACTTGCGCGGGTTGGGATGCGGCCCGCCGTCGACGGTCACGTACCCGTAGGGCGCGCGCCCGCCCTGGTGGCGGCCCTCGTTGACCACCTGCGAGTCCATCGCGGCGCGGACACGGGCTTGGACGTGCTGGCGCTCGGACTCGCTCATGCCGCCCAGCACGCTCATCAGCATCTTGTGGGAGGCGTTGCGCGGGTCGTACTTCCCGCCCAACTCAGGGACCCACAGGTCCACCCCGTACGCCGCGAACCGGGGCGCGATCAGGGAGAACTGGTTGCCGAACCAACACCGGGTGCCCTCACCCACCACCAGCGCGTCCCAGCCCCGGTTCGGGTCCTTGAGTGCGGCCAGCAACCGGGCCCCGGCGTCGCGCCGGTCCCAGGGCACCGAACGGGACTGGCCGATGTCGAAGAACTCCGCGACGACGGTCCCGCCGAAGGGCTCCACGAACTTGGTCGCGTTGCCCCGCTGCCACCCGCGCGAGGTGGCGGGGTCCTGGTTGTCCTCGGTCGAGCAGCGGCCGTAGAACGCGACGTTCCACGCCTGTCCCGCGCTCAGGTTGGTGGCGACCTCGATTCCCCAAAGGTCATCCAATGTCGCCCACGGATTCGTGGTCATCTCGGTGGTCATGGGTCCCCCTTTCCAGGGTGTCCATCGTCGTCAATTCGATCAGGATTGCAAGGAGAATGCGCGAAGCGGTCGGGTTCAGCGGGGGAAGTTCACTCGGTAGACGCACCGCTGGATGTTCCGTGCCGTTCTGAGTCGAACCGGCGACTTCCGCCCGGGACACACACCCGCCGGAACGGGCGTCTACCCGTCTACCGCCCAGGTCAGAACCACAATCCGCAGCTCTACCGGCCTCTACCGGGTAGAGGCTCATGACTGCCCCCGGTAGGCGTCCCAAGCAGCCGTCAAGACGTCACGGCGGTAGCCGTTGCGGTTGCGCCGGTCGATCTTGACCTGCACCGGGCGCACCTCCAACGGAGCGAGCAACCCAGCCAACTCGTCCGCCGACCACCCCGCATACCGGCCGTCGACACCGGCCAGCCGTCCGAGCAGCGTCTCAGTCCACAGCCGGTCATCCGGCCCGAACGCCGCCAGCACGTCCCCTACCGCCGTCCTGTCCACCGCGTCCCCTGCCGTGGGCACGGTGGGCAGAGCCCCGAGGGTGTCCGCGTCGATCCTTGGCAGCCCCCGCGCCGCCCGATGCGACCCGTTGAGCCGCGCCCGCTCACCCGGCACCACCCGGATCTTGTTCAGCACCGGATCACGCGCCCCGGCCGCGTGGACGTAGCAGACCCCAGCATCCTCCGGCGCGTCCCCGGTTGCGGGGTTGAGCCGGTCGGGTCGCCACCCGTCCGCGCCCATGTTCGCCCCGAGCACCAACCGCACATCCGCGTGCCGACACGCGTGCATGACCTTCAACGCCGCGATCTCCGCGACCGCCGCCCCAAGTGCGTCCGAGGTCGCCTCGCTCGCGGCCAAGACCAGCGTCACCCGCGCCTTGCGCCCGACTCTGATCAGGTCGATAGCGAGCGCCTTGGCCTGATCGGTCAACCGGGGATACTCGTCGCAAAACACCACCACGGCGGGCCGCTCCGCAGACGCGTCCCAGGCATCGCCCATCCCCAGCCGGGACAGCAACCGTGGCCGCGCCTGGGCCATCGTCAACGCGTCGCTGAACGCGGCCTCGATCCCGCGCGGGTCCCGCTCGGACCGGGCCACCCCGGCCCCCAGCGCCTCCAACCCGTTCCCCGCTGGATCGAGGTCCCACACCACCGCGTCCGAGCACGCCGACACCACATCGGCCAACGCCCGCAACGTCTGCGACTTGCCCGACCCCGGACCGCCGATCACGACCCCGTGCACCCCGTACAGCGACAGCCGCAGCTCATCGCCGCCCATGCGCACCCCCACCGGGTGCGAGTCCCGGATGGACAATGACCCCGGCGCACGGTCGACAGCCGGTGCCAGCCCGGCGAACGGGTCCCGCTCCGCCAGCCTCAGCACCACCCGCGCCCGCCGCCCCCGATCCGGCGCGGCCAAGACACCCCCGGACGGCAGGTCCAACGTCGTCTCCAACTCAGCGACTTTGCCCACCAACCCGGCCGGTGTCCCGCGTCGCAACACCACAGCCGTCTCCCATCCCCACGGCTGCCGCTTGGCGCTCTCCACCGCCCGCAGTTCGATCCCCTCGGCCGCGACCGCCCGAGCCACACACTCCGCCGCCTGAGACCGGGTGTGCGCGTCCGCGATCGGGAACGGCTCATCCGCCCCCCGCTCCTGAACCGCCGCATCACCCGCCGGCGCCGGCTGGGGTCGACGCGCCCGCCCCACCGCCGCCAGCACCCCGACGACCACCAGGACCACACCCCACCCGGCCACCGGCCCATACCGCCGCACCAGCCCGAGCACACCCACCAGCACGCCCAGAGCAACCAGGCCGATCACGGTCAACCGCCGGTAGGTAGTCCGCCGCCACGCGTCCCGAGCACCCTTAACCCGGTGCGCCCGCACCCCCTCGGTCTCCATCTCCCGCACCAGCGGCCCAAAGTCCCGATACGCCAGCACGTACCGCCCGAGGCACCCGGCCAGCCACGTCGCGCCGACCACGACCAGCCCAAGCACCCGCAGCCCACCAGGCACCCCACGACGGACCAACCACCGCACCCCCACGACCAAGGCGCGCCAGAACAGCCGCACCACCAGCCCCGGTGCCACGTGCACCACCCACGCGGCGGCATCCCGGCACCACGGCCCGATCAACCGCCACACCGGCCGCCAAGCCCACAGCACCCCCTGACCCGCCAGGACCCAACCGCGCCACCCAGCGACCGCCCGCCACGCGATCCCCGGATAGGCCAGCCCCGGCCAGTAGGTGACCCACCGCGCCCAGACCCGGCGGACCCACGCTGCCACCCAGACCAGCACCCGACGCCACCACGGAACCCCGACGCCCACGATCCGCACCCGGTCTCGCCCCGGCCGCCACTGCCGCCTCACAGGTCACCGCCGAGGAAGCTCTCAGCCGTGTAGGACTCATCCGCGTAGGTATCGGCGATCTCAGCGGCCTTGAACGCCTCCACCGCGATCTGCCGGTACAGCCACGCCCCGCGCTGCCGGTCGGTGGCGAAGTACTCGAGTTCCTCGCCCAGGTACCCCAGGTGAAAGAGCCTGGCCTGAAGGTCTTCCCAGCGTTCCATGTCGAATTCCGTTCTCTCGGTTCCGACCGGCGGATTCACCGGCCAACACAACCGAGTAAACGGCTCGACCAACCTCCATTTGATGAAATGCTCGCATACCTTCTATGCGCGCACGTATTCGCAACTCCCCGCCGCGCGCATGTCCATTATGCGCGACCGACATTAACCCCGCTCAGCCGCCCAACAAGCCAAGCAATCCACCGAACGACGCGGACAATGAATCCAGCGCCAAACCTCCCTTTTCGGCAGTCGCCAGCGACGGCCGACCGATGATCCCGGTCTTGGTGTAGCCGCCCATGCCCACCGCGTGCAGGTGTGGGCGAACGGCCGCGTCAAAGTCCGCGTCCCGATAGCCAGGCCGCACCACGTCCGGCATCGCGTGCAGCAGGATGGACGTCTCCCACTCGCCGCCGTGCATGTCCTCATGCGCCGTGGTCCGCATACCCGCAGCGGCCCGAGCAGCGTCAACGTCGTCAGTGCCGGGGAACAAGCCAACCACCGGCCCGCCCGTGTTCGCCTCCTGGGCGATGTTGGACAGCACGTAGTTCCCGCCATGCCCGTTCACCAGGACCAGCTTGCGCACCCCGGACCGCGCCAGTGATGCCCGGATATCTGCCACCACCGCAATCAGCGTCGCCGCACTGATACTGACCGTGCCCGCGAATCCTTCGTGCTCGTGAGAACAAGAGAAGGTAACCGGCGGAAGGCAGAACAACCCGTAATCCGACGACACCCGCTGTGCCATGATCTCAGCAATCAGAGTGTCCGTCGCCAAAGGCAGATGCCCGCCGTGCTGTTCAAAGCTCCCAACCGGAAGAACAGCCACTGAAGCGCCCCGCTCCGCTACCTCTTCCGCCGTGGCACCGGCAAACATAGACACCTTCGTTCGTCGACTAATTCAACCGCAAAGATGCTACCAGCCGACCCACCATCCGAGATTCCTCCAACGCGTCCTGAGCAGCCAAAACACCCGGCACCCGCCCCAACTGCGCCTGAATCCGCGACGAACGCGTCTCCAACGCGATCACCGCAGAACTCCGCGCCACCTGCACCGCGTACTCCGCCTGCCCCTCCACCGCGTGCGCCAGCGCCAACCGCGCCAGGCACAACCCCAGGTCACGCCGGAACTCCGGCTGCCACTCACCCAACCCCTTGCGCAACGACCCGATCGCGTCGTTCGGCTTGCCCAGCTCAACCCAGCAGTGCGCCGCCTCCATCTCCAAGTACTCCGGAGTGCAGTAGTGCCCCAGGTCGGCCCCAGAGCCCGGCGTCCGCTGAGCCAGCACGAACGCCTCTTCCAACGCCCGAGCGCACGCCACATCGTCCCCGCGCTGGGCGTGTGCGTGCGCCTGCTGCCGCAGCGCCAACGCCCGCAACCGGGGTGACAACGACTCCGCCTGTTCCAACGCCGATGTCGCCAACCGCAACGCCAGCTCGCTACGCCCCGCGTCGCTGGCAATGTTGCTCCGCCGCATCAACACGTACGACTGCAACGCCAGGTCATCGGCCTCATTGGCGAAGTCGTACGACGTCGCCGAGAGCTGCATGGCGCTCTGCAAGTCCCCGGTGTCCTGATACACCCACCCCGCGAACTCCGCGTACCGCGCACCCACTCGCAACAACGCCTGCCGATCCCGCCCTCGCGCCTTCCCCAACAGCTCCTCAATGAACCGCAACTGCGGCGGCACCACCTCCAACAGCGAGTGCGACCCCACCAGATTGTCCGTGCTCGCGTAGAAGTCCAACGTCCCCATCAGACTGTCCGCGATGGCCGACCCCGTCGGCGCACTCGCCGCAGGCACCACCGGCCCGCCCGGCAGCGCAAGCACGTCCTCAGCCCTCGGTATCGGGATCACGTCCACGTCATCCGGCAGCGAGAACCACAACAACTCCGCAGGCATCCGCAGCGCCCGCGCATAGTGGATCAGCTTGTCCAGCGCCTCAACCCGGTTGCGCCCCGACTCGATCCGACTCAACTGCGACTGCGTCACCGTCCCCAACCACCGCGCCACCGTCTCCTGCGGCAACGGCTTGTGCCCATGCGCCGGGTGGTACCGGTACGCCCGCACCACGGTCCCCATGTCCCGGGAGTCGAACGCGTCCCGCATCTGGTCGGTCGACCAGAACCCCATGCCCAACTTCGGCGCGTGGTCGGTCCCCACGCCACTGACCCGCCGACACGCGTCGCACATGCTCGTCCGACTATCTCGAGCCAGCCGACCCCCACACCGCATGCAGTAACGGCCGCTCATCACACCCCTCCCCTCAGCGCTCATACCCACGGCGTCAACGGCCCCGCGGATTCCCCTCCCCACCCACCATAACCCCAGGTCGAGCCCTTTAGGAGTTCCCCGCATAAAGATCATGCGCACGTGTCGATGGACCCCGGCACCCACACAGAGCAACGTCAAACCTGAAACACGAACTAACCCACGGAACAGGCCCCATGCCCACCCCCGACTACCGCACCGCACTCGCCCTGACCCTCACCACCCTCCGCAACACCACCCACACCTCAATCCGCGACCTCTCCGACACCACCGACATCCCCGAACACACCCTCCGCAGCTACGAGAAGGCCACCACCCACCCCACCCTCCCGCGCCTACTCGCAATCGCCACCGCCTACGGCACCACCCCCTTCACTCTCCTACTCACCACCGCCGAATACCTCACCCGCGCCCACGGCCTCCCACCCATCCCACACACCACCCCAGACCCAACCCGCCAACACCTCCACGCCCTCCTCCTCTACTGCGGCCTCACACCACCAGAAATCCCCCACTACGACCCATGAACACCACAGACCTAATCACCCTCATCGCCCACCTCCAATCCATGACCACCACCGCCTCCCAAATCCAATACGCACTAGAAACACGCGGCATCAACCCCCACGAAGTCGAACGCCTCGAAACCCTCACACCCCGAATCCTCGAAACATGCCATCAAATCCTCGCCATCCAACTCCAGAACCACCCACCCAAACCCCGTACCTCCCCGGCAACCTCATCGACCTCAACGTCACCCCCGACAACCTCATCGCAGCAGCCCTCACCAACACCCTCACCCTCAAAGACATAACCCACCTAGCCATAGCCCTAGACGACGTCACCACCTGCCTCCGCTGGCTCCTAGAGCACCCCGACAGCCACCACACCCACGCCCTCCGCAACGAATTCGCACAACCCGAGTACCGAACGCCCCCACCCAAACCATCCAGAGAGAACCCATGAACGCCGACACCGACGCCCGCAACATCGCCATCGCCGTCCTGTGCGACGTCCTCACAGCCCTCACCACCCTCATGAAGGACCCCGAAAACCACCTCACCCCACCCCAATCCACCAAATTCCACGACCTCATTAACGCCGCTCAAACCGCCGCCAAGGCCCTAGACAACAACAATTTCAGCGACGACGCATTCAACGACCTAGATGTCATCGTCCACGCCATCCGCCGAACTGCCAATTGACTCCCACGCCCTCCTCTATCACCGAAATAACGTACTCAGCCTCTAACCTCCAGTCCGACAGGACACCCCATGCCCACAACACACCGCCTCACCCCCAGCAAGCAACTCGTCATCACCCACACGTCCGCATCTACTACCACGGCCAAACCTTCCGCCTTGCTAAAAACGACTCCCAGATCGCCGTCTTCCATGGCACCGCCATGGAAGAACACCGCCACCTCATCATCCGAGACAACCTCTCATCAAGCCACGTCATCGAAGGCCCTCAGAATCCAGCCGCCGTTATTTAAATCTCGCCGGACCACCGTTGGGGCGACACCGCAACCCTCTGCGAAATCGCCTATATCTGGATTCAACCCGTTTGCACACCCTAAACTAGTTAGATCTTCGAGCATCACATGCGATCCACGCCTTCTTTGCGAGTTTCGCTGTGTAAACCGCAGATAGAATAAAGATTATCGGCTCTCAGGAATAGGCCATAGCCATTGAGCGGCATGAATCCGTCCAATTTTCGTCAGATATTCAATTTCCTGCTTGTTGGATTGATTTCGAGTAAGCCATTCAACCGACCTCCACTCAAGAGAACCGACAGTCGCTTCAATTATCGGCGAAAGCGACTTGACCATCTCATGCTGTAAAAACGAAGGCTGCACCAAGCCGTCGTTATTTGGTCCCAATACTGCGAGTGGGATAAGAGCCGCATCCGAACAGGAAGAGGGTAGATCAATCACGCTAAAATTCGCGCGGCATCTCTGACCAGACCGCTCTCTCACTTCCAGAACCCCACCCTCTAGGGGACGTCGATGTTGCATCACGGCGCGGAGATCGAGTACAAATTGAAGCCATTCTGACGGCTGCCTACGAGCCGCATCCCTCACGATCCGCCCATCCGCCTGAAGGCGCGCTCCGAAATCAGATCCCTTATCCCCGACTAACCGACCCCAAGAGATAGACATTTTTCCGCGATTCTCAGTATATTCATCGACCTCCTTCGCAAGCCAAGCAAGCGATTCTAGAATTCCGCAGTAGTTCAGCACGCTGGCACTGAGATGGTATATCTGCTCCGTCAGGCTATTGTTATTTCCCCCAAATAGTCCCTCCATCACTTTAAGATGATGAAGTTCGTCAGCAGAAATTAAAAGGTCCGAGAATCTAGCAATTATAGTTTGGAGATGCCTGGCTACGACCTGATTCCGCTTCTCCGAACCTGGGCGCAAACAGTGCCGGAGCGTCTGCATACTTTTTGGAAGTATGGTCGATGAAAGCGTTCCATAGAATGTGTGTGTATCAGCAGTAAACCTCTGGCCGGGCGACAGATGTGTGACATATTCGCGACGACTTCGCATTATTGCATAACAGAGTCGAATTGCTTCTTTTGGGGAAACCACACCAGGAAGCGTTCGAAATCCGTCTGATCGAACTTCGAGGAATTCCGGCAGTGAGCTTACAAAAAGCTCGCTACGCATATTATTGGCAGCACGATGAAGTAGCAAAGCGTCATATATTTGCTCGAGCGACGAGGTATGCGCAATACTACCAGCCGTTTCTGCCAAGGATTTAAGTGAGATGCCAACTTGAGTCTCTGCTGCTCTCGACTTTATGAAAAGTCCCGCATATTCAGCATTTACTGCCCTGTTCAACTCGAATTGCCTAATCTGTGGCCACAATTCTGCAATGTCACCCTGACAGGCGGAAATCTGGAAGCTCGAAGTCTCCGATAGAGAGTAGAGTTCAGTCACGACGGATTCTGGTTCAAGTTCTAAGACGTCTGTACTTATCAACATGCGAATAGGGTTGTGCAGATAAATCTTTCTGTGTTCATCCCAGTTGACATCTTCCTCCGGCCTTCGCAGAGTCGCTTCTGGAAGGCACAGAACAGGCATTTGTGATGCGACTGAAAAATGCCAAGAATCTGTATTTGTTACAAATTTTGTAAACTTTCTGCCTAATATTGCGATCGACTCAACATCCTCGGCGACTCCCCAGGGCGTTTTCTCTGGACGTTGCGTGTTATCGTCATTCTCCATGTACAGATAGTACTTGCCGCACCATCACTTGCACCAACAGATCAACCATCCGTTAGCGAATCGGTTTCTATTGTGGCCTGACCGTCACGCTGATGGACGTCATACGTGTTCTCGCACGACTATTTTTGGTTCGATCCACCTTGGCTTCGATTAAGGCGGATCGAAACCTAACGACCGATGCAGTCCGCCAGATTCCGTCACCTGGTCTCTTCGTGCCGAAGGGGATCATAATCGTTCTATTCGGGTGCGAAGACCACCGCTGGCACCTAGACCTGCTATAGGCTGTTATCGAGCATCACGCGCCAGGCTCAACCGTGTAGATAGTGCGCGCCTCCCGCCTCGGACACGTTGGCGCCTTCAGTCGGTCGAAGCATTCGCGCTGGTGAGGAGGTCGGCGAAGACTTCTGCTGGGGTTCTGAATCCCAGGATACGGCGTGGTCGCCTGTTGATCTCGGTGGCGATGGTGGCGAGGTAGCCGCGGTCGGTGGTGATCTCGGTGCCCTTGGGCAGGTACTCGCGGATCAGACGGTTGGTGTTCTCGTTGGTCCCCCGTTCCCACGGGGAGTGCGGGTGGGCGAAGAACACGGGCAGGTCAGCGGCGAGGGTGAGGTCGGCGTGGCGGGCCATCTCCTTGCCGCAGTCCCAGGTCAGTGACTTGCGCAGCAGGAACGGCAGCCCGACGACGTGCTCGCCGATGGTGGTGGTCACCGACACAGAGTCCTGGCGGATGACCGGTAGCATGACCAGGAACCGCGAGGTCCGCTCCACCAGGGTGATACACGCGGTTTTCCCTTGCGCCCCAACGACAAGGTCCCCCTCCCAGTGGCCGGGGACAGCACGGTCCCCAGCCTCGGCGGGACGCTCGTCGATCCAGCGGATCCCACTGATCCGAGGCGCCCGGTTGACCGGCTGGGACCGGCCCCGGCGACGCGTGCGCCCTGATCGCAGCGCGATGCCGGCGCGTTCGAGCTCGCGCACGGGCAGCGCGTGGATCCAGGAGTAGATCGCCTCGTGGGACACCCGGCAAGCCTGCTCGTCGGGGTGGGTCAGGCGCAACCTGCCCGCCACCTGCTCCGGGGAGAAACTCTGACGCAGCAACGACACCACGGTCGCCCGCAACACCGGATCCCGGTCCAGACGCAGCCGCTTCGGGCGCTGTCGTGACACCCGCGCGGCCCGCTGGGCCCGCCCGGCCCGATAGGCGGTCCGCCCGCCATGACGACCCACCTCACGCGAGATGACCGACGGATCGCGGCCGATCACCACCGCGATCTCGGTGAACTCCAGACCCTGGGCCACACCACGAGAGATCTCCTCCCGATCGGCCACGGTCAACATCTGACGCATCGGCACATCCTCCCGGAACGCCGACCACCATCACACCAAGATCAAATGCTTCGACCGGTCAAGGGCAAGCGGGTCTACTGCTGTTCGACGCCCTCGGCGCTGAGTTGGCGCACGACCAAGTAGCTCATCGGGCGCGCGTCGTCGACTCGCAAACGGGCACCCCTCTCAACAGCGTGTAGAAGCTGCCCTAAATTCTCGCGAACGCGCTCGCGAGTTCCTGGTAGACCGCGTCGAGTAGGGATGCAGTTCCCTTTCCGCGCGCATAAGCAAGCGGCTTGGTGCCGCGCGCTGCCTTAATGGCGTCAGTCGCGGCGTGCGCCGCTGCTTTGTCTGCGATCACCATGACATCCGCCGTCCGACTCGCGGTGCGCAGCGCCTCGGTGGCGACTTTGTCCGAGAGTACGTCGACGCGGATGTGCGCAAAGGTGGCCTTGAGCACGTCGGCAGCCCTGCGCGCTGCAGGCTCGATCAAGGAGTAGATCGCGATCACGGTCCCACTGGGCACCCGCAGGGCGTCATCGCCGTCTGTGGCACTGTCGAACGGGACTAACAGGCCGGTGAGGTCAAGGCCGAAGTCGGTTCCCAGTCGGACCGCGGTCTGTAGCCACGAAGGCCCCAGGTTCGATGCGTTGTGTACGCCGATCCGGCTGATGATCGGGACGGCGAATTCGAGCAGATGGGAGTCGGAATCAGGCCGCCATGCGGCGAGCACCTCTACAGCTTCCAGTCCCAGTTCGAGATCCGCTGAGGTCTGGAACGGTGCCCATGCCAGGATGAGCCCGTCCACCACGTCGCTGTACGTCTCGGTTCCCAGACCGCTCGCCAGGGTTCGAGCCACCAAATCGATGACCCGCTCGACCCGGCGCCTGTCGCCCGTAGCGTCGTTCAACGCCCACGTCTCGATAACCAGAACACGCAGGTCTTGGATGCCAGGCACGTTCTTCGACGCCGCGTACAGGTCGCGTTCGATGTCCAGCAGCAGGTCCACCAGTTCAGGGCGCAACGACTGGTCGATGTCTCCGCTCAGCGAGCGCACCACCGCCAACACATCAGCCAGCACCCCAGGCCTCATGAGACGTGCAATCGAGTGCTCTTTGAGTTCTTCAAAGGCCTCAGCCCGTTGCACAGCGTTGGAGTCGGTGAATGCTTGCCTCAGCGCCGCTCCGAAGTCAGCGGTCGCCAGTTCCGCCGACTTCCGCGCGACAGAGGGCGTGCCTCGCGCCGTGAGCGCGACAGTGGCCTCGTCGGGGCCAAGCACGCTCTTCCACCGTTGGAACAAGGCGATCGCCTGCGGGTGGAAGGTGGACAGCAGAACCTCGGTGAGCACCTCCAGCAGGTGAGTTGTGGGCTTGGACGCGCTCAGCAGTTCGATCGCGGCGTCGAAACGGCCCCTGGCCACGGCGTCGTGCAGCACCTGGGGATCGACCTCAACAGTCGCCGTCGGGTCCTGGTCCGGTCCTCCTCCTAGAATGAGGGCCAAGCCCGGCCGGTCGGTGGCGTGGTCCAGCCAGCCCGCCTCGGCCAATCGGGCGGATACGGCGCTGCTGCGCTCGCCGGAGGCGACCGACCAGAACGCGTAGTATTGCGCGCCCGCGGCGGACCTGATCGCGGTCACCGATGGCACGAGGTTGCCGAACTCGGGCGTCTGCTCGGCGAAGGCGGCCAGATCGGCATCGAGCGGCACTCGCGCCATCGCATATCGGGCCAGGGCGTCTGACGCCGCGGCGGGGCGGTCAAGGCGGAGCAGGTCCGGGAACTCCGGAAGGTCCGCCAGTTCCTGCCAGCATTCGAACACCGCGAGGTAGCGCAGCCGTAAGAACAGTTTGTTGGTCTTGGAGAGCCTGTGGTCTTGTTCAAGGCGGTCGAGATGACTCGCCGCGAGCGACTGCGCGCCAGAGGCGCACGCGTCGGCGAAATCGCCGAGCACCATCCCGAGCGGGGGCAGGAGTCTGACCTTGCGGTGCGGACGCTGCGCGAGGGTCCGCACAAGTCGGGCGATGCTGTCGCGGGTCATCGACACCGCGTCGGCGTGGCGGGCCACGAGGAACCTGAACGCGGCGCCTTGGTCACCGATGAGGGCGCGCACCGGGGCGTCGACCGCTGTGGTGGAGTCCCCCTCAACGGCGACCTGGGTGCTGATCCACGATCCCACGTGGGCGCGGACCAGGTCTCGCACCCAGGGTTGCTGGCTGCGGTCGGGAAAGATCGCGTACCAGTAGGTGTAGGAGGAGGCGCGCAGCGGCAGGAACATCGGCCTCTGCGGATCGCTGAACCAGGCTTGTCGCGCCTCGTCGATCAAGTCCCGCAGGCTCCGGCTGCCATGGGGACGCAGTTCGTTGGGGTCAGCGAAGAAGCCCTCAAGGAATGCGGACCACTCCGCGTCAGGAGTCGGGCTCACGCGAACACCCCGCGCAGTTCGGTCCCGACCTTGGTCACGGTGGCCAGGTCAGTGGTCACCGTGATCAGTTCACCGTTGAAGGTGACGCCGCGGTAGGTGAGGTTCATCGAGCCGTAGATTGCCCACGTGTCCGCGACCAGTGCCTTCTCGTGGCTGAGTGCCTTGTCGCTGTGCGGGAGCGGGGAGATTGACAAGCGCGCCGATGTCCCATCGAGTTGGGCGCCCCGCTCGACGCGTTTGGCGAACTCGCTGTCGCGGTCGCCAGGGCCACAGGCCAGGCGGACCTCGACCCTTCGGACAAGCAGTGCGCGCAGCACTGCGGAGAACGGCACGAGCGAGGCGGTCCACGACTGCTCGATTGAGGTGAATCGCCCTCCCCGGTTGTCTACGACAGGAAAGTCGGACATCCACGGGGACATCACCAGCAGCGACCTGCCGGGGCTCAGCAATTCGCTCAGGAGCATCCCCTCCAGGCATTCGGCGATCTCGCGGCTGGGGGACGCGGCTTGTCGGTGGATCAGCCTGGTCGTCACTGTGGCGCCTCTTGCAGGGTCACGGACACGGAGTGTCTGCCGCCGTCCCTGACCGCGCCGGTCACCTTGGGATAGGCGTGCAGCCAATCGACCTCCAGGGGGTCGACGATGAGACTTCGCACGGCTGCGGACAAGGCTGACGCGTTTGCCTTGGTGCTGAAGACCCGGGCTTCTCCCCATGTGCGCAAGACCGCGATGAGGTCCTCGCGCCATCCGTTCCGGTCGACATCGACGCCCTTCGGCCGGCCGGGAAGTGCGTGTTCGACGAAGGTGCGCTCAGTTGCGGGAGGGTTGGCCACGAAGCGATTGCTGGCGCGCAGCGTCTCGGGCCGCCGCGCGCATGCCCTGGTCCAGAGCAAGCTGAGCAAGACCGATTGCGCCCGTGCACGTCGGTCATCGCCGGTGCTCGACCCTGCCAGCTGCTGCAAGGCTGCCAGCACCTGGCCGTCTTCGGCGAGGAACGCGCAGACCGACCGGTGGTCGATAGCGAACCCCGCGCGCAGGTCGATCGCGTCCCACTGGTCCAGCAGCGTCCGCAGCAACTTGTCGCTGCTGCGGCTGGATCCCGGGCGGAAAACCCTCGCCGAGAGCGCCGAGAGGGCCATCCTCGTGCGCGAGATACCCTTGTCAGCCAGCATGTTGATCAAATTCTGCCACAGTGCCAAGCGGTTGTTGTGCGGGGCGGACCTGAACGCCTCCGCCGCGGCAGCCACGTCGACGTCCTCTCCCAGTAGGCCCAGCGCCCGGCGAAGCGACGGATCGACCTCTTCGGTGTCGCTGGCTTCCGTTGCGGTCGCGACCAGCGTGTCGAAACGTCGGGGATCGTCTGAGATGCGGCGGACCAGCGTCTCGACCAGGCCTCCTCCGCCTGGCACAGAGTCTGACAGCACAACACGGGCGGTGAGGCCACCTTCGTCGACCACATCGACAAGGGCATCAGTGTCGACGTTGAAGTCCAGGCACACCTGCTGTGCAGCGGACTGCCACGCAGCCGCCACGGTCTGCAGGAACCGGGCCCGCAGCCACGGCAGCCACGACACGTCAGGAGCGGTGACGAGGACAGACAGCGCGGCGCGGAGCACATCGGTCATCTGCGGGTCGCTGAGGGTGTCCAGTACGACGTCGCGCAGCGGTGTCTGCTCTAGGTCGGTGTGCGACGTCGCCAACAGCACGCCGTCCACGACCTGCTCCGCGAGTTCCTTCCACTGCGACAACGGCGCGGTCACCAAGTCCTGCGCTGTTCCGCCGTGCAGCACTGCCTGTGCGGCGACGGAGACGGCGACATCGGTGACCCAGCCCGCAGCGAAGGGGTTAAGCCCCCGTGTCGTCAAACCTTCGACGGCCAAGTGCTGGAAGCGGTCGGTGCGCAGTTGTCGGAGTCGGTCCGGGTCGTCGAGCAGGTCGAAACTTTCGATCGAGGCAGGCGCGTGGACGACGACCACCAATGCGTCGACTGTCGAGGCGAAACCAACTGCTGCGGGTGACCCGTTCCTGGTGAAGGTGTAGTCCTGGCGTACACGGCCGCCTGACCTTGTGACGATCTCCGCAGTGCCGTCGAGGGCGTAGCGCCATGTGCGCAACGGCCCCCGGTCGATGTTGAGGAACGCGGTCACCTCGGCGACGAGGTCGCCCAGCGGGCTGTTTCGCGCGCGTGGCAGCGCGGTGCCGCCAATGCCCTCGTCGATGAGGTACCGCCACCGCAACCGGGCGTTAGAGGCGGCGTCGATGTCCTTGCTGGGCGATTCGGGTCGGATCCGTATCGGACGCACCAGCGGCACGAGCCCAGCCGGAGAGTCCACATCGCGCAACACCTCACCGCCGGGCGCGAGGCGGTCGTCGAGGTCTACGACGCCACCGGGCGGGACTTCGACCCACAGGCCGCGAACCTTTTGCACCGCCCAGCGCAGCGTGACTTTGCCGGGGGCCAGCTCGCTCAAGCCCATGCCCACGGGAAGCGAGGTGTCGGCTGCGGGGTCGTAGTCGTCGGGTGGAGCGACCTCGACCTCGGGTAGTTCCAGGTCGCTGAACAGCGTCTTCGGGATGTACTCCGGCAGCGGTTGCCGCGCGACGGTGTCTATCTGCTGCCGTAGCTGCCGCGTCTCGTCGACGGCCGCCCACTGGCTGGCCAGGCGCCGGTAAGCGGTAGGTACGACCTCCAGCAGCAGCGAGCGGGGGTGTTCCCAGCAGACGCTAGCGGCCTCATCGTCGCTGAGCCGGAGACTTTCGCGCACGAACGCGACGAGGTCGTGCTGGGCCTGTCCGCCCTCCAGAACCTCGTGCAGCAGCTCGGCACAGCGACGGGCGATCGCCTGGTTCTCCGAGTTCGGTTCGCGCAGGAGCTTGCGGGCATCCCACCGCCTGTTGCCGTCGGCACTCAAGCGGATAGCGATCCAGTCAACTAGGCACATCGCGGCTTGCATCTTCCGCACCGACTGGTTGCCCAGCGGCAGACTTTTGGCTGGCACGGACGGATCTAGTATTGACTCATAGGACTGGAATGCGAGCCGGTCGCGGCCGTAGTCGGAGAGAACGACCACCGTCCATGGGCGTTGGGACTGCACTCGGCCCGCACGACCGCGTCGCTGCAGGAACTGAGCTATGTCACGCGGTGCCTTGTGTTGGAGCACGCCGCCGACGCGAGGGTCGTCGTAGCCGACCTCCAGCGAGGATGTCGCCACGATCACGTCAGCGCTACTGTCGACGCCGCTGTCTTGCGACGACGTCCGAGAGATCTGCAAGGGGTGCTGCTCGAACCCGAGCAGACTGGGCAGCCACCAGTACTGGCCCTCGCTGTCTCGGTCCATCCGCTCGTCGCCAGGCACGACGTGGTCTGAGCGCAACGCGGCGAGCACTTTTTTCGAAGTGTCCACCTCGCCGAACGGGTTGCGCCCCTCTGCGCTGAGTACCTGCCGGTAGAGGCGGTTGACCAGGTCCAGGTTCTCCAGGAAGGCGAACACCCGCGACCCGTACGGGCTGGTCGCAGTACTGCCTCGGGGGCCAAGCACGCGGCGGAGCAGCATGAGGCTCTGGATGGTCGTCGACAACAGCGCGGACTGCGAGGCAGGGTCTCCGCGCAGGAGCAGTTGGTACTCGCTGCCGTGGGGCTTAAGGTCGCTGTCGGCGGGGCGGATGTCCTCGATGCTATCCACGTTGAGCCCACACAGATCGGCGAAGAAGGTCGCCGCGTTGGCCAAGGTGGCGCTCAAGCCGACCCAGGTCACGTGCGTGCCGAGCAGTTTGCGCCACCTCCGTAGTAGGAATGCCGCTTGGGCTCCGCTGGTCCCGGTGAAGGTGTGGATCTCGTCGAGCAGCACGAGGTTCGGCTTGCGCTTGCTGTTGCCGCCCGCGCCGAACACGTGCCTGGACCACCCGTCGCTCAACTGTTGGTTGAGCATCTCGGTGGTGGTGAACAGGATGTCAGGTTGGTCGCGCTGGATGGATGTTCGCGTCAACCGCAATTCGTCGCCTGTGACGGCGTCCTCGCACCGCAAGCAGACCAAGCGTCCCCAGTTCAGCACGTCGTCGCCGTTTCGAGGCTTGTCCCAGCTCAGTTCGCCCGCGCAGACGGAGCCGTCGTCTTCCAGCGACGGGCAGGTCAGGAACGGGCAGATGTACCGTTTCCCGCGCTTTCGCCACCCGCCCCACGCCGGTGGGGGCTCATTGACGGAGAAGGGCGTGGGGCCGAAGTACGCGCCGATTGTCAACTGCCTGCCCCCGGCCTGGCGCAGGCGGCGGATCTCCGCTAGGGCTGTCGCGAACTGGTCCTTGAGCAGTTCGTTGCGCGGGTAGATCGCCACAGCGCGCCCGGAGGCTGGTTTCTCCGCGGACATCCGCGAGAGCGCGGGCAAGTAGAAGGCGAGGGTCTTTCCACTACCGGTCCCCGCGCTGACCACAACCCCCCGGTCCTCACTGGAGCGGGTGGCGTTGACCACCGCAGCCGTCGCCGCCAACTGGAACCGCGAGAGCTTTCTGCCGCCTAGCACGCGGCGGACCTCGACGAGGACAGTCTCGGGGACTCCCAATTGCGCGAGTCGTTCGACACAGGCATCCGGGGCAATATCCCGCTCGGAGAACATCCGCGGCTGCCGCGTGAAGCGAATGTCGGACACGAGGCGGGCGCCGGTCTGCCAGGGCTGGTTTGGGAACAGTTGCCGCAGCTTGCTGAAGAGGCGGACCGTCTCCGACATCCGGGTGCGGTAAGCCTGCGGCCAGGAGGCAGGCAGTTGCAGGAGCAGTTGCTCCTCGACCAAGCGGTCGAGGCACTCCTCGGCGGAGCCTTCCTGCCACCTGGCGGCGAGCAGGTCGAGGAGCCCGTCGCGGGTCCACGACTCGTCGAACAGCCCCCAGGCGAGGTTGCGTGTCTCGGCTTCCTCGATGACGTCGAGGGCGCGCATGAGCGCGTCGGTGGAGATGCTGGTGCTCACGATCGGAGTACGACCTTCAAACCCGTCGTGTGGCCAGGGTCGGCCAGCCACTTCTGGACAGAGGGGGTGATGAGGTCCCACGAGGCACCAGCCTCGGTCGCTGCCTGCCGCAGGAACGCCACGACCTCGGGATGATGATCTTGCAGGGCCTTTTCCAGGACCGGGCGGTCCCGTTCCCAGCGGGCGGCCAACTCCAGAATCTCATCGACCCAGTCCGGGAAGGCCGCAGCCCCCCGGGAGCCGTCGAACCTGGCGGTCAGCTTGGTCTGAATGCGGCGCAGGCTGATGACGAGCGCGTCGCTGACGCCGGGGTATGAGGTCACAGGCTGGTTGACGCCCTGTGGCAGCACTCCCAACCGCCAGCGCTCCGCGGACTTGGCCAAGCTGTCGTTGAGAGAGCGGACCACCTTCTCCGCGGACTCCAAAGCCCGGTCCACCGTGTCGGTGCCGACGCGCCGTGCGGCGTTGCGAGGGTCGTCGGAGGCGACGTTGGTCGCGGCTGTCCGCAACGCGGTTCTTGCGTTCGTCGCGCTCCTGATCAACTCCGCGGGCAGTCCCTCGGGGGCGATCCCATGTTCTCGCAGGCGGGGCAGCGCAGCGTCGATTGCCGACAGCGCCTCTCGACTGGACCTGGCCCGACCTGCGGCGCTCTCCACGGAGGTGCGGACGTGGACGTCTGCCTCCCCCTCCATGACCTGCCCCAGTCGGTCGAGCAGTTTGCGCGCGCGGGCCGCCAATGCTGGTGCGGTCATGCCCGTGCCCCTCTCTTGGCCAACGCGTCCAACTGGTCCGCCAGACCTTTGAACTCCTGGATGAGCAGTTCGGTGTCGATCGAGGCCTCGCCGTCGTGCGTCTCGGGAAGTTTGCTCTCCACCCCTGACATGATCTTCTCAGCCGCGGCCAGGTAGGCGCGGAGCTTAATAAGGCCGGGCACTGGGTCCTCACGCAACTCCCACAGCGCACCCGGGCCCCGCTGCCCCGGGGGGACGGCGGCCGCGCGCTGGTAGACCGCCATCAGCGCAGGCGACACATCAGAGGCGGCATCTTCGTACTCCTGCTTGGCGCGTTGGTTCGGCAGCTTTCCCGCAAGGTGCCCTCGGTCCACCAACTGCTCGATCACTGACATGGCCACCGCCAGGTCCTCCCGAGGGTCCAAGCGGGCGGCGAGGTCGGTCGTGAGGTTGCCGACCTCCGACCACCCCTTGTCCGCCGCTCGAGCGAGCCGGACCTGCAGTCCCGCAAAGATCTCGCCGCCGTGTTTCTGCTCCAGTTCAGCAAAGGTTGTGGTCGTCAGGGTTTGCGCGATGGTCCGGTAAATCGGGCCGATGTCGAGGATGATTGGCTTGCCCGCGCCCTTGGCACCCGTCATGTGGTCGCGCAGCACCGAGAGACAGATGCGGTGGGCGGGCCTGGTGTCGGTTGCGAAGTCCCGCAACGCCCGATTCGCCCCTGCGAGAGGAGTCGGGTCCAGCATCGCGGGTAGCGCTTCGACGACCGAGGTCCCGGGCCGGGCGGCGCTTCCTCGTAGGACGGTGAGAGCGCGCGCGGCCTCCGCCACACGCGCTTCGGCGTCCCGCGAGGCCAGTACCGCGATTCGCTCGGCGTAACGGCCGATGCGCGACTGCACCGCGAAGTACCAGACGCCGCCGTCCACCTCGTCAAGCGGCTTGCCGTCCGAGGCGGCGGCGATCCCCTTCAACATCAGCGCGTTGTCGTCGGTCACAGCGATGGGGAACGGCGTGTCCGACGCGATGCCGCCACTGCCTGCGGCGTTTGCGATCTTGACATCGGTCAGGCGCAACTCGTGCGCACCGACCCGCCACGAGCGTTTTGTGGTCTTGGCGACCAACAGTCCATGCTCACCGCCCCGCAGGACGGTGACGATGTTGTTGCAGATCCAGGTCCGGATCTTGTTGGCTGTTCCACTGGGCAGTTGGACCCCGTCGGTCCAGAGTTGGAACTCGTCACGCTTCGTGCTCTCCGCAGGCTTATCGACCGCGGGCTTGGCCGATTTCTGCCTCGACGGCGCCGTCGACGGCCCGATTGCCGACGCATCCAAGCTTATCTCGGCTGCAGCGTCGCCGCCTGAGTCGCTGGGCAGGTCGCTCAGGGCGACGCGCAAGTACGCGGCGATCTTCTTCAGGTGCCCGTCCACGGCTGGCGGGGTGTCGGCGTAGAAGGCCCGCAAGCTCACCTCGGGCTCCGCGGTGGAGGGGTTCTGCCTGTGGACTGTGGCCCTGACGTCGACCGGGACCGCTCGCCGGGAGCTGTCGAGGGTCCGCGCGAACGCCGAGGAGGGAAAGGCCCCGTCTCGAGGCAGTTCGTCCTCGGCGACTTCCAGGGAGTCGCGGATCACGTGGCGCAGGATGTCGCGCGGACGGAACTCGTCCGGACTGGCCAGCTCCACCAGGCGGTCGACCGCATGGGCGTTGAAAGGGTACAGCCCGTGCCCCAGCGGCGTGGCCCCGAAAGCGTCGTGGCAACGGGGCCGCAGCTCGCAGTGCAGGCAGGCGTTGGCGGTCGTTGCGGGCTGCTGTTCTACGGCCAGTTCCGTCGCGGTGAGGCGGCCGACGTTGAGGTAGCGCCCGACGAACTCCCGCAACCGCGACTGGCCGATCTCCGGCATGTCTACATCGATCACGAAGTGGCTCCCCCGGTCGGCGAACGTGTCCACCGAGCGCAGGTAACCGTCGGTAACGGCGATCGCCGCGCGAAGCCTGCACAGTTGCCGGTTCGCGGGGATGGTCAGGGCCTGCGCCAACTGCTTGTCGATGCCGTGCAGCAGGACCAGGTCCTCGACGAACAGGCACAGTTCCTTGCCCCGCGAGTGGATCTCCTTGCGGACGTCCTCGAACACCTCGAGCAGGTCGGTGCTCGGCCCGGTGAAGACCTCGCCCTTGGCGCGCTCCAGGTACGAGTCGCACAACGCCGCGAGGTCCGCGCGCAGGGACCTGCTGCTGTTGACCTGCTTCACCAGGCGCTGGATTTCCTGGCCGAGGTCTTCGAAGTGCGAAGCCTCGACGACGAGGTCACCCTCGGTCACGTGCAGGTCGGCCTCGTCGGTCTCGGACGCGCCCGCCCCGCCGCGGGCAAGTCGCACCAGTCGGTGGATTGGCCCGTCCTGCTTGCTCAACTCCTGGCGGAAGGTGAAGTCGCCGAGCAGTCGGTGCGCGGTCGTGCGCAACTCCTTGATCTCCGGCTCAGGCACTCCGTCGAGGCCCTTGAGCGCGCCGGACCGGTCGAACTGGATCAGGTGGTCCAGTCGGCTGAGCAGCGCGTTGACCGCCTCAGCGTCGCTGGCGATCTCCGCGCTGGCTCTGGCCAGCGTGGCGCGGAGTTGGATGGCTCTCGGTGTGTCGATGCCGTCGAGGATCAGTTCGATGACACGGCGAAGGTTGGTGTTGCGCTTTTCGATGTAGACCACGTGCCACAAGGGCCGGGGACCGATCTGCGACTTCAGCCAGCGCACAAGGTGGCTCTTGCCGCTGCCCTTGGGGCCGGTGACGAACACCAGCCTTGGCTCATTGGCGTTAATCGGCTTGGTGAACTCCGCCAGCAGGTCGCTCTCGGTCGCCGGGGAGGTCTGGTTCTGGCGGACGTCGCGGACCCGCTTGAGCGGCAGGGGCTGGTGGATCGCGGCGAACACCGCGTCGGCGTGGGCGTCGTCGACCTGCAGACCTCCGACGTCGACCTGCGTGGCGGTATCGACAGCCTCACGGTTCCAGCAGACCAGGTTGCCGCTCATGCGGCCCCCCTCTCGGCGTTGGCCGTCCACTCGATCGAGGTGACCGGCTTGTCGGTGGACCGGTCCGGTCGGGTGCGCAAGACGCACACCCCGGAGTCGCTTTGCTTGCTGAACGTGACTGCGCCGTCGGCCTCCAGTTGCAGCAGTGAGATTGACAGGGCGGGTGAAATGACCTGTGTGTCGCCCGTCCACTCAACAGTGAATGTCCGCTGCAACGCGCCTCCGTCCAGCAGGGGCACGGCGGCGGCGCACTGCGCGACGAACTCGCTGGCCCGGTACGTCCTGCTTTCCAGGGAGGACAGGCGCAGGGCGAGTGCGGTGCTGGCGTCGGGGACCATCGCGCTCGGACTGACGTTTCGCGCCAGGCCGAGGTAGCAAGCCCAGCGAACGAACGGAGTCCAGCGGGTGGCGTTGCGCACCGGCCACAGGTCGTCGTCGATGCCTAGCGCCGCAGTCTGCAAGGCGGCGAAACCCGGCCCCTTCGGCCCAGATTTGAACCGCGCCATCGGGCGCATCGGCTCTTCCGCAGTATAGAACAGGTCAAGGGCGTGCACCAAGTCCATCACACCCTCGATGCTGTCCGGCGCAGCCTGCGGGTCGGCGGTCTGCAGGAACCGGTCCAGCATGAAAGCGCGGAAGGCGCGCGGGGTGACGTGTTCTGGTCGTGACCACAACCGGGCAGTGACCTCGGACAGGGCCACCTCATTCTTGGCGATGTCGACGACCCCGAGGGTGCGCAAAGCGTCCAGGGACCGCTGCGCAGCCTCGTTCCCCGCATCGCCCGTTGTGGCCTGCTCCCTCTCGTCGGCGTCGTCGGGAGCGTCGTCGTCGATCACTGCTACCAGGGTGGTCATCGCCTCAGCGAGGCCGGGCGGCGCCACCAGGGCAGTGAGTTCGTCCCTGTCAACGGGCTTGCCCTTGGTGGCCACGAGCGCGCGCGTCAAGAACCGCGTGCCCTCGGGAAGCATGTCCGGCGAGGTCAGCAGCGCCATTCACAGCCTCCGCAGCAAGTGGTCGATTCGGTGTTGGCGGCCCCATGATTCCTTGAGCAGCTTTCTGCTGTCGAAGGGGCTCGGGTGGTCGCGGGTGGTCAGCACGACGGTCAATGGTCCGGGGGCGAGCCTGCTCAGCAGCAGGCCCGCTTGACTCGGGTCCCAGTCGTCGCCGCGGATGCGGACGAGCGTGGGTACGCGGAGGGCCTCGATCACCGTGCGTGACAGCTCTGCGGGCTGGTCCTGCCACCACAAGCCTGCCGCCGTCTTGGCCGGGCGCGGCGGCAGGCCAGGAGGGATGAAGGCCACCACGCCCGCAGCGTGCAGCCGTCGGATCAGTTCGTCCTCGGCATCAGCCTGGTCGCCGTCGGTCCAGACGCAGAGCTTGCCATCAAGGGCGAGGCCGTCGAGGACGCGTCGTGGCCGCACCGCCAAACCGCCGTCGAACAGCGCCTCGGCGGGGGTGGTCGACGCGGTCGCGGTCCTGCCCGCGGCGCGGCACGCCGGGCACCCACCGCACTGGCGCACCGCGTCGAGCCTGCTCGTCCCGGAGGCCAAGCGGTAGTGCTCGGCGAGCACGCTGTTGACGCACGTTCCCGCGCCGCTGACCAGGGACAGGGCCGAGTCCAACGAGGCCGAGCCTGCGGTCCTTGCCGTCGACTGGCCCGCGCGGAACCGCGCGCGGAACTGGGCCTCGTCGCCCAAGTCGCTGTCAAGGATGCGCACGGCCGTGGTCCGCCGATGGGCGGCGAAGATGTTCTCGAGTTGCTCGTCGGTGCAGTCCGCGGGCACCTGCGGCGGTGTCGGCCAGTCCAGCGCGATCATCCCGGCGCGGGCCATACCACTGAGCGTCTGCAGGTTCCAGTAGCGGTTAGCGTCGCTCCACGGGTAGGTGACGTCGTCGGTGGCGGCGGTGAGGTCGACCTGGGGAGCCGGGCCGCCGGTCATCCCCGCCCGCATGCTCCGCCACCGCTTCCACGCCTTCGCGTCGCCGATCAGGCGTGCGTCGGCGAGCCCCCTGGCCATGTCGGCGTCGGCATCGGTCCACAGCACCAGCGAGGTCGACGCGGCGCCGTCGCGGCCGCTCCGACCGACCTCTTGGTAGAGGCGGTCAATTGATTCCGGCAGGCACAGGTGGACGACCCCGCGCACATCGGGCAGGTCGACGCCGAGGCCGAAGGCGGAGGTCGCCACGACGACGTCGAGGTCCCGGCTGACAGGTCCCGCCATGCGCAGGCCGTCGGCGACGGCCCCGCGGTCGGACGCCCGGGTGCTGCCGCTCACGCCGCTGACCGCGTGATAACCCGCTTCGCGCAGCCATCGCAGCGCGGTGGTCACGTTCGTCGACCGCTCGGAGTTGTGCAGGGTCGTGTAGACGAGCAGGGGCCGAGGCAGGTGGCGGCAGGCCTCCAGGAACCTTGCTCGTTTGTCGTCCTCGGAGGCGCACTTGATCGCCCACCAAGAGGGCTCCGGCCGTGTCGCCTGCGCGGACACGACCAGTTCGTGGCGGCCAGGGAACAGCCGTTTCAAGGTCCTCAGACCGTGGTTGTCCAACGTTGCGGTGAGCATGGCGGTGACGGGCTGCTGCCCGACGGGGGCACGCTGCGCGAGACGGGCGAGCAGGCCCGCCAGCGTTTGAAAGGCCGGGCGGAAGTCGTCCCCCCACTCGGCCACGATGTGTGCCTCGTCGATGGCAACCAGGTCCAGCCTGCCCTCTGCGGCAGCAGTCTCCAACGGGCCCGACAAGACGGTGCAGACCGCCTCCGGCGAGGCGATAACCAGCCACTGGGAGCCCTCGCGGAACCGTATGGCCAATTCGCGCTTGGCTTCGTCGCCAAGCTGGCCGTGGTAGGTGAAGTGGGCCGTGGCCTCGCCCGCCATCACGCGTGCCCGCCGCTCCAGGTCGATGGCCAGCGCAACCGTCGGGACGACCAGACAGGTCTGGAGAGGGCGCCTGCGCAGCGCCCGCGTCAGCACCACGTCGGTCTTGCCTGAGCCGGTCGGCAGCACGCAGATAACCGAGTCGCCGGGCTCAGCTGCGCTGACGGCGCGGACCGCTGCTTTCTGCCCGGGGCTGAGATACTGCTCGCGCCCGGTGATGTCGGTGTAGAACTGGTCCGCGTCCAGCATCCAGTTCGGACGACGTGGTGCCCGCTGCGCCGCTGCCTCGTCGGGTGCCGTGCCGCGGGTGTCCAGCCAAGCAGGCAGCCACCGGGCCGGCTTCCACTGCGAGTCGCCCGCACGCGTGAATCCGTGTGCAGCCCAAGCGGTGTCCGGGATCGTGTCGAGCGGCGGCTCGCTCGCCCACACCGCCAGGTAGCCTCGTGCGACCAGCGCTGATCTCAGCAGAGCGAGTAGTTCAGCCGCAGGTGTGGCTGGCTGCGTGAGTCTGCGTGCCAGTCGCTTGGACGTCCCGGCCAACTGTTCGAGGTCCATCGCACTCATCGTGCGGGAGCCCATGTGATCAACACGGCGCCGCAACTCTCCAGGGCGAACTGCGGCACCGCGAGTGCCTCGTCGACAGCGTTCGCGACGACGCTGTCGTAGCCGCCGACCTGCTCCGAGATCGGGCGCGCGTTCAAGATCGCCTCGTCGCGCGTCCGCTCCTGCGCCGCGCGCTTCCTGGCCGTCTCGATCCTGCCGCCGACGTCGGCGCGGACCCGAATGGCCCCGGCCGCTGCATCGAGTGCCTTGTCGCAAGCAGCGCGCCAGCCCATCGGTGCCGTCAGTTCTCGGAAACGTTCCGGTTCGCTGCCAAGGTTCTTCCACCGGGGGCCCTCAAGCTGCCCGACCTGCTCGGGCGTGCACTCAAAGCCTGCCAGCGACCACCACACCCGCTCGATTGTGGTGGGGAGCAGTCGTGCCGTCCGCGCCCGCACCGCTCGCGCGATGTCGGTGTCGCCAGCCGGGGCAGCGACATTCGCAGGGCCGATCTTGAAGTCGAAGCAGAACGCTGCGGTGGGCCTGGCATCCGGGTTCTGCGACTGGAACCGCATCTCCACGGCGAACACGCGCCCGCGGTCGTCCCGAGAGGCCAGGTCGGCGAAGACGTCGACAAACGGCTCGCCGACGCGCAGCAACCCCTTCCCGGTGCCCGCATCGATCCTGTCGGAGGTGTAGGCGCGGTCGAAGATCTTCTTGTCCAGGCGGTCCACCGTGCGCTCGGAGAGCAGCGGTGGGTGCTTGGGGTTGACGCTGAATCGGAGTTCCGACTCGTCCTGGCGCACGGCGAACCCGAGCATGTCGTGTACGTACCGCGTCGACTCGCGTTCGATCTCCCTACTGAGTGAGTCGATCTTGACGATGCGGTCGACGAACGCGGCGTCGTCGGCTCGGTCCTCGATGCTGTCCAGTAGGTCTTGGCCCACGATCCGCTTGCGCTGGCCCTCTAGCGCCGCGTTGTCGCCGACTGTGACTCGGGCCCTCGCCAGCCCCTCGGCCACCGCGGTGGTGAAGAAGTTCGCCTCCATGTCGGCTATGACGTACTGCAGCGTCGCGGTGGAGGTCTCGAACACTTTGAACACCTCGGACACCAGGGTTCCCCAGGCCCCTAGGTGGTCGCGGAGCGGGCCGGGGGGCTCGGCGAACAGGTGCGAGGTGACGGGGGAGTTCAACTGGCTCCACCTGTCGAACCGACCGAGCCGCTGCTCCAGGCGTGAAACCGACGTGGGCAGGTCGAGGTGCACCACGTCGTCGATGAACTGGAGGTTCACACCCTCCTCGACCGACCGGTCCATGACGATTATGGTCTTCTCGCTGCTGCATTCGGCGGCCGCAACGAGGCTCTTGCGCTCAGCCTTGCTCTGCCCCTCGAGTAGCGCTGTGACCCTATGGCTCCCGAACTCCCGTACCAGCAGGTCGGCTGCGGCCAGGGCGGTGTTCGGGTGGGTGCAGGCAATGGCTGTCTTGCGCCGCACCACTCGCGGGCGGACCCACTCCACTGCTGCCTTGATCCGGTCCTGTTCCGCGGGGTTGGAAAGCACATCGCCCAAGCGGGCTGCCCACTGCTCGCCCCAATCCGTCTCGCGCAGCACGCGGGCCGCTTCGGCTTCGTCCGCGGACAGGTCATGGCCCGACTCAAGGCGCAATGCCGCGACGAGGTCGGACAAGGAACGCACGGGTGCCTGGAAACGTCCTACAAGGACTTGGAGCACGCGGCCTGCTTCGCGGAGCCCGGACAGTTCCAATTCCAACCGGGCTTCGTCGAGGAGTTCGAGAAGTCGCGCCCTACGCGGATCAACATCCACCAGAGGGCTTTGACCTGCCGCCAATTGCCTCCCGCGCGCCGGGAACCCGTTCTTGGCTACTGAGTCACGCCTGCTGCGGATCATCCTCCGGTGAAGCCGGTAGGTCTCCGACAGGTGCGCGCGCAGGCGGCTGACCTCGACCTCGGCGCCGCGGGAGTCACCTGCGGTGATGTGCAAACGAGCCGCCTCGGCTGTCCGAAGCACAGTTGCGTCGTTGGGCAGCAGGTGGACGACCTCCTCCAGCGGTTCGACCAGGTAGCGCAACGACAGTCCGCTGCTCAGCGCCGACATCACCTCGGCCAGATCGTCCCTAATTTCTACGCGGCGGTGGAACGACGCCTTCTCTGACAGGGGGTAGTTGAGCGGGTCCAACAGGTGCAACAGCCCCAGGAAACCGTCTTCGTTGCTGCGCACGGGGGTGGCGCTGAGCAGCAGGAGAGCATGGGATGAGTGGGCGATGTCGCGCAGCGCCTGGAACCGCTGTTCCCGCTCGCCGTCCCCTTCGTAGTCGACGTTGTCGGTCAAGCGGTGGGCCTCGTCCACGATGGTCAGCAGTCGCTTGCCATGCGGTTGCCGATCGATCTCGCCGTGCGCGACGACCTTCACCCGTCCGGGGAACTGGTCGACCCGGAACTTCGACACCAGTTCTGACTCCCACTGGCCCGCGACCGATTGGGGCGTGACGACCAAGGCGTCGCCGGGACTGTCAAGCAGAAATTGCCGCAAGACCATTCCCGCCTCGATCGTCTTGCCGAGCCCGACCTCGTCTGCCAACAGGTAGCGCGGGACCGGGTCGGACAGCACGCGACGGGCGGCGCCGATCTGGTGCTCGTGGATCTCCACCGCGGATGACATCAGCCCTTTGAGCCCGTAGGACGCGCTGTGTTGGTTGGTCACGCCGTGCAGAAAGCGGGTGCGGTTGGAATGGAAAAACCGGGTCTCGACGGTGCCCTCTTTGAGCATCTCAAGAGGGCGCGACAGGGGAAGTGACCAGCGCACGCGCAACTCGGCCGCAGGAAGCAGTTCGGTCCGCTCGTTGGGAAAATCTACATAGTATTGCTCTTCGTGACCTCCCGCACTTTTTGAGTGGCGGATGTTGACTCGGCCAACCATCCAACGATCGCCCTCGAACCACCAGACCCTCTCCTGTGCAGGCAGGAACGACGCCTCCAACTCCCGGTCTGCCGTCTCGAGCGCCACCTCGGCGCTTGCCGGGCTCTCGAAGAACGAGATTTTCCCCCCATTCGGGTGCAATCGTCCCCACCCCAGTTCGGAGTCGACAGCGAATTGGTGCCCGACCAACCTCGTAGCCCATCCGCTGGTCCGGCGGCCAGCAGTGCCGAGCGAGTCCACAACACCCCCAGGTTTTTCCGTGCTGATGGTCGGCGGCGATGTCGTTCACCCCTGTGGTGCCGCCACGGCCGTGTACTGCTTGTGCTCACATCGATGCTTCAAGCATCATTGTTACTACATCGGTCCCACGTCATGCGTTCGTGGGTACGGGTTCGCGTGTCGCAGTGACAGAAAGTAACGCGGCGACGCGCTATTGGCGGGGGAATTTTCACTCGAACTCTTCTGCTGTGCAGAGGGCTTTGAGGTCGAGGGCTTCGTAGAGATCTCGCAGGTCAGCGGGATCGGTCTGGTGTAGTGCATGGGTCCGCTCGGTGAGCATGTGCATGCGGGCTTCGATCTCCTCCCGTTCGATCCGGCGGTCTGTCGGGGTGCGCGCTAGTTGCTCGGATGCAAGGTTGATCTCTGTTGGGCGCTGTTGATCCGGTCCACGAGGGCGTCCATCTCCACGCCGCGTTCGGCGAGGTTGAGGAGGTTCTTCGTCCGTTCCTACGCTGTCGCCCTGCGGGCACGAATCGTTTCCACCCGTGCTCTCTCGCGCGGGGCGGCGGAGACGCCCAGTAGGTCCCGGAGGGTGTTGTCCCGCTCCGGGACTGCGGTGCGGGTGGGCGAGGCCATCCCCCTCTATAAGCAGGCCTTCACCGATCGCCGTCGGGTACTCGACGACGACCACCCCACTACCGGCGATCCAGTCCAACTTCGACCACGCCGAAAGCATTGCCGAAAACTGGAACCTGGCGATTCAACCTCGGACGACGCCGAGGAGTAGGGATAGCGCAGCAGTGTACGGAGCCGAAGTGGGGGTTGAGGTTGAGTGATGGGCCTAGGTAGGCGGCGTGGCCGGGGCCGAGCCAGATCGTAGGCCGGTCGTGTGGGCAGCATGTTTCTGGAAGCGCGGCGTCGTCCACGCGCCCGATGATTCCACGTGTGCAGACCAGACGAACGGGGCTTGGGCAGGCGTTGCTTGTGGCGGTGGGCCTGATCAATGTCGTGCCAGGGGCGGGAGCGGTGTCGCCGGGGTCGATGCGATCGGCGTACGGGGTCGAGATCGGGAGTGCGGACCTGGAGGTGTTGCTGCGGCACCGGGCGGTCCTGCTCGCGCTGACCGGCGCGTTCGTGATCGTGTCGGCGTTCCGCCCGGCACTGCGCCGTGCCGCGATCACCGGCAGCGCCGTCAGCATGGGCGCGTTCCTGCTCCTGGCGCTGACCACGACGCCGGTGAACGCGCAGGTGCTCCGGGTGGCGCAGGTCGACGCCGTGGCGCTGCTGCTCCTGGCGGCGGGAGCGGCGCTGGGGCGGACGTCCGGGGAGGGTGCATGACGACAGCCGATCGGAGGTCCGGGCCGTCTACGGCGGCTTCGGGCTGGCGATCGCCGCCGTGCTCATCACAGCGCTGTTCCTCGACGACCTGCGCGCCGGAGTGGTCGTCACGGTCGCGGCCGCCCTGGCCGGGATGGCGCTGGGCCGACTCGTCTCCCGGCTCGGCGACGCCCCTACGCGGTTCTACCCGGTCTGGTTCTACTTCGGGGTGGAGGCGGTCACGGCCGCGCTGCTGTTCGCCGTGGCGTGACGTGGGACCGGCCCGGTCGCCGCGGGGCGCAGAGATGCCGCGACGACCGGGCCGGGATCGGGACCTACCCGTGTGGCCGGGGGATCAGGTCGCGCAACCACAGTGCGCTCTGCTTCAGTGTGCGTTCTCGACGCGGACGATGCCGAACCGCTCGGCGTAGCCGCAACCCCACTCGAAGTTGTCAATCAGCAACCACGCCGATAACCGCGCACGTCCGCACCGTCCCGTTCTCGGTGGTCACCATCGGCACGCCGGTGTAGGCGAACAGTGCCGCTGTGCGAGATCCACTGTAGACATTCTGGCCGCGGCAGTTCCGGTTGTTCCACGGGAGCGGTGCGCTGCCGTGGATGAACCGCCTGCTCCAACGTCGCCGCCAGCCGCACTCAGGCCCAGCACGAGGACGAGTCACCCGCGGACCATGTCGAGTCCGCGGGTGACCGACCTGATCACAGATTCGATTCCTCGTTCTTCCGGACCTCTCCGGAACTGATCTTCTCTCGGAAGCTCTTCAGCTCCTGCTTCACCACGGGGGCCAGCAGGTACAAGCCGATGATGTTGAACAGGGCGAGCAGGAACAGCACCGCGTCGGCGAAGCTGAGCACGCTGCTCAGGCTCAGCACCGACCCGGCGACGATGAACAGGCAGAAGATGAACTGGTAGACGCGCTCGCTGACCTGCGACTTGCCGAACAGGTATGTCCACGCCTTCTGGCCGTAGTAGGCCCAGGTGATCAGCGTGGACAGGGCGAACAGGGCCACCGCGACGGTGAGCACGTAGGGGAACCAGGGCAGCACGGTCTCGAAGGACCCCGAGGTCACGGTGACGCCGTCCGGGACGTCACCGCCCGCGAACACGCTGGCCTGGGCGTCGGTCCAGAACTGGGTCTTGGCGATGACGATCGTCAGCGCGGTCATGGTGCAGACGACGACGGTGTCGATGAACGGCTCGAGCAGGGCGACGTAGCCCTCGGTGACCGGGTTCCTGGTCTTGACCGCCGAGTGCGCGATCGGCGCGGAGCCCAGGCCGGCCTCGTTGGAGAACGCCGCTCGCTGGAAGCCGACGATCAGCGCGCCGATAGCGCCGCCGACCACGCCCTCCGGCGAGAAGGCGCCGGAGACGATGGCACCGACCGCGGCGGGCACCCCGGAGATGTTGACGCCGATGACGATCAGGCAGGCTGTGATGTAGATGATGCCCATCGAGGGGACCAGCTTGCTGGTCACCCTGCCGATGGACTTGATGCCGCCGAAGATCACGGCACCGACAGCGACGGCGAGCAGGACGCCGAAGATCAGAGCGGCGCCGTCGCCACCGAGAAAGCCCTCGCTGCCGCCGGTGACGTCGCGCAGCTGGGCGAAGGCCTGGTTGGCCTGGAACATGTTGCCACCGGAGATGGCGAAGAACAGGATCATCACCGCCGCCAGCACCGCGAGGACTCGGCCGACGGCCTTGCCGCCGCCACCGAACCTCTCGGCCATGCCGTTGCGCAGGTAGTGCATGGGGCCGCCGGAGACGGTGCCGTCCTCGTGCATCTCCCGGTAGCGCACACCGAGCGTGCACTCGACGAACTTGGTGCACATGCCCAGCAGTCCGGCGACGATCATCCAGAACGTGGCACCCGCGCCACCGATGGTCACCGCGACGCCGACACCCGCGATGTTGCCGAGACCGACCGTGCCGGACACCGCGGAACTGAGCGCCTGGAAATGCGAGATCTCACCGGGATCATCCGGCTTGCTGTACTTCCCACGCACCAGGTCCAGCGCCATCTTGAACCCGCGGAACTGGATGAATCCGAAATAGATGCTGAAGATGGTCGCGGCGGCGACCAGCCAGGCGACGATCCAGGGAAATTCTATGCCGAAAACGGAGATCTCGGCGAAGACGAATGCGGACAGCGCCTCGGACACCGGATCGAAAACGCTGTTGATCCAGTTCTCGATGGAGCCCAGGGTCCCACCCTCCGCAGCGAGGACGGGGGGCGCGCCGCCCGGCGGCGGGCTTGTGGCCAGCGGACCAGTGCCAATGTTCACCATGGTCCGACAGTGGACCCGAACACCACCGCGACTGCAAGAGCTACCGATCACTTGGATCCCTTTGCCCAGGACAGCGGCGGATCAACTCGCGAAGGGTGCTGCGGTGTCGCCGTGATACATCGTTGACGGCACCCAAGTCAAGCGCCTCGGCTCGCAGCAGGCGGCGGTCACCCGCTACGTATCCGGCGCGGTTAGAAATCTGGTTGCTGACGACTGCGGTACTTGAGGAGTCCTTCGACGCCGCGTAGGAATGTTTCGCAAATGGGTTGTGGGTTGGTCAGGCAGCCCGCGGTCATGGCGCCGTCTCTGAGCATGGTGAAGTGGCGGGCGGCGGGTTCTGGGTCTGGTTTTCCGGTTTGGCTGAAGAGTTCGGTGATCGCGGACAGGAACCAGTGGCGGTGTTCGAGGACCGCTTGGTGGACCGGGTGGGCTGGATCGGGGTACTCGGCGGCGGCGTTGAGGAACGCGCAGCCTCGGAAGCCGGGGGTCTGGATGTCGTCGGCTATGGAACGGCCGACGGTTCGGATGATCTCGTCGGGGGAGGTGTTCTGGGTTTGAGCGGTTCTTACTCGGGTGCGGATCGTCTCGTCGGCTTGGGTCAGGTAGGTGACGACGAGGTCGTCCTTGCTGGGGAAGTGGCGGTACAGGGTGGCTCGTGTCACGCCCGCGGTGGCGATGATGCGGTCGATGCCGACGGAATGGAGGCCCTCGGCGTAGAACAGGGCGCTGGCCGTGTTGAGCAGTCGTGTTCGTGCTTCCGACATCCGCCTCTCCCGTCGCGATGCTGGCTCCAGGCTAGCAGACAGAACGATCGGTCTTGACATCGCCGCGTTAATGGCCCAGGCTCTGGTGTACCGATCGTTCTGTCTTGTCGATGCCGCTCTGACTTCCGAGGTGGATCGGCGGGATGGGCGGATCACCGCTCTCGCTGATCGAAAGAAGGATCTGATGTCGAGTTCCATCCAGGTTGCCGGCGCGCCCAAGGGGTTGCGGGACCTGTACTATGCGCGCTTCGGCTTCGCCGTTGTCTGGGCCGTTCTGATGCTGCTGACCGCCTCGACGCTCACTCCGGTCAGCATCGCCCTGCTGGTGGTCTACCCGCTGTTCGACTTCGCCGCGGCTGTGGTCGACTTCCGGTCCTCGGGCGCCGCGCGACCGCGAGTGCCGTTGTGCATCAACATGGCACTGAGTCTGCTCACCGCTGTCGGATTGGCCGTTGTCGTCAGTTCCGGCATTGCGGGTGTGCTGCGGGTGTGGGGTGCCTGGGCGATCGCCGCTGGGGGCGTGCAGTTGATCGTCGCGATCTTGCGGCGCCGGCTTGGTGGTCAGTGGGCGATGATCCTCAGTGGTGGGATTTCCACCCTCGCGGGCGCTAGCTTCATCGTGCAGGCTGGCGGGGCGAATGCGTCGCTCACCAACGTCGTCGGGTACGCGGCGTTGGGTGGTGTCTTCTTCCTCGTCTCGGCGATCCGTCTGCATCGTCGTGTAGTCGATGCGTAGTGAGAAGGCTGTGCGGGGTGGCGGGTTGCCCGGATGGGTGCGTGGGCGCCGCGCGGGGGCGGCACGCCACGAAGCGAGGGTGGGCTGTGGTGTGGGTCACGCAATCGTGCGTTTTTCGTACGTCCACAGCAACGAGTGAATGGGTATGGCTGTGTGAGTGAGGGTGAAGGCTTGAGGTGACTCCAAGTGATTGATCTGCGGAATGCGCCCGAGGTGGTGTCATTCGGTTCAGCGGTCAGCTCGGGTTTTTGGCGACGCTGATGCGGTCGGACGTACATCTGCGGGTCGCCGGCGTTGTTGCTGCGGTCGCGGTCTTCTCGGGTGGCCTGATCGGGGTCGCGGCGGCTGAGGCCGCGCCGGGGGCTGGGGCTGCGTTCGGGGCCTCGGCGTCGGTGACGTTGTTGCCTGGTGTGTTGGGGGACAAGCGGCTGGCCGTCGACTCCGGGGAGTTGGCGCCGTCGCGCAGTGGGGGGCCGTTGGCGGCTTCTGTGGTTGATCCGCCGTTGGGTGGGTTGGTGGTGGCCAAGGCTGTGACCAGTTCGGTGGTCGTGTATCCCGAGACTGGTGGGGTGCGGTCTACGGGGGCGGTTGCTGGCGCTTCGTTGCCGGTGCTCGCCGGGCTTGTGGGACGGGCGCCGTCGGCGGGGGTGTTGCGGGCTGAGTGCGTGTCTGGGCCTGACGGGGTTTTGGGGTCCGCGACGTTGACGGGCGTGGGACCTGGGGACGCTGGGGGCGGTGCCGGTCGACGCGCCGCCGAACAGGCGGTTGGGGTGCCGGGGGTGGTTGAGGTTGTGGTGAACGAGCAGGTTCCGGCTGCTGACGGGAGTTTGACGGTCAACGCGATGCGGCTGCGGCTGCTCGGGGGCTCGGAGACGGGGCGTCTGGGGTCGGGTGACCTGGTGCTCGGGTCGGCGACGTGCGGTCGTGCTGACGCCGCGCCGCCTGTGCGCTCGTCGTCGCCCACGCCTCGGGTCGAGGCTGGGCGCCAGGTCGCGGTTGTGCCTGAAGGCGCGCCGCAGACCGGGGACGCGGGGCTGCGGTGAGACGCTGGAAGGGCTGGGGCATCGGTATTGCGGCGCTTCTCGCGCTGGTCTCGTGTGGGAGTGGGCAGCCTGCTGCGGCTCCGCCTGTTTCGGCGGCTGAGACGTCGTCGGTGCCGTTGTGGATCGACGTGCCGAGCATCGGGGCGCGGTCGACGCTGGTGCGGCTGGGGTTGAACGCCGACCGGACCGTCGAGGTGCCGCCGGTGGGGCAGCCGATGCAGGCGGGGTGGTACGAGGACAGTCCGCCGCCGGGTGACACCGGGCCCGCGGTCGTGCTCGGGCACGTGGATGGGAACAAGCAGCCGGGCATCTTCTTCCGGCTCCGCGAAGTCGAGGTCGGCGACCGCGTCGAGGTTGGTCGTGCCGACGGGACCAGTGTGTTCTTCACGGTGTACAAAGTGGACCAGGTCGCGAAGGACTCGTTCCCCACCGACGCCGTCTACGGCGACACCGACCGGCCCGAGATCCGCCTGATCACCTGCGGCGGCGAGTACGACGCCGCCAATCGCAACTACCTGGACAACATCCTGGTCTACGCCGCCATTGACGTCTGATCCCCGCTGCCTCGATCCCGGCGGGGGCGCGTCAGGCGACCGGGTCGGGCACCGTCGCGGCGCCGAGGTAGCGGGTCACGGTGGTGCGCAGGTGGGCGGCGTGGGCGTAGATGTCCTCAACGGTGTCGATGGGGATGCGGGTCTCGTTCTTGTTGTCGTCGAACAGGCCCAGGTACTTCTTCGAGCGGTTGAACCACAGGCGGGCGATCGGCTTGCGGTTGTTGTCGTCGAAGAGCACGCCGAAGTAGGTCTTGGTGTCCCGGGCGACGACGCGGGCGCTGGGCACCTCGCTGCACACGATGGCGCGGACGACCCGGAAGCCCTCCAGTTCCTCGTCGCTGGTCACGACGTCGCCGCCGATCTCGGCGGCGGTGTCGAGCTCGACGGCCGGGGCCGGGTTGGCCGGGACGGTGAGGATCGCGTCGGACTGGCCGAGTGCGTTCTTGAGGCGGTCGTTGACCTGCTCGTTGAGGAACTGCCGCGCGGCCTTCTCGACCAGGGGCGCGAACTGGTCGCGCACCTTCTGGGTGATCGGGCCGTCGTAGACCCGGGTGGTGAGGAAGCGGACCCACTCGTCTTCGGGCTGCTTGAACTGGGCGGCGAGGATGCGCTTGAGCTGGCCGATGTACTTCAGCTCGCCCGCGGCGCTGAGCACCGAGTCCAGGTCGAAGGTCTCCTTGGTCAGCTTCGCCAGCTCCGGCAGGAGCGTCTCGTCCATGTCGGCGAAGTCCAGGACCAGGAACGGCTTGGCGTCCATCCGGTTCGGGGCGTCGAGGTCGGTGAAGACCTGGTACACCTCACCGTTGGTGAGGACGGCGATCCGCGCGTTGGTGGCGGCGAAGTAGCGGAAGAGCTGCGAGGCGTGCTCGAGGCGCAGCGGGTCGCCGACCCGCTTGGCCTCGATGAGGATCTGGACCTGGCCGTCGTGGACGATGGCGTAGTCGATCTTCTCGCCCTTCTTGGTCCCCACGTCGGCGGTGAACTCGGGGATGACCTCGGCGGGGTTGAACACGTCGTAGCCGAGGACCATGCTGATGAACGGCATGACGAAGGCGTTCTTGGTCGCCTCCTCGGTCTCGATCCCGGCCTTGTGCTGCCGGATCTTCTGCGCCAGTGCCTGTGCCCGCTCCGCGATGTCCATCGACTGCTGCCCTTCTCGGTGCCTGGCGGGCGACCAGGGGGCAGTCACCCGTGCGAGGTAGATCGCCGCGAGGGTGAGCGTGTTACCACCTTCACCCCATTGTGTGGAACTTGAGTGCTTGGCGGCAGAGGTGGTCGGCGGTGCGGGTGGTCTCGGGTTGGCGGTAGGTGGGGGTGAGTCTGAGGACTAGGTCCGTCGCAGTCGCAAGGTTGAGGTTGTGGCCTATGGAGATGAAGAGGGGTTTGACGTTGTCCTGGGTTCTGAGGGCTCGGCCGACTTCTTCGTCATCGTCGGCCAAAGGGGTCCAGGAGCCTCGGGTGGGTGCGGGCGGGGTGTAGGGGCCCATGGGGGTCTTGCCCGCGCCGAGGGTGGGGATGCCTGTGGTGAGGCCCAGGTGGCAGGCGAGGCCGAAGCGGCGAGGATGGGCCTTGCCTTGGGCGTCGCAGACCAAGACGTCGGGGGTGGTGGTGAGGAGGGTTAGGGCTTTGAGGAGGGAGGGGAGTTCTCGGTAGGCGAAGAGGCCTGGGATGTAGGGGAAGTCCGTGTGGCCTTCTACTACGGCTGAGTCGATGAGGGTGAGGGTGTCGAGGTCTATGACCGTGGCTGCGGCGACCAGGTGGCCGGTCTCGCCTGCGTAGGCGACGTCCAGGCCTGCGGCGGTTCTGGGGGTGAAGTGGGGCGGGGGGTGTTCGTTGACTTGGGGGGCCAGGGCTTGTTGTTCGGCGATCGCTTCCTCGGGGGTGAGGGGGGATCGCATGAGGGGGCTCCTGGGGGATGAGGGGTGGTGTTGGGAGTTTAGGACGGGGGGATCTCGGGGCGGTCGATGACGCGGAGCCAGGTGCCGTCGGGTTGGCGGCGGGCGATCTGGGTGCGGCCGCCGGTGCCGTCGGCGGGGTGGGTGGAGGTCAGGGCCAGGTCGCCGTGGTGGATGGTGGGGAGGGCCTTCTCGGTGGTGAACTCGCCGCCGTGGGTCAGGAGTTGTTCGCAGACGGCCTGGATCGCTTCGCGGCCCCTGGTGGTGGAGCCGGGTGGGAAGGCCAGGACGGCGTCGGGTTCGTAGAGCAGGGACAGGCCCTCGGCGTCGCGGGCGTTGGCGCGTTCGACGAAGAGGCGGGCGAGGTCTTCGGGGGTGGTGGCCTTGGGGCGCATGGGTCCAGCTTGCTCGGGGAGCGGGCAGAAGTCGAAGAGCTGGATCGTCTGGTGATCAGAAGCGATGGTTATGGCTGGGGGGTTAGGTTGAGGGCATGGAGCTTCGGCAGTTGGAGTACTTCGTCGCGGTTGTCGAGGAGGGTGGGTTCACTCGGGGCGCGGCCAGGGTGCATGTCGCGCAGCCGGGGGTGAGTGCGCAGGTGCGGCGGTTGGAGCGGGAGTTGGGGCAGGAGTTGATCGACCGGTCCGGGAAGCGGGTTCGGTTGACCGAGGCGGGGGCGGCGGTTCTGCCCTACGCGCGGGCTGCGTTGGAGGCGGTCAAGGGGGCGCGGCTCGCGGTGGAGGAACTGTCGGGGTTGGTGCGGGGGCGGGTGGCGGTGGGGGCGGTGACCTCGCACGCGGTCGACGTCCCCGGGCTGCTCGCGGCCTTCCACGAGACCTATCCGGCGGTGGAGATCACCCTGGTGGAGGCGACGTCAGACGAGTTGGTCAAGCGTTTGCGGGAGGGGACGTTGGACGCGGCCGTGGTGTCGCTGGGGCCGGTGCCGCCGCTGGACCTCGAAGTGGTCGTGGTGGCTGATGAGGCGATCACCGCGGGGGTGGCTGAGGGGCACCCGTGGGCGGGGCGGGAGTCGGTGCGGCTGGCTGAGTTGCGCGACGTCCCGTTGGTCGGGCTGCCGCCGGGCACGGGGGTGCGGTCGCACCTGGAGGCGGCGTGCGCGGCGGCGGGGTTCGTGCCGAGGGTGGCGTTCGAGGCGGGCGACCCGGCGCAGGTGGCCGCGTTGGCGGTCAAGGGGCTGGGGGTGGCGGTGCTGCCGGACCCGGTCGCGCGGTCTCGGCCCGGGTTGGCGCCGGTGGCGATCGTTGATCCGCCGCTGCGGGGGCGGCTGGCGTTCGCGTGGCGCGGGCGGGGTGCCACGACGGTGGCGGGGCGCGCGTTGGTGGACATGGCTAGGGGAAGGTTGAATCCATAGTGGACGAGTTGGTGGACCTCTACGCGGAGGGTGATCTCGACGGCAGGGTCATCGGGACAGCGCCGCGCAGTGTTGTGCGACGCGACAACCTCCCGCACGCGGCGACGCAGACAGTGCTGTGGCACAACGGATCGGTCTATGTGCACCGACGCACTGAGACCAAGGACGTCTATCCGGGATTGCACGATGTCTGGGCCGGGGGAGTGGTGACCGCCGGTGAGGGCATAGATGCTTCCGCGCGGCGTGAGCTGCTGGAGGAACTGGGCGTCGCCAGTGCTGTTCGGCCGTTGTTCCGCTATTGGTACGCCGACAACCGGGCCAACTACCTCGCCGCCGTCTACGAGGCCGAGTACTCACCCGCGGACGGCGCCATCCGGCTCCAGCCCGAAGAGGTCGCCGAGGGCTGGTGGATGCCCTGGCCCGACCTGGTGGCCCGACTCGACGACCCCTCCTTCGGCTTCACCCCCGACGGCCGCGAGGCGCTCCGCCGCTACCGGGCGGCCGGGTGCGGACCATTTGATCCGTCGTAGGGACGTGCGTTTTGACGGTGAGGGCTCCTCGACGGCGTGCGGTTCTCCCTCTTCGACGGCCTCGGCCACCGCTTCCGCTGACCCATGGTCCTCTTCGGACCATTCGGGTGCCCGGTGGTCCGCGCTGTGCGGTGACGCTCCGCTGTGGTTGGTTGGACCATTGGTGGCCCGGTGTCACCCGAAGATCTCCGTGCGTGGTGCCCGCCCCCGTGGCTAGTGTCGACGGCCGGAGCGGCGGCACACGGGGGCGGGGATGGTCGGGGCGCGGGTCGATGTCGAGCTGGCCACCCCAGCGGAGCCGGGTGACGCGGCCGCCGTCGGGTGCGCGCTCGCCCCGGGGCGGTGGTTCGACGCGGCGTCGGCCCGGCCCCGGCCGCGGCCCGCGCACGCGGTGTGGGCCGCGACCGACCCGCGCGGCTACGGCGGCGCGCACGCGCGCGGCCGCGCCCACGTCCACCTGGGCCGGGGCAACACCGCCCTGACCCGCCCGGTCGTCCTGGCCGACGGGCTCGGCCACGGCCCCGCCGACCACCCGGTCGCGGCGCTGACCGGCGACGGGCCGCTCGACGCCCTGCTGGACTCCGGCCGCGACCTCGTCCTCGTCGGCTTCGCCGAGCGGCACACCCACGTGCAGGCCAACGCGGGCGTCCTGCTCGACGTCCTGGACCAGGTCCGCCGCGAGGCGCGCGGGCCGCTGGTGGTGGGCGGGGTGGGCGTGGGCGGTCTGATGGCGCGCTACGCGTTGTCCCTGCTCGAGCACGAGGGCGCCGACCACGCGGCAGCCGCCTACCTGTCCGTCGACACCCCGCACGACGGCGCCTGGGCGCCGCTGGTCCTGCAGCAGCTCGCGTACTACTTCGAGCGCTTCCCCGCGGGCGCCGCGACAGCGGAGCTGCTGCGCGGACCGGCCGCCCAGCAGGTGTTCGCCGCCTGGGTGCGCGACGCCAAGTACTCCGGGCCCGTCGCCGCGCCGCTGCGCCGGGCGTTCCTCGCGGACCTGCGCCGGGTCGGCGACTTCCCCCGCCGCCCCCGGCTGATCGGCCTGTCCAGCGGGCGCGGCGACGGAACGGGGCCCGAGCTGACCGCGGGCGCCCCCGCCTTCGCCTGGAGCCTGGGCGGCCTGGCCCGTGCCGTGGTCCGCTTCCAGCCGTCGGGCGGCACCGACGCCCCCATCGGGGTGGTGAGCGCCCTGTCGGAGCTGCGCCGCCTCACCACGACCGGCGTTCCCGCCTACGACACCGCGCCCGGCGGCACCGCGGAGTTCTTCGGCCAGGCCGCCGACGCCCTCGGCGCCGCCATCCCCGACGCGCACCGCGCGACCTGCTTCGTGCCCTCGACCAGCGCCGCCGCCCTCGGCGACGACGACCCGCACACCCCGGTCGGCGACCGCACGGGGCCGTTCCACGCCTTCCGCTGCGCCTCGACCAACCTGCCGCACGGCAGGCTCGACGACGCCCAGGTGTCCTGGCTGCTGGACGAACTGCCCTAGGCGGCGGGGTCGGTCACGTTGCCCAGGCGGGCGGTGCCGGTGACGACGCCCGCGAACGGGACGTCCACGGCCTGGTCGGACCCGTCCGAGGGCAGGGTGAAGGTGATCCTGGCGGCGGTCGGCCCGAAGACGGTGTCCGGGAGCAGGATGTAGGCCTGCTTCGGCGAGGAGTCGGTGACCACCGCGTGGCTGCCGGGGGCGGCGGGGGGCTCCTGGGGGACGTCGATCGCGGCGCCGTCGCCCGCGAAGAACGACAGGTCGCGCAGGGGGCCCTTGAGGACGCAGGTGACGCCGGGCTGGGCGACGAACCGCACGTAGTGCATCCGCTGGCTGAACACCGGGTCGGGGCGGGCGCCGGTGGTGATCTCGAGCTGGCTCGCGTCGCAGGGCGGGGGGACGGCGGCACCCGCGGGCACCGGGACCAGTGCGAGACCCAGCGCTGCCAGGCCGAGAGCGGACCTCATCGTCATCGCGTCCTCCTCCATCCGGTGATCTGTCCACCAACATGGACCACTGGACGGGGAAACGTAAGCGGTGAGCGCCGGGTCACACCCCGGACGGCCGCGCGACCACCCGGGGTGCTGGTGGACCTGAGTGATCAGGACCGGCCGTTTAGCAGAACCAGCCACCCTGGCCCCAGCCGCGCTGGTCGACCCCGCCCATGGCGTAAGGGTGAAGCAGTCGCGCAGGACCGCTCAGAAGTCGGCCGGGTGCTCCGAGCTCTTGGCCGCGTCGGCGCGTTCCAGCCACGGCCGCCAGGTCGCGGCCGAGTGCAGCGGCACCGCCCACGGGATGGCCGTGGCGACGATGCGGGTGCCCGGCCGGTCCAGCCAGCGCAGCACCACCGCGGTCTCCTCGGCCACCGCCCCGCGCAGCGGGCCGGGGCCGGGCAGCACCGTCTCCGCCGAGGCGACCAGGGCGTCGACCACCGGCATCGGCGCCACCCCCCGCGCCGCGGACCCGGCCGAGGCCAGCCTGCCGTGCCGGACCACGGCGAAGTCCCAGCCGCCGAGGGTGTCCGGGCGGGCGGCGACCAGTTCGGGGATCGCCGCCAGCGACGCCAGCCGCTGGCCCCGGTCCAAACCGCGGATCAGGATGCGCAGCCGGTCGCGGTCGAGCCTGGCCTGCTCGAACCGGCGCTCGTCCGCCAGCTCGGCCAGCCGGTCGGCGAGGCGCCGCAGCGGGTGGGTCGCGCGGCCGGACACCAGGTCGTCGACCGCCACGACGGCCGGGGCGTACTCCTCGGCCGACTGCTTGCCCGCGCACGGCGCCGCGCAGCGCTCCAGCTCGGCCAGCGCGCACGGGGGCGCGCTCGGGTTCACCGCCGGGATGCGCACCGTGCACGGTCGGGTGCCGGTGGCCTGCTGCAACGCGTGCATCGCCTCCTCGGCGTGGCCCCGGCGGCGGAACGGGCCCAGCGCGCCCTCGCGGGCGGCGCGCACCACCGACAGCCGGGGGAACGGCTCGTCGGTCAGCACGACCCACCACGCCTCGCGCGGGTTCTTCGACCGGCGGTTGTAGGCGGGCTTGTGCGCGGAGATCAGCCGCAACTCCCGCACCTCGGCCTCGAGCACGTGCGCGCACGGCACCGCCTCGACCCGGCTCGCCAGCGCCACCATCTCGCGCAGCCTGCGGCGGGTCTCCGAGGCGGTGAAGTACTGCCGCACCCGGCGGCGCAGGTCCGAGGCCTTGCCGACGTAGAGCACCTCGTCGGACGGGCCGCGGAACAGGTACACGCCGGGTTCGTTGGGCAGGTCCTCGGCCAGGGTGCGCTTGCGCCGCTGGGCGGGGGTGACCTCGGGCAGGTAGTCGAGCAGCTCCTCCAGTGACTGCACGCCCAGCGACCCGACCCGCTCCAGCAGCCCGTGCAGCACGTCGACGGTGGCCTTGGCGTCGTCGAGGGCGCGGTGGATCGGCTTCGTCTCCGCCTGGAACAGCTCGGCCAGCGCCGAGAGGCGGCAGCTCGGCGCCTCCTCCCTGGACAGCACCCGCCTGCCCAGCCGAACCGTGCACACCACCGCGGGCCGGGGCCACGGGTAGCCCAGCCGGGCGCAGGCGGCCTTGAGGAACCCCACGTCGAACCCGGAGTTGTGGGCGACCAGCACGGACCCGGCGGCGAACTCCAGGAAGGCGGGCAGCACCGTGTCGACCCGCGGCGCCGCCGAGACCATGAAGTCGGTGATGCCGGTCAGCGTCACGATCTCCGGCGGGATGCCCCGACCCGGGTCGACCAGGGTCGCGAACTCGCCCAGCACCACCCCGCCGCGCACCTTGACCGCGCCGATCTCGGTGATGGCGTCCTCGGCCGCGCTGCCCCCGGTGGTCTCCAGGTCGAACACGACGAAGGTGGTCTCGCGCAGCGGCGTGCCCAGCTCGTCGAAGCTGAGCTGGGCGCGCGGGTCGGGTTCGGTGCTCATCACGGTCGAAGCTAGATCAGCCCACCGACAGTTCCGCCCGCCCTTCCCGAGGGCGCGCCCCGGCGGCGAGACTAGCCTTCAGGGGTGCCCCCGTCCTCGGAGCCGGTTCCGCCGACCGAGCCCGGACCGTCCCACGCGGACGGCCCGGCGGTCGACGACGCCCCGGCCCGGGTCTGGCCGGACGTGCTGCCCGAGCCGGTGCGCGCCCGCCTGGCCGAGGTGGCCGCCGCCGCCGTGGGCGCCCTGCCCGCGGTCGACGTCCCCCAGCAGCTCCGCCCGGTGGCCCGCTTCGCCCCGGCCAAGCGCGCCAAGCTGGGCGGCCCGGTGCTGGTCACGGCCCTGCGCGAGCACACGGGCTTCCGCACCGCCGTGATCGAGTGGTGCCGCGAGCACAAGCCCGTCTGCCTCGACCCCGACGGCGGCGACCCGGTCGGCGCCGCCGCGGCCGCGCTGCTGGTCGGCGCCGAATCCGCGGTCGACCGGGTGGCCGCCGTGGCCCGCCGCGCCGACGACTCCGCGCTGCGCGCCGAGCGCGACCACGCGCTGGCCCGCCTGGTCAAGGCAGAGGCCGAGCTGGCGCGGGTGCGCGAGCGGGTCACCGCCGCCGACGAGGCCGCCGACCTGGCCCGCGCCGAGGGTGAGGTCGAGCTGGACCGGCTGCGCAAGCGGCTGCGCGAGCAGGGCGTGCGGCTGCGCGAGGCCAAGGACGACGCCGCGGCGGCCCGCGCGGAGGCCGCGGCCGCCAGCTCCGGGGTGTCCGGGCAGGTCGCCGCGCTGACCGAGCGTCTCGACCGGGAGCGGGAGCGGGCCGAGGCCGCGCTGGCCCGCGCCGTCCGCGCCGAGGCCGACGCCGCGCTGGCCCGCCAGGCCGCGCGCGAGGCCCGCCAGGCCGACGAGGTGCGGCTGGCCCTGCTCATCGACACGGTGGACAACGCGGTGTCCGGGCTGCGCCGGGAGCTGATGATCGGCGACGGCAGCGGCCCCCGCCCCGCCGACCTGGTCGCCGGGGCGCGCACGGCCAGGGACCAGCGGCGCCGGGTGGACGACCCGGTCGGCCTGGACCGGCTGCTCGCGCTGCCCACCGCGCACCTGATCGTCGACGGCTACAACGTCACCAAGACGGGCTACTCCGACCTGACCCTGGCCGATCAGCGGGAGCGGCTCGTCCGCCAGCTCTCCGCGCTGGCCGCCCGCACGTCCATCGAGGTCACCCTGGTCTTCGACGGCGCGGGCGTGGTCGTGGTCCCGGTGGCCAAGCCGCGCGGGGTCCGGGTCATCTTCAGCGACCCCGGCGTGCAGGCCGACGACGTGATCCGGACCCTGGTGGCCGACGAGCCCACGGGCAGGCCGCTGGTGGTCGCCACCTCCGACCGGGCGGTGGCCGAGGCCGTCCGCGACCGGGGCGCCTACTCGGTGCCCTCGGCGGTGTTGTTGGCACGCCTGGGACGCGTCTGACCCGCCGGTGGGATCATCGGTGGTGGGCGGGCAGGCGAAGCAGGAAGGCGAGCAGGTGCGCGACAGGTTCCGGGTGCTGGCAGCGGTGGTCCTCGCGGTGGGGGTGGTCCTGGCCGACGGGCCCGTCCGCGCCCAGGAGACCCAACCCCCGCAGATCGAGGCGGGCGTGGGCCCCGACGGCGGCGCCGCCGACTCGCGGCCGGGCGAGGCCTTCGCCGACCCGCAGGTCGCCGCGCTGCAGCGCACCGCGACCGACGTCCAGCGCGAGCTCGCCGACCTCGGTGAGCGGGTGCGCGGTGCCGAGCGCGACCTGGTCGTCGCCGCCGAGCGGGTCTCCGGCGCCAAGTCCGAGCGCCAGTCCGCGGACGCGGTCGTGGCCGCCCAGCAGGACGAGGTCGACGCCTACTCCAAGGCCCTGTACTCCGCGCTGGCCCAGCCCAGCGAGATCCAGATGCTGCTCACCGCGGCCAACCCCAACGACTTCCTGCAGGGCAACGACCTGATCGCCCGGGTCCGCGCCGACCAGGACGGAAGGCTCAACGCGGCCGTGCGCAGGCAGGACGCCGCGCTGGCCGCCGAGCGGGAGGCGCTGACCGCGGAGAAGGCGGCCGCCGACCGCAAGACCGACCTCGACCGGCGCAACGCCGACGCCAGCAACCGGGCCGCCGCGGTGTCCTCGGAGCTGCGCGGGCAGGTCGACGACACCAACGCCGCCGTCGTCGCCCAGCAGAAGGCGCAGAAGGAGCGCAACGAGCAGACCGCGGCCAACTGGAAGGCCTACACCGACCGGCTCGCAGCCTCGGGCGTCACCCCGCCCCCGGCCGCGGCCCTGCGCGACCCGACCCGGCTGCCCCCGGGCATGACCGCGGTGCTGGGCTCGACGGGCCCGCAGCCGGGCGTGGCCCAGGTGCTGCCGCCCGGCGCCGAGCCGCTGCTGGTGCTGCCCGCCGAGACGGTCACGGCGGTGACCACGGCCGTCGGCGCGCTGGGCAAGCCCTACGTGCCCGGCACCGGCGGCCAGGGGCCCACCGCCTACTCCTGCGACGGGCTGGTCAAGGCCGCCTACGACAGCGGGGGCCTGCCCGTGCCCGGCGCGGTCGGCGAGCAGATGGCGGTGCTGGCCCCGGTGGCCGCCGCCGACGCCCAGCCCGGCGACCTGGTGTTCCTCGGCCCCGCCCGCTACGGCGTGCAGGGCGTGGGCCTGGTGCTCGACGAGCGCACCATGCTGGCCGCCGACGCCCGCCTGGCCGGGGTCGTGGTCGCGGACATGCCCGGCGGCGACACGCTGCTCGGGGTCGGCAGGCCCTCGCTGGAGCAGCGCCCGGCCCAGCCCGTCCCGCAGGCCACCGACGGCGGCCTGAAGTGGCGCTGCGGCAGCGTGCGCGTCCCCGCCAGGGGCGCGGGCGAGGCCGCGGGCGCGTGGGGCGGCTACCCGAACGGGCTGATCCCGCCCTCGGCGCTGTGCACGATCGGCGCCGCCTCGCACATGCTGCGCTGCGACGCCGCCGAGGCCTACCAGGCGCTCTCCGCGGCCTACGCGAGCTCCTTCGGCGGGCCGGTGTGCATCACCGACTCCTACCGGGCGTTCAGCGCCCAGGTGCGGCTCTACCAGGTCAAACCCGCCCTGGCGGCGGTCCCGGGCACCAGCAACCACGGGTGGGGGCTCGCGGTGGACCTGTGTGGGGGCATCCAGTCCTTCGGCAGCGCGCAGCACGCGTGGATGAAGGCCAACGCCCCCGCCTTCGGGTGGTCGAACCCGGCGTGGGCGCAGCCCGGCCGCGGGCGCGAGGAACCGTGGCACTGGGAATACGTCGGCGGCTGATTCCACCCGATCACCGCCACGTCACGATCGGTTTCTCGAACGCCTGATCGAGAATTGTCGTACCCCCCGCTTAGTGTCCGAAAGCGAGACGGACCGAAAGGGGACGTGGCCATGATCGTTGATTGCGACCGCTGCCAGGTCAGGGGCGACGCGTGCGGGGAGTGCGTCATCAGCGTGCTGCTCGGCGCCCCGCCCACCGTGGAGCTCGACACCCCGGAGCGCCGGGCGATCGACGCGCTGGCCGACGCCGGGATGGTGCCCAGGCTGCGGCTGCGGATCACCCCGGTGGAGCGCTCAGCGTGATCCAGGTCCCGGCGGACCGCGACACGCGAAGCCGGGGTCAATCCTCTCCTTCGCCGAGTGGTCACTTCTGTCGCCGAACGGTTCACCGCTTGGAGTGACGCAGGTGTAGGGGCGGTCACAGCGCGGAGTCCGCACTGCTCCGTTGGTGTTTCGTGATGATCGGCAACCGATTTTTTCCCGACCTGGTGGACGCGCAAGCCTACTTTTCGTAACCTGTCCGAGATCTCACGACAGCAAGCCGCCCACCCCGAGGGCGGCACGCGGGATCGCCGCCGATCACAGGCCCTCCCGAGGGGCCTGGACCGGATTCCCCCACGGTGGGGTCAGCGACGTGCCAGGGGCAGGCAGCGGCAATCCCGCTCGCCCGCCCAGGGCTGGTCCGAGGAGTGACACCCCGGACCCCGCGCCGCGGCCCGTCGGCGGTCAGAGGACGAAGGAGTACGCGCGACACATGTCGTCGCATCGACTCAAACGTGCAGTGCGTGGCGCTATGAGCGTCACGGCGGTCGTGGCCGTGGTGACCTTCTCCCCGAACCCCGCCACGGCGCAGCCGGCCAACCCGCCGCAGACGGCCTCCGAGGCCCTGCAGCGCTACAACGAGGTCTCCAAGCAGGTCAAGCAGGTGAACGAGGACCTGCTCAAGGCCAGGACCGACCTCGACGCCCGCAACGCGGACTTCGACAAGGCCAACGCCGACGTGGCGATGGCGATCGAGACCGAGAAGCAGGCCCAGGCCCTCGAGGAGCAGTTCCGCGGCCAGGTGGACACCTTGGCCAGCGCCTCCTTCCAGGGCGCGCGGTTCACCAAGATCTCCGCGCTGCTGACCGGCTCCTCCGCCGACGACTTCCTCGAGCGCGCCACCGCGCTCAACGTCCTCGCGGCCGACAACGCCGAGGCCCTCAGCACCTACACCAAGGCCGTCAGCTCGGCGGCCGAGGCACGCAGGCTGGCTGAGGACGGCCGCAAGCGCGCGGGCGAGGCCAAGGCCGCCGCCGAGCAGCTCATCGCCGAGGTCGAGAAGAAGAAGGCAGACCTCGACAGCCAGGCCAAGGGGCTCGAGCAGGCGCACGAGCGGCTCTCGGTCAAGGACAAGTCCGACCTGGTCGGCCCGGTCGACGACGGCGTCTACCTGGCCCCCTCCAGCTCGGCGGGCCGGGCGATGGACGTCGCCCTGGCCCAGCGCGGCAAGCCCTACGTGTGGGGCGCCGAGGGCCCGAGCAGCTTCGACTGCTCCGGCCTGACCCTCTACGCCTACCGGGCCGCGGGGGTGAGCCTCCCGCACTCCAGCCGCGCCCAGTACGGCTTCGGCAAGTCGGTGTCGCGCAGCGAGCTGCAGCCTGGCGACCTGCTGTTCTACGGCAACAGCGTCAGCAGCATCCACCACGTCGCCATGTACATCGGCGGCGGGAAGATCGTGCACGCCTCCACCACCGGGGTGCCGGTCAAGACCGACAGCATCGACGGCGGCGGGCGCGACTACCTCGGCGCCAAGCGCATCGTCGGCTGACGAGCGGACAACACCGCCCCTGGGTTTTCCTCACCCAGGTGAGTGCCTTGCCAGGACCGGGGCCCACGGGCTCCGGTCCTGGCGCTTTCCTCCCCTACCATCAGGCGGGTGAGCAGGGCGAGGATGCGCGCGTGGTTGGCGGCGGCGGTGGCGGTGGTCGCGCTGTTCGGTGTCGGCGCGGTCTCCCTGCCCGCCGACCAGCCGGGCAGGCAGGGGCAGACCGGGCAGGGCGCGCCGATGGGCGCGGTCCCGCCCGCGGTCGACGGGGCGGGCGCCCAGCGCGCCGCCGCGGTCACCGACCTGCTCGACCGCCGGGCCGCGGCGGTGGTGGACCGCGACGCGGCGGCCTTCGCGGCCACGGTCGACCCGGCGGCCGACCCCGCGTTCACCCGCGCGCAGCAGGAGCTGTTCGCCAACCTCGCCGCCGTCCCGCTCGACACCTGGTCGTACTCGATGAGCCCCGAGGACACCCTGGACCTGCGCTCGCTGCGGGCCCCGGCGGCCGACCCCGGCGCTGACGAGCAGTGGGCCCCCGCCGTGCGGCTCAACTACGCGCTGCGCGGCATCGACAGCTCCCCGACCGACCGCTCCCTGGGCTACCTGTTCGTCCGCCGCGGCGAGCAGTGGTACCTGCGCTCGGACACCGCCCTGGAGGAGCTGGGCAGGCGCACCTGGCGCGGGCCGTGGGACTTCGGCCCGGTCGAGGTCACCCCGACCGCCCACGGCATGGTCCTCGCCCACCCGGGCAACAAGCCGATGGTGACCCGGCTGGCCCGCGAGCTGGACCCGGCCGTGGCCTCGGTGGACGCGGTGTGGGGCGACCAGTGGGGGCGGCGCGTCGCGCTGGTGCTGCCGGACAGCCCCGCGGAGATGCGCGCCCTGGTCGGCCCGGACTTCCCGATCGAGTCGGTGGTGGCGGTGGCCGTCGCCGACAAGCTCGACACCCAGCGCCGCACCACCACCGGGCAGCGGGTCGTGCTCAGCCCGACCGGGTCGCGGGCGCTGTCGATCGCCTCGCTGCGGGTGGTGCTGCGGCACGAGATCACCCACGTCGCAGCCCGGGTCGACACCGTCGACGGGTCGCCGATGTGGCTGCTGGAGGGCTTCGCCGACTACGTGGGCTACCGCGACAGCGGCCTCAGCCTGGCCCAGGGCGCCCCGGACCTGGCCGAGCAGGTGCGCGGCGGCTCGGTCCCGGGGTCGCTGCCGCAGGACCGCGACTTCCGCGGCCGCGACCGCGACGTCGCCTACCAGCGGTCCTGGTCGCTGGCCCGGTTCGTCGCCGAGCGGTTCGGCGAGGCGGACCTGGTCGAGCTCTACCGGTCGCTGGCCGGGGCGGGCCCGATCTCGGCGGGGGAGACGGACAGGCTGCTGGGCTCGGCCATCGGCCTGGACCGGGGCGGACTGCTGCGCGCCTGGCAGGAGCACCTGCGCGGGGCGCTGCGCTGACCCGTCCGCGCAACCCCTAGATTGGTCCGGTGCGCAGGACCCTGCTGGTGACCAACGACTTCCCGCCCCGACCGGGCGGCATCCAGACCTACCTGCACTCCTTCGCCACCCGCGTGCCCGGCCGCGACCTGGTGGTCTACGCGCCCGCGTGGCGCGGCCACGAGGAGTTCGACGCCGCGCAGCCGTTCACCGTCGTGCGCCACCCCGGCGAACTGGTGCTGCCCACCCCCGCCGTCGCCCGCCGGGCCAGGGACATCCTGCGCGCGGAGTCCTGCGACACCGTCTGGTTCGGCGCCGCGGCCCCGCTGGGCCTGCTCGCCCCGGCGCTGCGCCGCGCGGGCGCGCGCCGGGTCGTCGCCAGCACCCACGGCCACGAGGTCGGCTGGTCGATGCTGCCCGCCGCCCGCCAGGCGCTGCGCCGCATCGGCTCCACGACCGACGTCGTGACCTACGTCAGCCGCTACACCCGCGCCCGCTTCGCCGCCGCCTTCGGCCGCGCCGCGGCGCTGGAGCTGCTGCCCTCCGGTGTCGACACCGAGCTCTACCGGCCGGACCCGGCCGCCCGGTCGGCGATCCGCGCCCGCCACGGCCTCGGCGAGCGGCCGACGGTGGTGTGCGTGTCCCGCCTGATGCCCCGGAAGGGCCAGGACGCGCTGATCCGCGCGTTGCCCGCCATCCGCCGCGCGGTGCCGGGCGCGGCGCTGCTGCTGGTCGGTGGCGGCCCGTACCGGTCCCGCCTGGCCGCGCTGGCCGCCGCCGCCGGGGTCGCCGACGACGTGGTGTTCACCGGCTCGGTCTCCTGGGCGGAGCTGCCCGCGCACTACGCGGCGGGCGACGTGTTCGCCATGCCGTGCCGCACCCACGGCCGGGGCCTGGACGTGGAGGCGCTCGGCATCGTGTTCCTGGAGGCCGCGGCCACCGGCCTGCCCGTGGTGGCGGGCGACTCGGGCGGCGCGCCGGAGGCCGTGCTCGAGGGCGAGACCGGGCACGTGGTCGACGGCCGCGCCGTGGACCAGCTCGCCGACCGGGTCGCCGCCCTGCTCGCCGACCCCGACCGGGCCGCCGCGATGGGTGCGGCCGGGCGGGCGTGGATGGAGAAGGAGTGGAGCTGGGACACCCGGGCCCGCCGCCTGGCCCAACTCCTCGACGGCGAGACCACGTACCGGTTCAGCGCCTGAGCCGCGTCTGTCCTGTCAGGACTGTCTGATGTGGACATGAATGGCCTGGTCGACCAGCCCTGTTTCGACTTCGTGGACTGCGGGCCTGCCGACGACCACGAGGGCGTCATCGAGTACCTGAAAGCCTAGTCTTTCAGGGCGAAGGTCTGCTCCGAGAAGTCGTCGTGGGATTCTCCCTCCACAGTGGATTCTGCTGGTCCGGGTTCGCGGGCGGTCAGCCGGACCAGTTCGTCGGTGATCTCCTGGCCGACCACCGGGGCCAGCACCTCGACCCCCTCGGCCAGGGTGGAATCCGTTGCGCGCCAGATGACCTCGCGCAGTTCGGCGGTCAGTTCGGCCGCGGTCATCCGGGTGCACGCCTGGCCCAGGTCGAGGGCGACGAGCTTGCCCGCCAGCGTCACCGTGGCCGCGATGCCGTGCTGCCCGCGCGCGGTCCCGGTGATGGCGTCGAGCCGGGCGGTCAGGCCGCCGCCGGTCTCGGACAGCGCCAGCAGCTCGTCGGGGTCCAGGCCGCTCAGGTCGGCGTTCACCGCGCCCTCCAGGAGTCGGGGGTGGTCGCCTCGACGGACTCGGCCAAGGCGGCGTCGGCGCCCAGGCCCGCGGCGGCGGCCACCTGCGGGCCCAGGGTGTTGGCGGCGCGGGCGTCGGCCTCGGCGGTGGCGCGGGCGACGAGGTCGAGCAGGGTCGTGGCCAGGGCGTGCCCGCCCTGGCGCAGCGCCGACTCCTCGACGCGCAGGTCGGCCAGGGCGCCGCCGGGGTGCACGCGCACCTCGACGCCGCGGGTGCGGGCCGCGCCGGTGATGGGGCCGCTCACCGGGGGTGCACCCCGCCGTAGAAGGTGGCCGAGGACAGCGTGTGCATGCGGCGGGCCACCTGGTCGCCGGAGTTGCCCTCGATCAGGGTGACCCTGTCGCCGTCGACCTTCTCCACGATGCCGATGTGCGTGCTGGTGGCCGTGCTCCGCGGGCCGGAGCCGAACAGCAGCACGTCGCCGGGCCGGGCCTGCTTGAGCTCGCCCCGGCCGTAGGAGTTGCCGTTGGCCTGGCCCCACTTGTAGACGTCGCCGGTGAAGGGCAGCAGGGGGATCTCGACCCCGGACCTGCGCCAGACCCAGGTGGCGAACGACGAGCACCACGCCGCGGACGGGCCGTACTTGTTGGCGTTGCCCGCGCCCTCGCGGTAGCCGAGCTGCGTGCGGGCGAGCCTGGTGATCTCCCTGGCCTTGCTGTCGGCCTTGCCGCTGGCCTTGGTCGACCCGCCGCCCGCGGGCCGGGGGTCCTTGGCGGGCTTGTTCTTCGCGGCGCCCAGCGGTTTGCGCCGCTGCCCGGGGTCGGTGACGCCGTCGTGCTCGACGCGGCGCTCCAGGGCTTTGAGCCGCTTGGCCGCCTCGGTCATCTCCCCGCGCACCGACCGGAACTGCTTCGCCGACTCGGCGGTGTAGGCGCGGACCATGTCGGCCACCTCGCCGACGGCCTTGAGCACGGCGGCGCGCTGGCCCGCCCCGGTCACCGCGAGCCCGACGTCGAGGGTGCGGGCGGCCTTGGCGGTGTACTCGTCGAGCAGCCGCACCACGGCCTTGTGCCCGCCGTCGAGGGTCGCGGCCGTGCCCGCGACGATCTTGGCCCCGTCGGCGGCCGCGGTCCCGGTGATCCCCATGATCCTGGTGACCCGCTGGGCGCGCTTGTCGAAGCCGTCAGCGGTCCGCCCGGTCCACCGCCCGGTCGCGGCCGCCGCCCCGGTCCTGTGCCGGTCGCGGCGCTCGGCGAGCACCTTTTGGGTCGCGGTGAGGGCGTCGTGCGCCCGCTGCGCGTCCTCGGCCTTGCCTGCCAGCCGGTTGCGGTGCTCGACCATCTCGTCGGCGAACATCCGCGCGATGCGTGTGGTGTCCACTGGTACTCCCCTTTAGCCCAACAGCTTGCTGAAGTCGCCCGCGATGCCGACGTCCTCGCGCTGGTAGGCGTCGGCGGTGCGGCGGGTGGCCCTGCCCAGGCCGGCGGCGTGGTCGGCGACCCCGGTCACCTGCGCGCGCAGCGCGCCCGCGAACCCGGCCAGCGCCTCGGCGAAGCCGGAGTCCTCGCCGACGCGGCCGAAGCCACTGCCGGTGATCGACCCGACCTCGGCCTTCGCGGCGGTGCGCAGCTCCTCGGCCAGCGCGGCGGTCTCCCTGGCGTACTCGTCCAGCGCGGCGGCGTCCACGGCGAACGACTCCACCGGTTTCGCGTCCGCGCGCTCGCCGCCGCCCCTGCCGAGCTCCCTCTCGATGAGCCCGGCCAGCTCCTTCTGGTCCATCCCCGCCTCCGCTCCGCGCTGTCGCGACCACTGTCGCGGCGGCGGGGCGGCCGGGGCCAGCGCCGCTGCACGAGCGGTCACACCGGCTGCACGGACGGCCTAGGCCGTCAACCCCGCGATGTCCTCGGCGCGGGTCTTGGCGATGGCCTCGCGGCGCAGCGCGCCGGTCGGGGTCAGCTCGCCCGCCGCCTCGGTGAAGTCGCGGGCCAGCACGGCGAACGCGGTGATCGACGCCGCCCTGGACACCGACCGGTTCGCCGCCCGGACCGCCCGGTGCAGCTCCGCGCGCAACTCCTCGTCGCCGGTGACGTCGACGACGGCCCGGTTGCGCAGCGCCGCCCACTCGGCGACGCCCTCCTCGGACAGGGTGATCAGCGCGGTCACCCCCGGCTGCCCCGAGCCCAGCACCAGGCAGCGCGAGACCAGCGGGCTGCGGCGCACCAGCTCTTCCAGCCCCGATGGCGCCAGCGCCCGGCCGTCGGCGGTGGGGATCGAGTCCCGGAGACGGCCCTCGACGCGCAGGTAGCCGTCCGGGTCGAGCGAGCCCGCGTCGCCGGTGCGCAGCCAGCCGTCGGCGAACGCCTCGGCCGTCGCGCCCGCGTCGCGCCAGTAGCCGCGCATCAGCCCGGTCCCGCGGACCTGGATCTCGCCGTCGACGACGCGCACCTCGACCCCGGGCAGCGCCCGGCCCGCGGTCCCGGCGCGGAAGGCGGCCTCGGTGTTGGCGGTGACCAGCGCGCCCGCCTCGGTCAGCCCGTAGCCGGGGTACACCGGGATGCCCACGCCGCGGAACAGGTGCGCCAGGCGCTTGTCCAGCGGCGCGCCGTGCGCCAGCGCCGCCACGCACCGCCCGCCCAGCACCGCGTGCAGGTCGCGCGCGAGCAGCCGGGACGCCAGGAGCCGCTGCGCGGCCAGCGACAGCGGCACCCCGCCGGTGGTCGAGCGGGCCTCGCTGTGCCGCACGGCCACGCCCTCGGCCAGGGCGAACAGCGGGCCCCCGCGGCGGCGCCTGGCCGCGGCCAGCACCCGCTCGAACACCGCGGGCGCGCCCGCGACGAACGTCGGCCGGAACGTGGCCAGGTCCGCGGCGGTGTCGCCGCTGTCGGGCAGGTGGCCCAGCGTCGTGCGGGTGTGCACGCAGGCCAGCGTCACCACTCGCGCGAACACCGAGGTCTGCGAGAGCTGCTGCAGCATCGTGTTGCCAGCGCGGAACAGGTCGGGGTAGGTGGCCACCAGCGCGCGCACCTGGCTCAGCAGCGCGCCGTGGGTCAGCTCCACGCCGCGCGGCCGCCCGGTCGTCCCCGCCGTGTAGACCACCGTCGCCAGGTCCGCGGAGCCCACCGCCAACCTGCGCGCGCGCACCTCGGCGTCGGGCACCCCGGCGCCCAGGGCCACCAGCTCGTCCAGCGCGGGGGCGGTCTCGTCCTGGCGCCGCGCCGGGCCCGGCTCGACCCGCCACACCCGTTCGACGTCGCCCACCCGGTCGACCACGCCCTCCACCAGGTCCCGGTGCTCGTCGTCGTCGACCACCACGGCCCTGGCCCCGCAGTCGCGCAGCAGCCACGCCACCTGCTCGGCCGACGCCGTCTCCGGCACCGGGACGCTGACCGCGCCGACCGCCCACACCGCGAAGTCGACCAGCGTCCACTCGTAGCGCACCCGCGACAGCAGCGCGACCCGGTCGCCCGGGGCCACGCCCGCGGCGACGAACCCCTTGGCCAGCGCGAGCACCTGCGCGGCGAAGTCGCGGGTCGTCACGTCCACCCACGTCCCGTCGACCCGGCGGCGCAGGCCGATGGCGTCGGCGAAGCGCTCGGCGCCCGCCCACACCACGTCGGTCAGGCTCTCCTGGCCGCGCACCGCGACCGGGCTCTCGGCGGACTGGCTCTCGGCGGACTCGCGCACGCGGACCTCCCCGGGGTTCTGGACGTGCTGGGGGGCTTCCCGGCAGCGCCGGGACCGCCCCCAAACCTAGCCCGGCCGCCGCCCCCGGGGAACCCGGCCCGTGCCAAGCTGTCCCCGTGCCCCATGTCGACGTCGTGGACGAGACCTTCATCGTCGCGCCCCCCGCCACCGTCGCGGCCGTCTTCGCCGACCCGGCCGCTTGGCGCCGCCTCTGGCCCGACCTGCGGCTGGCCGCCTACGCCGACCGGGGCGAGGAGGGCGTCCGCTGGACCGTGGCGGGGCCGTTGACCGGGACGATGGAGGTCTGGCTGGAGCCGGTCCTCGACGGCACCCTGCTGCACTACTTCCTGCGCGCCGACCTGCCTGCCCCCGCCGACGACAGGGCGGGGGAGCGCGAGCGGCGCGCCCGCCAGTTGGCGGCCAAGGCGGTGGGGCTGGGGCTCAAGGCCGTCCTGGAGGACGGTCGCGCCCCCGGGGAGCCCCCGACCCCCCGTTAGGCTGAGACCGTGCGGGTTCATGTGGTCTCCGACGTGCACGGCAACGCCGACGCGCTGGCCAGGGCTGGGGACGGCGCCGACGCGCTCGTCGTGTTGGGCGACCTCATCGACTTCGTCGACTACCACGACCACGGCGGCGGGATCATGGGCCGGGTCTTCGGCGCGGCGAAGGTCGGCGTCTACGCCGAGATGCGCAGGCAGCGCTCGCACCTGGCCGCCGCCGGGTACGCCCGGGAGCTGTGGGCGGGCCTGGCCAATCCGCGCGAGCTGGTCGAGGAGGCCGTGCGCGAGCAGTACGCGACCCTGTTCGCCGCGCTGCCCACCCCCACCTACGCCACCCCCGGCAACGTCGACACCCCGGACCTGTGGCCGGAGTTCGCCCGCGCCGGGCTGCGCTTCCTCGACGGCGAGGTCGTCGAGATCGGCGGGCTGCGGTTCGGGTTCGCGGGCGGCACGGTGCTGCCCGAGGGCATCACGCCCCGGCGCGGCTCGGCGTTTCGCCCCTACCTGCGCACCCCGGAGGACTTCGCCACCTCGGTGGCCGCGCTGAAGCGGGTCGAGGTGCTGTGCACGCACGTGCCACCCGCCATCCCCGAGCTGACCTACGATGTCGTGGCGCGCCGGGCGGAGCTGGGCTCGGCGGCGCTGGTGGGGCTGATCCAGCGGCAGCGGCCGAGGTGGTCGCTGTTCGGGCACGTGCACCAGCCGCTGGCGCCGCGGCTGCGCTACCGGGGGACCGAGTGCGTCAACGTGGGGCACTTTCAGCGGACCGAGCGCCCGTACGTGTTGCGCTGGTGAGTGTTGTGGACGGGCCCCGGCCGGGGTGCGGCTGACCGGGTAGCCTGCGTTGTCATGGCCGACGAGTCCACACAGTCCATCACCGTTGACGCTGCGCCCGAGGCCGTCATGGCGGTGATCGCGGACTTCGCGGCGTACCCGGAGTGGACGGGCGCGGTGAAGGCCGCGGAGATCCTGTCCACCGACGCCGACGGCCGCGGCGAGCAGGTGACCTTCACCCTCGACGCCGGTCCGATCAAGGACGTCTACACCCTGGCCTACTCCTGGGCGGGCGACGGGCTCGCCGTCGACTGGGACCTGGTCAAGGGCCAGATGCAGAAGGCACAGAAGGGCCGCTACGAGCTGCGCCCCGCGGGCGCGTCCACCGAGGTGGTCTACACGCTGTCGGTGCAGCTCGCGGTGCCGATGATCGGCCTGTTCCGGCGCAAGGCCGAAAAGATGATCATGGACACCGCGCTCAAGGAGCTCAAGCGGCGCGTCGAGCGGGGCTGAGCGGCGGCGGTGCGGATACTCCTGTTCACCGGCAAGGGCGGGGTCGGCAAGACCACCCTGGCCGCGGCCACGGCGGCCCGGCTGGCCGTGCGCGGCGCCAAGACCCTCGTCGTGTCCACCGACCCGGCGCACTCGCTGGCCGACGCCTACGGCGCCGCGCTCGGCCCTGATCCGTCCGAAGTGGACAGGGCGCTGTTCGCCGCGCACATCGACGCGCGGGTGCTGGCCGACCGCTCCTGGCCGGTGCTGCGCAAGTCGTTGCGCGCCTTGCTCGCCCGGACCGGCCTGGACGCCCTCGACGCCGAGGAGCTGACGGTGCTGCCCGGCGTCGACGAGCTGCTGGCGCTGTCGGAGGTGGCCCGGCTGGCCGCCGCGGGCCCCTGGTCGGCCGTGGTCGTCGACTGCGGCCCCACCGCCGAGACGCTGCGCCTGCTGTCGCTGCCCGAGGCCGTCTCCGGCTACCTCGACCGGGCGCTGGGCGGCCCCAGGGGCCTGCTCGCGGGCGGCGAGGTCCGCTCGGTGGCCGAGTCGGTGCGCTCGCTGGCCACGCACCTCACCGAGCTGCGCGCCCTGCTCACCGACCCCGACACCACCACCGTGCGGCTGGTGCTGACCCCGGAGCGCGTCGTCGTCGCCGAGACCCGCCGCACGCTGGGCGCCCTGGCGCTGCGCGGCGTGCACGTCGACTCGCTGGTGGCCAACCGGCTGGTGCCCAAGTCCAGCCGGTGGCGCGGTCCGGCCGCGAACTGGATGCGCGTGCGCCGCGCCGAGCAGGACGCCGTGCTCGCCGAACTCGAGGCCGCCACGACGCTGCCGGTGCACCGCGTCGAGCACCGCGCCGCCGAGCCGGTCGGCGCCCCGGCGCTGGTCGCCCTCGCCGACGACCTCTACGGCGACGACGACCCGCTGCGCCGGGCGACCCCGCCGGGCGCCCCGCTGCTGGCCGTGCGCGAGGACGGCGCCGACCTGCTGCTCACCGTCGCCCTGCCGCTGACCGACGGCTCCGGCCTCGACCTGGCCCGGGTCGGCGACGACCTCGCGATCACCGTCGACGGCTCGCGCAGGCTGGTGGCGCTGCCGCCGCTGCTGCACCGCCACCGGGTGCTCGACGCCGAGGCCGACCACACCGGGCTGGTCGTCCGGTTCACACCGGGGGAGGAAAGGCCGTGACCACCGCGCAGGACCCGGGGTCCCGCCTCACCGACGAGCTGGCCCTGCTGCTGGCCGCCGTCGCCGAACAGGCGGGCCCGTGGCTGGACCGCGTCGCCGCCAGCGCGCACGACGAGCACGGTGAGCGCTCGCCCATCTGCGACAGCTGCCCGGTGTGCGCGGTGATCGCCCTGCTGCGCGGCGAGCCCAACGCCCTGGCCGCCACGACGCTGGAGCGCCTGGCCGACATCGTCGCCCTGCTGCGCGCGGTCCTGGCCGACCGCTGGGAGCCGGGCCCGCCGCACATGCCCGGCTTCCGCCCCGAACCGCCTGCCGACCGCGAGACCTCGGAGCGCGTGCAGCGCATCCCCGTGCGTCGCCGCCCCCCGGCGCCGTGACCCGGACCATCGGCGTCGACGTGGGTGGCACCAGCATCCGCGCGGGTGTCGTCGACGAGCACGGCACGGTCCTGGACACCGCCCGGGGCAGCACGCCTGCTGACGAGGCGGCTCTGGAAGACGCCATCTGCTCGGTGGTGGGGGAGTTGCTGGAGCGGCACCCGGTGTCGGCCGTGGGACTGGCCGTCGCGGGGTTCATCGGGACTGACCGGCGTACCGTGCTGTTCGCCCCGCACCTGGCCTGGCGGTCGGCGCCGGTGGCCGACCGGATCTCGGCCCGGTTGGGGTTACCGGTGGTGCTGGAGCACGACGCGAACGCGGCCGGGGTGGCTGAGCACCGGTTCGGGGCGTTGCGCGGGGCGGGTGTGGGGTTGTTGTTGGCGCTGGGGACGGGGATCGGCGCGGCGTTGATGGTCGACGGGGTGCTGTACCGGGGGGCGCACGGGGTCGCGCCGGAATTGGGGCACCTACCGCTGGTGCCGGGGGGTCGGCCGTGCGAGTGCGGGAAGGCCGGGTGCTGGGAGCGCTATTGCAGCGGCACGGCGCTGGCTTCGACCGCTGTCGACCTGCTCGCGGCGCCGGGGGCGCGGAGTTCGGTGCTGGCCAGGGAGGCTGCCGGGGACCCGGGGCGGATCACCGGGCGCCAGGTCGCTGCCGCGGCGCGGGAGGGGGATGCGGTGGCGTTGGCGGCTGTGGGGGAGATGGCGGAGTGGCTGGCGGTGGGGCTCGCGCTTGTCGCGGATGTCTATGACCCGGATTTGGTGGTCCTGGGGGGTGGTGTGGGGGAGTCGGCGCCGTTGTTCCTCGATGACGCGCGAGACCGGTACCACCGGTTGGTGACCGGTGGGGGGCATCGGCCGTTGTTGCGGTTGCGGGCGGCGCATCTCGGGGATGACGCGGGGCTGGTGGGGGCTGCTGCGTTGGCTGCTGAAGTGTGAGATGGGGCTGCCTCTGGGCCCGCTGTGGCTGGTGGGGCCTGTCCCTTGACACCGGTCTCGTAGAGCTACAAGCGGCCAGGACTGGGTCTAGGCCCAGGGATGACCGGCTTGTTCTGTGGGGTGTGGTGTCGTGGTGGGGCGCTGGGTTGCGGGGGTTGGGTGTGAAGCTGAGTGGGTGGGGCTGGGGGCTAGACCTGGGCGCCGTTGTCGTCGTCGTTGCGGGGGGAGCGGCGGGAGCGGAGTAGGAGGGTGCCTACGCCTGTGGCCAGGCAGGCCAGGCCTACGGGGGTCCAGACGACTGGGATGAGCCAGGAGGTCAGGACCAGGAGTGCCACTCCGACGACGATCGCGGCGATGGCGGCGACGCTGATCGGGTGGAGCTTGGGGAGCGGGGGAGGTTCGGGGGGCTCGTAGTGCTCTGTCTCGTTGTCGTCGGACCAATCGATGTCGGTCTCGTGGGCGCGCCACGTCGAGGCGGGGGGCTTGGGCTGGGGTGGGGGTGGGTCCTCGGCGTCGGCTGCCGACTCGGCGCGCTCGCGGGTCACCTCGGCCTCGGACGGCGGGTTCAGCCCGACGCCCTCGCGGCGCAGGTCCGCGACGATCTCGGCGAAGGCGGCGTCGAAGTCCTCTGGTCCACCGCCGGCACGACCCCTGGTCACACCCCGTCTCCCGCCCGCTCGGCACGCACCCGCCGGACGAACTCGGCGCTCCGGTCGAAGATCACCGGTGCGTCGTGGTCCAGCGTGGCCACGTGGTAGCTGTTGGCCAACACGACCTCGGCGACGTCCGCGCTGGACACCTCGGCCAGCACGATCGCCGAGTTCTCCGGCTCGACGACGTGGTCGACCGCTGAGCGCAGCAGCAGCAAGGGCTGGGTGACCTTGGGCAGGTCCCCGCGCACCGTCACCCACAGCTTGGCGAGGCTGGCCAGCGCGCGCAACGGGGTTCGCGGGTACGCCTGCTCGCTCACCCCCGGTTTGGCGATGTCGTCGCCGATCGCGGCCACCGAGGCCAGCACCCGCGACAGCGGGCCGACCACCCGCAGCTCCTTGCGCGAGGACATCACCGACGGGTTGACCAGCACCAGCCCGGCGATGTCGGGATGGCTCTGGGCCAACCGGAGGGCGAGTGTGCCGCCCATCGAGAGGCCGAAGACGAACACCGCGTCGCAGGAGGCGCGCAGCTCGCCCAGGGCGGTCTCCAGCGCGCTGTACCACTGCGGCCACGTCGTGCCGTTCATCTCCCGCCAGTGCGTGCCGTGGCCGGGCAGCAGCGGCAGCCGCACGCTGTGCCCCTCCTCGACCATCCTGTCCGCCCACGGGCGCATGCTCACCGGCGAACCGGTGAACCCGTGGCTGAGCAGGACACCGACCCCGGTCGTCCCCTCGTGCGCGAACGCCTCCGCGCCAGCCACCGACGGCAACCCGGCCTCCTCGGTTCAAGGCTCCTATGATCAGGGCGCGGGTATGCTCGCACCCGCAGCCATCGTCGCATGGATCGCGGGCAGCGTGCGGCGCGTTGCACCGAGCTGTGGACAACTGCTGTGGCCCACAGCGCGTTGTGCGGGTCGGGCCTGCTTCGTACCCTCGGGGCTCGGGGAGATCACGGAGACGGGAGAGCGTGTTGTTCTACTGGTGGATGAAACACGTCTTCCTGGGGCCGCTGCTGCGCGTGTTCTTCCGCCCGAGGATCGAGGGGGCCGAGCACATCCCGGCCACCGGCGGTGTCCTGCTGGCCAGCAACCACCTCGCCGTGTCCGACTCGTTCTTCCTGCCGCTGATGATCGACCGCAGGGTCACCTTCCCGGCGAAGATGGAGTACTTCACCGCGCCCGGCGTCAAGGGCGCGGTCAAGAGGTGGTTCTTCACCGGCGTCGGCCAGATCCCCATCGACCGCTCCGGCGGCTCGGCCTCCCAGGCCGCGCTGGAGACCGGCGTGCGGCTGCTGCGCGAGGGCAAGGTCATGGGCATCTACCCGGAGGGCACCCGCTCGCCGGACGGCAGGCTGTTCAAGGGCAAGACCGGCGTGGCCCGCATCGCGCTGGAGGCGGGCGTCCCGGTCGTCCCGGTGGCCATGTTCGGCACCGACAAGGCCAACCCGATCGGCTCCAAGATGTGGCGGCCCTACCCCATCCGGATCAAGGTCGGCCCGCCGATGGACTTCTCCCGCTACGAGGGCCTGCAGGGCGACCGGTTCGTCGAGCGCTCCATCACCGACGAGGTCATGTACGCGCTGATGGAGCTCTCCGGCCAGGAGTACGTCGACGTCTACGCCGCCAAGGCCAAGGAGTTCGGCGTCGAGGACGCCCGCGAGCTCGACCGCCTCCCCCGGTCCGAGGCGGGCTGACCGGCCCGCTGATCTAGGCTGAACGGATGCGTTTCTTCTACGACACCGAGTTCATCGAGGACGGCCGGACCATCGACCTGGTCTCCATCGGCGTCGTGGACGAGGACGGCCGCGAGTACTACGCCGTCTCCACCGAGTTCGACCCCGACCGGGCGGGCCCCTGGGTGCGCGCCAACGTCCTGGACAAGCTCCCATCCCCCGCCGACCAGGCCTGGCGCGACCGCGCGGCCATCCGCAGCACCCTGCTGGAGTTCCTCACCGAGGGCACCTCGAACCGGGACAAGATCGAGCTCTGGGCCTGGTTCGGCGCCTACGACCACGTCGCCATCGGCCAGCTCTGGGGTGCGATGCCCGCCCTGCCCCGCGCCATCCCCCGCTTCACCCGGGACCTGCGCCAGCGCTGGGACGACGTCGGCAAACCCGCGCTGCCCTCACCCCCGGCGGACGCCCACGACGCCCTGGCCGACGCCCGGCACAACCTCACCAGGTGGCGGGTCATCCAGGAGCACTGGCGTCGCAAGATGCGCTGAGCGCCTGCCCGTTCCTCAGACCGGGGTCCGGATCCGGGGATCGCGCGCGGGCCGTCGCGGGTGCGGCGTGACCGGCGTCCCCGACGACCGCCGCCGCCGACCCTGGCCCGACGCGATCACCGGGGCGCCCAGGCCGCTGACCCGGCGCGGCATCGCGTGGCTGGGCCGCCGCCGCGGCGGTCTGCCCGCCTTGGCCCGCGCGGCGGCCTGGGCGGCGGTGTCCCACAGCAGGAACACCACCAGCGTCACCCCGAACACCGGCATCAGCCACCCCAGCGCGGCGCAGATCAACACCAGCGGCACCAGCACCTTCCCGGGCAGCTTCGACAGCGCCCGCGGCGGGGTGGGGGCGGGCTTGCGCTGCTGCCACATCCGGTAGCCCATGACCAGCACCGCGATGATCGCCACCGCCAGCACGACCAGCAGGACCTGGTTGACGACGCCGAACAGCGTGCCGTGGTGGGCGGCCATCGCCAGCAGGCGCAGCTTGCCCAGCGGCGAGTAGTCCGCGAAGCTCTGCTCGCCGACCACGGTGCCCCGGTACTGGTCGATCAGGACGACGCCCTTGCGCATGGGCAGGCCGACGGAGGTCTCGGAGACCTTGAACGGCTGGTCGTAGGCCTTGGGCGGGGACACGGTGAGGTCGCCGGTGAGGCCGTTGTCCCTGGCGGTGGCCAGGACCTGGTCGTAGCCGATGGGGCCGGTGGGCCCGGGCACGACGTCCACCTGCTCGATGGCGCCGGGGCGGGTGCCGAGCGCGGACTGCACGCGCTCGCCCGCGACCACCGACCGGGTGAGGCCGGAGAAGTTGATGGCCAACAGGCCCGCCACCACGATGAGCCCGACCAGGCCGTGCCAGGCCCGGACGCGGATCTTGCGGTTGGTGGACTTGAGGCGCTGCTTGCGCTTCTTGGGGCCCAGCGCCCAGAGCAGGACGCCGAAGAGCATCACCGCGGGCAGCCAGCTCACGGCGAACTCGGCGTAGAGCCTGCCCGCCTGGCCCAGGTGCAGGTTGGTGTGCATCTGGCCGAGCCAGGTCTGCACGGGCGCGCGGCCGTCCACGGTGGGGTAGTCGCCGGTGACGACGGCGGTGTACGGGTCGACGTGCACCGCGAGGCTCTGCCCGGCGGGCAGGTCGCGGTCGGCGAGGAGGACCTGGGTGGTGCGCTCGGGGTCGGCGTAGGCCGTCACCTGGCGCACGGAGTCGGTGGGGTGGGCGGCCAGCGCGGCGCGGACCTGCTCGCCGACCGGGTACGGCGGCTCGGCGGTGTCGGCGGCGAAGAGCTGGTCGGCGTGGAGCACGTCGCCGAGCTGCGGGGCGCAGGCGTAGCACAGGCCGGTGAGCGCCAGCAGGAGCAGGAACGGGGCGATGGCCAGACCGGCCAGGTAGTGGACCCGCCTGGCCAGGAGCAGGACGGCGGTCCGCGTGGAGCGGGCACGGGTCATCGCCCGGACCTTTCTCGTCGGGGAGCGGCAGGCCAACGAGGGGCCCAAAGCCGAAGGGACGGCCCGGCGGCGAGGTCTGGTGGACCGGGCCGCCGGGCCGTGGTGGTGCTTCGGGTCAGGCCGTCACCGACGGCCCGTCACCGGGGAGGGGGCTGGCTCAGCCCTTCTCGTCGATGAACGCGACCATGATCGACATGGCGTGGTCGTCGGCCATGTGCGTGTGGTACAGGCTGTCGAGCCGCAGCGTCTCGCCCTTCTCCACCCGGCCGAGGCTGGGCGACAGGCACGTGCTCATCGACTCGATGTGCCCCTGGAAGTCGGGTTTGGTGTCGTAGCCCGCCGTCGAGGTGCAGATCTCCTGCCCGGTGGTGTCGTTGACCAGCTTGATGTTGTCGCCACCGTCGTGCTGGTGACCGCCCGCGCCCACGAAGTTGCCGGAGACGGTGGACTTCCACTTCCACTGCGTCATCGACTCGCCCTCGGGCACGTAGTGCTCGGACAGCCCGCAGTTGTCCGCGTCGAGCCACAGCGGGGTGACCGGCTTCATGTTGGGGGTGTTGCCCGGCAGCCACTTGAGGTCGACGGTGACGGCGACCTCCTTCTCCTCGTGGCTCATCGACATGAGCTCGATCATCATCCAGGTCAGCGGGATGTAGCCGAACTTCAGGCCGTAGCCCTCCGGCAGCGTCCCGCCGGTGCGCTCGTTGCCCGAGGCGTAGAAGCGCTGGCCCGCCATGCCCGGCCAGCCGCCGGGGCAGGTGATGTCCGACTTCGAGCGGTCGAAGAACACCGCGTGGTGCAGCATGACGCCGCCGTCGTAGTTCGCGTTCGAGCCGTCAGGGAACGTCAGGTCGGGCCTGATGCCGGTGATGTAGCAGTTGGTGCACGGGGGCAGCATGAGCGCGACCGTGCGGGTCATCGCGCCGTGGTGCCCGCCCGGCATGTCCGGGCCGTGCTGCGCGCCGACGCCGCCGGACGAGGGGTGCTCGTGGTCGTCGCCGTCGTCGGGCATCGGGGCCAGCTTGAACGGACCGAGCTTGACCTTGGTGGTGGTCGAGCCGTCCGCGTTCTTCACCGAGCCCGCGGGGACCCCGGTGGTGTTGATCTCCTTGGCGACCGGCTGTCCGTTGGACGCCAGCGAGGAGGCTGCCTTGGGCGCCGCGGGCTGGGCGCTCTGGCCCGCGCCCGCGCTACCCGAGGCGACGATGAGCGACGCGCCGACCGCGACAGCGGCCAGGACCGCGAGCACGCCCTTTCGCCGTCCGAATTTTCTCTGGCGCACCAGAGTCTCCTTTCCCCGGAAAAACCCTTACTTTCCGGGAAATTACAGAGTGCCCTCTCATCCCACAAGACCGGCCGCAGAACTGGCGAAACGTCTGCGCTGACCTTACAAACCCCGGGTGCGAGCTTGTTATGGGGTACACGCTTGTACCGGGAGTACTGGGATGTACCGGACGATTAGTGCATTCGATTTTTCGCTCCAGTCCCCATATATTTGATGGATGGTTCTATGACGCCGTGAGCAGCGCGTGCGCCAATCGGGTGGTCCGGTCAGCGGTTGCTACACCGATTCAGTCCCTGGCAGGGTGGGGCACGGAGGCAGTGACGCCGATCACTGCCCCGGAGGTGGAAGGTGGGCTTGCATGCGCGTCGGAGTACTCACCGGGGGCGGGGACTGCCCCGGTCTCAACGCGGTCATCCGGGCCGTCGTCCGCAAGGGCGTCGAGGTCAACGGCTGGGAGGTGGTGGGTTTCCGCAACGGCTGGCAGGGCCCGGTCGAGGGGCGCAGCAGGCCCCTGGGCCTCGACGACGTGGAGGACATCCTCACCAGGGGCGGCACGATCCTCGGGTCCTCGCGCACCAACCCCTACGCGGTGGAGGGCGGTGTGGACCGCATCCGCGCGGTCCTGGCCGAGCAGGGCGTGGACGCGCTCATCGCGATCGGCGGCGAGGACACCCTGGGCGTGGCCAAGCGGCTCACCGACGACGGGATCGGCGTCGTCGGGGTGCCCAAGACGATCGACAACGACCTCGACGCCACCGACTACACGTTCGGCTTCGACACCGCCGTGCACATCGCCACCGAGGCCATCGACCGGCTGCACACCACGGCCGAGTCGCACCGCCGGGCGCTGGTGGTGGAGGTGATGGGCAGGCACGCGGGCTGGATCGCGCTGCACTCGGGCCTCGCGGGCGGCGCCAGCGTCATCCTCGTCCCGGAGCGGGCGTTCAGCGTCGACAAGGTCATCGAGTGGGTCGCCAGCCGGTTCGAGCGCGAGTACGCGCCGATCATCGTCGTCGCCGAGGGCGCGCTGCCCGAGGGCGGCGAGGCGGTGCTGCAGACCGGGGAGAAGGACGCCTTCGGCCACGTCCGCCTCGGCGGCGTCGGCACCTGGCTGGCCGACGAGATCGCCGCCAGGACCGGCAACGAGTCGCGCGCGGTCGTCCTCGGCCACACCCAGCGTGGCGGCGTGCCCACCGCCTACGACCGGGTCCTGGCCACCCGCTTCGGCCTGCACGCGGTGGACGCGGTGGCCGACGGCGACTTCGGGGTGATGGTGGCGCTGCGCGGCACCGACATCGTCCGGGTCCGGCTCGCCGAGGCCACCGCCAGGCTCAAGACGGTCCCGGCCGAGCGCTACGCCGAGGCGGAGGTCTTCTTCGGGTGAGGGCCGTGTGACGGTCGAGGACCGAGCCCGAGGTGAACTATGTTCACGCCATGGACGATCTGCTGTGGGCGGGCGCCGACGCCCAAGCCCAGGCGCTGCGGTCCGGCGCCGTCACCGCACCCGAGCTGCTCGAGGCCGTGCTCGCCAGGGCGGCGGCGCTCTCGGGCGGCCTCAACGCCTTCCGCGTGCTCTACACCGACTCCGCGCGGGCGGCGGCCGAGCAGGCCCAGCGCAGGCTGGACGCGGGGGAGCGGCTGCCGCTGCTGGGCGTGCCCATCGCGGTCAAGGACGACACCGACGTCGAGGGCGACCTGACGGCCAAGGGCGGCAGGCCGCAGTTCCCGCCCGCCGAGGCGGACAACCCCCTCGTCGCCGGGCTGCGGGCCGCCGGGGCGGTGATCGTGGGCCACACCCTGACGCCCGAGCGGTGCCTGTGGCCGTTCACCGAGAGCCTCACCTACGGCGCGACCCGCAACCCGTGGAACCTCTCCCGCACCCCGGCCGGGTCCTCCGGCGGCTCGGCCGCCGCGGTGGCAGCCGGGATCGTCGGCGCCGCCACCGGCTCCGACGGCGGCGGGTCGATCCGGATGCCCGCCGCGGCCACCGGCATCTTCGGCCTCAAGACCACCCGGGACCTGATACCCGGACAGGCGCCGGGCTGGGCGGGCCTCGGCGTCCCCGGCCCGCTCAGCCGCGCCGTCGCCGACTCCGCCCTGCTGCTCGACGCCATGACCGGCGCCGACACCTACCGGGCCGCCGTCGACACCGACCCGGGGCCGCTGCGCGTCGCCCTGGTGTGGAAGTGCCCGATGGGCAGGCCGCCGATGGACCCGGCGTGGCGGGCCGCGGTCACCACCGCCGCCGACCGCCTGCGCGCGCTCGGCCACACCGTCACCGAGGACGACCCCGGCCTGGGCCCGCGCCCGACCCCGCAGTTCATCACCCGCTACTTCGCGGGCGTCGCCGAGGACGTCGACACGCTGCCGCACCCCGAGTGGCTCGAACCGCGCACCCGGCGCATCGCCGCCGTCGGCCGCCGCGTCCCCGCCGCCGTGCTCGGCTGGGCCCGCCGGGCCGAGGCGGGCCTGCACGCCCGGCTGGCGCCGTTCCTGGACCGCTACGACGTCATCCTGCAGCCCACCTGGACCCGCACCCCGCTGCCGGTGGGCACGCTGCACGGCCGCGGCATGATCACCACCTTCCTGGGCATCCTCCCGCTCATGCCGTACTTCCCGACGTGGAACGTGCTGGGCATGCCGGTCGCCACCGTCCCCGTGGGCCGCGCGCCGGAGGGACTGCCCACGGCGGTGCAGCTGATCGGCGCGCAGCACAGCGAGGCGCTGCTGCTCTCGCTCGCCGCGCAGTACGAACGGGCCCACCCGTGGGCGATGGATCGTCCGCCCCTCGCCGGATCAGGGGGCGCGTGAGCTGCCCTTGTGGTGGACTGTCGCCGCTGAAAGGGGGTTCGCTGTGGACGACCCGCAGGGCAATGGCGCTCTCGGCGGCACCGTCGCCGAGCGGATGCGGCGCAGGTTCGGCGACGGGGCGCTGTCGTGGGCGGAGGCGCTGCCCGCCCGGCTCGACCGGCTGGCCGCGGCCTGGGGCCTGACCCTGGGCCGGGCCTTCCCCGGCGGCGGCTCGGGGGTGGCGCTGCGGGTCGAGCGCGCCGAGGGGCCCGCGGTGCTCAGGGTGTCGCCGGACCCGGCCTTCGCCGCGGCGCAGTTGACCGCGCTGCGGGTGTTCGCCCCCACCGGCCGGGTGCCCGGCGTGCACGCGGTCGACCTCGACGAGGGCGCGCTGCTGCTGGAGCTGGTCGAGGGCGGCGCGGGCTGGCCCGAGCCCGACGCCTTCGGCGCGCTGCTGCGCGACCTGCACTCTGCCGACCCGGGACCGGTGCGCGACTGGCCCGACCTGGCGGCGTGGACCGAGGAGTTCCTGCCGCGCTTCACCCCGACCGGCCCGGTCACCGCCGCGCACCTGGCGCTGGCCCGCTCCCGGGTCGGCGCACTACTGGCCGACCCCGGTCCCGCGCCGGTGCTGCTGCACGGCGACCTGCACGCGACCAACGTCGTGGGCCGCCGCCGGGTCATCGATCCCAGACCGTGCGTGGGCGACCCGGAGTTCGACGCGGTCGACTTCGTCCTCGCCGGGCCGGACGTCCCCGCCCGGCTCGACGCCCTGGCGGCCGCGCTGCCGTCGCTGGACGCCGGGCGGCTGGGCGCGTGGTGCCGGGCGCTGGCCCCGGTCGTGGCCGTGGCCAAGGCCAGGACGGGACACGACGTGGGCGCCCTGCTCGAGCACGCCGAGGTCTAGGTCGCCGGCGACACGACGGGCTGACCGACCGGTGGCGGCGTGGCCCGGTGGGCGATTCACTGGGTCGTGATGGACCTCGACGCCTTGTCCCCCTGGACGGCCGCCCTCGCCGCGGTCGTCGTCATCGTGCTCTGGGAGGCCGTGCGGGGCTGGCTCCCGGCCCTGGTCACGGCCGTGCGCCTGGTGCGGGCCCGCCGGGCCCCGTCGTTGGCGGCGCACCGCGAGCACCTGCTGCGCGCCGCCGGGCGCGAGATCGAGCCGGTCCCGACGGCGGGTGACCTGACTCACCACGACCGAGTGGTCGTCGTGGGCGCGGGGGCGTCCGCGCTGCTGCGGTCCCTGCCCGCGGCGTGGGCGCGCGACCCGGGCTGGCGGCGGCTGCCCGTCCCGGTCCTGGTCGCCGCGGCAGGCCGGGCGCTGGCCGACGAGGTCGCCGCCGCGGGCCCGTTCGCCCGGCGCGGCCTGGCCGCGGGCAGGCTGGTGGTGCTCGTCGACGGCCTCGACGCCGTCGACCCCGCCGACCGGCAGCGGGCGGCGCGGGCGGTGCGGTCGTTCGCCGACCGGCACCCCGGCTGCCGGATGGTCGTCGCCTGCCGCACCGCGGCGGCGGCCACCGCCCTCGGCCCGGACTTCGCCGCGGTCGCGCCGGTGCGCCCGCTCGACGACCAGCGCGTCCGCCGGTACTTGCACGCGGTCGACCCCACCTCCGCCGAGCGCAGGATGGCCGCCCTCGTCGCCGACCCGGCCGCGCTGCGGCTGGTGCGGGAACCGGCGCTGCTGCGGGCCTACGCCCGGCTGGCCCCCGACGAGGTCCCCCGCTCGCGCGCCGACCTCGTCGACACCACCGAGGCCGAGGCCCTGCGCGCCGAACCCGACGCGCTGCTGGCCCGGCACGCCGCCGACCCGGCCGCCACCCGCGACACGGTGATCGCCTGGTGCGCCTCGGCCCGCAGGCCCGGGCCGGTCATCGCCGCGCTGGACCCGGTGCTGGCCGCCGAGTGCCTGGCCGAGGCGGGCAAGGTCGAGGCGGGCGTCGTCGACGCGGTCACCGAGCGGGCCCGCGCGCTGCTGGCGGGCGGGCGGGACCCGGCCGCCACCCGCGCGCTGGGCGCGCTGGCCGCCGATCCCCGGCAGCGCGGCCAGGTGGTGCTCGCGTTCCTCATCGCCGCGGCCCAGGACGGCAACCCCGTCGCCCGGCAGGCGCTCGCCGCGACCGGTCTGCCCCGTGCCGTGCGCGTGCTCGCCGACCAGCTCCCCGACACCGCCGACGCGCTCGCCGTCATGGGCGACCAAGCGGTGCCCGCCCTGGCGCCCAGGCTCGACCGCGACACCGGGGCCGGGGTGGTCGTCGATGTCCTGGCCGCGATCGGCACCCCGGCCGCGGCCCAGGCCCTCGTGCCGCTGCTGTGGCGGGACGGCCAGATCGCCACCGGGGTGGCCTGGCGGCTGGCGGCCCTGCTCGCCGACCCGCTCGTCGCCGCCACCCTCACCACTGACCGGCTCGAGGACGACCCCGGGCGCTGGCTGCCCTTCCACGACCCGGACCGGCCGGGGCTGACCACGATCGCCGCCCGCGTCATCGACTTGTGCGCGTCCTCGGCGCCCCCCGCCGACCTCGGCCGGGTCGACCCCCGCGTGGGCTTGGCCCTGGTGCTGTTCGCCGACGCCGACAGCGCGCTCGTGCCCGGCCTGCGCAGGCCGCCGCCCCGGCGGTCGAGGGAGGTGCTCTGGGCCGACCTGGCCACCCCGTCGCGCGACCCAGGTTTCGCGGGCACCCTCCCGCACCGCGCGTTGGCCCTCGCCTTCGGGCTCGCCGTCATCGCCGAGGTCCTGTTCCTCGACCCGGGCCTGCCGTTCGCGCTCGCGGGGGTCGTCGAGCTCGTCGCCGTCCTGTTCTGGCGCCGGGCGGCGCTGCCCGCGCTGGGGGCGCACCTGGTGTCGGTCTTCCTGCTGCTCGTTCCCGACGACCCCGTCTCGGCCGTCGTCGTCCCGGTCGCCGGGGCCGCCGTCCTCGCGCTCGTGGTCGACGTCGGCGCGCGCGTGCACAAGGCGGCGCGCAACCCGTTGCGGCGGGTGCTGCGCCACGCGGGGGAGCAGCGGGTGGGGGATCAGCGGGTGGGGCGTCAGCAGAGCGCGCCGACGGCCAGGTAGACGGCGAAGGTGCCCAGCCAGTGCTCGGCGGCGTACCCGTGGCCGAACACGTGCCGCGCGCCCGCCGCCGAGTGCGCCAGGTGGGCGGCGTCGGCCAGCACGGCGTGCCGGTGGCCCGGGGGCAGCGCGGCGGCGACGCCGCTCCAGCACCACGCCCGGGACAGGGCCAGGCCCGCCAGGTGCGAGCCGTGCGGGTCGTCCGGGGCGTCGACCTCGACCGGGGTGCGCAGCGCCGTCCAGCGCGGCCGCGTCAGGTCCGGGAGGAAGGCGTCGAACCAGTGGGCGAACGCCGTCGGCGGGAGCACGCGGCGCAGCAGGTCGGCCTCGGTGAGCGCGGGGGACAGAAAGTCGGCGGCGTCGGGCTCCAGGCCGCCGTAGTCGGTGTCGAGCAGGAAGAAGCGGTGCGCGGCGACGGTGCAGGCGGTCGCGAGCTCCTGGTCGCCCACGGCGCGGGCGGCGTCGAGGACCAGCGCGAGGGCGAAGGCGGTGTTGGCGTGCGTCCCGGCGCGGACCGGCCTGCGGGCCGCGGCCAGCCACTGCAACCACCGGCGCCGGATCACCGCGGCCAGCGGCCGCAGCGCCCGGGCCCAGCGCTCACCCGGCGCCCACGAGCGCAGCTCGGCGTCGAGGAGCAGCAGCCACGCCCACCCGTAGGGCCGCTCCCAGTGCGCGCCCTGCGCCCGCTCGAAGAACGCCGCCTCGACCGCCGCCGCCTCCGCCGTGACCAGCTCGTCGAGGGTGTCGCGCGCGGGTGGGACCGAGGGTAAGTCCGGGAACAGGCGCAGCAGCCGGACCGCGAGCCAGGTCTGGTGCACGCACGAGTGCCAGTCGTAGGAGCCCGGGAAGACCGGGTGCAGCGCGCGGTGGGGCACCAGGTCGTCCGCCGAGGCGACCACGTGCGTCCAGTGCACGGGGTACTCCCGGCGCAGGTTGGCCACGGCGGTCGCCAGCAGGCGTTCGGCCGTCGCGGGGTCGAGGTCGAGGGGGTTGTCCAGTTCCACCATCGGCGAATAGTGCCTTCTGCAAACTGCAAGACGCACTCCGGGGTCCACGGGGGAGGAGCGGCGGTCCAGATTGTGGAACACATGTCCCGGTTTCGAGCAGGTTGCCCTGACCTCTTAGGCTGGAGGGGTGAACTGGAACGTGGATGTGCCGGTGGACGTGTTGCCCGAACTCCCACCGCTGCCTCCTGAGCTGCGTGCCCGACTCGACGACGCCCTGGCCCGCCCGGCGGCCCAGCAGCCCGACTGGCCCGACGCCGAGCAGGTCGGGAAGGTGCGGGCGCTGCTGGAGAGCGTTCCCCCGATCACCGTCCCCGCCGAGATCGACAAGCTGCAGCGCAGGCTCGCCGAGGTCGCCCGCGGGGAGGCGTTCCTGCTGCAGGGCGGCGACTGCGCCGAGACCTTCGTCGACAACACCGAGCCGCACATCCGCGGCAACATCCGCACGCTGCTGCAGATGGCCGTCGTCCTCACCTACGGCGCGAGCATGCCGGTGGTCAAGGTCGGCCGCATCGCCGGGCAGTACGCCAAGCCCCGCTCGGCCAAGACCGACGCCCTGGGCCTGCCCGTCTACCGGGGCGACATCGTCAACTCGCTGATCGCCACCCCCGAGGCCCGGGTGCCGGACCCGGGCCGGATGCTGCGCGCCTACGCCAACGCGGGCGCGGCGATGAACCTCGTGCGCGCGCTGACCGGCGCGGGCATGGCCGACCTGACCAAGGTCCACGACTGGAACCGCGACTTCGTGCGCACCTCCCCCGCCGGGGAGCGCTACGAGGCGCTGGCCACCGAGATCGACCGCGGCCTGCGCTTCATGCAGGCCTGCGGGGTCGAGGACAGCTCGCTGCACACCGTGGAGTTCTTCGCCAGCCACGAGGCGCTGCTGCTGGACTACGAGCGCGCCCTGCTGCGGATGGACACCACCGGCCCGGAGCCGCGCCTGTACAACCTGTCCTCGCACTTCCTGTGGATCGGCGAGCGCACGCGCCAGCTCGACGGCGCGCACATCGCCTTCGCCGAGCTGCTGTCCAACCCGATCGGCCTCAAGATCGGCCCGACGACCACGCCGGAGATGGCCGTGGAGTACGTCGAGCGCCTCGACCCGCGCAACGAGCCGGGCCGCCTGACGCTGATCTCGCGGATGGGCAACGGCAAGGTGCGCGAGGTGCTGCCCGCCATCGTGGAGAAGGTCGAGGCCTCCGGCCACAAGGTCATCTGGCAGTGCGACCCGATGCACGGCAACACCCACGAGTCCTCGACCGGCTACAAGACCCGGCACTTCGACCGGATCGTCGACGAGGTCCAGGGCTTCTTCGAGGTCCACCGCCGCCTGGGCACCCACCCCGGCGGCATCCACGTCGAGCTCACCGGCGAGGACGTCACCGAGTGCCTCGGCGGCGCCCAGGAGATCTCCGACGCGGACCTCGCGGGCCGCTACGAGACCGCCTGCGACCCGCGCCTGAACACCCAGCAGTCCCTCGAGCTGGCCTTCCTCGTCGCGGAGATGCTGCGCTCGTAGCGACGCGATCACGCCAAGAGGCCCCCGGGGAGATCTCCCCGGGGGCCTCTTCGCGTGCGGCTGTCAGCCGAAGGCCTCCACGTTGATCGTGGTGCCCTTCTGCACGCGGGTGCCCGCGGCCGGGTCCTGCTTGTAGATCCTGGCCCCGCCCGTCACCGCGAAACCGCCGGTGAGCTGGACGCCGAGCCCCATGCCCGCCGTCTGGGCCTGCGCCTCCGGGACGGTCTTGCCGTTGAGGTCGGGCACCGCCACCGCGTTGGAGGTGACCACCGCGACCCGCTTGCTGCCGCTTGCCGGGACCTGGGTGTTGGCGGCCGGGTCGGTGCGCACCACGCGCCCGCCCTCGACGTCGGCGGCGAACTCCTGCTGGCCGTCGTAGGGCTCGAAGCCCGCCTGGCTCAGCGCGGCGAACGCCTCGTCCCTGGTCTTGCCGCGCACGTCCGGGACCTTCTTCGGCGCCGGGCCCTTGCTCAGCACCACGACCACCCGCTGGCCGATGTCGACCGGGGTGCCCGAGGGCGGGTTGAGCTTGAGGACCTGGCCCTCGGGGATCTTCTCGTCATGGGCGTTCATGCCGTCGTCGCGCTGGGGTTGCAGCTCCGCGTCGCGCAGCGCCTGCTCCGCCTCGTCCGGGGACGCGCCCGCGGGCACGTCCGGCACGACCGGGCGGCCCTGGGACACGATCAGCTCGACCTCGCCGCCGCGCAGGACCTCCGCGCCGCTGCCGGGGCGGGTCTCGATCACCACGCCCGCCGGGACGCTGTTGTCGCGCACCTGGGTGACCTTGGGGGACAGGTCGGCGTCGCGCACCGCCTGCTCGGCCGTCGCGGACGGCTGGCCGATCAGGGTGGGCACGTCGGTGTAGCGGCCCGCGGAGAACCACCAGACGCCCGTCGCCAGCAGCGCGACCACCACCACGGCGGCGATCGCCGGGAACAGCCACCTCGGCCTGCCGCCGCGCCGCTGCGCCTGCTGCGGGCCGGTGGGCGGGTGCCCGCCGCCCGCGTAGGGCAGCGGCTGCGGACCGCTGTAGGGGTGCTGCTGCGCCGCCTGCTGGGCGTACTGCTGCTGCCTGGCCTGCTCGGTGATCCGCTCCACGTCCGAGCGCAGCATCGCGCGGGTGCCCTGCGGGCCCGCCGCGCTGAACCCGGGCGGGACCTGGTGCACCACGGTCGCCGACTGGGCCGCGCTCATCGTCTGCGCGGCGCTCAGCGGCGACTCCACCGGCCGCACCCGCACGGTCGACTCGGGGTCGTCCGGCACGGGCGTCTCACCCGGCTCCGGCCGGGCCTCCGCCGCCGCGGCGTCCTGCTGCTGGTCCCGCGCCTCGTCGGCGCCGGGCCCGACCGGCAGCACCCCCGAGGCGTTGCCCTCGTCGTGGCGCCGCCTGCCCGAGCCGCCCGCCGCGGTGCTGTCGTCGACCGGCATCGTCTCGTCCGGCACCGGCGCGGGCACCGGGACCCGCATCCTGGGCAGGTTCAGGGCGGTGCGCACGTGCTGCAGCTCCACCAGGAACCCGGCGCCGTCGACCGGGCGGGCCCCGGCGTCGCGGCGGGTGGACCGCACGACCAGCTCGTCGAGCAGCGGCGGCACCCCGGCCACGCTGGCGCTCGGCGCCGGGACGTCGTCGTTGACGTGCCGGTAGGCCACCGACAGCGCGTTCTCGCCCCGGTAGGGGGCGTTGCCCGTCAGCGACTCGTAGAGCACGATGCCCGCCGAGTACACGTCGCCGCGCGCGGTCGCCGCGCCCGTGGTCACCTGCTCCGGCGACAGGTAGGACACCGTGCCGAGGATGACGCTCGACTTGGTCGTGCCCGGCGAGTGGATGGCGCGGACCAGGCCGAAGTCGGCCACCTTGACCACGCCGCCCGCGCCGATGAGCACGTTCTCCGGCTTGATGTCGCGGTGGATCAGCCCGGCCCGGTGCGCCGCGGCCAGCGCCGAGAGCACCGGCTCCATGATCGAGACCACCAGCGGCGCGGGCAGCGCCCCGCGCTCGTGCAGCAGGTCGCGCAGCGTGCCGCCGCGCACCAGCTCCATCACCAGGTAGACGTGCTCGCCGTCGAGGCCCTGGTCGTGCACCGCCACCACGTTCGGGTGGTGGATCTTGGCCGCCGACCGGGCCTCGCGCTCGAAGCGCTCGACGAAGGCCGGGTCGGCGGCGAACCGCGGGTCCATGACCTTGATGGCCACCGGACGGTCCAACCGGGTGTCCAGTCCCCGGTAGACCGACGACATCCCCCCGTGCGCGAGCAACGCGTCAACCCGGTACCGCTGCTCCAGCAGCGCACCGATCAGCTTCGAGCCAATCCCCTCCACGGTGCCCGATGGTACGGCTGAGCGCGCGGGCGCGGTGGCCAGGCCGGGAATCCGGTGCCCGGGGACGGCGCGTCGGTCGCCCGCGCGGCGCCCTGTGGCACAGTTACCGGCCGTGAGCCCCATTCCCGCCGCCTCCGCCGACGCCCTCGGCCCCGACGTCGCACTGCTGGCCCTGCCCGACGTCGCCGCCCAACTCGGCATCGGCGTCAACCACGTCCACCAGGCCCTGCGCGAGCGCAAGCTGGTCTCGCTGCGCCGCACGGGCGTGCTCTACGTCCCCGCCGAGTTCCTGCAGGAGATCGGCGGCGAGACCACCATCGTCAAGCACCTGAGCGGCACCATCACCGTCCTCAGCGATTCCGGCTTCACCCCGGACGAGATGCTCGACTGGCTGTTCACCGCCGACGACAGCCTCCCCGGCCGCCCCATCGACGCCCTGCGCGGCGACCGCGGCCGCGAGGTCAAGCGCCGGGCCCAAGCCCTGGCCTGAGCCGCGCGGGGTTTCGCGGCCGCTTGTCAGCCGGGCGCCACCGCCGGTAGGTCACCGCGCCCCGGTGCGGGTCAGTCCTCGCAGGCCACGAGCTGCCCGGCGGGGCACGGCTTGCCGTCCGAACGGGCGCTGTCGACCAACTGCTTGACCAGGAGCTGGGCCGCCGCCGGGTCGTCGGTGGCGGTCACCAGTTCGGCCTGGCACACCTTGCCGGTGCTGCCCAGGCACACCCGGAGCTGCGGCTCGGCGTGCTCCCGCCAGAACTTCGTCGTGATCGACCCGTACTTCCACACGACGTCGGAGCCGCTGTCGCGGTAGCCGATCGAGTAGACGTAGTTGGTCCCCTCGGTCCTGCCCGCCTCGTGGTCGGCGGCCTGCGCCTGGGCCCTGGCGTTGACCTGGCTCAGGTCCGGCGGGTCGGCCAGCACCAGCGTCGACCACTGCACCGAGTACGGGTGGTTGCCCGGCACCGAGTTGGCCCGCTGGTAGAACTGCTTCCACTCCGGGGTGCCCAGCGTGCAGGTCGCCGACCCGTCCTGGCCGGGGGCCACCGGGCCCGCCGTCGCCTCGCACACGCCCAGCGGCTGCTCGTCGCCCTTCCACGTGCCGCGCACCGACACCTGCACCGCGATCTTGGACGCGTTGGTGAAGTGGACGACGATCGAGCAGCTCGGCTCCCCGCAGGCGTCGAAGTTGTGCGACTTCTCCCGCACGGTGGTCAGCACGTCCACCGGCGCGCTCACCTGGCCCGCCGCGGCGGCGAAGTCCTGGTAGAACTTCGCGACGTCGCCGGAGGCCTCGGTCACCGTGGCCACCACGTCGCGCACGCTGGTCGAGTCCGAGTCGCCCGCCTTGCCCAGCCGGACCTCCACGACCCCGTGCGGGGCCTGCTCGGCCACCGCCACCGAGCCGCGGCCGGTCTTGACCCGCACGGCCTCGGTCTGCCCGATCGTCACGCCCTCGCCGTCGGTGAGCTCGCCCCCGCCCGCCTCCTCGACGCCCTCCACCACGTTCTGCGCCATCGTCTGCGGCAGGAACACGTCGGAGAACTCCACACCGAGCAGCCCCGCCGGGGTCTTCACCCACCGGTCGGCGACCGCCGTGCCCTTGCTCGGCCCGTCGGCGACCCCGGGCAGCGTGGCCCAGAAGTCCGCCGCGGCCTTGAGGAAGATCGACCGGTCGACCACCAGCACCGTGGCCTGCTTGCCCGCCAGCACGAAGCTGCCCAGCAGCTCGCCGCTGCCCGCGGCGGTGACGTCGAACTCCGCCGCGCGCCCGCCCGCGGCCGTCATCGTGCCCTGGTAGCGCAGCACCGCGGCCTCACCCAGGCCGGTCACCGACTGCCGCACCACCTCGGTCGCGGTCGGCGGGGAGATCTCGGCGGCCACCGGGGTGCCGCTCACCCCGCTGCTGCACGCCGAGGCGACCAGCGCCGCCGAGACCGCCACCGCCGCCAGTCCGCGCCTCGACAACCGGCCACCCCCTGCTGCTCCAGGCCCGGGGACACGCCCTAGAGCCCGCTCACCGTCTCGTCCCGGCCGCCCGCGCGGCCGACCACGGGCAGCCTACCCACCACGCGCTGCGCGGCGAGCCTCCCGGAGATCAGCACCGGCGGTATCCCGACCCCCGGGGTGGTGCCGCTGCCCGCGAGCACCACGTTCTCCACACCGGGCACCAGGTTGCGCGGCCGGAACGGGCCGGTCTGGGTGAACGTGTGCGCCAGCGAGAACGGGGTGCCCTCGGCCAGGCCCTGCGCCGCCCAGTCCGCGGGGGTCACCAGCCGCTGCACCTCGATGGCGTCGTCGAGGCCGGTCAGCCCGCGCGCCTGCAGGGTCGCCACGAGCTCGTCGCGGTATCGGGGGCCGACCCGCTCCCAGTCGACCGGGCCCACCCGCAGGTTCGGGCACGGCGCCAGCACCGACACCTGCTGCCTGCCCGCCGGGGCCATGCCGGGGTCGGTCGCGGTCGGGCGGGTCACCAGCAGCGACGGGTCGCTCATCAGCCGCCCGCGCTTGGTGATCTCGGTGAAGGTCCGCTCCCAGGCTCCGCCGAAGAAGATGGTGTGGTGCGCCAGCGAGTCCCACGAACGGGTCACCCCGGTGTGCAGCACGACCGCCGAGGGGGAGTGGCGCAGCGCCAGCGGCCTGCGCGGGGCGATGCCCAGCAGCCGGTACGCGCCGGGCAGGTCGGCGGTCACCACCACCGCGTCGCAGGCCACCCGCTCGCCCGTCGTGGTCCGCACGCCGCCGACCCGCGAGCCGACCCGCTCCAGCCACGCCGCCGACGTCCCGTAGCGGAACGCCACCCCGGCCCGGCCCGCCGCCGCGGCCATCGCCTCGGCCACCGCGCCGACCCCGCCGCGCGGGAAGTACACCCCGGCCACGGTGTCCATGTAGGCGATCACCGCGTACGCGGCCAGCGCCCGGCTCGGCGCGACACCCGCGTACAGCGACTGGAACGTGAACAGCCGCCGCAGCCGCTCGTCGGCCAGGTACGCGCCGACGGCGGGCCCGAGCCTGCCGAACCCGCCGAGCGCGGCCAGCTTGGCCAGGTCGCGGCCGAGCAGGTCGAACGGGGAGTCGAAGTTCGCGCCGATGAACCGGTCGCGCTGCACCCGGTACATGTCGGTCAGCCAGGCGCGCAGCTCCAGGTAGCCCTTGGCGTCGGCGGGCCCGGCGACCCGGCGCACCTCCTCGGCCATGGCCGAGGCGTCGGTGTGCACGGAGATCTCCGAGCCGTCGGCGAAGCGCGCCAGGTAGGCCGGGTCCAGCGGCAGCAGCTCGACCTCGTCGGCCAGCGACGTCCCGACCGCGCCCAGCGCCTCGTCGACCAGCTCCGGCATGGTCAGGACGGTGGCGCCGGTGTCGACCGTGTAGTCGCCCATCCGCTCCTGCCGCGCCCGCCCGCCGGGACCGTCGGCCGCCTCCAGCACGGTGACCGACCGGCCTGCCGAGGCCAGGTGCAGCGCGGCGGACAGGCCCGAGAGCCCGGCGCCGATGACCACGACGTGGTCGGTGCGGCCGGGGATCGTCCGGCGTCCGCGGGCCACTAGCTGGTCCGCCTCGTGGCCGTGACCGCCAGCGAGCACAGCACCTCGCGCGCCGCCGCGTCGGCCAGCTCCACCCGCTCCAGCGCGCCCAGCGCCCGGTCGGTCAGCTCGTCGACCCTGGACTCGACCTCGGCGACGGCGCCCAGGTCCACCAGCAGCCCGCGAACCCGCTCGACGTCCTCGACGGTCAGCGCGTCGTCGCCGAGCGCGGACCGCAGCACCCGCGCGTCGCCCCCGCGGCCCGCCTCGGCGGCCCGGCGCAGCCCGACCGACATCAGCAGCGTGCGCTTGCCCTCGCGCAGGTCGTCCCCGGCGGGCTTGCCGGTGACCTCGGTGTCGCCGAACATGCCGAGCAGGTCGTCGCGGAGCTGGAAGGCCACGCCGATGTCGGTGCCGAACGCGCGCAGCCCCCCGACCACCGGCTCCGGCGCCCCGGCCAGCGCCGCGCCCAGGTGCAGCGGCCGTTCCACGGTGTAGGCGGCGGTCTTCATCCGCGCCACGCTCAGCGCCGCCTCACCCGACTCGTCGCCGGTGGCCTGCACCAGCACGTCCAGGTACTGCCCGGCCAGCATCTCCGCGCGCATCGCCTGCCACGGCTGCTGCGCGGCGGCCTGCCTGCGCGTGGCCAGCCCGGCCCCGGTGAACATGTCGTCGGCCCAGGCCAGGGCCAGGTCCCCGAGCAGGATCGCCGCCGCGGCGCCGAACCGCTCGGACTCGCCCAGCCAGCCCCGCTCCCGGTGCTTGGCGGCGAACTCGACGTGCACCGTCGGCTTGCCCCGGCGCAGCGAGGAGGCGTCCATCAGGTCGTCGTGCACCAGCGCGCACGCCTGGATCAGCTCCAGCGCGCTCACCGCCCGCAGCACCGCCTCGGCCTCGGCCCCGCTGCCCGCGCCGCCCGCGCCGCGCCAGCCCCACCAGGCGAACGTCGGCCGCAGCCGCTTGCCGCCGCCGAGCACGAACCGGGCCAGCGAGGACACCGCCGAGCCGAACGAGGGCGCCTGGTCGGCCATCCCGGCGTGCCGCACCGCCAGGTACTCGGCCAGGGCCCGCTCGACGTGGTCGGGCAAGGCCCCGTCGATGGGCGCGTCTATGGGCGCGTCGGTCACGGTGGTCCTGCTCACTGCCTGCACGCCCCCATCGTCCGCTGTCCGGGGCGACGGCGCCGCTCCGGGGGTGGGTGATGTGACCCGCGCGTCTCGCACACCCCGCGCCAGTCCGGTCAATGAGAGGGGTGTTCCGATGGGCGGACGGATCGCTACCCTGAGTGCATGACGACTGTGACGGAGCGGTTGCGCGCCGATCGCCCGGTCTTCTCCGTGGAGTTCATGCCCCCGCGGGACGAGGCCGATGAGCGCAGGCTGTGGCGCGCCGTGCGCGAGCTGGAGGGGCTGGACCCCGCGTTCGTCTCCGTGACCTACGGGGCAGGCGGCTCCAGCCGCGACCGCACCATCCGCACCACCGGGCGCATCGCCACCGAGACCACGATGGTCCCGATGGCGCACCTGACCGCGGTGGACCACTCGGTCACCGAGCTGCGCAACGTCATCGGCTGGTACGCCGCCCACGGCATCCGCAACATCCTCGCCCTGCGCGGCGACCCGCCCGGCGACCCCAACGGCACCTGGGTGCAGCACCCGCAGGGCCTCAACTACGCCGAGGAGCTCGTCACCCTCATCCGCGACCTCGGCGACTTCTGCGTCGGCGTCGCCGCGTTCCCCTACGGCCACCCCAGCGCGGAGTCCCCGGAGCGCGACATCGACTTCCTGCTGCGCAAGTTCGCCGCGGGCGCCGACTTCGCCATCGCCCAGCTCTTCTTCGAGGCCGAGGACTTCCTCCGCTTCCGCGACCTCGTCGCCGCCCGCGGCTGCGACAACCTCGTCATCCCCGGCATCATGCCGCTGACCACCCCCAAGATGCTCGCCAAGACCGTCGAGCTCTCCGGGGCCCAGCTCCCCGCAGGCCTGGCCGCCCGCCTGCAACCCCTGGTCGACGACCCCAAGGCCTTCCGCGCCGAGGGCATCGACGTCATCACCGAGACCAGCGAGCGCCTCTTGGCCGAGGGCGTGACCGACCTGCACTTCTACACCTTCAACCAGTCCCGGGCCACCCGCGAGGTGGTCAACCGCCTGGGCCTCGTCCCCGCCCGCGCCTAGGCGCGGGCAGGGGGCGGCCCCAGCGCCCGCTGCGCCCGCCGGTGCGAGAACAGCGCCAGCGCCAGCACGATCATCGAGACCCCCACCGCCGCCGCCCCCACCATGACCACCCACTGCGTCCACGACGCCCCGGAGGCGCCGGAGTACTGGGCGGTCGCGGTGAACTCGGAGACCGCGCCCGGCTTGGGCGACCAACTGACCGTGTCGTCGTCGTTGTCCCCGTTGGTGCGCGTCACGGTGCCCGGGAAGGCGATCTCGAGCTGGATGTCGGCGCGGTCGGCGGGGAGCTGGGTGAGGTCGGCCGAGCCCGCGAGGGTGACCAGGTCGCCGACCCGGCGGAAGGTCAGGCGGTACTGCTCTTCGGAGGTGATGGAGTCGCCGAGCAGGCTGACCTCGGCGAAGGTGAGGTCCTGGAAGCGCACGGTCTGCCCGACGTAGTCGTCGCCGGTGTAGATCTCGGTGCGCACCCTGCCGCGCAGCTCCGGCGGGATGGTCAGCTCCGGGCCCAGGTCGCCCTGCTTGCCCGCGACCGAGGCCACCACGAGCGTGCCGGACACCAGGTCCGCCTCGGACACCGTGAGCGCCGCCTGCACCCGCAGGCAGCCCGACAACGTGAACATCGACAGCAGGGCGAGCGCGACGATGGCCAACCACCTGCGCGAACGGTCACTGGAACGGGACGTGGCGTGGGGCACCGGGCCATCCTGCCGTACCCGGGCCGGTTCGCGCTCCCGGGCACTAACCGTTCGCCGGGGTCCGGGCCGGTTCGCTAGCGTGCAGCCGCATGGCGACCCCAGCGAACCCCAGCCCAGGCCCGTCCGGCGAGATCCACCGCGTCAGCGACGCCTACGTCGCGGCGGTGGCGGCGGCCAACCCCATCGAGGCCACCTACTTCGGCGAGGCGGGCCACGACCACCTGCTGCCCGACCTGTCCCCCGACGGTGTGGCCGAGCGCGGGCGGCTGGCCACGGCCGCCCTCGCCGAGATCGCCGGGATCGAGCCGGTGGACACCGCGTCGGCCAACGCCAAGGCGGTGTTCGTCGAGCGCGTCGGGCGCACCCACGACCTGCACGAGGCCGGGCTGGTCGACTTCGACCTCAACGTCATCGCCAGCCCCGCGCAGGACGTGCGCGAGGTTTTCGACCTGATGCCGACCGAGACCGCCGAGCACTGGGCCACCATCGCCGCCCGGCTCTCCGCCGTCCCCGAGTGCCTCGAGGGCTACGAGGCCTCCCTGCGCGCCGCCGCCGCCCGCGGCGACGTCCCCGCGCTGCGCCAGGTCGTCAAGGTCGCCGAGCAGTGCCGCACCTGGGCCGGGCTGTCGGGCGCGCGCTCCTTCTTCGCCGGGCTGGCCGACGGCGCGGGCGAGCTGGCCGGGCCGGACCTGGCCGCCGGGGTCGCCGCCGCCGAGCGCGCCTACGCCGACCTGGCCGGGTTCCTCACCTCCGAACTCGCCCCCGCCGCCCCGGCCGAGGACGCCGTGGGCGAGGACCGCTACCGGCTGTTCTCCCAGCTCTACACCGGTGCCCGGCTCGACCTCGCCGAGGCCTACGCGTGGGGCTGGGACGAGTTCTCCCGGATCGAGGCGGAGATGCGGCGGGTCGCCGACCGGGTCAAGCCCGGCGCGACCATCGCCGAGGCCGCCGCCCACCTCGACGCCGACCCGCGCTACCAGGTCACCGGTCAGGACGCCCTGCGGCGCTGGATGCAGGAGCTGTCCGACCGCGCCCTGTCCGACCTGCGCGGCGTGCACTTCGACATCCCCGACCGGCTGATGGCCCTGGAGTGCCGCATCGCCCCGCCCGGCGGCACGGTCGGCGCCTACTACCAGGGCCCCACCGACGACTGGACGCGGCCGGGCCGGATGTGGTGGTCGGTGCCCGCCGACCGCGCGGACTTCTCCACCTGGCGCGAGGTCACCACCGTCTACCACGAGGGCGTCCCCGGCCACCACCTGCAGATCGGCACCGCGGTCAACCAGGCCGCGCACCTCAACCGGTTCCAGCGGCTGCTGTGCTGGGTGCCCGCCTACGGCGAGGGCTGGGCGCTCTACGCGGAGCGGCTCATGCGCGAGTTCGGCTACCTCGACGACGACGGCGACCTGCTGGGCATGCTCGACGCGCACCTGTTCCGCGCCGCCCGGGTCATCATCGACATCGGCATGCACCTCAAGCTGGAGATCCCGCGCGGGACCGGCTTCCACGAGGGCGAGCGCTGGACCCCGGACCTGGGCCTGGAGTTCCTGCTCACCCGCACCATCACCGACCCGGCTCACGTGCGCGACGAGGTGGACCGCTACTTGGGCTGGCCGGGGCAGGCGCCCACCTACAAGCTCGGCGAGCGGCTGTGGCTGCGTGCTCGCGACGAGGTGAAGGGCCGTCGGGGGGATGCGTTCGACCTGCGGCGTTTTCACCAGGACGCCCTGGAGATGGGGGCGATGGGGCTGGACACGCTTACCGAGCGGTTGGCTGCTCTGTGAGGGGTGGTTGGGGGTCGGCGCGCTTCGCCTTGCGGGGTGTGGCGGTGGGCCGTGCCCAGTTGCCGCGAGTGTTTACTCCCGGAGTTAAGGGCGGCCGGTGTTGGGTCCCGGCCTAGGTGTGGCAGGGCCCGGGGTTCGGGTCGGGAATGGGCCCGACTGGGCGCAGGTTGCCGTGAACCGGTGCTTGCTTGGGTGGGGCTTGGTGGGGGCGTTTCGTTGCTCTGCCGGTCAGTCGAGTGGGCGTGGGGTGGCTGTAGAGGTGGGGCCGGGGCTGCTGGTGATCGGGGTGGCTCGCGGTCAGTCCAGCGGGAGCGGTCTGCCGAGTACGCCGAACGGGCGTGGGTCACCTGCGAACTGGTACTCGCGCAGCACGTCGTCGAAGCCGAGCCGTCGGTAGAGCCGCCACGCCCGGGAGGGGCCCTCCGGCGTCGACAGCAGCACGTTGCGGTTGGTGGCTCCGGAGAGCAGCAGCCGCACCAGTTCCGCGCCGGTGCCCCGGCCCTGGGTGTCCGGGCGCACGTGCAGCTCGGTCAGCTCGAAGTAGTCGGCCATCCAGGCCTCGGCGACCTCGGGCCCGCGCCGCTCGGTGACGCCGCGGCGCACCTGCTCGTGCCACCACTGGCCGGGGGCGCCGCGGTAGCCGTAGGCGATGCCCGCCATCGCCCCGTCGTCGTCGTAGGCGGCGACGCAGCGCCACCCCGCGCGCAGCATGTGCGCCAGCCACATCGGCGCCCGCTGCTCGGCGGTGCCCCTGGGGTAGCCCATGGCGGTGACGTAGAGCGCCAGCGCCTCGCGCAGGCCGCCGCGGAGCTGGTCGGCGGACAGCTCGGCGAACCTGGCGACGCGGGGGGTGGGAGCGGCGGTCACGAGTCGGGATCATCCTCCTCGCCGGACACGTCCGCAGCCGCGCCCCCGGTGAGCGTCACCAGATCTTTGTACGAGGTGGGGAAGACGGTTTTGGCGTGGCCCGCGGCCGCCCAGACCACCGGGTAGCGCTCCAGGTGCTTGTCGACCAGCGTGCGCAGCGGAGCCGGGTGCCCGACGGGCGCCACGCCGCCGATGGCCTGCCCGGTGTGCTCGCGCACGAACGCCGGGGTCGCCCGGCCGACGGCGTCCGCCCCGACCCGCCGCGCCAGCACGGCGGTGTCCGCCCGGTGCGCCCCGGAGGTGAGCGCGAGCAGGGGGTGCTCGCGCCCATCGATCGTCGCCGCGAAGACGAGGCTGTTGGCGATGGCCCCCACGGGGACCCCCAGCGCCGCCGCCGCGAGCGCCGCGGTGCGCGCCTCGCCGTCCAGCACGCGCACGCCGTCGGCGGCCGAGTCCAGTCCCGCCGCCCGCAGCGCGCGCACCACCCCGGCCACCGCCGGGTGCGCGAGTGTGCTCACCGCTCCATCACATCACCGGCGCCGACGTCGGGGCCACCCGGTATCGCGGCTCACCCCGGACCGGCTTGAACCCCTGCCCTGGCCAGGTTAACCTGGCCATACTCGAACAAGTGTTCGAGTAGTGTCCGGTGGTGGGGCGGGGGAAGCGCCTCACCACCGGACGCCGCCGGCTTCCCCTCGGCGCGCGCCAGCCCAACGGCACGATCGCGAGGAGGCCCCGATGACCAGCACGCTGGACTTCCCTGTCACCCCGCCGCCCCACCCCCGCCGCGGTGCCCAGCACCGCCCCGACCCGGCCCCCGACACGCGCCACGACCGCTTCAACGCCGCGGCCGCCCGCCTCGCCCAGACCGAACTCCCGGTCGAGCCCGAGGACCAGACCTCGACGTGGCCGCCGGTCGCGCCGATCGGCAGGCAGGAGGAGCCGCCCGCCGACCAGGCGCTGTTCGCGGAGCGGCCCGAGAGGTCCCCCGCCCCGCGAGCCATCGAGCACTCGACGACCCCGCGCACCCGGCCCGCTGAGCCCGCGCGACGGCTGGTCCGGGACCACCGTGCGACCGGGTCCGCCCAGTCCGCCCTGCCGGTCGGCCCGGAGCCGGTGCACCCGCGCTCGCGTTCTGGGGCTGCTGAGTCCGCGCGGCGGTCGGCGTGTGAGCGTCGGGCGGCCATGCCTGCCCAGTCGGCCTTGCCTGTTGGCTCGGAGTCGGTTCGCTCGAGTTCGGGTTTTGGGGCTGCTGAGTCCGCGCGGCGGTCGGCGTGTGAGCGTCGGGCGGCCATGCCTGCCCAGTCGGCCTTGCCGGTCGGCTCCGAGCCGGTTCGCTCGAGTTCGCGTTCCGGGTCTGTCGATTCCGGTGAGCTGGCGCGGGAGCGCGGTGCGGTTGGGTCCGCTCAGTCGGCGCTGCCGGTTGGCTCTGAGGCGGCTCACTCGCGTTCCGGGTCTGCTGGTTCCGGTGAGCCTGTGGGGCGGTCGGTGCGGGAGCGCCGCTCGGCTGGGCCTGCCCAGTCGGCTCTGCTCGTCGGCCGCAAGGCGGAGGCGGCTCGCTCGCGTTCCGGGTCTGCTGGTTCCGGTGAGTCCGTGCCCCGGCCGGTCCGGGAGCACCGCGCGGCCGGGGCCGCGCGGTCTGTTCCGCCGGTTGGTGCCGAGTCGGTTCGCCCGAGTTCTGGTGAGCCCGCGGGGCGATCGGCGGCCGGGTCCGCCCAGTCCGCCTTGCCTGTCAGTCCGGAGCCGGTCCGCCCGCGTCCGCGCCCCCTGCCCCGAGGAGCCGCGGCGCCGGTGCCGCAGTCCGCCCTCTCGCTGCTCGACCAGGCCGAGCAGGGTCTGCTCGCCGTGGCCGGGGAGGGCGACCCCGCGCACCTGTTCGTCGATTCCTACCTGTGCGCGCTGCGCGCCGCGGCCGCCGTGCTGGCGGTGCGGGGCAGACCGCACCGGGGGCGGGCGAAGCCGACCAGCGTCTGGACGCTGCTGTCGTCGGTCGCGCCGGAGTTCCGGGAGTGGGCGGCGTTCTTCGCCTCCTGCTCGGCGACCAGGGCGGCCGTGCAGGCGGGCGTGTCCAACCGGGTCGGGCCGCGGGCAGCGGACGACCTCTACCGGCAGACCCGGCAGTTCGTCGGGCTGGCGCACCTCGCCGTGCACGGCGGCGGGCGGTGACGGGGCTGATCGACGACGACCGCCTGCTCGACGTGCTGGAGACCGAGACACTGCTGCTGGCGTCCTCGGCCGAGGGCGCCGACCACGACCGGCCGGTGCCCGCCTGTCCCGGCCTGACGGTCGGCGAGACGGCCCGGCACCTGGGCAGCGTGCAGCGGATGGTCGTCTCGTGGGTGCGCACGGGGCGGCGGCCCGCCGGGTGGGAGCGCGAGCCCGACCCGGGCACCGGCGTCGAGGACTGGCTGCGCGACAGCCTGCGGTCGCTGCTGGGCGAGCTGGCCGCGCACCGACCCGACGCGCCGTGCCCGACCTGGCACCCCGACCGGCAGGACTACCGGTTCTGGCGGCGGAGGATGGCGCACGAGGCCACCGTGCACCGCGTCGACGTGCAGAGCGCGGCCAACGGCGGCGGCCACGACCCGGTCCCGCGGGACGTGGCCGTCGACGGCATCGACGAGGTGCTGGCGGTCTGGTTCACCCAGCGGTTGGCCGAGCTGGGCGTCGCGGGCACCCGCCGGGCCACCGTCGTCGTCCGCACCGCCGGGCACACCTGGCTCGCGGAGATGGGCGTCGACCGCACCAGCGCCGGGCCGGTCTCGCCGCTGGCCGCCGAGACCGCCGACGCGGTGGTCACCGCCGAGCCCGCGCTGCTCTACCTGTGGCTGTGGGGCCGGTCGGCGGTGTTCGACCGGGCCGTGCGCAGCGAGGGCGACATGGACGCCGTGGCCCAGCTGTGGGCGCTGCTGCGGCTGGCGACCCGGTGAGCAGGGCGGGCGCCAGGGGGTATCTGGCGCCCGCCCGTCGGCAACACCGCTGGTCACGGCTGTGCGGCGGCACGCGACCCGTGGACGCGGTTACCGTGTCGACCATGTGCACCCGGCTGGTGAGTCTCGTGATCGACGCGACCGACCCCGCCGCGGCCGCCCGGTTCTGGTACATCATGCTCGGCGGGACCGCGACCCCGGAGCCCGGCGGCTGCCGCAGGCTGCTGGCCCCCGACGTGGGCGGCAGCGGCTTGGACCTGCTGTTCACCCCGGCGGCGGCGCCCAAGTCGGCCAAGAACCGCATCCACCTCGACCTGGCCACCGAGTCACCGCACGAGTACCAGGTCCTGACCTCGCTGGCCGCCGACGTGGGCGCCCGCGAGGCCGAGGTAGGACAGGGCGAGGACGTGCCGTGGACGGTCTTCCACGACCCCGAGGGCAACGAGTTCTGCATCCTGGAGCCCGGCGAGCTCTACGCGCGGACCGGACCGCTGGCCGCGCTCGTCGTCGACTCCGCCACCCCGTCGACGCTGGCCGAGTTCTGGTCCGAGGCCACCGGCTGGCCCCTGGTCCCCAGCGGCGAGGACGGCGCCGCCGCGCTGCGCTCCTCGGAGACCAGCGGCCCCTGGCTGGAGTTCCTGCGCGTCCCCGACGTCCAGTGGCGCACCCGCCGCACCGCCCGCCGAGGCGGCAACCGCATCCGCTTCGACGTCACCGCCGACGGCGGCGGCGCCGACCTCGACCGCCTCCTGGAACTGGGCGCCACCGAACTCGGCGAACGCGACGCCGACGGCATCACCTGGCTGGCCGACCCGGAGGGCAACCAGTTCCGCCTAGTCCCAGCACACGTCCGCGCCTGAGCACCCCCCGCCCGCAACACCAACCTGTCGCTCACGCCATGACGGCGCGGTGCGGCGGACGGGCTCGACGAGCAGCCCCAACCAACGAACAAAATCCAGGCAGCAGACACCAAACCCCGCGACACCAAACCCCGCGACACCAAACCCCGCGACACCAAACCCCGCCACACCAAACCCCGCCACACCAAACCCCGCCACACCAAACCCCGCCACACCTCTGGGGGCGTCCCGAGATCCATTCTACCGGCTTAACCCTTTCGGTACCCCCGAAGTGGATCTTGCCTGTGGACAACTCCACGGCGGGAATCCGGCGCGCGTGCGGGGTTTCGCGGTGGTGTCCGGCTACCGTGGCGCGATGCCCACCCGTCTCGCGGGTCTCGTGTTCGACGCCGAGGAACCCGCTGTGCTGGCCCAGTTCTGGTCGGACCTGTTGCGCTGGCCGGTCACCGCGACGGCCGGGGACGTGGTCGCGCTGACCCCGTCGGCCGAGGACGGGTTCCACGGGGACCTGACCTTCGTGCGGGGGGCGCGGCCGAAGGCCGGGGTCAACCGCTGGCACCTGGACCTGCCCAGCGTCTCCGAGGCCGATCAGCTCGCCCTGGTCGACCGGGCGGTGTCGCTGGGCGCCCGGCGGGTCGACATCGGTCAGGGCGAGCGGCCCTGGGTGGTGTTGGCCGATCCGGAGGACAACGAGTTCTGCGTGCTCGAACCGCGTCCGGAGTACGCCGACACCGGCGCGGTCGCCGCTGTGGTGCTGCTCAGCGCCGACCCGTCCGCGCTGGTCGGGTTCCTGGCCGAGGCCACCGGCCACCTGATCGTCCGCGACGCGCCGCCGGTGGCGTCGCTGCGCGCGGCGGACGGGCGCGGGCCGTGGTTGGAGCTGCTGGCCAGCGCCGAGCCCAAGCGGTCGCGCAACCGGCTGCGCCTGGACCTGGTGGCCGAGGGGCCGCTGCGCGTCGAGGTGGACCGGTTGCTGGCCCAGGGCGCGCGACGGGTCGGGGACGGTCTTTGTGACCCAGAGGGCAATGAATTCCAGGTGGCGGCCCCGGTCTGAGGTCCGAGGCCGGCAATCTTCATCACCTCGTTGACTCCTCCCGTGGTGCTCGGCGAGTCTGTTGGCAGATCACCGAGCTGAGGAGGAGCGAGTGCGCCGAGTGTTGACAGGGGCAGGTGCGGCGATCGCCGCCGCCGTGACCGCCGCCGTCCTGGCCGCGCCCGCGCAGGCCGCGACGGGGACCTACGTGGCGCTGGGCGACTCCTTCACCGCCGGGCCGGGCATCCCCGTCCAGGACCCCGGCTCCGGCGCGTGCGCCCGTTCGGACCACAACTACCCGACGCTGCTCGCGGGCGCGCTGGACCCGGCGACGTTCGTCGACGTCAGTTGCAGCGGCGCGATCACCGACAACATCACCGGCCCGCAGGGCTCGGCAGGCCCGCAACTGGACGCGGTGCCCGCCGACGCCGAGCTGGTCACCATCGGCATCGGCGGCAACGACGTCGGCTTCGGCTCGATCGTCGGCACCTGCGTCGCGCTCGCCCAGACCGACCCCGCGGGCAGGCCGTGCACCGAGCACTACACCTCCGGCGGGGTCGACCAGATCGAGGAGACCTTCGCCGAGAAGGCCCCCAAGATCGCCGCCACCCTGCGGGCGATCCACACCAAGGCCCCGCAGGCCCGCGTCGTCCTGGTCGGCTACCTCGCGATCCTCCCCGCGGCCAAGGCCGACTGCGCCCCCGACAACCCCAACAACGCGGTCTTCGCCGAGGGCGACCTGCCCTACCTGGCAGGCAAGGAGGCGGCCCTCGCCGCCCTCCTCGGCGAGACCGCCGCGGCCAACGGCGCCGACTTCGTCGACATCCACTCCGCGTCGAAGGGCCACGAGGCCTGCACCGCCGAGGGCACGCGCTGGATCGAGGGCCTCGTCGACGTCCAGGGCGCCGCCCCCGTGCACCCCAACGCCCTGGGCATGGAGAACGTCGCCCGACTGGTCCAGGACTCCCTGGGCTCCTGACCGCGATCACCCGGGCTCGCACCGCGCCCAGACGCCGGTCCGGTGTGGATGGTCCTGGTGATCGGTGGGCGCACCAGGTCGCGGCAGCTCAGAACTGCAGGTCGAGCGCCATCACGTCGTCGGGCACGCTGAAGTGGGTCGCCTTCATGGTGGCGTCGGTGTACTCGGCGCGCAGCAGCGCCGACGCGTCCTCGGGGACCACCCCGACCGCCTGGAAGTACTCGGTGACCCGGTTGACCGGTTTCGTGAAGCCCTTGAGCGAGGTCGTCTCGGGGCGCTTGATGACCTCGTAGAGCCTGCACCGCGGGATGCGCCCGCCGTTGCGGATCGCCTCGCGGATCACCTCGGCCTGGACGTGCTCGGACTGGTCCAAGCCCGCGAGCACCATCTCGACGGCCTCGGCCGTCCAGGCGCTGCCGCGGCTGCCCAGGTCCTCGACCCGGCCGACGTCGGTCTGGGACTGGACGTCGGTGCCCACGCCCAGCACGGCGGAGACGGCCAGCAGGTCCTTGGGCTCGACGAGGTGGAACCGCCTGCCGGTGGCGTCCAGGTACTCGCGCACCAGTTCGCGCCGCGGGCCGCTCCTGCGGCCGTTGCCGGTGTGGTTCCACCAGTCCTCCTTGGTGTCGGAGGTGACCAGGACCAGGTCCTTCGCCTGCGCGGCGCCCTCGTCGAGCAGTTGCCGCCACACCAGGTAGTCCCCGGCTGCGCCCTCCGGCAGGTCGGAGTCGGCCTTCGCCGCGTCGCAGTACCCCGGCGGCTCCGAGTTCGCCACCCGGCGCGCGCCCTCCGCGACCGCGGCCGCCCACTCCTGCTCCGACAGCGCCGGGCCCACGCGCCCCTCCAGCAGGTCCTCCAGCCGCTTGAGCACCGTGTCCTCCTGGCCCTGCGCCACCGCGACGGAGGACGGTGTGGCCAGGATCTTGCGCTCCAACTCGCCGAAGAACGCCTCGACCTCGTCCACGAACCCGTTCTGCGCTTCCTGGGGCAGGGCCACGACCTTGGCCCACTGCCGGATCGCGTTGCCCACCGACGCCTTGTTCTTGGCCAGCGCCGTGGTGGCCTCCTTGCGGGCTGAGCCCAGGCTGCCGATCACCGACTGGTGGCTGCGCCAGAACTCGGCCAGCACCTGCCGCGGCACGAAAAGGCGCTCCCTGGCGGCCCCGAGGACCTTGAACAGGTCCTGCACCGTCGTCTTGTTGTACCGGTAGAGGTTCAACAGCACGTTGGTGTCGACGGCGAGGACGCCCTCGCGCAGGGCTTCCTGGAAGCCGGCGTCGGTGCTGGGCCGGTACGCCTCGAAGTCGGAGTAGAGCCCGCCCTTGGTCATCCGTCGACTCCGCTCCCGTGGTGGCATGCCAAGAGCCTGATCGCCCGCCCCGCCAGAGCCGTTACGCCCGTCTCACCCGCGCAATCGCAGCCCCTTCGGTGTGGCCCGGAAGCCCGCGTCGCGCAGCACGGACCCCAGCGCCGACGTCAGCGCCTGCTCCCCGTCGGCCTTCTGCACCGACAGCGCTCCCAACCAGCCCTCGCGCACAGCGGTGCCCAGCGCCTCAGCCGCGGTGCGCAGGGGGACCGCGTCCTCGGTGAACGACAGCAGCGACTTGCCGCCGCGTTCGACGTAGAGGGCCGGGACTCCGTCGACGAGGACGGTGAGCGCCCCTGCCTTGCGGGCGGGCCGGTGCTTGCCATCGCCGACGGGGGAGGGCCAGGCCAGGGCGGCGCCGTAGGGCTGGGCCGGGTCCGCCGCGGCCAGGATGACCGCGGGGGCTGAGCTGTCAGCGTCCGGTTTGGACAACGCGCGCAGGCGGTCGACCGCGCCCCGGGCGGCGAACTGGGCCGCGCCCAGGCCTTCCACGACGTAGCCGCGGACGATCTGCCCCGACTCCTCCATGGCCCGCAGTACTTTGTAGACACCGGAAAACCCGCCGGTGACCCGCTCAGTGTCCAGGGCCCCGCGGGTGAGCACGCCGTGGCGCTCCAGGAAGGCCTCGGCGCGGGCGTGCGCGCGGCGGGTCGCGTCGGGCTCGCGGGGGAGCACCAGGGACCAGCGCCCACCCGCCGTGGGCGGGCCGGAGCGGCTGGGCATGGTGGGACGGCCGGTGCGCAGCCGCGCGTACCGGCCGCGCGGCGCGGCGCGGCGGGTCTTGTGCGCGGCCCCGCGCCCGGCCACCAGAGCGCGCAGCGGGGCGATGGTGTCGTTGGTGACCAGCCCGCCCCAGACCAGGTCCCACAGCGCCGTGACCACGTCGCCGTCGTTGGACGCCACCGCGCCACCGTCGAGCAGGACGGCCCCCGCCCGGTCGGCGACCTGGCGGAAGAACAGCGCCCCACCGTCCAGACTGGACAGCACGGCGGCGTGCAGCGGTGTGTCCGGCACCGCCTCCTCCACGTCGGGGAGCAGCAGGTCGGCCACGTCCGCCGGGGCCAGCGCCACCCACCCGTCGCCGCCCGCCAGCGCCCCGCTGCCGCACCAGGTGACCTCGCCCGCCGCGGTCAGCTCGTCGAGCAGGGCGGGGGAGTAGCCGGGCAGCCGCGAGGGCAGCACCAGCGACTCGAGCCCGCTGGCGGGCAGCGGCGCCCCGGCGAGCTGCTCGACCACCGCCAGCACGTCGTCGGCCGTCGGCGCGCCCCGGGACTTGCCGCCGATGCCGTGCCACCCCGGCAGGAACCGGCCCAGCGCGGCCCGCTCGACCGGCTCCACCTCCGCGCGCAGCTTGGCCAGCGACCCGCGCCGCACCCGCCGCAGCACGTCGGCGTCGCAGTACTCGGTGTGCGTGCCGCCTGGCCGCAACTCCCCGCGCACCAGCCTGCCCGTGCCCGCCATCCGCTCCAGCACCCCGGTCACCACCGACACGCCGAGCCCGAACCGGGCCGCCGCCTCCGCCGCCGGGAACGGCCCGTGCGTGCGCGCGTACCGGGCCACCAGGTCGCCGAGGGGGTCGGCCACCGGCTCGGTGAACGCCTCCGGCACCCCCACCGGCAGCGCCGTGCCCAGCGCGTCGCGCACCCGGCCCGCGTCCTCGATGGCGATGAACCGCTCCTCGCCCGCGATGCGCACCCGCAGCGCCCGCCGCGCGGACTCCAGCTCCGCCAGCCACTCCGGGGCCACCCCGCGCGCGCTCGCCTCGGCCCCGGACAGGTCGCCGAGGAAGCGCAGCAGGTCGGCGGCGTCCTCGGCGTGCCGGGCGTGCCGGTCCGGGGTCAGCCGCTGCAGCGACCGCTCGACCTCGGCGAGCACGTCCTCGTCGAGCAGCTCGCGGATCGCCTCGGACCCCAGCAGCTCGGCCAGCAGCGCGCTGTCGAGTGACAGCGCCGCCGCCCGCCGCTCCGCCAGCGGCACGTCCGCCCCGTAGAGGAACATGCCGACGTAGCCGAACAGCAGGCTGCGCGCGAACGGCGACGGCGACGGTGTCTCCACCTCCACCACGCGCACCCTGCGCCCGCGCACGTCCGACATCAGCTCCCGCAGCCCGCCGAGGTCGTAGACGTCCTGCAGGCACTCGCGCATCGCCTCCAGCGCCACCGGGAACTGCTCGTACTTCGCCGCCACAGACAGCAGTTGCGCCGAGCGCTGCCGCTGCTGCCACAGCGGCGAGCGCTTGCGCGGGTCGCGCTTGGGCAGCAGCAGCGACCGGGCGGCGCACTCGCGGAACCGGGACGCGAACAGCGCCGACCCACCCACCTCGGCCACCACCACCTGCTCCACCTCGTCCGGGTCGAGCAGCACGTCCTCGATGCCCGCGACGACCTCCTGCCCGCTGTCGTCCACCGCGTCCGGCAGCCGCACCACGATCCCGTCGTCGGCGTGCGCGAGCTGCGCCTCCACCCCGCGCCGCTCGCGCAGCCTGGCCGCGATCGCCAGCGCCCACGGCGCGTTGACCTGCGCGCCGAACGGCGAGTGCACCACCAGCCGCCAGTCGCCGAGCTCGTCGCGGAACCGCTCGACGAGGATCGTGCGGTCGTCGGGCACGTGCCTGGTCGACTCCCGCTGCTCGCACAGGTACGCCAGCAGGTTGTCGGTCGCCCACGCGTCCAGGCCCGCCGCGCCCGCCCGCAGCCTGGCCGCCGGTTCGTCCAAAGCGGACACCTCGCGCACGAACCTGCCCAGCGCCCGCCCCAGTTCCAGCGGGCGGCCGGGGGAGTCCCCCTTCCAGAACGGCATCCGCGCGGGCTCGCCGGGGGCCGGGGTGACGATCACGCGGTCGTGGGTGATGTCCTGCACGCGCCACGCCGAGGTGCCGAGCAGGAACGTGTCGCCCACCCGGGACTCGTAGACCATCTCCTCGTCCAGCTCGCCCACCCGCGACCCGCGCCCGCCCTCGTCCCCCGGGGTCATCACGGTGAACAGGCCGCGGTCGGGGATCGTGCCGCCGGAGGTGACCGCGAGCCGCTGCGCTCCCGGCCGCCCGTTGAGCTCGCCGGTCACCCGGTCCCAGGTGATCCGCGGCCGCAGCTCGCCGAACTCCTCGCTCGGGTAGCGCCCGGCCAGCATGTCCAGCACCGAGTGCAGCGCGGACTCCGGCAGCGACGCGTACGGCGCGGCGCGGCGCACCAGGGTCGCCAGGTCGGTCACCGTCCACGGCTCCAGCGCGACCATCGCCACGACCTGCTGGGCCAGCACGTCCAGCGGGTTGCGCGGGTAGCGCACGGCCTCGATCGCCCCGCCCGCCATCCGCTCCGCGACCACCGCGCAGGAGACCAGGTCGCCGCGGAACTTCGGGAACATCACCCCGCGCGACACCGCGCCGACCTGGTGCCCGGCCCGACCCACCCGCTGCAGCCCGGCGGCCACCGTCGGCGGCGCCTCGATCTGCACCACCAGGTCGACCGCGCCCATGTCGATGCCCAGCTCCAGCGACGAGGTCGCCACCACGCACGGCAGCCGCCCGGACTTGAGGTCCTCTTCGACCATGGTCCGCTGCTCGCGCGACATCGACCCGTGGTGGGCCCGCGCGACCACCGGCTCCGCGCCCGTGGTCAGCCCCGACTGCCCGATCGCCGCGGCCGGGAAGGTCGCCACCGGGACCGCCGCCCCGGCCTGCTCGGCGGCCAGCTCGTTGAGCCGGGCGGTCATCCGCTCGGCCAGGCGCCGCGAGTTGGCGAACACGATCGTGGACCGGTGCCCGCCCACCAGCTCCAGCACCCGGCGCTCCACCATCGGCCAGATCGAGGCCTGCCTCGGCGCCTCGGGGGCGTCCGGGTCGTCGGGGACCGCGCGCGGCTGCTCGGTCAGCGACGACATGTCCTCGACCGGCACCTCCACCCGCACCTCGATGGTCTTGGGCAGCTTGGGCTGCACCAGCGTCACCGGCCGCCCGCCGCCCAGGAACGAGCTGACCTCCTCCACCGGCCGCACCGTCGCCGACAGGCCGATCCGCTGGGCGGGCTCGGGCAGCAGCGCGTCGAGCCGCTCCAGCGACAGCGCCAGGTGCGAGCCGCGCTTGGCCCCCGCGACCGCGTGCACCTCGTCGACGATCACCGTGCGCACGCCGCGCAGCGACTCCCGCGCCGCCGAGGTGAGGATCAGGAACAGCGACTCCGGGGTGGTCACCAGGACGTCGGGGGGTGTGCGGGCGAACGCCCGGCGCTCGTCGGCGGGCGTGTCACCGGTCCGGGTGCCCACCGTGATGTCCGGTTCCGGCGCCCCCAGCCGGTGCGCGGCCTGGCGGATACCCGCCAGGGGAGCCCGCAGATTGCGCCGCACGTCGACCGCGAGCGCCTTCAGCGGTGAGACGTACACCACACGGCAGCGGTGCTGGCGCTCGGCGGGCGGGCCTTCGGCGGCGAGCCGGTCCAGCGCCCAGAGGAAGGCCGCCAGCGTCTTGCCCGACCCGGTCGGGGCGACCACGAGCGCGTGCTGCCCCGCCGCGGCCGCCCGCCACGCCCCGGCCTGGGCGTCCGTGGGCGCGGCGAACGCCCCGGTGAACCACTGCCGGGTCGCCGGTGTGAACAGCTCGAGCACGTCTGGGCGCATGGGGACATGGTGTCCGAACGGTCTGACATCCGCTCGAATCCATCCACAGGGATGGGGGTGAATGTCGAGCCGCACCTGTGGACAGTGGGTTGCCGGGTCGCGGCGGTTGCCGGAATGCTGTCGCGACAACCGAAGGGAGGCAGCCCGAATGAACCTGTGGGATTTCATCGTCGACCGGTGGGATCGTCTGCTGCCGGAAGCCGCGCTGCACGCCAGCGCCGTCATCCAGTGCACCGCCATCGCCACCGTGATCGGGGTGGCGATCGGCATTGGCGTCTACCGCAGCCCGGCCGGGTCGGCCGTGGCCACGGCGCTGACCAGCGCGATCCTCACCGTTCCCTCGTTCGCCCTGCTGGGGTTGCTGATCCCGGTGCTCGGCCTCGGGGTGGCGCCCACCGTGGTGGCGCTCGTCCTCTACGCGCTGCTGCCCATCGTTCGTAACACGATCGTCGGGTTGTCCGGAGTGGACATCGCGATCACCGACGCGGCCAAGGGCATCGGCATGAACCGGACGCGCGTCCTGACGCGCGTCGAGCTGCGCCTGGCGTGGCCCGCGATCCTCGCGGGCATCCGCGTCGCCACCCAACTCCTCATGGGCATCGCGGCGATCGCCGCCTACGCGAAGGGGCCCGGCCTGGGCACCGAGATCTTCTCCGGGCTCGTCCGCGCGGGCAGCGCCAACGCCACCAACCAGGCGCTCGCCGGGACCCTCGGCATCATCATCCTGGCGCTGATCGTCGACGGCGCCTTCGTCCTGCTCGGCCGACTGACCATCCCGAGGGGGATCCGTGACTGACCAGACCACCGACTCGGACCAGCCCGGCCCCGCCGACCACACGGGCGTCGAGATCACGCTGGAGAACGTCACCAAGCGCTACCCCGGGCAGAAGGCGCCCGCGGTCGACAACGTGTCGATGACCCTGCCCGCGGGGCAGATCACCGTGTTCGTCGGCCCGTCCGGCTGCGGCAAGACGACCACCATGAAGATGATCAACCGGCTGATCGAGCCGACCTCGGGCCGCATCGACCTCGGCGGCGAGGACGTGCTCAAGATCGACCCGGACCGGCTGCGGCGCAAGATCGGCTACGCCATCCAGCAGGCGGGCCTGTTCCCGCACATGACGGTCGCGCAGAACGTCAGCGTCGTCCCGGGCCTGCTCGGCTGGGACAAGAAGCGCACAGCGGCCAGGGTCGAGGAGATGCTCGACCTCGTCGGCCTCGACCCCGACTTCGCCACCCGCTTCCCCCGCCAGCTCTCCGGCGGCCAGCAGCAGCGCGTCGGCGTCGCCCGCGCGCTCGCCGCCGACCCGCCGGTGCTGCTGATGGACGAGCCCTTCGGCGCCGTCGACCCGATCACCCGGGGCAACCTGCAGGACGAGCTGCTGCGCCTGCAGGGCGAGCTGGGCAAGACGATCGTCTTCGTCACCCACGACTTCGACGAGGCGGTCAAGCTCGGCGACCGGATCGCCGTGCTGGGCGCGCGCTCGAAGGTGCTGCAGTTCGACACCCCCGAGGCGATCCTCGCCAACCCGGCCGACGACACCGTCGCCGGTTTCGTCGGCGCGGGCGCCTCGCTCAAGCAGCTGTCCCTGCTGCGCGTGCGCGACGTCGAGTTCGACCGGGACAAGGCCATCACCGCCACCCTCGACGACTCCGTGCCGGAGCTGCGCGAGCGGCTGACCAGGGGCAAGCTGCACTTCGCCCTGGTGCTCGACCGGCGCAACCGCCCGGTCCGCTGGGTGCACGTGCGCGACCTGGTCTCGGCCACCTCGCTGGCCGAGGCGGGCAAGCCCGTCGGCGACCTGGTCTCGCTCAAGTCCACCCTGCGCGACGCGCTCGAGGCCATCCTCACCGAGGGCGGCAACGCCGCGGTCACCGGCGCCAAGGGCGAGTACCTGGGCACCATCGGCCTCGAGACGGTCACCGAGGCCATCGCCGCCCTGCGCGAGGAGTACACCGACGAGCCCACCACCGAGGGGGAATCGGCGTGACGACGGTCGACACCCGCGCCAGGCGCGCGGAGCGGATGCGGATGCTCGGGCAGCCCATCGCCGTGGTCGTCATCGTCGGCGCCGTGCTGGTCTGGGCGTTCTCCGGTGAGCTCGACTCCATCGAGAAGGCCAACATCAACGCCGCCAAGCTGCTCCGCGACACCTGGGACCACCTGGTCATCTCGTTCGTGGTGACGGCCATGGTCGTGGTGATCGCCGTCCCGCTCGGGGTCATCGTGACCAGGACCTGGGCGCGCTGGGCGGCCCCGGTGGTGCTCGGCGTGGCCACCGTCGGCCAGGCGGCCCCCGCCATCGGCGTGCTGGTGCTGTTCTTCCTCTGGACCGAGTGGGAGGGCCTCTGGGCCGCGGCGATCCCCATCGCGGTGTACTCGCTGCTGCCCGTCCTGCGCAACACGGTCGTCGGCATCCAGTCGGTCGAGCCCGCGCTGGTCGAGGCGGGCCGCGGCACCGGGATGTCGGGCTCGGCGGTGCTGCGCCGGATCGAGCTGCCGCTGGCCGTGCCGCTGATCCTGGCGGGCCTGCGCACCTCGCTGGTCCTCGCGGTGGGCACCGCGACCCTGGGCGCCTTCGTCAACGGCGGCGGCCTCGGCCTGCTCATCGACACCGGGTACAAGCTCAACCGCCCGACCGTGCTGATCACCGGCGCGGTGCTGGCGGTCGGCCTGGCCCTGCTCGTGGACTGGCTCGGCGCGCTCGCCGAGCGCTGGCTCGGACCGAAGGGGCTGCGCTGACATGCCGAAACTCAAGCTCAGGACCGCCGCTGTCGCCGCGGTCTGCGCCACGCTCGCCGGCTGCGGGCTCTCCAGCGACTTCGCGCTGCCGCTCGACGTGGTGCGCGGGGCCGAGGCGGGGCAGGGCGACCTGTCCGGCGTGCAGATCATCGTGGGGTCCAAGGACTTCACCGAGCAGATCATCGTCGGGCACCTGACCGAGTTCGTGCTCGCCGCGGCGGGCGCCGACGTCGTCGACCTGACCAACATCCAGGGCTCCAACAGCTCCCGGCAGGCGCTGGTGTCCGGCGACATCGACATCCAGTGGGAGTACACCGGCACCGCGTGGGTCAGCTACCTCGGGCAGAGCGCGCCGATCCCCGACGAGCAAGAGCAGTTCGAGGCCGTGCGGGAGATGGACCGCGAGAACGGTCTGGAGTGGCTCGACTACGCGGAGCTGAACAACACCTACGCCTTCGCCATGCGCAAGGAGGTGGCCGCGCGACTCGGCGTCGAGAACACCAGCCAGATCGCGGAGCTGGTCAAGTCCCAGCCGCAGGAGGGCACCTTCTGCCTGGAGACCGAGTTCATCAGCCGCGACGACGGGTTCCCCGGCGTGCAGAAGGCCTACGGGTTCACCGTCCCGCCGGGCAACGTGAAGATCTTCGGCTCGGGCGCGGTGTACGCGGCACTGGGCAACGGGGCGTGCAACTTCGGCGAGGTCTACACGACCGACGGGCGCATCATCGCGCTCGACCTCGTGCTCATCGAGGACGACAGGAAGTTCTTCCCGCAGTACAACATCGCCCCGGTGGTCCGCACCGAGTTCCTCGAGGCGAACCCGCAGATCCGGGAGGTGCTCGAGCCCCTGGTCGAGCGCATGGACAACCGCACCATGCAGGAGCTCAGCGCCGAGGTGGACGTCGACGGGGCCGACCCGGTCGAGGTCGCCCGCGACTACCTGCTCGAGGAGGGGGTCATCGCCCTGCCGTGACCGCCGGGGCCCCGGGCCGCGCCGCCCGGGGCCCCGGCAGATCCCGCACACCCGCGAGATGGGCGGACCCCGACCGCCGCGCGTATCGCTCGTGGGAGCATCAGCGACACACCTGGCGCGTGGGCCTGGCGCCGTGGTGGTGATGAGGGGAGAGCAGTGAACGTCCTGTCGGTGGATCTCGGCACCTCGAACACGGTCGCCGTACTGGCCGCGCACGGTCGCCCACCGCGCGTGGTCGACGTGGACGGCGCGTCGATGATGCCCTCCGCCGTGTTCGCCGCCGAGGGGGGCGAGCTCGTCGTCGGCCGCGACGCCGAGCGCCGCGCCCGGCTCGACCCCGCCCGCTTCGAACCCAACCCCAAGCGCCGCGTCGACGAGGGCACCCTGCTGCTCGGCGACCAGGTCGTGCCCGTCACCGACGCGCTGGCGGGCGTGCTGCGCCGCGTCGTCGACGAGACCACCCGCCAGCTCGGCGGGGGCAAGCCGGACGAGGTCCGGCTGACCCACCCCGCCCAGTGGGGCCCGGTCCGGCGCAACGTGCTGCTGTCGGCCGCCAGGCAGGCGGGCTCGGGCTCCAACCTCGCGCTGGTCCCCGAGCCGGTCGCCGCCGCCGCGCACTTCGCCTCCTTCCCCGGCCAGACCCTCGCCGCGGGCCAGGCGCTGGCCGTCTACGACCTCGGCGCGGGCACCTTCGACGTGGCCGTCGTCGGCGCCACCCAGAGCGGGTTCGCCGTCCTCGCCGAGGCGGGCCTGCCCGACCTCGGCGGTCTCGACGTCGACCAGGCACTGCTCGAGCACGTCGGCCGCGCGGTGTCGCACCGGGACCCGGCTGGCTGGCAGCGGCTGCTGCGTCCGGAGTCCACCAGCGACCGCCGCGCCCAGCGCACCCTGCGCGAGGACGTCAAGGCCGCCAAGGAGGCGCTGTCGCGGCACCCGCAGACCGAGGTGCCGCTGCCCGACCCGTTCGACGACGTGCTGGTCAGCCGGGTCGAGCTGGAGGCGCTGATCCGGCCGGGCATGCTGCGCAGCGTGGAGCTGCTGGCCGCCACGATCCGCACCACCGGCCTGACCCCCGAGCAGCTCGTCGGCATCTACCTCGTCGGCGGGTCCAGCCGCATCCCGCTGGTCGCCCAGCTCATCGCCGAGCAGCTGCGGGTCGTGCCGACCAGCCTCGACCAGCCCGAGACCGCCGTCGCCCTCGGCGCCCACCACGTGCCCCAGGAGGGCATCACCCTGCGCACCGGCGACATGTCCGGCGCGGTCGACGCCGTCGCCCGCACCCGCGCGGTCATCCCGCCGCGCACCGGCGGCTTCACCTCGGGCGAGACCGCCACGGTCCAGCACCCCAAGTTCCCCAGCGGCCCGCAGCAGCGGCCCGCCCAGCAGAACCCCCCGTCGCGGCCCGTCCCGGCGCAGAACCCCGGCCCCCACGCCGCCGCCCCGCGCAACCCGCAGTCGAACCCCGTCCCGGCGCAGAACCAGCAGCCGAGGATGAACTCCCAGCCCCTGCCCCAGCAGCGCCAGCCGCAACCCGGGCCGCACCAGCAGGCGCCGCACTTCCCGCAGCAGCGCGCCGGGTCGAACACCAAGCTGTGGGTCGTCCTGGGCTCGGTCGGGCTGGCCCTCGTCCTCGTGCTCAGCGTCGTGCTGGCCACCACCGGCGGCAGCGACGTCGCGGACTGCTCCGACACCAAGACCGACTCGCAGGGCTTCACCGGCTGCATGCGCGAGCTCGCCAGCCAGGTCGCCGAGCGGAACTGCCAGTCGGGCATGCGGATCAACGGCGAGACCCTCGACACCGACGGCGCCGCGGCGGTCACCTGCGACCTGGGCAACGGGTACAGCGCGCTGTACTACCAGTTCCCCAACCAGAACCAGGTGATGTCCAACATCGAGCAGGCGTTCACCGAGATGGGCTCGTCGCGCTCGGCCTCGACCAGCGCCAAGTGGAGCGGTGCGGGGCTCACCGGCACCTACTACGCCGTCGACCTCGGCGGCCAGGGTCTGCTCTTCTTCACCGTGGACGACACCCCGCTGCTGGGCGCCGTCGTGAGCATCGGCGGCGGCTCGAGCACCCCGCTGGTCGACTACTTCACCAGCACGGTCAAACCCGGCGCCTGACCTGCCGTGCCCCGCCGGGGCGCTGTGCGAGACTGACCGGGGCGGGACCCGGGCGGTCCCCAGCGGGAGGGGAAGAATGCGGGTTCTGTCAGTCGACCTCGGCACGTCCAACACCGTCGCGGTGCTCTCCGCGCACGGCCGCCCACCCCGGGTGGTCGAAGTGGACGGTTCGGCGACGATGCCCTCGGCGGTGTTCGCCGAGGAGGACGGCTCGATCGTGGTCGGCCGCGACGCCGAGCGCCGCGCCCGGCTGGACCCCTCGCGCTTCGAGCCCAACCCCAAGCGCCGCATCGACGAGGGCACGCTGCTGCTCGGCGACACCGTCGTCCCGGTCTCCGAGGCGCTGGCCGCGGTCCTCAAGCGAGTCGCCGACGAGACCTCCCGCCAGCTCGGCGGCGCGGCCCCCGACGAGGTCCGGCTGACCCACCCCGCGCAGTGGGGACCGGTGCGGCGCAACGTGCTGCTCTCCGCCGCCCGCCTCGCCGGGCTGGGCTCGGCGCTGGTGCTCGTCCCCGAGCCGGTCGCCGCCGCCGCGCACTTCGCCTCGCTCGGCCACACCCTGCTGCCCGGCCAGGCGCTGGCCGTCTACGACCTCGGCGCGGGCACCTTCGACGTCGCCGTGGTCGCCGCGACCCAGTCCGGGTTCGCCGTGCTCGACGAGGGCGGCCTGCCCGACCTCGGCGGCATGGACGTCGACCAGACCCTGCTCGAGCACGTCGGCCGCCAGGTCTCGCACCGCGACCCGGCGGGCTGGCAGCACCTGCTGCGCCCGGAGACCACCGCCGACCGCCGGGCCAGGCGCGCGCTGCAGGAGGACGTCAAGGCGGGCAAGGAGGCGCTGTCGCGGCACCCGCAGACCGAGGTGCCGTTGCCCGAGCCGTTCGACGACGTGCTCGTCACCCGCAGCGAGCTCGAGGGCCTGATCCGGCCCAACATGCTGCGCAGCGTGGAGCTGCTGGCGGCCACGATCCGCGCCACCGGCCTGAGCACCGACCGGCTCAGCGGCATCTACCTCGTCGGCGGGTCCAGCCGCATCCCGCTGGTCGCCCAGCTCATCGCCGAGCAGCTGCGGGTCGTGCCGACCAGCCTCGACCAGCCCGAGACCGCGGTGGCGCTGGGCGCGCACCAGGTCACCCAGGAGGGCATCAGCCTGCGCACCGGCGGGGTCAACCAGTCGACCGCCCCGGCCGCGCCCGCGGGCCTGCCGACGCCCCCGCCGCCCACCGGCGGGTTCCCGGCGCAGCACCCGACCGCGCAGCAGCCCGTCCACCACCAGCCCCAGCACCAGCAGCCCGGCTACCCCACCCCGCCGCCCGGGTTCACCGCCCAGTACACCGCCCCGCTCGGCACGGACTTCCCGACGCCGATGGGCACCGACTTCCCGACCCCGCCGCGGCGGACGGGCGGGCGCGGCAAGGTCGTCGCGGCGGTGGGCGCGGCGGTCGTCGTCGTCGCGGCGGCGGTCGGCGGCTTCTTCCTGCTCTCCGGCGACGACCTGCCCACCGCCGAGGCCTGCCAGAGCGCGGGCGCCCGCGACGGGCAGGGCTTCACCGAGTGCCTGCGCCAGCTCGCGGGCACGGTCCCCGACGGCGACACCTGCCGGGCCGCCGAGGCCGACGCCCTCGCCGACGTCACCTGCGCGCTGCCGGAGTCCTACACCGTCAGCTACGCCCAACTCGGCTCGCAGGACGAGGTCCAAGGGGTGCTGCGCGAGGAGCTGGGGGCGATGACCGACGGCGACCACGTCCTCGCCGACTGGGGCGGCAACGGTCTCGACGGCAGCTACCGGGCCGGGGTGTCCGGCAGCACCGGGGTGCTGGTGTTCACGGTCAAGGACCGGCCGCTGGTCGGCTGGGTCTCGCGCAGCGGCGACGACCTGACCCCCGACGGGCTCGCCGACTACTTCGCCAAGACCGTCCAGCCGGGCACGTGAGCCGGGGTCAGCGGCCCCGGCGGTTGCGGATCAGGTAGCCGATCCCGAACAGGAGCGCGGAGAGGCAGGCGGCCGCCACCCCGATGTCGAGCCAGAGGCTCTCGGCCGCGGTCGGCCCTTCGATGGCGATCAGGTGCATGCCGCCATTCTGCCAGTTCCCGCCCGTTCTAGACTCGGCGTCGATGCGCATCACCGCCTTCCGGTCCAGGCTCGCCGAGGAGTTCGGCGCCCTGCGGGCCGACACCATCGCCCAGGACCACGTCTTCTCCGCCCTCGGCGGCCGCACCGTCGACCAGGCGCTGGACGCCGGCTTGTCGACCAGGGAGATCTGGCAGGCGGTCTGCGACGCGTTCGAGGTCCCCGCCGAGCGGCGCTGAGCAGGACGGGCGTGTCGGTGCCCGGGGTCGAACACCTGTTCGTTACCCTGTCGGCACGGGGCCAACCGCGCCGAGTTGTCCACAGGACGGCGGCGCCTGGCGAAAAACGTCGGTCCCTGCCCGTAGCGTCTGGCGCGTGAGCACGAAACAGACTCGAGGTGGATCGAAGATGGCACCAGCAGCACCCGACCGGGACAAGGCGCTCGAACTCGCCCTGGCCCAGATCGACAAGAACTTCGGCAAGGGCTCGGTCATGCGACTGGGCGACGAGGGCCGGGCCCCCGTCCAGGTGATCCCGACCGGGGCCATCGCCCTGGACGTGGCCCTGGGCATCGGCGGCCTGCCGCGCGGGCGCGTGGTCGAGATCTACGGCCCGGAGTCCTCCGGTAAGACGACGGTGGCCCTGCACGCGGTGGCCAACGCCCAGCGCCTGGGCGGCATCGCGGCGTTCATCGACGCCGAGCACGCGCTCGACCCGGACTACGCCAAGGCGCTGGGTGTCGACACCGACGCGCTCCTGGTGTCGCAGCCCGACACCGGCGAGCAGGCGCTGGAGATCGCGGACATGCTGATCCGCTCCGGCGCGCTCGACATCCTCGTCATCGACTCCGTGGCGGCCCTGGTGCCCCGCGCCGAGATCGAGGGCGAGATGGGCGACAACCACGTCGGCCTGCAGGCCCGGCTGATGAGCCAGGCGCTGCGCAAGATGACCGGCGCGATGAGCAACACCGGCACCACGGCCATCTTCATCAACCAGCTCCGCGAGAAGATCGGCGTGATGTTCGGGTCCCCGGAGACCACGACCGGTGGCAAGGCGCTGAAGTTCTACGCCTCGGTCCGCCTGGACGTGCGCCGGATCGAGACCCTCAAGGACGGCGGCGAGCCGGTCGGCAACCGCACCCGGGTCAAGGTCGTGAAGAACAAGGTCGCGCCGCCGTTCAAGCAGGCCGAGTTCGACATCCTCTACGGCAAGGGCGTCAGCCGCGAGGGCTCGCTGATCGACATGGGCGTCGACCAGGGAATCCTGCGCAAGTCCGGCGCCTGGTACACCTACGAGGGCGACCAGTTGGGGCAGGGCAAGGAGAACGCCCGCAAGTTCCTGCTGGAGAACCCCGACGTGGCCAACGAGGTCGAGAAGCGGATCAAGGAGAAGCTCGGCATCGGGGCCAAGCTGGACGTCGAGGAGACGGCCGCCGACGCCGCCGCCCCGGTCGAGTTCTGAGCGGACCGGTCATGACCGGTCGCAAGTACCCACGCAGGACCGGGGGGTCGGGCGCGGACTCGACCTCCCGGGCACCCGGCGCCGGGCCGGGGGAGCCCGGCTCGTCCCGCCGGTCCGGGTCCGCCCAGGACCAGGACCCGGCGGCCAGGGCCAGGGACATCTGCTACCGCTTGCTGGCCATGCGCGACCACACCCGGCTCGAGCTCGAGCAGGGCCTGCACAAGCGCGAGATCCCGCCGGAGGTCGCGCAGGAGGTGCTGGCCAAGTTCGACAAGGCGGGGCTGATCAACGACGAGGCCTTCGCCGAGTCGTGGGTTCGCGCCCGCCACGCGAACAAGGGCCTCGGCCGCCGCGCGATCGCTCAGGAGCTGCGCCGCAAGGGCGTGGACCAGACCATCGCCGATGACGCCCTCGAGGTGGTCGACGCCGACGCCGAGGAGTCCCGCGCCCGCGAGCTGGTCCGCCGCAAGCTCCCCGCCACCCGGGGCCTGGCCGCCGAGGTCCGCCTCCGCCGCCTCGTCGGCATGCTCGCCCGCCGCGGCTACTCGGAGGGGCTGGCCTTCCGGGTGGTCAAGGCCGAGCTGGCCACCGAGGACGAGGACGTCCCGGACTGGGACCCCACTTCGGCCTGACCGCCCGCCGGCCCCGCCGCCATGACGGGCAGGCCCCGATCCACGCCTCCACGCGTCGTGATCGGGGCCGCCCCGGGCACTCCCCGCCGCCTGGCGCTGTCCCGCACTCCGAGACGATCCCGAACCACTTTCCGGGGATTTCAGGCGTGCCTGGCACCCAATATGGCGTGCGTGACATCACAATTGGTTCAAATGTTCAGATACAACGCTTGAGCTGCGCTTATTCCCTCTTGTCGGCCATCTGGGGTACCCACTGTGTGGCGCACCTCATACGCGCTTTTGCGCCACCAACGCCTGTCGGGGTGGGGACACGTCCTGGTCTGTGGTACTTGTCACATCTGCTCTTGCCGGGCACAGTCGGCAGTGAGCGGCACCGGTACAGCGGCGTATCGGCCACGAGGCCGCGAACAATCGGTAGACGGAGGTGCTGACATGACGAGCACGGAGCTGGGTGAGCTGCAGCGGACCCTCGGGCAGCTTCGCCACTGCGTGGGCGCGCTGCGCGGCGTGTACGGCGACATCCCCGCGGTGCGGCGGCTCACCAACGACGTCGAGCGGATGGACATCGACGCTGGGGACCTGATCAGCCCGCGGGCCCCCGAGCCCCGGGTGCCCGTCCTGGTCGAGCGGGAGGTCGTGCACATCCCCGACACCCCGTACGACCCGGCGCTGTGGCAGGGCGCCGACGACGAGGGTGTGGGCGGCTACCAGCGGTAGCGCCCACCCGGCTCGCCGACCCGACACCGGGCCCGCCGCCGCGGCACGAACACCGACGAGGCGGCGGGCAGGCGTCCCACGAGCGGTCCTTCCACCGACGAGAGGACACCATGACGGCAGGCGTTGGCGGCCCCACCCGGGCGAAGATCACCGCGCGCACGCTGCGGACCGACCGGTGGTGGCTGCCGCCGCTGCTGACCAACCTGGGCCTGTTCGCCTTCATCGCCTACGCGACGGTCCGCTCGTTCATGGGGAAGTGGTACTGGGTCGGCGAGTTCGGGTACCTGACGCCGTTCTACTCGCCGTGCCTGAGCGACTCCTGCCTGCCCGGGGCCAGCCACTTCGGCACCCCGCTGCCGGAGCTGCCCGGCTGGATACCGCTGGGGTTCGTGGCGCTGCCGTTCCTGCTGGGCTTCCGGCTGACCTGCTACTACTACCGCAAGGCCTACTACCGGTCGGTCTGGCAGTCCCCGCCCGCGTGCGCGGTGGCCGAGCCGCACGGCAGCTACTCGGGGGAGACCCGGCTGCCGTTGATCGTGCAGAACGCCCACCGGTACTTCTTCTACGTCGCCGTGGTCATCAGCGTGGTCAACTCCTACGACGCGGTCCTGGCGCTCACGCACGGACTCGGCCTGGGCAACCTCATCCTGCTCGTCAACGTGACCCTGCTGTGGGCCTACACGCTGTCCTGCCACTCGTGCAGGCACGTCGTGGGCGGTCGGCTCAAAAACTTCTCCAAGCACCCCGTGCGCTACAAGGCGTGGACGCTCATCTCCAAGCTCAACACCCGCCACATGCAGCTCGCCTGGACGACACTCGCGACGCTGGTGATCACTGACCTCTACGTGATGCTGGTGGCCAGTGGCGCCATCTCCGACCTGCGGATCATCTGACCCCGCGAGAAAGGACACCATGACCGAGGTCGAGCGGCACGCCTATGACGTCGTCGTCATCGGGGCCGGGGGCGCCGGGCTGCGGGCGGTGATCGAGGCCAGGCAGCGCGGCCTGCGCGTCGCGGTGGTGTGCAAGTCCCTGTTCGGCAAGGCGCACACGGTGATGGCCGAGGGCGGCTGCGCGGCCTCGATGGGCAACGCCAACCCCAACGACAACTGGCAGGTCCACTTCCGCGACACCATGCGCGGCGGGAAGTTCCTCAACAACTGGCGCATGGCCGAGCTGCACGCCAAGGAGGCCCCGGACCGGGTCTGGGAGCTGGAGACCTACGGCGCGCTGTTCGACCGCACCAAGGACGGCCGGATCAGCCAGCGCAACTTCGGCGGGCACACCTACCCGCGCCTGGCCCACGTCGGCGACCGCACCGGCCTCGAGCTGATCCGCACCATGCAGCAGAAGATCGTGTCGTTGCAGCAGGAGGACTTCGCCGAGTCCGGCGACCACGAGGCCCGGATCAAGGTCTTCGCCGAGGTCACCGTGACCGAGTTGGTCAAAGACGGCGACCGGATCGCGGGCGCGTTCGGCTACTACCGCGAGACCGGCCGGTTCGTGCTCTTCGAGACCCCGGCGGTGGTGCTGGCCACCGGCGGCATCGGCAAGTCGTTCAAGGTCACCTCGAACTCCTGGGAGTACACCGGCGACGGCCACGCGCTGGCCCTGCGCGCCGGGGCGAGCCTGATCAACATGGAGTTCGTCCAGTTCCACCCCACCGGCATGGTCTGGCCGCCCAGCGTGAAGGGCATCCTGGTCACCGAGGGCGTGCGCGGCGACGGCGGGGTCCTCAAGAACAGCGACGGCGACCGGTTCATGTTCGGCTACGTGCCGGACGTGTTCAAGGGCCAGTACGCCGAGAGCGAGGAAGAAGCCGACCGCTGGTACGAGGACCAGGAGGCCAACCGCCGAACCCCCGACCTGCTGCCGCGCGACGAGGTGGCGCGCGCGATCAACACCGAGGTCAAGGAGGGGCGCGGCTCCCCGCACGGCGGGGTGTTCCTCGACATCGCCAGCAGGCTGCCCGCCGAGGAGATCCGGCGCAGGCTGCCCTCGATGTACCACCAGTTCAAGGAACTGGCCGACGTCGACATCACCGCCGAGCCGATGGAGGTCGGGCCGACCTGCCACTACGTCATGGGCGGCGTGGAGGTCGACCCCGACACCGGCGCGGCCACCGTGCCGGGGCTGTTCGCGGCGGGGGAGTGCTCGGGCGGCATGCACGGCTCCAACCGCCTGGGCGGCAACTCGCTGTCGGACCTGCTCGTCTTCGGCCGCCGGGCGGGCCTCGGCGCCGCGTCCTACGTGGAGGGCCTGGCCTCGCGGCCCACCGTGCCCGCCGAGGCCGTGGACACCGCGGCGAAGGCGGCCGTGGACTCCTTCGACCCGGACGTGGCAGGCCCCCCGGAGAACCCCTACACGATCCAGAACGAGTTGCAGCAGGCGATGAACGACCTCGTCGGCATCATCCGCAAGGCCGAGGAGATGCAGCAGGCCCTCGACAAGCTCGAGGAGCTCAAGCGCCGCCTGCCCAACCTGGTCGTCGAGGGCCACCGCCAGTTCAATCCCGGCTGGCACCTCGCCCTCGACCTGCGCAACATGCTCCTGGTCAGCGAGTGCGTCGCCCGCGCCGCGCTCACCCGCACCGAAAGCCGCGGCGGCCACACCCGCGACGACTACCCGATGATGGACTCCCAGTGGCGCAACACCCTCTTGGTCTGCACCGCCGAGGACTCCGGCGTCGCGGTGGTCGGCAAGGAGCAGACCCCCATGCGCGAGGACCTCTTGACCTTGTTCGACCTGCCGGAGCTGGAGAAGTACTACACCGGCGCCGAACTGACCGCGCACCCGGGACGGGGGGAGTAGGCGATGGCGTACCAGGCCGAGTTCCGGATCTGGCGCGGCGACGACGCCGACGGCTCACTGCTGGACTACACCGTGGAGGTCAACGAGGGCGAGGTCGTCCTGGACATCATCCACCGCCTCCAGGCCACCCAGACCCCCGACCTCGCCGTGCGCTGGAACTGCAAGGCGGGCAAGTGCGGCTCCTGCTCCGCGGAGATCAACGGCCGCCCCCGCCTGCTGTGCATGACCCGCATGTCCACCTTCACCGAGCAGGAGACCATCACCGTCACACCCCTGCGCGCGTTCCCGGTGATCCGCGACCTCGTGACCGACGTGTCCTTCAACTACACCAAGGCCCGCGAGATCCCCTCGTTCGCCCCGCCCCCCGGCGTCGGACCGGGGGAGTACCGCATGCAGCAGATCGACGTGGAGCGCTCGCAGGAGTTCCGCAAGTGCATCGAGTGCTTCCTGTGCCAGGACACCTGCCACGTCGTCCGCGACCACGAGGACAACAAGGACAGCTTCGCGGGCCCCCGCTACCTCATGCGCGTCGCCGAACTGGAGATGCACCCGCTCGACTCCCGCGACCGCGTGCGCGAGGCGCAGGACGAGCACGGGCTGGGCCTGTGCAACATCACCAAGTGCTGCACCGAGGTCTGCCCCGAGCACATCGCCATCACCGACAACGCACTGATCCCGATGAAGGAACGCGTCGCCGACCGCAAGTACGACCCGATCGTGTGGCTCGGCGACAAGCTTTTCCGGCGGGGGTAGGACTTTCGCGGAAGGAGCGGTGGCCCGGTCCAGGAGGACCGGGCCACCGTGCTGTTCAGCGAGGCGGTCAGGACCCCACCGCGCCCGTTCCGGTGGTCGCGGGCAGCGTCGCCGCGCGCCCGTCCTTTGTGCGAGCGGTCTTCTTGCCCTGGCTGAGCCTGCGCTCGGTGTAGACGGCGAGCCTGCTCAGCGCGTAGTTGAGCACGATGAAGATGATGGCGATCAGCAGGTAGGTCTGGATCGGGTTGCCGAGCACCTCCTTGATCTGACCAGCGACGCGCACCAGCTCCTCGTAGCTGATGATGAAGCCGAGCGAGGTGTCCTTGAGGACCACGACCAACTGGCTGATCAACGCGGGCAGCATCGCCCGGAACGCCTGCGGCAGCAGCACCATCCGCAGCACCTGGCCCCTGGTGAGGCCCAGGGAGGCGGCCGCTTCCTGCTGCCCGCGCGGCAGCGAGTTGATGCCCGCGCGCACGATCTCGGCGATGACCACCGAGTTGTACAGCGTCAGGCCGATCACCAGGTACCACATCGGGTCCATGTCCGCGCCCAGCGTGGGCAGCACGCGGGCGGCGAAGAAGATGGCCACGACCACCGGGATGCCGCGCAGCAGCTCGACGAGCCCGACCACGGCCCAGCGGTACCAGCGGGCCGCGGTGACCCGGGTGACCGCCAGCAGGGTGCCGATGACCAGCGAGAACACCATCGCCAGCGCGGCGGCGGTCAGGGTGGCGCCGAGCGCGGTGCCGATCCGCTGCCACACCAGGGGGAACTGGGCGTCGGTCGGGTCGAACAGCGGGGCCCACTTCTCCGCGGCGAACTGGTTCTGGTCGTCGAGCCGCATCGCGACCAGGGCGAGCCCGGCCAGTAAGGCCAGCCCGGTGAGGACGCTGAAGATCAACACCCGGCGCTTGGCACGCGGACCGGGGACGTCGTAGAGGACGGATGTGGTGCTCATCGGGCGATCGCCACCTTGCGCTCGAGCAGGTTCAGCAGCATGCCGCCGGGGATGGTGAGGATCAGGTAGCCGATCGTGACGCCGATCAGCACCGGCAGGATGGCCTCGCCGCGCGAGCTGGTCAGCGTGTCGCTGACCGCGAAGAGGTCGCCCCCGACGCCGAAGGCGCCCGCGATGGCGGAGTTCTTCACCATCGCGATGATCACGCTGCCCAGCGGCGGCACCACGGTGCGCAGCGCCTGCGGCAGGATGATGCTCGACAGCGACTGGGTGAAGGTCAGGCCGACCGCGCGCGCCGCCTCGGCCTGGCCCGCGGGCACCGAGTTGATGCCCGCGCGGATCGCCTCGCAGACGAACGCGGCGGTGTAGAGCACCAGCGCGGCCACGCCGAACCAGAAGTACAGGCCGTTGACCCCGATCTCGGGCAGGCCGAAGGCGCAGAAGAACAGCACCACGGTCAACGGGCAGTTCCGGAAGACGTTCACGTACGAGGTGCCGACCCAGCGCAGCGGCGGGACCGGGGAGACGCGGAACGCGGCGATGACCGTGCCGAGGACCAGCGCCCCGACGAACGCGTACGCGCAGAACTCCAGCGTGGTGAGGAACCCGTCCCGGTATTGGGCGAAGTTGTCGAGGATGACGTTCAACGTGGTCTCCGAGCCCGGTCACGGCTCGGGGCGCCTGCCGACCGGCGGGAAGGCGGGCGCCCCGAGCACGGGATCAAACAGTTGTCAGCTACAGGTGTCCAGCTCGGGCAGCTTCGGGGTCTCCGGGGAGACCTTGCCCGCGGTGTCCTTCCACGCCTTGTCGTAGCTGCCGTCGGCGACCGCGTCGGTCAGCGTCTTGTTGATGAACTCGCAGAACTTGGTGTCGCCCTTCTTGATGCCGATGCCGTACGGCTCCTCGGTGAAGGGCTTGCCGACCAGCTTGAACTCGTCGTTCGAGCCGTCGACCAGGCCGAGCAGGATGACGTTGTCGGTGGTCACGGCCTGCACCTGGCCGGTGCGCAGCGCGTCGGCGCACTTGGAGTACCCGTCGAACAGCACGACGTTCGCCGGGTCGACGTACTCCTTGATCTTCTCGGCCGGGGTGGACCCGATGACCGAGCAGACCTTGGCGTTGGCGGCCTTGAGGGTGTCCGGGCCGGTGATGGTGGAGTCGTCGGACTTGACCATCAGGTCCTGGCCCGCCTCGTAGTACGGGCCCGCGAAGGAGATGCGCTCCTTGCGCTTGTCGTTGATGGTGTAGGTCGCCACCACGTAGTCGACCTTGCCCTGCTCGATGAACTCCTCGCGGACCTTCGACTGGGCCTCGACCCACTCGATCTTGTCCGCGGACAGGCCCATCTTCGCCGCGATCAGCTTGGCGATCTCGACGTCGAAGCCGGTCGGCGTGCCGTCGAGGCCCTTGAGGCCGAACAGCGGCTGGTCGAACTTGGTGCCGATCTTGACCTTGCCCGCATCCTTGAGCTTGGCCATCGTCGTCCCCGCCTCGAAGTTCGCCTCGGCGTTGACCGACGGCTGGTTCGAGGTGTCGCTCGAACCGCCGCAGGCGGTCAGGGTGACGGCGAGGGCGGTGGACACGGCGCCGGCCATCAGGCTCCGGAGTCGCATGTCTGCTCCTTCTTGTCGTCGGCCCCGTCGGAGCCGAACTGTCGCTGCACTGCACTGGTCGGGTTGGCCCCCGACCGGGGTCAGTGCGTCAGGATCTTGCCAAGGAAGTCCCTGGCCCGCGCGCTCTCGGGCGCGGTGAAGAACTTCTCGGGGGTGCTGTCCTCGACGATCTCGCCGTCGGCCATGAACACCACCCGGTTGGCGGCCTTCCTGGCGAAGCCCATCTCGTGGGTGACCACCAGCATGGTCATGCCCTCGCCCGCCAGGCCGGTCATCACGTCGAGCACCTCCTGGACCATCTCCGGGTCCAGTGCGGAGGTCGGCTCGTCGAACAGCATCACCTTCGGCCGCATGGCCAGCGCCCTGGCGATCGCCGCGCGCTGCTGCTGGCCGCCGGAGAGCTGGGCCGGGTACTTGTCGCCCTGGCTGGCGATGCCCACCCGCTCCAGCAGGTCCACCGCGGTCTTGCGGGCCGTGGCCTGGTCCTGCTTGCGGACCTTGACCGGCGCCAGCATGACGTTCTCGAGGATCGTCTTGTGCGCGAACAGGTTGAACGACTGGAAGACCATGCCGACCTCGGCGCGCAGCCGGGCCAGGTCCTTGCCCTCGGCGGGCAGCGGCTTGCCGTCGATCTCGATCACGCCGGAGTCGATCGGCTCGAGCCGGTTGATGGCCCGGCACAGGGTGGACTTGCCCGACCCCGACGGACCGAGGACGACGACCACCTGGCCCTGGGGGATCTCCAGGTTGATGTCCTTGAGCACGTGCAGCGGCCCGAAGTGCTTGTCGACCGACTGCATGCGGATCATCGGCTCTGTCGACGTCGACCCGGCGGCGGGGTCAGAGGCGGTCATTGAGTCCTCCCACGAGGGCTTTCGTGACGGTGTGACGGTGGATGCTGGCTCGCGATGGCGGAAACCTACCCTCGCGCGTGCCCATGTCCATGTCGCTTGAGCAACACTTAGGGTCTCAACTCTGTCACATGGTCATCGGGGGAAGCGGAGGACACGCGTGCGGGTGCTGCTGGTTGAGGACGATGACCGGGTGGCGGAGGCGCTGACCCCCGCGCTGGCGCGCCGCGGCCTGGCGGTGCGCAGGCTGGCGGCGGGCGCCGGGGTGCTGGACCTGGTCGGCGAGGTCGACGTCATCCTGCTCGACCTCGGGCTGCCCGACGTCGACGGCATCGTCCTGTGTCGACAGATCAGGGCCGCCTCCGGCGAGGTCGCCGTCATCGTGGTCTCCGCCCGCGGCGAGGTCGACGACCGCATACTGGGCCTGCGCGCGGGGGCGGACGACTACCTCGTGAAACCCTATGACGTCGACGAGCTCGTCGCCAGGGTGCACGCGGTCCGCCGCAGGCGCGCCGACCGCGGCCCCGGGCCGACCGGAAGCGCCGAGCTGGCGGGGGTGCGGGTCGACTTCGACCGGCACGAGGTCACAGTGGACGGAGTACCGGTGTCGTTGTCGCGCAAGGAGTTCCAGGTGTTCGCCCAGATCGTCGCGGCCAGGGGCGCGGTGTGCGAGCGGGAGCAGATCCTGGCCGAGGTGTGGGGCAGGGCGGGCGCGGCGGAGAACCGGTCGCTGGACGTGCACGTGGCGACCCTGCGGACCAAGCTGGGCAGGCCCTCGCTCATCGAGACCGTCCGCGGCGTCGGCTACCGGCTCTCCGGGCAGCCCGGCGGACTCGACTGAGTCGTCCTACTGACAGGTCTGGGGGAGTGTTGTGCGCACGCGGCTGCTGGGGATGGTGTGGTTCCTCGTCGCGCTGCTGGTGTCCGGGCTCGGCGTGCCGCTGGCGCTGTCGGTGGCGGGCGCGGAGGGGCAGCGGCTGTTCCTCGACCGGCTGACCGACCTCGAGCGGTTCGCCTCGCTGGCCCAGCAGCCGCTCACCGACGACCAGCCGCGGCTGCTGCGCGGCAAGCTCGACCGCTACGCCGACACCTACGGGGTGACGGTGCTGGTCGTGACCTCCGAACGCGGCTCGGCGGTGGTCTCGGCGCCCGGCGGCGGGCGCCCCGACCTCGACCTGGACGACGACGCGGTGCGGCCCAAGCTCGACGTCGCGCTCGCGGGCAGGCGCGCCGAGCCAGCCACCCTGCTGATGCCCTGGGACACCGACCCGCTGGTGCTGGCCTGCCCGGTCCTGGCCGACGGCGAGGTGCGCGGCGCGATCATCACCGTCTCGCCCACCGACCGCAGCCGCACCCGGATCACCTGGTGGTGGATCGCCGTCGGTGCGGGCGGCCTGCTCGCCTTCGCCCTGGCGCTGTCGCTGGCGGTGCCGGTCGTGCAGTGGGTGCTGCGCCCGGTGCGCAGGCTCGACGAGGCCACCGGGGAGCTGGTCAGCGCGGTGGTCAGCGGCCGGTCGGTCGACCAGGTCGGCGAGGCCAAGGGCCCGCCGGAGCTGCGCAAGCTCAGCCGCTCGTTCGACCGGATGGCCGCCAGCGTCGGCGACACCCTCGCCGCCCAGCGCGCGTTCGTCGCCGACGCCTCGCACCAGCTCCGCAACCCGCTGACCGCGCTCAAGCTGCGCCTGGTCAACCTGGAGGGCCACGTCGACCGGGACGCCGACGACCACCGGGTCGCCGCCATCGCCGAGTCCGACCGGCTCAACCGCATCCTCGACGAGCTGCTGTCCATGGCCCGCGCGGAGAACGCCGACGGCGAGCTGGTCCCGGTCGACGTGGACACCGTCGTCACCGACCGGGCCGCGGACTGGCGGGTGGTCGCCGAGGCCAACGACATCGCCCTCGACGTCGAGACCGCGGTGTCGCCCGCCCGCGCCCTGGTGCCCCCGCGCGGCGTCGACGCCATCCTCGACGCCCTGCTCGACAACGCCCTCAAGTTCACCGGCCGCGGCAGCGCCGTCGAGGTCACCGCCACCGTCGAGGACGACCGCGTCCGGCTCACCGTCCGCGACCACGGCCCCGGGCTGCGCCCCGACGAGCTGGCCAGGGCCACCGACCGCTTCTGGCGCAGCCCCAGCCACCAGAACGTCCCCGGCTCCGGACTCGGCCTGGCCATCGTCGCCCGCCTCGTCGACCGCGTCGGCGGCGACCTCACCCTGGCCCTGCCCGACGGCGGCGGCCTCGCGGTGATCGTGGAGGTCCCCGCGGTCTAGATCTTCTGCTCCTGGTAGTACCGCAGCGCCCCCGGGTGCAGCGGCACCGGGTCGGTCTCGATCCCGGGCAGCTCGTCGATCGCCAGCGCCGCCTTGTTCACCGCCACCAGCCGCTGCCGGGCCTCGTAGAGCCCCCGGGTCAGCTCCTGCGCCACCTCGTCGGCCATCGCGTCGGTCACCAGGAGGAAGTTCGGCACCGCCAGCGTGGTCACCGCGCGCTCGGTGTCGTAGGTGGTCGCGGCGATGGAGGCGGTGTTGTAGACCGGGTACTGCTTGCGCACCTCGGGCAGCACGTCGCCGAGGTCCAGCAGCCGCAGCAGGCCCGCCCCGGCCAGCTTGGCCATGCCGAGGCTGGGCAGGCCGCCGGACCAGAACAGGCCGTCGATCGTGCCCTCGCGCAGCATCTGGCCGGCGGCGTCGAGGTTGACCGGCACCTGGTCGGTGGCCAGGTCCGCCACCCGCAGCACCCGCTGGGCGATGACGACCGTGCCCGAGTCGGCGGTGCCCACCGCCACCCGCTTGCCCGCCAGCCCGGCGAGGTCGGTGATGGCGCTGTCCGCGCGCACGGCGACGTGCAGGTAGTCGTCGTAGATGCGGGCCAGCGCGCGCAGCCGCTCGCCGCCGCCGCGGGGCTGGGTGGCCACGTCGGCGGCGCTGAACCCCACGTCGGCCGCGCCGGAGAGCAGCCGGTTGAGGTTGTCGACCGACCCGCCGGTCTGCTGGACCTCGACCCCGGCCAGCCCCAGGTCGGCCCGCCACACCTCGGCGAGCGTGCCGCCCAGCGCGTTGTAGACCCCGGCGGGGGAGCCCGCGGCGACCCGGACCGTGGTCCCGGGGAAAGTGGCGTCACACCCGCTGACCAGGGACGCGGCGGTCGCGAGACCCACGAGCAGCGCGGCCAGCCGTCGGACCGTGCCGTGGGTGCGCACCATTGCCCGATGGTGCCAGACAGTGCGCCAGAACACGCGCGTACCCTCGGACAGCGAGATGAGCGCGCGCACCTACCAAGTCCGCACCTACGGGTGCCAGATGAACGTCCACGACTCCGAGCGGCTCTCGGGCCTATTGGAGGACGCGGGCTACGTCGCCGTCGCCGAGGGCGACCGGGCCGACGTGGTCGTGTTCAACACCTGCGCCGTGCGGGAGAACGCCGACAACAAGCTCTACGGCAACCTCGGCCACCTCGCCCCGCACAAGGCCGACAACCCCGACATGCAGATCGCCGTCGGGGGCTGCCTGGCGCAGAAGGACCGCGGCGAGATCGTCAAGCGCGCCCCGTGGGTCGACGTCGTGTTCGGCACGCACAACATCGGGTCGCTGCCCGCCCTGCTGGAGCGGTCCAGGCACAACCAGCGCGCCGAGGTCGAGATCAAGGAGTCGCTGGAGACCTTCCCCTCCACCCTCCCCGCCCGCCGCGACTCCGCGTACGCGGGCTGGGTGTCGATCTCGGTCGGCTGCAACAACACGTGCACCTTCTGCATCGTCCCCTCGCTGCGCGGCACCGAGCGCGACCGCCGCCCCGGCGACGTGCTCGCCGAGGTGCGGGCGCTGGTGGCCGAGGGCGTGCTGGAGGTGACGCTGCTCGGGCAGAACGTCAACTCCTACGGCGTGGAGTTCGGCGACCGCCTCGCCTTCGGCAAGCTGCTGCGCGCCTGCGGCGAGGTCGAGGGCCTGGAGCGGGTCCGGTTCACCTCCCCGCACCCCAAGGACTTCACCGACGACGTGATCGCCGCGATGGCCGAGACGCCCAACGTCTGCCACCAGTTGCACATGCCGATGCAGTCCGGGTCGGATCGGCTGCTCAAGCAGATGCGCCGCTCCTACCGCTCCGCGCGGTACCTGTCGATCATCGAGAAGGTCCGCGCGGCCATGCCGGACGCGGCCATCACCACCGACATCATCGTCGGCTTCCCCGGCGAGACCGAGGAGGACTTCCAGGCCACCCTGGACGTCGTCGCCGAGTCCCGCTTCTCCAGCGCGTTCACCTTCCAGTACTCCAAGCGCCCCGGCACCCCGGCCGCGTCAATGCCGGACCAGGTTCCCAAGCAGGTCGTGCAGGAGCGCTACGACCGGCTGGTCACGCTGCAGAACGACATCGCCTGGGAGCTGAACAAGGAGCAGGTCGGCCGCACCGTCGAACTGGTCGTGGCCACCGGCGAGGGCCGCAAGGACGCCGACACCCACCGCATGAGCGGCCGGGCCAGGGACAACCGCCTGGTCCACTTCGCCCCCGGCACCGCCCACGTCCGCCCCGGCGACGTGGTCGAGGCCGTGGTCACCTACGCCGCCCCGCACCACCTGGTCGCCGACGGCGCCCTGGTCTCGCACCGCCGCACCCGCGCGGGCGACAACCACGAGGCGGGCCTGCGCCCCAAGACCACCGGTATCGGCCTGGGCCTGCCCGCCTTCGGCGCCCCGCCGCCGCTGCCGGCCACGACCGGAGGGTGCGCCATCCCATGACCGAGCCAGCCCCCACCACCCAGCAGCCCCCCCGGGCCTCCCGCCTGGTCGACCTCGGCACCCGCGGCTTCGTGCTCGCCATCGCCGTGTTCGTCCTCATCGTCGGCTTCGTCCTGCCCTGGCTCGGCGACGCCGCCGGGTGGCAGGTCCTGCTCGGCGAGGGCGAGTCCGCGGGCAAGGTCGGCGCCGTCCCCCGCCTGTTCGCCGCCACCGCCCTCCTCTTCGGCGTCCTCACCTCCGCCGCCGCCCTCATCACCCGCCGCTGGGTCCTGACCTGGGCAGGCGCCCTCGGCGGCTGGTTCGCCGCCGTAGACGGCCTCCTGGCCATCTGGAGCCGCCAGTCCACCGCCCTGGACAGCGGCGACACCGGCCCCTCCCTGGGCATCGGCATGATCCTCGCCGAGGTGGCCATGATCGTCATCGCCATCCTCTGGATGCGCACCGCCTGGTCCCGCGACTGAGCCAAGGCCCACGCCCACCCAGGATCGCCCAATCCAGCAGCCCCCACAAAGCGAACCGCCCGCAGGCCAAAAGCCCACGGGCGGTTCGTCTCGCACGATCTACCGGCTGGCGACAGCCTGCTCGGCAGCAGCCAGCCACTCACGCCACTGAGCGGCCTGAGCCTCAGCCTGCTCCGCCCGGCGCTTGTCCCCCGCCGCACGGGCCTTCTCCGCCTGCGCCTCGAACTGCTGCACCCGCTCCCGGAACTGAGCGGCCCGAGCCTCGGCCTCCGGGTCCGTGCGCCGCCACTGGGCGTCGGAAGCGGTGCGGACCTTGTCCTCGACGGCGCGCAGGCGGCCCTCCAGCTCGCGGATGCGCTCGCGCGGGACCTTGCCGATCTCCTCCCAGCGCTCCTGCACCTTGTGCAGGGCCGAGCGGGCGGCCTCCAGGCCGGTCGACGGGTCGATCTTCTCGGCCTCGGCGAGGAGCGCCTCCTTGGCCTTGGCGTTGTCGGCGAACTCGGCGTCGCGTTCGTCGAAGACCGCGGAGCGGCGGGAGAAGAACTTGTCCTGGGCGGCCCGGAAGCGCTGCCAGAGCTGGTCGTCGGCGTCCTTGGGGGCGCGGCCCGCCGCCTTCCACTCGGTCATCAGGTCCTTGTACTTGCCCGCGGTCGGGCCCCAGTCGTCGGACTCGGAGAGGGCCTCGGCCTCCTCCACCAGCTCCTGCTTGCGGTTCTTGGCCGTGGACCGCTGCCGGTCCAGGTCGGCGAAGTGCGAACCGCGGCGGCGGTTGAACGTGTCGCGGGCCTTGGAGAAGCGGCGCCAGAGCTGCTCGTCGGACTTGCGGTCGACGCCCTTGACCGTCTTCCACTCGTCGAGGATGCCGCGCAGCCGGTCACCGGCGACCTTCCACTGGGTGGACTCCTCGGCGAGCGCCTCGGCCTCCTCGACCAGGGCCTGCTTGCGCGCGACGGCGGCGGCGCGGGCCTCGTCGCGGGCGGCCTTGGCCTTGTCGACGGCGACCGCGGCGTGCGCGAGGACGTGGTCGATGCGGGCGGCCAGGCCCGCGAGGTCGCCGACGACGTGCGCCTCGTCCAGGCTGTCGCGGATCTGCTTGGCCGCCGTCGCGGCCTGCTTGGGGTCGCCGGACCCCGAGGTCAGGCGGGCCTCGAGCAGCTCGACCTCGGTGCGGATGTCGTCGAAGCGGCGGGCGAAGTGCGCCAGCCCCTCCGCCGGCTCGCCCGCCTGCCACGAGCCGACCGCGCGCTCGCCGTCGGCGGTCGTGACGTACACGGTGCCGTCGGCGTCGACCCGGCCCCACTTGCCCGGGGCGCTCGACGCGGCGGGCACCACCGGCGCGGAGCCCGCGGCGGCGGCCGGGGCGGGCGCCGGGGGCGGGACCACGGCCGGTCCGGGGGCCGGGGCGGGAGTCCCGGCGGTCTCAGCCGTCGCACCAGGCGCAGCCGCCCCGGTCGTCTCGGGGGCAGCGCTGCCGGCGGCGGTCGACCCGGTGGACACGTCGTCCCCGGTCTCCGTCGTGGCGCTGTCGTTGTTGTCGGTCATTGGCCGGCTCCTCCCGCCTGCGTTGCCCGCGTCCCCGCGGGCGCCCCGCTCGCACGGGGCCCAGCACTCTGCGCACGGCCCACGGGCCGGTGAGGGCCGTGGCGTACCTGGGCGCATTCAAACAGGTCACCGCCCACGCCGGTACGTCCAGGGCCGCTCTGTGCTTCATGGTGCCGCAAATCGTCCACCAGTGGGTCGAGGCGGCCAAGATAGTGCGACGGTCAGTAACCTCGCCACCGTGATATCCCGCGTCGCGGTGGTGCCCCAGCCGCCCCTGCTCGTCCCCGAACTCGTCGGCGGGCCGGACGCCGGCGCCGACGAGGTCCGCACGGCGAGCCTGGCCGCCGCGTCGGCGCTGGCCGAGAGCGCGGCGCGCTGGGTCGCGGTCGGCGCGGGCGGGCCCGCCACCTTCGACCCGGCGACCGGCGGCACCTTCGCGCCCTTCGGTGTCGACATCCCCGTGTCACTCTCCCGGGTGAAGTCCGGCCAACTCGACCGCGGTTTGCCGCTACCGGTGCTGGTCGCGGGGTGGCTGCGCGACCGCGCGGGTGCCGACGAGGTCACCGTGCGCCTGGTCCCGGGCGACCGCGACAGCGGCGGCTGCGCGGCCGACGGGGTCGGGCTCGCCGCACTGCTCGCCGGGCCGGAACCGGTCGGCCTGCTGGTCGTCGGCGACGGCTCGCACCGCCACGGCGACCACGCCGTGGGCAGGCCGGACGGGCGGGCCGAGGCCTTCGACGCCACCGTGTCCCGCGCCCTGGCCGCCGCCGACCTGGACGCGCTCGCCGGGCTCGACCCCGCCCTGGCCGCCGAGCTGGGCGCGGTCGGCCGCGCGCCGTGGCAGGTCGCCGCGGCGGCGCTGCGGGCTGACGGCAGGCGGTGGCGGGGCGTGCGCGCGCGGACGTTCCTGCCCTACGGCGTGGCCTACCACGTGGCCGAGTGGGAGCCCGCGTGACCGCCATCGCCCTGGTCGGCCCCACCGCGACCGGCAAGACCGACCTCGGGGTGGCCCTGGCCGAGCGGCTGGGCGGCGAGGTCGTCAACGCCGACGCCATGCAGCTCTACCGGGGCATGGACATCGGCACCGCCAAGGCGACCGCGGCCGAGCGGCGCGGCGTCCCGCACCACCAGCTCGACGTCCTCGACGTCACCGAGCCCGCCTCCGTGGCGGCCTACCAGCGCCACGCCCGCGCCGTGGTCGAGGACGTGCTGGGCCGCGGCCGCGTCCCGGTCCTGGTCGGCGGTTCCGGCCTCTACGTCCAGGCGGTCCTCGACGACCTGGAGTTCCCCGGGACCGACCCGGCCATCCGCGCTCGACTCGAGCACGAGGTCGCCGACGTCGGCCCCGAGGCGCTGCACCGCAGGCTCACCGGCCTCGACCCGGTCGCCGCGGCGGCGATCCTGCCCAGCAACGGCCGCCGCGTCGTGCGCGCGCTGGAGGTCATCGAGCTGACCGGGCGCCCCTTCTCCGCGACGATGCCCAAGCCCGGCCCGGCCCGCTACGGCGCCGTCCTCATCGGCCTCGACCGCGACCCGGCCGAGCTGGACTCCCGCGTGGACACTCGCGTGGCCCGCATGTTCGACGACGGCCTCGTTGATGAGGTGAGGGCGCTGTGCGAGGTCGGCCTGCGCGCGGGGCGCACCGCCTCGCGCGCGCTGGGCTACCAGCAGGTGATCGCCGCGCTCGACGCCTGCACGCCGATGGCGGCCGCCGCCGAGGAGACCGCGCGGGCCACCCGCCGGTTCGTGCGCCGCCAGCGCTCCTGGTTCCGCCGCGACAAGCGCGTCACGTGGCTCGACGCCGCCCGTCCGGACCTGGTCGCCGCCGCCAGCGCGCTGGCCTGCCCGTAATCTGGGCGCGTGGGAATCCGGTTCAGCAAGGGGCACGGCACGGAGAACGACTTCGTGGTGCTGCCCGACCCCGACGGCGACCTCGACCTGACCCCGGCCCGGGTCCGCGCGCTGTGCGACCGCCGCCGCGGTCTCGGCGCCGACGGCGTCCTGCGGGTCGTGCGCACCAAGGCCCTGCCCGACGCGCCCGAGGGCATCGAGGGCATCGAGGGCGACGTGTGGTTCATGGACTACCGCAACGCCGACGGCTCCATCGCGGAGATGTGCGGCAACGGCGTGCGCGTCTTCGCCCGATACCTCGCCGACAACGGCATGGTCGACGGGCCCGAGGTCCCCGTGGGCAGCCGCGCGGGTCTGCGCCCGGCCACGGTCCGCCCCGACGGGCAGGTCACCGTGGACATGGGGCCCGTGCGCCGCACCGGCCACTCGACCGCCCGGGTGGCGGGCCGCGACTACCCCGGCCTGGGCATCGACGTCGGCAACCCGCACCTGGCCTGCGTCACCGCGGGCGTCGCCGACCTCGACCTGAGCGCCCAGCCCGGCTTCGACCCGGCGCTGTTCCCGAACGGGGTCAACCTGGAGTTCGTCGAGCCGCTCGGCGGCGGCGAGGTCCGCATGCGGGTGCACGAGCGCGGCGTGGGGGAGACCCGCTCCTGCGGCACCGGCACCGTGGCGGCCGTGGCGGCCGCTCTGGAGGCTGAAGGTGCGGCGACCGGGACCCGCGTCGTGCACATCCCCGGCGGGGCCGTCACCGTCGAGATCACGCAGGTCGGGAGCACCTTGACCGGTCCCGCCGTCTTCGTCGCCGAGGGCGAGCTGTCGCGGGCGTGGTGGGACGGTCTGGAATAACCAGGTCGAAATGGGCGTTGTGACGTGGGAACATGGGTGCACGGCACGCTCGCGACCGCGGGCTGCTCCCCCGAGGCAGAGGACGGGTTCACCACGTGACAGAGGACAGCTTCCAGCACGAGATCCCTGGCAGCGCGACCGATCCGGCTGAGCTCTCCCTGGGTGAACTCGAGCTCGAGGAGCGCTCATCGCTGCGCCGGGTCGTCGGCCTGTCGACCGAGCTCGAGGACATCACCGAGGTCGAGTACCGGCGGTTGCGCCTGGAGCGCGTCGTCCTGGTCGGGGTGTGGACCGAGGGCACCGCGCTGGAGTCGGAGAGCTCGCTGGCCGAGCTCGCCCGGCTCGCCGAGACCGCGGGCTCCGAGGTGCTCGACGGCCTCGTGCAGCGCCGCGACCGGCCCGACCCGGCGACCTACATCGGCTCCGGCAAGGTCAACGAGCTGGCCGAGGTCGTGCGCTCCACCGGCGCGGACACCGTCATCGCCGACGGCGAGCTCTCGCCGTCGCAGTTGCAGCAGCTCGAGGCCAGGCTCAAGGTCAAGGTCATCGACCGCACCGCGCTGATCCTGGACATCTTCGCCCAGCACGCCCGCTCGCGGGAGGGCAAGGCCCAGGTCGAGCTGGCGCAGTTGCAGTACCTGATGCCGCGCCTGCGCGGGTGGGGTTCCGCGCTGTCCCGGCAGGCCGGTGGCCGCGCGGGCGGCGCCAACGGCGGTGTGGGTCTGCGCGGTCCCGGTGAGACCAAGATCGAGACCGACCGCCGCCGGATCCGGACCAAGATCTCCAAGCTGCGCAAGGACATCAAGGACATGGCCACCGTCCGCGCGACCAAGCGCGGGCGCCGGGTGGCCAACGAGGTGCCCAGCGTGGCCATCGCCGGGTACACCAACGCGGGCAAGTCGAGCCTGCTCAACGCGCTGACCGGCGCGGGTGTGCTGGTGGAGGACTCGCTGTTCGCCACCCTCGACGCGACCACGCGGCGCTCCGAGACCCCGGAGGGCAACACCTACACGCTCACCGACACGGTCGGGTTCGTCCGGCACCTGCCGCACCAGCTCGTCGAGGCGTTCCGCTCGACGCTGGACGAGGTCGCCGACGCCGACCTGGTGGTGCACGTGGTGGACGGGTCCGACCCGATGCCCGAGTGGCAGGTCACCGCCGTGCGCGAGGTGCTCAACGAGATCGGCGAGCGCCACGAGACGGCGATGCCGCAGGAGCTGGTGGTGGTCAACAAGGTCGACACCGCCTCCGAGCTGGCGCTGGCCCGGCTGCGGCACCTGCTGCCCGGCGCGGTGTTCGTCTCCGCGCGCACCGGGCAGGGCCTCGACGAGCTGCGCGTGCGGATCGCCGAGCTGCTGCCCCGCCCCGACCACGAGGTCGACATCCTCGTCCCCTACGACCGGGGCGAGTTCGTGGCCCGGGTCTACCAGGAGGGCGAGGTGCTCGTCGAGCGGCACACCGAGGCGGGCACCGAGCTGCGCGCCATGGTCAAGCCGGACCTGGCGGGCGCCCTGGAGCGGTTCGCCGTCCACGGCACCACCGCGTAACCAGGTGCGCCAGCTCCTCCCGGCGCTGGCCGTCGCCGCCGCCGTCCTCGGGCTCACGCCCGGGACGGCGCTGGCCGTCGCCGCCGCCGTCCTCGGGCTCACGCCCGGGACGGCGGCGGCCCAGCCCGCGCCCCGGGATGTCTGCGCGGTCACCGACAAGCGCCTGGCCGAGCTGTCCGGCCTGGTCTCCGACGGCAAGCGCTGGTACGCGGTCAACGACGGGGGCACCCGCACCACGGTCTACGTCCTGAACCGGACCACCTGCGCGGTCGAGCGGGTCATCAACGGCCCGACCGACCCCTACGACGTCGAGGACCTCGCGCGCGGCGCCGACGGCACGTTCTGGCTCGCCGACACCGGCGACAACCGGGCCCAGCGGGAGTCCGTCGCCCTCATCGCCCTCACTCCCTCGGGTGAGACAACGCTGTACCGGCTGACCTACCCCGACCGCCCGCGCGACACCGAGGCCCTGCTGCTCGACCGCGACGGCGTGCCCTACCTGGTCACCAAGAGCGTGTTCGGCGTCTCCGACATCTTCCGGCCCACCGGCCCGCTGGCCAGCCCCGGACCCACCCCGCTGGAGAACGTGGGCACGGTCCAGATCAAGAGCACCGACACCCAGGGCGGGCCCATCAACCAAATGGTCGGGTCCATGACCATCACCGGTGGCGCCGTGAGCGCGGACGGCGCGGTCGTCGCCCTGCGCACCTACACCGACGCGTACCTGTTCTCCGCCCCCGACGGCGACATCGCCACCGCGCTCACCAAGGGCACGCCCGCGCGCGTGCCGCTGCCCGCTGAGAAGCAGGGCGAGGCCATCGCCTTCGAGCCGGACGGCACGCTCGTCTCCGCGTCCGAGGGCACCGGCGAGCCCATCCGCCTGGTCGAGGGCGCGGCCGCGCTCGCGCCCTCGCCCGGTCAGCGGGCCGCGGGCACCGAGGACGCGCCGCAGGCAGGCGCCGAGGACACCACCGCCGAGGACACCACCGCCGCGGCCGAGTCGGACAACGGCATGGCCACCATCCCCGCGCTCGGCATCAGCGCCGTGGTCGTCGGCGGGGTGCTGCTCGTGATGCACCGCAGGGCCAAGCGGCGCGCCTGACGCCGGTCAGAGCCTGCGCAGGACCGCCACGACCTTGCCCAGGATGGTCGCCTCGTCACCGGGGATCGGCTCGAAGGCGTCGTTGTGCGGCATCAGCCAGACATGGCCGTCGCGGCGCTTGAAGGTCTTGACCGTCGCCTCGCCCTCGATCATCGCGGCCACGATGTCGCCCTGCTCGGCGGTCTGCTGCTGGCGCACCACGACCCAGTCGTCGTTCGTGATCGCGGCGTCCTTCATCGAGTCGCCGACGACCTTGAGCATGAACAGCGAGCCCTCGCCGACCAGCTCCTTGGGCAGCGGGAAGACCTCCTCCACCGCCTGCTCGGCCAGGATCGGCCCACCGGCGGCGATCCGGCCGACCATCGGGACGTAGGTGGGGAGCGGGCCCGCGGCGGTCTGCTCGACCGCGGCCGGGTCGACCTGCTCGCCGCGAAGCTGCGCCGGGGTGGCGTCCGCGGGCAGCACGCCGATCGCGCGCGGCCGGTTCGGGTCGCGGCGCAGGTACCCCTTCTCCTCGAGCGCGCGGAGCTGGTAGGCGACCGAGGACGTCGAGGTCAGGCCCACCGCCTCGCCGATCTCGCGCACACTGGGCGGGTACCCGAAGCGCTGCACCCAGCTTCGGATGACCTCCAGGACCTGGCGCTGGCGCAGCGGCAGCTCCTGCCCGTCGGCCGTCTGCGCGAGATCGGGGAAGCTGCGCACGGTGCCTCCCGTCAACGGCTTGCGCCTCGGCGCCCCCGCGGGCTTCCGACCTGGTGTGCCTGCCACTGCTCCGCCTCCTGTCGATCAACTGCGTCACTGACGGTAGCCCGCCGACCTGCGGAGATCAAACACCTGTTCGAGCGACACGCCGGACAAGTCTGGAATCCATCGGTCGGTGGTGGTAGACATTCGCACGGACGTTCGATCGAACGCGAGTTCGATCGAAGGGCTCGGCAAGCGGGCTCGGAACGACGTCACAGCAGGTCGAGAGCGGTTCGAGGAGGCGGCGGTGGCAGCACCGGTGGCGGCGGCCAGGGGTTCGGAGCTGACGGAGGACGAGCGCGGCGGCCTGTCCGCGCCGGTCGCCCCACCGCACGCCATACCGGCGAGCCCGCCGGCCCACGGCCCGCTGGAGCGCAGGCGCGCGGGGCGGGGCGGGGTGCGCCCGCCCACCCGCCGTCCGCTGCCCGGCGCCCCGCACGTGCTCGAGACCCGCCACTGCGCCCGCAGGCGGCCGATCCCGACGGCCCTGCTGCTCGGGCTCGCGGCCTTGGTCGCCGGGGCGGTCTACGGTCTCGGGCTCTTCGCGGGGGCGGTGTCGGGCCCCGACGTGCCGCAGACGACGACGGTGGTCCGCGTGGGCCCCGGCGAGTCCCTTTCGGAACTCGCCCAGCGGATGGCCCCCGGCCACGACGTCGAGGCGGTCGTCGCCAAGATCCGCGAGCTGAACCGCCTTCCCGGCGGCGCCGTCCGGGCCGGGCAGCCGCTGACCGTCCCCTTCGAGCGCTGAGCCGTCCACCGAGAGCCGTCCACCGAGAGCCGTCCACCGAGAGCCGTCCACCGAGAGCCGTCCACCGAGGACGCGCCGCGGCGCTCCGCATGATCGTCGCCACCGGTCGGGTGAAGTGGCGGGAGTCACTTTTGGCCTGACTCACCGTGCGTGGTCGCCCGCCCGCGGGACCCTGGGCGCCTAGTCGGTGCGGGCTTTGCGGGCGACAGCCCGTCCACGGTGTGCGTTCCCGCCGTGGTGTCGCGGTTCCGCGCGTTCACCTGGTGCTCACCCCTTCGTCGTTGATCACGCTGGGTGATTTTTCGGCCCGGTTCGGGGCGGCGCGTCGATTTGTCTCCGCTGGGGTCGAGCTCTACTGTTCACCACAACATCTGGTGGTTCCCCTATCATGGGTAGTCCACAGGTTGGGGTTTGTTATCCACCGGCTATGCACAGGGTTGTCCACAGTTTGATCACCATGCGTGGTGGCTGCCGTGGTCGCCACCAGGTGTTCGGCACGAGGAAGGGGAGACGTCCGGTGCGGTGTCCGTTCTGCAGGCACGGCGACTCGCGGGTCGTGGACTCGCGCGAGGTCGACGACGGCCAGGGCATCCGCAGGCGGCGCTCCTGCTCCGCGTGCGGCAGGCGCTTCACCACGGTCGAGGAGGCGGTGCTCGCCGTGGTCAAGCGGTCGGGGGTGACCGAGCCGTTCAGCCGCGACAAGGTCGTGCGCGGCGTCGCGCGGGCCTGCCAGGGCAGGCCGGTCGACGAGGACCAGTTGCAGTTGCTCGCGCAGAAGGTCGAGGAGAGCATCCGCGCGGGCGGCAGCGCCGAGATCCCCAGCCACGAGGTGGGGCTGGCGATCCTGGGGCCGCTGCGCGAGCTCGACGGCGTGGCCTACCTCCGGTTCGCGAGCGTCTACCGGTCTTTCTCTTCTGTCGAGGACTTCGAGAAGGAGATCGCCGACCTCCGCGCCGCCATGGCGGGCGGAGAGGCGCACCAGGATGAGTAGCAAGAGCGGCAAGAAGCGACGGCTCGAGCCGTCGCGCCCCCGGTTCGAGCGCGGGGCGAAGACGGGCAGCAAGAGCACAGAACCCACGGGGTCGCAGCGGACGGCGAGCACGGCCGTGGCCACGGCACAGCAGCGGATTGACGAACGAGAGGGAACGGTCATGACCGAGACCGTCGAGACCACGGCCACACGCGACGGGGCGGCGCGCGGCCGCCTGCGGGTCGAGCGCGTGCACACCACCGAGGGCGTGCACCCCTACGACGAGGTGACCTGGGAGCACCGCGACGTCGTGATGACCAACTGGCGCGACGGGACGGTCAACTTCGAACAGCGCGGCGTGGAGTTCCCGTCGTTCTGGTCGATCAACTCCACCAACATCGTCACCAGCAAGTACTTCCGCGGCGCGGTGGGCACCGCGGTGCGCGAGAACTCCCTGCGCCAGCTCATCGACCGCGTCGTCGGCAAGTACGTCAGGGCCGGTGTGGAGCACGGCTACTTCGAGTCCGACACCGACGCCGAGGTCTTCGAGCACGAGCTGACCTGGATGCTGCTGCACCAGGTGTTCAGCTTCAACTCGCCCGTCTGGTTCAACGTCGGCACGTCCTCGCCGCAGCAGGTCAGCGCCTGCTTCATCCTGGCGGTCGACGACACGATGGACTCGATCCTCAACTGGTACAAGGAAGAGGGCCTGATCTTCAAGGGCGGTTCCGGCGCGGGCCTGAACCTGTCGCGCATCCGCTCGTCGAAGGAGCTGCTGTCCTCCGGCGGCACCGCGTCGGGCCCGGTCTCGTTCATGCGCGGCGCCGACGCGTCCGCGGGCACCATCAAGTCCGGCGGCGCCACCCGGCGCGCGGCGAAGATGGTCGTGCTCGACGTCGACCACCCCGACGTCGAGGAGTTCATCGTGACCAAGGCCAAGGAGGAGAAGAAGATCCGCGTGCTGCGCGACGCGGGCTTCGACATGGACCTGGGCGGCTCCGACATCACCTCGGTGCAGTACCAGAACGCCAACAACTCCATCCGCGTCTCCGACGAGTTCATGAACGCGGTCACCTCCGGCGGGGAGTTCGGCCTGCGCTCGCGCACCACCGGCGAGGTCATCGAGAAGGTCGACGCCAAGGCGCTGTTCGGCAAGCTCGCCCAGGCCGCGTGGGAGTGCGCCGACCCCGGAATCCAGTACGACGACACGATCAACGACTGGCACACCTGCCCGGAGTCGGGCCGGATCACCGCGTCGAACCCGTGCAGCGAGTACATGCACCTGGACAACTCGAGCTGCAACCTGGCGTCGCTGAACCTGATGAAGTTCCTCACCGAGGACAGCACCTTCGACGCCCGCCGCTTCGCCAAGGCCGTCGAGCTGATCATCACCGCGATGGACATCTCCATCTGCTTCGCCGACTTCCCCACCGACCCGATCGGCGTGACCACCCGCAAGTTCCGCCAGTTGGGCATCGGCTACGCCAACCTCGGCGCGCTGCTGATGGCCACCGGCCACGCCTACGACTCCGACGGCGGCCGCGCCCTGGCCGCGTCGATCTCCTCGCTGATGACCGGCGCCTCCTACCGCCGCTCCGCGGAGCTGGCCGGGGTCGTCGGCCCGTACGAGGGCTACGCCCGCAACGCCGACGCCCACCAGCGGGTCATCCGCAAGCACGCCGCGGCCAACGACGCGATCCGCACCCTCGACCACATCGACACCGAGGTGCAGAAGGCGGCCACCCGCGAGTGGCAGAACGCCCTGCTGATCGGCGCGGCCAACGGCTGGCGCAACGCGCAGGCCTCGGTCATCGCCCCCACCGGCACCATCGGCCTGATGATGGACTGCGACACCACCGGCATCGAGCCGGACCTGGCGCTGGTCAAGTTCAAGAAGCTGGTCGGCGGCGGCTCGATGCAGATCGTCAACCAGACCGTGCCGCGCGCGCTGACCGCCCTGGGCTACCAGGCCGAGCAGGTCGAGGCCATCGTCGAGTACATCGCCGAGCACGGCCACGTCGTGGACGCCCCCGGCCTGCGCACCGAGCACTACGAGGTGTTCGACTGCGCCATGGGCGAGCGCTCCATCGCGCCCATGGGCCACGTGAAGATGATGGCCGCGGTGCAGCCGTTCGTCTCCGGCGCGATCTCCAAGACGGTCAACATGCCGGAGTCGGCCACCGTCGCCGACGTCGAGGAGATCTACTACGAGGGCTGGAAGCTGGGCATCAAGGCCCTGGCCATCTACCGCGACAACTGCAAGGTCGGCCAGCCGCTGTCGGCGGGCAAGGGCAACGCGGCCAAGGCCGAGGCCGAGCCGGAGAAGATCGTCGAGTACAAGCCGATCCGCAAGCGCCTGCCCAAGAAGCGCCCCAGCCAGACCGTCTCCTTCACCGTCGGCGGCGCCGAGGGCTACCTGCACGCGGGCTCCTACCCCGACAACGGCCTCGGCGAGATCTTCGTCAAGCTGGGCAAGCAGGGCTCGACCCTGGCCGGGGTGATGGACGCGTTCTCCATGTCGATCTCGGTCGGCCTGCAGTACGGCATCCCCCTGGAGTTCTACGTCTCGAAGTTCCAGAACCTGCGCTTCGAGCCCGCGGGCATGACCGACGACCCGGACGTCCGCATGGCGACCAGTGTCATGGACTACCTGTTCCGCAGGCTGGCCTTGGACTACCTGAGCTACGACCGCCGCGCCGAACTGGGCATCTTCACCGCCAACGAGCGCACCGCCATGGTCGAGGCCGAATACGGCGGCGGCTCCACCGACTACGACCTGGAGGGCCTGCGCACCTCGGTGGAGGCCTCCCCGGCCACTCCCGCCATCGAGGAGGCCAAGGCCAAGCCCACCGAGGCCCACAGCTCCACCGAGCTGCTGGAACTCCACCTCGGCAAGGCCGCCGACGCTCCGCTCTGCATGACCTGCGGCACCAAGATGCGCCCCGCGGGCTCCTGCTACCTGTGCGAGGGCTGCGGCTCCACCTCCGGCTGCAGCTGAGCCTGAACGCGACTCCGGTCCAGGGACACTGGCCGGGTGGATGACCTCCCGTCATCCACCCGGCCAGAGCCGTTTCTGTCTCGGCAAGATCCGCCGTGTAAGTACTTGACGTACTTGACGTACTTGGACTTGTGTGGCACTCTGAACGCGGACCACTCCAGGAGGCTGGCATGACCGCTGTTCACTACGACAGCTTCACCGAGGCCCGCGCGCATCTCAAAGACCTGCTGAACGCCGCCGAGAAGGGGGTGACCGCCACCGTCCGACGTGACTCCGCCATTAGCGCCGTCGTGGACGTCCGACGACTGCGCCACTTTCTCGCCTCGATCGTCCCCTCGCGCGCGCAGGTCGTGCCGGAGACTGGCGGTTGGTCGGTGTTCATCCCAGGGCTGCCGGTGTCGGCTGACGGGGCGTCGTTCGATGAAGCGATCGCCGAGATGGTCGGCGCGTTGCGGGAGTACGCCGACGACTGGCAGGAACGCCTCCTCAACGCTCCGAACCACCGTGACAACTGGGGTCTGGTGCACTTGATCGTTTTCAGCGACGACGACCAGTTGCGCGAGTGGCTGGTTGGTGCCGCGCGGTGACTTCCTGGCCGCAGCCGACGCGCAAGGCCCACGACGCGTTCTGCCAGAACGAAGAGTGGCGGAAGGTGCGCGACGCGCGGGGGCGAACCGGCACGCATCACGTCACCTACGAGCTCGACCTCCCCGACGGCAGAGTCCTGCGCACTCGGATTTCGCACCCGGTAGACCGCAGCGACTACGGGCAGGACCTGTGGAAGCACATCCTCCGCGATCAACTCGACGTCGAAGAGCCAGCTTTCTGGGCTTGCGCCCAGGACGGTGTCAAACCACCTCGTGGAACGCCTGACCCGCCAACGCAAGCGCTACCCGCCGACCTCGTGCATATGTTGATCTCACGCGTCGGCCTCGACGAGTCCGAGGTGGCGGTGATGAGCAAGGACGAGGCGGTCGCCAGGCTCCAGCGCTATTGGACAGAGGCCGGTTGACCACGCGGCGGTAACCCTGGCTTGGGGAACGTTGCTCCACCAAGCCCTCGGCTGAGCCGGTCAGGCATTGGTGGCGGTCCGCCGACGCGCTCGACGCCCCCAAGCCGGCGAGGATCGCGGCGCCCGCGGCGATCCTGCGCCGACGATCCGACCGTGGCATCCCTTCCGGCATCCGATCCTCCATTAACCCGCGCGCGGCTGCCGAGGAACGCGCCGAGCGCGTTCGCCGTTCCCGTGAGGCCCTTGCCGCCGCATTCGCAGGACTGGACGAGACTATTCGCTGCTCGTCGGGGTGGCCTTGCAGTGGCTCACAGACCCGGACAATGCCCCCACCGCAGACCAGGTCGCTGCTGCGGACAACCGCTTGCCGCATGAACCGAGAGATCCCCGGCTGAACTCGAAGAGAGCGTGGCAGGCTTCGTTGGACCGTTGTGGACACTGGAGCGCACGCCACTGGCGCAGCGGCGTCTGGACGTGGTGACGGATCGACCCCAAAGTTGGGTTATCCCCACCTGAAATGGGGTACCTGCGGAGATTTTCGTGAATCCGCTGGCTCCCGGGCGGAAAACTCTCGCGGCTTGTCGGTGCGCGGTGCCACGATGGCGTCCAGAGCACGTGACTGGGAGGATATCGAGATGACCGTGAGCCTGGTGATGGCGAGCTTGGCCTGGCCTGATCCGCAGGTGAGTGCGGGGGAGGGCGCTCCGGCGCTCGAGCCCGCCGCGCGCCCGTCCCGCCTGTGCAAGTCGCAGGGATGATCGGGCCCGCCCCGGATCACAAGGGCAACAACCCGTTCGTGATCGTGGCCGTGATGGTCATTCTGGCCGTGTCGGTCTTCTCGATCGGCGCCGCCGGGCGGATCATCAACGGCGGCAAGACGACCGTTGTCTATGGTCAGGCGTTCGCGGTGGGGGAGCGGTCGGCCCGCTCGCGCCCCGGCGCGGTGACCCTCGACGACCTCGCGGCCAACAAGCTGATGGCCGAGGGCGCCCCGGCGCCCCGGGGTGACTGCCCCCTGCCCGCGATCGACACCACCGAGCCGGGGCTGCTGGCCTTCTACCAGGCTGCCCTGGCCTGCCTCGACGCGACGTGGCGGCCGGTCCTCGCAGCGCGCGGCGTGCCGTTCACCGTCCCCAGGGTCACGGTCACCGAGTGGTCGTCGACCCGCTGCGGGTTCACCCCAGCCGAGGACGAGGCGCTGGCGTTCTACTGCCCCGGCGACCGCATGATCGCCATGCCGCACAGCCGCATGATCCGCACCGCGGACGACAACGCCGGCTACCACCTCGCCGTCCTGGCCCACGAGTACGGCCACCACCTCCAACTGCTCAGCGGCATCCTCGAGGACGCCGCGCTCCTGGAGTTCGACCTGGACGAGGCAGGCGCCGCCGAGGTGAGCAGACGCGCCGAACTCCAGGCCAACTGCCTGGCGGGCGTGTTTCTCGCCGCGGCGCGACTCGCCCCCAACTTGGTCGACGACGCCGACAGCAGCTTCGCCGACACCACCAGCAGCGACTCCCACGGCTCCGCCGAGAACCAGGTCCACTGGGCGGCGGCGGGCAAGCGGTCGGCCACCCCCGCGGGCTGCGACACCTGGTCCGCTCCCGACCACGAGGTCAGCTAGCGGCCGGCCCAGCCAGGACGCCCACCCCGTCGCGACCCGCCTGGCCGGGTTGCCGGGGAACCAGTACTCGATCCTCCCGGCACCCGCCCAGCAGTGCTGTGGAACCGCGGATACCGGGCAAACGCCTCAAGCCCTGCCTGCGATAGCCGCGCCAGAGCGACCGCTGACGGCACCGATCACGACCCTCGTCGAACGAGACCTTCGCGCCACCGGACGAGCACGCGGTCGATCTCGTCGCGGATGCGTTCCCTGGCCTCAGCTCGGGGGACGCCCGCCATGAGCATGGCGTCGTAGTCGGTCTCCTCGTGGCGGATGGCGGCGACCACGGCCAGGGTGACGGCGTGCTCGTCGAGGGCGCGGCCCTGTGCCGACCGGCCGACGCGGCCGCTGCCCCGGGTGCCCGCGTGCTCGGCGATGGCGTGGGCGCGGGAGCGCTCCAGCGCGGGGAACAGTTCGGCGATGCGCAGGGCGAAGGCGGCCTGGAAGTCCACGTCCTCGGCCGCGCGGCGCACCCGGTCGCGCTCGCGACGGCGCTCCCTGGCGTCCTCGTCGGCCAGGCAGGAACGCTCGGCTTCCTCCAGCGCCGCCTGCTCGACCAGCAGGCCCCGCCGGTCGAAGCGTTTGCGCGAGCGGTTCCACCTGGCGACCACGGCGGCGAGGCCGGTGGCCTTGCGCGCCCGCCTGGTCAGTGCGGCGTCGCCGGAGGGCAGGAAGACCAGGTGCCCGAAGTCGGCGCAGTCCAGGCAGACCGGCTTCTCGTCCTCCACGAAGTGGTGCCCGTCCGCAGCGCCGGGTTCCCCGCACAGGCCGCAGTGCCAGCCGCGCTCGGCGATGAGCACCATCAGCTCGGGGGCCTTCGGCGCGGTCGCCCTCGCCAGCTTCGCCCCCGACAGGCCGGGATCGACCCAGCGCACGTGGAACCGGCGCTCGTCGCCCCCGTCGGTGAACCGCAGCGCCCTGCGGTCGCGGGTCGCCGCGACGAACTCCGCCTCCGACACCGTGAGCCCACGTCCGGCTGCCCACTCGTGCAGGCTCGCCACGGCCTCGGCGATCCGCTCCGCGGGCACGGCCGCGGTCGCGTCCAGCACCGGGACCGCCCCCAGCTCCCAGGACCGCACCACGCGGCTGCTCAACCAACCCAGGCCGTTGAGCACGTCCAGCGGTGTGACAACCCCCTTGCGCCCCAACAACTCCTCCGCGACCTCGGCAACCCGCCGGGCCAACCGGCCACTCACCCGTCCGTCGTCCCTTCCACCTCGGGATCTGTCGTCATGGCCCGGTACGCCGGGCGCAACCAGTCCACGAACGGCCTGCCGCGCGCTGTCACGGGCAGCGCGTCGACCTGGTCGAGCACCGCGTCCGGCGCGGTGGCGAGGGCCGGGGCCGGGGGCGGCGGGGCAGTGGCGGGCGCGCCCCAGAACTCGTCCACCAGCGCCGACAGCGGCCGTTCGAGCTCATCCTGCGGTGTGGCGGGCGCCTGGTCGCGCAGAGCGCGCAGGTTGTCCAGCAGCTCACCGCGGCGGCGGCCCCGCCAGGCCAGGAACTCGAACGGGTCGGCGTCGAAGGACTCGGCGAGCAGGTAGGTCGCCGCGGCGAGGTGCTTGCAGGGCACCTGCCAGTCCGGGCACGAGCAGTCCATCGACAGGTCCCGCACGTCGTTGGGGAACAGCGTGAGGCCGACCTGCGCGAAGACCGCCTCGATGTCCTCGGGCATCTCGCCCGCCAGCAGCTTCGCCAGGAACAACGCCTGGCCCGCAAGCGCTTTCTCCACCTCCGCCCACTGCTCCGGGGTGAACGCCCGCATCCCGATCCGCACCCGGTAGGCCTCCGGCCGCGACCCCTGCACCTGCGCCACCACGATGCTGGTCGACAGGTTCATGCTCAGCACCTGGCCCTGCCGCGCGTACCGGCGACCCCGGTCCAGCCGCCCGGCCAGGCCCAGGGACTCCAACACCGACAGGAACCGCCGCGACCACCAGGTGCGGGCGATCTCGCCGCGCTGGCTGCGCGCCCGCACCCCGCCCTCGACCCGGATCGCCGGGCTCGGCGGGTCGTCGCGCCACCACTCGTCGTCGGGCACGGCTACTCACCCACCGCTTCGCTCGAGAGGGCGACCAGTTCCCGGATCTCCGCTGTGGACAGGTCGCCGAGCCAGGACTCGCCCGCGCCGACCACCATCCGCGCCAACGCCTTCTTCTGCTCGATCATCGTGTCGATGCGCTCCTCCAGCGTGCCGACGCAGACGAACTTGCGCACCTGCACCGCCCGCCGCTGCCCGATGCGGAACGCCCGGTCGGTCGCCTGGTCCTCCACCGCCGGGTTCCACCACCGGTCCAGGTGCAGCACGTGGTTCGCCGCCGTCAGCGTCAGCCCGGTGCCACCGGCCTTGAGCGACAACAGCATCACCGACGGCCCCTTGCCGGACTGGAACCGCTCCACCATCCGGTCGCGCTGGCGCGCCGGCGTGCCGCCGTGCAGGAACGCCACCTCGGTGTCCAGCCGGGCGGCCAGGTGCGGCACCAGCATCCCGCCGAACGCCGCGAACTGGGTGAAGCACAGCGCCCGGTCCCCGTCGGCGAGCACCTGATCCAACAGCTCTTCCAAGCGGGCCAGCTTCCCCGACCGGCCCGCGACCCGCGACCCGTCGCCGAGGAACTGCGCCGGGTGGTTGCACACCTGCTTGAGCTTGCTCATCGTCGCCAGCACCAGGCCCTTGCGCTGGATGCCCTCGCTCTCGTCGACCTGGGACATCATGTCGTCCACGACGGCCTTGTACAGCGACGCCTGCTCCGCGGTCAGCGTGCAGAGCTGCTTCATCTCCAGCTTGTCCGGCAGGTCGGAGATCACCGTCGGGTCGGTCTTGACCCGCCGCAGCACGAACGGCCGGGTGATGCGCCGCAGCCGCCCGGCCGCCTCCTCGTCGCCGTGGCGCTCCACCGGCACCGCGTACCGGGCGCGGAAGGTGTGCAGCGGACCGAGCATGCCCGGGTTGGCGAAGTCCAGCACCGACCACAGCTCGGCCAGCCGGTTCTCCACCGGGGTGCCGGTGAGCGCGACGCGGTGCCGCGCGGGCAGCGTCCGCACCGCCCGCGACTGCCTGGCCGCGCTGTTCTTGATGTTCTGCGCCTCGTCGAGCACCACCCGGTCCCACCGCAGCTCCGCGAGCTCCTCGGCGTCGCGCGTGGCGGTGGTGTAGGTGGTGATCACCAGGTCGACGCCGTCGATCCGCTCGGCCAGCGCCGACCCGGCGGCCCGGTCGGCGCCGTGGTGCACGTGCACCCGCAGCCCCGGGGTGAACCGCTCGGCCTCCCGCAACCAGGTGCCCACCAACGACATCGGGCAGACCAGCAGCGTCGGCGGCCGCGAGCGCCCATGGCGGCACAGCGCCTCCAGCGCGAGCAGTTGCACCGTCTTGCCCAGGCCCATGTCGTCGGCCAGGCACGCGCCGAGCCCCAACCGGTCCAGGAACGCCAGCCAGGCCAGCCCGCGCCGCTGGTAGGGCCGCAGCACCGCGCCGAACCCCGGCGGCGGGTCCATCGGCTCCAGCGCCTGCGCCACCTCGCCGGAGAGCAGGTCGGCCACCCAGCCGGTGCCGCCCACCCCCACCACCGGCACGCCGACGGCCTCGTCGTCGGCGGGCAGCCCGGCCACCGCGAGCACCTCGTCGACGGTCATCTGCCCGGAGCCCGCCTTCTCCAGGAACGCCAGCCCCGCCGCCAGCCTGCGCTGGTCGACGTGGGCCCACCGGCCGCGCACCCGCACCAGCGGCACCTTGGCCTCGGCGAGCTGCCGCAGCTCCTCCTCGGTCAGCTTCATGTCGCCCAGGGAGACGTCCCACCGGTAGTCCACGAGCTCTTCGCGACCGAGCACACTCGTGCGCGTCACCGTCCCCGGAGTGCCTGCGCTGGTCGTGGTCAGCCGCAGCCCGACACCGCTGGAAGCCTTCCACCACCGCGGCAGCAGCACCCCGAACCCGGCCTGGTCCAGCGCCGCCGCGCTGCTCAGGAAGCTGTGCGCGCCCGCGGTGTCCAGGTCCAGCCCCGTCGGGTGCCGCTCGCGCAGCGCCGCGTCCAGCGCCGGGAACGTCCGCGCCGCCTTGCCCAGGTCGGTCAGCAGCAGCTCCTGCGGCCGGGCCACCCACCGGCGCAGCACCGCGCCCCGGTCGCCGTGCCACACCTTGCCAGCGGGCACCAGGACGCTCGGGTCGTCGGCGGCTTGCAGCAGGAACTCCAGCCGCCACACCGCCTCGTCCGGCTCAGCGTCCGGGTCCGGTGGGCGCAGCCGGAAGCACGCCCGCACCGGCCCGTCGTGCGCCGCCCCGTCAGCCCAGGTCCGCAACTGCCCGGCCAACCGCCGCGCCTGCTCCGCCCCCGCCTCGACCTCCCCGTCGACCGAGGTGAGCCCGCGCAACACCCCGCCCGCCGCCACCTCCGCCGCGGCGAACCGGCCGCGCGGCGCCAGCCGGACCCCGGCGACCCTGGCCCGGACCACCCCGTCCACCAGCGCCTCGACCAGCCCGCGCAGCACCTCATCGCCCAGCCGCCCCTCGGCCACCGCCGGGTCGCGCTGCTCGGCACGCACCACCGGCGGCAGCGCGTCGCGCAGCCGCACGTAGCGGGCCGAGTCCGCCCCCGCCAGCACCGGCCGCCACCGCGCGGCCTGGCCGCCCGCCTCCTCGACGAGCGCGGGCAGCACCCGGCCGCGCGCGACCAGGTCCTCGGCCAGAGCCAGCACGCGGGCCAGGTAGCGCACCGCCGCGCCGGGGCGCACCTCGACCGCCCCCAGCGCCTCGGCGGAGGTGGCCGCCACCGCGTCGGCCGCGGACAGGCGCAGCGCGGGCACCAGCCACGGGACCAGCCGCACCTGCCCCCGCGGGGTCTGCCCGGCGGCCAGCGGGTCGCGCACGAGCTCCGGCGAGGCCACCGGAGCCGACGGCCGCGACGGCAGCAGCACCCTGACCTCGACCGGGTCCGCGTCGAGGCTCAGCCCGAGCAGCCCGGCCAACTCGTCCGCGGGCACCGCGAACGGGTGCCCGGCCGCGCCCCGGGGAGCGCGGCCAGGCCGCCGGGCGGGTTTGTCCGAGTCCTCTGCCCACAGCGCCACGTCGCCCGCGTCGGTGGCGAGGCAGTGCAGCGCCAGCATGGTCCGAGGTTACTTCTCGGCACCGACAGTCTCGTCGGGGGACAGCTTGCGCAGCAGGAACTCGTAGACGACGGCCGACATGAACGCGCGCTGCGCGTTGTCCGAGGCCGCGCCGTGCCCGCCCTCGATGTTCTCGTAGTAGTCGGGCTCGAAGCCCAGCTCCCGCATGCGCGCGGCCATCTTGCGCGCGTGGCCGGGGTGCACCCGGTCGTCGCGCGTGGAGGTCACGAAGAACACCGGCGGGTATTTCGTTCCACTGTGGAGGTTGTGGTACGGGGAGAATTCCTTGAGGAACGCCCAATCCGCCGGGTCGTCCGGGTCGCCCCACTCGGCCATCCACGACGCCCCCGCCAGCAGCAGGTGGTAGCGGCGCATGTCCAGCAGCGGCACCTGGCTGACCACCGCCCCGAACAGCTCCGGGTAGCGGGTCAGCATCACCCCGGCCAGCAGTCCGCCGTTGCTGCCGCCCTGCACGCCGAGCCGCTCGGGCGTCGTGACGCCCTTGTCGACGAGGTCCCTGGCCACCGCGGCCATGTCCTCGTAGGCGCGCGGCCGGTTCTCCCGCAGCGCCGCCCGGTGCCACGCGGGCCCGTACTCGCCGCCGCCGCGGATGTTGGCCACCACGTAGGTCCCGCCGCGCTCGAGCCAGCTCCGACCCATCCCGCCGGAGTAGCCCGGGGTCAGGGAGATCTCGAACCCGCCGTAGCCGTAGAGCAGCGTCGGACCGTCGGTGCTCTCCCCGCGCACGATGAAGTACGGGACCTTGGTGCCGTCTTCGGACGTCGCGAACCGCTGCTCCACCCACAGGCCCTCGGTGGAGAAGAACGCGGGCGCGCGCCGCAGCACCTCCACCTCCCCGCCGATCTCGCCGCGCAGCAGCGTCGAGGGCTGCAGGTAGCCGCTGACGTTGAGCAGGTACTCGTCGGAGGCGTCCGGGTCGGTGCCCATCACCGCGGCCGAGCCCAGCTCTGGAGCGCCGGGCAGCGTCTCGCGCGCCCACCCGTCCGGTCCGGGGGTGAGCACCTCGAGCCGGGTCTTGACGTCCTCGAGCTTGTCGAGGATCAGGTGGTTGCGGGTCCAGGCGTAGCCGCTGAGCGAGGTGTGCTCGTCCGGCTCGAACAGCGCGGTCAACTCCCGCGCCCCGGCCAGGTACGCCTCGAAGTCCGCCACGAGCAGCGAGCCGGCCGAGTACGTCGTCCCGGCCACCTCCCAGTCGGTGCGCAACGAGATCAGCAGCCACTCGCGGTGCACGTCGGACGTCGCGTCGTCGGGCACCTCGATCTTGGTCAGCGACCCGTCGGCCCCGCGCAGGTACTCCTCGCTGGAGAAGAACGCCGGGCGCTTGCCGACGAAATCCCGCTCGAACCCGGGGGTGTGGTCGCGGTAGGCGTAGACGGACATGTCCTCGGGCCCGGCCTCGAACACCGTCTCCGCCTCGGCCAGCGGCGTGCCGCGCCGCCACACCTTCATCACCCGCGGGTACCCCGAGGTGGTCATCGACCCCTCGCCGAAGTCGGTGCCCACGTACACGGTGTCGTCATCTATCCAGCCGACCCGCGACTTCGCCTCGGGCAGGGTGAACCCGTCGTCGATGAAAGCCCGCTCCACCAGGTCGAACTCGCGCACGACCGCGGCGTCCGCCCCGCCGCGCGAGAGCTCCACCAGCGCGCGCCGGTACTCCGGGCGCAGCACCGCGGCCCCGGCCCACACCCAGTTCTCGCCCTCGGCCTCGGCGAGCGCGTCGACGTCGAGCAGCACGTCCCAGGCCGGGTCGCCGCCGCGGTACTCCTCCAGCGTGGTGCGCCGCCACACGCCCTTGGGGTGGGTGGCGTCCTGCCAGAAGTTGTAGAGGAACTCACCCCGCCGTCTCGGGTACGGGATGCGGTCGTCGGCGTCGAGCACCTCGCGCAGCCCGGTCCGGATCTGCTCGAAGCGCTCCCCGCCGGTCAGGGCGGACACCGCCTCGGCGTTGCGCTGCTTGACCCAGTCCAGGGCCTTGTCGCCGGTGACGTCCTCCAGCCAGAGGTAGGGGTCGGGGGTCGTGTCCTGCTCGGTCATGCCGCCAGTTTGCCACCGGTTGCCGGGTGCCCGTCGAAGTTGTCCACAGGCCCGTCCCCGACCTGGTCAGTCGCGCCAACCCGTGATCGCCACGCCCTTGGCGACGTCGACCCGGAAGCCGAAGATGATCTCCTCGGTCCGGCCGGGCGGCAGGTCCAGCCGCCAGGTCACCTCGCCCAGCTCGGTCGTCCGCGCGGGCTGCGGCCGCGTCACCACCTCGCGCACGACCGCCGCCTCCGCCTGGGAGACGGGCAACTGGTCGAGCACGGTCACGCGCGCGGTGTCCGGGCCGAAGTTGCCCACCTTGATCCGGTACGCGACCTCCTGCTTGCGGGCGCCGCCCATCACCGCCTTGCCCACCGAGCGCTTGGTCAGCTCCCGCTCCACGCGGACCCGGTCGTCCACGCCCAGGGCCAGCTCCACCTCCTCGCCCGGCGCCCACAGCTCCAGGTCGGTGACGCCGACGAACTCGCTGTCGTGGAACACCGACGCGCGTCCCGGGCGCAGGGTGTGCTCGGAGGTGTTCGCGACTGTCGCGCGCAGGTAGGCCTCCGGACCGCGCAGCGGCACCGTCACGTGGTCGACCGCCGCGGGCAGGTCCACCACCGCCACCGTCGTCCGGTGCGAGCTGCCCCCGGTCGGGACCGCGACCGGCCGGGTGGGCTGGTAGGTCGCGGCGGCGGCGCCGTGCTCGACCGCGGCCACCGCCTCGGCCATCGGCGCCGGGACGGGCCCACCGCGCGCCGGCCCCGCGGGACTGGTCGGCGGCGGCCCGGCGCTCGCGGCCATCGCGGCCATGGGCTGGGGCAGCGGGTGGTGCGCGCGGAGGTACCAGGGCGAGAGCTCCGGGACGACCACCGACCTGGTCGGCCGCGCGGTCGACAGCCGCAGGTCGCACTCCGGCCAGTCCTCGCCGCTGTGCTGGCTGACCAGCCCGTACCAGGTCAGCCGCAGCCGACCCGCGGTGAGCCGCACGTCGTAGCGCGACGTCCAGCCCGCCGAGTCGACCAGGTAGGAGACCTCCAGCTCCACCTCGCCGTCCTGGACCGCGTCCAGCTCGACCTCGACCGCGGTCTGGTCGGGGGTGCGCGCGCGGCCGCGGTCGAGGACGCGCCGCTGCGCCTCGTCGTGCTCGGACTGGACCCGCTGCCGCGCCTCGGCCAGCTCGCGCCGCTGGGCCAGCACGTCCGCGTACTGCCCGGCCAGCGCGTCGCCCACCTCGGCCACCCGTGCGGGCTCGGCCTCGCCCTTGGCCAGCGCCTGGGCGAACGCCCCGCCCGTGCGCGCGCTCAGCGCGCCCAGCAGCTCCGCCCGCGCGGCGAGCACGGTGTCCTGGTCGTCGAACCGGTCCAGCCGCCCGCGCAGCGCGTCGCGCCGCTCCTCCAACCCGGCCAGCGCCTCGTCCTGGGTCTGCGCGTGGTGCTCGGGGACCACGTCCACGCCGAGCACGGTCGCCGCACCACGCCCGCTGACCCGCACGGAGTCCGCGTGCAGGGCCAGGGGCAGACCACCCACGACGGCCTTGTGCTCACCGGTCTTGACCGCGACGACGCCGCGCCTGGTGATCCTGGCCTGTCCGGGGTAGACGGTGACCGCGATGATGGGGGCCTCGACTCGTGTCAGCACGCGGGCAGGTTAGTACCCCGTCCCGACCCCCGTACCGGGTTCCGCTCGGTCACCCGCTCACCCGGACCCACCCTTGTTCGCAAGGCTCCGACCCCCTAATCACCCCCGAAACAGGTTCTTCGATCACACACTGCGTGGTCGTATCGTCGCAAACTGCTGCTTGCGGAGGTAGACATGGTCAAACTGAGGAAGCTGCTCAGCATGGCGGGCATCGTCGCCGCCACCGCGGGCGCGCTCGTCGTGGGCGGCGCCGGGGTCGCCTCGGCGGCCCCCTCCTTCCAGCTCCCGTTCCCGTGCAACCAGGTGTGGTCGGGGCAGACCCGTACCAACCACAGCCCGGCGAACGCGATCGACTTCAACCGCGCCAACGACGAGGGCGACGCGGTGGTCGCGTCCGCGGGCGGCACCGTCACCCGCGTCGCGAACACGGGCAGCACCAGCTACGGCCGCTGGATCGAGATCGACCACGGCAGCGGCTGGCGCTCGCGTTACGCGCACCTGTCCGCGCAGCGGGTGTCCGTCGGCCAGTCGGTGTCGCAGGGCCAGACCATCGGAAACGTCGGCAACACCGGCGGCTCCACCGGCGCGCACCTGCACTTCGAGCAACTGCTGAACGGTTCCGCGCAGCGGATCGTGTTCAACGGCGCCCAGGCGCTCTACTGGGGCACGAAGAACTACACCAGCAGGAACAGGTGCGGCGGGGGCAGCACCAACCCCTACACCCCGTCCGAGGTCTGCGGCTCGGGCTTCACCCAGATCAACTCGGCGGCGCTGGGCAGCGCGGGCCGCGTGTACCTGATGTACAACGCCTCCACCGGCTACAACTGCGTGACCACGATCAAGAGCACCTCGGTGGGCACCGCGTCGTCGGTGTCGGCGTTCCTCGAGGTGCAGGGCGGCACCAGGTCGACCGACTCCGGGTCGTTCGCCTACTACGCGGGCCCGGTGAAGAAGTCGGCCCCGGGCAAGTGCGTCAAGTGGGGCGGTTCGGCGGGGTCGTCGAGCTTCGCCAGCCCGTTCCAGCACTGCGGCTGACCGCACGCGCGTATACCGGACAGGCCCGACAGGTTGACCCTGTCGGGCCTGTCCTGTCCACAGGGTCCGAAACCATCCACAGCGGACGAGCACCTCTTGGAACCGGTCCGCAGCGCCGCCACAGTGTTGGCATGACGACGAAATCGAACGCCACACTGTCCCTTCGAGACGGCGGAGACCTGATCGCGGCCCTGCCCCACCTGGTCGGCTTCACCCCGGCCGACTCCCTGGTCGTCGTGTCCATCACCGAGACCGGGGACGAGGCGGCCGTCGGCACGGTCATGCGCGCCGACCTGCCCTGCGCCGACCCACCGGACATGGCCCGCCACCTCGCGGGCATCGCCGCCGACCACGCGAGCACGGCCGTGCTGCCGGTCGTCGTCGCGGCGCACCACCACCCGCACCGCGATCTCGTGGCCTCGGTCGAGTCGGAGATGGCCGCCGCGGGATCACCGTCCCGCACTCGTTGTGGGCCCCCGGTGTCGTGCACGGCGCGCTCTGGCGGTGCTACGCCGATTGCGACTGCTCCGGGACGGTGGCCGACCCGGACTCGTCCGCCCTGGGCGCGGCGATGACCGTCATGGGCCTGGTGCGCCACCCCGATCGCGCGTCCCTGGCCGCCACCCTCGACCCGGAACCCGGGGACGCCCCGGAGGCACGGCGCGCGCGGATCAGCCGGGCGGCGGGCAGCGCCCCGGACATCGCGGTCATCGACCAGGCGGTGGTGTCCTCGGCCTACCTCGACATCGCGGACCCACCGGTTCCCGAACCGGAGATACCCGAGTCGCGCGTGGCGGAACTCGGTGCGGTCCTGGCCACGACGGAAGGACGCGGGCGGGCGCTCGAGATCGCCCTGACCCCGCAGGCCGAGGTCGCCGAACGGCTCTGGACGAGGCTGACGCGGGCGTTGCCCGCCCCCTACCGGGCCGGGCCCGCGGCCCTGGTGGCCGTGCACGCCTACCTGCGCGGCGACGGGACCCTCGCGCGCATCGCGGTCACCGCGGCGCTGGAGGCCGACGGGGACCACCCGCTGGCCCGGCTGCTCAGCACCGCGCTGGGCCAGGCGATGCCGCCGGAGGAGCTGCGCCGGATCATGACCGAGGCGGTGGACCGGAGCGCCGGGTGGTCGGGCTGACCCGGTGCGGGCGGCCGAGGCGCCCGCACCGGGGGTGGATCAGCCGCGGGCGCGGGTGAACTCCCAGGCGTCGCTGATGATCGTGTGCAGGTCGGCCCGCTCCGGGCGCCAGCCCAGCACCGACGCGGCGGCGTCGGCGGAGGCCACCAGCGTCGCCGGGTCGCCGGAGCGGCGCGGGGCGAACTCGGCCGGGATCGGGTGGCCGGTGACCTCGCGGCAGGTCTGCACGACCTGCCGGTTGGAGAAGCCCGTGCCGGTGCCGAGGTTGAAGACCTGGTGCTCGCCCTTGACCGCGTGGTCCAGCGCCAGCAGGTGGGCGGTGGCCAGGTCCAGGACGTGGATGTAGTCGCGGACGCAGGTCCCGTCCTCGGTGGGGTAGTCCTCGCCGTAGATCGAGATCTTGTCCCTGGTGCCCATCGCGACCTGCAGCACGATCGGGATCAGGTGGGTCTCGGTGGTGTGCCGCTCGCCGAAGCGGCCGTAGGCGCCCGCGACGTTGAAGTAGCGCAGGCTCACCGCGGCCAGGCCGTGCGCGGCGGCGTAGGAGGTGATCGCGTGGTCGATCGCCAGCTTGGTGGCCCCGTAGGTGTTGGTGGGGCGGGTGGGCGCGGTCTCGAGGATCGGGACCTGCTCCGGCTCGCCGTAGGTGGCCGCCGTGGAGGAGAAGACCAGTCGGGGCGTGCCGTGCTCGCGCATGGCGGCCAACAGCTTCAAGGAGGTCAGGACATTGCCGTCCCAGTACTTGGCCGGGTCCACCATCGACTCGCCGACCAGCGACTTGGCCGCGAAGTGCAGCACGCCGTCGAAGCCTTCGGCGAGCAGGTCGCGCGCGGCCTCGCCGATGTCGGCGCGCACGAAGCGGGCGCCCTCGGGGACCGCGTCCTCGTGGCCGGTGCTCAGGTCGTCGACGACCACGACCTCGTGGCCGGACTCGACCAACCGGGCAGCGCACACGCTCCCGACGTATCCCGCCCCGCCCGTCACGAGCAGCTTCACCGTGTTCCTCGCCTTCGTCTCGTGGATGTGCCCGGCCCTGGTGCCCCGGGTTCTCGCCTTGGCCCGCTCAGCGGTCGCGGTGCGCGCCCGCGGAAGGCGCCGCCGTGAACAGCCGCGGCGCGGTCAGCCCGGCCCCGGCGAACGCGGTCCGCACGGCCTCGCGCACCGCGGCGGACCGGTCGGTGGGGACCAGCGCGATCGCCGAGCCGCCGAAGCCGCCGCCGGTCATCCTGGCACCCAGCGCCCCGGAGCCCAGCGCCGCCTCCACGGCGACGTCCAGCTCCACGCAGGAGACCCGGTAGTCGTCGCGCAGGCTCACGTGCGAGGCGGTCAGGTGCTCGCCGGTCGCGACCAGGTCCCCGGCCCGCAGCCGGTCCACCACGGCCAGCACCCGCGCGTTCTCGGTGACGACGTGCCGCACCAGCGGGCGCAGGTCCCCGGGCAGCGCGGCCAGCGCCTCGGCCAGGCCCTCGGCGGGCACGTCGCGCAGGGCGGGCACCCCGAGCAGGCCCGCGGCGCGCTCGCAGCCGCGCCTGCGCTCGCCATAGGCGGAGTCGGCGAGCGAGTGCTTGGCCCGGGTGTCGACCACCAGCACCTCGAGGCCGTCCGCGCCCGCGTCGAACGGCACCTGCTCGCGCTCGCCGCTGCGCACGTCGAGGAACAGGGCGTGCGACCGCTCGCAGCACAGCGACGCGGTCTGGTCGAGCAGGCCGGTCGGGGCGCCGACGAAGTCGTTCTCCGAGCGCTGCACCCACCGGGCGATCTCGGCCAGCGTCGGCGACGCGGACTCGTCCGGGGTGATCCCGGCCAGTCCGAGCAGGGCCAGCGCGACCGCGCACTGCAGCGCGTGCGACGACGAGAGCCCGGCGCCCGCCGGGACGTCGCCGGAGATGACCAGGTCGGCGCCGCCCTCGGCCACCCCGGCCGTGCGCAGCGCCCACGCCACGCCCGCGGGGAAGGCCGCCCACCCGGTGACCAAGCCCGGTTCCAGGTCGGCGACCGCGACCGGGGCGGCGCGCTGGGCGTTGTGGTCGGAGCCGACGGTGGTGACGGCCAGCAGCCCGTCCTCGCGGCGCGACGCGGCGACCGCGATGCGGTGCGGGAGGGCGAACGGCAGCACCAAGCCGTCGTTGTAGTCGGTGTGCTCCCCGATGAGGTTCACCCGACCGGGGGCGGACCACACCCCGGTCGGGGGATGGCCGAGCAGCCGCCGGTACTGCTTGTCGGCGGTCTGCGCGGGATTCACAGCGCGCGGACCAGAACGGCGTGCAGCACCGCGGGGTCGAGTTCGGCGGTGGAGCCGTTGCCGCTGATCTCGATCGAGTTGCCGTCGCCCTTGGACGGGCCGACGGTGACGATCTGGCCGGGGATCATGCCCACCACGCGCAGGTCGGCCATGAGGTCGGGGTCCATCTGCACGTGCTCGGCGATGCGGCGCACCTCGACCTTGCCGCCGCCGCGGCGGGCGACCTCGTCGATGCGCACCAGGCCCGCCTCCAGCGGCGGGGCGGGCTCGCCGTCGCCGAGCTTGTCCAGGCCGGGGATGGGGTTGCCGTACGGGGAGGTGGTCGGGTTGCCCAGCAGGCGCACCAGCTTGCGCTCGACGGCCTCGCTCATGACGTGCTCCCAGCGGCACGCCTCGCTGTGCACGTGCTCCCACTCCAGGCCGATCACGTCGACCAGCAGGCGCTCGGCGAGGCGGTGCTTGCGCATGACCGCGATGGCCAGTGACCGGCCGTGCTCGGTCAGCTCCAGGTGCCGGTCGCCCGCGACCACCACCAGGCCGTCGCGCTCCATCCGGCCCACCGTCTGGCTGACCGTCGGACCGCTCTGGTTGAGCCGCTCGGCGATGCGGGCGCGCAGGGGGACGACACCCTCTTCCTCGAGCTCGTAGATGGTCCGCAGGTACATCTCGGTGGTGTCGATGAGCTCGTTCACGGCGCTTCCCCTTCGTCGCCGTCAATGTTAGCCGTTCCCCACGGCGGGGCACTGGCCCCATCGCTGACCGTGACCAGGGGTGTCCGGGGAGCGCCAGTCGGGCAGGATGGGCGGGGTGGCAGCCCTTTCGCGTCCGCTCGTGTCCACCTCCGACCTGTCCACCGCGCTGGGCGGTCCGAACCCGCCCGCGGTGCTCGACACCCGGTGGAGCCTCGGTGGTCCACCGGGGCGCGAGGCCCACGCCGCCGGGCACGTGCCGGGCGCGGTGTTCGTCGACCTGGACACCGAGCTGGCAGCGCCCGCCGGGACCGGGGTGGGCGGCAGGCACCCGCTGCCGGAGCCCGCCGACCTGCAACGCGTGCTGCGCGCGGCCGGGGTCCGGGCGGGGGCGCCGGTGGTCGTCTACGACGCGGACAACGGGTCGGTGGCGGCGCGGGCGTGGTGGCTGCTGCGGTGGGCCGGGCACACCGACGTCGCGGTGCTCGACGGCGGGTTCGCCGCCTGGGTGGCCGACGGGGGCGCGGTCAGCGCCGAGGCGGTGCGGCCGGGGGCGGGCGACATCGAGGTGCGGCCGGGGGGCATGCCGGTGCTCGACGCCGACGGGGCCGCCGAGCTGGCGGCGGTGGGGCTGCTGCTCGACGCCCGTGCGCCGGAGCGGTACCGGGGCGAGGTGGAGCCGGTGGACCCGAGGGCCGGACACGTGCCGGGGGCGGTCAACGCGCCGTTCGCCGGGCACGTCGGGGCTGACGGGCGGTGGCTGGACCCGTCGGTGCTGGCCGCGCGGTTCGCTGGGCTGGGCGCGGTCGCGGGGGTGCCGGTCGGCGCCTACTGCGGGTCCGGGGTGACCGCGGCGTCGGTGGTGTTGGCGTTGGAGGTGGCCGGGATCAGTTCCGCGGCGGCGCCCGCGCCGCTGTTCGCCGGGTCGTGGTCGGCGTGGTCGGCTGACCCGGGGCGGCCGGTGGCCACCGGGGACGCGCCGGGTGGCGCCGCGCACGGGTGAGCGAGCCCCTGCCGGGCGGGTCGGGTGGGCGCGGGGGGCTGGGGCGGGGGCGTGGCGGCGTTAAGGTGCAGCCATGGGTGATGGAGCCGCCACCGTTGTGTGGGACGCCGCGTTGCTTGACTACGACATGGGCGGCGACCACCCGTTCAACCCGATCCGGCTGGAGCTGACCATGCGGTTGGCTCGGGCGCTCGGGGTGCTCGACGGGGTGGAGCTGCACTCGCCGGAGGCGGCCACCGACGCCGAGTTGCAGCGCGTGCACGACGTCTCCTACGTGTCCGCGGTGCGGGAGGCGCCGATGGCGTCCTGGGACGTCGGGCACGGGTTGGGGACCGCGGACAACCCGGTCTTCGACAAGATGCACGCCGCGTCGGCGCTGGTGGTCGGCGGGACGCTGCTGGCGGCGAAGCGGATCGCGGCGGGGCACAGCAAGCGCGCGGTCAGCATCGCGGGCGGGCTGCACCACGCCATGCCGGACCGGGCGGCCGGGTTCTGCGTCTACAACGACTGCGCCGTGGCGATCTCGTGGCTGCTGGACAACGGGTTCGACCGCGTCGCCTACATCGACGTGGACGTGCACCACGGCGACGGGGTGCAGGCGGCGTTCTACGACGACCCGCGGGTGCTGACGGTCTCGGTGCACCAGCACCCGGCGACGCTGTGGCCGGGCACCGGGTTCGTCTCGGAGCTCGGGGCGCGGGGCGCGCAGGGCAGCGCGGTCAACGTGCCGCTGCCGCCGGGGACGCGGGACGCGCAGTGGCAGCGGGCCTTCCACGCCGTGGTGCCCTCCCTGCTGGGGGCGTTCAAGCCGCAGGTGCTGGTGACCCAGTGCGGTGTGGACAGCCACCGCGAGGACCCGCTGGCCGACCTGTCGCTCTCGGTCGACGGGCACCGCGCGGTCTACCGGACGCTGCGGGCGCTGGCCGAGGAGCACGCCGACGGGCGGTGGTTGGCCACCGGCGGGGGCGGGTACCAGTTGTTGCGGGTGGTGCCCCGCTCGTGGACGCACCTGCTGGCCACGGTGCTCGACCGCGACGTCGACCTCGGCGCCCCGGTGCCGGGCGAGTGGCTCGCCGCGGTGCGCGAGGTGGCGCCGAACGCCGACCTGCCGCTGCTGATGGGGGAGGGGGCCGAGACGGCGTTCGCCGCGTGGGACGGGGTCCTGGAGACCCCGGTCGACGCGGCCATCCGGGACGCGCGGCGGGCGCTGTTCCCGTTGCACGGCTTGGACCCCGACGACCCGAGGGACTGAGGGGCGGGCAGGACCGGGATCGACGACGAGCCCACCGACCAGCGAGAGACCGCGGGAGCGCACATGTCCGACACGGACGGCACGACCGGGACAGCCGCGCCGGGGGATGGGCCGGACCCCTTCGACTACCCCCGGCACTGGGAGGCCGACGTCGTCCTGTCCGACGGCGGGACCGTCCACCTGCGACCCATCCTGCCCAGTGACGCTGATGTCCTGCGCGCCTTCCACGGCAGGTTGTCGCAGCGGACCCGGTACCTGCGCTACTTCGGCCCCTACCCGCGCATCCCGGACCGCGACCTGCGCCGGTTCAGCACCGTCGACCACGAGCGGCGGGTGGCGTTCATCGCGCTGCTCGGCGACGAGATCATCGCCGTCGGCCGGTACGAGGGGATGCCGGACGGGCGCTCGGCCGAGGTGGCGTTCGTGGTCGAGGACGACCACCAGGGCCGCGGGCTGGGGTCCATCCTGCTCGAGCACCTGGCCGCGGCGGCCCGCGAGTGCGGGGTGGGGCGGTTCGAGGCCGAGGTGCTCTCGGACAACGCGCAGATGGTGCGGGTGTTCCGCGACGCCGGTTACCAGGTCAGCCGCGCCTTCGACGAGGGCGTGCTGCACCTGGAGTTCGACATCGACCCCACCGAGGCCTCCGTCGAGGTCGCGCACGCGCGCGAGCAGGCGGCCGAGGCGCGCAGCGTGCACAACCTGCTGCACCCGACCTCGGTGGCGGTGATCGGGGCGTCGACCGACCGCACCAAGATCGGGTGGACGGTGCTGGGCAACCTGCTGGCCGCCGACTTCGCCGGGCCGGTGTACCCGGTCAACGCCGAGCACCGGTCGGTGCGCGGGGTGCGGGCCTACCCGTCGGTGCTCGACATCCCCGACCCGGTCGACCTGGCTGTGGTGACCGTGCCCGCGGCCAGCCTGGACGAGGTCATGGACGGCTGCCTGGCCAAGGGTGTCAAGACGCTGATGGTCGTCACCTCCGGGTTCGGCGAGACCGGGCCGGACGGGCGCGGAGCGGAGCGGCGGCTGGCCGAGGAGGCGCGGGCGCACGGGATGCGGCTGGTCGGGCCCAACGCGCTGGGCGTGGTCAACCTGGACCCGGCCGTGCGGCTCAACGCCACGCTGGCCCCGACGCTGCCCGGCGCCGGGCGCACCGGGTTCTTCTGCCAGTCCGGCGCGCTGGGCACGGCCATCCTCGCCGACGCCGCCGCGCGCGGCCTGGGCCTGTCGACCTTCGTCTCCGCGGGAAACCGGGCCGACGTGTCCGGCAACGACCTGCTGCAGTTCTGGCAGACCGACCCCAACACCGACGTCGTGCTGCTCTACCTGGAGACCTTCGGCAACCCGCGCAAGTTCGCCCGGCTGGCCAGGCGGCTGAGCCGGACCAAGCCGGTCGTCGCGGTGAAGTCCAGGGCGCGCGGGGTGCTGCCCGCGCTGGCCGCCACCGGCGTCGCTGTCGACGAGGCGAGTGTGCAGGCGCTGTTCGAGCAGGCCGGGGTGATCCGGGTCGACTCGATCGCGCAGCTCTTCGACACCGCGCTGCTGCTGGCCCACCAGCCCCTCCCGCCGGGCGACCGGGTCGCGGTCGTGGGCAACTCCTCGGCGATCGGCCTGCTGGCCGCCGACGCCGCGCTCGGGCAGGGGCTGACGCTGGCGGGCGACCCGGTGGACGTGGGGGCCCAGGCCGGGCCCGATGTGTTCGCCGGGGCGGTGGCCGAGGCGCTGCGCCGCTCGGACGTGGACGCGCTGGTGGTGGTGTTCGTGCCGCCGGTCGCGATCCCCGGGACCGCCTACGCGCGGGCGCTGCGCGAGGCCGTCGCCGGTCTGGCGGAGGCGGGCAGCAAGCCGATAGTCAGCACCTTCCTCGCCGCCGAGGGGATCCCGGCCGAGCTGGCCGTGCCGGGGCCGACGGGCACGCCGGGCCGCGGGTCGGTGCCGTCCTACCCGAGCCCGGAGCGGGCGGTGCTGGCGCTGGCGCGGGCCACCGGGTACGCGCGCTGGCGCTTGTCGCCCGCGGGGCAGTTCGTCCGCCCGGAGGGGATCGACCGGGCCGGGGCCCGGGCGGTGGTCGAGCGGGCGCTGGACGGGGCCGCGGGGCCGGTGGACCTCACCGACGACCAGGTGGTGGAGCTGCTGGGGTGCTACGGCGTCGAGGTGCTGCCGTTCCGGGTGGTGCACGACGCCGAGGCCGCCGTCGCCGCGGCGCGGGAGCTGGGCGGGCCGGTGGTGCTCAAGACGAGCAACCGGGCGTTCCGGCACCGGGCCGACCTGGTCGGGGTGCGGCTGGACCTGAGCACAGACGACGCGGTGCGCCGCGCCTACGCCGACCTGCTGTCGGTCTCCGGCGAGGACGGGGTGTTCGTGCAGGGCATGGCCCCCAAGGGGTTCTCCTGCTCCATCGGCCTGCAGGACGACCCGTCGTTCGGCACGCTGGTGTCCTTCGGCCTGGCGGGTGTGGTCTCCGACCTGCTCGGCGACCGGGCGCACCGGGCGGTGCCGCTGACCGACGTCGACGCCGCGTCGCTGGTGCGCGCGCCGCGCTCGGCCCCGCTGCTGGCCGGGTACGGCGGTCGCGAGCCCGCCGACCTCGGCGCGCTGGAGCGGCTGGTGCTGCGGGTGGCGGCGCTGGCCGACGACGTCCCCGAGCTGCGCGCGGCGACGCTGGAGCCGATCCTGGTCTCGGCGGCCGGGGCGTTCGTGACCGGCGGGCGGGCCACCGTGGGGGAGTCGCCGTCCCGGCACGACACCGGGCCGCGCAGGCTGCTCGCCATTCGCGACAACCGCCCGGCACAATCGCCCCCAGGCTGATAACAGAGCGGTAAAGCCCCGGTCGTGCGACCGGGGCAATGGGGTGGGCGGGGGTGAATGGGCGCCGCCGAAATCCTGGCGGCATCTTGTTGTCCAGCTCCAAGACGACGAAAGCGGGGGACATGGTTTCCCATGTCCCCCGCTGACGCGGAATTACTTCACACTCTCAACCAAGCTGTTCCCGTGTCCCTCGACAACCCGGGAGGTCAGCCGATGGTGGTGGTGCCCAGAACCGCGTCCTGGCCCTCGTCCTGGGTCAGGTTCACGTCGAACTCGCCCAGGCTGGAGTCGGTCACGATGTGCGAGGTCGCGGTGGCGGCCACCGCGACGGTGGCGTCACCGGCGGCGACACCGGTCGGCACCGTGAAGTCGACCGTGCCCTCGGCCGGGAAGGTCAGCGAGCCCTCGGCCGGGACCGGGGTCTCGGTGATCGGCAGCTCGATCGGGATGTCGACGGTCTGGCCGTCGGACAGGGTCACCGTCGCGGCGGCGGCGATGGAGCCCGACACCGTGGTGGCCCCGACCAGGCGGAGGCCGTCGGTGGCGGAGGCGCCCGCGTCGACGTTGATGCTGAACGGCACCTGCACGGACTCGCCGGGGGTGGCGCTCGCGGGGATCTCCACGTTGATCGCGGTGGAGACCTGCTGCACGCCGATCAGCGGGAACTCACCGGAGAAGGTCAGTGTCTTCTCCGCGGCGAGCGCGCTGCCTGAACCGAACAGGAACAGGGCGATGGCAGTCAGGGCGGCGATGACTCCGCCACCTGCGAGGGCGCGCTTCTTCTTTCCCGCCATAGTGGTCGTCACTGGCAGTTCCTCCTCGTCGTTGAGATGAACAGTCAGGTGAAATCAGGTAGTTACCGGAAGTCCGGGCTACTGAAAATGAAGCTAGTCGGTAATTCCCTAACCTGGCAACCCGTTGGCAAGGCATTTCTGTGATCCTTTGAGAACTTGTCACGGGAGCCAGGTAACGCGGCTGTGACGCTGAGCGGATGTGAGCGCGGACACCGTCGGCATCCCATTTGATGAGACCTGGGGCACGGGGGCGGCCCGGTCGTCAGGGCTGTGCCCCGAGCGGTGCTTTACGGGTGCGGGACGGCAAAAATGGGGTCTGGCCTGGTGACTCTGCTAGTTGTAGCCTCGACTTTCGGACAGATCCGCTGACGAGGGGGAGTTGCGCGGCATGGACGTGGAGATCCTGGGACGGGCGCTCAGCACGCTGCCCGACGACGACGAGCACCCCTACCGCAGCGGCCCGTGGCGGCCGCAGACGGTGGAGCGGGCCGTGCCCGAGTGCGAGGTCGTCGGTGACATCCCCGCCGACCTGGACGGTGTCTACCTGCGCAACACCGAGAACCCGGTGCACCCCGCGCTCGCCAACTACCACCCCTTCGACGGCGACGGGATGGTGCACGTCGTCGGCTTCCGCGACGGCAAGGCCTTCTACCGCAACCGGTTCGTGCGCACCGACGGCTTCCTCGCCGAGCAGGAGGCGGGCGGCTCGCTGTGGGCGGGCATCGCCGAGCGCCCCGAGGTCGCCCGCCGCCGCGACGGCTGGGGCGCGCGCGGGCGGATGAAGGACGCGTCCAGCACCGACGTCGTCGTGCACGCCGGGGTCGCGCTCACCAGCTTCTACCAGTGCGGCGAGCTCTACCGGCTCGACCCGCTCACCCTCGAGACCCTGGGCAAGTCGACCTGGGGCGGGGCGTTCCCCAGCGCGGGCGTGTCCGCGCACCCCAAGGTCGACCCCAACGGCGACCTGCTGTTCTTCAACTACGGAAAAGACGCCCCGTACCTGCACTACGGCGTCATCGGCCCGGACGACAAGCTCGCGCACTACACCGGCGTCGAGCTGCCCGGCCCCCGGCTGCCGCACGACATGGCGTTCACCGAGAACTACGCCATCCTCAACGACCCGCCGCTGTTCTGGCGGCCGGAGATGCTGGCCAAGGGCGCGCACTCGGCCCGCTTCCACCCCGACCTGCCGCTGCGCATCGGGGTGCTGCCCAAGCGCGGCGACGGCCGGGAGATCCGCTGGTTCGAGGCCGAGTCGACGTTCGTGCTGCACTTCGTCAACGCCTACGAGGACGGCGACGAGATCGTCCTCGACGGCTTCTTCCAGTCCGACCCGGAGGGCCGGGGCAGCGCGGCCTTCCCGGACGACCCCGCCCACGCGAAGATGTTCCGCATGCTCTCGCTGGACGGTGTGCAGACCCGCCTGCACCGCTGGCGGCTGAACCTGGCCACCGGGGAGACCAAGGAGGAGCGGCTCACCGACTCGATCACCGAGTTCGGTATGATCAACGGTGGTCACGCGGGCCGTCCCTACCGCTACACCTACGCCTCCACGGGCAGGCCCGGCTGGTTCCTGTTCGACGGGTTGGTCAAGCACGACCTGCTCACCGGGGCCGAGGAGCGCTACCGCTACGGCGACGGCGTGTACGGCAGCGAGACCGCGGTCGCCCCCAGGGTGGGGGCGCGGAGCGAGGACGACGGCTACCTGATCACCATGACCACCGACATGACCGAGGACCGGTCCGAGTGCCTGGTCTTCGACGCCACCCGCGTCACCGACGGCCCGGTTGCCCGGGTCCGGCTGCCGGAGCGCGTCTCCAGCGGCACGCACAGCACGTGGGCCCCCGGGGCCGACCTGCCCGGCTGGCGCACCGCGCAGGACCCGGCCGCCGCGGTCGGCCTCGCCGGACCGGGCGCGCGCCGCCGGTGATCCACCCGCCCGACCGGCCCAGCAGACTCGGCGCGGGCGGCGACAACGCCATCGCCTTCGCGATCGGGGTCGCCGCCGACGAGTGGACCCTGGTGATCCTGCGCCACGCCCTGCAGGACGGCGTCCGCCGCTTCCAGCACTGGCAGGAGATCCTGCCCATCTCCACCGCCGTGCTGACCTCGCGGCTGCGCAGGCTGGCGGAGCTGGGCATCCTCACCCCGGTCGAGTACGACCGCAACCCCGTGCGGCACGAGTACCACCTGACCCCGCGCGGCGCGGCGATGTGGCCGATGATGGTCGCGATCTGGGCCTGGGAGGTGCGCTGGGCCGAGGGGCACCCGGAGAACCTGCCCGCCATGCGCCACCTGACCTGCGGGAACCTGTTCTCCCCGCTGATGGCCTGCCGCACCTGCGGCGAGGCGGTCTCCCCGCGCGAGGTCACCGGGTCGTTCGGGCCCAGCGGCTCGTGGCCGCGCTCGGCGCCCAACACCACCATGCGCAGGCGGTCGAGCGGGTCGTCCAACCTCGGGCCCGGCTTCTACCCGGAGAGCCGGGCGCTGATCGGCAACCGCTGGTCGGCGGCCATGCTCGGCGCGGCCTACCTGGGCGCGCACCGGTTCTCGGAGTTCCAGCGGCGCCTGGGCGCCCCCGCGACGGTCATCGCCGACCGGCTGCGCACCTTCAACCGGCTCGGCGTGCTGGAGGCCTTCGGTGACGCCGACCGCGCCGACCGACACCAGTACCGGCTCACCGACAAGGGGCGGGCGTTCTTCCCCGTGGTGATGGCCGCGATCGAGTGGGGGCAGCGCTGGTTCATCGCCCCGGAGGGCCCGGCCGTGGTCTTCCACCACCGCGGCGGCGACCACGCCTTCTCCGTCCTGCTGCTGTGTTCTGCCTGTTCGCGGCCGTTGAAGGGCAAGGAGATAGCGGTCGTCTAGCGATCGCGTGCAACCCGGCGCGGGGCCCGGCCCGTCCACTGGTCATGAATCGCCTCAACTCCCTCAACACCCTTGTCGGCGCGGGCGTTCTGTTCGCGGCCCTGTCCGCTTGCGGCGGCGCGCAGGACACACAGGACGGCTACGCCGCGGCGCCCCCGCCCGCCACCGCGACGCAGGAGCCCGGTGACCAACCCGACCGCCAGCCCGCCAGGACGCCCCCGGAGGGCGGCGCCGAGGTCCCCGAGGCCCAGATCGACCCGGCGGGCCTGGCGGAGGGGTACCCCGTCATGGTCTGGACGGTCGACGACGGCACCACGCTCGGCGTCGTCGCCCAGGAGGGCGGCTGCGGCAAGGCGAGCGCGGAGGTGACCGAGCAGTCCGACAGCCAGGTCGCGGTGAAGCTGGTGGAGACCACGCCCGCGGACAAGCAGATGTGCACCATGGACCTGCGCTACCCGAAGCTGACCCTGGAGCTGGATCAGCCGCTCGGTGCCCGCGAGGTCGCCCTGACCAGCGAGAAGCGCCAGGCCTGACCCAGTCCGGCGCCCCTGGTCGGCATGCCCCGCCGATCGGGGGCGCCTTCGCGTGCAACCACCCGCACCCGCGGTCCGTCCTGGGGTTATGAGAGCGATGCTGGTCGGTGCGGTCCTGGTCCTGCTGGGCGGGTGCGCGGCGGGTGAGACCGCCGAGAGCGCCCCGGCCCCGCAGCAGCGCCTGTACGCGACCATGGAACCCGTCGGCCCGCCGCCGGGGGCCACCCTCGTGCCGCCCGACAAGCCGCAGCCCGGTATGCCCGTGATCGTGCCGCCCTCGTGGCCGCCGGGGCCGACGGTCGGCACGGTGCCCGAGGGCTACCGGGAACTCCCCGCCGACCGCCTCGACACGAGCGCCCTGCCCGCCGACTACCCGCGGCGCGCCCACGTCGCCCCGGACGGCCTCAGCGTGCGGGTGCTCGGGCTGGCCCGCGACGCGTGCTCCGGCGTTGAGGGCATCGTGGAGTCCACCGACGAGACGAGCGTGCGGGTGCGGCTGGCGCCGATGGCGGCGCCCCAGGGCGGGGCCGTGGACGGGCCGATCTGCGCGCAGGTCCTCACCCAGCGGGTGGTGGTCGTGCCGCTCTCGTCCGACCTCGGCGCCCGAACCCTGGTGCTGTCGGCCGTTCTCTAGGGCTTACCAGCCGCCGTAGGGGACGGTGATGGCCTCGAGGTAGTGGCCGGACGGGTCGAGGAAGTACACGCCCCTGCCGCCGTCGTTGTGGTTGATCTGGTTGACCCCGTGCTGGCGCGGGTCGGCCCAGTGGTCCAGGCCGAGTTCCTGGATGCGCTGGTGCACGTGGTCGAACTCGTCCTCGGAGACCAGGAACGCGTAGTGCTGCGGCGCGACCTCGCCCTGGTCGGCTGGCTGCTGGGCGAAGTCCAGCGAGCAGTTGTTGGCCAGGTGCACGGCCAGGAACGGCCCGAACTCGACCGGCTCCGGCAGGTTGAACAAGTCGACGAAGAACGCCGCTGACTTCTCGCGGTCGACGCACGCGACCACGGTGTGGTTGAACTGGATTGGCATGAGAGAGATCCTCAGCGATATGTGCCTCCATGCCCCGAGCGGAGCGCCCCTGGGACACGCGACGACGAAGATCAGACACCACGGGGGCCGTGCCCGTCAAGGCGCGGCCCCCGTTCGGTGCTCTCGTCAGTCCAGTTAGGACAAGGCGGCGGACCTCACTTGCGGAAGGAGATCTGCAGCGTCGGCGCGGAGGTCCCGGCGAAGAAGTCGTTGCCCTTGTCGTCGACGACGATGAACGCGGGGAAGTCCTCCACCTCGATCTTCCACACCGCCTCCATGCCCAGTTCCGCGTACTCCAGCACGTCGACCTTGCGGATGCAGTCCTGCGCCAGCCGCGCGGCCGGGCCGCCGATGGAGCCGAGGTAGAACCCGCCGTGGGTGTTGCACGCGTCGGTCACCTGCTTGGAGCGGTTGCCCTTGGCGAGCATGACCATCGACCCGCCCTCGGCCTGGAACTGCTCGACGTAGGAGTCCATCCGGCCCGCGGTGGTCGGCCCGAACGACCCGGACGCGTAGCCCTCGGGGGTCTTGGCCGGTCCGGCGTAGTACACCGGGTGGTCCTTGAGGTACTGCGGCATGCCCTCGCCCGCGTCGAGCCGCTCCTTGATCTTGGCGTGCGCGATGTCGCGGGCCACCACCAGCGGGCCGGTCAGCGACAGCCGGGTCTTCACCGGCAGGGTGGTCAGCAGCTCGCGGATCTCCGACATCGGCCGGGTCAGGTCGACCTGGACCACCTCGTCGGACAGGTCCTCGCCGGTGACCTCGGGCAGGAACCGGGCCGGGTCGCGCTCCAACTGCTCCAGGAAGACGCCGTCCGGGGTGATCTTCGCCTTGGCCTGGCGGTCGGCCGAGCAGGACACCGCCACGCCCACCGGGCAGCTCGCGCCGTGCCGGGGCAGGCGGATGACCCGGACGTCGTGGCAGAAGTACTTGCCGCCGAACTGGGCGCCGATCCCGAACTGGCGGGTCATCTCCAGCACCTGCTGCTCCAGGTCCACGTCGCGGAAGGCGTGGCCGAGCGCGGAGCCCTCGGTGGGCAGGGTGTCCAGGTAGCGGGCGCTGGCCAGCTTGGCGACCTTGAGGTTCTGCTCGGCGGAGAGCCCGCCGACGACGATGGCGAGGTGGTAGGGCGGGCAGGCGGCGGTGCCGAGGCCGCGCAGCTTCTCGTCGAGGAACTTGGCCAGCCGCGCGGGGTTCAGGACGGCCTTGGTCTCCTGGTAGAGGAAGGTCTTGTTGGCCGACCCGCCGCCCTTGGCCATGAACAGGAACTCGTAGCTGGGCGCGGTGCCCGGCTTGGTGTGGATGTCGATCTGCGCGGGCAGGTTGGTGCCGGTGTTCTTCTCGTCCCAGAAGGTCACCGGGGCCATCTGCGAGTAGCGCAGGTTCAGCTCCTGGTAGGCCTCGAAGATGCCCCTGGACAGGGCCTGTTCGTCGGTCCCGCCGGTCAGCACGCTCTCGGTGCGTTTGCCCATGACGATGGCGGTGCCGGTGTCCTGGCACATCGGCAGCACGCCGCCCGCGGCGATGCACGCGTTGCGCAGCAGGTCCATGGCGACGAACCGGTCGTTGCCGCTGGCCTCGGGGTCGTCGACGATCGCCCGCAGCTGGGTCAGGTGGCTGGTGCGCAGCAGGTGCTGGATGTCCTTGATCGCCTCCTTGGCGAGCAGGGTCAGCGCTTCCGGCTCGACCTGCAGGAACCTCCGCCCGGCCGCCTCGACAACGCTGACCCCGTCCGGCGAGACCAGCCGGTACTCGGTCGTGTTGTCGGGCGCCAGGGGCAGGACATCGCTGTACTCAAAGCTCGTGGTGGCGGTCACGAAGCGGGCTCCCTTGCACACGCGTCAATTCGGTGCAAGGAACCTACCCCCCACCTGCGGCGCCCTACGTGTGATCCCGCCCCCCCGGTAACCCGCACCACACCCCCAGCCTTACCTCACCCAACGATGGACCCTGGTCTGCTGGTCATCATCCATCGCGCCCAGCGTCCGCCCAGGCGAGGAGCAAGCACCGTGGGGGTCTGGGGGGTCGCCCCCCAGAAGAAGGACCGACCCGGCACCCCCAAGGGAGCGCGAAGCGCGAACAGGGTGCCGAATGCCGGAAGGCCGGGGCAGCCCCCGGCTGTCCCGACCTCCCGTCGCGGGTGGCGTCCGGGGATTGCCCGGGGCCACCAAGTCTGTGCGCCTACGCTGCCGTGACAGGCGTCACATGTCAACGGGCAGGTTCAAGCGACTCATATTCCAAGACGGGGGTGTGGGGTGGAAGGTTGCCCCCCGGGGGCAGAAAGTTCCGCTCATGGGTCAAGCCGGTCCCGGGGGACCGGCTTGACCTGCGTTGTTCGTCGAACGTCTTAGCTGGCGTAGGCGCGGAGCTTCTCGGCGCGCTCGCCCTGGCGGAGCTTGGACATGACCTCGCGCTCGATCTGGCGGACGCGCTCGCGGCTGAGGCCGAAGCGCTTGCCGATCTGGTCGAGGGTGCGGGGCTGGCCGTCGTCGAGGCCGTAGCGCAGGCGGATGACGTGCTGCTCGCGGTCGTCGAGGGTGGCCAGCACGCGGCGCATGTCGTCCTGCAGCAGGCCCGCGATGACCGCCGACTCGGCGTCGGTGGCCTCGCCGTCCTCGATGAAGTCGCCCAGCGGGGCGTCCTCGTCACTGCCGACCGGCATGTCCAGGCTCACCGGGTCGCGGGCGTGGTCGAGCAGGTCGGAGACCTTCCCGGTGGTCAGCCCGGCCTCGGCGGCCAGTTCCTCCATCGTGGCCTCGCGGCCCAGCGACTGGTGCAGGTCGCGCTTGATCCTGGCCAGCTTGTTCACCTGCTCGACGAGGTGGACGGGCAGCCGGATGGTGCGGCCCTGGTCGGCCATGCCGCGGGTGATGGCCTGGCGGATCCACCACGTCGCGTAGGTGGAGAACTTGAAGCCCTTGGCGTAGTCGAACTTCTCCACCGCGCGGATCAGGCCCAGGTTGCCCTCCTGGATCAGGTCCAGCAGCGGCATGCCCCGGCCGGTGTAGCGCTTGGCCAGCGACACCACCAGGCGCAGGTTGGCCTCGAGCAGGTGGTTCTTGGCCGTGTGGCCGTCGGCGACCAGCGCCCGCAGCTCGGCCCGGCGCGCGGGCGAGGTGCCCGCGGCGGTGTCGAGCATGTGCTGGGCGAACACCCCGGCCTCGATCCGCCTGGCGAGCTCGACCTCCTGCGCCGCGGTGAGCAGCGCCGTGCGGCCGATTCCGTTGAGGTACACCCGGACGAGGTCGGCGGCGGGTCCTTGGGCGTCGAGGTCGGCTTCGTAGGCGAGCTGCTCGGGCTCTCGCTGCTGCGGGACCGTCATGGTGCTCCCTCCCCCTGTCGCGGTGGTTCTGTGAGTCAAAACGTGGCGAGAGCTGGATTCGTTCCCGCTTCCCCACATGGATGACGCCACTGGGACCTGGGCGGTTGCTCAGGTTTACCTGAGCTTTGGCTGAGAACCCCGGAGTACCCGGTTCGGTGCCCGCTACACGTGCCGCCCGCGATCCGCGTCCCCCTCGACCGTCCACGCGAGACGGTCGAGGGGGACGCGCGGACCTCAGATGTCCAGCACCACGGTGAATGGGCCGTCGTTGACGCTCGCCACGGCCATCTCCGCGCCGAAGCGACCGGTCTCCACCCGGGCGCCCCTGGCCCGCAGATCGGCCACCACGGCGTCGACGAGCGGCTCGGCGACCTCGGGTCGGGCCGCCGCCGTCCACGACGGCCTGCGGCCCTTCCTGACGTCCCCGTACAATGTGAATTGGCTCACCATCAACAGTGGGGCGCCCGTCGTCGCGCAGGACTCCTCGTCGCGGAGCAGGCGCAGTTCGTGAAGTTTTCGCGCCATCACAGCGGTTTTGCCCGCACTGTCCTCGACGTGCACCCCCAGCAGCACCAGCAGCCCCGGCTCGTCGATGGCCCCGACGACCTCGTCGCCGACGGTCACCGACGCGCTGGCGACCCGGGCGACCACCGCCCTCACACCAGCTCCGCGGGCAGCAGCATCCCGTGCGCGACCAGGTCGGCCACCACGGGGACCGCCGCGCGCACCACCGCGTCCGCGGGCAGGCCCTGACCCGCCGCCAGCAGCGCCAGCAGCTCGCCCAGCGGCAGCACCCCCTGGCAGCCCGCCAGCAGCGAGGTCACCAGCTCGTCGGTCTCCTGCTGCCAGCCCGGCCCGTCGGTGCGGTGCAGCCTGCGCACCAGCTCCCGCCAGCCCTCGGGACCCGGCTCGGCGACGCGCTCGAGCACGACCGTCGGCGCGGTGGTGAACACCGCCGACAGCAGCGCCTCCGGCGCCGCGTGCGCACGCAGCCAGGCGACCCGGTCCAGCCAGCGGCCCGCCTCCTCGCCCAGCGGGTCGTCGTAGGCGTGGCGCAGGTCCTCGCAGGCCACCTCGGTGTCGCTGCCGGTGGCGCGCAGGGTGACGAAGCCGAAACCGATCCCGGTGACGTCGTTGTCGTCGAACCAGTCCAGCCACGCCGAGGCCTTCGCCGCCCCTTCCGCCGAGCGCGGGTCGATCCCGGCGTCGCGCAGCCAGGTGCCGACGTAGAGCGCGGGCTCGGCGACGTCGCGCTGGACGAACCAGGCGTCGACGCCCTCGTCGGGCAGCCAGGAGGTGACCCGGTCGCCCCAGTCCTCGCCGCGCTTGTGCAGCCAGGAGGCCAGGAACTGCCCCACGCCGCCGGGGTTGAGCACCTTCGGCACCCCGCGCACGACCAGCGCGCTGGCGTCGTCGCCCGCGAGCCCGGAGTCGCGGTAGACGTAGTCCACCCGCGGCGGCCCGACCACGAACGGCGGGTTGCACACGACCTGGTCGAACGCGCGGCCCTCGACCGGCTCGAACCAGGAGCCGCGCAGCGTCTGCACCTTCAGCCCGTTGAGCCGGAAGGTCGCCGAGGCCAGCGCCAGAGCCCGCGAGGACAGGTCGGTGGCGGTGATCGCCCCCGCGTGCCTGCTCGCGTGCAGCGCCTGCACCCCGCAGCCGGTGCCCAGGTCGAGCACGGTGCCCACCGGGCGGCGGGTGGTGGCGCGGGCCAGGCTCAGCGACGCGTGCCCGATGCCGAGCACGTGGTCCGCCCCGACCGGCCCGCCGAGCTGGTCTGAGTCCAGGTCGGCCAGCACCCACCAGGACCCCGCCTCGTCGGCGTGCGGACGCAGGTCCAGCCCGGCGCGCACCCGGTCGCCGTCGAGGCGCAGCAGGCCGGTGGCGGCGACCTCGGCCAGGTCGAGGCGGCCCAGCGCCCGCTGGACGGCGGCGGCGGGCTCGGCGTCGCCGACGAGGAACAGCCGGACGAGCGTCTCGACCGGGGAGCCGCCGCGGGTGGCGCGGCGGGCGGGCTCCGGCTCGTTGCGGCCCAGGGCGGCGTGCGCCTGCTCGCCGAGCGCCGCCACCACCCCGTCGCCGTCGTAGTCGGCCTCGAGCAGGGACTCGGCGAGGCGGTGGCAGAAGTCGTCGGTCAGGACTGGGGGCTCGGTGGACACCCGCGCATGATCTCAGGCCAGCGCGCCGATCACCTGGAAGAACCCGGGCGCGCCCTCCTCGGCCGGGATGCGGTACCGCGACGGCGCGGTGAGGCCCGCCACGCGGAGGTGGTCGAGCACCCGCTCCGCGGTGCACCCGGGGTGCGCGGCCAGCGCCGAGTCGTGCGGCGCGGGCGCGATCACCGACAGCAACCCGCCAGGGGCCAGCGGCGCGGTCGCCGCGCGCAGCAGGTCCACCCTGGCCGGGGCGCCCTCGACGTGCTGGAGCAGCCCGTGGCAGAGCACGACGTCGAACTCCGCGGCGGGGAACAGCGCGGGCACGTCCTCGGCCCGCGCCTGCACCACGTCGACCCGCCCGGCCAGCCCGTAGGCCCGGCGCAGCAACCGGTCCAGCAGCGCGCCCGCCGGGTCGACGACGGTCACCCAGTGCCCGCCCGCGGCCAGCGGCAGCGCGTCGCCGCCCGACCCGCCCGCCAGGTCGAGCACCCGGACCGGGTCCGGGCCGAGGTGGCGGGCGAGGTTCGCCCCCGCCGCCCGGTAGCGCAACCCGTCGAGCACCGCGTGCCGCCGCGTCCCCGTCATACCCCGTTCATACCGGCGTGACCCGAATCGCCTTCAGGTCCCCGGCGCAGGTCCACCCGGATGGCGCAAGATGGGGTGTTCGGTGCGACCATGGCCGGTGGGACGATGAGCGAGGAGGTGGTGTCGTGAAGGGCACTTCCAGGGACGACACCCCGGTCCTGATCACTGAGGCCGAGCTGTCGTACGAGGAGCAGTTCGCCGCTCGCAAGCGCAAGTACATGGTCATGATGAGCATGCGCATCCCCTGCCTCGTCCTCGCCGGGATCTTCCACGACACCTGGTGGCTGGCGCTGGGCTTCGTCGCGCTGTCGGTCCCGCTGCCGTGGATCGCCGTGCTCATCGCCAACGACCGGCCGCCGCGCAGGGCGAACAAGATGAGCCGCTACGAGCGCGAGGTCCTGGAGATCGAGGCCAAGAACCGCCAGGTCATCGAGGGCTAGCACCCACCGCCAGCGTCGCGGAGGTCCCCGCCGCGACGCCCGCGCGCAGCGCGTCCACCGGCCCGGCCCCGCCCAGCCAGGCGGCCAGCAGGCCCGCGTTGAACGCGTCTCCCGCCCCGGTCGTGTCCGGCCCGCCCGCGCCCGCCGGGACGCTGACCTCGGTGGTCCCGTCGCGCCAGGTCGCACCGTCGCGACCGTCGGTCGAGGCGATGGCCTCGACTGAGCGCAGGGCGCGGTCGACGCCCAGGGCCTCCAACTCGGTGGCGTTGGGCAGCAACAGGTCCACGCCCTCCACCCAGGTGAGGAAGTCGTCGGTCCGCCCGTCCAGCAGGGCGGCGGACTGCGGGTCGACCGACGTGGTGAGGCCCGCCGCCGCGGCCCGGCGCAACGCGGCCAGGCCCGCCTGGCGGGAGCGGTCGTCGAGCAGGACGTAGCCGGACAGGTGCAGGTGGGTGGCCGGGCCGAGATCGGGGAGGTCCTCGGCGCGCAACCGCGCGTTGGCGCCGCGGTCGGGCAGCATCGTGCGCTGGCCGGTCGAGTCGACCAGGACGACCACGCAGCCGGTCGCGGCGCCGGGGTCGGTGGTGAGCGCGCAGGCCACGCCCCGGTTCGCGAGCCCGCCGCGCAGCAGACCGGCCGCCGGGTCCGCGCCGACGCGGGTGACGAGCGTGGTCGGAACGCCGAGGTGGACCAGCCACGTGGCGGTGTTCGCCCCCGCCCCGCCCACCGCGGTCAGCACGCTGGCGGGGGTGTCGTCCCCGTGCGCCAGCGCCCCCTCGTGCCGGGCGACGACGTCGAGCGCCGCGTCGCCCACCACCACGACGGTCCGCGGGTGGCTGGTGTGCTGGCGCTCGCGCATGGCGCCAGGGTAGGAAACGGAGTCGCGGGGAGTGGCGGTGGCTGGGCCGGTTCCGCGGGAACGCGCTGTTGTGTCCGATGTGGACTTCCCGTCGAACGCGGCGTGCGGCACGCCCGCCGCGGCTCGCGGCGCACCATCACCGCCGCGCGACCTGTCGGTGCGCGAGCCCGGCGTCGACGACTTCGCGGCCAGGCTCTACCGGGGCCGCGCCAGCTCGACCGCGATCTGGGCCGCGACCAGGGCGTTGCTGACGACCAGTTCGATGTTGGTCGTCAGGCTCGCACCGCCGCTGCTGGTGTGGAAGTGGTCGAGCAGCACCGGGGTGACGTCCTTGCCGCGCACCCCGCGCTCGCGCAGCAGCGCCATGCCGTCGGCGAGCAGCCGGTCGTGCAGGTCCCGGTCCAGCTCGTGCTCGGCAGGCACCGGGTTGACCACCAGCACCCCCGAGCCGCCGGGCACGTGGTCGCGGTGCGCGGCGACCACCGCGGCGGCCGCTGCGGCCGAGTCGACCCGCCAGGGCACCCCGAACGCGGACTCGCGCAGGTAGAAGCTGGGGAACGAGTCGGTGCCGAAGCCCAGGACCGGGATCGAGCGGGTCTCCAGCACCTCCACGGTCGCGGCGATGTCGAGCACCGACTTCACCCCGGAGCAGACCACCGCGACCGGCGTCGAGGCGAGCACGTCCAGGTCGGCGGACACGTCCCAGGCCTGGGCGCCCGGCTCGGCCAGGTGCACCCCGCCCAGGCCGCCGGTGGCGAACACGCCGACGCCCGCCTGCGCGGCCAGCGTCGCGGTCCCGGCCACGGTGGTGGCCCCGTCGCGGCCCAGGGCCAGCGCGGGCGCCAGGTCCCGCCGCGACAGCTTGACCAGGCCCGCGTCGTCGGCGCACACCCGGGCGAGCTGGTCGGCGTCGAGGCCGACCCTGGCCCGTCCGCCCAGCACGGCGATCGTGGCCGGGACCGCGCCCTGGGCGCGCACGACCGATTCCAGGCGGTGGGCGACGTCCAGGCTCACCGAGGCGGGCAGGCCGTGCGCCAGGAGGGTGCTCTCCAGCGCGACCACGCCGAGACCAGCGCTCAGCGCGTCGGCGACCTCGTCGGACAGGGCGATGTGCTCGTGGTTCACCGCCCCATCCTGCATCGGACCGGTCGAGGACCCCCGGGCGGCCAGTCGGGGGATCGGGCACGTTTGGCCGGACTGCCTGGTGCATCATTGGGTCATGAGCGCTCCCACCCAGGTACGGCCCGACACTCGGCCCGAAGGCACCGAGACCACCAGCGACGACACGCCGGAGGTGTTCCACTACGTCCGCAAGGACAAGATCGCCGAGAGCGCGGTCATGGGGAACATGGTGGTCGCCCTGTGCGGCGAGGTCTTCCCGGTGACCAAGTCGCCCAAGCCCGGCTCCCCGGTCTGCCCGGACTGCAAGAAGGTCTACGAGCGGATGTCCGGGTGATCCTGGTCGCGGTCTGAGGCCCGCTCGCGCACCGCGGGCAGCTCGGCGGTCACCTCGGGGGTGTCGGCGGCCGCCCGCCCGTCCGCAGGGGCCTCGGCCTGCTCGTCGTCGGTCCAGGCCTGCGCCTGCTCGTCCGCGCGGATGCGCTCCGCGGCGCGCTCCAGCTCCAGCCGCCGCCACCGACGCCGCTCCCTGCGGGTCAGCTTCGCCGGGTAGAGCTCCTGGATGGCGGCGTTGAAGTACGCCCCGACCACCACGGCCAGCCCGATGAAGTAGGCGAACAGCAGGAACGCGATCGGGGTCGCCAGCGCGCCGTAGGTGTAGCCGGTCGAGGTGATCCCGGTGATGTAGAGGCGCAGGCCGATGCTGGAGAAGACGAACACGATCATCGCCAGCAGCGCCCCGGGCAGGCCGCGGTGCCACGGCAGCTTGCGCGGCAGCGCCAGCTTGTACAGCGTCGCCAGCGCCAGCACGATGAGCACCGCGATCGCCGGGTAGTAGGTGGTGCTGAGCCAGTCGACGACGGTGGGCCGCCAGTCCTCGGGGAACAGGTTCGGCAGCAGGTCCGGGCCCAGCGTCAGCACCGGCAGGCCCACCACGAGCAGCACCAGGCTGGCCATGTAGATCAGCAGCGAGAAGATCCGCTGCCACACCTCGTTGCGCACCCCGTACTGGTCGTGGGCCACGGTGATGGCGTCGACGAACGACGACATCGCCGACGAGCCCGCCCACAGCGAGATCAGGAAGCCGATGGAGACGATCTCGCCGCGGCCGACGGTGAGGATGTCCTTGACCGTGGGCTCGATGATCTGGGTCACCACGTTCGAGCTGAACGCGGTGCGGGAGATGTTGATGATGTTGGCCTGCACCGTGCCGACGACGTCGCGGCCCACCCACTCCGCGACGTAGCCCAGGCTGCCCAGCAGACCCAGCAGCAGCGGCGGCAGCGAGAGCACCTGCCAGAACGCCGACTCGGCGGCCTCCGAGAACAGGTTCCCGCCCCACGCCTTGGACAGCGTGCACTTGAACAGCCGCCACGGCCCCCGGCGCGCCGCGCGCTCCCCGGGCGAGCCGTCGCGGCCGGGCCGGGGTCCAGGCAGCGGGTTCATCGCGTCCACAGCATGGTCCATGCGCGACCGATCGGCTGGACACCCGCCCGATTGTTACGTGCGTGTCGCGTCACGCGGCGACCACCGCGCGGCGGCGGGTATTGTCGCGAACGCCCTCGACCCGGGGCGGGCGCCGCCGCCCGCGACCGGCGCAGCCGAGGGCGTTCGCGTGCCGGAGACTTGGAAGGAGCTGGGGCACCCCGTGACCCGGGCCGAAGTGGAACCGGAATCTGAGATCGACGCAGCGCGTGCCCAGCCACCTTCCCGCCCGCTGCGGGCCTGGCAGCGGCGGGCGCTGACGATGTACCTGACGCGCCAACCGAAGGACTTCCTCGCCGTCGCGACCCCGGGCGCGGGCAAGACCGTGTTCGGCCTGCGGGTGGCCGCCGAGCTGCTCGCCGACCGCACGGTCGAGCGGGTCACCATCGTCGCCCCGACCGAGCACCTCAAGCACCAGTGGGCGGGCGCCGCGGCCGCCGCGGGCATCCCGATCGACCCGAACTTCACCAACTCGATGGGCCAGACCTCGTCGGACTACCTCGGCGTCGCGGTCACCTACGCCCAGGTCGCCGCGCACCCGTCGCTGCACCGGGTGCGCACCGAGCAGCGCAAGACGCTGGTCATCCTCGACGAGATCCACCACGGCGGCGACGCCAAGAGCTGGGGCGAGGGCATCCGCGAGGCCTTCACCCCCGCGGTGCGCAGGCTGGCGCTGACCGGGACCCCCTTCCGCAGCGACGACTCGCCCATCCCGTTCGTCGAGTACGAGCCGGACGGCACCGGTTTCCTCAAGTCGCGAGCCGACCACGTCTACGGCTACTCCGACGCGCTCAAGGACGGCGTCGTCCGGCCGGTCATCTTCCTGGCCTACTCCGGCGAGGCGAGCTGGCGCACCAGCGCGGGCGAGGAGTTCACCGCCCGCCTCGGCGAGCCGCTGACCGCCGAGCAGACCTCCCGGGCGTGGCGCACCGCGCTGGACCCGGCGGGGGAGTGGATCCCCTCGGTGCTCGGCGCGGCCAACACCCGGCTCACCCAGAAGCGCCAGGGCGGGGTGCCCGACGCGGGCGGCCTGGTCATCGCCTCCGACCACGTCACGGCCAAGGCCTACGCCAAGATCCTGCACACCATGACCGGCGAGGAACCGGCCCTGGTGCTCTCCGACGACCCCAAGGCCTCGGCGCGCATCCAGGAGTTCGCCGACGGCGACACCCGCTGGCTCGTCGCGGTCCGCATGGTCTCCGAGGGCGTCGACGTCCCCAGGTTGGCTGTCGGCGTCTACGCCACCAGCGCCTCCACCCCGCTGTTCTTCGCCCAGGCCATCGGCCGCTACGTGCGCGCCCGCCGCCCGGGGGAGACCGCCAGCGTCTTCCTGCCCTCGGTGCCGGTCCTGCTGGAGCTGGCCAGCCAGCTCGAGGCCGAGCGCGACCACGTCCTCGGCAAGCCCCACCGCGAGAACGACGGCTGGGAGGACGGCCTGCTGGCCGAGGCCAACCGCACCAAGGACGAACTCGGCGAGGACGAGAAGTCCTTCACCTCCCTGGGCGCCTCCGCCGAACTCGACCAGGTCATCTACGACGGCTCGTCCTTCGGCACGGCGGCCTTCGCCGGGTCCGACGAGGAGCAGGAGTACCTCGGACTGCCCGGCCTGCTCGAGCCCGACCAGGTCCGCACCCTGCTCAAGCAGCGCCAGGACGGCCAGCTCGCCGAGCGCTCCCGCCGCGCCGCGGAGGCGGCCGCGAAGCCCAAGGAGCCCCCGCAGGCCCGCCCCCAGTCCGTCCAGGAACGCCTGGCCACCCTGCGCAAGGAACTCAACGCCCTGGTCGGCATGGCCCACCACCGCACCGGCAAACCCCACGGCATGATCCACGGCGACCTCCGCCGCACCTGCGGCGGCCCGCCCACGGCGATGGCCACCGTCGAGCAGTTGGAAGAGCGGATCGCGACCCTGCGCTCCTGGTGACCCGACCTCACCGCTGAGGCGGTTCCACCCGCGAGGGCACAGCGCCGGCCCAGGTGTTCGCCGGTCTCGGTGGTCCCCGACTAGCCGGGCTGGTCGGTCGCCGTGATCTCGGTCAGGATCACGTCGCCGACCACCTTGGGCCCTTCCAGCACCTGGACCCGGCCGCCGACCCGCAGCTTGGGCCGGGCGAGCTCGGTGGCCATGAAGCCCACCGCTACCCGGCCGTTGTCGGCCACCGGTTGCAGCAAGATGCTCAACTGGACTTCCTCGACTTCGCCGTCGACGACGAAGGCGCAGGTCGCCGCGTAGACCGGTGCGGTCGGGGGTCCGCTCACACGCCCGCCCTCGGCGGCGGTGCGCCACGTGACGACGCCGTAGGCGCTGGGGGACTCGATCTCGTCGAGCATGGCCTCGTTCCTCCTTCGTGCGGTCCGCGACCGGGGGTGTCGGAGAGCGTCCGGTCGGACGCGGTGCGTGCGACCGGACGGGTTCATTGCCGTTAGATTTCGCCACCGTTAGCAAACCGTGTCCGGCACATGGCGTCTGAATCGAGTAAGCCCGGCTTCCGCCACGGCGGTCGGGGGCATATGTTGTGCCGCACAACATTTAACTTCACGACGGTTCACCGCCTGGGCCCGGCGGAACGGTCAGCGGCATCGAAAGGGACACGAGATGCGCAGCAAGACTCTGGCACTTGTCGCCGCAGGACTGGGCACTGCCCTGGCCCTGTCGGCGTGCGGCGCGAACCAGGCCGCCCCGTCCAACGAGGGGGGCTCCGACACCGCGAGCGGCGGCGGGGGCATCCCGGTGGGCGTGATCCTGCCGGAGACCGCGACCTCCGCGCGCTGGGAGGGCTTCGACAAGCCCATGCTCGACGCGGCCATGCGGGCCAAGGGCCTCGACCCCGACATCCAGAACGCCCAGGGCGACGTGCAGAAGTTCTCCACCCTGGCCGACGGCATGATCAGCCAGGGCGTCAAGGTCCTGGTGATCGCCTCGATCAACTCCGAGGTCGGCACCACGGTGGCCGCCAAGGCCAAGGCCCGCGGCATCCCCACCATCGACTACGACCGCCTCAACCTCGGCGGCAGCTCCGACTACTACGTGTCGTTCGACAACGTGAAGGTCGGCGAGCTGCAGGGCCAGGGGCTCGCGGACGCGCTCAAGGACAAGCCGGGCGCGCAGGTCATCGAGATCGAGGGCGCCCCGACCGACAACAACGCCACCCTGTTCTACGAGGGCCAGCAGAAGGTCCTCAAGCCGCTCTACGACAGCGGCGCGCTCAAGCTGGTGCAGTCCCAGAAGATCGACAACTGGGACAACCAGAAGGGCGGCACCACCTTCGAGCAGATCCTGACCGGCAACGGCGGCAAGGTCGACGGCGTCGTCGCCGCCAACGACGGGCTCGCGGGCGCGGTCATCACCGTGCTGCGCAAGAACGGCCTCGCGGGCACCGTGCCGGTCACCGGCCAGGACGCGACCGTCGACGGCCTGATGGCCGTGCTGCGCGGCGACCAGTACATGACCGTGTTCAAGCCGATCAAGGAAGAGGCCGAGAACACCGCCGAGCTGGCCGCGCTGCTGGCCAAGGGCGACACCGCGGCCGCCGACGCGCTGGCCAAGCAGACCAGCGAGGACCCCGAGGGCGACCGCCAGGTCAAGTCCGTGCTGCTCGAGCCGAAGCTGACCACCAAGGACACCGTCAAGGACGTCGTGACCGCGGGTTACGTCAAGGCCGCCGACATCTGCGGTGGCGACCTGGCCGCGACCTGCGCCGAGCTCGGCATCAGCTAACCAGCACAGACCCCCGCACCTGGCGCGGCGCGCTCCCCCTCGCGCCGCGCCGGGTGCGGCCGCAGCCGCAGGAGCGTGCGATGAGCGACCCCATTCTCGAGATCACCGGGCTCAACAAGAGCTTCGGCCCGGTCCACGTCCTGCACGACGTGGACCTGACCGTCCGCGCGGGCGAGGTCACCGCGCTCGTCGGCGACAACGGCGCGGGCAAGTCGACCCTGGTCAAGTGCATCGCGGGCATCCACCCGACGGACTCCGGCCGGGTGGCGTTCAACGGCGGGCCGGTCAGCATCAACGGCCCGCGCGACGCCGCGGACCTGGGCATCGAGGTCGTCTACCAGGACCTCGCGCTGGCCGACAACCTCGACATCGTGCAGAACATGTTCCTCGGCCGCGAGCGCGGCAGCGGGTGGCTGCTCGACGAGGCCAGCATGGAGAAGGCCGCCCGCGACACCCTCGCGTCGCTGTCGGTGCGCACGGTCAAGTCGGTGCGCACCCCCGTCGCGTCGCTGTCCGGCGGTCAGCGCCAGACCGTGGCCATCGCCAAGTCGGTGCTGTGGGAGAGCAAGGTCGTGCTCCTCGACGAGCCGACCGCCGCCCTCGGCGTCGCACAGACCCGCCAGGTGCTCGACCTGGTGCGCAGGCTGGCCGAGCAGGGCCTGGGCGTGGTGCTCATCAGCCACAACATGGCCGACGTGTTCGAGGTGGCCGACCGCATCGCCACGCTGTACCTGGGCCGCATGGTCGCCCAGGTCCCGACCAGGGACGTCACCCACGCCCAGGTCGTCGAGCTGATCACCGCGGGCCGCTCCGGGGACCTGGGCCTGGCCCGCCCCGAGTCCGCCACCGTCTGACCGCCGCCGCGAACCTTGAGGCATCCCCATGACTGACACACCGACCGCCAAGGACCCCGGCGGCGCCATCTCCGACTTCGGCATCGACACCACCAGCCAGTCCAGCGGCGAGGCCGTGCGCGACTACCTCGCCCGGCTGCGCGGCGGCGAGCTCGGCTCGCTGCCCGCCCTGTTCGGCCTCGGCGCGCTGGTCATCGTGTTCTGGCTGCTGTCGGACAGCTTCCTGACTCTGGACAACACCGCCAACCTGCTGGCCCAGGGCGCGGGCAAGATGATCATTGCGATGGGCCTGGTGTTCGTCCTGCTGCTGGGCGAGATCGACCTGTCCGCGGGCACCGCGTCCGGCGTCTGCGCCGCGGTGATGGCCATGCACTACGTGCGCTCGGGCAACCTGCTCGGCGGCATGGGCTCCACCGTGTTCTACGTCTTCGTGCTCGGCCTGGTGGTCGCCGCGGGCCTGGCGCTGTACATGCGCATCTGGGTCGGCGCGGTGATGGCCGCCATCGCCATCGCGATCGCCATGCTGGGCGTGGCGCCCAACGCCTGGATCGAGATGCTGCTGGCCGTGTCGGTCGGCACCGCCATCGGCGTGGTCACCGGCTTCCTGGTCTCCAAGATCGGCATGCCGTCGTTCGTGGTGACCCTGGCGCTGTTCATCACCTGGCAGGGCGTCATCCTGCAGTTCATCGGCGAGGGCGGCGTGCTGGGCATCGGCACCGAGCCCACGCTGTTCGCCGTGGCCAACGGCAACCTGTCGGTGCTGGGGAGCTGGCTGCTGTTCCTGGTCGCCGCGGGCGGGTACGCCCTCGTGGTGCTGGGCGAGCACTTCTCCCGGCTCAAGCGCGGGCTGGTGACCATGCCCACGCCGCTGGTGCTGGGCAAGGTCGCGGGGGTCACGGTGATCTCCGCGCTGGCGACCTGGGCGCTGACGCTCAACCGCTCCTCCAACGACTTCGTGACCATCCGGGGCGTGCCCTACGTGGTCCCGATCGTGCTCGTCGTGCTGGTCATCGGCACCTACGCGCTCAACCGCACCCGCTACGGCCGCCACGTCTACGCCGTGGGCGGCAACGCCGAGGCCGCGCGCCGGGCGGGCATCAACGTGTCCAAGATCCGGGCCAGCGTGTTCGTCGTCGCCTCATCGCTGGCGGCCCTGGGCGCGATCGTGTACTCCTCGAAGGTCGGCTCCGTCGACCCGCAGGCCGGTGGGCTCAACACGCTGCTGTTCGCCGTCGGCGCGGCCGTCATCGGCGGCACGTCCCTGTTCGGCGGACGTGGCAAGGTGTTCCACGCCGTCGTCGGCGGATTGGTGCTGGCGGTGGTGGAGAATGGTCTCGGCCTGCTCAAGCAACCCGCCGCGGTGGTCAACATCGTCACTGGCCTGGTGCTGCTGCTCGCGGCCACCGTCGACGCGCTCTCCCGCAGGCGCGCGGCGGTTTCCTCCCGCTAGGCCCTGCGGCCCGAGCCCAGGAAGGCGGACAGGTGACCAGCACACCCACGGCGGGCGCCCGACCCGACGAGGTGCGCAGGCACAACCGCACCGCCCTGCTGCGGCGCCTGCACGTCGCGGGCCCGACCACCCGGGCCGCGCTGGCTACGGAGCTGGGGCTCAACCGCAGCACCATCAAGGCCCTCGTCGACGGCCTCGCCGAGTCCGGTGTGGTCGAGGAACGGCTGCCCCGCGCCCGCTCGGGCGCGGGGCGCCCGTCGTTGCTGGTGCTGCCCCAGGCCCACGCCGCGGTGGTCGTGGCCGTCGACATCCGCGTCGACCAGGTCGCCATCGCCGTTGTCGGCCTGGGCGGGGAGATGCTGGGCCGCAACAGCTGGAACCTGCACGGCCGGGCCAGCGAGCCGGACGAGGTCATCACCCACGTCATCGAGTCCACCCAGGTCCTCGCCGCCGACCTGGGCGTGCCCACGATCGGCGTCGGCGTGTCGGTCCCCGGCGTCGTCCGCCGCTCCGACGGCTTCGTGCACGAGGCGCCCAACCTGCGGTGGTCGCGCCTGCCGCTGGGGGAGCGGCTCAGCGCCGCCCTCGGCGTCCCGGTCCGCGTCGCCAACGACGCCGAGATCGCCGCCCTCGCCGAACACCTGCGCGGCGCCGCCCGCGGCTCCCTCGACGCCGTCTACATCTCCGCCGACATCGGCGTCGGCGGCGGCGTCATCTCCGACGGCGTCACCCTGCGCGGCACGGCGGGCTACCTGGGCGAACTCGGCCACATGGTGGTCGACCACCGCGGCCGCCCCTGCTACTGCGGCAGCCGGGGCTGCTGGGAGACCGAGGTGGGCGAACTGGCCCTGTGCCGCGCCCTGCGCCTGCCCGAGGGCACCCCGCGCGGCGCCGTGGTCGCCGAGCTGCGCGCCCTGACCACCCCCCGCCAGATCGCCGACGTGCTGGGCGAGTTCCGCGAGTTCCTGACGGTCGGCCTGGTCAACATCGTCAACGTGTTCGGTCCCGAACTGGTGGTCTTGGGCGACCTGTTCACCGCCCTGCCCCCGCCCCTGATCGCCGACCTGGGCGCCGAGGTCTCCCGCCGCTCCCTCGTCAGCCGCGCCGTGGGCGGCACCCGCGTCATGGCCTCCACCATGGGCTCCGACGTCAAACTGATCGGGGCCGCCGAACTGGCCTTCGAACCCGTCCTCGACTCCGTCTGAGCCGCGGTCTCAGCGCCGGTCGGCTTCGGCGACCACTCTGGCGGCCACCTCGGGCGTCATTCGGAAGACGGGCCGCTCGTCAGGTCCGCTTCGCTCGTAGAGCAGCGAGGAGTCCCCGACGTTCCCCCGTCCGCGCGGACAGCCCCTGCCACTCGAACCAGCCCCCGTCTACCTCCTGGGCCAGCTCTGCCATGCCCCGCAGCAACGTCCAGCCCAGGGGCGTGTGAAGCGTCGCGCACGGGATCTGCGCTCGCGGTCCGCTCGGTCGGGGCCGACGCCTGCGCCGAGTACGCCGCGACATGGCGGTTGAGGTCGGGAACGGCCCAGTCGAGGGCGGTAGCGACGGGCCGAGGGCCGGCACCCTGGTGGGTGCCGGCCCTCGGCAGGTCTCGGTCAGCGCTCGACCGTCAGCCCTTCTGGAGCTCGGCCTCCAGCTCGCGCAGGCGGGTCTCGTGGGCGCGGGCGTGGTGGCCGCAGAACAGGAGCTCTCCTCCGGAGGAAAGTACGGCGCGAACCTGTGCGGCGGCCCCGCAGCGGTCGCAGCGGTCGGCAGCGGTCAGCTCGGGGCGGGTGAGCGTCGTAGTCGTCGTCATGGGAGTTCTCCCTCCGTCCCGGCGCCGGTTGATTCCGGCACCCTCTTCGGCTGCGGTCACGGAGGCGGAAACTCCGCCGTGGTCGCACTTCCTACTCTTACAGACGTTCGGCGGCCCGGCAGTGTTCCCGAGCGAGGATTTATCACCGGTCACTCGACCCATACCCCCACTGACGAGCGGAAATAGGCCTGGAGCTGGGGATATGTCCGCCAAACGGCGGCTGAACCGCAGGTGTCCTGAGACCTCGTTCACCATGGGCGAACGGGCCCGGCGACCACGATCTGGACTTGATCGGCCGAACGGGTGCTTCGGGGCGGGGGGTCGGGAGTGAACCTGAATAAGATTCACATGGTTTTGCGGCCACGCAGGGTGCCGGGGTGGGGCGGGCTCTGTCACCGACCGCCCCGGACAGCCGCGAGGGGCCGCCCCGGACGAGTGTCGGGAACGGCCCCTCGGCGGGTGCTCGCGGTCTATTCCAGGTAGTCGCGCAGGACCTGGGAGCGCGACGGGTGGCGCAGCTTCGACATGGTCTTCGACTCGATCTGGCGGATGCGCTCGCGCGTGACGCCGTAGACCTGGCCGATCTCGTCGAGGGTGCGGGGCTGGCCGTCGGTGAGGCCGAAGCGCAGGCGCACGACGCCCGCCTCGCGCTCGGACAGGGTGGCCAGGACCGACTGGAGCTGGTCCTGCAGCAGCGTGAACGACACCGCGTCCACGGCCACCACGGCCTCGGAGTCCTCGATGAAGTCACCGAGCTGGCTGTCGCCCTCGTCGCCGATGGTCTGGTCCAGCGAGATGGGCTCCCGGGCGTACTGCTGGATCTCCAGCACCTTCTCCGGGGTGATGTCCATCTCCTTGGCCAGCTCCTCCGGCGTGGGCTCGCGGCCCAGGTCCTGGAGCAGCTCGCGCTGGATGCGGCCGAGCTTGTTGATGACCTCGACCATGTGCACCGGGATGCGGATGGTGCGGGCCTGGTCGGCCATCGCGCGGGTGATCGCCTGGCGGATCCACCACGTCGCGTAGGTGGAGAACTTGTAGCCCTTGGTGTAGTCGAACTTCTCCACCGCGCGGATCAGGCCCAGGTTGCCCTCCTGGATCAGGTCCAGGAACGCCATGCCGCGGCCGGTGTAGCGCTTGGCCAGCGACACCACCAGGCGCAGGTTGGCCTCGAGCAGGTGGTTCTTGGCCCGCTCGCCGTCGCGCACGATCCACCGGAGGTCGCGGCGCATCTGCGGCTGGAGCTTCTCGCTCTCCTCCTCGGACTTGCGCACGCGCTCGGCGGCGTAGAGCCCGGCCTCGATGCGCTTGGCCAGCTCCACCTCCTCCTCGGCGTTGAGGAGGGCGACCTTGCCGATCTGCTTGAGGTAGGCGCGGACCGAGTCGGCGGAGGCGGTGAGCTCGGCGTCCTTGCGGGCCTGCCGCAGCGCCTCCGACTCCTCCTCGTCCCAGACGAAGTCGCCGTCCTTGCCCGCCGGGGTCGTCGCCTCCTTCTCGGAGGCCTTCTCCTCGGGCTCGTCGACGGTCTCGTCGATCGGGTCGACCTCGACCTCCTCGAGGTCGGACAGGTCCGGGTTGTCCGGGGTGTCGTCGTCGGACGGCTCCTCGCCGTCGGGGCCGTCCGACTTCTTCGTGCCCGCCTTGGCGGCGGTCTTCTTCGGCGCGCGGGGCTTGGCCCCGGCGGCCTTGCGCGCCGTCGGCTTGGCCGTGCCGGTCAGCTCGTCGGAGTCTGCCTGCGCGTCCTTGGTCGTCTTGGCGGCGCTCGCCGACGCGGTGGAGCGTCGGGTTGCGGTTCGTGCGGCTGCCACGTACGCCCTTTCACAACTGTCCATCACGGCTGCGGCCGGAAGCGGAAAACGCCTGGTCGCTGCCGGAGTTCGGGGAGTGCCCGGAGGGCTGGAAAGCCGCGGGCCTGTTCCATTGTAGCGACGGGCGGCGTGTCGCGAGGACGCGCCAAGCCCGAAATGTGCTCGTGCACCTGCTCAGGTGTCCGAGACGGGGTCATCCGGGGCGGGCGCGTCACGGCCCCTCGCCGCGCGAGGCGGCGAGGGCGGCGCCCACGATCCCGGCGTCGTTGCGCAGTTCCGCCGCGACGACCTTGGTCCGCACCTCCAGCAGCGGCAGCCACTTGTCGGCCTTCTTGCTGACCCCGCCGCCCGCGATGACCAGGTCCGGCCAGATCAGGTCCTCCAGGCCGGAGATGTAGCGGGTCACCCGCTTGGCCCACTGGTCCCAGCTCAGGTCCTCGTCCTCCTTGGCGGAGGCCGCGGCCCGGGTCTCGGCGTCGTGGCCGTCGATCTCCAGGTGGCCGAATTCGGTGTTGGGCACGAGCCTGCCGTCGAGGAACAGCGCGCTGCCGATGCCGGTGCCGAAGGTCAGCAGCACCACCACGCCGGTCTGGTCGTCGGGGCGCCCGTAGCGGATCTCGGCGACCCCGGCCGCGTCGGCGTCGTTGAGCACGGTGACCTGGTCCAGCGGCAGGCCGAGCCGGGTGGCGAACAGCGCGGCCGCGTCGGTCCCGATCCAGCTCTTGTCGATGTTGGCCGCCGAGTGCGCCACCCCGCGCTTGATCACCGCGGGCAGGGTGACCCCGACCGGGCCGGTCCAGTCGAAGCCGCGGACGATCTCGGCGACCACGTCGGCCACCGCCTCCGGCGTCGACGGCTGCGGGGTGGGGACGCGGATGCGCTCGCCGACGAGCTTTCCCGCATCGAGGTCCACCGGGCACCCCTTGATGCCGGAACCGCCGATGTCCACTCCGAAGCCGCGGGCTGCACCCATCCCCGGTCCTTTCCAATTCGATTCAGTGAGGCGTTGGCCCGTGACATTAGCCGCCGCCGCCGCGCTGTGGTCGGATGGACGGGTGGGCACGACGGAAACAGATCCCGACCTGAGCACCCCGGCCGACCTCGCCGCCACCGCGGAGCAGGTCGCCGTGCTCGCCGCCCGGCTCGCCCAGGACACCCGGGAGACGGCCATCCGCGACGTCGACACCAAGTCGACGGTCACCGACGTCGTCACCGCCGGGGACCGGGCCGCCGAGCAGCTCATCCGCGACCGGCTGGCCGAGCTGCGGCCCGGCGAGCCGGTGCTGGGGGAGGAAGCGGGCGGTGTCGAGGGCGCGGGCCTGACCTGGGTCGTCGACCCGATCGACGGCACGGTCAACTACCTCTACGGCCACCCCTTCTACGCCGTGTCCGTCGCCGTGCAGCGCGACGGCGTCTCGCTGGCGGGCGCGGTCGTGGAGCCGCTGAGCGGGCGGCGGTGGCGGGCGGCGCTCGGGCAGGGGGCCTTCCTCGACGGCGAGCGGCTGTCGGTGAACTCGCCGGTGTCGCTGGAGACCACGCTGTTCGCCACCGGGTTCGCCTACGACCGGCGCCGCCGCACCGAGCACGCCCAGGTCGTGGCCCGGCTGCTGGGCCGCGTCCGGGACGTGCGCCGGGGCGGGTCGGCGGCGCTGGACCTGTGCGCGGTCGCGGCCGGGTGGGTCGACGGCTACGCCGAGCGCGGCCTCAACCGGTGGGACTGGGCGGCCGGGGCGCTGATCGCCCGCGAGGCCGGGGCCAGGGTCGTGCTGCCCGGCGAGGCCGACGAGATGGGCGCGGACATCGTCTTCGCCGCCGCGCCCTCGATCGCGGACGGGTTGCGCGCGGCGCTGGTCGAGTGCGGTGTCGGCGAGTACGACTGACCGGTCAGCAGCGGGTGGACCTGGCCGCCGCGACGAGGGCCGGGTCGAGCGCGGGACCGGTGCCGTCGGCGTTCTGCAGACCGCCCTGGACCGGGCCGTTCTGCGCCCAGTCGATGAGCTGCTCGAGGATGCGGCGCGCGTCGGCGTTGGGCCGCAGGTAGGTGTAGCGCTGCCCGATGGCCAGGTCGACGGTGGCGTCCTGGCGCTCGTCGCGGACCAGTTCGGCGCACGGCTCGATGATGCTGAGCGTTCGGGCCGCGGCCGCGCCCTGCTGCCCGAACCGGATCTGCGCGCGGCAGGTGAGCGTCCCGCCGGAGTAGATGAGGTCGTTGGCCGGGTCGGTGACCTGGGTGAAGCCCAGCTCGCGCAGCGCCTCGGTGACCGCGCCCGCCTGGCGGCGCTGGCCGCTGGCGTTGACCACCCTGGCCAGCACCCCCGAGGGCGCGGCCGGGGAGACCTTGTCCAGGGACTCCGGGGTGAGCGTCTGCCCGAGCGTCGGGACGGCCTGCCCGTCGGCGGGCGGGGCGGGCGAGGTGGGCGGGGGCTGGCAGCGCTTGGCCGCGTTGGGGTCGTCCTGGCCCCGCAGGACGATGACCCACACCACCGCGGCCAGCACGCTGAGCACGGCCAGGAAGATCAAGGCGGGCAACGGCCTGCGCCTGCGGTACGGCTGGTCCGCCGAGTTCCCCGCGCTGCGCTCACCGACAGCCACTGACGACCCTCCCATCGGCCCCACGGCCCACCCCCGAGGGCATCGGAACCGGGCCTCGACCCGGTTCGGCTGTCGTTGTGGTCAGCCTATTCGCTCCAGGCGGATGCGTGGCACCCGGGCGAAGGGGTGTTGCTCACCAGCCCTGATCGCCGAACGCGACCGCCCGAGCGCGCATGGTGACCTGTTGCCCGCTCGATCGCACCACGTCGAGGCAGGTCCGACAAGGGGCCCTCCCCGATCGTGGGCGCCGGGACACAGCACGGACACGGCTCGGACACGCCACTGGGCGGGGTGTGCGCACCCACGGACCCCATGGGCTACCCTCTGGCCGCTCCGGTGGCGGCGGGGCTCGGCCGGGATCATCTTCGCTGTTCCCGGACGTCTGTTCCGGGCACCGGACCCCACCGTCGCCGGCGAGACCTCCGTCACGCGAATGGGCGGGCACAAACTGGGGCTGTGGATCGTTGACCAGCGGCACGACCCACATCCTGAAGGACCGCAGGGGTGAACTAGATGGCGACCGACTACGACGCACCACGGCGCAGCGAGGCCGACGACCTCGCCGAGGACTCCCTCGAGGAGCTTAAGGCGCGCCGCAACGAGAACCAGTCCGGCGTCGTGGACGTCGACGAGACCGACACAGCGGAGAGCTTCGAGCTGCCGGGCGCGGACCTGTCCGCGCTCTCCGGCGAGGACCTGACTGTCCGCGTCGTCCCCAAGCAGGCTGACGAGTTCACCTGCTCGAAGTGCTTCCTGGTGCACCACCGCAGCAGACTGGCGGAGGACAGCGGCGGCACCTACATCTGCCGCGACTGCGCCTGAGCCAGGCTCGGCGAACCGCCGAGACCCCGCCGCGGACGATCAGGACCAGCACGGCCAGGGAGCCGGGCGCCTCACCCGAGGCGCCCGGCTCCCTGGCCGTTCACGCCGTGCTGCGGGCCCGCAGCGCCGCGGCCAGCCGCTCGGGGTGCCGGGTGGAGAACAGCCAGTACGGGGTCGGGTCCGCGGGGTCCTCCACGCGCACCCGCACCACCGGGCCCACCCAACCGCGGTGCGCGACGAACGCCGCCGGGTCCAGCCGCCTGCCGAGGACCTGGCGCTTGTCGTCCTTGCCGAACACCTCGACCTCGCCGACGTGCTCCAGCGGCAGGTTCGCCTCGGCGACGAGCAGCTTGCCGTCGCGCACCCGCACCGGCGTCCGCCCGGCGCGCCACAGCATCACCAGCACCAGCGGCAGCACGATCACGTAGGGCAGCCACGCCCGCACGCCGGGGTAGCCCATGTGGATCTCCGCGGCGAGGAGGGCGCCTGCCAGCAGGGGCAGCGGCCACCAGTACCAGGTGACGTGCAGCCGCTCGGCGTAGGCGGGCGGGGAGGTCGCTTCTGGGCGCGTGCCGCCCGAGGAGTCGGTCACGGCACCAGGGTAGTCTCGCCGCTCGTGTCCGTCGTGGAGGTCCCGCTCGTCCACCTCGATCCCGGGGTCCCGCTGCCCGCGTACGCCCGTCCGGGTGATGCGGGGGCGGACCTGGCGACGACGACCGACGTGGTGCTCCAACCGGGTGCCAGGGCGGTCGTGGGCACCGGGGTGGCGCTCGCGCTGCCCGCGGGGTACGCCGGGTTCGTGCACCCGCGCTCCGGCCTGGCCGCCCGCACCGGGCTGGGCATCGTCAACGCGCCGGGCACGATCGACTCCGGCTTCCGCGGCGAGGTGCTGGTCTGCCTGGTCAACCACGACCCGGTGGAGCCGATCGCACTGCGGCGCGGGGACCGGATAGCGCAGTTGGTGGTGCAGCGGGTCGAGCAGGCGGTGTTCCGCGTGGTCGAGGCGCTCGACGACACCGAGCGCGGAGCCGGCGGGCACGGGTCGACCGGCGGGCACGCTGTGCTCACTGGACAGCAGGACTAGCTTGCATGACTGGGGGACCGGCAGATCGGCCGGTCCGCCGCGCACGAGGGAAGTCGGGACGGAGGAGCAGTGGCACTGTTCGGTCGCCGCAAGGGCGCCGTGGGGCACGGTTCGGGCGCGGCGCGTCGGGACGAGGTCCTCGACGACGTGGACACCGTGGACGCCGACGACGACGGCGAGACGGGTCCCTACGACGAGGCTGACGCCCCCGACGACCAGTTCGCCCGGCTCGACCTGGGCTCACTGCGAATCCCGGTGCCCGACGGCGCCCAGTTGCAGGTCGAGATGGACCCGGCCGGGCCGGTGCGCGCGGTGCACATCCTGACCCAGCTCGGCCAGCTCACCCTCAACGGCTACGCCGCGCCGAAGTCGGGCGGGCTGTGGAAGGAGGTGTGCGGCGAACTCGCCGAGCAGCTGCGCGCCGACGGGGCCACGGTCCGCAGCGTCGTCGGCGACTGGGGCCAGGAGCTCTCGGCCTCGCTCGGTGAGGTGCAGTTGCGGTTCATCGGCGTCGACGGCCCGCGCTGGATGCTGCGCGGCGTGGTCGCTGGCCCGCCGCAGCTCGCGGACAACTCCGCGATGGGCCTGCGCGAGCTGATCCGCAACACCGTCGTGGTCCGCGGCGGGCAGCCGATGCCGGTGCGCACCCCGCTGCAGATCGACCTGCCGCAGGCCATCGTCGAGCACATCGCCGCCGCCCAGCAGGGCGAGCAGCAGCCGGGCCAGCCCGGCTAGCCGGGCTGGAAGGTCTGCCCGGAGCGGGCGCGCAGCAGTCCGAGCACCGCGGCGCGCCCGAGCGCCTCGCGGTCGGCCCCCATGATGTCCAGGCGCGTGGTCGTCAGCGCCGCCCTCGGCAGCGCCCGCGCCCACCGCCTGGCCACCTCGGTCGGGTGCACCGGGTCGTCGAGGCAGGTGGCGACCCCGGCGGGCACGTCCAGCCGGGCCAGCTCCTCGGCCGTCGGCGCGGCGTGGCCCGCGGCGGCCAGCATCGAGTCGGCCAGCGCGGGGCCGTAGCCGGTCCACGCGCGGGTCAGCTCCTCGGCCAGCCACGGCGCCACCCCCGCCACGGCGGTCTCCAGCGCGGCCTCGACACCCCGCGCCCGCACGTCCGCCGCGCCGTGGGTGGCGGCGACCGCCGCCGGGGCCTCGTCGGGCTCACCCGTCCAGCCCGGCAGTGCCAGCAGCAGACCGGCGCACCGGTCGGGGTTGCGGCCCGCCCACTCGGCCGCCAGGTGCGCGCCCAGCGAGATCCCGCCGACCAGGACCGGGCCGTGCGCCGCGGCCTCGTCCAGGGCCGCCAGATGGGCCGTGAGCAGGTCGGGACCGGGCTGGGGGCGGGGCGCCACGAGCCGCACGCCGACGATCGCCAGCGGGCGTTCGAACACGGCCCGGACGAACCGGTCGTCGGAGCCGGTGCCGGGCAGCAGCACGGCCGTGTGACCGCCGGTGCGCGGCTGTGTCACATCCACGTTGCGACCCCCTATTGCGCGGCTCTGGGCACGGTTACGCTGATTGTGCATGGATCGGTGTCGGGGCCGGTCCCCACTACCAGGAGCGGTGCGACATGGGCCTGTCGACGGCCAAAGGGGACGGGTACTGGCACCGTCTGGTCAAGAAGCTCACCACGGACGTGGCCGAGCTCGACGCGGACGACCTGTCCGAGCACGCCGCGGCCCAGGGGGCCCGCCGAGCGTGCGATTGCAGCTCCGGTGAGGTGGTGACGGTCTACGGCCGCCTGCGCAGCGTGGAGCTGTGCCCGCTGGACGCGGCCGCCACGCTGGAGGCGGAGCTGTTCGACGGGACCGAGGGCGTGACATTAGTCTGGTTGGGGCGCCGCCGGATCGCGGGCATCGAGCCCGGTCGCACGGTCAAGGCGCAGGGCAGGCTCGCGGTCCGCAACGGCCGCAAGGTGCTCTACAACCCGTACTACGAGCTGCAGACGGCTCCCTGACGAAATCGGTGACATGACCCGACCGGCCCCCGAGGCGGACCCGGACAAGTCCAGCCAGACACCCCCGGACGAGTCCAGCCAGACACCCCCGGGGCAGGACCCCGTCGACGAGGAGCGCGCCCCGACGCTGCTCGAGCAGATGGGCGGCATCGGCGGCCTGATCTACTCCTCGGTGCCGGTCGTGGTGTTCGTGCTGGCCAACACCTTCTTCGGGCTGACCGTCGGCATCTGGGCCGCGATCGGTGTCGCGGTGGGCATCACCGTGCTGCGGCTCGTGCGCAAGGAGCCGTTGCAGCCCGCCTTCTCCGGCTTCTTCGGCGTGGCCATCGCGGCGTTCATCGCCTACCGCACCGGCTCGGCCAAGGGGTTCTTCCTCTTCGGCATCTGGACCAGCCTGCTCTACGGCGGGGTGTTCCTGGCCTCGGTGCTGGTCCGGTGGCCGCTGGTCGGCGTCATCTGGTCCACCCTCAACGGGCACGGCCGGGGCTGGCGGCGCGACCGCAAGGCCCGGCTGGGCTACGACATCGCCACGCTGACCTTCGTCGCGGTGTTCGCGGCCCGCTACGTCGTGCAGAAGTGGCTCTACGACGAGGACCTCACCGGCTGGCTGGCGTTCGCCCGCCTGGCCATGGGATACCCCCTGTTCGCCATCGCGCTGGCGGTGACGGTGTGGGCGGTGCGCCGGGCGCAGATCCGGCACACCGCACAGGAGGTCGAGCAGCGCGAGACCGACGCCGAGGTCGAGGACCGACTGCGGGAGAAGTACGCCGACCCGGCGTGACCGCAGGTCCCGGTGAGTCGTGGCCAGGTCGACATCTCCGCCCGGGTGATCCGGCTGTTCGAGAAGGCGGGCTGGGCCTGGGGCGTGCGCTGGCCGACCCCAGCCGGGCAGGCCACGCTGCGCGCCGCCTGAGCCCGCCCCGCAGGGGTGGGGTCTCCCCCGGAAGACCCGGGAGAGCCCGTGCGGCTAAGGCGCGTCGAAGGCTTTGCGGATCTCGCCCTCGACGTTCGCCGAGGCCACGAACAGCAGCTCGTCGCCGCCCTCGAGCGGGTCGTCGGGCTGCGGCACGATGACCCGCCCGCCGCGCAGGATGGTGACCAGCGCGGCGTCGCGCGGCAGGTGGATGTCGGCCACCGGGCGGCCCGCCCACCGGGTGTCCTCCGGCAGCGTCATCTCCACCAGGTTGGCCTGGCCCTGGCGCAGGGTCAGCAGTTGCACCAGCCCGCCGACGCTCACCGCCTCCTCCACCATCGCGGCCAGCACGCGCGGGGTCGACACCGCCACGTCCACACCCCACGCGGAGTTGAACAGCCACTCGTTGTCCGGGTGGTTGACCCGCGCCACCACCCGCTTCACCGCGAACACCGTCTTGGCCAGCAGCGACACCACCAGGTTGACCTTGTCGTCGCCGGTCGCGGCGATGACGCAGTCGCACAACTGCAGCCCGGCGTCCTCCAGCGAGGCCAGCTCGCAGGCGTCGGCCAGCACCCACTCGGCCTGCTCGACGGTGTGCGGCTCGAACTGCCGCGCCTCCCGCTCGATGAGCATGACGTGGTGCTCACCGGCCAGCAGCTCCGCGGCGATGGACCGGCCGACGGCCCCGGCCCCGGCGATCGCGACCCGCATGCCTACCCCTCCTCCGGCGCCTGCGCCGCGGCCGCGGTCACGTCGCTGACCGTGCCGGACAGCGCGGCCACGTACACCTGGTCGTCGGCCTGGATGACCGTCTTGGTCTCCGGCAGCACCCCGGTGCCGAACCGGATGATGAACGCCACCCGCGAGCCCGTGGCCTGCTGGAAGTCCTTGACCGTGCGCCCGACCCAGCCTTCGTCGAGGGGCACCTGCAGCAGCGCCACCTTGCCCGTCGGGTCGCGCCACGCCGAGGCGACGCCGTCGGGCAGCAGGGTGCGCAGCAGCCGGTCGGTCGTCCACGGCACGGTGGCCACGGTGGGGATGCCGAGCCGCTCGTAGACCTCGGCGCGCTTGGGGTCGTAGATGCGGGCCACGACGTGCTCAACGCCGAAGGTCTCCCGCGCCACCCTGGCGGAGATGATGTTGGAGTTGTCGCCGTTGGACACCGCGGCGAACGCCGCCGCCCGCTCGATCCCGGCCTCCACCATGACCTGGCGGTCGAACCCGGGACCGACCACCTGCTGCCCGTGGAACTCCGGCCCCAGCCTGCGGAACGCCTGGGCGTCCTTGTCGATGACGGCCACGGTGTGGTCCAGCCGTTCGAGGGCGGTGGCCATCGAGGCCCCGACCCGACCGCAGCCCATGATCACCACGTGCACGCGCACCCTCCCTTGTCGATGACCCCCGCCTGCGGGACTCGCGACGAACCTACCGGCCGCTGGGCCGAAACGGTGACGGGACCGCCTACGCTGTGCCCCCGTGTCCAAGTTCTCCACCGCGGCCAAGCGCCTCGTGGTCGGCAGGCCGTTCCGCAGCGACCGGCTGGCGCACACGCTGCTGCCCAAGCGCATCGCGCTCCCGGTGTTCGCCTCGGACGCGATGTCGTCGGTGGCCTACGCGCCGGAGGAGATCTTCCTGGTCCTGTCGGTGGCCGGGCTGTCCGCCTACACGATGGCCCCGTGGGTGGGCGTCGTGGTCGTGGTCGTCATGCTCACCGTCGTCGCCAGCTACCGGCAGAACGTGCGCGCCTACCCCTCCGGCGGCGGCGACTACGAGGTCGCCACGGTCAACCTGGGCAAGCAGGCCGGGCTGACCGTGGCCAGCGCCCTGCTGGTCGACTACGTGCTCACGGTGGCGGTGTCGATCGCCGCGGCGATGGCCAACATCGGCTCGGCCATCCCGTTCGTGGGCGAGCACAAGGCCGTGTTCGCCGTCGGCGCGATCGTGCTGCTCACCGCGGTCAACCTGCGCGGCGTCCGCGAGTCCGGGGCCGCCTTCGCCATCCCGACCTACGCGTTCATGGCCGGGATCGTGCTCATGATCGCGTTCGGCCTGTTCCGCGGCGTCGTCCTGGGCGAGGACATGCCCGCCGAGTCCGCCGGGTTCGACGTGCGCACCGAGCACGGCGAGCTGGCGGGCCTGGCCCTGGTGTTCCTGGTGCTGCGCGCGTTCTCCTCCGGCTGCGCCGCGCTGACCGGCGTCGAGGCGATCTCCAACGGGGTGCCCGCGTTCCGCAAGCCCAAGTCCAAGAACGCCGCCAGCACGCTGCTGCTCATGGGCGGGTTCGCCGTCGTCATGTTGATGGGCCTGATCGTGCTGGCCCAGTTGACCGGCGTGCGCATCGCCGAGGACCCCGAACACCAGCTCGTCGGCGCCCCGGCGGACTACGAGCAGAAGACGATGGTCGCCCAGATCGCCGAGGCGGTGTTCGCAGGCTTCCCGATCGGGTTCTTCTTCATCACCGTCGTCACCGCGCTGATCCTGGTGCTGGCCGCCAACACCGCGTTCAACGGCTTCCCGGTCCTGGGCTCCATCCTCGCCCAGGACCGCTACCTGCCCCGCCAGCTGCACACCCGCGGCGACCGGCTGGCCTTCTCCAACGGCATCATCGGCCTGGCCGGGTTCGCGATCGTGCTGGTCGTCGCGTTCGACGCCGAGGTCACCAAGCTCATCCAGCTCTACATCGTGGGCGTGTTCGTCTCCTTCACCCTGAGCCAGACCGGCATGATCCGGCACTGGAACCGGTTGCTGGCCGACGAGACCGACGAGGCCGAGCGCCGCCGCATGCGCCGCTCCCAGGCCATCAACGTGCTCGGCCTGGCGATGACCGGCTCGGTCCTCGTGGTCGTGCTGATCACGAAGTTCCTGCTCGGCGCGTGGATCGCCATTGCCGCGATGGCGGTGATCTACCTGCTGATGACCGGCATCCGCCGCCACTACGACCGGGTCGCCGCCGAGCTCGCCCGCGCCGAGGGGGAGCGCGACCGCAAGTTCGTGCTGCCCTCGCGCGTGCACTCCATCGTCCTGGTCTCCAAGCTGCACCTGCCGACCCGGCGCGCGCTGGCCTACGCCAAGGCCACCCGCCCGGACGTGCTGGAGGCGATCACCGTCAACGTCGACAACGTCGACACCAAGCGGCTGGTCTCGGCCTGGGACAAGGAGGGCTTCCGGGTGCCGCTCAAGGTCATCGAGTCGCCCTACCGCGAGATCACCAAGCCGGTGCTGGACTACGTCCGTCGCATCCGCACCGACAACCCGCGCGACGTGGTCACCGTGTTCATCCCGGAGTACGTCGTCGGCCGGTGGTGGGAGCAGGTCCTGCACAACCAGAGCGCGCTGCGGCTCAAGGGCAGGCTGCTGTTCCAGCCGGGCGTGATGGTCACCAGCGTCCCGTGGCAGCTCGCGTCGTCGCAGAAGGTCGCCGAGCGCGACGTCGTGGCCCCCGGCGCGGTGCGCCGGGGCCTCACCGCAGAGGGCAAGGAGCAGGGCAAGTGAGCGAGAACTGGGTCGGACGACGCATCGAGGTCGAGGTCGGCGCCGTCGCCCACGGCGGGCACTGCGTCGCCCGCGCCGACGGGCGGGTGGTCTTCGTCCGGCACGCGCTGCCCGGCGAGCGCGTCGTCGTGGAGATCACCGAGGACAAGGGCGGCTCGTTCTGCCGCGGCGACGCCGTGCGGGTGCTCACCGCCTCGCCCGAGCGGGTCGACGCCCCGTGCGAGCTGGCCGCCCCCGGCGGCTGCGGCGGCTGCGACTGGCAGCACGCCTCGGCCGCCGAGCAGCGCAGGCTCAAGGCGGTCGTGGTCGCCGAGCAGCTCCAGCGCCTGGCCGGGCTCGACTGGGACGTCGAGGTCGAGGAGCTGGCGGGCGGCCTGGAGCACTGGCGCACCCGGGTCCGGCTGGCCGTCGACCGCGCGGGCCGGGTCGGCTTCCACCGGCACCGCAGCCACTCGGTCATCCCGGTGCGCGAGTGCGTCATCGCCGCCCCCGGCACGGTCGACGTGCTGGTGGAGCGCTCCTGGACGCCGGGCTCGTCGGTCGAGGTCGCCATCGACGCCACCGGCCGCACGCACGCCAGCGAGGTCGTCGGCAAGCGCGGCACCCGGGTGCTGGGCGGCCCGGTCGCGGTGGAGCGCGCCGCCCGTCGGGAGTGGACGCTGGACGCGCGCGGGTTCTGGCAGGTGCACCCGGACGCCGCGGACCTGCTCGCGGAGGTCGCGGGGCAGTGGGCCGCCCCGGCCGAGGGCGCGGTGGCCTGGGACCTGTACTCCGGCGTCGGCCTGTTCGCCTCGGTGCTCGGGCGCGCGGTCGGGCCCGGGGGCGAGGTGATCGCCGTCGAGTCGTCGCGGCGGGCCGCCGAGGACAGCGCCGACAACCTGGTCGACATGCCCTGGGTGCGCACGTTCGCGGGCCGGGTCGAGCACGTCGTCGAGTCGGCGTCACTGCCAGACCCGGACGTGGTCGTCCTCGACCCGCCGCGCAAGGGCGCGGGCCGCCCGGTGGTCGACGCCATCGCCGCCCGCGCCCCGCGCCGGGTCGTCTACGTCGCCTGCGACCCGGCCGCGCTGGCCCGCGACGTGGCGCTGTTCGCCGGGCACGGGTACGCCCTGACCGGGCTGCGGGCCTTCGACACCTTCCCGATGACCCACCACGTGGAGTGCGTGGCGCTGCTGGAACCCGCTCAGGCCTGACGGCCCTGGGCGGGCGGCCCCCACGGTTCTGGTCCGCGCCGGGGCGGGATCGGGGTGCGCCCCCGGTGCCGGGGCCCGGCCGGGCGCGGCGGGAAGCCCGACGGCGGGGTGCCGGGCGCGGGCGGCGGGAAGCCTGGTGGTGGGGTGCCGGGGGGTGGCGGGGCCGTCGGGCGCCGCGCGCCTGCCTGGTGGGGCGCGGGACCCGGTCCGGGCGTCTGGGCGCTCATCGGGCGCGGCGGTGTGGGCGTGTCCGGCACGGGCTCGACCGGGCGGGGCGGCAGGCCCGCGCGGGCGCGCAGCCAGTCGGGGGTGTTCGCCTCGTCGCGCGGGTGCTCGCGCAGCTCGTCCTGGAAGCCGATGGGCGGCGGCACGCGCCGCCACACCGGCTCCAGGTTCGGCTCGCACTCCCAGGTGTAGGAGCCGTCCGGGGAGATCTCGTAGATCGCGCTGAGCCAGGTGCCCTCGCCCGGTCGGTACATGGCCCGCCGGATCCGCCCCAGGCCCTCGACGACCTCCGCGGGCGGGCGCACCAGCCGGGGCGCGCCGTCCGCCCCGGCGATGATCAGGTCGACCTCGATGTGCCTGCCCGCCGAGCGGTACTCGGCGCGGATGTGCGTCCAGTCCGGTCCGGCCGCGCGCACCAGCGCGCGACCGACCTGCTTGGTCATCCGCTTCACCGACACGCCCTCGCCCCCGGGCGTGCCTGTGCCGTCCGCTGTAGTCATGCCGACCCCCCGGTCCGTCCCCCATCGTGCGCGGGAGACCCTACCCGGTCCGGTCGGCCGCCAGCGTCGGGTTCGGACCGAATGACAGGCCGAGTTGGAACGGGTGCATCCCCCAGGCGTCGACGGCGAACCCGGTCAGCGGGCCCGCCGCGCGCAGCGCCACGTCGGTCACCGGCGAGGCGAGCACCTGGCCCTTGGTCGCCACCGGCTGCCGGTCGACCCAGATCGGCGCGCCCTCGGGCACCGGGGAGGCCTCCACCACCGAGAACGACTGGCCGTCCGGGCCGGGGCGCACCATGATCAGCACGCACGGGCGCAGCGGCACCTCCCAGCCGCCGGTCTCCACCGCGATGAACTCCCCGCGGTCGGACGCGGCGCGCACCGTCTCACCCAGCCACGCGTACAGCTCGGCCCGCGCCTCCGCCGTCGCCGCCGCGCGCGCCTGCTCCTCGGTGGCCTGGTGCAGCTTTACCGACTCGCCCGCGACCCCGCCCTCGGCGTTGCGGAAGCGGTCCATCAGCAGCATCGTGCCGCTGACCATGTCGACCGCGGCGACCTCGCGGAAGCGCTGGGTGTCGATCTCGGTGCGGGACACGATGCCCTGGCCCAACCGGTCGAGGAGCTGCCGGGGCGACTCGACCCGCCAGTAGGTGGCCCGGCCGTCGTCGTGCCACAGCGGCAGGAACCCGGCCACCGGCAACCCGAGCGCGACGACCTCGAGCATCGTGCCGGACTGCACGCCCTGGGCCTTGCCCGGCCCCGACACGACGTTCTCCGCGCGGGCGCCGGACTCCTCCGCCAGCTCGTCGAGCTCGTCGGCCAACGGGTCGTCCGGCTCGGTGAGCACGTCATCGGCGGGGGTGTCGGCGGGGTCGGCGCTCTGCTCGGCAGGCGCCTGCTCGACTGGCTCGCCGAAGAGGGGGACGTCGGGTTCCTGCTCGGGCGTGACCTGCTCGACCGGCTCGCTGAACAGCGAGACGGCTGCCTGCTCCGGCTCGGGCCGCGGTGGTCCAGGGACGTCCGCAGTGGAGTCGGTGGGCTTGTCCGGCTGGCGCGTGATGTCCAGCTCGCCCTGGCGCGGGTGCCAGGGGCGGCTGCGGCCGTCGCCCGCGCGGGGCGGGCGGACCAGGCGCCCGGGCGGGGTGGCCTTGCCCTTGGGCTTCTCGAGCTGCCGCTTCTCCTCGGGGGCCTGCTCGCCGCCCCCACCGAGCGCGGTCGGACTGTCGGCAAGGGACTGCTTGAACGGGATGCGCACCCCGCCCGCCCGCCACGGGTGCCACGGGCGCGCGGGCCCCTCCTCGAGCGGCGGCAGCTCGGACTTGAGCTCCGGCTCCTCTTTCTTCTTCTTGGCGGCGGGCGGCAGCGTCAGCGGGACCGTCATCCGCTGCCGCACCGGCAACGGCGCCGCGTTGTCGTCCGCCTTGAGCACCAGCGGCGGCTTGGCGTCCATGTCGAACAGCGCCGACTCGCCGAGCTGGATGACCGGCACCGGCTGCACGTGCCGCACCGTGGGCGGCAACTGGGCGGGCGGCGCGACCTGCCGCGCCTGCTGGGGCTCCTGCGGGGCTTGCTCCGCTCGGGCCTTGGCCGCCTGCCTGCTCGCTTGCCGCTGTGCTGATGGCTGCCGGATGGGTACGGGTTGGGCGGGTGGCGTGGGCTGGTGGGGGTCTGCTTGTTCGGTCGGCTCGTTGGGCAGCGGGCCGTTGCCTCGCGTTGCCTGGAGCCTGGCTGCTTGCCGCTGCGCTGATGGCTGCCGGATGGGCATGGGCTGGGCGGGTGGCGTGGGCTGCTGGGGTTCTTGGGTGGGCTGCGGCTGTTCGACCGGCTCGTTGAACAGCGAGACGTCGCCCTGCTCTGCCTGGACCTTGGCCGCCTGCCTGCTGGCCTGCCGCTGGGCTGAGGGCTGTCGGATCGGCAGCCGTCCCGCCCCACCGCCACGTCGCTCGGACAACGGCGGCAGCGGCAGCGGTGCGGGCTCGGTCAGCCACGGCCGGACCGCCGCCACCCGCCCCCCGAGCCACGGCTGCCCGTTCTCCCCCAAGCCGGGCGCGGGGCTCTGCCGGCTCGCCACGGGCTGCTCCACCGCCTGCGGGGCGGCGTCGTCGCCCGCGTGCGTCGGGGCGACCTGCTCGGCTGTCTGGGGGAGTGTGCCCTGGTGCGCGGTGGTCCAGCCAGCGTCCTGCTGGACCGTGCCGGCTGAGTCCTCCGCGGTGGTCGGCTGGCTCGCTGCGTCCCGCGTCCCGTTCGGGCTGGGCGCGTGCCCGGGGTCCGGGGTGGGCGTGCTCCGGTCGGGGACCGGCCGACCCGCCACGCCGTTGCCTGCCGGGGGCCAGGCCGACCCCTGGGCGGCCACCGCCTGGCCGACGTTCTGCCACGCCGCCCGCTGCCCCGGCTCGAACGGGGAGGGGCCGGGCAGGGGGTGGACGGCGTCCTGGCCCGGCTGGCTGGTGAACGGCTGCGCCTCGCTCGGGTCGAAGGCGGGCTCGGCGGGCTCCTGGGCCCAACTGGGCCGGGCAGGCGCGGCGCCGTCCTGCGGCCTGGCCTGCTTGGCCGAGGTGAAGAAGCTGCTCACCTGCGTCGCCCGCATGGCGTTGCTGGTCGAGTTGGTCACCGACTCGTCCTCGGCCGCGTCCGGCTGCCCGGCCTTGCCGGACAAGGAGAAGGTGCCGCGCTGCTTGCCCATCGCCACGGCAAGCCACTGCCGGAAGCCGCGTTCCTTCTTGCGGTGCGAGGCCCCCTGGCGCCCGGCCGGCTTGGCCTTGTCCTGCTCCTCGGCGGGCTGGCCGAACGACGCGGCGTCGGGGAACGGCTGCCCCTGGTCCGGCTGCCGCGTCCCGTACGGGTGCTGTGGGGCCCCCTGCCCGGTGACGACCCCCTCGATGATCTGCGGCAGCTCCGGTGTCACCGGTCCGGCGACAGCAGGCTGCTGCGGCGCCGCCTGGATGAACGGCGGCGCCTCGGACGCCTGCGCCGCGGGCTGCTCCGCCGCCGCCTGCTCCTCGGCGACCCGCTGCTCCTCCGCCGCGACCCGGGCCTCCTCAGCGTCGGCCAGCGCCGCCGCCTCCTGCCGCCCAGCCTCCGTCGCCCCCAACGAGATCGGCGACATCCGCAGCGTCTGCTCGCCCACGTCGGGCTCCCGCACCCCGAGGACCGGGGCGATCAGGTCCGGCGTCCGGAACGGCGTGTACGGCGCGAGCGCCTTCTCCCACTCCTGCACATCGATCTGGAACTGCCGCGGCGTGAAGTCCAACCCGGTCGCGATCTCCGCGGTGACACCTTCGGAGTCCTGCCGCGGCCCCTCCGCCTGCTCGGCGGGCCGCTCGACCGCCTGCTCAGGCGCCCCGACGTCATCCGACTGGCTGACCGCCGCCTGCTGTGCCGGGACAGGACGCTCGGACACGGGCACTTGCTCGGCAGGGGACTGCTGCTGGCCAGTAGCCGCTTGCTGGGCCGCGGCCTCCTGCTCGACAGCGGCGGCCTCTCGCTGAGCGAGGGCGGCTCGCTCGGCGGTGCGTGCTTGTTCGGCGGCTGCGGCTTCTCGTGCGGCGGCTTCTTGTTGGGCGGTGCGTGCTTGTTCGGCGGCTGCCGTCCGGATGGCCTCCGCTTTTTCGGCTGCGGCTGCTTGCTCGGCGATGCGTGCTTGTTCGGCTGCGGCTGCTGCTTGCCGGGCTGCGGCCTCTTGTTCGGCGATGCGTGCTTGTTCGGCTGCCGCCGCTTCCCGCGCGGCGGCCTCTTGCTCGGCGATGGCCGCTCGCTGGGCGGCAGCCGCTTGTTCGGCGGCCGCTGCCTCGGCTGCGGCCTTTTGCTGGGCGATCCGCGCTTGTTCGGCGGCTGCTTGCTGGGCCGCGGCGGCGAGCTGAGCCACGCGCGCCTGCTCGGCTGCCGCTTCCTGCTCGGCGATGCGGGCCTGTTCGGCGGCTGCCGCTTCCCGCGCGGCGGCTTCCTGCTCGGCGATGGCCGCTCGCTGGGCGGCAGCCGCTTGTTCGGCGGCTGCCGCTTGCTGGGCTGCGGCTTCTTGTTCGGCGATGCGTGCTTGCTCGGCTGCCGCCTCTTCCTGGGCGACGCGCGCTTGTTCCGCCATCGCTGCCCGCTGGGCTGCGGC
>NZ_WHOL01000120.1 GCF_009745975.1 Actinokineospora pegani | reverse complement strand
GCCTCCGGCCGGTTCGGGGTGACCTCGGAGTACCTGGTCAACGCCGACGACATCCAGATCAAGATGGCCCAGGGCGCCAAGCCGGGCGAGGGCGGGCAGTTGCCGCCGAACAAGGTCTACCCGTGGATCGCCCGCACCCGGCACTCCACCGCGGGCGTCGGGCTGATCTCCCCGCCGCCGCACCACGACATCTACTCCATCGAGGACCTCGCCCAGCTCATCCACGACCTCAAGAACGCCAACGAGCACGCCCGCGTGCACGTGAAGCTGGTCTCCGAGCTGGGCGTGGGCACGGTCGCGGCCGGGGTGTCCAAGGCGCACGCCGACGTCGTGCTCATCTCCGGCCACGACGGCGGCACCGGGGCGTCCCCGATGAACTCGCTCAAGCACGCGGGCACCCCCTGGGAGGTCGGCCTCGCCGAGACCCAGCAGACCCTCGTGCTCAACGGCCTGCGCGACCGGATCACCGTGCAGGTCGACGGCGCGATGAAGACCGGCCGCGACGTCGTCGTCGCCGCGCTGCTCGGTGCCGAGGAGTACGGGTTCGCCACCGCGCCGCTGATCGTCGAGGGCTGCGTGATGATGCGCGTCTGCCACCTCGACACCTGCCCGGTCGGCGTCGCCACGCAGAACCCGGTGCTGCGCGAGCGGTTCACCGGTCAGGCTGAGCACGTCGTCAACTACTTCCGGTTCGTCGCCCAGGAGGTCCGCGAGCTGCTGGCCGGACTGGGCCTGCGCACCCTCGACGACGCCATCGGCCACGCCGAACTGCTCGACGTCGACGCCGCGGTGGCGCACTGGAAGTCCAGCGGGCTCGACCTCTCGCCCCTGTTCGACGTGCCGCGGACCCGCCACGGCCAGGCCCGCCGCCGCGTGCGCGCCCAGGACCACGGCCTGGCCGAGGCGCTGGACCGCACGATCGTCCAGCTCGCCGAGCGAGCCCTGGAGGACGCGCACCCGGTCCGGCTGGAGCTGCCGGTGCGCAACGTCAACCGCACCGTCGGCACCCTGCTCGGCTCGGAGATCACCCGCCGCTACGGCGGCGACGGGCTCCCCGACGACACCGTCCGGCTGACGCTGACCGGCTCGGCGGGCCAGTCGCTCGGCGCGTTCCTGCCCAGGGGCGTCACCATCGACATGGTCGGCGACGCCAACGACTACGTCGGCAAGGGCCTGTCCGGCGGCCGGATCATCGTCCGGCCGCACCCGGAGGCCATCTTCGCCGCGGAGAAGCAGGTCATCGCGGGCAACGTCATCGCCTACGGCGCCACCGGCGGCGCGGTCTTCCTGCGCGGGCTGGTCGGCGAGCGGTTCGGGGTGCGCAACTCCGGCGCGGTCATCGTCGCCGAGGGCGTCGGCGACCACGCCTTCGAGTACATGACCGGCGGCCGCGCGGTCGTGCTCGGCCCGACCGGGCGCAACCTGGCCGCGGGCATGTCCGGCGGCATCGCCTACGTGCTCGACCTGGACCCCGCGCGGGTCAACACCGACATGGTCGAGCTGCAACAGCCCACCGGCGACGATCTCAGGTGGCTGCGCGAGACCGTGCAGGCCCACCACGACCTGACCGGCTCCCCGGTGGCGGCGTCCCTGCTCGGCGACTGGACCCGCCGGGCCGCCGGGTTCGGCAAGGTCATGCCCCGCGACTACCAGCGCGTCCTCGAGGCCATGCGGCTCGCCCGCGCCGAGGGCCGCGACGTCGACACCGCGATCATGGAGGCATCCCGTGGCTGAGCGGCTGTCTCCTTCCTCTGCCCGTTGTCCGGAGGTGCGTTGTGGCTGACCCCAGCGGTTTCCTGAAGGCGGTCCGGGCCGACGCGGCCAAGCGGCCCGTCGACGAGCGCATCGGCGACTGGGCCGAGGTCTACGCCGACCTCGGCGCGGACCTGCGCGACGCCCAGGTGCGCGAGCAGGCCACCCGGTGCATGGACTGCGGCATCCCGTTCTGCCACAACGACGCCGCGGGCTGCCCGCTGGGCAACCTCATCCCCGAGTGGAACGACCTGGTGCGCAAGGGTGAGTGGTCGCTGGCCGCCGAGCGGCTGCACGCGACCAACAACTTCCCCGAGTTCACCGGCGCGCTGTGCCCGGCCCCCTGCGAGTCCGCCTGCGTGCTGTCGATCAACCCGCTCTCCGGCGGCCCGGTCGCCATCAAGCGCGTGGAGCAGACGATCGCCCAGGTCTCCTGGGAGCGCGGCTACACCCAGCCGGTCACCCCCGGCGTCGCCACCGGCCGCCGGGTCGCCGTCGTCGGCTCCGGCCCCGCCGGGCTCGCCGCCGCCCAGCAGCTCACCAGGGCCGGGCACGAGGTCACCGTGCACGAGCGCGACGACCGCCTCGGCGGCCTGCTGCGCTACGGCATCCCCGAGTTCAAGATGGAGAAGAAGGGCCTCGACCGCCGCCTGGCCCAACTCCGCGCCGAGGGCACCCGCTTCGTCACCGGCTGCGAGGTCGGCGGCACCGGCCCCGGCGCGGTGTCGGTGGCGGACCTGCGCTCGGACTTCGACGCCGTGGTCCTCGCCGTCGGCGCCCTGCGCGGCCGCGACGCCCCCGAGATCCCCGGCCGCGACCTCGACGGCGTCCACCTGGCCATGGACCACCTGGTCCCCGCCAACCGCCAGTGCGAGGGCGACGGCCCCGCCCCCATCTCCGCCAAGGACAAGCACGTCGTCATCATCGGCGGCGGCGACACGGGCGCCGACTGCTACGGGACCGCTGTCCGGCAGGGCGCGGCCTCGATCCTGCAACTCGACCAGTACCCGGCCGCGCCTGTCTCCCGCGATGACGCGCGCTCGCCCTGGCCGGTGTGGCCGACGATCCTGCGGACGTACCCGGCGCACGAGGAGGCGGGGGATCGGCGCTTCGCGGTGGCTGTTGAGGAGTTCGCCGGGGACGCCGCGGGGCATGTGCGGGAGATCCACCTGCGCGAGGTGACCGTGGGGCGCGACCCGGAGACGGGGGCGCGCTCGGTAACGCCGGTCAACGACGTGGTGGACGTGCTGCCCGCGGACCTGGTGCTGTTGGCGATCGGGTTCGAGGGGGTGGAGCGGATGCCGCTGCTGGACGGTCTCGGGTTGTCGTTGACACCGAGGGGGACGCTGTCGTGCGGGGCGGACTGGCAGACGACGTCGCCAGGGGTGTTCGTGTGCGGGGACGCGCACCGGGGGGCGTCGCTGGTGGTGTGGGCGATCGCGGAGGGGCGGTCGGTGGCGCACGCGGTGGACGCGTTCCTGATGGGCCACTCCCACCTGCCCTCACCGGTGCACCCGACCGCGTTGCCGCTGGCGGTGGGCTGAGGGGGCGGTGGGACCCCGCCCCGGTCGCCCCTCCTAGGCGACACGCGAGGCGATCAGGGGGCGGGGCATGGGAGACTGCCGTCGATGAGCACGGAACTCTCCCTCCCCGACCACGCGGCCATCCCCGTGTCGAAGCTGGCCTACGGGCACTTCACGACGATGGTCGTCGACAACGGACGTGTGCGCGGGCTGGCCCGCCACCTCGAGCGGCTCGACCGGGACTGCTGGGTCCTGTTCGGGCAGGGGCTGCCGGAGGACGTCGTGCGGGCGGCGTTGCGGGCCGCGCTGCCCGAGGCCGGGGCGGTGGTGGCCAGGGTGACGGTGGTGGCGCCGGAGATCGATATCCGGCGGCCGGAGGCGCCCGGGGAGCCGAAGGTGCTGGTCGACACCGCGCCGTTGCCCGAGACCGAGGCCGAGACCGAGACCGAGCCGCTCAAGGTCCGCACCGCCGGGTACCAGCGGGACCTGCCGCAGGTGAAGCACGTGGGGACGTTCGGGCTGCACTACCAGCGGCGGTTGGCGCGGATGGCCGGGTTCGACGACGTCCTGTTCGCCACCAGGGACGGGCAGGTCAGCGAGGGGAGCACCTGGAACATCGGGTTCCTCGACCGCGAGGGCGCGGTGGTGTGGCCCAGCGCGCCGGCGCTGCCGGGGACGGCGATGGGGCTCATCCAGAGCGGGTTGAGCCGGGTGGGCGTGCCCTCGCGGGTCCGGCCGGTGCAGGCCGACGAGCTGCCGTCGTTCGCGGCGGCCTTCGCCACCAGCGCGGTGTCGCCGGTGCGGTTGATCGGGTCCATCGACGACGTGGTCTACGAGCCCGACCCCGACCTCGCCGCGCGGCTGCGCAGAGCGCACGACGCGACCGCCGCGGAGCGGGTGTGACCCGGTTCGACGGGTTCGGCGAGTACGCGGTCGACTTCTACGACGGGCTGGCCGCCGACAACTCCAAGGCCTTCTGGGACGCCAACAAGGCCACCTACGACACCGACGTCAAGGCGCCCATGGTGGCCCTGCTCGGCGCGCTGGCGCCGGAGTTCGCCGACTGGGGCGAGGCCAGGGTGTTCCGCCCGCACCGCGACGTGCGGTTCGGCAAGGACAAGCGGCCCTACAAGACCCACTGCGGCGCCGTGGTCGAGCGCGGCCGGGGTGGCGGCGCCTACTACGTCGAGGTCGGCACGGCCGGGCTGCGGGTCGGCGGCGGGTGCTTCCACCTGCAGTCCGACCAGCTCGCCCGGTACCGGACCGCGGTGGCCGAGGACGTGCACGGGCAGGCGCTGGAGAAGATCGTGGCCAAGCTCGCCAAGGCCGGCTGGGAGATCAAGGGCGACCGGCTCAAGACGGCACCGCGCGGGACCGACCGGGAGCACCCCCGGATCGAGCTGCTCAAGCACAGGTCCCTCTACGCGATGTTCGCCTGGCCGCCCGACGACACGCTGCACGAGCCGGGGTGCCTCGACCGGGTCAGGAAGGCGTGGCGGGGGCTGCGGGCGTTCAACGAGTGGGCCCGCGACCACGTCGGGACCTCCGAACTCCCGCGCCGCTGACGCCCGGCGCCCGCGCTCAGAACGGCGCCAGGGCGAACCGCCCCCAGGCGAGGAACGCGAACAGGCCCAGGTAGGCCAGGTCGCCCAGCATCAGCGCCCACTCCGCCCGGCGGAACCGGGTGGTCGCGGCCCCGGCCATGAACAGCGCGAGCCCGCAGGCGGCCAGCGGCGCCACGGCGGGCACGACCAGCCCGAGGGCGCCCGCCAGCTTGACCGCGCCGATGGCCTTGAGCTGCCCGCCGCTGAAGTCGTCGACCCAGTGCTGGCTGCGGCCCAGCCCCCGGTAGCGGTCCTTGGGCATGGTGAGCTGGGCCAGCGCCCCGGTCGCGAAGGCGGCGGCGAGAGCCCCGGCCATGACCCACAGCGTGATGTGCACGTGATCTCCCTCGTGGTTACCTCGGGCCGCTCGGGCCCGTCGTGGTGGTGACGGGAGCGAACGAGGAGAGGTAACGATGGCGGCTGACACCGACCTGGCGGAGGTCTTCGAGGCGCACCGCGCCCGCCTGACGGGCATCGCCGCACGGGTGCTGGGGGGCCGCGCCGACGCCGAGGACGTCGTCCAGGAGGCCTGGGTGCGCCTGGCGCGGCAGGAGGCGGGCGCGATCGACAACGTCGCGGGCTGGCTGACCACCGTGGTGGGCAGGCTGTGCGTCGACCAGTTGCGGTCGCGGGCGGCGCGGCCGGAAACCCCGTACGGGCCGGGGTTGGTCGTGACCGAGGACGACGACCGGGCGGTGCGGCCGGAGGACAGCGCGGTCCAGGCGGACGCGGTCGGCCTCGCGCTGCTCGTCGTGCTCGGGGCGCTCGGACCCGACGAGCGCCTCGCGTTCGTGCTGCACGACCTGTTCGCCGTCCCGTTCGCCGAGATCGGCCCGGTGCTGGGCAAGTCGACCGACGCGGCGAAGATGGCGGCGAGCCGGGCGCGGCGCAAGGTCCGCGGGGCGGCGCCGGAGGTGTCCGCCGCGCACAGGCGGGAGCAGCGCGCGGTGGTCGACGCCTTCCTGGCCGCCGCCCGCGACGGGCGCTTCGAGGACCTGGTGGAGATCCTCGACCCCGGTGTCGTCTGGGAGGTCCGCACGGCCGCGGGCACGACGGTCCACACCGGCGTGGCCGAGCTGCTCCGCGTCGCCAGGCGCGGCGATCCCGCGCGGTTCGCGATGCGCAGGGTCCTGGTCGACGGCCGCCCCGGCATCCTGGTCCGCGGCCCGAACGGCAGGCCGTTGAGCGTGATGGCCTGCACGGTGCGGGAGGGGCGGATGACCAGGATCGTCTCCGTCCTGGGCCCGGGGCTGCTCGCCGCGCTCGACCTGCCCCTCCCGTGATGCCCCCGCTCCCGGCAGGCTGGGCCGACGGGCACCTATCGGGTGCTCGTCATCTGCTACTCACCGGTACTTCGGGATCGGTACAGCCCACAGGACTAGGCTGTGCGGATGTGAGCCGACGAGCGAAGATCGTGTGCACGATGGGCCCCGCCACCGCCACCGCGGAGAAGGTGCGCGAGCTGGTCGCGGCGGGCATGGACGTGGCGAGGATGAACTTCAGCCACGGGGCCCACAGCGACCACAAGCAGGTCTACGACCTGATCCGGCAGGCCAGCGACGAGTCCGGCCGCGCCGTCGGGGTGCTGGCCGACCTGCAGGGACCCAAGATCCGCCTGGGCACGTTCGCCAACGGCCCGGTCGAGTGGCGCGACGGCGACGTCGTGCGGATCACCGTCGAGGACGTGCAGGGCACCCACGACCGCGTGTCCACCACCTACAAGGGCCTGGCCGACGACGCCAGGGCGGGTGACCGGCTGCTGGTCGACGACGGCAAGGTCGGCCTGGTGGTCACCGCCGTGGAGGGCCCCGACGTGGTCTGCGAGGTCACCGAGGGCGGCCAGGTCTCCAACAACAAGGGCCTGTCGCTGCCCGGCATGGACGTCTCCGTCCCGGCCCTGTCCGAGAAGGACATCGAGGACCTCGAGTTCGCGCTGCAGCTCGGCGTCGACTTCATCGCGCTGTCGTTCGTGCGGTCCCCGGCCGACATCGACCTGGTGCACCAGGTGATGGACCGGGTCGGCCCGCGCAGGCTGCCGGTGATCGCCAAGCTCGAGAAGCCCGAGGCCGTCGACAACCTCGAGGCCATCGTGCTGGCGTTCGACGGGGTCATGGTCGCCCGCGGCGACCTGGGCGTCGAGCTGCCGCTGGAGCAGGTCCCGCTGGTGCAGAAGCGCGCCATCCAGATCGCCCGCGAGAACGCCAAGCCGGTCATCGTGGCCACCCAGATGCTGGACTCGATGATCAGCAACTCCCGGCCGACCCGCGCCGAGGCCTCCGACGTGGCCAACGCGGTGCTCGACGGCGCCGACGCGCTGATGCTGTCGGGGGAGACCTCGGTGGGCCGCTACGCCATCGAGACCGTCGAGACGATGAGCCGGATCATCACCGCCGTCGAGACCGAGACGCCCGCCGTGCCGCCGCTGACCCACGTCCCGCGCACCAAGCGCGGCGTGCTCAGCTACGCCGCCCGCGACATCGGCGAGCGGCTCAACGCCAAGGCCCTGGTCGCCTTCACCCAGTCCGGCGACACCATCAAGCGCCTGGCCCGGCTGCACACCCAGCTCCCGCTGCTGGCCTTCACCCCGGAGGCGGAGGTGCGCAGCCAGCTCGCGCTGACCTGGGGCACCGAGACCTTCCTGGTCGAGGAGGTCGACTCCACCGACCGGATGGTGCGCCTGGTCGACAACGCGATGCTCTCGATCGGCCGCTACCAGCCCGGCGACCTCGTGGTGATCGTCGCCGGGTCGCCGCCGGGGACCGTCGGCTCGACTAATCTCATCCGCGTCCACCGGCTGGGCGAGGAAGACCACGCGTAGGCGCTGCCTCACCAGTCCCGCCACCCGCCCCCCACGTCCCCGCCCGGCATCGACCCCGACTCGGCACCACGGCCGCCGGGGTGCGCGGGCGGGCGGCTCCCACGCCCCCGGCCAGGAGCCGTCGACACCTGAGCAGCGCCGAGCACGGTGCAGGAGGTCCGATTGACCGAGGCAGCCAGGATCGCGGCCAGTGCCGGGGTCCCCGTCGACGCCCCCAAGGCGGCCGACGGGGTCCCGCACGGACAGCCCGTCCTCGACCGGTTGGTGGCCCTGCTCGACCTGGAGCGGATCGAGGAGGACATCTACCGCGGCGTGAGCCCCAAGCACTCCACGCTGCGCGTGTTCGGCGGCCAGGTGGCGGGTCAGGCGCTGGTCGCGGCGGGGCGCACGGTGCCGCCCGAGCGCGGGGTGCACTCGCTGCACGCCTACTTCATCCGCCCCGGCGACCCGAGCGTCCCGATCGTCTACGAGGTCGACCGCATCCGCGACGGCCGCTCGTTCACCACCCGCCGGGTCGTGGCCGTGCAGCACGGCAAGGCGATCTTCGCGCTGTCGGCGTCGTTCCAGGTGGCCGAGTCCGGCGCCGAGCACGCCGAGGAGATGCCGGACGTCCCGGGCCCGGAGGACCTGCCCACGATGGCTGACCTGGTCACCGAGGACCTGCGCCGGACCTTCGCCAACGTCACCTCCCGGCCCCGCCCGATCGACGTCCGCTACGTCACCGAGCCCGCCTGGGTCTCGCGCAACACCGGCCCCCGCGACGCCCGCAACCAGGTCTGGATGCGCGCCGACGGCGTGCTCCCCGACGACCCGCTGCTGCACGTGTGCGTCCTGGCCTACGCCTCGGACATGACCCTCCTCGACGCCATCCTCGCCCGCCACGGCGTCTACTGGGGCACCGACGACGTCAACGGCGCCAGCCTCGACCACGCGATGTGGTTCCACCGCCCCTTCCGCGCCGACGAGTGGGTCCTCTACGACTGCGCCTCGCCGAGCGCCTCCGGCGGTCGGGGCCTGGCCACCGGCCGCTTCTACACCCGCGACGGCCAGTTGGTCGCCACGGTCGTGCAGGAGGGCCTGCTCCGCATCAACTAGGGCGTGTTTCGGGAGCCGATGTCCGCGATAGCCGCGCCGCCAGGGACCACCCCGATCACGACGCTCATCGGACGGACTCCCGAAGCGCGACCTGGCGGGCATGGAGAGGGCGGTGGGCTCACCACCATTTTGGGGGAGGTGTGAACCCACCGCCCTGACCGGCGCGCCGTTCGCGGCGGGGCGCCGGTGGCCGAGGCGCGGGGGAGGGTGGGGTGGCCGCGCGCCTCGGGGACCGGGGTCAGGCCGGGCTGGGGTTGGCCAGGTGGCGGGGGTAGGCGGTGGTGGCGGTGGTGAAGTCCTCGACCTCATCCTCGGCCGCCAGCAGGCACAGGTGGGTCGTCAGGTAGGCGCGGCAGGGAGAGGGGGCCCGGGTGAACCAGCGGGTGCGGCAACTGGGGCAGCGGCCGTCGGGGTCGGGTTGGTGGTCGTCGAGCAGCGCGCGCAGGGCGGCGACGACCCTGGGGATCTCCACGCGGGCCAGTTCGGCGGCCCCGTGGCCCGCGCTGGCCCGGGAATCGATCTCGGTCAGGTATCCCCGCAGGGAAGCCTCCATGTGTCCGAAGAGAGACCTCGTCACCGCCCGCTCCACCTTCCGTCCCGCGCTCGGCCGGATCGCGTTCGAATTCCGTGTCGGTGTTCGTTTCCCGTGCTCAAGTTCCGGCGGTGACCTGCCGATGACCTTTGTGCCGCGGCGAGCAATCCGGCACAGCGGGTCCAGCGCCATCGCCGGTATGTGCAGCTTGCGACTTGCCAACGACATTCTGCAAGTTGCATTACCCGATCGGGTGATGATCCAGCCAGTCACAGTTAGCCCTCCACGCTTTCAGTCCCCAGTGTGGTGGAAGATCTCTTGTGTTTCCGCGTGATCAGCACTGACACTGACCCGCGAAGCGCGACGCGGGAACCTGGGCCGCGTCGTGTCGTTGTGCGGGCAGAGACGAGGTGGACGACTTTGGTGCGAGGCCACAGCCCGACGGTGCGCCGTCGCAGGCTCGCCAGCGAGCTGCGCCGTTTCCGCGAGGCCGCCGCGCTGACGATCGACGAGGTGGGCGAGAAGCTGGAGTGCTCCGCGTCGAAGATCAGCCGGATCGAGACCGGCACGGTGGGGGTCACCCCGCGCGACGTGCGGGACATGCTCGAGCTCTACGGCATCGAGGAGGACCGGCGCGAGGCCTTGGTGCAGTTGGCCAGGGAGGCCCGCCAGCGGGGGTGGTGGCACGCCTACAACGAGGTCTTCACCGGCTCCTTCGTCGGCCTGGAGGCGGAGGCGACGTCCCTGCACACCCACCAGGCGCTGTTGATCCCCGGACTGCTGCAGACCGAGGACTACGCCAGAGCCGTCATCCGGGCCTCGCGCCCGGGTGTCGAGGAGGCCGAGATCGAGAAGAGGGTCAAGGGCAGGCTCGAGCGCCAACGCCTGCTCACCGACCCTCAGCCGCCCGAGTACTGGGCGGTCCTCGACGAGGCCGTGCTGCACCGGGCGACCGGTGGACCCGAGGTCATGCACGCGCAGCTGACCCGGCTCGTCGAGGCGACGGCCATGCCGCACGTGACGCTGCAGGTGGTCCCCTTCGGGGCCGGGGCGCACGCGGGCATGGAATCCCCCTTCCTGATCCTGGGCTTCCCGGAGCAGGCGGACCCGGACGTCGTCTACGTCGAGAACTCCATGTCGGGCGTCTACCTAGAAGAGCCGTCCGACGTCCACCGGTACGCCCTGATTTTCGACCATCTGCGCGCGGCGGCGTTGAGACCCGATGACACCGCCGACATGGTCGCACGGGCGGCTGAGCGGCTGGCCCGCGGTTGATCGACGACGAGAGGAGTGGGGCGTGACCGTTTCTGACCTGGCAGGCGCCGTCTGGCGCAAGAGCAGCCACAGCGGTGGAGGTAACGACTGCGTGGAGCTCGTGGTCAGCAGGAGCGGCGCAGCGGTGCGGGACTCGAAGAACACCGAGTCCGGGCACCTGGCGTTCGCGGACGTCGAGTGGGCCGAGTTCCTCAACGAGGTGAAGGGCGGCGTGCTCAGGACCCGCTGAGGCGGGCCGCGCGCGGCCCGACCGGGGTGATCGACAGCACCCCGGTCCCGGCTCGACAGTCGACGGGCGGGGCCACGGTCGCGGCCGTGGCCCCGTTCCCCCGGACCACCCCACCCGCCGACCCCGGTGGCCATGCGCCTGGCCCCGGGGCCGGATGCCCGGTCGGCCCGCTCAGAACGGGGGGATCTCGACGGGACCGTTCTCCTGGGGGGTGTCGGTGGCCAAGATGGTCGCCGTGGTGACCTTGTCGGCCCCCATCGCCTCGTTGAACCGCGCGAAGTAGCAGTCCCGGGTGAACGCCGAGGCGCCCGAGTCCCAGTCGGACCCCGCCTTGACGTAGATCTCGTAGGACCCGCCGATCCCGGGGACCGTCGCCGTCTCGTCCTTGCGGACGTACACAGCCGCGAGGGGTTTCGCGGTGTCGCCACTCGAGACCAGGTAGGCCACGGCGTCGTGGCGCAGCTTGTTGGTGAACTCCAGCGTGCCCGCGCCCTTGGCGCCGAGCGGCACCACGGCTGCGCCGGAGGGCATCTCGGCCTCGGCCGCGCGCGGGGCGGCCAGCACGGTGACGAACGCGCCGAACATGTAGCCCCCGGCCTGGATCGCCTCGACGCGGCGCACGAGCCTGCTCTCGTCCAGCAGCCGGTCCGGGAACCGGCGGGCGGTCTGCCTGGGCAGCGCGTCGACCGCGCCGCAGGCGTTGCGCTGGGGGCCCGGCAGCCGCACGGTCTTCGCCGCGCGCTGCGCAGCCCGCAGCCCGCGCAGCAGGGCGGTGTGCGCGGTCGCGACCGCCGCGGGCGGGGTCTGCCCGGCCAGGGCGTCCCGCTGCTCGCCGAGCGCCTTGTGCAGCTTCCCGGCGGCTTCCTTGTAGGCGGCCGACGTGCCTGCCCACGACAACGCGCCCGCGGCGGGCATGAGCGCCGCCTCGGCGGCGTCGAGCAGCTCCTGGTACGCCTCGCGACTGAGCTCCGGCTTGGCCGGTGTGCTCGGCGCCGCGCTGGTGGACGGGGCGGGGGCGGTGTCGCCCTGTGCGGTGGTGCAGCCTGCCGCGGCGGCCGCCACGAGTGCGGCGGCCGCCAGCGCCTTCCTTGCCTTCACTGTCGTGCTCTCCCCAGTGGGTCGTGCGTGCTCTTCCGGGGAAGATCCGCCAGGACTGCCCCGGTGTTACCTGGGCAGGCGCTTGATCGCGCGCAGGCCCACGGTCAGGCCCGCGGTCCAGGCCCGGTTCGGGATGGCCTTGCCCGGCCGCAGCGGGATGAGCTGCTGGGTGGCGATGGTCTGCGCCTCGGTGTACTTGAGCAGGCCCTCCGCGCCGTTGCGGCGGCCGACGCCGGACTCGCCCATGCCGCCCATCGGGGCGTCCACGGAGGCGAACGCCGCGCCGAAGCCGTCGTTGACGTTTACCGTGCCCGCGTGGATGAGGGTCGCGACGCGCTCGCCCTCGCGGGTGTCGCGGGTCCACACGCTGGCGTTGAGGCCGTAGCGGGTGTCGTTGGCGCGGGCGATGGCCTCGTCGACGTCGGTGTAGCCGTAGATGGACACGACCGGGCCGAACGTCTCCTCCTTGAACAGCTCCATGCCCTCGCGCACGTCGGTGAGGACGGTGGGCTCGTAGAACATCGGTCCCAGGTCGGGGCGGGCCTTGCCGCCCGCGAGCACCGTCGCGCCCTTGGTCCTGGCGTCCTCGACGTGCTTGGCGATGGTCTCGAGCTGCTCGGTGGAGGTCAGCGACCCCATGTCGACGCTGTAGCCCAGGGTCGAGCCCAGCTTCATCGCCTTGGTGCGGTTGACGAACGCCTGGGTGAACCGGGCGCGGATGCTCTCGTGCACGTAGATCCGCTCGACCGACACGCAGAGCTGCCCGGCCGAGGAGAAGCACGCGGTGACCGCGCCCGCGGCGGTCTTGTCCACGTCGGCGTCCGGCAGGATGATCATCGGGTTCTTGCCGCCGAGCTCCATGGAGTAGCTGGTCAGCAGGGCGGCGGCCTGCGCGGCGAGGCTCTTGCCGGTGTCGGTGGAGCCGGTGAAGGCGAGGTAGTCGCCCTCCTCCATCAGCGCCTTGCCGATCTTGGAGCCGCGGCCGAGCACGATCTGCCACACCTCGGCGGGCAGCCCGGCCTTCTCCGCCAGCTCCTGGATCCACAGCGCGCTCAGCGCGGTCTGGTTGTCCGGCTTCTGCACCAGCGCGTTGCCCGCGGCCAGCGCCGGGATGGCGTCGAGTCCGGTCAGCGCCAGCGGGTAGTTCCACGGCGAGATCATCGAGATGACGCCCTTGGGGTGGCGGACCTCGGTGGTGCGGGTCAGCACCGGCAGCGCGCCCGCCTTGCGCTTGGGCGCGAGCAGCTTGGGCGCCTTGCGGCCGTAGTAGGCCGCGGCCATCGCGGTCACCGCGATCTCGTCGTAGGCGTCCATCCGGGACTTGCCGGTCTCCACCTGCATGATGTCCAGGGCCTCGTCCTGGTGGGCCAGCAGCAGGTCGTGCAGCCGCAGGAAGACCTTGGCCCGCTCCTCGACCGGGGTCGCCGCCCACTCCGCCTGCGCCTTGCGGGCGCGGGCGAAGGCCTCGCGCACGTCCTGGTCGGCGATCTGCGGCAGCGTGGTGATCGGCTCGCCGGTGAACGGGGCGGCCATCTCGACGGTGGTCGGCTCGGCGCCGGGGACCGACCGCCCGACCAACTCGGCCGCCCTGGCCGACGACGGGGCGCCGGGGACGGCGCCGATGGTGGTGGCGGACGCGGCGACGGACATGAACGCTCCCTCTGCTCGACAGTGGGCCCATGTTACTTCGCGGTAGGTACGAGCGACAGGGGGAACTTACCCCGAGTCAGATCGCCCCCCGCGCGGTTGAGGTCTGTGACGGAAATCCGCTGTCGTGCGGCCGGGGGCGGGCGCAGAATCCCCGCATGGGGAAAACCTTCGACCGCATCGACGGTCGGCTGCGGGAGTTCATCGACCGGCAGCCGGTGTTCTTCGCGGCCACCGCGCCGCTGTCCGGCGACGGCCACGTGAACCTCTCCCCCAAGGGGCGGTCCGGGTCGTTGCGGGTGCTCGACGAGCGGACAGTGGCCTATCTGGACTTCGGCGGCAGTGGCGCGGAGACGATCGCGCACCTGCGGGAGAACGGGCGGATCACCCTGATGTGGTGCGCCTTCGACGGCCCGCCGTCCATCGTGCGCGTGCACGGCAGGGGAGAGCCGGTGTTTCGCGACGACCCGAGGTGGGCCGACCTGATCGCGCTGTTCCCCGACGGGGGCGCGCCCGCGATCCGGGCGGTGGTCGTGGTCACCGCGACGCGGATCAGCGACACCTGCGGGTTCGCGGTGCCCTTCATGGACTACCGGGAGGAGCGGACTCTGCACGCCGAGTACTTCGGCCGCAAGACCGACGAGGAGTTCGCCGCCTACTGCGCGGGCAAGCCGCACGTCCCCACCAGCCTCGACGGCCTGGCGGCGCTGCCGGTGCCGCTGCCGCCCCGGAGCGCTTGAGGCTCTTGCCCGGGAGTGGTCCGCGCGCCCGCGGTCGGAGTCGACGGGCGACCGCTGCTGATCCGTCCACATGCGACAGCGCCCGGTCGGCGCGCGCACGCCGGTCGCGACCCGCTCGCCCGCCGTGGGAACGGCCACGGAGTGGACCTCCGCGGCCACGAGCCGCGGTGGGCGGATGGCCCGGCACGCCAGGTCTTAGCGAAAGCGAACGTCATGATCCGACCGTGGCCGCCTCTTCACTGTGTGCGGCGGCCGACCCGAGCGAGGGCCGGGTCGGCCGCTGGTCCGCCCCGCCGGGCGGTCAGCGGCCCACGCTCTCCAGGACGCGCGCCTTCCACTCGTCGAGCAGTCGCGTCCTGCGGTCGGGGTCGCCGCCCATCATCGCGTCCAGCGCCAGGCCGCGGACCAGGTTCACGCTGAGCAGCATCAGGGTCTCCACCTCGGCCTCCGGCAGCTCCCCGCCCACCGCCCGCCGGTAGAGCTCCAGCGTCGCGTGGCCGAGCTGGCGGTCCACCGGCCGCAGCGACGCCCGCAGCTCCGGATCGGTCCGCGCGGCCACCCACAGCTCCACCGCCGCGGTCGACAGCGTCCCCGAGTAGGCCTGCCACAGCAGGTCGATGCCCCTGGCCACCCGCTCGCGCCCGGCGGGCAGCGCGGCGTCGGGGCCGCTGTCAGCGGCCGTGGTGACCTCGCGGATCAGCCTGCCGAACAGGTGCTCCAGCGCGGCGGTCATCAGCTCGGCCTTGGTCGTGAAGTGGTGCTGCTGGGCGCCGCGCGAGACCCCGGCGCGGGCGGCGATCTCCTGCACCGTGGTGCGCGCGTACCCGAGCTCCACCAGGCAGGCGATCGTCGCCTCGAGCAGCGCCTCGCGGGTCTGCTCGCGGCGCTGTGCCTGGGTGCGGTGCGTGCGGGCGGTCGGCACGGGCGGGTCCACCTCCGGGGGCCGGTGTCGAGGTCACTTTACTTGCCGTCCGGGTCGCATGTACCTTCATGGGAGAACTTACATGCACGTGTGATTGTTTCTGTCGAAACCGCTGCTCAGACCCGCTGGAGGCCTGTCGTGACCGAGCGCTCCCCCTGGATGGACGAGGACCTGGACGCGTTCCGGGACCTGGCCCGCTCCTTCTGCGAGAAGGAGCTGACCCCCAACGTCGAGCGCTGGATCGAGCAGAAGCACGTCGACCGGGAGCTGTGGACCAAGGCGGGCGGGGTCGGCCTGCTGTGCCTGTCGATCCCCGAGGAGTACGGCGGCGGCGGCGGCAGCTTCGCCCACGAGACCGTGCTGATCGAGGAGCAGGCCCGCTCCGGCGACAGCGGCTGGGGCGTGTCCCTGCACAACGGCATCGTCGCCCACTACGTCCTGGCCTACGGCACCGAGGAGCAGAAGCGCGCCTGGCTGCCCAAGCTGGCCTCCGGCGAGTGGGTCGGCGCCATCGCGATGACCGAGCCCGGCACCGGCTCGGACCTGCAGAACATCAAGACCAAGGCGCGCCGCGACGGCGACGAGTACGTCGTCAACGGCGCCAAGACCTTCATCACCAACGGCGCGCAGGCCGACTTCGTCATCGTCGTGGCCAAGACCGCCGCGGACGAGGGCGCCAAGGGCATCTCGCTGATCGGCGTCGAGACCGCGCGCGAGGGCTTCCGCCGCGGCCGCGTGCTGGACAAGATCGGCCTCAAGGCCCAGGACACCGCCGAGCTGTTCTTCGACGACGTGCGCGTCCCGGTCGACAACCTGCTCGGCCCCGAGGAGGGGCAGGGCTTCGTCCAGCTCATGCAGCAGCTCCCGCAGGAGCGCCTGATCATCGGCGTGTCCTCGGTGGTCTGCTTGGAGCTGGCCCTGGCCGAGACCCTGCGCTACACCAAGGAGCGCCAGGCCTTCGGCCGCCCGGTCTTCGCCTTCCAGAACACCAAGTTCACCCTCGCCGAGGTGGCCACCGAGGCCAGGGTCTGCCGGGTCTTCCTCGACCACTGCATCGACAAGCACCTCAAGGGCCAGCTCGACATCCCCACCGTGGCGATGCTCAAGTACTACACCAGCGACCGCGCCATGAAGGCCGTCGACGAGTGCCTGCAACTGCACGGCGGCTACGGGTACATGAACGAGTACCCGATCGCCCGCATGTACACCGACCTGCGGGTGCAGCGCATCTACGGCGGCACCAACGAGATCATGAAGGAAATCATCTCCCGCTCGCTGTGACGGGGGGTGGACCAGCGGGGCGCGGAAGGGAACGAGGAACGATGGCAGGACCGCTCACCGGGATCAAGGTCGTCGAGCTGGCCGGGCTCGCGCCCGCGCCGTTCGCCTGCACCGTCCTGGCCGACCTGGGCGCCGAGGTCGTCCGGGTCGACCGGGCGCGGCCGGGCGCGGACGTGATCTCGTTCCCGAACGACCCGCTGACCCGCTCCCGCAGGTGGATCGGCGTCGACGTCAAGTCCCCCGAGGGGCTGGACCTGGTGCTGCGGCTGGTGGACGGGGCCGACGTGCTCGTCGAGGGTTTCCGGCCCGGCGTCGCCGAGCGCATGGGGCTGGGCCCGGACGCGCTGCTCGAGCGCAACCCGCGCCTGGTCTACGGCCGGATCACCGGCTGGGGCCAGGACGGGCCGCTGGCGCCCACCGCGGGCCACGACATCAACTACATCGCCATCGCGGGCGCGCTGGACCCGATCGGGCTGCCCGGCGGCAAGCCGGTGCCGCCGGTCAACCTGCTCGGCGACTTCGGCGGCGGCGGGCTGGTCCTGGCGATGGGCGTGCTCGCCGCGCTCGTCGAGCGGCAGACCTCCGGCCGCGGCCAGGTCGTCGACACCTCGATGGTCGACGGTGCGGCGCTGCTCACCACGCACCTGCACGGCCTGCGCAACATCGGGATGTGGCCCAACGGGCGGGGCGAGAACCTGCTCGACGGCGGCGCGCCGTTCTACGACACCTACGAGGCCGCCGACGGCAGGCACGTCGCCGTCGGCGCGATCGAGGCCCGGTTCTGGGCGGCGCTGGTCGGCGTCCTGGGCTGGGACCCGGCCACCGTGCCCGCGCACACCGACCCGGCGAACTGGCCGGGGCTGCGGGCCCGCCTCGCCGAGACGCTGCGCACTCGGACGCGCGACGAGTGGGCGGCGCTGGCCGAGGGCACCGACGCCTGCCTGAGCCCGGTGCTCAGCCCCGGGGAGGCGCTTGCGCACCCGCACAACGTGGCGCGCGGGACGTTCGTCGAGGTCGACGGCGCGCCGCAGCCCGCGCCCGCGCCGAAGTTCAGCCGGTCGACCCCGGCCGCGCCCACGCCGCCGAGCGCGGCCCGCTCGGACACCGCCGAGGTGCTGGCCGGGCTCGGGCTGGAGGAGGCGGAGATCGCGCGCCTGCGCGCCGGGGGCGTCATCGCCTAGAGGGATGGCTGTGAGGACGCTTGTGGCGTCCTCACAGCCCCAGGTGTGCTCTCGCGCGGGCCTGCTGGGTCCGCGCGGCGGGCCCGTCTCCAGGCCGGGACCGGGGGAGATCCCTCCCGTTCCGGTCCGCTGTCATTTTTATAAGACCCGGACAGTCCGTGGTGTCATTTTCCAGACACCTACCCGAAGGTGACACCGTTTCCGGGATTGGTGAGTGGTCGTTCACCGGACTTGAGGGCACCACGGCATATCCCCGCGCGTGACCGACCGGCTACGCCCGTAGAGTGACCCGCGGCGGTTTCCGGCGGTGATCCTCACCCTGGGTGCCGCCAATCTGGTGGTTGAGGCCCCATCGGCCACCCCTGTGGTGGATCATGGGGCGGGGTCCCGGGCGGGGCCCGGGGCGGAGCGGACGGAGAGCCCGATGAACGTCAAGAAGGTCATGATCGTCGTGTTCGTCGCGCTGGCGCTGTTCTACGTGATCACCCAGCCGGGCCAGGCCGCCGGGATGGTGCAGGGCATCCTCGGGTGGCTGCGGGACGGCGCCGAGGCGATCATCACGTTCCTCAAGAACGTGTTCGCCTAGGCCCGTGGATCTCGCCACCGCCCCTAATGGGTGACGGCGTGTTACCTCCACGTGTCCTACCCGTCGGTTCTACCGTCGGGTAGGACTACTGGCTGGTAAGGGTTTCCGGTCGCGGGTGTCCGGCCGAAGTGGTCCGCCGCCGCCGACGATCACTTTCTGTGATGATCTTACCGATTCTGGAGATCCACACTGGACCGTCCGGGTGGATCTGGCGGTCAACCGACCCAATCCGGGAAATGGGTCGGCCTGGGGTCTGGCGATCTGTCGGTCCCTGGCCCTACGGTTTCAGCCATCGAGTGATCATGAGACCTCCAGGAGGCAGAATGCTCGACGATCCCGGGGTCGATGCCCTGGTCCGACAGTGGACCGCAGAGCGAGCACAGGACGCGGAGGCGGTGGAGGCGAGCCGCATCGCCTCCGAGTGGCTGGCCGACGCGCCCACCACCACCGCGCGGCCCCTGCCGGGCATCCCCGGCCAGCGGGGCGGCAAGGACGCCCGGTGGGCGTCGGTGGAGACCGCGGACCCCCGCTACCTCACCGCCATGCGCGAGCGCCTCCCCGAGGTGCCCGAGGAGCTGCTGGCCGCCGCCGCGAGCTGGTGGCAGATGGTCGGTGGCGTGGCGGAGGCCGAGGAGTGGTGGGACGCGGGGCTGAGCCCGCTCGACCAGCGCGCACTGGACTACCGCGCGGCGGGGCTGGCCCCGTCCGACCTCGCGCGCCGGCTCGGTCCACTGACCGTCCTCGACCACCTCCGCAGGGGCAGCGCCCCCGCCTGGTGCGTCGCCCGACTCCAGCGCCAGCGCCGAGACGGAGCCGCCTGACCAGCCACCCCCCCAGCGCACGGCGCCGCTCGACCAGCACCGCCTGATCTTGCCCACGTCCGGGGCAACGGCCACCAGCCACCCGGGCCGCGGCAAACCGGGGCAACGGCACGGCCACCCGGAGACCCACCCGTCGGGGCAACGGCGACACGCCACCCGACAGCGCAGGTCCCCCCGGGGCAACGGCCGCCTGCCACCCGGTGCTCGTCGGCGCCCAGCCCGCCGACACCCGCCCGCGACGAGCCGGGTCCGGGGCCGCAAGCCCCACCCGGTCCCCGCCGCCAGGCCACGCCCCCGGTCGGGGAATGTTTCACCATTTGGAGCACTCCCTGCCGCGGGGACGGGCCGACCCGCGTAACGCCGGGGTGGCGGGGTCGTTGATGCTGTCAGTCCCGGACGCGCGAGCCGCGCGCCCGGGACCGGAGCGGACCCAGGGCTGGAGCAGGTGGCGGACACACGAACCCCGACCTCGTCGGTGGCGCGGGAACCGGGGCGGCGCCCGCCGCCCCGGTCGAGCCGCCTGTCCCGGGTGACCGGATCGCTCCGGCCGACCGGGCTGCCCGCCCGGCTGGCCGTCGTCGTGGTCGCGCTCGCCGTCGCGGCGGGTGCGGTCGTCGGCGTCCGGTGGGCGATCACCCCCGCCGCGGGCCCGCCCGCGCCCGAGGTCCCCGCCGCGCGGGTCCAGGCCGCCGACGTCGAGCCGAACTCGCTCGCCCCGGCCCAGGCCGCCGACCCGCGGCCCGCGCCCCAGCCGCAGGCCGCGGCCCAGGGCGCCGATCCGCTGCGCGCGTGGGCGGGCCGGCTCGCGGGCCGCACCGGCGTGCCCGCCAGGGCGCTGATGGCCTACGGCAACGCCGAGCTGGTCGTGCGCTCCACCACCCCCGGCTGCCGCCTGTCCTGGGCGACGCTGGCCGGGATCGGCCGGATCGAGTCCGACCACGGCCGGTACGCGGGCGCGGTCCTCGGCGCGGACGGGCGCCCGTCCATCCCGATCATCGGCGTGCCCCTGGACGGCTCGGCCGGGGTCAGGGCGATCGGCGACACCGACGGCGGCGAGTTCGACGGCGACCCGACCGTGGACCGGGCGGTCGGCCCGATGCAGTTCATCCCCTCGACCTGGCGCAGGTGGGCCGCCGACGCCGACGGTGACGGCCGCGGCGACCCCCAGCAGCTCGACGACGCCGCCCTCGCCGCGGGCCGCTACCTGTGCGCGGGCGGGCGCGACCTGGGCGCCCCGGCGGGCTGGTGGGCGGCGGTGTTCTCCTACAACAACTCCGTCGAGTACGGCCAGAAGGTCTTCGGCCTGGCCGACGGCTACGCCCGCGCCGCCGCCGGGGGCTGACCGGCCCTCAGCGGCCCCGGGTTAGCATCGGCGTGTGCCCCGCAAGCTCCTCGTCATCCTCGTCAGCGCGTTGTCGCTGGTCGCGTGCTGCGGTCTGGCCTGGTGGCAGTGGCAGCGGTTCGAGTCGGCCAACGGCACGTTCCAGAACCTCGGGTACGTGCTGCAGTGGCCGCTGTTCGGGATAGCGCCGGGGTACATGTTCTGGCGCATGCGCAAGCTGCGCGAGCAGGAGCGGCAGCAGGACCAGGCCGTCGCCACGCCGGACCGCCCCGCACCCGGGCCCGCCCCGGTGCTCGCCGCCGTGCCGCCGGTGACCGACGACGAAGACCCCGAGCTCGCGGAGTACAACCGCTACCTCGCCCGACTCAACGCCCAGGAGCCCCGATGAGCATGACCGACGAGGAACACCCGGCCCAGGCCGTCGGCGTCAAGGGGGTGCGCGGCGCCCTCGCCCGCTACCGCGTCCTGGCCTACATCGTCGGCATCGGCCTGCTCGCCCTCGTCGCGGCCATGGTCGTCAAGTACGCCTTCGACAACGCCGCCCCGATGGCCGTCGTCGGCCCGGCGCACGGCTTCGTCTACGCCGTCTACCTGGTCTTCGCCTTCGACCTCGCCCTCAAGGCCCGCTGGTCGGTCAAGTCCACCCTCGGCGTCCTGCTCGCGGGCATGGTCCCCTTCGTCTCCTTCGTCGTCGAGCGCAAGGTCACCACCAAGGTCCGCGCGGGCGAGAAGATCTGACACCGGACACGCGCGGGCCCAGGGGAACCACCCCCAGGGCCCGCGCGTGTCGGCTCAGCCCGGGTTGCGCACCCGGTACGGCGGGATGGTGTTGCCGCGCAGCGCCAACGCGTCGATGGTCTCCGGCCGGTACGGCAGGGTCTCCAGCCGCGCGGTCATCGTGGCCAGCGAGTCCGGCAGGGCGTCGGCGAGGCCGAACAGGAACGCCCACTCGTGCTCGTCGGAGCCGTAGTAGACCGTCTCCGGGAAGACCGAGTTGAAGCGCTGCCAGGACCGGACGAGGGTCTCGTTGCGCCACATGGTCTGGCAGCCCGCCTGGCACACCACGACACCCCCGGGGGACAGCAGCGCCTTGCACTCGCCCAGGAACTCCGCCTCATAGAGGCGGTTGTGCTGGGCGAACTCCGGGCGCTCGTCGGGGAGGTCGACCACGACGATGTCGTAGGTGTCGGTCGCGTCCTCGACGAACCGGTGGCCGTCGGCGTAGTGGACGCGGATCGGGCCCTCGCCCCGAACCGCGTCGGCGAGGGCGGCCGCGGTGTAGCCGTAGGGCAGGTGCTCGGCGCACAGTTCGACGGCCTGCTGGTCGATGTCGACGTGGTCGACGACGCGGGCGCCCGCGGTGACCGACATCTCCGACGCGACGCCCTCCGAGGAGCCGATGACCAGCACCCGGGTCACCGAGGGGACCAGCAGGAACGCCGGGACCATCAGGGCCTCGTGGTAGGTGAGCTGGGAGAACTCGGTGCTCTGCCGGTCGTCGTCGCAGAACAGGGACACGCCCTGCGCGGTCCGCGCGATCACCAGGTGCTGGAACGGTGTCCGGGTGTCGACGGTGGTCGACTCGACGTCCCAGGCGCGGGACAGGCCGGGGCCCAGTGGCTCGTTGATCACGCCGCCGACTCCATCCGGTGTCCCCTGTGGACGGTGTTGACGCGCGCGTGCGCCGCGCCGAGGCGGTCGCGCAGCACCGTGGCCGCCAGCTCCGGGTCCGCGGTGTCGCCGCAGGTGAAGATGTCGAGGAACATCGCGCCGATCTCCGGGTAGGTGTGGATGGAGGCGTGCGACTCCGACAGCAGGGCGAGCACGGTCACACCCTGCGGCTCGAAGCGCTTGGACACCACGTCGCAGATGGTGGCGCCTGCGGCTGTGAGCGCACCCTCGAGCGTGGTGCGCAGGAAGCCGAGGTCGTCCAGGAGCGACGGATCGATACCGCCGAACTCGGCGAGCACGTGCCTGCCCGCGAACTGGCCGACGCCCGCAGCGGGCGCGCCGTCGTAGGACATGTGACCTCCAACTAGGGGTGTTGGTCAGCCGACGACCAGCGTCGGCAGGGGCGGGAACCCGTTGAACGACACCGACGAGTAGCTCGCGGTGTACGCACCGGCGTCCAGGATGTCAACGAGATCGCCCGCCCGCAGGGCGAGCGGCAACCGGTACGGCGTGCGCTGGTAGACGACGTCGTCGCCGTCGCAGGTCGGGCCCGCGATGACCACCGGGCCGTCGCCGCCGCCGGGGTGCGCGGTGCGCAGCCGGTAGGCGATGTACTCGTTCTCCGTCTCGGCCAGGCCGGAGTACCGGCCGACGTCGAGGTAGACCCAGCGGTGCTCGTCGGCGTCGGACTTGCGCGACACCAGCACCACCTCGGTCCGGATGACGCCCGCGGTCGCCACCACCGCACGCCCCGGCTCGACCACCAGCGCGGGCGGGGTCGGGAAGTGCTCGGCGAGCGCGCCGCGGATCGCGGCCGCGTGCTCGGACAGCGGGGGAGCGGGATCGCGGTAGCCGGTGGGGAAGCCGCCGCCGATGTTCAGCGCCCGCATCGGCACGCCCAGCTCGGCGGCCTGCCGGATGCCCGCCACCCACGCGGCCGGGTCGGTGTGCTGAGAGCCCACGTGGAAGGCCGCGCCGTCGACCGACAGCCCCAGGCCCGCCGCGCGCCGCAGCAGCCGCGCCGCCATCTCCGGCGCGCAGCCGAACTTCGCGCCGAACGGGGTGCCCGACGCCGGGGCGTCGACCAGGAACCGGCACGCCACCCGCGCCCCCGGCGCGTGCTCGGCCAGGTTCTCCAGGTCCCCGTCGGAGTCGAAGGTGAACCGCCGCACACCCGCCGCGTGCGCGCGCGCGATGTCCGACGCCTTCTTGATCGGGTTCCCGTAGGACAGCGACGAGGGGTCCGCGCCCTGCGCCAGGCAGAGCTCGACCTCGCCGGTGCTGGCCACGTCGAACCCGCTGCCCTCGGCGACCAGCGCGGCCACCACCTCGGGGGCGGGGTTGGCCTTCACCGCGTACAGGACGTCCGCGCCGGGCAGTTCAGCGCGCAGCGACCGGAAGTTCTCCCGGACGGTCGCCAGGTCCACCACCAGGCACGGCGTGGTGGGCGCGTTGTCGTCGAGGAACGCGCGCAACCGCTGATCGGCGGTCGCTGCTGCCTCCGTGGGGGGGAACACGGCGTGCACTGTAATACCGAGTGACCCCCGTGCGGGGGTGCCGTGGCCGTCGCCACCCCGGGCGCGAGTCGTACCATCGGTGATCATGACGGCCCTCCCGCCCCCGTCCGCGCGGGTCCGCGCCGGGTACTCGCTCGGTTCGCTGGCCACCGCCGCCTTCGGGACGGTTCCCGGCCTCCTGCTGCTGCCCTACCTGACCGACTCGCTGGCGATCCCCGCCGCCGTCGCCGGGGTGCTGGTGCTGCTGCCCAAGGCCTGGGACGTCGTGTTCAACCCGGTCGCGGGGCGCGTCAGCGACGCGTCGCGGCACCCGGACGGACCACGCCGCCCGTTCCTGCTGCGCGGCGGCCTCTCGCTCGCGGTGCTGTTCGCGCTGCTGTTCCTGCCGCCGCTGTTCGGCTCGCCCTGGCTCGACGGGGCCTACGTGGCCGTCGTGTTCGTCCTGTGCGCGACCGCGTTCGCCTTCTTCCAGGTGCCCTACAACGCGCTGCCGCCGGAGCTGGCCACCACCCAGGAGGACCGGACCCGGCTGACCGCCTGGCGGATCGCGGTGCTCGCCCTGGGCATCCTGGTCTGCGGCGCGGGCGCCCCGCTCGTCCGCGACGAGTTCGGCTACCTCGGCATGGGCGTCGGCGTGGGTCTGGTCATCGTGGTGGGCACCGCGGGGGTGATGTGGGGCACCAAGCACGCGCCCAGGGCCAAGCCGCAGGAGACCGGCGTGCGGGGTCGGGAGCTGGTGGCGCTGCTGCGCCAGGCCCGCCGGTTCCGGGTGCTGCTGACCGCGTTCGTCATCCAGTCCACGGCGATCGGCACCCTGCTGGCCGGGGTGGACTACCTGGCCAGGGTCGTGCTGGGCGAGCCGGGGGCGCAGACGCTGCTGTTCGCGGCGTTCGTGGGGCCCGCGCTGGTGGTCATGCCGGTGCTGCGCAGGGTCGCGGCGCGGTGGGGCGTGCAGCGGTCGTGGTCGGTGGCGACGGTGCTGTTCGCCGCCGCGTTCGGCGGGATCGCCTTCGGCCCGCCCACCCCGGTCCTGATCGGCCTGGTCGCCCTCGGCGGTGTCGCCTACGCGGGGCTGCAGGTGTTCCCGCTGACCCTGCTCGCCGACCTGATCGCCGACGAGGAGGCCAAGGCGGGCCAGACCCGGGCCGGGCTGTTCGCCGGGGTGTGGACCGCGGGCGACACGCTCGGCCTGGCGCTGGGGCCCGGCCTGTTCGGCCTCGTGCTGGGGATCGGCGGCTACGCGGCGGGCGCCGACCCGGCCGCGCAGCCCGGGTCGGCGTCGACCGCCATCGTCGTGGGGTTCGCGGTGCTGCCCCCGCTGCTGGTGCTGGCCACGCTGCCGCTGCTGCGGCAGCGCGGGCTCAGCGCGCCCGCGGCGAGGCCTGGCGCCCCAGCCCCGTGAGCGCCCGGACCTCCATCTCCTTCTGCCGCTCGGGGTCCGCCTCGTCCTTGCCCAACACCGTGCCCAGGTAGCCGCACAGGAACGACACCGGGATCGAGACGATGCCGGGGTTCGACAGCGGGAACACCGCGAAGTCCACATCGGACAGGATCGAGGTCGGCGCCCCGGAGACCACCGGCGACAGCGACACCAGCAGCAGGCACGACCCCAGCCCGCCGTACATCGCCCACAGCGTCCCGGTGGTGGTGAACCGCTTCCAGAACAACGAGTACAGCAGCGTCGACAGGTTGGCCGACGCGGCGAAGGCGAACGCCAGCGCCACCAGGAACGCCACGTTCTGCCCGTTGGCCAGGATGCCGCCGACGATCGCCAGCAGCCCGATCACCACCGCGGTCAACCGGGCGACGCGGACCTCGGCGCCCGGCTCCGGCGTGCCCCTGCGCAGGATGTTGGCGTACACGTCGTGGGCGAACGACGCCGACGCGGTGATCGTCAACCCGGCCACCACGGCCAGGATCGTCGCGAACGCGACCGCCGCCACCACCCCCATCAGCACGGTGCCGCCGACCTCGAAGGCCAGCAGCGGCACCGCCGAGTTCTCCCGGCCGGTGGCGGCCAGGATGCGCTCGGAGCCGACCAGCGCCGACGCGCCGTAGCCGATGACCAGCGTGCCCAGGTAGAACACGCTCATCGCGCCCACCGCCCAGACCACCGACCGCCGCGCCTCGCGGGCGTCGGGCACGGTGTAGAAGCGCATCAGCACGTGCGGCAGCCCGGCCGCGCCCAGGATCAGCGCCAGCGACAGCGACACGAAGTCCAGCGTGGCCGTCGGCGACTGCCCGTACTGCACCCCGGGGCCGAGGACCCGCTCGCCGTTGGTGTTGTTCGCCGCGGCCTGCTCCAGCAGCGAGCTCGGGCTGAACCCGAACTTGCCCAGCAGGAACACCGTCATCAGCACCACGGTGAGCAGCAGCAGCCCGGCCTTGATAATCTGCACCCAGGTGGTGCCCTTCATCCCGCCGACGAGCACGTAGCAGATCATGATCAGGCCGACGACGGTGATGACCACCGCCTGCCCGACCGCACCGTGCACGTCGAGCAGCAGGGCCACGACCGCGCCCGCGCCCGCCATCTGCGCCAGCATGTAGAACAGCGAGATCACCAGCGTCGAGGTCGCCGCGGCCGCGCGCACCGGGCGCTGGCGCATCCGGTAGGCCAGCACGTCGCCCATGGTGAACCGGCCGGTGTTGCGGACCAGCTCGGCGACCAGCAGCAGGTTCACCAGCCAGGCGACCAGGAAGCCGATCGAGTACAGGAAGCCGTCGTAGCCGGTGATCGCGATGGCGCCCGCGACGCCGAGGAAGGACGCGGCGGACAGGAAGTCGCCGGAGAGGGCGAACCCGTTCTGCACACCGGTGAACCGCCCCCCTGCCGCGTAGTAGTCGTCGGCGGTCGTGCCCCCGCTGTTGAACCGGTAGACCACGTACAGCGTGATGAGCACGAACGCGGCGAACACGGCGGTGTTGAGCGCGGGGTCGCCCACCCCGGCCTGCGCCTGGGCGGTGATCACCCGCGCTCACCCGCCGACTGCCGGATCGCGGCGGCGGCGGGGTCCAGCGACCGCCGCGCCCAGCGGGTGTAGACGAGGGTGAGCGCGATCGTGCTGGCGAACTGGCCCAGGCCCAGCAGCAGGCCGAGGGTCACCGCGCCGCTGACCCGGATCGCCAGCAGGCCGGGGGCGTAGGCGGCGAGCAGCACGTAGGTGAGGTACCAGCTCAGGAACAAGCCGGTGGCCGGGAAGGTGAAGCGGCGGAACCGCGCGCGCAGAGCGGTGAACTCCGGGCTCGCGTGCAGCGCGGCGAAGTCGGGCGGGGCGGTCGGGGCGGGGACGCGGTCCACGCCGCCGAAGGCGGCTGGCCGGTCGCCCGCGGGCGCGGTCGCCCGTGCGGCTGGGGCGGTCATACATTCCTCCTAGGCGAGGGGGAGGCGGGGAATGGACGCCGCGCCGGTGGTGGCGGAAAGGGCGTCGGGGCGAATGGCCCGGGCCATGTTAACCACCCGCCGCGAGAACGGTCTAATGCGCGTCGGCAGTCCGGAGAACGAGATCAGGGCGATATTGGTTCGAGATCGACGAACTGTCACACGTAATAGTGAACTGTGCAATCAGGATGCCGAGCGGAAGTTGCCGATCGCAAGCCGCCCTCCCGGGCCGGTTTGTCGTTTGGCGCGCCGGAACAACCCTTCGTCGATTCGGCCGGACCGAAGAGGGCAGCTCAGCGGGCCTGTCACCGGTACGGGTGAGGTCTTGGGTCATACCAGGAGACGTCCCACCCGATCGAGCGACTCAAGGTCGATTGATCTCCGGAGAGTGACCAAATCGCTCGCAAGAACGGGCAGGCGCACCGTTCCAAGGCGCGGAAAAAGGGTGTCGTGGCTGGTCAGCAATGGTTTCATCAGAAGCGGGGCCAGATCGCTTGATTGGGGTACGGTTGGCCCTCAAGTTCCCCCGGTGAACGCCGATGTCCGTGAAGGGTGGCGGACGACGAGCCGTTCCCGGGAGTCCCCGGGAAATGCCCTGCAGGTGCCCTGTGCTGTCCAGGTTCCAACCGTGGAAGGAGAGCGGCGCGGTGAAGGTGTTGCTCCGACGGCGAAGGCGGTCCGTCGCGGGAGGACGCGCATGACCGCGACCGTCCCCCGCACCAGGTCCTCTCCCACGTCCACCGGCCGGGCGGGGGCGGGCCGGGACGACAACGACGTGGCCGACGGGCGCCGCGCCGCCGCCGGTGGGGAAGCCGGCGGGCGGTCGGGCAGGTCACGGTGGCGATCCCTGACCGCCTGGCGGGACTGGTCCATCCCGGTCAAGCTGACCGCCGTCATCGCCGTCCCGGTGCTGTTCGCCGTCGTGCTCGGCGCCCTGCGGATCACCGACCAGGTCAACCGCGCCGACGGCTACCGCCAGGTGGACCGGGTCGTCGAGGTCACCGACTCGCTGCGCGGCCTGCTCGGCTGGGTGCAGCGCGAGCGGACCAAGTCCGCGGTCGCGCTCACCGGCGGCGCCGCCATCGACGAGGCCACCGCCACCGAGCGGCGCAGCGCCGACTACGCCCGCGAGCAACTGCGGGCCGCCGTGGCCGCCGCCGAGTTCGGCTCCCCGGTCACCGCCGCCCGCGCCGCCGACGCCCGGACCGCCCTGCAGCGGCTCGACGTGCTGCGCCGCTCGGTCTCCGGCGGCGCGGTCGACGCGGCCACCGCGCTGGCCCAGTTCACCGGCATCATCGGCGTGCTGCTCGACTTCGACCGCGCCGTCGCCGAGGAGATCACCGACCGCGAGCTCTCCGGCACCGCCGCCGCCCTGGCCCAGCTCGACGCGGCCCAGGAGGAGGTGCGGTTCCAGTGGGCGCTGGTCGCCGTCGGCATCGCCCGCGGCGGGCTCAACAGCGCCGAGCTGACCGCGCTGCGCTCCTCGCAGGCCCGCCTGGACGACCACAACTCCGGCTTCCGCGCGGTGGCCACCGAGGCCGAGCGCGCCGAGTTCGAGCGGCAGGTGTCCGTGCCGGTCGTCCGCGACCGGTCCGCGCTGCTCACCCGGGTCCTCGGCGACGCCGCCGCGCCCGCCGCGGTCGACGTGCCGCTGCCGCTGCCCGCCGTGGACTGGGACCTCGCCTCCGACCAGACCTCCGCCCGCCTCAGCGCGGCGGCGGCCACCCTGGGCGAGCGGATCAAGGCCCGCTCCGACGCGCTGCAGGACGACGCGGGCGACGCCGCCGGGCTCGCCTCGGTCGTGCTGATCCTCGCGCTCGTGCTCGCCGCCGCGGTCATCTTCCTGATGGGCCGCCAGCTCCTGCGGTCGCTGGCCGAGCTGCGCCGCGGCGCGCTGGACATCGCCCGCACCCGGCTGCCCGCCGCGGTGGCCCGCATCCGCGACGGCGGCGAGGTCACCGCCAAGGTCGACCCGATCGCCGTGCCGTCGGCCGACGAGGTCGGGCAGGTCGCCCGCGCCTTCGACGCCGTGCACGAGCAGGCGCTGCGGCTGGCGGGCGAGCAGGCCGCGCTGCGGGCCAACTACGGCAACGTCTTCGTCAACCTGTCGCGCCGCAGCCAGGGCCTGGTCCAGCGCCAACTGCACCTGCTCGAACGGCTCGAGCGCGACGAGGAGGACGCCGACCAGCTCTCCACCCTGTTCCAGCTCGACCACCTCGCGACCCGGATGCGCCGCAACAACGAGAACCTGATGGTGCTCTCCGGCAGCGAGCCCGCCCGCCGCGCCCAGCAGCCCGCGCCGCTGGCCGACCTGCTGCGCGCCGCGGTCTCCGAGATCGAGCAGTACCAACGGGTGGTCATCCAGTCGCCGCCCTCGGCCCTGGTCGTCGGCTACGCCGTGGGCGACCTGATCCGCCTGGTCGCCGAGCTGCTGGACAACGCCGCCGCGTTCTCCGCCCCGACCACCCAGGTGACCGTGGCGGGCCAGCACACCGAGGACGGCGCGGTGCGCATCGAGGTCGTCGACCGCGGCATCGGCATGCGCGACGACGAGTTGGCCGAGGCCAACCACCGCCTCGCCGACGCGGGCACCGTCGACGCCTCCACCGCCCGCCGCATGGGCCTGTTCGTGGTCGGCAGGCTGGCCGCCCGGCACGGGGTGCGGGTGGCGCTGCGGGCGGGCAACCAGTCCGGCACCCGGGCCACCGTGGTGATCCCGCCGGAGCTGGTGACCGCCAACGTCATCGGCCTGCCCGCCGTCCCGCCCAAGCCCGCCTCGCCGCCCCCCGCGGCCGAGGGCAAGCGCGCCCCGCACGCCGTCAACGGCTCGGGTGTGAACGGCGCCGGGGTCAACGGCAGCGGCACCAACGGCACCAACGGCACGGCCGTCAACGGCCGCGGCGCGGTGAACGGGTCGGTCAACGGGTCGCACAAGCCCAACGGCACCAACGGCTCCGCCGTCAACGGCCGCCCCACCACCGACGGCGGCCTGCCCCGCCGCACACCCCGCGACACCCGCCCCACCGGTGGCGACGGGGCCCAACTCCCCCACTCGGTGCCGCAGCCGCGCACCCCCGACCAGGGCAAGGCGGCCCCCGCGGCCCCGGCGGCGCCCCGGCCAGCACCGGACGAGGACCAAGTCCCGCTGCCCCGCCGCGAACGGCCCGAGCCGCGCGCCGCGGCCCCGGACCTGTTCAGCCCCGCCGAGCAGACCGGGTGGTGGGACACCCCGTCCGACGACAGCCTCGGCGCGAGCGCGCCGCCGCCCGACGCGATGCACGAGACCACGCCGATCTTCGACGAGATGGTCTCCGCCTGGTTCCGGACGGTCACCGACGACCCCGCCACCCAGGCGCCGAGCCAGGTCCCCGAGGCCTGGGACTTCGCCGCCGACCACGGGTTCAGCGCCGCGCGGGCCGTCGCCGACACCACCCCCGAGGACTTCACCGACACCGGCCTGCCGCGCCGGACCCCCCGGCGCAACCTGGTGCCCGGCTCGGTCAACGGCCAGGCCAGGCCCGAGCCCAAGCCCGAGGCCCGGCCACTGCCGCAGTGGGCCCCGTTCGGCTCCCGCGACGCCGCCGAGCTGCGCCGCAGGCTCAGCAGCTACCAGCGCGGCGTGCACCGGGCCCGCGGCGCGCAGCAGAGCGACCCCGCGCAGGATCAGCCGACGACCCCCGAGCGGGGCCTGGACCTGCGCGGCGCGCGGTTCGGGTTCGTCGGCGAACCCCCCGGCCAGGACGGTCTGCCCCAGCGCACCCCCCGGGAGCGGCTGCTGCCGGGCAGCCTCGACAAGCCCGCCCCGACCGCGCACCGCGGCCCGGTCATGGAGCGCGACGCCGAGGCGCTGCGCTCGCGACTGGGCAGCCTGCAGCGCGGCATCGGCCGGGGCCGCGACAGCCTCGCCCGGCGCGGGCCCGAGCACCAGGAGGGCGCCGGCCCGTGAGCGCCGAACCGCACCGACCAGCTCAGCCACCAGCAGTGAGGAATGGAGCACGATGACGACCACGCAGCCCAAGCCGAGCCAGTTCGGATGGCTGGTCAACGACTTCGCCGACCGCATCGTCGGCGTCGCGCACGCCGTGGTGGTCTCCGCGGACGGGTTGCTGCTGACCTCGTCGGCGCGGCTGCCCGTCGACCGCGCCGACCAGCTCGCCGCGGTCGCCTCCGGGGTGATCAGCCTGACCCAGGGCGCGGCCCGCTGCTTCGAGGCCGGGTCGGTCAAGGAGACCGTGGTCGAGATGGAGCGCGGCATCATGCTCCTGATGGCCATCAGCGACGGCTCCTGCCTGGCCGTGCTGGCCGCCCCGACCTGCGACATCGGCCAGGTGGCCTACGAGATGACGCTGCTGGTCGACCGGGTCGGCCAGATCCTGACCCCCGAGCTTCGGGCGGCGCTGCGCGGCGGGTCCGCGCGGATGGTCCGGCAGCCCGCGTGAGCGCCCGATGACCGAGCAGCCCCACGAGCCGACGTTCGCCGACGTGGTCAACGGCCTGTCGATGGCAGGCCGCGAACGCCACCGGGCCGCCGAGGTGCCCGCGCCGCCACCGCCCGCCCCGGTGGCCGAGGACGGCGTCCTGCGCCGCACCGAGCCGCAGTGGCCCGCCACCGACCTCTCCGACGCCGCGGCGGCGGACGGGGTGATCGCCGACGAGGTCACCTCGATCGTCCGCCCCTACGCCTGGACCAGGGGCCGCACCCGCTCCACGTTCGAGCTGCGGCTGGAGACGATGGTGTCCACCAGCGCGCGCGCCGCCGACGCGGCCGCGTTCGCCGAGTCCGAGCACCGGGCGATCGGCGCGCTGTGCCACCAGCCGAGGTCGGTGGCCGAGGTCGCCACCCTGATGGGCGCCCCGCTCGGGGTCGCCAAGGTCCTGCTGGGCGACATGGCCCAACTGGGCCTGATCACCGTGCACAAGACAGCGACCGGGGGCGCCAACCGCGCCCACCTGGTGTTGATGGAAAGGGTACTCAGTGGACTCCGTCGGCTATGACGACGCGGAAGCCCCGGCGCTCACCTCGGTCAAGATCGTCGTGGCGGGCGGGTTCGGCGCGGGCAAGACCACCTTCGTCGGCGCGGTGTCGGAGATCGTCCCGCTGACCACCGAGGCCGTGATGACCTCGGCCTCCAGCGACATCGACGACACCTCGGCGACCCCGGACAAGTCGACCACCACGGTCGCGATGGACTTCGGCCGCGTCTCACTCGACTCGGACCTGATCCTGTACCTGTTCGGCACGCCCGGCCAGCAGCGGTTCTGGTTCATGTGGGACGACCTGGTCCGCGGCGCCATCGGCGCGGTGGTCCTGGCCGACACCCGCCGCCTGGCCGACTCGTTCTCCCCGATCGACTTCTTCGAGGAGCGCGAACTGCCCTACGTCATCGGCCTCAACTGCTTCGACGGCGTCCTCAAGCACGACATCGAAGAGGTCCGCGACGCCCTCGTCGTCTCCCCGGAGGTGCCCATCATCCCCTGTGACGCCCGCGACCGGGCCAGCGTCAAGCAATCCCTGATCACCATGGTCGAGTACGCCATGCAGCGCTGGGTCACCCTGCACGGCGCGGGGGTGGGCTGATCATGCCTTCCCTGCTGCAGGACCTCGCCTCCGACGTGCGGTCCGAACTGCCGCACCCGCACCCGTCGTGCCGGGTCGACCTCGTGCCCGGCGACAGCGCCACCCACCTCGACCTGTGGCGCGGCACCGACAAGGTGGCCACCGCCTCGTTCCACCACGACGCCGACGCCGCCCGCGTCGAACTCGTCTGCCTGCGCGTCCTGATCCCGTGGCAGGGCAAGGGGTTCGGCGTCGAGCTGCTGTCGCGGATGATCGAGCGGTACCCCGACTGCCGGTTCGCCGCGGGCCCGAACGGCGTGCAGATCGACGAGGCGATCGACTGGCTCATCCAGCGCAAGCGTCACGGCGCGGGCCGGGTGGGCAGGTCCAGGGTGGCGCGCACCGGGTCGAGCACGAGCATCGTCGAGTAGCGGCGCAGGTTGGGCGCGTCCTTGAGGACCGCGTCGGCCACCACGCGGTGCTCCTCGACGCCGGTCGTCGCCAGCACCACGACGTAGTCCCAGTCGCCGGTGACGTTGTAGAGCTGCTGCACGTGCGGACTGGCCAGCACGTGCGCGCGGAACCGCTCGTGCTCCGCGCGCGACTCCCGGTCCAGCGTCGCCAGGCACACCGCCAGCAGCGCCCCGGCCCGCTTGGCGTCGAGCACGGCGACCGTCCGGTCGACGAGTCCGGTCTCGCGGAAGCGCTCGATCCGCCGCTGCACGGCGCTGGGGGACAGGCCCACCTGGTCGCCGAGCGCCGCGAGCGTGCGCGCGCTGTCGCGCTGCAACAGGCCGAGGAGGGCGTGGTCGAGGTCGTCGAGCTCGGGTCTGGGCACGCGACATTGTTGCGCCGCGGGCGGTGAACTCTCAATCGCGTTGCGCGTGACCTGGCTAGCGTTCTCACCGTGCCGAAACCGACTTCCGCCCTGCTGGCAGGCGTGCTGGGCGCTGTGGCGATGGGCAGCGCCGCGCCCGCCCTGAAGATGCTGGGATCGACCGCGCTGTCGCCGGTCAACGTCATCCAGGCCCGGGTCGTGCTGGGCGCGCTGGCGCTGTCGATCGCCGCTGTGGCGCTGCGGCGGCGGTTGCGGGTGCCCAGGGCGCAGTGGCCGCTGATCGCCGCCTACGGTGTGGTGACCATCGCGGTGAACCAGGTCGTGTACGTGGTGGCACTGGGGCGGCTGCCGGTCGGGGTCGCGCTGCTGCTGGAGTACCTGGCCCCGGTGCTGGTGGCGCTGTGGGTCCGGTTCGCGCGCGGGAGCCCGGCCCCGGGCGCGCTGTGGGCGGGCACCGGCGTGCTGCTGGTCGGCGTGGCGCTGGTCGGCGGCACGGGAACGGGGCCGCTGGACGCGGTGGGCGTGCTGTTCGGGCTCCTCGCCGCGGTGACCATGGCGGGCCGGTTCCTGTTGGCGGAGCGGGGTTTGCGCGACCACGACCCGCTGGTGCTCGCGATGTGGGGCGCGTCCTGCGGGGCGGTGGCCCTGCTCGTGGTGCGGCCGTTCCCGGTCGCGGTGCTCGCCGACGTCGTCGACGGGGTGCCGGTGTGGGCGCTGGTCCTCTACGCGGGGCTGGTCGGCCTGGCGTTGGCGGTGCTGCTCGGGGTCGTCGCGCAGCGCGGGCTCGCGCCGACGGCGGCCAGTTCGGTGGCGGCGCTGGAGGTCGTCGTGGGCGGGGTCCTGGCGGCGTTGGTGCTGGGGGAGCGGCTGGGCGCGGCGCAGTGGGCCGGGGTGGCGGCGGTGCTGGCGGGGGTGGCGCTGACCCAGGTCGGGGCCCGGCGGGGTCAGGCGACCCTGGCGCGCAGCGCGACCAGCCCGGCGACGAACGCCTCCAGCGCCAGCTCGAAGCTCTCCGCGTCGATCGCGTCGGCGTTCTCGCGCAGCAGGTGAGCCTGGTTGAGGTGCGGGTAGCGGTCCACGTACACCTGCACGTCGTCCTCGAAGCCGCGGGAGAACGACGACATCGCCGCCCCCAGCACCAGGTACTTGGTGGACGCCCCGATCAGCGTGGCGTAGCGCGGCGGCCAGCCCGCGCGGACCAGGCCGCCGTGCACGGCGTCGGCGCGCTGCAGCGCCGTCTCCCGGCGGGCGGGTCCGGCGGCGAGCACGGGCACCAGGTTGGGGTGCGCGGCCATCGCCGCCCGGTAGGAGCGGGCCCAGGTGCGCAGGCCCGTCTGCCAGTCCGGGCCGTCGAAGTCCGATACGTCCACATCGGACATGACCGCGTCCGCCACGTCCTGCAGCAACTCGTCCTTCGTGCGGTAATGGCTGTACAGCGACGCCGCCTGGACGCCGAGGCCCGCCGCGAGCCGCCGCATCGACAGGGCGTCGAGGCCGTGCCCGTCCACCAGCGCGAGGGCGTGCGCCCGGATGCGCTCGCGGCTGAGCAGCGGTGTCGACGGACGTGGCACTTCGTGTCTCCCGGGTCACGCCCGCGCCCTGTTGCCCCGGGGTTGCGGGCATCCTATCCTGAGAATACCTAACACTGTATGGTTTGCTGACGGGAGACGCCGTGGACCTGTCCCTCTCCGACGAGCAGCAGGCGCTCTGGGACCTCGCCCGGGACTTCATCGACCGCGAGGTGGTGCCGAACTCGCGGGAGTGGGACCGCCGCGAGCAGGTCGACCGGGGGATCGTGGCCAAGCTGGGCGCGGTCGGCTTCCTCGGTATGACCATCCCCGAGGAGTACGGCGGCTCCGGCGGCGACAACCTCAGCTACTGCCTGATGATGGAGGAGCTCGGCCGCGGCGACTCGGCCATCCGCGGCATCGTCAGCGTCTCGCTCGGCCTGGTCGGCAAGTCCATCCACAAGTGGGGCAGCGAGGAGCAGAAGCGGCACTGGCTGCCGCGTATCTGCTCCGGCGAGTCGCTGGCCTGCTTCGGCCTCACCGAGCCCGACACCGGCTCCGACGCGGCCAACCTGTCCACCCGGGCGGTGCGCGAGGGCGACGACTACGTCATCACCGGCTCGAAGATGTTCATCACCAACGGCACTTGGGCCGACGTGTCCCTGGTCTTCGCCCGCACCGGCGGCCCCGGCCCCAAGGGCGTCAGCGCCTTCCTGGTGCCCACCGACGCCCCCGGCTTCGAGCACCGCGAGATCAAGGGCAAGCTCGGCCTGCGCGGCCAGTCGACCGGCGAGCTGGTCCTCGACGGCGTGCGCGTGCCCGCCTCGGCCCGCCTCGGCGACGAGGGCGTCGGCTTCAAGATCGCGATGAGCGCGCTGGACAAGGGCCGCATGTCGGTCGCCGCGGGCTGCGTCGGCCTGGCCAACGGCGCGTTGCAGGCCAGCGTGCAGTACGCCAAGGAGCGCCTGCAGTTCGGCAAGCCCATCGCCTCGTACCAGCTCGTGCAGGAGATGCTCGCCGACATGGCGGTCAACACCGAGGCCGCCCGGCTGCTGGTGTGGCGGGTGGCCGACCTGATCGAGCGCGGCCTGCCGTTCGGCACCGCCGCGTCGATGGCCAAGCTGCACGCCAGCGAGAACGCCGTCGCCGCGGCCAACCTGGCCATCCAGGTCTTCGGCGGCTACGGCTACCTCGACGAGTACCCGGTCGCGAAGTACCTGCGCGACGCCCGCGTGATGACCCTCTACGAGGGCACCACCCAGATCCAGAAGCTGCTGATCGGTCGCGCGCTGACCGGCATCAACGCCTTTGTGTGACAGGTTCGGCCTAGAGCAAGAGGAGGGGACGTCATGGTTGATTTCTCGCTCAGCGACGAGGAGAAGCAGGTCCGCGACTGGGTCCGCACCTTCGTCCGCAAGGAGATCATCCCGCTGGAGCAGGAGGTCCTGCGCCGCGAGCGGGCCAACCAGCCCGGCCTCACCGCCGACGTGCTCAAGGAGCTGCAGGACAAGGCGAAGGCGTCCGGGTTCTGGGGCGTGCAGACGCCGGAGGACTACGGCGGCATGGGGTTGGGCGCGGTGATGTCGGCGCTGCTGGAGGCCGAGCTGGGCCGCTCCTTCGTGCAGTTCCGCTTCGGCGGCCACGCCGACAACATCCTCTACTACGCCAACGACGAGCAGAAGCAGCGCTACCTGCTCCCGACGCTGTCCGGCGAGCGCAAGTCCTGCTTCGCCATCACCGAGCCCGGCGCCGGGTCCGACGCGCGCAACATCCGCACCTCCGCCCGCCAGGACGGCACCGACTGGATCATCAACGGTGAGAAGACCTTCATCACCGGCGGCAACGAGGCCGACTTCACGATGGTCTTCGCGGTGACCGACAAGGACAAGCACAGCAAAAGGCATACTGACCAGTCGGTCACTTGCTTCCTCGTCGACCGCGACCAGGGTTGGCGCAGCGAGTACATCGACACCATGGGGGAGTGGGGCCCCGCCGCCCTGGTCTTCGAGGACGTCCGCGTCCCGAAGGAGAACATCCTCGGCGAGGTCGGCAACGGCTTCGGCCTGGCCATGAAGTGGATCGGCCGCGGCCGCTACATGCTCCCCGCCCGCGCCCTCGGCGCCTGCGAACGCCTCATCGAGATGGCCGTCGAGCAGGCCAACACCCGGGTCACCTTCGGCGAGCCCATCGCCAACCGCCAGGCCATCCAGTGGATGATCGCCGACTCCGCGGTGGAGATCGAGGCCCTGCGCTGGCTGGTCCTGCACGCCGCCTGGGTCGTCGACCAGGGCCAGGACTCCCGCCACTGGCAGTCGATCGCCAAGCTCTACGGCGGCGTCAAGGCCAACGAGATCGTCGACCGGGTGCTGCAGATCCACGGCGGCATGGGGTACACGCGGGAGCTGCCCGTCGAGCGCTGGTACCGCGAGCTGCGGCTGCTGCGCATCTACGAGGGCACCGACGAGATCCAGCGCCGCACCATCGCCCGCAACATCCTCAAGGGCCACGCCAGCGTCTCCGGCACGCTCGGCTGAGCCCCACCGCCCACCCGGCACCGTCCCCGACTCGGCGGGCGGCGGCGCCTGCCTTACCCCCGCCGCACCGCCAACCCGCCAGAGTACGACCAGCACCGCCCCGCCGCGCCCCGTTGTCCACAGGCCGCGAAGGGGACCCCTGATTTCAACGTTATCGCAGGCCACCGACACCGAGCCGGGCCCGGACCGAGGTTGTCCACAGGCCCGCGCGACACCGAGGAGTGACATGGTCAGGGCAGCCGTTCTGTCCGAGCAGGGCAAGCCGATGGAGGTCGTCGACATCGTCCTGCCGGAGCCCGGCCCCGGCCGGGTGCGGGTGCGGGTCGCGGCGGCGGGGGTGTGCCACTCGGACCTGTCGCTGTCGAACGGCACGCTGCGCCAGCCGGTGCCCGCGGTGCTGGGCCACGAGGGCGCCGGGGTGGTCACGGCCATCGGCGAGGGGGTCACCAAGGTCGCGGTCGGCGACCACGTGCTGCTCAACTGGGCGCCGCCGTGCCGGGAGTGCTGGTTCTGCGACAACGGCGAGCCCTGGCTGTGCGCGCACAACTCCGACGCCGCAGGCGTCCCGCACGGCACGCTCGCCGACGGCACCGACCTCTACCCCGGCCTGGGCGCGGGCGCGTTCGCCGAGGAGACCATCGTCCCGGAGAACGGCGCGGTCCCGATCCCCGCGGACGTCCCGCTGGAGCAGGCCGCCGTGCTCGGCTGCGCGGTGCTGACCGGCGTCGGCGCGGTGTTCAACACCGCCAAGGTCCAGCCGGGCCAGGCCGTCCTGGTGGTCGGCGTCGGCGGCATCGGCCTGTCGGTGCTGCAGGCCGCGCGCATCGCCGGGGCCTCCCCGATCATCGCCGTCGACGTGCACGCGGAGAAGGAGGAGCTGGCCCGCGCCCAGGGCGCCACCCACTTCCTCGTCTCCGACGACACGACCACCAAGGCCATCCGCAAGCTCACCGGCGGCCGCGGCGCCGACGTCGCCTTCGAGTGCGTCGGCATCCCCGCCACCATCCGCGCCGCCTGGTCCGCCAGCCGCCGCGGCGGCCACGTCGTCGTGGTGGGCGTGGGCAGCGCCAAGGCCATGGTCGAGTTCAGCGCCCTGGAGCTCTACTGGCAGGGCCGCACCCTCACCGGCTGCCTCTTCGGCTCCACCGACCCCGACGTCGACGTCCCCCGCCTGCTCGCCCTGGCCGCCGAGGGCAAGCTCGACGTCTCCGCCCTGGTCACCAACACCACCGACCTCACCGGCGTCGAGGCCGCCTTCGAGGACATGCGCCAGGGCAAGGGCGGGCGCACCCTCATCCGCTTCTAGGCCCGCTCCGCACCGTCCGGTCCGACGACCACCGCACCGGACGGGGCGGGCAAGCCCCGCGCGGGCTCAGCTCATCGGACAGCCCCGCAGCCCCGCGGGGATGTCCAACGGCGCGGACCGGCCACCCGTCAGCACCCGCGCGCTCACCTTCACCAACAGCCCACCCGCCTTGTCCAGCACGACCCGCGCGGCCTTGTTGTTGTCCTCAACCCGTTCCAACGCCCGCATCACCCGCGCCCCGCCGCCGACCACGCGCCCCCACCCCGGCGACCGCGGCACCCCCACCATGTCGGCGACCTCGTGCCCGATCGTCTGCCGGACCATCGCGGGCACCACCCCGTCGAACACCTTCCCCGGCACGAAGTCCTGGTACAGGGCCAAGATCTCCCCGGTCAGCGCCGTGCCCTCCGGCGACGGCGCGAAGTACGGGTCGAGCATCGCGCGGTTCAGCGCGTCGGCCTCGGCGAACGACCACGGGAGCACGTCCTCGCGGATGCCCAGCATCGCCCCGGCGACCCGCCACACGTGCCAGTAGTCCTCGGCCTCCGCGTCGGTGACCGACACACCGATGCGGCGCATCCCGTGCACGACCCGCACCGAGAAGATCAGCAGCGCGCCCAGCAGGTCGCGCTGGCACACCGGCACCCCGTCCGCCGGGTCCCAGTCCGGCGACCCGGTGACCAGGTGGCGCACGGCCGCGTGGATGAGCCGGGTCTTCTGGATGGTCGGCACGAACGCGCCGCGGTCGCCGAACGGGTCGTCGGCCATCATGTTCAGCACGAACTGCGAGGTCTCGGCCAGGCGCCGGTGCGGCTGGTTGAGGCGGTGGGTGGCGGTGAGGACCTTCGCCGGGACCACCTGGGCGTAGCACTCGACCATCGACCCGTAGGACAGCACCGACGCCACGTGCGCGCCGTCGTCGACGAAGAACTCCCGCGCCCCAGCCACCCGTTCAGGGTCCATCCAGGCGGGGGGCACGTCAGTGTCGATCAAGTACTGGCGCACGCGCGCGGGCAGGTTCTCGGGGATCGGCTGGGCGTTGCCGCGGAACTCCGTCAGCACCGCGTTGACCTCGCCGATCGCCCCGGAGGACACCAGGTCCTCGATCACGGCGTCGGCGAGCGGGTCGCCCTCGTGGCGCAAGGCGTCCACGGATTCTTGTGACAGCACGAGCACGGACTGTAGTATCCGATCGCCGATTTGCTCATCACCCGATCGGGGCGTGCTTCGTTCGTGACCATCGCGCGGCGAGCACCCACCGGCCACCGGCCCCGAACAGCTCGACTCGGCGACACCCGAAGCCGCCGCGCCGGGCACCCGAGCACGCTGAACCAGCCGTGACTGGTCGCACTCTGTGTGCAGTTGCCACCCGATGGCGTTAAAACCGATTGCGCAATAGGCTCACCTGGTTCCGATCCGCCCTGCTCGGAGGTGCCATGACCGCCCCGGTCGCCATGCACATGAGCGATGGTCTGCTGAACACCCCGACGACGGTGCTGTTCCTCGGCGTCGCCGTCATCGGGGTCGCGATCGCCGCCGTGAAGGCCAGAGCCGACCTCGACGACCGCGCCGCGCCCATGGCCGGGCTGGTCGCCGCGTTCGTCTTCGCCACCCAGATGCTCAACTTCCCCGTCCTGGCCGGGGTCTCCGGGCACCTGCTCGGCGGCGCGCTCGCCGCCATCCTCGTCGGCCCCTGGGTGGGCGCGCTGTGCGTGTCCATCGTGCTCGTCGTGCAGGCGCTCCTGTTCTCCGACGGCGGCCTGACGGCGCTGGGCGCGAACATCACCAACATGGCCCTGATCGGCACCGCCGCCGGGTTCGGCGTGGCGCTGGCGCTCAAGCGGCTCGCCGCGCGCGGCAAGGCCGGGCTGGTCGCGGTCTCGTTCATCGCGGCCCTGGTCAACACGGTCGTGGCCGCGCTCGGCTTCGTCATCGAGTTCGCCATCGGCGGCGACGCGGCGTTCAGCCTGGGCACCGTCGCGGCCACGGTCCTCGGCGTGCACGTGCTCATCGGCATCGGCGAGGGCGTCATCACCGCCCTGACCGTCGGCGCCGTCGCCGCGGCCCGTCCCGACCTGGTCTACCTGTTGCGCGGCACGGCCAAGCCGCTGGAGCTGCGCGGGAAGGCGGCGGCATGACCACGACCACCAAGCGCAACCTGGGCTTCCTCGCGGCGTTCCTGCTCGTCGCCCTCGTCCTCGCGGGCGGCGTGTCCTACTTCGCCGACTCCAACCCCGACGGCCTCGACCACGCCACGCTGCAAGGCTGCACCGTTGCCGAGACCGAGGCGGGCGAGGAGTTGCAGGGCTCGTGCATCGCCCAGAACGCCCAGGACCACCCCCTGTCCGAAGGCCCCTTCGCCGACTACACCGTCGGCGGTGACGAGGGGCTGTCCGGTCTCGCGGGGGTCGTCGGCGTCATCGCGACCCTGGCCGTGGCGTTCGGCCTGTTCTGGGTGCTCCGCAAGCGCCCCAGCAAGAACTAGGCCGTGGGGCACGCGCACCTGCTGCACCGGCCCGGCGACACCCCCGTGCACCGGCTCGCCCCGCAGGTCAAGGTCGTCGCCGCGCTGGCGTTCGTGCTGTGCGTCGTCACCACCCCGCGGACCGCGTTCTGGGCGTTCGGCGTCCACCTGGCCCTCCTCGCGGGAGTGTGGGTGATCGCGCGCGTCCCACCGGGGTGGCTGGCCGCGCGCGCCCTCATCGAAGCCCCCTTCGTCGTGCTCGCGCTGCTGCTGCCGTTCCTCTCGGGCGGCCCGGCGGTGGACGTGCTGGGCGTCAGCCTGTCCCAGACAGGGCTGCTGGTGGGGTGGAACATCCTCGCCAAAGGCACCCTGGGCGTGCTCACCTCGCTGACCCTCGCCGCGACCACCTCCCCGCGAGACCTGCTCGTGGGACTGCAACGGCTGCGCGTGCCGTCCATGGTCATCACCATCGCCACGCTCATGCTGCGCTACCTGGAGGTCATCGCCGCCGAGGCCCAGCGCATGCGGCTGGCCCGCGTCTGCCGCGGCCACAACCCCCGCTTCCTCTGGCAGGCAGGCGCCACCGCCCGTTCCGTGGGCACCCTGTTCATCCGCTCCTACGAACGCGGCGAACGCGTGCACCTGGCGATGGTCTCGCGCGGGTGGACCGGCCGGATGCCCGAGACCGGGACCCCCGCCCCGACCCGCGCGTGGGTCGCCGGACTCGCCCCCGCCCTCCTCGCCGGACTCGCGGTCGCGGGGACCACACTGTGGCCGTGACACCGCCCGCGCTGCTCGTCGAAGGCCTCGCCTACGCCTACCCCGACGGCCACCAAGCCCTCTTCGGCATCGACCTGCGCGTCGAACCGGGGGAGCGGGTCGCGGTCCTGGGACCCAACGGCGCGGGCAAGACCACCCTCGCCCTGCACCTCAACGGCGTGCACACCGCGGGCGCGGGCCGGGTCGTGGTCAACGGCATCGAGGTCGGCAAGACCACGCTGCGCGAGGTGCGCCGCCGGGTCGGCCTCGTCTTCCAGGACCCCGACGACCAGCTGTTCATGCCCACCGTCGGCGAGGACGTCGCCTTCGGCCCGGCCAACTTCGGCCTGCGCGGCGACGAGCTCGCCGCCCGCGTCGACTGGGCGCTGGACGCCGTCGGCATGGCCGGGCACGCCGACCGGTCCCCGGCCCACCTCTCCGGCGGGCAGCGGCGACGGGTGGCGCTGGCCACCGTCCTGGCCTGCGACCCGGACGTCCTGGTGCTCGACGAACCATCGGCCAACCTCGAGCCGGTCGCCCGCCGCGAACTCGCCGAGGTCCTGCTCGGCCTCGGCCGCACCACGCTCATGGTCACCCACGACCTGCCCTACGCGTTGCAGCTCTGCCCGCGCGGGGTGCTCGTCGACGAGGGCGTCGTCGTCGCCGACCGCCCCACGCGCGACCTGCTCGCCGACACCGACCTGCTCGCCGCCCACCGGCTGGAACTGCCCTACGGCTTCGCGCTGGACTGATCGGGGACCGGCCGGTTACGTTGGACGCACAAGTGAACATCGGGCCATCACGAACCGGGACGGGAGAGCCCCCAGGACAGCGCTGGGGCACCGAAGGAGCAAGCTCCCCGCCAATCTCTCAGGTAGACCTACCGCCCCGGTCAGGCCACTCTGGAAAGCAGGCGCCCCCGCGCGCCTCACCCACGGTGCAAACCGCCCTCAGCGGCGGTGAAGCTCTCAGGTCCCATGACAGAGGGGGAGTTCCCACACCGCCGAGCCGGAGGAACTCCCGAGTTGTCCCCGAAACCCCCGCGGCCGCCCGCCGCGTCGTCCGAACCGGACCCGCCACCCGAGTTGTCCACAGGCGCGCCCACCCCCCTGCCCAACGGCGGCGCCCCGTGCCACCCTGGGCGCAGCCGGTCAGACCAGGACGAACGAGAACGGACACCGATGAGCACACCATCCCCCCTGCACGCGGTCCACGAGGCCCTCGGCGCCTCGTTCACCGACTTCGCGGGTTGGACCATGCCCCTGCGCTACGGCAGCCAGCTCGCCGAGCACGAGGCAGTGCGCACGGCCGCGGGCCTGTTCGACCTGAGCCACATGGGTGAGATCGTGCTGACCGGCCCCGACGCCGCCGCCACCCTGGACTACGCCCTGGTCGGCAAGCTCTCCGCGGTCAAGCCCGGCCGCGCCCGCTACACCATGGTCTGCGGCGGCGACGGCGGCGTCCTCGACGACCTCGTCGTCTACCGGCTCGCCGACGACGAGTACATGGTCGTCGCCAACGCCGCCAACGCCGCGGCCGTCGCCGACGCCCTCGCCGAACGGGCGGCCGGGTTCGACGTCGAGGTCGCCGACCGCTCCGCGGCCACCGCGCTCATCGCCGTCCAGGGGCCGCGCTCGGCAGCCATCCTGGCCCAGGTCACCGACGCCGACCTCGGCGCGCTCAAGTACTACGCCAGCGCCCCCGCCGTCGCCGCGGGCGTCGACGTCCTGCTCGCCCGCACCGGCTACACCGGCGAGGACGGCTTCGAGCTCTACGTCGCGGGGGAGCGCGCCCCCGAGGTCTGGCGGGCGCTCACCGACGCGGGCGCCGCGCACGGGCTCGTCCCCTGCGGCCTGGCCTGCCGCGACACCCTGCGCCTGGAAGCGGGCATGCCGCTCTACGGCAACGAGCTGGACGCCACCCGCACCCCGTTCGACGCGGCCCTGGGCCGCGTTGTGAAGTTCGACAAGGGCGACTTCGTCGGCCGGGCCGCCCTGGAACGCCGCCGCGACGCCGACGTGCCAGAGAAGGTGCTGGTCGGCCTGGTCGCCGAGGGCCGCAGGTCGCCGCGACACGGCTACCCGGTCCTCGCCGCGGACGGGACCGAGGTCGGTACGGTCACCAGCGGCTCGCTGTCGCCGACCTTGGGCCACCCGATCGCGCTGGCCTACGTCCCCACGGCGGTCAGCGCGCCCGGCACCGCCCTGTCGGTGGACATCCGCGGCACGGCCGTCCCGGTCGAGGTCGTCGCACTGCCCTTCTACCAGCGTCCCGCCTGAGCAGGAGATCAACGAACAACATGAGCAGCATCCCGGAGAACCTGGCCTACACCCAGGAACACGAATGGGTCGACCTCACCGACGGGGTTGCCACCGTGGGGGTCACCGCCTACGCCGCCGAGCAGCTCGGCGACGTGGTCTACGTCCAACTGCCCGAGGTCGGCGCCACCGCCACCGAGGGCGAGTCGTTCGGCGAGATCGAGTCGACCAAGTCCGTCAGCGAGCTGTTCGCGCCGGTCGCGGGCGAGGTCGTCGAGGTCAACGAGGCCGTCGTCGACGCCCCCGAGCACGTCAACAACGACCCGTACGGCGACGGCTGGCTGGTGCGGATCCGCCTCGCGGGCGACGCCCCCGAGCTGCTCTCCGCCACCGACTACACCAAGCTGACCACCGAGGGGGACGCGTGAGCACGTTCGACCAGACACTGGCCCAGGTCGACCCCGAGGTCGCCGCGGCGGTCGCCGCCGAGCTCGGCCGCCAGCAGGACACCCTCGAGATGATCGCCTCGGAGAACTTCGCCCCGCTGGGCGTGCTCGAGGCCCAGGGCTCGGTGCTGACCAACAAGTATGCCGAGGGCTACCCGGGCAAGCGCTACTACGGCGGCTGCGAGCACGTCGACGTCATCGAGCAGCTCGCCATCGACCGGGTCAAGGAGCTCTTCGGCGCCGAGCACGCCAACGTCCAGCCGCACTCGGGCGCCAGCGCCAACGCCGCCGCCATGGTCGCCGTGATCAAGCCGGGGGACACCATCCTCGGCCTCGACCTGGCCCACGGCGGACACCTCACGCACGGCATGAAGATCAACTTCTCCGGCAAGCTGTACAAGGTCGCCGCCTACCACGTCGACCGCGAGACCGGCCTGGTCGACATGGCCGAGGTCGAGCGCCTCGCCCACGAGCACAAGCCCGCCCTGATCATCGCGGGCTGGTCGGCCTACCCCCGCCAGCTCGACTTCGCCGAGTTCCGCCGCATCGCCGACGCCGTGGGCGCCAAGCTCATGGTCGACATGGCGCACTTCGCGGGCCTGGTCGCCGCGGGCCTGCACCCCAACCCGGTCCCGCACGCCGACCTGGTCACCACCACCACGCACAAGACACTCGGCGGCCCCCGCGGCGGCGTCGTGCTCTGCAAGCAGGAGCTGGCCAAGAAGGTCAACTCCGCGGTCTTCCCCGGCCAGCAGGGCGGCCCCCTCGAGCACGTCATCGCCGCCAAGGCCGTCGCGTTCAAGATCGCCGCCACCGAGGAGTTCGCCGAACGCCAGCGCCGCGTCCTCGACGGCGCCCGCATCCTCGCCGACCGACTCGCACAGCCCGACTGCGCCGCCGTCGGCGTCAAGGTCGCCTCCGGCGGCACCGACGTCCACCTGGTCTTGGTCGACCTGGTCGACTCCACCCTCGACGGCCAGCAGGCCGAGGACCGCCTGCACTCCATCGGCATCACCGTCAACCGCAACGCCGTGCCGTTCGACCCCCGCCCCCCGATGGTCACCTCCGGCCTCCGCATCGGCACCCCCGCCCTGGCCACCCGAGGCTTCGACACCGACGACTTCACCGAGGTCGCCGAGATCATCGCCCAGGCCCTCAACCCGGCCACCGACCCCGCCCCCCTCAAGGCCCGCGTCGACCTACTGGCCAAGCGCCGCCCGCTCTACCCCACCCTGGGCTGACCGACCGGGGCGGGCGACCCCACCGCGCCCGCCCCGCCACCCCTCGACCCCACACCGTGCGCGCCCCCCCACCAAACCGCGCGACGGTGCTCCAACACCACCCGAACACCAAGCGGCCCCCAATCCAGACCGGTCAAGCAGACCCGCACACCGCCCCGCGAACGCCACTCGCGCCGCAGGACGATCCTGAACACCGGCGCTGCGCGAGTGCCTTGACCCGAATTGTGCGGCTTCCGGACCTGGACTGGTCGTACGAACCTCGCACGTCGTCCCGTGAGCGCGACTCGCGCTGCGGGGCAATCTTGAATACCGGCGCTGTGCGAGTGCCTTGACCCGAATTGTGCGGCTTCCGGACCTGGACTGGTCGTACGAACCTCGCACGTCGTCCCGTGAGCGCGACTCGCGCTGCGGGGCAATCTTGAATACCGGCGCTGCGCGAGCACTCCGACCCGCACCAAGCGGCCCCCAACCCAGCCCGGCCGCTCAGACCCCGCACACCGCCCCGCGAACACCACCCGTACCGCAGGACGATCCTGGACACCGGCGCCACCCGAGCGCCCCGAGCCGCTCGAACCTGGACCGGTCGCATGAACCTCGCACGCCGTCCCGTGAGCGCGACCCGCGCCGCAGGACGATCCCTGCCCCCGGCGCTGCGCGAGCGCCCTGACCCGCATCGTGCGGCCTCCGACCCTGGCTCGGCCGCACGCCGACCCCGCACACAGTCCCGTGAGCGCTACTCGTGCCACAGAGCGGCCCCGAGCGCCCCGACCCGCATCGAGCGGCTTCCAGACCTGGCTCGGCCGCACGCAGACCTCGCACACCGTCCCGCGAGCACCACCCGTACCGCGGGACGATCCCGGACACCGGCGCCACCCGAGCGCCTTGACCCGCACGGTGCGGCCTCCAATCTGGACCGGCCGCGCAGAGACCCGCACACCGCCCCGCGAACGCCACCGCATCGCGGGGCGATCCTGGACACCGGCGCGACCCGAGCGCCCTGACCCGCATCGTGCGGCTTCCGGACTTGGCCGGCCGCACGGCAACCCCGCACACCGTCCCGTGAGCGCCACTCGCGCCGCAGGACGATCCTGGAGACCAGTCCGGCTCCACCCGAGCCGGACGAGTGCGGGCGGACCGAGACCCGGTCCGCCCGTCGTGAGCCGCCGAGGAGGCAGCCATGGCGATCAGCGCCTTCGACCTGTTCAGCGTCGGCATCGGACCGTCGAGTTCGCACACCGTCGGTCCGATGCGCGCCGCGCTGATGTTCGCCGACGGACTCCGTGCCGCTGGCGACCTGCCCCGGGTGGCGCGGGTGAGAGCCCAGTTGTTCGGTTCCCTGGGCGCCACCGGCCACGGCCACGGCAGCGACCGGGCCGTCCTGCTCGGCTTGGCGGGCGAACGCCCCGAGGACGTCGACACCGACACCGTCCCCGAGCGCGTCGCCGCCGTCAAGCAGGCGGGCAGGCTCCGGCTGCTGGGCACCCACGAGATCGCCTTCGCCGACACCGACCTGGTCCTGCACCGGCGCAAAGCACTCCCGCTGCACCCCAACGGCATGCGCTTCACCGCGTTCGACGCGACCGGGCAGACCGTCGCCGAGCGGACCTACTACTCCGTCGGCGGCGGCTTCGTCCTCGACGAGACCGCAGCCGACGGCCCGGTCATCTCCGCCGACACCACCCCGGTCCCGCACCCGTTCCGCACCGCCGCCGAACTCCTGGCGCACTGCGCCGACACCGGCCTGAGCATCGCCCAGGTCATGCTCGCCAACGAACTCGTCTGGCGCACCGAGGCCGAGGTCCGCACCGGGCTGCTCGACATCTGGCAGGTCATGCGCGCCTGCGTCGCCGCGGGCATCGTCCGCGACGGTGTGCTGCCCGGCGGCCTCAAGGTCCCCCGCCGCGCCAAGGCGCTGCACGACAAACTCCTCGCCGAGGACGGCCTCGACGACCCCCTCTACGTCCTGGACTGGGTCACCCTCTACGCCTTGGCCGTCAACGAGGAGAACGCCTCCGGCGGCCGCGTCGTCACCGCCCCCACCAACGGCGCCGCGGGCATCATCCCCGCCGTCCTGCACTACTACACCCGCTTCATCCCCACAGCCACCTCCAACGGCGTGGTCGACTTCCTCCTCACCGCCGCCGCCATCGGCGTGGTGCTCAAGGAAACCGGCTCCATCTCCGGCGCCGAAGTGGGCTGCCAGGGCGAGGTCGGCTCCGCCTGCGCCATGGCCGCCGCCGCCCTCACCGCGGTCCTGGGCGGCACCCCCGCCCAAGTCGAGAACGCCGCCGAGATCGGCTTGGAACACCACCTGGGCCTCACCTGCGACCCCGTCGGCGGCCTGGTCCAAATCCCCTGCATCGAGCGCAACGCCGTGGCCTCCGCCAAGGCCATCAACGCCTCCCGCCTCTCCCTCCGCGGCGACGGCACCCACATCGTCCACCTGGACAAGGTCATCAAAACCATGCGCCAAACCGGCGCCGACATGCACACCAAATACAAGGAGACCTCCCGAGGCGGCCTGGCCCTCAACGTCATCGAGTGCTGACCAACCCGCTTCTGTCTCAGCCTGTAAAACACACCGAATAGCCACGCGACCACACCATTCGGCGATCACGCACGCGATCGCGAATCGCCCCGCGCCACGGCGAGAGCACCGATGCGAGCTACGAATGCGACGCCCGCGAAGTCGACCGCGCCGTCGGAGGTGAGGGCAAGACAAGGCACGGGTCCGCCCAAGCAACGCCCCGGCGCCGCGATCCCGCTGCCCCCAGCGACCCGGCGCGGCCCCAGCGACCCGGGTCGGACGCCCAGCGACCAGGGTCGAACGCCAGCGACGCGGGCGAAGCTGAGCCAGCCGCCCGCCAACGCCGTGGCGGCCACGCTCGTGCTGCTCGACGCTCAACTACGCCGCGGCGGGCCCCGGCCTGAGACGCGCACTCGGCTCCGTCAACACCCCGCGCGGCCTGGCCCTGCTGTCGCAAGACCAACGTCGGGCCAACCGGCGAGACCCCGGAGAAGACGCAGTGGGCGGGTGCGTGGGAGAGGGCACATGCCGACCGCCTGCTGCCTCGCGCGCCGTTCCGATATCAAGGCTAATCCCGAGGTCTGACAATCCAGGGCCTCCAGCGGGCCTGTGGACAGCTTTCCCCCTATCGGGAATTCAGGCCACCGACCGTGACCGTACGGGAGTGAGGTCTGCCAGGTTGATCACCAAGGGGTGAAGGGCGATGTCCAGGTCGGCGCACGTCGTGTCTGTGCACTCGGGGGCGGCGGCCTGGATGAGGGTGCCGTGGCAGTGGGCCACAGCGGCCACGCACTCGGGGCAGCGGCGTTCGGGGGTGGTTGGCACCTTCGTACTCCGGGTGGTCAGGAGGCCTGGGCGCTCGTGGACGCTGTGGCGACCGCGTCCTGGAGTTGGTCTCGGGTCATCTTGCTGCGGCCCTTGACGTCGAGTTCCCTGGCCATCTTGTCTAGTTCGGCCTTGGTGAGGTTACTGAGGTCCACCGACGGTTTCGCGGCGGCGCGCTTCGAGGGGGTGTCCGAGCGGCGGCGTTTGCGGGATTCGACGCTCTTGCTGAGGGCCTCGAAGAGGTCGACGACCTTGGTGGGGTGGGCGGGGGCGTCCTCGGCGACCACCTCGCGGCCCGCCTTCTTGTCCTCGATGAGCTTCTCGACCCGGCGGGCGTAGGTGTCCTCGTAGTCCTCGGGGGTCCAGTCGTCGGTCATGGAGTCGATGAGGGTGACGGCCATGTCCAGTTCGCGGCCCCGGGCGGGGGTGATCTCCGGCAGGGACTTGAGCTCCTTGGCCGGGTCGCGCAGGTCCTCGGCGAACAGGAGGGTGGTGAGCAGGAGCAGGTCGTCGTCGCCCGCGCGGACGGCGGTGAGGTACTCCTTGCCGCGCATGACGAAGTTGGCGATGCCCGCGCGGCCGGTCTTGCGCATGGCCTGCAGCAGCAGGCCGTAGGCCTTGCCGTACTCCTCCTTCGCCGGGGCCAGCCAGTAGGTCTTCTGGAAGTGGATCGGGTCGATCTCCTCGAGGGCGACGAAGCTGGAGATGTCGATGGTCCTGGAGCGGCCGGGGGCGATCTGGTCGAGCTCCTCCGGCTCGATGATCACGTACTCGCCGTCGCCGACCTCCGCGCCTTTGACGATGTCGCCGTAGGCGACCTCGTCGCCGGTGCGCTCGTTCACCCGCTTGTAGCGGATGCGGTCGGAGGTGCCCCGCTCGAACTGGCGGAAGCTGACGGTGTGGTCCTCGGTCGCGCCGAACATGTCGACCGGGACAGTCACCAGGCCGAAATTGATCGCTCCGTGCCAAATCGGTCGCGCCACGTCACCCTCCGCAGGCCGCCTGGTCGAGCCGGACGCCGTCAGCGTCGCCGACGGCGGGAAAGTCCTGCTCAACCCGGCTGGGAATTTCTCCCACACGTTGTTTGGTCGCGCAACCGCTCGGGTATCACGGCGTCAACAAGCGACGAGGGGAGCCCCGAGATGAGCGACGTGACCCGCCTGCCCGGACCGATCGCCGACACCTGGGACTGGCAGCGCAGCGGTTCGTGCCGGGGCATGGACAGCGCCCGCTTCTTCCACCCGGACGCCGAGCGCGGCCAGGCCAGGGCGGCCAGGGTGCGCAGCGCCAAGGAGGTCTGCGCGGCGTGCCCGGTGCTGGCGCAGTGCCGGGAGCACGCGCTGACGGTCATCGAGCCGTACGGGATCTGGGGTGGGCTGGACGAGGCCGAGCGCCGCGCCGCCTACGCCGCCCGCTCGCGCAAGACCAAGGCCGCCAGCTAGGGCCCCCGCCCCACACCGTCCCCGCGCCCCTCCCGGACACCGGATGAGCACCACCTGATCGAGCACGACGGCGTGGGCCGAGCCCCGCCGGGTGAACCGCCCGGTGGGGCGGTGGCATGTCCCACGCACCCCAGCCGGGGGATCACTCCGACTGGTCCACCAGTCCCGTGCGCAGCGTCTCCAGCGTCTTGGTCAGCAGCCGGGACACGTGCATCTGCGACACGCCGACCCGCTCGGCGATCTGGGTCTGGGTCATGTTCTTGAAGAACCGCAGCATCAGGATGCGCCGCTCGCGCTCGGGCAGCCGCTCGATCAGCGGGCGCAGCGACTCGTGGTCCTCGATGCCCAGCAGGCCCGCGTCGTCCTCGCCGAGGGTGTCGGCCAGCGGGTCGGAGTCCGGCTCGCCGGAGGACAGCGCCTCGTCCAGCGACACCGACTGGTAGACCTGCCCGGCCTCGAGCCCCTCGTAGACCTCGTCCTTCGGGATGCCCAGGTGGGCGGCGATCTCGCTGGGCGTCGGCGCCCGGCCCAGCCGCTGCGACAGCTCGTTGCCCGCCGCCGAGATCGTCAGGTGCAGCTCCTTGAGCCTGCGCGGCACCCGCACCGACCAGGCGCTGTCGCGGAAGTACCGGCGGACCTCGCCCATGATCGTGGGCACCGCGTAGGACAGGAAGTCGATGCCCCGGGTGGGGTCGAACCGGTCCACGGCGTTGATCAGGCCGACCGTGCCGACCTGCACCAGGTCCTCGCGCGCGACGCCGCGGTGGGCGAAGCGGGTGGCGATGTGCTCGGCCAGCGGCAGGTGCCCGGTGACCAGCTCGTCGCGCACGGCCTCGCGGCGCGGGTCGTCCTCGGCCAGGTCGGCGAGCTCGGTGAACTTGGGCGCCAGGTGGCGGTACTCGTGGCCGCCGTCGCCCCGCTCTCTCGCCCGGCCGCCGCTCTCAGGGGTCTTGTTCACGCTGCCCCCCCTGCCGTGCGTGCTCGGGCGATCCAGATGTGCAGTGTCGGCAACCCCTCGGGGCCCGGACCGGCCCACGTGTCGACCCGGTCGGTCAGCGTGGTCAACACCCGCCAGCCGAACGAGGAGGTGTCCACCCGCGCCTGTTGCTCGCCGCGGACGGTGACGGCGCCCTCGAAGCACACCTCGTCGCCGGTGCTGGCGAACGAGCACTCCAGCGCCGCGCCGGGCGCGGCCCGGGTGATCAGCGTCGAGCAGACCTCGTCCACGGCCAGCTTGAGGTCGGAGATGGCATCGATGTCGTGGTCGGCGATGGCCGCCACCGTCCCCGCGACCGACCGCACCACCGGCAGGTTCGCCAGGTCGGCGGCCAGCCGCAAGCGGATCCGGTCGTCCACCGCGGGCGCGAACCCGGCGGCGTCCTCGGACACCTCACGGCTGCTGTCGCTCATCGTGCTCCCATCGCTCGCGCGGGGCTTGCGCCCCGCGCTCCCATCGTGTCAGGTCTGCTCGGCACCGCGCGCGACCAAGGTTGCCGGCGCCGAGCGGATCACGCCGGTTCGTGGTCCTCGGCGATCGAGCCGAGGACCTCGTAGGGCGGCGCCCAGCCGCGTTCGAGCAGCAGCCGGTACAGCTTGTACACCGCCCGCTCGCGCTCCGCCGGGTCCGAGGCCGAGGCCAGCCCGCTGGCCAGGGCCACCAGGTCGTCGTCGACGACCGCCGGGTCCGGGGCGGGCGCCTCGGCCTCGAGCTCGCCCTCGCCGGTCATCCGCCGCAGGTAGGACTCCAGCGGCTCGGCGCCCGGCTCGGCGAACATCGCCACCACCAGGTGCGCGACCCGGTGCAGCTTGGTGTTGTGCTGCTGGGACAACCGCACCAGCGCGTCGAACGCCTCGGCGGGCGCGCACCGGCGCAGCGCCACCAGCACACCCATGGCCTGCTCGATCGTCGCCCTGGTCCGCAGCGCCCGACGCAGACCGTCCAATTCGGACCGCAGCCGCGAGACGGCACTGTCGTGGTCGGGGCTCACCGGCCGCCTCCACCGCACGACAGCGGTCTTCGCACCGCGCTGGCCATCGTCGTTCCTCCACCGTCGACCAATCTGGACCTGGTCGCGCGAAGCGGTTCGGGAACGCCGGGACGGCGCTGTGCGGGTCGGGCAACTCGCAGCTTCTCGCTTCGCGCGAGCGCCGAACCCGGTGCAGTACCGATCCGGCGCGCTGCGGCTGCTTGCTCAACCGCTGGCCCCACTCTAAAGATCACGTGAGCGAGGGGGCAAGCCAGGGTCGCCCGCTCCGCGCGGCGCGAGTCGCGCGATCCCTCTACCGTGGGTTGCGCAAGCCGCACGACTCGAGACGAACAGCGACCGGCCCCCCACCCCGGGACCCGGTCGACACGGAAAGGAGCCAGTGCATGCTGGCGGTAACGGAAGCGGCAGCGGACGCGATCAGCGCCCTGACCCGGCAAGACGGCATCGCAGACTCCGGCGGCCTGCGGTTCACCCTGGTCCAGCCCGAGCAGCCCGACGGAGCCCCGCTCGCGGTGGCCCTGGCCCAGGAGCCCACCGACGGCGACCAGGTGGTGACCCCCAAGCCCCAGGCCAACGTGTTCCTGGAGCCGGGGGCGGCCGACCTGCTCTCGGACAAGGTCCTCGACGTCCAGCAGGACGCCGACGGGCACCTGAACTTCGCGGTGCTGGAACAGCCGCCCGCGGTGTGAGCGCGAAGCCCTCCCCCATATGGGGGAGGGCTTTGTTCCCTTTCCTCACAATGTGGGACGAATACCACGTCTGCCTGTCATGGTGATTGAAGCCACCCGTCCTGGGTAAACCACCCATCAGGGTGGGCTGTACCAAGGAGGCGCCAGTGCAGGAGCACGCAACGAGAACGACGACCCCGACGACCCCGGCCACACCGCTGTGGCGTGGACTGGAGTACGGGCCCGCGGCCGTCGTCCTGGTCCCCCGTCCGGTGCGCGGGCTCAGTGACCTGCCCGAGAGCTGGCAGTCCCTGGCCCAGCGCTTCCAGGTCGCCTGGTGCGTGGTCCCCGACGGCGTGGAGTCGCTGCACCGGGTCGAGGACGTGGTGGAGACCCTGGCCGACCGCAACAGCCACACCCAGGTCGTGGCGCACGCGTCGCTGGCCGACGTGGCCGCCCGGGTGGTCGCCGAGTTCGGCGAGACCGTCCAGGGCCTGATCCTGGTCGGGGCGGGCGAGCTGCCCGAGCCCGGCGGGGTGCGCGTGCGCAGGGTCGTCGACGTCGAGGAGCCCGACCTGGCCGACGAGTTCGTGGTGGCCGCGATCGAGCGGGCGCTGCGGACCGGGGTGCGCGCGGGCCGGGTCAGCGTCGGCCTGCCCGCCGCCCGCCTCAGCGGCGCGGTCGGTGGCGCCCCGCTGCGGGTCCGGCACAGCGCGTCACCCGCCGGACTGGGCTGAGCGGGCCCTCACCGCGCCCGCCGCGGCCAGGCAATATCGTGGGCACCATGAGCACACACTTCGACGTGGTCGTCCTCGGTGCTGGCCCCGGCGGGTACGTCGCGGCGATCCGCGCGGCGCAACTGGGGCTGTCCACGGCCATCATCGAGGAGAAGTACTGGGGCGGTGTCTGCCTCAACGTCGGCTGCATCCCGTCCAAGGCGCTGCTGCGCAACGCGGAGCTGGCGCACCTGGTGAAGAACGAGGCCGCTGTCTTCGGCATGCGGGGCGCCGAGGGCGTGACCTTCGACTACGGCGCCGCGCACAAGCGCAGCCGCTCGGTCGCGGACGGCCGCGTCAAGGGCGTCCACTTCCTGATGAAGAAGAACAAGATCACCGAGTTCGAGGGCCGCGGCTCGTTCACCGACGCCAACACGATCTCGGTCGAGCTCAGCGGCGGCGGCACCGAGACGGTGACGTTCGGCAACGCGGTCATCGCCGCGGGGGCGACCACCAAGCTGCTGCCGGGCACCTCGCTGTCCGAGCGCGTGGTCACCTACGAGGAGCAGATCCTCAGCTCCGAGCTGCCGGACAGCATCGTCATCGCGGGCGCGGGCGCCATCGGCGTCGAGTTCGCCTACGTGCTGCACAACTACGGCGTCAAGGTCACCATCGTCGAGTTCCTCGACCGCGTCGTCCCGCTGGAGGACGAGGAGGTGTCCAAGGAGCTGGGCAAGCGGTACAAGAAGCTCGGCATCGAGGTCCGCACCGGCACCCGCGTGGAGAAGATCGACGACTCCGGTGACAAGGTGCGCGTGACGGTGTCGAAGAACGGCGCCGAGGAGGTCCTGGAGACCGACAAGGTGATGCAGGCGATCGGCTTCCAGCCCCGGGTGGAGGGCTACGGCTTGGAGAACACCGGTGTCGAGCTGACCGAGCGCGGCGCCATCGCCGTCGACGGCCGCGGCCGCACCAACGTCGGCCACATCTTCGCCATCGGCGACGTCACCGCCAAGCTGATGCTGGCCCACGCCGCGGAGTCGATGGGCGTCATCGCCGCGGAGACCATCGCCGACGTCGAGACGATGGAGCTCGACTTCCCGATGATCCCGCGCGCGACCTACTGCCAGCCGCAGATCGCCAGCTTCGGCTACACCGAGGCCCAGGCCAGGGAGAAGGGCTTCGACGTCCAGGTCGCCAAGTTCCCGTTCACCGCGAACGGCAAGGCGCACGGCCTGGCCGACCCGGGCGGCTTCGTCAAGCTGATCAGCGACAAGACCCACGGCGAGCTGCTCGGCGGGCACATCATCGGCCCCGAGGCCACCGAGCTGCTGCCGGAGCTGACCCTGGCCCAGCAGTGGGACCTGACCGTGCACGAGGTCGCCCGCAACGTCCACGCCCACCCGACGCTGGGCGAGGCGGTCAAGGAGGCCGTGCACGGCCTCGCCGGGCACATGATCAACTTCTGATCCACCGCGACGGCGCTCCCCGGGACGTCCCGGGGAGCGCCGTCGTCGTGCGGGGGGCCTGCGACTCGCCCACGATGGTGTGGTGGCGGTTCGGGAGCGCGGTGTCGTGTCGGGTGTGCTGGGTGTCATCGCGGTCGTGGTGGTGGCGTTCTGGGTGGCGGTGGTGCTGCTGTTGAGCCTGGGCGCGTTCGTGCCGGGGCTGGGGCTGCTCGGCGACGTCGGGACGGCGGTGGCCGCGACCACCGCCGCGCCGTTCGTCCTGGTCGGACTGGTGGCTGTCGGCGCCGCGGCGCTGCTGCGGCGGCGGTTCCGCCGGGTCGGGTCGGCGCTGGTGGGGCTGGGCGCCCTGGCGGTGGTGGCGTCGTTGGTGATCAGCGGGATGATCTGGTCGGCCACCTCGAGCGCGGGCGGGTCGGTCAACCCCTTCGCCGCGCTCGTGCCCGCGCCGTCGACGCGGGCCGAACCGGACGAGCACCTCGTCTACACGACGACCCCGGCGGGGCAGGACTTGCACGCCGCCGTCTACCGCCCGTCGGCGGCCGGTTCGCCGCTGCTGGTGTACGTGCACGGCGGTGGCTGGGTGGCCGGGTCGGAGCTGGACCGGGGCAAGGACATGCGCTGGTTCGCCGACCGCGGCTGGCTCGTCGTGAGCGTCGAGTACACCCTGGCCACGGCGGACCGGGCCACCTGGGACGTGGCGGGCCCGCAGGTCGGCTGCGCGCTCACCTGGGCCGCCGCCCAGGCCCCCCGCTGGGGCGGCGACGCGTCGAGGATCGCCCTCCTCGGCGACTCCGCGGGCGGCCAGTTGGCGATCACCAACGCCTACCGGGCCGCCGTCGACCAGGCCCGGTCCTCCTGCGGCGGCACCGTGCCCAAGTCCTCGGCCGTCGCCGTCCAGTACCCCGCCGTCGACCCCGTCGGCGGCTACGTCGAGGGTTACTCCCTCGGCGACTCGCTGACGACCGACACCCGCCGGTTGGGCCGCGCGTACTTCGGTGGCAGCCCCGACGAGGTCCCCGACCGCTACCGAGCCCTCTCCGGCGCCGCCGTGATCACCCCCGCGGCGCCCCCCACCCTGGTCATCTCCCCGGACGACGACGTCGTCGTCCCCCCGGCGGGCGTCCGGGACTTCGCCGACCGCGCCACCCGCGCGGGCGTCGACACGACCTTGGTCGAGCTGCCCTTCGCCAACCACGCCTACGACACCGGGGCCCAGGGCAGCCTGGGCAACCAGGCCCGGCTGACGATCACCGAGAACTGGCTCCGCACCCGCGTCGGCTGAGCCCCCGTGTGTTCCCGGTTCCCCGATGGGGTTCATCACGGGCGATTTGGTTGTACACAATTTAATTGTCCACTAGCGTCGGTGTCGACAGTTCGGACGGCGAGTGGAGGAGGCAGTCATGGCGGCTCTGTACGAGGCCAAGGCGACGGCGACCGGTGGTGGGCGCGGTGGGCACGTCGCGTCGGAGGACAAGGTGTTGGACTTCGACCTGGCGGTTCCCGAGGGACTGGGTGGGCCGGGTGGGGACAAGCCGAACCCGGAGCTGCTGTTCGCGGCCGGGTACTCCGCGTGCTTCCACGGGGCGCTCCAGGTTGTGGCGCGGCAGGCGAAGGTGAGGATCGACGGGTCGTCGGTGGAGGCGACCGTGGGGATCGGGAAGGCCGACGGCGGCGGGTTCGAGCTGTCGGTGGCCCTGCACGTGACCATCCCGGAGGTCGACCAGGCAAAGGTGCGGGAGCTGGTGGAGGAAGCGCACAAGGTGTGCCCGTACTCGAACGCGACGCGTGGCAACATCGACGTGCAGCTTTCGGTGGCGTGAAGGAGTGAGTGATGGGCGAGGCGGACGTGGTGCGGCTCGAGCAGCAGCTCTGCTTCGCGCTCTACTCGGCCTCGCGGGCGATGACCACCTGCTACCGGCCGCTGCTCGAGGACCTGGGGCTCACCTACCCGCAGTACCTGGTGATGCTCGCCCTCCTCGAGCGCGAGCCGGTGTCGGTGAAGGACCTCGGCGCCACCCTGCGGCTGGACTCCGGGACGCTGTCGCCGCTGCTCAAGCGGATGGAGGCGGCCGGGCTGGTGGTCCGCGCGCGCAGCACCGCCGACGAGCGCAGCGTCACCGTCGCGCTGACCGGCGCCGGGCGGGCGCTCGGGCCGCGGATCGCGCGGGTGCCGCAGGGCGTCCTGGCGGCCTCGGGCAGCTCCCGGGAGCAGATCGTCGCCCTGCAGGGCGAGGTGGCGGCGTTCCTGGCCAGGATGGAGACCGCCGCCCAGGGCTCGGACCGGTCCGAGCCGTAGCGCGGGGCAAGAGCCAGAGAAGGGGTCGGCCCCCGCGGACGTCGTTGTCCGCGGGGGCCGGGCTCGGTGCGGGCGCCGTTGACCGTCGCCGAGGCGGGGGTCAGACCAGGGGTCGGTCCGTCGGCTCGATCGGGCGCGGCAGCACTGACCGCCCGGTCAGGTAGGCGTCGACGCCAGCCGCGGCGCTGCGGCCCTCGGCGATCGCCCACACGATGAGGGACTGCCCCCGGCCCATGTCCCCGGCCGAGAACACGCCGGGGACGTTGGTCTGGTAGTCGGCGCCGCGGGCGACGTTGCCGCGCGGGTCCAGGTCGACGCCGAGGTCGTCGAGCAGGACGCCCTTGTCCGGGCCGACGAAGCCCATGGCGAGGGTGACGAGCTGGGCGGGCAGGTCGCGCTCGGTGCCGGGCACCGGGACGAACTTGCCGCCCTCGTTGGCCACCTCGGTGATCCGCACGGCCTGCAGGTCGCCCTGGTCGTCGCCGACGAACTCGGTGGTGGAGACCGCGTAGACGCGCTCGCCGCCCTCCTCGTGCGCGGAGGTGACCTTGTAGAGCATCGGGAAGGTCGGCCACGGGTGCGCGTCGGTGCGCGTGTCCGAGGGCCGGGGCATGATCTCGAGCTGGGTGACCGACGCCGCGCCCTGGCGGTGGGCGGTGCCGACGCAGTCCGCGCCGGTGTCGCCGCCGCCGATGACCACGACGTGCTTGCCCGCCGCGGTGATGGGCGGCTCGGCCAGCGAGCCAGCCGCGACCCGGTTGGCCCCCGGCAGGTACTCCATGGCCTGGTGGACGCCGTTGAGCTCGCGGCCGGGGGCGGGCAGGTCGCGCCACGCCGTCGCGCCGCCCGCCAGGACCACCGCGTCGTGGTCGGCGCGCAACTGCTCGACGGTGATGTCCTCGCCGATGTCCACGCCCGCGGCGAACGTGGTGCCCTCCGCCCGCATCTGCGCGAGGCGGCGGTCGAGGCGGAACTTCTCCATCTTGAACTCGGGGATGCCGTAGCGCAGCAGCCCGCCGATGGCGTCGGCCCGCTCGTAGACCACCACGTCGTGGCCCGCGCGGGTGAGCTGCTGGGCGGCGGCGAGCCCGGCCGGGCCCGAGCCGACGACCGCGACCTTCTTGCCGGTCTTGACCGACGGCGGGCGCGGGGTGACCCAGCCCTCCTGGAACGCCCGGTCGATGATGGAGATCTCGATCCGCTTGATCGACACCGGGTCGTCGTTGATCCCGAGGACGCACGCGGACTCGCACGGCGCCGGGCACAGCGTGCCGGTGAACTCCGGGAAGTTGTTGGTGGCGTGCAGCCGCTCCGCCGCCGCCTTCCAGTCGTCGCGCCACACCAGCGTGTTCCACTCCGGCACCAGGTTGCCCAGCGGGCAGCCCTGGTGGCAGAACGGGATGCCGCAGTCCATGCAGCGGCTCGCCTGGCCCTGGCCCTTGCCCGCGAGGAACTCCGCGGTGGAGTTCTCCTCGTAGACCTCGCGCCAGTCCTTGAGCCGCAGGAACACCGGCCTGCTGGCGGGGGTCTCGCGCCGGGTCTTGAGAAAGCCCTTCGGGTCAGCCACAGCAGAACACCTCCTGGGTTCCGAACGGGTGGGTCATGGGGGAGGTCCGACGCCGGTCAGCCATGCGCCGCCTCCATGATCGCCTGGTCGATGTCGCGGCCGTCGCGCTCGGCGGCGGCCCGCGCCACCAGCACCCGCTTGTAGTCCTTCGGCATCACCTTGGTGAACCGGGAAAGCGCGGCGTCCCAGTCGGCCAGCAGCGCGCGCGCCACCGCCGAGCCGGTCTCGTCGCCGTGGCGGGCGACAGTGTCGCGCAGGAAGTCCGCGTCCTCGGCGTCGAGCGGGTCCAGGTCGACCATCTCGTGGTTGACCCGCACCGCCGACAGGTCGAGCACGTAGCCGACGCCGCCGGACATGCCCGCGGCCAGGTTGCGCCCGGTCGGGCCGAGGATGACGACCCGGCCGCCGGTCATGTACTCCAGCGCGTGGTCGCCCACGCCCTCGACGACGGCCAGCGCGCCGGAGTTGCGCACGCAGAACCGCTCGCCGACCTTGCCGCGCAGGAAGATCTCCCCGCCGGTGGCGCCGTAGCCGATGACGTTGCCCGCGATGGTGTGCTGCTCGGCGGCGAACTGCGCGCCCGGGTGCGGGCGCACGGTGATCCGCCCGCCGGACAGGCCCTTGCCCACGTAGTCGTTGCCGTCGCCGACCAGCCGCAGGGTGATGCCCTTGGGCACGAACGCGCCGAAGGACTGCCCGGCGGTGCCGGTGAAGGTGATGTCGATCGTGTCGTCGGGCAGGCCGTCGCCGCCCCAGCGCCTGGTCAGCTCCGAGCCGAGCATCGTGCCCACGGTCCGGTTGACGTTGCGCACCGGGATCTCCAGGCGCACCTTGTCGCCGGAGTTCAGCGCGCCCTCGGCGAGCTGGATCAGCGTGTTGTCCAGCGCCTTGTCCAGGCCGTGGTCCTGGGCCACGACCCGGTGCCTGGCCGCGCGCGGCTCCAGCTCCGGGACGAAGAAGATCGGCGACAGGTCCAGGCCGGAGGCCTTCCAGTGGTCGACCGCGGCGCGGGTGTCGAGCACCTCGGCGTGCCCGACGGCCTCCTCGACCGACCGGAAGCCCAGCGCCGCCAGGTACTCGCGCACCTCCTGGGCGATGAACTCGAAGAAGTTGACGACGAACTCCGGCTTGCCGGAGAACTTCGCCCGCAGCGCCGGGTTCTGCGTGGCCACGCCCACCGGGCAGGTGTCCAGGTGGCACACGCGCATCATGATGCAGCCCGAGACGACCAGCGGGGCGGTGGCGAAGCCGAACTCCTCCGCGCCCAGCAGCGCGGCGATGACGACGTCGCGCCCGGTCTTGAGCTGCCCGTCGGTCTGCACGACGATGCGGTCGCGCAGCCGGTTGGCCAGCAGGGTCTGCTGGGTCTCGGCCAGGCCGAGCTCCCACGGGCCGCCCGCGTGCTTGATCGACGACAGCGGCGAGGCGCCGGTGCCGCCGTCGTGCCCGGAGATCAGCACGACGTCGGCGTGCGCCTTGGACACACCGGCCGCGACCGTGCCCACGCCCGCCTCGGCGACCAGCTTCACGTGGATGCGGGCGGCCGGGTTGGCGTTCTTGAGGTCGTGGATGAGCTGGGCGAGGTCCTCGATGGAGTAGATGTCGTGGTGCGGCGGCGGGGAGATCAGCCCGACGCCCGCGGTGGAGTGCCGGGTGCGGGCGATCCACGGGTAGACCTTGTTCGGCGGCAACTGCCCGCCCTCGCCCGGCTTGGCGCCCTGGGCCATCTTGATCTGGATGTCGTCGGCGTTGACCAGGTACTCCGAGGTCACCCCGAACCGGCCGGAGGC
>NZ_WHOL01000119.1 GCF_009745975.1 Actinokineospora pegani | reverse complement strand
GTTGGCGTTCTTGAGGTCGTGGATGAGCTGGGCGAGGTCCTCGATGGAGTAGATGTCGTGGTGCGGCGGCGGGGAGATCAGCCCGACGCCCGCGGTGGAGTGCCGGGTGCGGGCGATCCACGGGTAGACCTTGTTCGGCGGCAACTGCCCGCCCTCGCCCGGCTTGGCGCCCTGGGCCATCTTGATCTGGATGTCGTCGGCGTTGACCAGGTACTCCGAGGTCACCCCGAACCGGCCGGAGGCGACCTGCTTGACCGCGGACCGGCGGCGCGGGTCGTAGAGGCGCTCGGGGTCCTCGCCGCCCTCGCCGGTGTTGGACTTGCCGCCCAGGTGGTTCATCGCGATCGCGAGGGTCTCGTGCATCTCCTTGGAGATCGACCCGTAGGAGATCGCGCCGGTGCCGAACCGCTTGACGATCTCCGAGACCGGCTCGACCTCGTCGACCGGCACCGGCGGGCGCACACCCTCCTTGAACGCGAACAGGCCGCGCAGCGTCTTGAGCGACACCGACTGGTCGTCGACCAGCTTGGTGTAGTCCTTGAACACCTCGTACCGGCCCGAGCGGGTGGAGTGCTGGAGCTTGAACACCGTCTGCGGGCTGAACAGGTGCGGCTCGCCCTCGCGCCGCCACTTGTAGTCGCCGCCCACCTGCAGCTCGCGGTGGTCGGGGTGCACGCCGTCGCGCGGGAACGCCGTGGCGTGCCGCTGCGCGACCTCCTCGGCCAGCACGTCGTAGCCGACGCCGCCGAGCTTGGAGGTGGTGCCGGTGAAGCACTCGTCGACGACCTCGGCGCCCAGGCCGAGCGCCTCGAAGATCTGCGCGCCGTGGTAGGAGGCCACGGTGGACACGCCCATCTTCGACATGGTCTTGCGCACGCCCTTGCCCAGCGCCTTGATCAGGTTGCGGGCCGCGGTGTGGCTGTCGACGCCGCCCTGGACCAGGCCGCGCGCGGCCAGGTCCTCGACGGTGGCCATGGCCAGGTACGGGTTGACCGCGGACGCGCCGTAGCCGATCAGCAGCGCCACGTGGTGCACCTCGCGGGCGTCGCCTGCCTCGATGATCAGCGACACCTGCGAGCGGGTCTTCTCGCGCACCAGGTGCTGGTGCACCGCGCCGACGAGCAGCAGCGACGGGATCGGCGCCTGGTGCTCCTCGACGCCGCGGTCGGACAGCACCACCACGCGCGCGCCGTCGCGGATGGCCTGGGAGACCTCGGAGCGGATCTCGGCGAGCTGCTCGCGCAGCGCCTCGCCGCCGCCGCGCACGTCGTAGCGGCCGTGGATGGTCACCGACTGGAACTCGGGCAGGTCGCCGTCGTCGTTGGCGTGCGCGAGCTTGGCCAGCTCGTCGTTGTCCAGCACCGGGAACGGCAGCGCGATCCGGCGGCAGGTGTCCGCGTCGCCGGTGAGCAGGTTGGGCTCGGCGCCGATCAGGGTGCCCAGCGAGGTGACCAGCTCCTCGCGGATGGCGTCCAGCGGCGGGTTGGTCACCTGGGCGAAAAGCTGCGCGAAGTAGTCGAACAGCGAGCGCTGCCGGGTGGACAGGGTCGCCAGCGGGGCGTCGTTGCCCATGGACCCGATCGGCTCCGCGCCGGTGCGCGCCATCGGCTCGAGGAGCAGCGTCAGCTCCTCCTCGGTGTAGCCGAAGGTCTGCTGCCGGGTCACCAGCGAGTCGTGCGAGGGGACCTCGCGCTCGCGCGCGGGCAGCGTCTCCAGCGGCAGCAGGCCCTGCTGGACCCACTCGCCGTAGGGGTGCTCGGCGGCGAGCCCGCCCTTGATCTCGTCGTCCTCGACGATGCGGCCCTCGGCGGTGTCCACGAGGAACATCCGGCCCGGCTCCAGCCGTCCCTTGCGGACGATCGTGGTCGGGTCGATGTCGAGCACGCCGACCTCGGAGGCCAGCACGACCAGGCCGTCCTCGGTGACCCAGTAGCGGGCCGGGCGCAGGCCGTTGCGGTCGAGGACCGCGCCGATCTGGGTTCCGTCGGTGAACGACACCAGCGCCGGGCCGTCCCACGGCTCCATCAGCGTCGAGTGGAACTCGTAGAACGCGCGGCGGGCCGGGTCCATCTCGGCGTGGTTCTCCCACGCCTCCGGGATCATCATGAGCACCGCGTGCGGCAGGCTGCGCCCGCCCAGGTGCAGCAGCTCGAGCACCTCGTCGAAGCTGGCCGAGTCGCTGGCCGAGCGGCCGATGATCGGGAAGACCCGCTTGAGGTCGCCGGGGATCAGGTCGCTGGCGAGCATCGACTCGCGCGCGTCCATCCAGTTCCGGTTGCCGCGCACGGTGTTGATCTCGCCGTTGTGCGCGATGTAGCGGTACGGGTGCGCCAGCGGCCACGCCGGGAAGGTGTTGGTGGAGAAGCGGGAGTGCACCAGGCCGATGGCGCTGGTCACCCGCTCGTCGGCCAGGTCGGGGAAGAACGCCTCGACCTGGGGCTCGGCCAGCATTCCCTTGTAGATCACCGTGCGCGAGCTCAGGCTGGCGAAGTACAGGCCGGTCTCGCCGTAGGCGTGCTCGGAGCGCTTGCGCACGCAGAACGCCAGCCGCTCCAGGGCCAGGCCGGAGCAGCCGTCGGCGGCGGCGAGGAAAAGCTGGGAGAAGTGCGGCATGACCTCACGGGCCGTGGCGCCGGTGTGCTCCGGGCGGATCGGCAGCTCGCGCCAGCCCAGGACGACCGCGCCCTCCTCGGCGGCGACCTCCTCGACGATGGCCACCGCCCGCGCGCGCTCGTCGGCGTCGACGGGCAGGAAGGCCGTGCCGACCGCGTAGGCGCCCGCCTCGGGCAGGTCGAAGTCGACCACGTCGCGGTAGAACGCGTCCGGGACCTGGATCATGATGCCCGCGCCGTCGCCGGTCTCGGGTTCGGCGCCCCGGGCGCCCCGGTGCTCCAGGTTGCGCAGGGCGACGAGTGCCTTGGCCACGGTGTCGTGGGTTCTGCGGCCGGTCAGGTCGGCCAGGAAGGCGACGCCGCAGGCGTCGTGCTCGAAGCTCTCGTCGTACAGGCCACCGCGCAGGTGGTCTTGGCGGGTCGTCACAGCTAGCGGCCCTCCCATTGGTCTGGAGCGCGCACACGGGTTCTGGGTACAGCTCGAGCGCGGGAGGGGGCCGTGCGGGCGCCTCTCACCGGCTCGCCCGGTGTCGCGGTGTCGGTGAATCCGGCGACGGATCGATGCCCGGGGCTGGGCGGTGGAGCGCACCTCGTCGTGCGGGACTTCGTGGGTGGCGGTGCTGCCTCGGAGCACTGCCGCGGAGCAGGGTGTTGTTGTGGCGCACCTCGTCGTGCGCGGGTCGTGCGTGGCAGGGACCTGCCAGGATCGCGGGCGGCGGCACCGAAGGGGTCGGTGCTACGGACCGTCGCCGAGCGTAACCTCAAGCCCGGGTTCGCCGAGCGGTCTCATGACCATAGTGTGAACGCGGCGTTATCGGGATAGTCCGTTACCCGCTCGTGGTGAAGGCCACGTCACCTTGACGGGTGACACGATCGGGTGCAGCTGGCGCTGACCAGCGGGTTTGTCCGCCCGGGGACGATTCGCGGTCCCCGCACGTTGTCAGGACATCCGATGAAACACCGGGGCCGGGTGTCGACCGAGGAGCGTAATCGTGCCGATACTGTTGTTGATCCTGTTCGCCGTGGTCGCGGAGGTCACCGTCGTGGTGACCGTGGGCGGCCTGATCGGGCTGCTGCCGACCCTGGCGCTGCTCGTGGCGGGCACCTTCCTCGGCGTGTTCCTGTTGCGGCGCGAGGGGACCAAGGCCCTCGAGGCGCTGCGCCAGGCCGCTTTCGCCCGCCGCCAGCCAGAGGGCGAGCTGGTCGACGGCATGTTGATCACCGCTGCCGGGATTCTCGTGTTCCTGCCGGGGTTCCTGAGCGACATCGTGGCGATCTCGTTGCTGCTGCCGCCTTCGCGGGCGCTGGTCCGGCGCTGGGTGCTGCGCCGGGCCCAGCGTGCCGCCCCCGGTCCGGTGGTCGTCGACTCCATCGTGGTGGATGCCGAACGCGTGCGTCCCACGATGATCGTGATCCCCGCCGCCCAGCGCGCGGACGATGATCAAGGCCCCACGATCGTGTGATGGTGCGGCGCGTCCGGTTGAGAGGGTGCCCAGCAGTGGAATCATCTGGACATGTACCTCCTCACCGCCCTTGCCTTCCTGTTCTTGTCGCCCACCGCGCAGTTCTCCGAGACCGGCCCGACTTACACCTACGACCCGGACGTCGTCCCCGTTGGCGCGGCGGCCGTCGCTGTCGCCATGGAGTCCGGTAACGTCCCAGTGGAACTGGGACGGACCAGGGTCGGCCTCGCGGTCGACGGCCTGCTCCCCGACCGCACCTACGGCGCCCACGTGCACACCGGCGAGTGCGGGGCGGACCCCGCCGCCGCGGGCCCGCACACGCAGAACCGGCCCGACCCCGTTCAGCCCTCGGTCGACCCGGCGTACGCGAACCCGGTCAACGAGGTCTGGCTCGACTTCACGACGAACGCCCAGGGCGACGCGGTCGCCATCGCGCGGGTGCCGTGGTCGCTGTCGGCCCGGGAGGCGCGGTCGGTGGTGCTGCACGCCGAGGGGACGCACACCGAGCCCGGCCACGCGGGGACGGCGGGCAAGCGGCTGGCGTGCGTTCCGCTCGAGTCGCGGTGACGCCCGCGGACCTGGCCAGGGGTCAGAGGCGGTCGAGCAGCCAGCGAGGGCCCAGGACATGGGCGCCGACGTCTTCGCAGCGGGCGCGCAGGGCGCGATCGGCGGTGACCACGTAGCAACCCGGGTGGGCGGCGGCCTGGTCGACGATCGTGTCGTCGCCCTCACCGGGGGAGTCGACGACGGTGACGCCGTCGACCGAGGAGACGCCCCTGGCCTGCCCCTCGACGACCAGGACAGCCACCGGGTGCGCCGTGTCGAATCCCGCGAAATCCGGGACGCCCCCGGCCACCAGGGCGGCCAGGCCGTCGCGCAGCCGGGTGGCCGCGCCCGCGCGGTCGCGCCACCAGCCGTCCGGGCGCGAGCCCATGACGTTGGCGCAGTCGACGACGAGCACGGGCGCGGTGACCAGTTCCATCAGCTCCGACCAGGATGAGGCGAACGCCGGGAACAGCTTACGGCGGCGGACCAGCGGCACGGGGACCCACGCGGCCGCGAGTGTCTCGCTGTTGCCGGGCCCGACCTCCGGCATCGCCGAGGCGGTGGCCAGCACCGTCGTGTAGGACCAGTCGCCGTGGTCGACCACCACCTGCCCGAACGGCCGCACCAGCCGCAGGTCCAATGTGCTCTCCTCGGCCGTCTCCCGCAGCGCCGCGGTCACCGGCGACTCGTGGCTGTCGCGGGCGCCGCCGAAGGTCCCCCAGGTGCCGCCGCCGGGCGTCCACCGCGCCCGCTGCTGCAGCAGCACGTGCGCCACCCCGTCGGCGTCGTGGTGCACCGGCAGCAGGCCCGCCGCGCCGTGCACACCCCAGTGCAGGTGCCCGCGCGCGCACTGGACCACCCGGTCGCCGTCGCCGCGCGCCACCTACAGCTCGCCCGCCGCGGTGATGTGGACGACGGCCGCGCCCGCCTCGTCGGAGGCGGCCAGGTCGACCTCGGCGGTGAAGCCCCAGTCGTGGTCGCCCGCGGGGTCGTCGAAGATCTGGCGGACCAGCCAGCGCTCGGACTCCTGCTCGATGACCAGCAGCGCCGGGCCGCGCGCGTCCGGGCCGACGCCGATCTGGGCGTGCGCGTCGAAGTACGGGTCCACCGCGTCCGCCCAGGCCTCGGCGTCCCAGCCGGTGTCGGCGTCCAGGGCGCCCAGGGCGTCCCAGTCCTGGCGGGCGCAGAGCTGCACGCGCTGGAACAGGGCGTTGCGCACCAGGACGCGGAAGGCGCGCTGGTTCTTGGTGATGGCGGGCGGCGCCGCCTCGACGGGACCGAGGCCTTCCTCGGCTGTGTCGTCACCGGGGTTGCTGAGCTTCTCCCACTCGTCGAGCAGGCTCGAGTCGACCTGGCGGACCAGCTCGCCGAGCCACTCGACCAGGTCGGTCAGCTCCTCGGTCTTGGCCTCGTCCGGGACGGTCTGGCGCAGCGCCCGGTAGGCGTCGGCGAGGTAGCGCAGCACCAGGCCCTCGGAGCGGGCGAGCTGGTAGAACGAGACGTACTCGGTGAACGTCATCGCCCGCTCGTACATGTCCCGCACGACCGACTTCGGCGACAGGTGGTTGTCGCCGACCCACGGGTGGCCCTGCCGGTAGGTGGCGAACGCGGCGAACAGCAGCTCCGCCAGCGGCTGCGGGTGCTTGACCTCCTCGAGCAGCTCCATGCGCTGGTCGTACTCGATGCCCTCGGACTTCATCGCCTGCACGGCCTCGCCGCGCGCCTTGTGCTGCTGGGCGGAGAGCACCTGCCGCGGGTCGTCCAGCGTGGACTCCACCACCGACAGCATGTCGAGGGCGTAGCTGGGCGACTCGCGGTCGAGCAGGTCGAACGCGGCCAGCGCGAACGGCGACAGCGGCTGGTTGAGCGCGAAGTCGAGTTGCAGATCGACCGTCAGCCGCACCCGGCGCCCGGTCTCGTCGGGCTCGGGCAGCTCCTCGACGACCCCGGAGTCGCGCAGCCCCCGGTAGATCGAGATGGCGCGCAGGATGTGCCTGCGCTGGGCAGGCCGCTCCTCGTGGTTGTCCTCCAGCAGGTGCCGCATGGCCGTGAACGCGTCACCGGGGCGGCCGATGACGTTGAGCAGCATGGAGTGGCTGACCTTGAAGCTCGAGGTCAGCGGCTCCGGCTCGGCGGCCACCAGCCGGTCGAAGGTCGGCTGCCCCCAGGAGACCATGCCCTCCGGCGGCTTCTTGCGGACGAACTTGCGCCGCTTCTTCGGGTCGTCGCCGATCTTGGCCAGCGACTTCTCGTTCTCGATGACGTGCTCGGGCGCCTGCACCAGGACGGTGCCGAGGGTGTCGTACCCGGCGCGGCCCGCGCGGCCCGCGATCTGGTGGAACTCGCGCGCCTTGAGCAGCCGGGTGCGCACGCCGTCGTACTTCGACAGCGAGGTGAACACGACCGTGCGGATCGGCACGTTGATCCCCACGCCCAGGGTGTCCGTGCCGCAGACGATCTTCATCAGCCCGGCCTGGGTCAGCCGCTCCACCAGCCGGCGGTACTTGGGCAGCATGCCCGCGTGGTGCACGCCGATGCCGTGGCGCACCAGCCGCGACAGCGTCTTGCCGAAGCCGGAGGAGAACCGGAAGTCGCCGATCAGCGCGGCGATGGCGTCCTTCTCCTGCCGGGAGCAGACGTTGACGCTCATCAGCGCCTGCGCCCGCTCCAGCGCCGCGGCCTGGGTGAAGTGCACGACGTAGATCGGGGACTGGTTGGTGCTCAGCAGTTCCTCGAGCGCCTCGGTCAGCGGCGTCAGGCCGAACGAGTAGAACAGCGGCACCGGCCGCTCGGCGGAGGTGACCACGGCGGTGTCGCGCCCGGTCCGCCGGGTCAGGTCCCCCTCGAACCGGGCGACGTCGCCCAGGGTCGCCGACATGAGGACGAACTGGGCCCTGGGCAGCTCGATGAGCGGCACCTGCCACGCCCAGCCGCGGTCGGGCTCGGCGTAGAAGTGGAACTCGTCCATGACGACCTGGCCCACGTCGGCGTCAGCCCCGTCGCGCAGCGCGATGTTGGCCAGGATCTCCGCCGTGCAGCAGATGATCGGCGCGCCGCCGTTGACCGAGGAGTCGCCGGTCATCATCCCGACGTTCTCCGCGCCGAAGGTGTCGATGAGCGCGAAGAACTTCTCCGACACCAGCGCCTTGATCGGCGCGGTGTAGAAGCTGCGCCGCCCCTCGGCCAGCGCGGCGAAGTGCGCGCCGGTCGCGACCAGGCTCTTGCCCGACCCGGTGGGGGTGTTGAGGATGACGTTCGAGCCGGACACGATCTCCAGCAGCGCCTCCTCCTGCGCGGGGTAGAGGCTCAGCCCGCGCTCGGTCGCCCACCCGGAGAAGGCGTCGAACAGCGAGTCGGGATCCGGGGTGGCGGGCAGCCGCGAGGTCAGCGTCATGGTGGCCCGATCGTGCCAGATCCCGCGGGGGCCGGGTCACCGCGGCGCGCTCGGTACGGTGCTCGCCATGGTCAAGATGGGGGTGCGCGGCCTGCTCGGCGCGCTGGTGGTGCTCGGGGCCGCGCTGACGGCCTCGGCGAACGCGGCGGACGGGCGGGGCCCGGTCCTGGTGGGGACCGAGGGCGGACTGGTGCGGGGCGGCGCCGCCGGTCCGGTGCGGACGTTCCGCGCGATCCCCTACGCGGCCCCGCCGGTGGGCGAACTGCGGTGGCGGGCCCCGGGGCCCGTCGTGCCGTGGGCCGGGGTGCGCGACGCGACGTCGCCGGGGTCGGCCTGCGTGCAGCTCTCCCCGGGCCAGTTGCCCCCGGGCGTGCGCGAGAGCGAGGACTGCTTGAACCTGACGGTCACCACCAAGGCGAAGCCGGGCGCGGGCAAGCCCGTGATCGTGTGGGTGCACGGCGGCGGGTTCGCGAACGGCACCTCCGCCGCGGTCGACGCCACCCGGATGGTCGACCGGGGCGACGTCGTGGTGGTGGCGGTCAACTACCGGCTCGGGGCGCTCGGGTACCTGGGGCTGCCGGGCCTGGCCGGGTCCGGCACCTTCGGCCTGCAGGACCAGCAGGCGGCGCTGCGGTGGGTGCGGGGCAACATCGCGGCCTTCGGCGGCGACGCGCGGCGGGTGACCGTGGCGGGCCAGTCGGCGGGCGGGGTGTCGGCGTGCCTGCACCTGACCTCGCCGGGGTCGCGGGGGCTGTTCTCCCGGGTGGTCATGCAGAGCGGCTCGTGCGACACGAACATCTCGCTGGTCTCGCCGGGCGTCGCCGAGGTGGCGCCCGCGCGGCGGAAGTTCACCCGGCCGCTGGCCGAGGTCGAGGCGGCGGGCAGGCGCGCGGCGGCGACGCTGGGGTGCGCGGACGTCGCCTGCCTGCGCGCGCTCGACGCGGGGGCCGTGCGCGCGATCACGCCGGGCTCCGCGGTGGTGGCCCACGGGACCCCGACGCTGCCCGAGGACCCGGTGCGGGCCTTGCGGCGCGGGCACGCCGCGCGCGTCCCGGTGCTCTCCGGGGCCAACGCCGACGAGTCCAGGCTGCTGGTCAGCATCTCCCACCTCCTCGACGGCGCCCTCACCGACGAGCGGTACGCGGAGGTCCTCGCCGACGGCTTCGGCGCTCGGGCTGCCGCTGTGCGCGCGGTGTACGACCCGGCGCGGTTCCCGGACGCCTCGGGGCGGCCGAGTCCGGCGCTCGCCCTGGCGGCGCTGATGACCGACCGCGACTTCGCCTGTCCCCAGTACGAGACGAACGCCTTGCTGCCCGGTGCCCTCGGCTACTCGTACTCCGACCCGGACGCGCCCACCGGGGTGCCGTCCCATGCGCCGGGGTTCACGATGGGGACGCCGCACCTCGCCGAGCTGTACTCGCTGTTCGACATGACGCCCGCGCCGGTCCGGTCGGACGGGTCGGCGTTCGTGGCCAGTGCGGCGCAGAAAGTGTTGGCGGACAGGATGGTCGATGATTGGGCGGCGTTCGCGGCGGGGCGGGAGCCTTGGCGGGCGGGGACCACGCAGGGGTTCGCGCCGGGGGCGGTGGGGGAGGTGGACGCGTTCGCGGCGCATCGGTGCGGGTTCTGGCGGACTATCCCGTGAACGGGGGCTCCCAAGGCCACTTGCTCCGTGAATCACGCCCATATGTACCCTACCGAGCTAGGCCATATGGTCTAGCGCTGACATGAGTCGGCTGCGCATCGGAACCCGCTTCGGCGGGTGAGCAAAGGGGTATCCCATGAACGTTCGTAGGCGGACCGCTGCGACGCTGGCCGCGCTGGGCGCCACCGCCGCGCTGTCGCTGGCCACCGCAGGCGTTGCCTCGGCCGACGAGGGCCTGCTCGACAACGGTCTCGGCCTCCTCGGCGGGGGCGGCGCAGGCGGCCCCCTCGGTGGCGCCAGCGGCCTCCTCGGCGGCGGTGCTGGGGGCGGTGGCCTCCTCGGCGGCTGATCGACCCGGTCACGCGCACCGGTAGCCATCCGCCGGTGCGGGGGCCCGTTCTACACCGGCGCGGGGGTGGGGAGGATTCGCCGCAGGAGGCCGTGTGGGTGGCCGTGGCGTTTCCACTCCCGGGGGTAGCCCAGGGAGACCTCCTGGAACTTGACGCCGTCGTGGTGGGTGATGCGGGGGATGTGCAGGTGTCCGTAGACCATCGCGGCGGTGGGGTAGCGGGTGTGCCAGTCGGCGGTCAGTTCCGTGCCGCACCACTGGGCGAACTCCGGGTACCGCAGGACCCGCGTGGGCTCGCGCACCAGCGGGTAGTGGTTCACGAACAGGAACGGCACGGCGGGGTCGCAGGCGTCGAGGCGGGCGGTGGTCGACTCGACCCTGGCCCGGCACCAGTCCTCGCGGCCCTCGAACGGGTCGGGGTGCAGGTAGAACTCGTCGGTGCAGACCACGCCGGTGTTGTGCGCGTAGGCCAGCGACTCCTCCTTGGTGCGGGTGCCCGGGGCGCGGAAGGAGTAGTCGTAGCCGATGAACAGGGGGGTGACCCGGACCGGGCCACCGCCGCCCTCCCACACCGGGTACTCGTCCTCCGGGGTCACCACGCCCAGCTCGCGGCACAACGCCACCAGCGCGTCGTAGCGCTCGACGCCCTTGGCCTGCAACGAGTCCTGCTTCATCGTCCACAGCTCGTGGTTGCCGGGGACCCACACGACCTTGGCGAACCGCTCGGCCAGCAGGCCCAGCGCCCAGCCGATGTCCTCGGCCGTCTCGGCGACGTCGCCCGCCACGACCAGCCAGTCGTCGTCCGACTCGGGACGCAGGTCGCTGACGATCTCACGGTTCTCCGCGTAGGAGATGTGCAGGTCGCTGATTGCCAGAAGGGTTCCCACCCGCCGATCTTCGCATTCCCCGGCCGGGCGCGGGCACGGACCGCCTGTGGTCAGGGTCACCGGGCCCGGCGCAGCTCCGCCGCCCGCTTGATGGCCTGCCGGACCCGGAAGTAGGAGCCGCAGCGGCACACGTTCTCGATGGCGTCGATGTCGGCGTCGGTCGGGTCGTCGGTGCGCTCGAGCAGAGCGGCGGCGGCCATGATCTGCCCCGGCTGGCAGTACCCGCACTGCGCGACGTCCTGCTCGAGCCACGCCTGCTGCACCGGGTGCAGGGTGTCGCCGTCGGCCAGGCCCTCGATCGTGGTCACCGACCGCCCGGCGACCTCGGCCACCGGCGTCACGCACGGGTTGAACGCCGCGCCGTCGAGGTGGCTGGTGCAGGCCTTGCAGACGTTGATCCCGCACCCGTACTTCGGGCCGGTGACGCCGAGCTTGTCCCGCAGCGCCCACAGGGTGGGCAGGTCGTCGGGGGCCTCGACGGTGACGCTGCGGCCGTTGACCGTGAACGTGTGCTGGGGCATGGCTACCTCGGGTACGGCTCGAAGTCGACGGGGAAGACCAGCGGGAAGCTGCGCGGCTTGACGCCGGTCGCGCGGGCGTAGGCGTTGGCGATCGCGCCCACGGCGGCGGGCACGCCCAGCTCACCGGCCCCGCCCGGGTCGCCGGTGGCGGGCATGACGAACACCCGGACGTCGGTGGGGGAGTCCTTCTGCCTGGCGTAGTGGAACTGCGAGTAGCTGCCCTCCAGCGGCAGCCCGGCGTCGATGTGCAGGCCCGCGCGCAGCGTCGTGGAGATCGCGTCGGTCAGCCCGCCCAGCATCTGCGACTCCAGCCCGCGCGGGTTCACCGCCCGGCCCACGTCCACCGCGCAGGTCGCCTTGAGCACCCGCGGCGCCCGCGGGTCGCGGGCGTCGATCTCCACCAGGTAGGCCACGCAGGACTTGTACTCGTCGTGGAAGCCGACGCCCTGGGCGAACCCGGCGGGCATCGCCCTGCCCCACCGGCCCTCGGCGGCGACCTTGTCCAGCACCGCGCGCTGCCGGGCGGTCTTGAGGTGCTCGCGGCGGAAGGCCACCGGGTCCTTGCCCGCCGCCTCGGCCACCTCGTCGACGACGATCTCCTCCGCGCCGCGGGTGTTGGCCGAGTAGACCGAGCGCCAACTGCCGGTGTGGAAGCCCATCGGCACCTCCACCAGCGACTGGTTGGTCAGGCCGAAGTTGTACGGCGACTTGACCGTGGTGCGGAACACGATGTTGGGGAACGCCAGGTCGTCCGCCACGGGGAGCTGCTCGGCGTTGGCGGTGACCGCGTCGCCGACGCCGTGGCCGAAGTCGGTCTCCACGGCGGCGACGCGGTGGTCCAGGCTGAGCACGGAGCCCAGCGCGTGCACCACGCGGATCTTGTGGTGGCTGGCGGCGCGGGCGCGGCCGTGGCGCATGTCGTCGACCCGGCTCCACATGAGCTTCACCGGCATCCCCACCGCCTGGGAGATCAGCGCGGCCTCGACCGCGGCGTCGCCGAACAGCCTGCGCCCGAAGGACCCGCCGCCCTGCACGACGTGCACGGTGACGTCGTCCTCGGCCATGCCCAGCGCCTGGGCGATGCCGGACTGGACCTGGACCGGCGACTTGAGCGCCGACCAGATCTCGGCCCGGTCGGCGCGCACGTCGGCGATGGCGGAGTTGGTCTCCATCGGGGCGTGGCTGACGAAGGCGAAGTCGAACTCGGCGTCGACGGCCTGGCCCAGCAGCGGCGGCCCGCCGAAGCCCGCCGCGGCCGCGCGGAGCCTGGTCGAGACGGTCGCGTCGGACTCGCCGTCGACCGTGCCCGCCGTCCAGCTCACCACCAGCGCGTCCTTGGCGTCGAGCGCCTGGCCGAAGGTCTCGGCCACCACGGCGACACCGGTCGCGACCACGGCCACCGCCAGCACCCCGGGCATGGCCCGCACCGCCGCCTCGTTGGCCACCGCGGCGACCCGGCCGTTGATCGTCGGCGGCCTGCGCACCATCGTCGGCCGGGCGCCGGGGACGTCGAGGTCGAGGGTGTAGCGCTGCTGCCCGGTGACCATGGCGCGGGCGTCGATCCGGTTCGCCGGGGTGCCGATGACCCGCAGGTCCCGGTCCGGCTTGGTGATCACCGGTCCGACGAGCAGCGAGGGTTCGGCCGCGGCGGCGGCGAGCTCGCCGTAGCGCGCGGTGCGGCCGTCCCCGGCCACGACCAGGCCGTCGCGGGTGCGCAGGTCGACCGTGCGCAGCCGCGCCGCCGCGGCGGCGACCAGCCGCGCCCTGGCGGTGGCCGCGGCGCGGCGGACCGGGCCGTAGAGCGACCGGATCGCGTTGGAGCTGCCGGTGAGCTGGCTGGACGACAGCTCGGGGCGGGCGTCGTCCAGCTCCACGTGCACCCGGTCGAGCGGCAGGTCCAGCTCCTCGGCGACCAGCATCGCCGCGGCCGTGGTGATGCCCTGGCCCACCTCGGCGCGCGGCAGCCGCAGCGTCGCGGTCCCGTCGGTGTCGACGCGCAGCACCAGCATGTGCGCGGTGGGCGCGCCCGCCAGGATCAGCACGTCGCCGAGGTCGACCAGGTCCGCGAGCTGCGGCAGCGTGGGCACCGCGGCCTGGGCCGCCGTGGGCAGCAGCTCGCCTGCCACGGTCAGGGTGGGGGCCGCGACCAGCAGCGTGAGCATGGCCCGCCTGCGGAACCGGGTCACCAGTGCCTCCTCGAGCCAGGGGAGGCCGACTGTAGGCACGAGCGAGCCACGTCACAACTCAGAGTGACAGTTCTTTGTGGTTTTTGTCACCAACAGGGGAAAGGTGGTCACACATTGCGGTGTTTTCTCACCTCTACGTGCACGGCGCGGTCCGAGCCACCCCCCTGCCAGGTGCGGGCGTCGTCGGTCAGGGTGCACAGCACATGCCAGCCGAACGACTCCGGCGACGGCAGCCGCCCGGTCGCCGACGGCGCCCAGGCGGTGACGACGATGTCGGCGCCCGACACCCGGAACAGGCAGGTGAGCTCGGCGCCCCGGCGGGCGAGCGCGATGACCTGCGAGCACACCTCGTCCACCGCCAGGCGCAGGTCGGAGACCTGGTCCAGCGGCAGGTCCACACCCATGGCCACGGTCGCGGCGACACCGCGCACGACCGGAAGACTCCCGAAGTCCGCGGGTAACCGCAGTTCCACGTCGTCGTGATGCGCGGTCTCCGGCATGGTCATGTCGTCACGATCCCCACTCTCAGTGCCGGCGCCACCCCTCCCGGGTGACGCCAACTGCCCGGGTATTACCCCGCCCGTGCCCGGTCGACACGCCCCTGGGTGTTCTCATCGCCGCACCGGGCTCGCATCCCTTTAGTATCCCCGGGGGACGTTGAGCAGCCAGCGGCCCCGATCAGGATGATGACCCGGTCAGAAGGGCTGGCATGAGCACGTCGGAATTGTTGACGGTCGAGTCGGGTGACGACGCGGCCGCCGTGCTGCTGCGCGTGCGCGGGGAGATCGACATGGGCACCGCCCCGATCTTGCGCCGCGGCCTCGCGGGCGCCGCCGCGCGGCGCACTGACGACCGCCCCGTCGTCCTCGACCTCACCTCGGTCGGCTTCCTTGCCTCGGCCGGGCTGGCCCTGCTCGTGGAGTTCCACCAGCAGCTCGCCGACTCCGGCGCGGCGCTGCGCGTGGTCAGCGGCGGCGGCCCGGTGCTGCGCGCGATCCAGGTCAGCTCGCTGGACAAGATCCTGGCCGTGTACCCCTCGACCGAGCTGGCCCTGGCGGGCGATCACGCCTGATCGCCGGTGTGCCGGTAGATCAGCGCGGCGATGTCGTCGTCGTGGTCGTGCGGGGTCACCAGCCCGGTGATCACCCGGTCCAGCACCGCGTCGAGCCCCGGCTCCGCCGCCGCCTGGCCCAGCACCCGCAGCGCCCGGCCGATGCCCTCGTCGATGACCTCGCCGCGCCGCTCGACCAGGCCGTCGGTGTAGAGCAGCACCAGGCAGCCCTCGGCCAGCTCCACCCGGGCCTGCGGCCGGGGCATCCCCGGGGCCACGCCCAGCGGCACCGAGTTGGCCCCGTCCAACAGCGCGCCGTCGCCGTCGCCGCCGACCACGAGGCCCGGCAGGTGACCGGCGCTGCTGTACTCCAGTGTCCCGGCGCCGCGGTCGACGATCGCGCAGAACACCGTCGTGCACACCGCGCCCGGCAGCATCTCGGCGAAGTCGTCCAGTGTGGTCAGCACCTGCGCCGGGCCGATCGCCTGGCGCAGCAGCGCCCGGCAGGCGCTGCGCAACTGCCCCATCACCGACGCCGCGCGCAGCCCGCGGCCGACGCAGTCGCCGACCACCACGCCCACCCGGTGCGCGTCGAGCCGGACCACGTCGTACCAGTCGCCGCCGACCTCCAGCGGCTCCACCGCGGGCTCGTAGCGCACCGCGAAGCCCGACGGCAGCGACGTCGGGCCCAGGATGGACCGCTGCAGCGTCACCGCGACGGTCCGCTGCTCGTCGAACGCCCTGGCCCTGGTCAGCGCCTGGCCCAGCAGCGCGCACAGCGAGCTGAACAGGTACCGGTCGACGTCGGTGACCACCTGCGGCGGGTCCAGCCCCAGCCACACCGCCGTCGGCTCACCCGCGATGTCCAGCCGGGTCGCGATCCCGACCGACCGGCCGCCGCCGTCCTCGGCCACCACCCGGGTGCCCCGGGTGTGGCGGGCGCCCTCCAGCGCCCGCCGCGCCGCCCCGGGCAGCCCCTCCCACGTGCGCCCCGACGGGTCGCGCAGCACCGTGGGCACGTCGCGCTCCTCGACCCCGGCCTCGTCCGGCTCGGTCACCCACGCCGCGACCACCGCGGGCCCGGTCGACCACGCCGCCCCCAGGCCCGCCGTGCCCGCCTCCAGCACCGCGCCCACGTCGGCGGCGTCGGCGAGCCTGCCCGCGAAGGTGGCCTGGGCGGCGTCGCGCTCCGCGGCCACCCGGTCGGCGGTGACGTCGCGCATCGTGCCGACGAACCGCTTCGCCACGCCGGGGACCGCGACCTCGTTGAGGCTGACCGACAGCCACAGCCGCCGCCCCGACGGGCGCACGGCCGGGACCAGGAACCGGCCGCCGCCGTCGGTCAGGCCCTCGCTGAGCAGGGTCTCGAGCTTCTCGCCGGTGTCCGGGTGCGGCGGCACCCACGGGTAGGGCCTGGTGACCGGCACGTCCGCCGGGTCGATGCCGAGGGTCTGGGCGAAGGCGGCGTTCATCTCCAGGATCGCGCCGTCGCCGTCCATCATGAAGAACCCGTCGTCGAGCGCCTCCACCAGCGCCGCGCGCCACGCCGCCTGCTGGGTGCGCAGCCGGGCCATCTCCAGGTTCGACCGCACCCGCGCCAGCAGCTCCTGGGCGGAGAACGGCTTGCTCAGGTAGTCGTCGGCGCCGCGGGCCAGGCCCTCGATCGCGGCCTCCTCGCCCGCCCGCGCCGAGAGCAGCACCACCGGGATGTGCGCGGTGGCCGGGTCCCCGCGCAGCCGGTCCAGCAGGGTGAACCCGTCCACGCCCGGCATGACCACGTCGCTGATCACCAGGTCCGGCCGGGACCGGCGCACGACGGCGAGGGCCTGCTCGCCGTCTGCGACCGCGGTCGCCTCCCAGTGCTTGCCCAGCAGCCGCACCAGGAACCCGCGCAGGTCGGCGTTGTCCTCCACCACCAGCACCCGGGCCCCCGCCGTGCCCCTCGGGTCGGACCCGGCGGCGTGGGTGTCACCGCGCAGCGCGGGCGGCTCGTCGTCGCTCTCCTGCCAGCCCCGGCCCTCGCCCCACCCCATGGCCTCGTCCAGGTAGGCCTCGGCCGCCACCCCGCGCGGGGGCACCTCGGAGGTGGCCGGGGACTGCCCGTAGGGCAGCACGATGGTGAAGCTGCTGCCGCGTCCCGGCTCGCTGTCCACACCGATGTGCCCGTCGTGCAGCGCCACCAGCTCCGCGGCCAGGGCCAGGCCGATCCCGGTGCCCTCGCGGGAGCGGCCCGCGGCCCCGCGCACCCGGTGGAAGCGCTCGAAGAGCCTGGGCACGTCCTCGGCCGGGATGCCCAGGCCCGTGTCGGTCACCGACACCCTGGCCTGGCCGTCGCCGTCGGCCACCCGCACCTCGACCCGCCCGGCGAGGGTGAACTTCAACGCGTTCGACAGCAGGTTCAGCATGACCCGCTGCCACATGTCCCGGTCCACCGACACCGGCCGGGGCAGCGGCGGCGCGTCGAGGACCAGTTCCAGGCCCGCCCGCTCGATCGCCGGGCGGAACGAGTCGGTGATGGCCCTGGTGAACTCGGCCAGGTCGGTGGCCACCCGCTCCGGGCGCAGCGCGCCGGACTCGATCCGGGTGAAGTCCAGGAGGTTGTCGACCATGCGGCTGAGCCGGGTCGCGTTGCGCCGGATCAGCTCCACCCGCTCCCGCTGCGCACCGGCGAGCGGCTCGACCCGGTCGGTCAGCGCGTCCTCGGCCGGGCCCGCGATCAGCGTCAGCGGGGTGCGCAGCTCGTGGCTGATGTTGGCGAACAGCTCGGTCTTGGCCCGGTCCAGCTCGGCCAGCGCGCTGGTCCGGCGCCGCTCCGCGTCGTGCGCGGCGGCGTTGCCCAGCGCGGAGGACACCCCGGCGGCGAACAGGTCGAGGAAGTCGCGGTAGCCCTCGTCCACCGCCAGCATCGGGTTGACGCCTGCCACCAGCACCCCGACCGTGCCGGTCGGGGTGGTCAGCGGCATGGCCAGCGAGCGCGGCTCGCCCGCGCGGTCGGGCAGCCACGCCGCCTCGCCGTCGGCCAGCACGGTGGCCAGCACCTGGACCGCCGGGTCCGGCCGGGTCAGCTCCACCGCGGTGGGCAGCGCGCCCCGGCGCACCGCGCCGAGCAGCCGCAGCGTGTCGCGGCGCTCCTCGTCGCACAGGTACACCAGCGCCGAGGGCAGGTCCTCGGGGAACTCGCTGACCGCCGTCGCGGCCGCCCGGCCCACCCGCTCGGCGGTGTCCAGCCCGGACAGCCGGGTGCCCAGCAGGCCCAGCGCGCGCATCCGCCGCTCGCCGAGCACCCGGGCGGTGGTCTCGGTGACCAGGCACAGCACGCCCCCCACCCGGGTCCCGCCCGACCCGGGCTCGTCGACCAGGACGGGGTCGTAGGAGATGGTGAAGTAGGTCTGCTCGAGGAACCCGCGCCGGACGATGGGGAACGGGTGGTCCTCGGCCCGGAACGGCTCGCCGGAGCCCTGGACCCGGTCCAGCAGCGGCGCGAGCACCCCCCACAGCTCGCCCCAGTTCTCCTCGGCCGGGCGGCCCAGCGCCCCGGGGTGCTTGTCACCGATGGTGGGGGCGTAGGAGTCGTTGTAGAGCGCGATGCGCCGGGGGCCCCAGAACAGCACCATCTGCTGCTTGGACGACAGCATGGTGCGCACGACGGAGCGCAGTTGCGCGGGCCAGCCCGCCACGTCGCCCAGCGGGGTCGAGGGCCAGTCGACGGCCGCCATCAGCGCCGCCGCGGCGTCCGGTCCGGTGAAGACCCGTCCACCCTCGTGCTCGACCGCCACCCAGCCGCCTCCCAGCCGCCTGTTCCCCGCGCCGCGACAAGACTATCCGCCGGGACCGGGACCCCGCCCACTCGAGTTGTTCGGCCGCTGTGGGCCCGGGCGGCTACATTGGGCGCGAAACCTCGCGTCGCGGGGTGTGCGGAGAGGGGTGTGGCCGGTTGAACGACCCCTCGTACCCGGCGCGGGAGCACTCCGAGCACGACACGCCCGGTCCCGGCTCGCGCAGCGACCCGGACCGGCCCGTGCGACCGGTCCCCGACCGCGACACCGGGCCCGGCGCGCCGCCCGCCTGGGCCGCGCCGCCCGCCGACGTCCCCGCGGCCGACCGGCCCCGGCACGCCGCACTGCTCTACCGGGACACCGAGGAGTACGTCGAGGCGCTGCTGCCGCACCTGGTGGCGGGCGTGCGCGGCGGGGAGCCCGTGGTCGTTGTCGTCCCGGCCGCCCGGCTCGGGCTGCTGCGCGAGCGCTGCGCCGCCGAGGGCGTCGAGTCCGGGGTGCGCTGGCTCGACGCCGCCGAGGCGGCGGGCAACCCCGGCAGGCTCGTCCCCGGGGTGCTGCACCCGCTCATCGGGGGACCGGGGACGGTGGTCGCCGAGCTGGTCTGGCCCGGTCGCCCCGCCCCGGCGTACGCCGCGTGCGTGCGGCACGAGGCGCTGGCCAACCGGCTGCTGGCGGGCAGGCCCCTGCGGCTGCTGTGCCCCTACGACGCCGAGCGGCTCAACCCGGTCAGCCTCGCCGACGCGCTGACCACGCACGCCGACGTGCTCGACCGCGGCGACTGGCGGCCCAGCCCCGGCTACGCCCCGCGCACCGCGCTCGAGGCCTACAACCGCCCGTTCGCCGAGCCCGCGGGGGCCAGCACGCTCAGCGTCAGCCCGGGCGGGCCCGGCCTGGCCCCGGCCCGGGCCCTGGCCGCGGGCCTGGCCGAGGACCTGGGCTTGGACCCGGAACGCGTCGGCGACGTGGCCCTGGTGGTCACCGAACTGCTCACCAACGGCGTGCAGCACGGCGGCGGCGTCGCCACCCTGCGGGTGTGGTCCGACGCCGAGGGGGTCACCTGCGAGGTCAGCGACACCGGGGTGCTCTCGGACCCGCTCGCCGGGCTGCGCCCCGCCCCCGCCGACCAGCCCAACGGCCGCGGCCTGCTGCTCGTGCACACCCTGGCCGACCTGGTGTCCTTCCACATCGGTCCGGCGGGCACGACCATCCGCGTGCTGTTCTCGACGGAATCCGGTCCGGCCGCCGCACCGGATGCTTGACGCCCGGTCGGATCGGGTACATCCCGTTGCATAGAGGGTGGCCGCGCCCGCGTTGGCGACCACTGGACGCGATCGGGAGGACCGAGGAGATGACTGAGCACCCACGCGGTGTCGCCCGCAAGCTCGTTGCCGTCACCAGGGGCGGGAACATGAACCCGGGTGGCAGCGAGAGCGCGCTGGACGTGCTCTCCGGCCCCGACCACCACGACCGCCTCGCCGCGGTGTTGCGCGAGCTGGTGACCGCCACCGCGGACATGATGCTGTGCCGCGCCGAGACGCCGTTGGCGGACAAGGCCTTCGTGCTCGACCTGCGCGACGAGGAGGGGGAGCCGGTCGTCGTGGACGACCTCGACCCGCCGGTGCGCGCGCTGGTCCGCGCGCTGCTCGCCGAGCTGAACGGCCGCCCGGAGGACGCCGAGTTCCAATTGGAGCTGGCCCTGCGGGACGATCCACGCTTCGACCCGGTCGACGTCCTGGTGCTGTGCCTGCTGTGGACGGTCGGCTCCATCGAGTGGTGCGAGCAGCACGACGCGCCAACCCCGGGGTGGTTGGCATGACCGCCCTGGAGAGTGGCCCCCAGTGCCACTACACGCACTCGGCCACCGCGGCGGTGCCCGCCGCCGAGGCCTTCGCCTACGTGACCGACGTCGACCACCTGCCCGAGTGCATCCCCGGCCTGGTCTCCGCAGAACCGGTCGACGGCGCCGAGGTCGAGGTCGAGGCCGAGGTGGACGGCGAGCGGTTCGCGGCCAAGGCGTGGATCCTGGTCGACGTCCCCAACCGCTCCCTGCGCTGGGGAGCCGACGGCCCGAACGACTGCCACGGGACGTTGACCGTCAACGACGCGGGCGCGCAGGAGTGCGAGATCGCGGTGTCGCTGACCACCACGCGGCTGGATTCCGCTGTGCAGCAAGGCATCGAGACCACGGTGGCCAAGCTGACCGAGGCCGTGGAGGACTGATTGTCAGGCGGGGGCTCGCGCGAACAGACCGTCGAGGAACTTGTCCAGGTTGATGCGCACCCGCAAGATCTTGTCGTCCGTGCTGAGTGTCTCGGTGGGCTGGACGATCTCCGGGCGGCGCTTGCCGCGCAGGTACAGCGAGCAGGCCAGGTCTGAGCAGATGTAGGTGCCACGGGTGTTGCCCTGGCGACCCGCGGCTCCCGCCTTGCGCGCGGTGAAGAGGGTCACGCCGGTCGAGCTGTGCGCTGTCAGGCAGAGGGCGCAGGTGCTGGTTCGGATCATGCTCTTGGTGCCCTTGGGGGGCACGCGGAGGGTGATGCCGACCATGCGGTCGTTCCAGCTCGCGACGAGGTAGGCGTGTTCGGGGGAGCCCTGGTCGATCCAGCCGAGGTAGTCGAGGTCTGGCCAGGGGATGGCTTCCAGGGGTTTGGGGACGGGCAGGCGTCTGGCCTCGCCCTTGGTGCAGTTGATGAAGCTGGCGCGGATGTCGGGTTCGGTGAGCGGGTGCATGGTCCTTGGGGGTGAGCTGTCGGTGTGGGCGACGGTAGCTCACGGGGGCTGTGGGATCGAGCGGCTTTTCAGGCCGGGATGTTGCTGGGGCGGCTCGTGGGGGTGGGCGCGCTGCTCAAGGGCAGGTGTGGCCGGGGGCTTTACCCCTCGGCGAGGGTGGCGAGGATCCCCTCGCCGTACTTGGCCAGTTTGTTCTCGCCCACGCCGCTGATGGTGCCCAGGCCTGCGAGGTCTGTCGGGTGTTGGGCGGCGATGGTGCGCAGGGTGGCGTCGTGGAAGACGACGTAGGCGGGGACGCCTTGTTCCTTGGCTGTGGCGGCGCGCCAGGCCCGTAGTTTCTCGAAGAGGGGGGCGGCTTCGGGGGAGAGGGCGGTCTCGGGGGTGGTGGAGACGCGCTTGGTGCGTGTTGGCGTGGTGCGTTCGGGCTCTCGGCGGAGCATGACCTGGCGGTTCTGGCGCAGGACCTCGTCGCTGGTCTCGGTGAGGTGCAGGACCCCGTAGTCGCCGATGACCGCCAGGAGGCCCTGGGCCAGGAGCTGGCGGACCACGCCGCGCCACTCCTGGTCCTTGAGCTCGGTGCCCTTGCCGAAGGTGGCCAGCTCGTGGTGGCGGTGCTGGGTGACCTTGTCGGTCTGCTTGCCCAGGAGGATGTCGATGACCTGTCCGGCGCCGAAGTGCTGGCCGCGTTCGCGGTCGAGGCGCCACACGGCGGAGAGCAGCTTCTGGGCGGGGACGGTGCCGTCCCAGGTCTGGGGCGGGGTCAGGCAGGTGTCGCAGTTGTCGCACTTGTCGCCGGACTGGCTGAAGTAGTTGAGGAGCTGGACCCGGCGGCACTCGACGGTCTCGCACAGCGCCAGCATCGCGTCCAGGTGGGCGCTCAACCGGCGGCGGTGGGCGAGGTCGCCCTCGGACTGCTCGATCATCTTGCGCTGCTGCACCACGTCGGCCAGGCCGTAGGCCAGCCACGCCGTCGACGGCAGGCCGTCGCGGCCCGCGCGGCCGGTCTCCTGGTAGTAGCCCTCGACGGACTTGGGCAGGTCCAGGTGCGCCACGAACCGCACGTCCGGCTTGTCGATGCCCATGCCGAAGGCGATGGTGGCCACCACGACCAGCCCGTCCTCGCGCAGGAACCGCGACTGGTTGCGCGCGCGGGTGCCCGCGTCGAGGCCCGCGTGGTAGGGCACCGCGGGGACGCCGTTCTGCGACAGGAACTCCGCGGTCTTCTCCACCGAGGCGCGCGAGAGGCAGTAGACGATGCCCGCGTGGCCGTCGTGCTCGGTGCGGATCAGGTCGAGCAGCTGCTTGGCGGGGCTGGCCTTGGGCACGATCCGGTACTGGATGTTGGGCCGGTCGAAGCTGGCCACGAAGTGCTTGGCCGAGCCCAGGTCCAGCCGCTCGGCGATCTCGGCGTGCGTGGCCTTGGTGGCCGTCGCGGTCAGCGCGATGCGCGGGATGTCCGGCCAGCGCTCGTGCAGTTGCGACAGCGCCAGGTAGTCGGGTCGGAAGTCGTGCCCCCACTGCGACACGCAGTGCGCCTCGTCGATGGCGAACAGCGCGACCGTCCCCCGGCCGAGCAGGTCGATCGTGGAGTCCATGCGCAGCCGCTCGGGCGCGAGGTAGAGCAGGTCCAACTCACCGGCGAGGAAGTCGCGCTCGACCTGCCTGCGCTGCCCGAAGTCCTGTGTGGAGTTGAGGAACCCGGCGCGCACGCCCAGGTTGCGCAGCGCGTCGACCTGGTCCTGCATCAGCGCGATCAGCGGCGAGATGACCACCCCGGTGCCCTCGCGGACCAGCGACGGGATCTGGTAGCACAGCGACTTGCCGCCGCCGGTGGGCATGAGCACCAGCGCGTCGCCGCCGCCGACCACGGTGTCGATGATCTCGGCCTGCTCGCCGCGGAAGGCGTCGTAGCCGAACACCCGCGACAGCACCTGCGCGGGCGTCTCCGGCTCGCGGGGGCGCGCCGGGACCGCCACGGCCGTGGGCGCCGCGGTGTCGGGGACGGGCTCGTCCGGGTAGTCCGGCTCCTCGAACTCCTCCGGCTCCGATGGGAGCGGGAAGTCTGAGGAGTCGGAGAAGTCGGAGAAGTCGGAGAAGTCGTTGTGCAGGTCGGAGGGGGAGGACACGGCCGCGATACTACGGCGAATGGCCGACAGCCCGTCCAGCGCCGCGCCCCGGCCTGTGGACAACCGACGTCGTCGCAGGTCGGGGGCGCGGTGCGGGCTGGGACGGTCAGACGGTGACGCGCACGTAGTCGACGACCAGGGTGTTGGGGAACCGGGTCGACCCGTCCGGGTCGCCGGGCCAGTGGCCGCCGACCGCGAGGTTGAGGATCATGTAGAAGTCGTGGTCGAAGACCCACCGGTCGCCGCCGACGTCGGCCGGGGTCTTGGTGGAGTAGACGACGCCGTCCACCGACCACTGGACGCGCTCCGGCGCCCAGTCCACCGCGAAGGTGTGGAAGTCGTCGGCGAACCGGCCGTCGATGTCGTACCCGGCGCCGATGCCGTCGGCCCCGGAGTAGCCGGGGCCGTGGATGGTGCCGTGCACGGTGGCGGGCTCGAAGCCGACGTTCTCCACGACGTCGATCTCGCCGGACACCGGCCAGCCGACCTGGTCGATGTCGGCGCCCAGCATCCAGAACGCGGGCCACATGCCCTGGCCGTGCGACATCTTGATCCTGGCCTCGAACCGGCCGTAGGTCTGGGTGTGGGTCCGCGCGGTGCTCAGCCTCGCCGAGGTGTACTCGCACGGCCCGTACCAGCACCGGTACCCGCCGGGGTTCTCCTTCTTGGCGGTGATGACCAGGTTGCCGTTCCCGTCGAGCGCGGCGTTGTCGGTCCCGTCGGTGTACCACTGCCGCTCGTGGTTGTTGACGTTGTCGCCGGTCTCGAACCGCCACTTCGACCCGTCGACCGGCCCGCCCGCCGGACCGTCGAAGTCGTCCTCGAACGTCACGACCACCGGCTCGGCCGCCGCCGGTGGGGCGCCGGTGGCGGAGAGGGGGACGAGCACGGCGGCCACGGCCGCCGCCACCCAGGAGAGCGCGCCACGCCCGCGGGAGTGGGACGACTTCGCTGTCACCGTGTCACCTCGTTCGGGATGCCGCTCATGTCCCCGAGTCGCCGCCCTCGGTCTCGGCGGCCTTCGCCGCTGCCCGCTTGCGGCGTTTCCCCTCGTGCATCGCCTGCACCCGGGCGACCGGGATGGTGTGACCCTCGGCGATGAGGTCCTCGGGCAGCGCGACCGCCTCGGGCATCGACTCCGCCCACCGGTCGCGCCCGTCCAGCAGCGCCGCGGCGTTCTTGACCGTGAAGTCCGCGGGCCGCACCGAGTCCAGGTCGTCCCACGGCACCGGGAACGACACCGGCGCCCCGGGGCGCACGCGCGGGCTGTAGGCGGCCACGACCGTGGCGCCGTGGGCGCGGGTCGAGTCGAGGAAGACCTTGCCGCCGCGCTCGTCGCGGATGAACGCGGTGGTCGCCAGGTCGGGGTCGAGCCGCTCGGCCCGCGCGGCCACCGCGCGCATCGCGGCGGCCATGTCGTCGGCGGCCTCGGCTTCGACGACGGGCACGAAGATGTGCAGCCCCTTTGCCCCGCTGGTCTTCACCGCGCCCGCCAGTCCGCAGTCGGCCAGCGCCTGGCGCACCAGTCGGGCCGCGCGCACGGCGAGGGCGAAGTCGCCGCCCTCGGGCGGGTCGATGTCGAGGACCAGGTGCGTGGGCCGCAGCGGCCTGCTCGCGGTGGCCACCGTCGGGTGGTACTCGACGGCGCGCTGGTTGCCGAACCACAGCAGGGGCTTGCGGTCGTCGCACAGCGCGTAGGAGATCTCGCGCCGGGACGACTCCGCCCACACCGCGACCGTCTTGACGTAGTCCGGGGTGTACTTGGGGACGTTCTTCTGCATGAACGCCTCCTCCCCGCCCCCGCGGCCCCGGTTGGGCAGCACGCGCACGACTGACAGCGGCCGGTCGGCGAGGACGGGCAGCAGCAGGCCCGACAACGCGTCGAGGTGGTCGAGCAGGTCGCGCTTGGTCGCCCCCGCGCCGTCGAAGAGGTTCTGGTCCAGGTTGGTCAGGGCCACGCCGTCGCGTGTCTCGCCCTTGGCCCCGCTCATGGGGCCACCCTGTCACAGGCGGGCGCTGTGACAACTCGAGGTCGCGGGCGCCCGGCCCGGGGGAGGTCTTCCCTTTCCCGGGAAAACCCGTTCGGAGGCAGCGGCAAGACTCGGGTACGCAAAATTATCTGAACATGACAACGGTAGACCGGTACACCGCCGGTGTTCCCCATTCGCTACCTGTGACCAGCGGTAACATCAAACTTGAAGTCGCGCCCAGGGGTTTCGCTCACCTCCATGAGTGTTTCAGAACGCGGAATCTGACAGTTGGCACGCTCTTTCCGACACGATGTTTTCCGCGCTGTGAAATTCCTTTAACCTTCGGCCTCAACACCCTGTGGCTGAACCCGTGAACAACGTCGAGGAGTTCGAGTGCGACGGAGCAACACCAGAATCGGCAAGAAGGTCGGCATCGTCGCGGCGGCGGTGGCGGTCGCGGGCACGGCCCTCCTCGGCCCCCAGGCCTTCGCGGGCCAAGACCCCGTTACCGCGGCCGTGCAGGTCGGCACGCTCGCCAAGGGGCCCGCCCCCACCGAGCAGTCCGTGCGCGCCGAGCGGGGCCCCTTCGCGGTCAAGAAGCAGATCGTCGCGCCCCAGTCCGGGCGGGCGTTCAACAAGGGCACCATCTACTACCCCGACGACACCTCGCAGGGCGACTTCGGCGCCGTCGCGGTCATCCCCGGGTTCCTCGAGCCGGAGTTCACCACCTCCTGGTACGGGCCCACCCTGGCCTCGCACGGCTTCGTGGTCATCACCCTCGAGCCCATCGCCATCACCGACTTCCCCGACCCGCGCAGCAGCCAGCTCCTCGCCGCGGTGCGGTGGCTGGCCACCCAGTCCCCGGTCGCCGACCGCGTCGACCCCGACCGCCTCGCGGTGATGGGGCACTCGATGGGCGGCGGCGGCACGCTGATCGCCGCGTCGAAGAACCCCGACCTCAAGGCCGCCATCCCGCTGGCACCGTGGAACCTCAACCCCGACTTCAGCGACGTCACCGTGCCGACGCTGATCGTGGGCGCCGACAACGACTTCATCGCCCCCGTGGCGATGCACGCCGACCCGATGGCCGCCTCCCTGGCGGGCAAGCCGAACCAGGGCTACATCAAGCTCAAGGGCGCCAACCACTTCACCACCAACGGCTACACCCCCACCGTCACCAAGTTCACCGTCTCGTGGCTCAAGCGCTACGTCGACGAGGACAGCCGCTACACCCAGTTCCTCTGCCCGAACCCGCAGCCGGACAACACCTTCGTCAGCTTCGCGCTGACCTGCCCGGTCTGACCCGGCACGCCAGGGGGCGGACCGGACGACGTCCGGTCCGCCCCCCGCTTTTGACGGACCGCTTTTCCTCGACCCCTGATCCCTGGAGGTGCGAGTTCCCGATGGCCGCCCCGAGAGGCACGCTGACCGTCCCGGCCGACGACCACGCCCGGCTGGCCTCCGCCGCCCGACACCGGCTCACCCACCTCGTCCGCGCGGCCGTGGGCGCCATCGCCGAGGTCTCCGGCCCGCTGCCGCAGTGGCGGCTGGCCACCGTGGTGCGCACCGTGGAGGTGGTCGTCGTCGCCGCGATCGACTCGGCCACCAGGACCGGCCCGGGCCCCGGCTCCGACGCCTGGCGCGGGGTCCTGCGGGACCTGGGCGCCGCCGAGCGGCGCGCGGGCCGCGGCCTCGAGCACGTCGAGGCCGCCACCCGGGCCGCCACCCGCGCGGTCTGGCACGGCCTGGTGGACCTCGGCCAGCGCGCCGAGGTCCACCCCGGCACCCTCGTCGCCGCGGTCGACGCCCTGTTCGGCTTCTCCGAGGCCGCCTGCGCCGCCGCCCGCGAGGGCCACGAGTCCGCCGCCGTCCCCGCCGAGCCCGCCCGCGCCCGGCTGCTGGACCTGCTCACCGGCCCCGGCCGGGCCCCCGACGCCGCCGAACTGGCCACCCTCGCCGCGGCGGCGGGCTGGCCGGTGCCCGAACGCGTCACCGCCCTCGTCGCCGAGCGCCCGGTGCGCCCCGTCCCCCTGGACACCCGGGTGCTCGCCAGCGGCGACGACCGGGTGTTCCTGCTGCCCGCGGGCATGGAGCCGCCCGCCGCCCTAGTCGAGCGGCCCGACACCCCCGGCCGCGGCGTCCGCTTCGCCCTCGGCCTGCCCGTCCCGGTCACCGAGGCGGGCCGCTCGGTCGACTACGCCAGGCGCCTGCTCGACCTGGTCGCCCGCGGCGCCCTGCCCCCCGCCCCCGTCACCCGCGGCGCCGACCACCTGACCGCCCTGCTCACCGCCGCTGACGACGGCCTCCTGCGCTGGATCCGCTCGGTCAACCTCGGCCCCCTCGCGGAGCTGTCGGAGGCCCGCCGGGCCAAGCTCCTCACCACCCTGGCCCTCTGGCTCCGCTTCGACGGCGACGTCCGCGAGGTCGCCAAGCGGGTCCAGTTGCACCCCCAGTCGGTCCGCTACCGCCTGCACCAGGTCCGAGACCTCCTCGGCGAGTCGGCCCTCGAGGGCGAGCGGCGCTTCCTGCTCCACCTGGCCCTGCGCACCCGCACCATCCGCCGCTGACACACTCTTCGGCGTGACCCCCGCGCACTGCCCCTGCGGCACCGGCCTCCCCCTGTCCGACTGCTGCGGCCGAGTGCTGGCCGCCTCCGCGCCTGCCGCCACCGCCGAAGCGCTCATGCGTTCGCGCTTCACGGCGTTCGCGGTGGGGGACCGGGCGCACCTGCTTCGCAGTTGGCACCCGGACACCCGGCCCCAGCGGTTGCGGTTGGACGGCTCGACGCGGTGGGAGCGTCTTGAGGTCGTCGGCAAGACCGGTGGGGGGATGTTGCACGCGGAGGGCACTGTGGAGTTCCGCGCGCATTATCGGGAGGGTGGGGAGGTTGGGGTGATGCACGAGCGCAGTCGGTTCGTGCGGCACGAGGGGGCTTGGGTGTACTGGGGCGCGCTGTCCTGATGTGCGGATGCGGAAAAGCTTTTGTTGGAGTGAACCGGTGTTGCTAGCTTCTCGGCGTGCTTGAGCGCCGTCCCGCCGCCAAATACGCGGTCTAGCTCCGCGGACACAGCCCACCCGCGATAGCGGGTGGGCGGATACCTCCTGTCCGCGGAACCTTTGCGAGGGACTCGTGCCTGGTGCTCGTCCGGCGGTCGTGGCCGCCGTTGTTCTGACTTCTGTTCTTCTCTTCCCCCTGACGATCACCGGCGCATCGGTGGCGTTGCCGGACGTCGGGGCTGATCTGGGGGCCTCTGGCTCCGGGGTGCGGTGGGTGGTCACCGCTTACAACGCGGCCTTCGCCGCGTTCTTGGTCTTCACCGGGTCATTGGCCGATGTGGTGGGTCGCAGGCTCGTCTACGCGGGCGGGCTCGCGGTGTTCGCCGTGGCCGGTCTGGTGAGTGCGTTGGCCACCGATGTGGTTGTGCTCGACCTGGTCCGGTTCGTCGCGGGGGTGGGGGCCGCGGCGGCGGTGACCGGGGGGCAGGCGATTCTCGCGGCCGCGTTCGAGGGGGCCGGGCGGGCTCGGGTGTTCGGGCTCGTGGGGGTCGTGCTGGGCGCCGGGCAGGCGTTCGGGACGGCGGTCGGCGGGGTGCTGGTCGACGTGTGGGGGTGGCGCGCGGTGTTCGTCGTGCCCGCCGCGGTCGCGCTGGTGGCGCTGGGGTTGGTGCCGCTGCTGCCCGCGTCGGTGGGGGAGCGGGGGCGGCGGGTCGACTGGCTGGGCGCCGGGTTGTCCATCGCCGCTCTGGTCATGGTGATCGCCGCCTTGACCGAGGAGGCGCTGGGGTGGCTGGCGCCCGCGGGGGTGGTGGCGGTGGTGTTCGTGCTGGTCGAGCGGCGGCGGGCGGAGCCGTTGTTCGACCTCGGGCTGCTGCGGGACCGGCGGTTCGCGGCGTTGGCGCTGGCGGCGGGGGTGTTCATGGTCGTGCTGGTGCCGCTGGTGGTCTACCTGCCGTCGTACCTGATCGAGGTCGTCGGGCTCGGTGGTGGCGAGGCGGGGGTCTGGCTGCTCGCGCTCACCGGGCCGGTTGTGGTGTTGCCGCTGGTCAGCGCCGTGTTGGTGCGGCGGGGAGTGGGGCGGGTCGTGGTCGGGGCGCTGGCGTTGACCGGGGTGGGCGCGTTGGTGCTGACCGCCGCGCGGCCCTCGGTGGGGTGGTGGCTGGTGGCCGCCTCGCTGCTGGTCGGGATCGGGGTGGGGCTGACGATGGGGCTGCTCGACGGCCAGGCGCTCGGCCTGGTCGCGCCCGAGCAGGTGGGGGCGGCGTCGGGGCTGTTCAACACCGCGCGGCTGGCCATGGAGACCATCGCCCTCGCCGGGGTCGGGGCGCTGCTGGCGGGTGGTCCCAGCCTGGTCGGGACGGCTGGCCTGCGGCTGTCCGGGCTGGTCCTGGGGGTGGTGGCGCTGGTCGCCTGCGTGCTCGTCGCATGCGCCTGGCACAATGGGTCGCACACCGGTTTCGGTTCACCCCGCGCAGGGGACCCGACGACCACTGGACGAGGAGAGACACCATGAAGAGCGGCATCCACCCGGAGTACGCCCCGATCGAGGTCACCTGTAGCTGTGGTGTCAAGTTCACCACCCGCAGCACCAACACCTCGGGCTCGCTGTACGTCGACATGTGCTCGAACTGCCACCCGTTCTACACCGGCAAGCAGCGCATCATGGACACCGGCGGCCGGGTCGCCCGCTTCGAGAAGCGGTACGGCAAGCGCGCGAAGTGACTTTCCCCGAACGGCGCCCGACCACCCGGTCGGGCGCCGTTCGGCGTTTCCGGGCCCTGAACGCCCACGGAGCAGCGGGCGTCGAGGAAAGCGCGGCCCGGCGCACTCGCCGGTGGGGACGCGGTCGCTGTTCGGCGCGTTGCCGGTCTCGGAGTCCGAAGCGGATCGAGCCGTGCGCTCGGCCGTTCGTGCTTTCCTGGTGTTGCAAAGGGGATGAGCAACAGGGGGTGGGGACCTCGTGACGAGGGCTGTCGCGCTGTCGGCGTACGGGGGGCCGGAGGTGCTGGGCGTGATCGACGTCGAGTCTCCGGTGCCCGGGGCGGGGCAGGTCGTTGTCGATGTCCGCGCGGCGGGGGTGAACCCAGTCGACTGCAAGATCCGGGCGGGCTGGTTCGCCGCGGACGGCGATGTGTTCCCGCAGCGGCTGGGCAACGAGTTCGCGGGCGTCGTCACGGCGGTGGCGCCCGATGTGGACGGGGTGCTGGTCGGGCAGGAGGTGCTCGGCTTCACCGCGCCGCAGGCCTACGCCGAGCGGATCGCGGTCCCCGCCGGCGCCGTCGTGGCCAAGCCCGCCGCGCTCGGGTGGGCGGCCGCCGGGTCGCTGTCGGCGGCCGGGCAGACCGCCGCCACCGGGGTGCGCGACCTGGGGGTCGGACCGGGCGAGACGTTGTTGGTCCACGGCGCCGCAGGGGGTGACGGCGGCCTGGCGGTCCAACTCGGCAGGCTTGCGGGCGCCACGGTCATCGGCACCGCGAGCAGGGGCAACCACGACCACTTGGCCGACCTGGGGGCCGTCCCCGTCGAGTACGGCCCGGGGCTGCTCGACCGGGTGCGCGCGCTGGCCCCGGCGGGCGTGGACGCCGTGCTCGACCTGGTGGGCGGCGATGCCGTGCTCGTCTCGCTGGACCTGGTCGCCGACCGCGCCCGCATCGGCACGACCGTGGACGACGCCGCCGTGGCCGAGCATGGCATCCGGCGGGTGCGCGGTGCGCGGTCGGCGGCGCTGCTGGCTCGGCTGGCCGGACTGGCGGCCGCTGGGCAGGTGCGCCACGTGGTGTCGAAGACCTTCCCGCTCACCGAGGCCACCGCCGCCCACCGCGAGGTGGAGACCGGTCACACGCGCGGCAAAGCGGTGCTGCTGGTCGACTGACCCCTGGGGAAGGTCCGCCGCGACACCAGCACCACCAACCCGCTCAGCGCGGCGACGACCGCCGCCAGCGGGGCCACCAGGTCGAGGCGCCCCCCGCCGACGAGTTGTTCGCCGACCCAGGCCCCGGACCCGATCCCGACCTGGAACGCCACCACGTACACCGCCGACGCGGCGTCCTGCGCGTGCGGCGCGACCCGCAGCACCGACGCCTGCAACGACACCGGCACCCCGGCGAACCCCACGCCCCACAGCAGCACGGCGGCCGTCGTCGCGACCGGGCCGTCGACCAGCGCCAGCACGGCCAACGCGGCGGCCACCGCGAAGGTCGACCCGGCCAGCACCACGCCGGGGCGGCGGTCCACCACGTGCCCGACCGCGACCGTGCCCAGCAGGCCGACCACCCCGTAGCCGAGCAGCAGCGCGCTCAGCGCGAACCCGTCGAGCCCACCGGACTCGCGCACCAGCGGCGCGATGTAGGTGTACGCGGCGAACTGCCCCACCACGACCATCACGGTGATCGCGCAGACCACACCCATCCCGGGCGAGCGCACGACGGCCGCCGCCGCCCGCGGCCGCGCCCCCGTGCCCGACCCCGTCGACCCGGACAGGACGGGCAGCAGGACCAGCAGCGCCACCGCGCTCACCGCCCCGGCCGCGGCCAGCGTCCCGACCGCCGTGCGCCACCCCGCCGCCTGCCCCAGCGCGGTGCCCAGCGGCACGCCCAGCACCAGCGCCGCCGAACTGCCCACGAACACCAACGACGTGGCTCTCCCCGCCTGGCCAGGCGGTGCCAACCGCGCCGCGACCGGGGCCAGCGTCGACCAGAACACCCCGTGCGCCAACGAGGTCACCAGCCGGGTGGCCACCAGCACCTCGAAGGTGGGAGCCACCGCCGCAGCCGCCTGGGAGACCGCGAAGACCAGCGCCAGCACGACCATCAGCCGGTGTCGCCGCACCCGCATCGTCAGCGCGGTCGCCTGGATGGTGGTGATCGCGGCGAGCGCGGCGTAGGAGGTCAGCAGGAAGCCGACGCGCGCCTCGGACACGCCCACGCCCTGGGCGATCTCCGGCAGCAGCCCGACTGGCAGGGTCTCGGCGGTGACGAAGATGAAGGAGGAGGTGGCCAACGCGGCGATCGGGGCGCGTTGAACGCGGGTGGGGGGCACCCGGGCGAATGTAATGGGGGTCCGATCGTGGGCGAGCTGCGCGGGCACTGCCGCGCTGGTCCCGCCGACCCCGGTCTGACCAGGGCAAACGCCGTGGGCACCGGCACCGGTGCGGCCACCGGACCCAGCCAGTGACCGGCAGGCCGGGGCGACCTCGAGAGAGCCGAGGATCACCCCGGTTGACGGGGCCACGCCCAGTCGGGCTGGGTCTTCCGTGGTTGGCGCCGCTGTCGTGGGTCCGGCATGTGGGAGGCGGTGAGACGGCCGCCAGCCGGGGTCCTAGGGTCTGGGTATGAGCGGTTCGCAGCAGGTGGCGGCTCTGCCGTTGATCGACGTCTCCCGGTTCCGGGGTCCGGACCGGGCCGCGTTCCTGGACGAGTTGCGGCACGCGGCGCACGAGGTCGGCTTCTTCTACGTCGTCGGCCACGGTGTCGACCCAGGTCTGACCGAGGGCGTCTTCGCCGCGGCCAAGGAGTTCTTCGCCCTGCCCGAGGAGCGCAGGCTGGCGATCGAGAACGTCAACTCGCCGCAGTTCCGCGGGTACACCCGCACAGGCCACGAGTACACCGCGGGCGCGCGGGACTGGCGCGAGCAGATCGACATCGGCCCCGAGCGCGCGGTCGTCGAGCGCCCCGAGCACGACTGGCAGCGGCTCATCGGCCCGAACCAGTGGCCGGCGGAGCTGCCCGGCCTGCGCGCGGTCGTGCTGGCCTGGCAGGCCGAGGCGCTGCGGGTCAGCCGCGAGGTGCTGCGCGCGCTGGCCGCCGCGCTGGGCGCCGCCGAGGACCACTTCGACCGGTGGTTCGACGAGGAGGCCTCCACCCACGTCAAGATCGTCCGCTACCCGGGCAGGCCCACCGCCGAGGCCGAGCAGGGCGTCGGCGCGCACAAGGACTACGGCTACCTGGCGCTGTTGCAGCAGGACGAGGTCGGCGGGCTGCAGGTGCAGCGCGCGGACGGCTCGTGGCTCGACGTCGCGCCGGTGCCGGGCAGCTTCGTGTTCAACATCGGCGAGATGCTGGAGGTCGCCACCAGCGGCTACCTCACCGCCACCAGGCACCGGGTGCTCAGCCCGCCCGCCGGGGTGGAGCGGTTCTCCGTGCCGTTCTTCCTCGGGCCGCGCCTCGACGCGGTGGTGGAGCCGATCGAGCTGCCCGCCGAGCTGGCCGCCCGCGCCCGCGGGGTCAGCGACGACGCGGACAACCCGCTGCACGCCGCCTTCGGCGCCAACGCCGTCGTGGGCTGGCTGCGGTCGCACCCCGAGGTCGCCGCGCGCTGGTGGTCGGACGTGCTGGGGGAGCGCCGGTGAGCGGGCAGCACCGGTTCGAGACCAGGCAGGTGCACGCGGGCGCCCAGCCGGACCCGGCGACCGGCGCCCGCGCCACCCCGGTCTACGCGACCACCTCGTTCGCCTTCCGCGACACCGAGCACGCCGTGGCCGCCTTCGAGCTGCGCGACCGGCAGACCCACGCCTACTCGCGACTGTCCAACCCGACCACCGCCGTGGTCGAGGCCAGGGTCGCCGACCTCGAGGGCGGGGCCGGGGCGGTCGCGGTCGCCAGCGGCCAGTCCGCCACCACCCTGGCGCTGCTGAACCTGGCCAGGGTGGGCGAGCACGTCGTCGCGGGCGCCTCGCTCTACGGCGGCACCCGCACGCTGCTCGAGCACACCTTCGCCGACCTGGGCATCGAGGTCTCCTTCGTCACCGACCAGGACGACCCCGGGGCGTGGCGGGCGGCGCTGCGGCCGAACACCCGCGCGGTCTACGCCGAGACGATCGGCAACCCGGGCGGCAACGTCCTCGACATCGCCGCGGTGGCCGAGGTCGCCCACGCGCACGGGGTGCCGTTCATCGTCGACAACACGATCCCGACGCCGTACCTGTGCAGGCCGCTGGAGCACGGCGCCGACATCGTGGTGCACTCGACCACCAAGTTCCTCGCGGGCCACGGCGCGGTGATCGGCGGCGTGGTCGTCGACGGCGGCCGGTTCGACTTCACCGCCGACCCCGCCCGCTGGCCCCGGCTGACCGCGCCGGACCCGACCTACCACGGCCTGGCGTTCAGCGAGTTCGGCGAGGTGGCCTACGCGATGCGGCTGCGCACCAGGCTGGTCCGCGACCTCGGCCCGGCGGTGTCGCCGTTCAACTCCTTCCTGCTGCTCAACGGGATCGAGACGCTGTCGCTGCGGCTGGAGCGCCACAGCGCCAACGCCGCCGCGGTCGCGCGCTGGCTCGCCGCGCGCCCGGAGGTCTCCCGCGTGCACTACGCCGGGCTGCCCGACAACCCGTGGCACGCCGCCGCGCGGCGCTACCTGCCGCTCGGCGTCGGCGGGGTGCTCTCGTTCGAGCTGGCGGACCGGGCGGCGGGGCAGCGGCTGGTGGAGCGGCTTGCCCTGTTCAGCCACCTCGCCAACATCGGCGACCTGCGCAGCCTGGTCATCCACCCGGCCTCCACCACCCACGCCCAGCTCGACGAGGCGCAGCAGCGCGCCGCGGGCGTCACGCCCGGGCTGGTCCGGCTCTCGGTCGGCCTCGAAGGCGTCGCCGACCTCATCGCCGACCTGGACCAGGCACTCTCCCCGAGGAGCTAGCACGATGCGTCCCCTGCTCTGGCTGACCGCCGCACTGCTCGCGGCCACCACCGCCACCGCCTGCGGCACCGGTGGCGGCGGCGGTGAGACCGGCCCCGGCGCCTCCCAGGCCGCCACGCCGCCGGACGACCAGCTCGACCTGGACGCCGTCGTCACCGTCCGGATGATCCTGGAGCCGGTCAGCCTCAACCCGTTCCCCACCTCCGGGGTCGCGGTCGACCAACTGCTCCTCGACAACGTCTACGAGGGGCTCGTCAGCGTCGACGACGGCGAGGTCGTGCCCCGGCTCGCCAGCTCGTGGGAGGTCTCGCCGGACGGGCTGGGCTACACGTTCGAGCTGGTCGACGGCGCGACGTTCCACGACGGCTCACCGGTGACCTCCGCCGACGTCGTCTGGTCGTTGCGGCAGCAGATCGCACCGGGCTCGACGGCGCTGCGCGCGGCCGAGTTCGCCTCCGTCGCCGGGGTGTCCGCGCCGGACGCGGCGACGGTGCAGGTCGACCTCAAGCAGCGCGACACGTTCCTGCTGTGGAACCTGACCCAGCGCGGCGGCATCGTCTACAAGCAGGGCACCGACTTCGCCGCGCTCGACGCGAAGGACAACGGGTCCGGCCCCTACACCATCAGCGCCTGGAACCGCGGCGCGGACATCACCCTGACCCGCTTCGACGGGTACTGGGGGGCCACGCCCAAGAACTCCAAGGTGGTCCTGCGCTACATCCCCGAGGCCAACGCCGCCAACAACGCCCAGACCACCGGGCAGACCGACGTGCAGACCGCCGCCGACGCGACGCTGCTGCAACCGTTCGAGGGCAACCCCGGCTTCACCGTCTACAAGGGAACGACGACGGACAAGTTCACCCTGGCCCTCAACAACAAGCGCGCCCCGTTCGACAACCCCGACGTCCGCCACGCCTTCCGCAAGGCGATCAACAAGGACGACGTGATCGCCGCCTACGGCGCGGGCATCAAGATCGGCGGGCCGGTCCCGCCGCAGGACCCGTGGCACACCGACCTCACCGCCACCGACTCCCACGACCCGGCCGCGGCCAGGGAGCTGCTGGCCAAGGCGGGCCAGTCGAACCTCGCGGTCACCCTGGACATCCCGAACGTCTACCCGCGCGCGATCGCCGACGTGCTGGTGTCCAACCTCAAGGAGGTCGGGGTCACCCTGACCGTGCGCCAGGTCGAGTTCCCCACCTGGCTGACCCGGGTGTTCACCAACCACGACTACGAGCTCAGCGTCGTCAACCACGCCGAGGCCCGCGACATCGGCAACTACGCCAAGCCGGACTACTACTTCGGCTACGACAACGCGCAGGTCCAGGCCGACTACGCCGCCGCCCGCACCGCCGCCTCCGACGGCGAGCGCGACGCGCTGCTGCGCAAGGTCGCCAAGCAGGCCTCCGACGACGCGGCCACCGACTGGCTGTTCCTCAACGAGACCCGGACCGTGGTCCGCGCGGGCGTCTACGGCGTGCCCACCGCCGAGACCACCAACCGGTTCCCGGTGAGCGGCATCGCGGTCGGCGAGTGAGCTTCTGGCTCGTGCGCAGGGTGGCGCTGTTCGCGGCGGCGCTGCTGACGGCCAGCGTGCTCGTCTTCGCGCTGCTGCGGCTGCTGCCCGGGGACGTCGCCGCCACCATCGCGGGCATCGACGCCACCCCGGCGCGGCTGGCCGCCATCCGCGCCGAGCTGGGGCTGGACCGGCCCCTGGTCCAGCAGTACTGGGCGTGGCTGACCGGGGCGCTGGGCGGCGACCTCGGCACCTCGCAGCTCAACGGCGCGTCGGTCAGCGCCGAACTGGGCCGCAAGCTGACCGTCACCGCCCCGCTCGTGCTGGGCGCGGCGGTGCTGGCGGTGCTGATCGCGGTGCCGTTCGGGGTGTGGGCCGCGGTCGGCAACCGCACGGCGCTGGGCACCGGGATCAGCGCGGTGTCCCAGGTCGGCATCGCCGTCCCGGCGCTGTGGCTGGGCCTGGTGCTCGCGCTGGTGTTCTCCGTGCAGCTCCGGTGGCTGCCCGCCCAGGGCTTCCCGCCGGTCGGCTGGGACGACCCGGTCGGCGCGGTGCGGAGCCTGGTGCTGCCGTGCGTGGCGCTGGGCCTGACCGAGGGCGCGGTGCTGCTGCGGTTCGTGCGCTCGGCCGTGCTCGGTGTGCTGCACTCGGACTTCCTGCGCACCGCCCGCGCCAAGGGGCTCACCCGGGGGCAGGCGCTGCGCGCGCACGGGCTGCGCAACGCCGCGCTGCCGGTGGTGTCCGTGCTGGGCGTGCAGTTGGCGACGCTGATCGTCGGGGCGGTCGTGGTCGAGCGGGTGTTCACGCTGCCGGGGGTGGGCAGCATGCTCGTCGCCGACGTGGGCAACCGCGACCTGGTGAAGGTCCAGGGCGAGGTGTTCCTGGTGGTCGCCGCGGTGCTGCTGATCAGCCTCCTGGTGGATGTCGCGCACCGGCTGATCGACCCCCGGTTGCGGGCCACGAGGTCCGGGGCGGTGCGATGACCGTTCTGCTCTCAGTGCTGCGCAGACCCGCGGGCGCGTTCGGGCTGATCTGGATCGGGCTGCTGGCGGTGGCCGCGATCGTGTCGACGTTCTGGACGCCGTTCGACCCGCTGCGGACCGATCCGGGCAAGGCGTGGCTGCTGCCGTTCACCGACGGGCACGTCCTCGGCACCGACCGGATCGGGCACGACCAGTTCAGCCAGTTGCTCGTCGGCGCGCGCGAGACGATGGTCGTCGCCGTGTGCGCGGCGCTGGTCGCGGCGGTCGTGGGGTTGCTGCTCGGGCTGCTCGCCGCGCTGGGCCCCGGGTGGGTGAGCGGGCCCGCGGTGGGGTTGATCGACGTGCTGATCGCCTTCCCGACGCTGCTGCTGGCGATGGTGCTGGCGGCGGTCTACGGCAGCTCGCTGGGCACCGTCGTCGTCGCGATCGGCACCGGGTTCGGCGTGGCCGTCGCCCGGGTGGCGCGGGCGGAGATCGCCTCGGTGCGGGGCTCGGACTACGTGCTGGCCGCGCGGGTCGGCGGGGCGGGCACGGCGCGGATCATCCGGCGGCACGTGCTGCCCAACATCGCCCCGACGCTGATCGTGCAGCTCTCGCTGGTCATGGCGCTGGCCGTGCTGGTCGAGGCGGCGCTGACCTACCTGGGCTACGGCAGCTCGCCGTCGTCGCCGTCGTGGGGCGGGATGCTGCACGAGCAGCAGGCGCACATCGCCGCCCGCCCGCTGCTGGTGATCTGGCCCGGCCTGGCCGTCGCCCTGACCGTCCTGGCCTTCAACCTGCTCGGCGACGCGCTGCGCGAGGCCACCGACCCGAGGCTGGCGCGATGACCCTGCTGGCAGTGCGCGACCTGACCGTCGGCATCGGCGGCGCGGTCCTCGTCGACGGCGTCTCGTTCACCCTGGACCCGGGCGAGCGGCTGGGCCTGATCGGCGAGTCCGGCTCCGGCAAGTCGCTGACCGCCCTGGCCGTGCTGGGCCTGCTCCCGGCGGGCGCGACCGTCACCGGCTCGATCACCCTCGACGGCCGGGAACTGGTCGGCCTGGGCGACCGACGCCTGTCCGCGCTGCGCGGCCGGAAGCTGGCGATGGTCTTCCAGGAACCGCGCACCGCCCTCAACCCCCTCATGCGCGTCGGCCGCCAGGTCGCCGAGCCCCTGCACCACCACGGTCTGCTCACCCGCCGCGCCGCCCGGACCAGGGCCGTCGACCTCCTCGCCGACGTCGGACTCCCCGATCCAGCCCACACCGCCCGCGCCTACCCCCACCAGCTCTCCGGCGGCCAGCTCCAGCGCGTCGGCATCGCCGCCGCCCTGGCCTGCGGCCCCGCGCTGCTGCTGGCCGACGAGCCGACGACCGCCCTGGACGTGACGGTCCAGGCCGAGATCCTGGCGCTGCTGGACCGGTTGGTCGACGAGCACGGGACGGCGCTGGTGTTCATCACCCACGACATGGCCGTGCTGGCCAGGGTGGCGCGGCGGGTGCTGGTGCTGGGGAAGGGGAAGGTGTTGGAAGAGGGGGAACTGGACAGCGTGCTGCGCGCGCCCGGGCACGAGTACACCCGCACGTTGCTGACCGCCGCCCGCGCCGCGTCCTTCCGCCGGGAGGCCTGATGCTGACCGCTTCCGGGCTGACGCGCTCGTTCCGGCTCCCGCGCCGGTCCGTGTTCGGCCCCGCCGCCGTCCGCCACGCCGTCCGCGACGTCTCGCTGGCGTTGGCGCCGGGGGAGCGGCTCGGGGTGGTGGGCGAGTCCGGCTCCGGCAAGTCGACGTTGCTGCGGCTGTTGCTGGCCCTGGACCGGCCGGACGCGGGCGAGGTCGTCTTCCGCGGCCGACCCGTGCGGCCCGGCGGGGGCCTGGGCTGGTTCCGCCGCGAGGTGCAGATGGTGCCGCAGGACCCCTTCGGTTCCCTCGACCCGCGCATGCGCGTCGGCGACAGCGTCCGCGAGCCGCTGGAGTGCTTGGCGGTGCCGGGCGACCACACCGCCAAGGTGGCGGAGCTGCTGGCCTCGGTCGGCCTCGACGCCGACGCCGCGAGCCGGTACCCGCACCAGTTCTCCGGGGGGCAGCGCCAGCGCATCGCCATCGCCAGGGCGCTGGGGCCCGAGCCCGCCGTGCTGCTGGCCGACGAGCCGTTCTCCGCGCTCGACGTGGTCGTGCGCGCCCAGGTGCTGGCGCTGGTGCAGGACCTTGTCGACCGGCTCGGGCTCGCGCTCGTCCTGGTGTCGCACGACATCGGTGTGGTGCAGCAGCTCTGCGACCGCGTCCTGGTGCTCAAGGACGGCGTGGCGGTCGAAGCGGGCGCGACCGCCGACGTCCTGCGCGCGCCCGAACACCCCTACACCCGGGCGTTGCTCGACGCGGTGCCCCGGCTACCGGAGGTCTGACCATGCGCGCGGGTGAGCACAACGACCTGACCGACGTCCCCGGTGTGCTGGTCGGCCAGAGCACCCGCGTCGGCGGGGGAGCGCTGACCGGGTGCACCGCCGTGCTGCTGCCCGAGGGCTCGACCGTCGTCGTCGACGTGCGCGGCGGCGGCCCCAGCACGCGCGACACCCCCGCCCTCGACCCGCGCCGCGACGGCCCGTCCGTGGCCGCGCTGCTGCTCACCGGTGGCAGCTCCTACGGCCTGTCCACCGCGCACGGCGTCCTGGACTGGGTGACCCGCCACCGCCCCGGCGCCGACCCCGTCGTCCCCACCGCCGCCCTGTTCGACCTCGGCCGCGGCGGCGACTTCACCGCCCACCCCGGCCCGGCCGACGGGTTCGCCGCGGCCGGGGCGGCGGGGTCCGGGCCGGTCGCGGTCGGCAACGCGGGGGCGGGCACGGGCGCGCTGACCGCGCAGATGAAGGGCGGGCTGGGCGCCGCGTCGGTGCTGCTCGACGACGGGACGGTGGTCGGCGCCGTCGTCGGGATGAACTCCCACCACCCGGCGGTCGACCCGGTCACCGGGCTCCCGCTGGGCGTCGCGCACGGCCTGCCCGGCGAGTTCGCCCTCGCGCCGCTTGACGTCGAGGTCGTCGCCGAGGGACAGCGGCGCCTGGCCGACAGCGTCGCCGCCCGCGAGTTCCGCGCGCCGCTCAACACCGTCATCGGCGTCGTCGCCACGTCCGCGCCGATGACCAGGGGGCAGGCCGCCCGGTTCGCCGAGACCGCGCACGACGGGCTCGCGCTGGCCATCCGGCCGTCGCACGGCCTTTCCGACGGCGACACCATCTTCGCCGCGGCCACCGGGTCCGGCGGGGAGGCGGAGTCCGCCATCGCCGCCGTGCCGGCGGTTTTCGCCCGCGCCATCGCCCGCGCCGTGCTCGCCGCCGAGACGGTGTCCACGCCGTGGGGCGACCTCCTGGCCTACCGGGACTTGTACCCGCAACCCTAGATCTGTAGCGGAATCCCGGTTCCCCCTTGACCAACAAGCGCGCGGGATGGCATCATTCCTGCCATGCGCCTCTGAGAACACGAGACCTCATCCCCGATGACGGACCACTAGCGTCCCAGGGGACTCTCGTCGACACCCGCCACCGAGCCGGTGTCCCTCGCATGCACTCCATCCGACCACGCGATCGCGCGCCAGGTCGTCCCAAGCCGCACCCGTCGTGAGCCCACGCTGCGTGGCGCTCGCCGGACGGCGGTTGATGACCAGCCGCGTCAGCGGTCGCGCCATGCACCCCTCATGGAGGCCTGCCTTATGGCTGCCAAGAAGAATCCCGCCGCGTCCCTCGACGACGTGAAGAGCCGCTTTTCCCAGGTGTTGGCGCAGAAGAGTGGTGGTTCGCACCCGACCGCGGGTCACCGTGGCAAGGGT
>NZ_WHOL01000118.1 GCF_009745975.1 Actinokineospora pegani | reverse complement strand
TCCCGCAGCCGGTTCCGCAGCTCCACCGACGTCAACGAGTCGAACCCGGCCTCCTTGAACGGCGTGTCCTCTCGAACGGCGTCCACATCGGAATGCCCGAGCACAGCCGCGATCTGCTCGCGGACCAGGTCCAACAGCGACGCCTCCTGCTCGGCGGGGGCGAGCCCGGCCAGCCGATCGACCAGCCCGCCGTCACCCGCGGCCGCGACCTGCCGCGCCAGCCCCTCCCGCAAGTGCCGCGCGAGCACCGCCGGGGTCGGGTAGTCGAACACCAACGTCGCGGGCAGCTTCAACCCCGTCTCGTCCCGCAAGCGGTTGCGCAGCTCCACCGAGGTCAGCGAGTCGAACCCGGCGTCCTTGAACGACGTGTCCTCCCCGACGGCGTCGATGTCGGAATGCCCCAGCACGGCGGCGATCCGCGCGCGGACCAGGTCGAGCAGCAGCGTCTCCTGCTCGTCGGGGGCGAGCCCGGCGAGCCCGCGCACCAGGCTGTTGCCCGGCACGACCGCCGCCCTCGCCTGCCGCCTGCCCGGCCGGACCAGGCCGCGCAGCAGGTGCGGGACCGGGTCGCCCGCCCGCATCGCGGCCAGGTCCAGCTTGATCGGCACCAACAGCGCCTCGTCGGCGCGCAGCCCGAGGTCGAACAGGGCCAGGCCCTCGGCCCGCGTCAGCTCCTGGACACCGCCGCGGCTGGCCCGCGCGTGGTCGACGGCGCCGAGGTGGGCGCCCATGCCGATGCCGCGGTCCCACAGGCCCCAGGCCAGCGACAGGCCGGGCAGGCCTGCCGCGCGGCGCTGGGCCATCGCCGCGTCCAGGTAGGCGTTGGCCGCCGCGTAGCTGCCCTGGCCACCGCCGCCGATGACGCCGGCGACGGAGGAGAACACGACGAACGCGGTGAGACCGGCGTCCCGGGTCAGCTCGTCGAGGTGGCGCACCGCGTCGACCTTGGGCGCGAACACCCCGGCCAGCCGCTCCGGCGTCAGCGCGCTGACAACGCCGTCGTCGAAGACGCCCGCGGTGTGCACGACACCGGTCACGGGGTGCGCGGCCAGCAGCGCCGCCACCTGCTCGCGGTCGGACACGTCGCAGGCGACCACGGCCACCTCGGCGCCCTGCCCGGCCAGCTCGGCGGTCAGCTCGGCGACCCCGTCGGCGTCCCGGCCGCTGCGGCTGGCCAGCACCAGCCGCCGCACACCGTGCCCGGCCACCAGGTGCCGGGCGACCAGGCCGCCCAGCGATCCGGCCCCCGAGACCAGGACCGTCCCCTCCGGACCGAACACGGCCCGCCCGGCCGCGTCCTGGCCCGCGCCCCGCACCAGGCGGGGGACCAGGAGCGCCTTGCCGCGCGTGGCGATCTGGGCCTCGCCCGAGGCCAGCGCGGCCCCGAGGACGGGCTCCACGCCGAACTCGCTCGTGGCGTCGACGTCGAGCAGCACGACCCGGTCCGGGTTCTCGGCCTGGGCGGAGCGGACCAGCCCCCACACCGCCGCGGCGGCCGGGTCGGTCACCGTGTCGAGACCACCGGCGGGCACCGCGCCCCGGGTGGCCACGACCAGCCGCGACTCCTCGAGCGCGGGCACGGTGAGCCACGCCTGCACGACCTCGAGCACCTGGGAGGTGACGGCCAGCGCGTCGTCGTCGCCGGGGACTTCCACGACCGCCACCGGCGGCGCGCTCCCGGCCAGGGCCAGGACGTCGTCCGCGGTGGCCACCAGCGCCCACTCCGGCACGGCCCGGTCCTGGGCGGGGGGCAGCTCGGTCCACTCGACCCGGAACAGCGAGTCGCGGACCTCGTCGGCGACGCCCGCGGCGGACACCGGTCGGGACACCAGCGAGTCCAGCGTCAGGACCAGCCCGCCGGTCTCGTCGGCGGCCTCGACCGCCAGCGCGTCCGCGCCGGAGGGCGCCACCCGCACCCGCAGCGCCGAGGCGCCCGCGGCGTGCAGGGCGACGCCGTTCCAGGCGAAGGCCAGCACCGGCTGCCCGGGGTCGTCCTCCGGGCCCGCGACCGAGGCGGTTTGCAGCGCCGCGTCCAGCAACGCCGGGTGGACGCCGTACGCGCCCGCCTCCCCGCGGAGCCGTTCGGGCAGCGCGACCTCGGCGAACACCTCGTCACCGCGCCGCCACACCGCCCGCAGGCCCTGGAACGCGGGCCCGAAGGCGTAGCCGCGCTCGGCCAGGTCCGTGTAGAAGGCCCCGACCCCGACCGGCTCCGCCCCCGCGGGCGGCCAGGCGGTGAAGTCGAACCCGGAGCCGCCCACCCCCGGGGTGCTCGACAGCAGGCCGGTGGCGTGCCGGGTCCACGAGCCCGTCGCGCCGTCGCGCAGGGAGTAGACGTCCACCGCGCGCGTGCCGTCCTCGGCCGGTCCGCCCAGGGCGACCTGCACCCGCACGCCGGTCTCGGGCACCACCAGCGGCGCCTCGACCACCAGCTCGTCGAGCACCGGGCACCCGGCCTCGTCCCCGGCGCGCACCGCGAGCTCCACGAGCCCGCTGCCCGGCAGGATCACCACGCCGCCGATGGCGTGGTCGGCCAGCCACGGGTGCGACCGCGGCGACAGCCGCGAGCTGAACACCAGCCCGTCGGACTGCGGGAGGTGGGTGACCGCGCCCAGCAGCGGGTGGTCGGTCCCGGCCAGCCCCAGCGCGGCGGCGTCGGTGGGCGTGTCCGCCGCGTGCAGCCAGTAGTGCCGGTGGTCGAACGCGTAAGTCGGCAGGTCCACGGCAGCGGGCGCCTGGGGCAGCACGCCGGTCCAGTCCAGCGCCACACCGCGGACGAACAGCTCGGCCATCGAGGTCAGCAGGCGGCGCGGGCCGCCGTCGTCGCGCCGCAGCGTCCCGGTCACCAGCACGTCGGCGGCGTCGGTGTCGTCGACGGCGTCGACGACCTCGGCGATGGGCTGCACCAGCACCGGGTGCGCGCTGATCTCCACGAACACCCCGTGCCCCTGGCCGATCAGGTCGGCCACGGCCGGACCGAAGCGGACCTGCCCGCGCAGGTTGCGGTACCAGTACCCGCCGTCGAGCACGCCCGCGTCCCGCACCCACTCGCCGGTGACGGTGGAGTAGAACGGCACCGCCGGGGCCTGGGCGACCACCCCGGCCAGCGTCTCGGCGAGCAGGTCGCGGACGTCCTCGACCTGGTTGGTGTGCGATCCGTAGTCGACCGCCACCCGGCGCACCCGCACCCCGTCGGCCGACAGCGCGTCGACGACCTGCCCCAGCGCCCCGGCCTCGCCCGCGACGACCACGGAGGCGGGGCCGTTGACCGCGGCCACCTGCACCAGGTCCGCCCACGGGGCCAGCCGCGCCACCGCGTCGTCCGCGCTGAGCGCCACCGACGCCATGCCGCCGCGCCCGGACAGGTCCGAGCCGATGGCCTGGCTGCGCAGCGCCACCACCCGGGCGGCGTCCGCCAGCGACAGCGCGCCCGCCACGCAGGCGGCGGCGATCTCGCCCTGGGAGTGGCCCAGCACGGCGTCCGGGCTCAGCCCGCACGACCGCCACACCTCGGCCAGGCCCACCATCACCGCGAAGCAGGCGGGTTGCAGCACGTCCACCCGGTCGACCAGCCCGGCGTCGGCCTCGCCGCGCAGGACGTCCACAAGGGACCAGTCGACCCACCGCTCAAGCTCGGCCGCGCACTCGGCGATCCGCGCGGCGAACACCGGGGAGGAGTCCAGCAGCTCCCGGCCCATGCCGAGCCATTGCGTGCCCTGCCCCGGGAAGACCCACACGACCTTGCCCGGCGTGCCCGCCCGGCCGGTGACGACTCCCGCCGCGGACTCGCCGCGGGCCACCGCCGCGAGCCCGGCCACGGCTTCGTCGCCGGAGCCCGCGACCACCACCGCGCGATCGCTGAGCGCGGCCCGCCCGGACACCAGCGCCCGCGCCACCCCCGCCAGGTCCGCGTCCCCGAGGTGCGCCGCCAGGCGACCGGCCTGGGCGGCCAGGGAACCGCTGCCGCGCGCGGAGACCACGATCGGCAGCGCGTCCGGGGTCCCGACAGCGGGATCGGCTGCCGCGTCGATCTCGGGCGCCTCCTCCAGGATCAGGTGCGCGTTGGTCCCGCTGACGCCGAACGCGGACACCCCGGCCCGGCGCGGGCGGCCGTCGCGCGGCCAGTCGCGGGCCTCGGTGAGCAGTTCCACCGCACCCGCCGACCAGTCCACCTCGGGGGTGGGGGCGTCCACGTGCAGGGTCGCCGGGAGCACCCCGTGCCGCAGCGCCTGGATCATCTTGATCACACTGGCCACCCCGGCCGCGGCCTGCGCGTGGCCGATGTTGGACTTGAGCGACCCCAGCCACAGCGGCGTGCCCGGGTCCCGGTCCCTGCCGTAGGTGGCCAGCAGCGCCTGGGCCTCGATCGGGTCGCCCAGCGCCGTGCCGGTGCCGTGCGCCTCCACGGCGTCGACGTCGGCGGCGGCCAGCCCGGCGTTGGCCAGGGCGCGGCGGATCACCCGCTGCTGCGACGGCCCGTTCGGCGCGGTCAACCCGTTCGACGCGCCGTCCTGGTTCACCGCGCTGCCGCGCAGCACGGCCAGCACCCGGTGCCCGCGCTCGCGCGCGACCGACAGCCGTTCCAGCACCAGGACGCCGATGCCCTCCGCCCAGCCGGTCCCGTCGGCCGCCGCGGCGAAGGGCTTGCAGCGCCCGTCGACCGCAAGGCCGCGCTGGCGGGAGAACTCCACGAACGCGCCGGGGTTCGCCATCACCGTGGCGCCGCCCGCGAGCGCCATCGAGCACTCGCCGGACCGCAGCGACTGCGCGGCGAGGTGCATCGCGACCAACGACGACGAGCACGCCGTGTCGATCGTCACCGCCGGGCCCTCGAAACCGAACACATAGGACACCCGGCCGGACGCCACGCTCGACGACCCGCCGGTCCCCGCGAAGCCCTCCAGCTCCGGGGTCACGACACTGGCGCCGGGGGCGACGTAGCCCTGGCCGAAGACGCCGGTGAACACGCCGACGTCGTCGCCGCGCAACGAGGTCGGGTCGATGGACGCGCCCTCCAGCGCCTCCCACGACGTCTCCAGCAGCAACCGCTGCTGCGGGTCCATCGCCAGCGCCTCACGCGGCGAGATCCCGAAGAACCCCGCGTCGAACAACCCGGCCTCGTGCAGGAACCCGCCCTGGTCGGTGTAGGAGGTGCCGGGGCGGTCCGGGTCGGGGTCGAACAGGCCCGCCAGGTCCCAGCCCCGGTCGGTGGGGAAGCCGGACACCGCGTCGCGGCGCTCGGCCACCAGCCGCCACAGGTCGTCGGGGCCGGTGACGCCGCCGGGGAGTCTGCACGCCATGCCGACGACGGCGATCGGCTCGCCCGCGTCGGCCGCGGCGGCGGTCGGCGCCGGGGCCGCGTCGACCAGCTCGCCGACCAGCTCGCCGCGCAGGTGGCGGGCGAGGGCCTGCGGGGTCGGGTGGTCGAAGACCATGGTGGCGGGCAGCTTGAGACCGGTGGCCTCGCGCAGCCGGTTGCGCAGCTCGACCGAGGTCAGCGAGTCGAAGCCCGCGTCCTTGAACGCGGCGTCCGCCCGGACCGCCTGCGCGCTCGCGTGCCCGAGGACGGCCGCGACCTGGCCCCGCACCACGTCGAGGAGCAGGGTCGACTGGTCGGCGGGGGACAGCCCGGTCAACCGGTCGGCCAGGTTGCCGCGCGCGTCGCCGGCTGAACGGGCCTGCTGCCTGCCCGCGCGGACCAGGCCGCGCAGCATGTGCGGCACCGCGCCGCCCGAGGCGGCGTCGGCGCGCACCCCGCGCAGGTCCAGCCTGGCGGGCACCAGCAGCGACTCCGGGGAGCCCAGCGCCGCGTCGAACAGGTCCATGCCCTCGGCCTGCGACATGAGCCGCAGACCGCCGCGGCGGTTCATCCGCGCGCGGGTGAGGTCGTCGGTGTCGGCGGCCATGCCGGTGCTCTGCTCCCACAGGCCCCAGGCCAGCGACAGGCCGGGCAGCCCGGCCGCGCGCCGGTTGGCCATGCGGCCGTCGAGGTAGGCGTTGGCCGCCGCGTAGCTGCCGCTGCCCGCGCCCATGAAGACCGCGGAGACCGACGAGTAGACGACGAACGCGCGGAGGCCGAGGTCGCGGGTCAGCTCGTCGAGGTGGCGCACCGCGTCGACCTTGGGCGCGAACACCCGGGCCAGCCGCTGCGCGTCGAGCGTGCCGACGACACCCGCGTCGATCACGCCCGCCGTGTGCACCACACCGGTCAGCGGGTGCTCGGCGGGCACGGCCGCCAGCAGCGCCGCGACCTGTTCGCGGTCGGAGACGTCGCAGGCGACCACGGCCACCTCCGCGCCCTGCCCGGCCAGCTCGGCGACCAGCTCCGCCACGCCGTCGGCGGCCGACCCGCGCCTGCTGGCCAGCACCAGGCGCCGCACACCGTGCCGGTCGACCAGGCGTCGGGCCACCAGCCCGCCGAGCGCGCCCGCCCCGGAGAGCAGGACCGTCCCGTCCGGGCCGAACCCGCTGGGGCGGTCCCCGGCGGCGGCCCTGGCCAGGCGCGGCACGGACAACCCCGTGCCGCGCGCGGCGATCTGCGGCTCGCCGGTGGCCAGCGCGGACCCCAACACGGCCTCGACGCCGGTGTCGGCGGCCGGGTCGAGGTCCAGCAGGACGATCCGGTCCGGGTTCTCCGCCTGCGCCGCGCGGACCAGGCCCCACACAGCGGCGGCGGCCGGGTCGGTCACCCCACCGTCACCCGCGGGCACGGCGCCCCGGGTCGCCACCACGAGCAGCGACTCCGCAAGGCCCTCGCCCGCCAGCCACGCCTGCACGGCGGACAGCACCCGCGAGGTCAGGTCGAGCGGCTCGCCGCCGGTGGCCGCCAGCACCACCACGGGCGGCGCGTCGACCAGCCCAGCCACGTCCTCGGCGGTGGTCACCGAGGTCCAGGCCGGCTCCGGCGCGGCCGTGACCGGGGCCAGCTCGGTCCAGTCCACGCGGAACAGCGACTCGCTGGTGCTGGCGCCGCCCAGCACCTCCAGGGGCAGCGGCCGCGACGCCAGCGAGGCGGCGCTCACGACCAGGCCGCCCGTCTCGTCCGCGGCGGTCAGCGCCACGGCGCCGGACCCGTCGAGGACCAGCCGCACGCGCAGCGCCGAGGCGTCCGCGGCGTGCAGGACGAGCCCACGCCAGTCCAGCGGCAGCCACGGCTGCTGGGTGTCCACGGCCAGGTCGGCCAGCACGGCGTGCACGGCCGCGTCCAGCAATGCCGGGTGGACGCCGAACCCGCCGGCCGCCAGGTCCTCGGGTAGCGCGACCTCGGCGAAGACCTCCTGTCCACGCCGCCACGCGGCCCGCAGCCCGCGGAAGGCGGGCCCGTGCTCGACGCCGCGACCTGCCTGGCCGGTGTAGACCTCGGCGATGTCCGCGCGTCGAGCGCCCGGCGGCGGCCACGCGGTGAAGTCGAAGTCCTCCGGCGCGGTGGGGACGGCGGACAGCACACCGGTGGCGTGCCGGGTCCAAGCGTCCCCGGCGTCTTCGCGCGAGGAGTACACGTCCACCGCGCGGGTGCCGTCCGGGCCCGGTCCGCTCAGCGCGACCTGGACCCGCACACCGCCGTCCTCGGGCAGCACCAGCGGGGTCTCGGCCACCAAGTGGTCCAGGGCCGAGAAGCCCACCTCGTCGCCCGCGCGCACAGCCAGCTCTACCAGCACGGCGCTCGGGACGACCGCGACCCCGTTGACGGTGTGCTCGGTCAGCCACGGGTGCGTGCGCGGCGACAGCCGGGAGGTGAAGACCAGGCCGTCGGACTGCGGCAGCCGCACCAGCGCGCCGAGCAGCGGGTGGTCGGCCCCGGCCAGGCCCAGCGAGGGCGCGTCGGTCGCCGCCCCGGTGGTGTGCAGCCAGTAGTGCTCGTGGTCGAAAGCGTAGGTCGGCAGGTCCACCCGCCCGGCCTGGGCGGGCAGCACACCGGTCCAGTCGAGCGCGACACCGCGCACGAACAGCTCGGCCATCGAGGTCAGCAGCCGCCGCAGGCCGCCGTCGTCCCG
>NZ_WHOL01000117.1 GCF_009745975.1 Actinokineospora pegani | reverse complement strand
GTGGTCGTAGGTGGTCAGTGATCGTTTGCTGGTCAGGCCGGTGTTCCAGTTGTGCCAGATGGCTGCGGCCATGGCGAGCAGGCGTTGGGCGACCCGGGTGAACACTCCCGCAGGGGTGCGTCCACCGTGTGCTTCGAGGTCGAGTTGGCCTTTGAGGGTCTGGTTGACCGACTCGATCCGTTGCCGGATGCCGCCGAGGTTCCCGTTGCGGTAGGTCTCGTCTTTGCGGTCCGGGCGCAGCAGGTTCAGTCCCAGCGTCTCGGTGAGTTCCTTGAAGGCTTTCCCGGCGAACCCTTTGTCCGCCAGCAAGACCTGGCCTTCGCGGATGAGGTGGTGGTTGCGTTCGAGCAAGGCGGCGAGGACCTCGCGTTCCCCGATCTTCGGAGTGGCGAGGCACCACATGACCGGCATCCCGTCCCCGGCGCAGACGAGGTAGAGCTTGAGCCCCCAGTACCACCGGGAATGTGACGCGCAGTAGCCGTAGCCGGCGTGCCCGGCCAGGTCGGAGCGCTTCACTGTCTCCCTGGACATGCCGCAGGGCACGGGGGTGGCATCGGTGATCCACAGGTCGTCGAACCATGACGGACAGCACGCGGCCAGGGTCAGGATTGCTTGGCACAGCAACGGTTGCGCTGTTTTCAGGCGCTTATGGTAACCGGACTGGGTGAGCATGACGGGGAACATCGCACGCCATTCGGGGTCGGCATGGATGTGGCGGATCCAGCGGCGTTCACTGCGGTGACGCTGCAGCACCTGGGCCACGGCCAGCGTGATCAGCTCGCTGTCGGTCAACTCGGGTCGGCGGCCACGCCCGGTGCGGGGCGGCACGACATGGTCATCGATCAGCACGTAAAGTGCGGTCAGGAGGGTGTTCAGGTCTTTCGTCACACATTGATCTTGAACACCCTCCACCCACGCGGTGACACGGGCCCGCCTTACACCACTTTTACGGAATCACTCATCTAGACGGGCAATGCCACCTCCGAACACCACCTCGACCACCGAGTCGCGGGTGTTCGGGCGACTTTCAGGAAAGCGGTAGGCCGATGGCGGCGAAGCCGTGGCGGCCTGGTTTGGGTGTGCTCAGGAGGCGGTCGCGGATGGGGAGGGGGGTGCCGATGACCGTCCGGGTGGTCTTGTCCAGGAACGCCCGGGGGAAGCCGAAGGGGTTGCCGACCTCGCAGGCCGCCAGGGTCACGAATGCGGGCGTGGTGGTCAGTTTCGCCAGGTGATACGGATGCAGGGGGCCGTCGGCCAGGTGGATGGCGGGGACGGGGTGGTGGGTCCCGTGTGCGGCCAGGTGTAGGTGGGTGGCGTGCTCGATCGCGGTCAGGGCCTCGGCGACAGTGGGGTTGACCAGGAGGGTGCCGCCGTGTTCGCGGTGGAGGCGGGTGGCCTCCGCGGTGGCGTGGCGGAGGTTGGGGCCTGCGATCCACAGGCGGTGGGGTTTGGTGGGGACCGGTGCGGCTTGGGCCTTGTCGAGTGCTTCTGGGTTCGGGGCGATGGTGATGTCGCCGGGGAGCAGGCCCCAGGGGACGTCGGCCAGGTGGTGGGTGGGGATGAGGGTGGTGCGGTGGGGGAGTTTCAGGAGCTGGAACAGGCGGGTGGCGGCTTGGGTGGGGGTGGCCGGGCGGTGGATGGCGAGGGTGGCCGCGTGGTGGAGGGCCCGGGCGGCTTCGGTGATGGCCTGGGTGGGGCCGAGGTTGGTGGTGGCCGTGGGGGTGATCGCGGTCAGAGTGCCGTTGTCGTCGAACAGGGTTGTGGTGCCGGGAGCGGGGCGCGGGCGGGTGTGGGAGGCGCGGATCAGGGCTTCGGCCTGCGCTTTGGTGGCCGGGGTGGCGTGGTCGAGTGCTCGGGTGGCGGCTCGGCGGGTGGCTTCGGGGTCGCCGGTGGCCTGGGCGTAGCGGGCTCGGGCGAGCAGGGAGTCGGCGTAGGCGGGGGCGCGGCCGGAGGCGGCGAGCAGGGTGTGCGCCCGCGCCAGCGCCGCGTCGGCGGGGGCGGTGTGGCCGAGGGCGAGGTGGGAGGCGGCTTGGTCGAGCAGGACCTCGGGCCAGCGCCGTTCGTCGACCCCGGAGGCGGCGTACCGGGCCAGGGCCAGCGGGTGGTCGCCCGCCTGCGCCGCCAGGTGGCCGAGGTTGTGCAGGCACGTCGCCGCCCGCCCGTGCTCGCCCAGCGACGCGTACAACTCGGCGGCCTGCTCCGTCGCGCGCTCCGCCCGCGCGTACTGCCCCAGCGCCCCAGCCGCGACCCCCGACGCCACCAGCGCGTTCGCCCGCCACCGCACGGGCAGCACCCCGCTCAGCGCCAGCTCCAACGCCCCAACGGCCTCAGCGAACCGCTCCTCCGCACACGCGATGACCCCCTCCACGCACGCCGCCACCACGGGCACCACCCCCCGAGCCGCCCCCACCAACTCCCGACTCGTCTCAACATCTCCTAACCGATGAGACACCCAAGCCACCACCAGCGACGACTCCGCCCGCTCCCGCTCCGACCCCGCCGCTTCCACGGCGGCCCACCCCACCCGCCGGGCGGCGAGCGGTGCTCCTTGGTCTTGCAGCCGCAGCGCCTCCGCGTGTCGTTCCGCCCAGGTCACCGTGCTCATGTGGTCACCGGCCTTCGTCGCGGGGCTGCTGTCCTCACCCGCCGGGCGGCGAGCGGTGCCCCTGGTCCGGAAACCGGAGCGCTCCCGCATGACGCCACCGACCACCGGAGGCCCCGCGTCAGATCCACGGGGTCACCGCCGTCCGAGCACCCCGCAGCAGCAACCGCACCGGGCCCGTGCCCACCGGCCCGCCAAAAGCGCCGTCCAGCACCGCGAACCCCGGGTGCCCACCCGCCGTCTGCACATCAACCCGTGAGACGCCCCCAGGCACCCAGCCGACGATCTCCGGACCACGCCGGTGCACAGTCAGCCCCGGGCCCTCCCACACCCGGACCTCCCCGCGCACCAACGGCGCCCGCACCTCGGCCAGCTCCAGCGGGTCCCAAGCGCACCCCAGCAGCCCGCCAGCCATCACCGCCGCGTCCCGCACCCCCTCGGGCACCGGGTCGACGGCGTCCAGAGCCGCCCGCAACTGCCAGACCAAGCTCATCCCGCCTCCTCGACCCGCAGGCCCAGGCCTGCCAGCTCCCGGCGCAGGGTGGCCAGGCACCGGCCCCTCGTCTTCGCCACCGCGCTGTTCGCGAGGCCGACGGCGGCGGCGAGTTCGGCGTAGGAGAGTTCAGGGGCGTAGGCCTGCAGGGCGAGCAACTGTCGACACCGGACACGCAGGGCGCCGAACGCGCGCCACAGCAGGTCGTCGCGTTCGGTTCGGAGGGTTGTCTGCTCCGGGTCGTCCGCCGGGTCGGCCCACTCGCCCCAGGTGTCGGTGGCGACCTCCCTGCCGCGCAGGAGTTTGAGGGATTCGCGGCGGGCGGTGGTGGCCAGCCAGCCCGCCAGGCGGTCGGGGGAGTGGACGGTGGAGATGTTGTCCGCCAGGGCGATCCAGGTTGATTGGCTGACGTCGGCGGCGTCGGTCGTGGAGAGGCGGTGGGCCCTGGCCACGCGCCAGACCAAGGGGGAGTAGCGGTCGACGAGGGTGCGCCAGGACGACTGGTCGCCCTGGGCGGCTCGGGTGAGGAGGGTCGCGGTGTCCATCCGCCTGCCTTTCCTAGGCCTTCGGCGGGTCGGACGGGGGTGGGGTGCGGGTGGCTCCCGCGATCACGCGACCGGGTGACCGGCTGCCAGGGTGCGGGCGATCTCGGCGGCGACGCGGGGGGCGGCGAAGGAGGTGCCGCTCCAGCGGGCGGCGCCGTAGTGGTGGACGCCGTCGGCGAGGCGCACGTGGCTGCTGGTGATGTCGACGCCGGGGGCCAGGCGGTCCACCCAGGGGCCGTGGTTGGTGAAGGGGGCCGGGGCGCCGTCGGGGGTGCAGGCGGCCACGGCGGTGACGGTGGGGAGGGCGGCGGGCCAGAAGGGGCGGGTGGTGGCGTTGTTGCCCGCGGCGGCGACGATCTCGGTGGCGGGGAAGGCGGCCAGCGCCGAGGCGAGGACGGGTGGGCAGCGGTCGTCGGTGGTGTGGCAGCCCGCGGTGAGGACGATGAGGTCCGGGTGCGGCAGGCGGGCCTCGCGGCGCAGGGCGGCGGCCAGGGTGAGGTCGTCGGTGGTGCCCCGGGGGTCGAGGACGCGGTGGGCGCGCAGGGTGGCGCCGGGGGCGTGCTGCAGGACGACGCCCGCGACGAAGGTGCCGTGGCCCGCCAGGCGGTCGTCGGCCCCGTCCCCGTCGGCGTCGAGGACCTCGCGGGCCGACGGTCGGAACCACGGGCGGTCGGCGAACCAGGGGTGCGGGTCGAGGCCGGTGTCGAAGAGCGTGACCGTCACCGCGGGGGACCACACGCCCGGCGGCGGGGCGGGCGGGGTGGGAACCGGCACCGGGATCGCCCCGGTGCCGTGCAGCACCGGTGTGCCGACCAGGTGCACGTGGTTGGCCGAGACCGGCACCCGGTCGGCGAAGTCCTCGGCTATCCGCGCGCAGTCCCGCGCGACCGACGGGCGCAATCGCAACACCGGCGGACCATCGGTTTCGATGGTCGCAACCCACTTCCCCAAGAGCCGCGCCGCGTCCCGCACGTGCGGCTCGGCCACGAGGAGCTCGCCGGTCCGCACGAGGCACTCCCTGGGGCCGCCAGGGTCGTGGACGGTGAGGTCGGGATGCTGTTCGGCCAGCTCACCGAGGGCGGCAGGGGGCGGCGAGTACACACCGGACACCCTGCACCCGCCCCGGCGAGCCCGCACCCGCCGGTGGCCTGGTGTCACCCAGATTGGTGAATTCTTCCCATCCAGTGATCATTGTCTCCATTCGGCCCACTCGGGCGGTGCCGTTCACCGTCTTTCCGGGCGGATGCGAGCGCACTAAGCTGCCGGGGGAGAAGGGTGCTGGGGAAGTCGGCAGCCACCGCGCCGGAGGGGCGGACCGGGGCTGCGGGAACATCGGGCGGCGCGATGCGCGGATGGTGGTGACGACGGGTGCGGTGGTCTGATCGACCGTCGAACACGGTGCCGCGCGACAACACGGTGCCGCGCGGCGCCGCCCGCTTATGCCCCCGCGACCGTTCGCGGTTCGTGGCCCGGATCGTGGTCACCGCCTTCCTCGCGCTCCTCGGCTGGGTCGCCATGGCCGGGACCGCCTCCGCCGCCGCCGACACCGCCCAGGCGCCGCAGCGCGGCGGCCTGCTCGGCTTCGTCGGCGACACCGTCGGCGGCCTGCTCAACGCGACGGCGGGCCTGGTGCACGGTGTCGTGGGCGCTGTGACCGCGCCGTCGAACACGCCGCCGCTGAACTTGCCCTCGTTCGACGTGCCCTCGTTCGAAATGCCTTCGTTCGAGGTGCCTTCGTTCACCATGCCGCCGTTGGACATCCCGCCGCCGCAGCTACCCGGCCCCGGTGCGATCACCTTGCCCGTCCTGCTGCCCGAGCCGGTCGAGACCCCGCTGCTCCCGCAGCCAAAGCCATCGCCTGAGCCCGCTCCTGCCGTCCTCCCGCCCCCGACCGCCCCGGCAGCGCCCCCGGTCGAGGCCGAGGCCGCCCCCGAGGCGCCCACGCTCGCCGAGCCCGTCGCCGAGCGCCGACCGCAGCGCCACGCGCAGCCCGAGGCCCAACCCGTCGCCGCCGCGCCCGCCGGGGCCCCGGCCGACGCCGAGGCGCGTTCCGGACCCGCGGAGCAGCCGCGCAAGCCGCTGTCGCCCAGCGCGCCCGCCGCGCCCGCCTCGGCCGCGCCCGCCGCGCAGGACACCGGCAGCCAGAACCGAGGCGGCCTCGTGGGCGTCCTGACCACCAGGGCCCCTGCTGAACTGACCGTCGTCGCCACCGTCGTTGGCGACCGCGGGTCGTGGCCGCAGTCCGCGTCCGCCGGTCTGCCCGCTTCCTCGCCCGACTGAGCTCGCTTCCCCCTCGGGGACCCGTCTGCCCTTTTGCGCAGGCCCGCACGCGTCCGCGTGGTCCCCGCAGCCCACCAGAACGTCCCGATCGGCCGACCGCGCCTGGCCGCATCGGTGACACCGGCCCCGGCGCCGCGATGCCCCCGCGGCGCCGGGGTCCTACCCCGGCCGCGCACCCGATCGGCACAACGAGGGGCTGTGCCGACTGACCTGGGCGCTCGGCCAGGGCCAATGGTGCGCTGGGTGGCGAGTCAGAACCGAAAGGTCCAGACGATTACGCCATCCAGCGCACTATTTTGTATCGGAGCAGCACCCCGATTGCTAGTCAGGACGGGCGTGATCCGCCCCGGACTGGCCGCTCGCGAACGCGTTCGCGCAGGTCAGACCACTGGGACCAGGTCGTCACCCGGAGAATCGGGTTCTTCGGATGATAGCTGTGCAGCCACCGCCGCCAGCCTGCGGACCGCCGTGGTCAACACGGGCGGGGTGAGCGTGTAGGGCAGCCGCAGCCAGTTCTCCAGACCCCCGTGCACGCCGAAGCGCGACCCGGGGACCAGCCGCACCCCCACCCGCTGCGCGCCGACGGCCAGCCGGGTGCTGATCGGCCCGGGCAGCGCGCACCACAGGCTCTGACCACCGGGCGGTACCGTGAAGCGCCAGTCCGGCCGGTGCTCGCGCACCGCGGCCACCAGCGCGTCGCGCCGCACCCGCAACTGGTCGCGGCGCGCGGCCAGCAGCGGCTCCGGGTCAGCCAGCAGGTCGGCGACGACGAGCTGGTCGAACACCGACGACCCCAGGTCGAACGCGGGCCGGACCGACACCAGCCGCCGGATCACGTCGGCGGGTGCGCGGACCCAGCCGATGCGCAGCCCGCCCCAGTGCGACTTGCTCGCCGAGCCGACGGTGATCACCTGGCCGGGCGCGGCGCAGGCCATCGGCTGCGGGCCCGCGGCCGGGTCGTCCCCCAGGTCCAGCTCGACCAGCGTCTCGTCGACCACGGCGGGTGTCCTCGTGCGGCGCAGGATCGCCCCCAGCCGCTCGCGCCCGGCCGCGTCGAGCCGCCTGCCGGTCGGGTTGTGGAAGTCGACCAGCAGGTAGGCCAGCCGGGGCGCGGACTGGCGCAGCACGGCCTCGGTGCCCACCAGGTCCCAGCCCGTCTCCGGCAGTGGGACGGGGACCGGGACGGCGTGCGCGGCGCGGATGGCGTCGATGGTGTTGGGGTAGGCGGGCTGGTCGAGCAGCACCCGGTCGCCCGGCCCGGTGAGGGTGCGCAGCACCAGCGCGAAGGCGTGCTGGGCGCCGCTGGTGACCAGCACCTCGTCCGGTGCGGTGGGCAGGCCGCGGGCGGTGAACCGCTCGGCCAGGCGGACGCGCAGCTCCGGGTGGCCGGTCTCGTGGTAGCCGTGGTCGGCCAGCTCCGGGGCGAACCGGTCGCGGACCCGGTCGAACGCCGAGCCGACGCCGGGCAGCGCGGCAGGAGCGGCCCTGGCCAGGTCGATCGGCTGCTCGGCCAGCTCCGGGACCGCCCCCGGCCCGTGCGGCAGGGTCGTCCAGGTGCCCGAACCGCGCCTGCTGGCGGCGAAGCCGCCCGCGCGCAGCCGGTCCCAGGCCGAGGCCACGAGGGTGCGGCTGACGCCCAGTGCGGCGGCCAGTTCGCGCTCGGCGGGCAGCGCGGTTCCCGGCGGTAGCTGCCCGTCGAGCACCAGCCCGCGCACCCCGGCGGCCAGACCGCGGCTGCCCCCGGCCCGCCACTCGCCGAGCAGGAGCGCCAAGCGGCGGGTGGAGATGCGGCCAGTGGGCTGGGTCATAAGGCCAATTATCGGTGATTGGCCATCGAGCATCAGGCCAAAGGCGATCACGATGAGCCGCATGGCAGCTCTTGACGTCCACCCGGTGCGCATGGGGATCAGCCCCGGCCGCAGGCTCACCCAGCTCATCGCCGGTCTCTTGCTCTACGGCGTGAGCATGGCCATGCAGATCGAGGCGACGCTGGGCCTGGCGCCCTGGGATGTGCTGCACGAGGCGTTGAACAAGCTGACCGGGTTGAGCTACGGGACGGTCGTGGCGATCGCCAGCGCCGCCGTGCTGCTGTGCTGGTTGCCACTGCGGCAGCGTCCGGGGATCGGGACGGTGGCGAACGTGGTGGTGATATCGGTCTCGGTCGACATCGCGCTGGCGGTGCTGCCGACCCCGAGCGCGCTCGCCGTGCGCATCGCCCTCCTCGTCGGCGGGGTGGTCCTGAATGGACTCGCGACGGCCGCCTACATCGGCGTCCGGCTCGGCCCCGGCCCCCGCGACGGCCTCATGACGGGGATCAGCGCCCGCACGGGGTGGTCGACGCGCTGGGTGCGCACCGGGATCGAGGTCGCCGTCCTCGCCGCCGGGTGGCTCCTCGGCGGCACCGCGGGCCTCGGGACCGCCCTCTACGCGCTCGCGATCGGGCCGCTGGCGCAGGCGTTCCTGCCGCACGTGACCTGGCAGCCGCGGGCCGGAACCGGAATCGGACATTAGTGTCTGGTCCGTGAGCGACACGACGACCATCCCCACGCTGCCCAAATGGAGTCTGGCCATCCCGCCCGTGGCGGTGCTGGTGCTGGCCCTGTCCTGGGGGCGCGACCTCGGCGCGATCCTGCTCACCCTGGTGTGCCTGGGCCTGGTGGGCGCGGTGATCGGCGCGGTGCACCACGCGGAGGTCGTGGCGCACCGCGTCGGCGAGCCCTTCGGCACCTTGATCCTCGCGGTCGCGGTCACCGTCATCGAGGTCGCCCTCATCCTGACCCTGATGGTCTCCGGCGGGGACAAGGCCGCGTCGCTGGCGCGCGACACGGTCTTCGCCGCCATCATGATCACCTGCAACGGGATCGTCGGCCTGGCCCTGCTGGTCGGGTCGCTGCGCCACCGGGTGCAGGAGTTCCGCGCGCACGCCTCCAGCGGGGCGCTCGGGGTGATCGCGGCCCTGGTGACGCTGAGCCTGGTGGTGCCCGCGTTCACCACCTCGTCGCCGGGGCCGACGTTCTCCGGCGTGCAGCTCGCCTTCGCCGGCGTGGTCTCGCTGGTGCTCTACGGCACGTTCGTGTTCGTGCAGACGATCCGGCACCGCGACTACTTCCTGCCGAAGAACTCCCTCACCGACGAGGAGCACGCCGCCGCGCCCGCCAACAGGACGGCCTACACCAGCCTGGTCCTGCTGCTGGTGTGCCTGGTCGCCGTGGTCGGCCTGGCCAAGACGGTCTCGCCGACGCTGGAGACCGCCGTCGACGCGATCGGCGCGCCGGTGTCGTTCGTCGGTGTGGTCATCGCGCTGCTCGTGCTCGCGCCGGAGACGGCGGCGGCCGTGCGGGCCGCGCTGCGCGACCGCCTGCAGGTCAGCCTCAACCTGGCCCTGGGATCGGCGCTGGCCAGCATCGGCCTGACCATCCCGGCCATCGCCATCGCGTCGATCTTCCTGACCGGACCGCTGGTGCTGGGCCTGGACCCGAAGGAGCTGGTGCTGCTGGCCCTGACGATGGTGGTCAGCACGCTGACCCTGGTGCAGGGCCGGGCGACGCTGCTGCAGGGCGTCCTGCACCTGACGCTGTTCAGCTCGTTCGTGTTCCTGGCGATCATGCCGTGAGCGCGGCGCGGACCCCGTCGTAGGTGACCCCGAAGGTCGCCAGCACGTCGGCGGTGGTCCCGCGCGTGCCGAGCAGGGCCAGCAGGATGTGCTCGTCGCCGATGCGCCGCTCGCGCCGGTCGAGCGCCTCGCGCAGGCAGCGCTGGAGCACCTTCTTGGTGTCGGGGGCCAAGGGGGCCCGCCAGCGCGGGTGGCTGCGGCGGCGGCCACCCGAACGGGCCAGCGCCCCCTCGCCGTGCCCGCGCTCCACGGCGGCCACCACGGAGTCGACGTCGATCCCCAGGTCGCCGAGCGCCTCGGTGTCCGCGGCGGACAAACCACCGCGTCGCCGGACCGCCGCGATCGCCGTCCTGGTGGCCTCCTCGGTGACCTCGTGCGCGGCCAGCACCTCGCTGGCGGTGGTGCCGCTCTGGCGTAGCATCCCCAGCAGCAGGTGCTCGGGCTCCACGCGCGCGGCGTGGTCGAGCTCGGCGATGTGCACGCCGTCGCGCACCGCGACCCTGGCCGCATCGGAGAACCGCTCGAACATTCAGTGCCTCCCGTGTTTCTTGTGCACGGCCTGCCTGCTCACGCCGAGTTCGGCCGCGATCTCCTGCCACGACCAGCCGTCGGCGCGCGCGCTGCGCACCTGAACGGCCTCCAGTTGTTCCAGCAATCTGCGCAGCGCGGCCACGGCGTGCAACCCCACCCGGGGGTCGCGGTCACCGGCGGCGCTGGCCAGTTGGGTCGCCTCTGCCATGTCCGTCAACCTACGTTGACGGACCGGCTGTGTCAACTGAAGTTGACGCCAGGCAGGATGCCATCCCATGCCGCAGATCACCGTCGCCGAGGCCGCGGGGGTGGGCCTCGACGGCCAGCCGCGCCCGACCGAGGACGTGGTCATGGTCCTCCCGGACGCCGTCGTCGTCCTCGACGGCGCCACCGCCACCCGCGACGACCTGCCCTCCGGTGGCGCCTACGCCATCGAGCTGGGCGCCCAACTGGTCGCCCGGCTGACCGCCGCCCCGGAGCTGCCGCTGGTCCGCCACCTGTCCGGTGCGATCCGCGCGGTGGCCAGGGGCAACGGCTACACCCCAGGCAACAGCCCGTCGAGCACTGTGGCGATCCTGCGCTGGACCGACGACGAGGTCCAGGCCCTGGTGCTGGCCGACAGCCCGATCGTGGTGCGCACCGACTCGGGTGTCGAGGTCGTCGAGGACACGCGGTTGGCCGAGCTGGCCGCCCAGGACCGGGCGACCCCGGCGGCGGTGGACCGGGTGCGCAACGCCGAGGGCGGCTTCTGGGTCGCGGAGGCCGTCCCGGCGGCCGCTGAGCGGGCGGTGCTGCGGACATGGCCCCGGGAGGCGGTCCAAGCCGCCCTGGTGGTCACCGACGGCGTCTCGTGCGCCGTCGACGACTACCGGCTCCTCGACTGGGCCGAGGCGCTGCGCCTGGTCGGCGAGGAGGGGCCGCAGGCGCTGCTCGACCTCGTGCGCGCGGCTGAGCGGGACGACTCGGCGGCGCGGCGGTGGCCGCGCGGCAAGGTGCACGACGACCAGGCCGCCGCGCACGTGGTCTTCACCGGCGGGGGCTGAGGCGCGGCACGGCCCGCGCCCCGCTGGTCACTCGGGCTTGGCGGTGGCCTTGCCGATGCCCATCCACTCGAAGCCACCCCGGCGGGCCACCGCGGGGTCGAGCAGGTTGCGGGTGTCGACCACCACCGGGCGGGCGGCGGCCTCGGCCAGCCGGGTCCAGTCGAGGGAGCGGAACTCGGGCCACTCGGTGAGCACGACGATGGCCTCGGCGTCCTTGGCGGCCACGTAGGGGTCGTCGACGACGCTGATGTTCGCCAGGTCCGGGCTGGGGTTGTCCGGGCGCAGGGCCGGGTCGTAGGCGACCAGCTCGGCGCCCGCCTGGCGGAGCAGGGCGGCCACGGCCAGGGCCGGGGAGTCGCGCAGGTCGTCGGTGCCCGCCTTGAAGGTGAGGCCGAACAGGGCGATGCGCTTGTGCGACAGCGAGCCGCCGCGCTTGCCGGTGACGGCGGTGCGGACCTTCTCGACCATGCGCTGGCGCTGGCGGGTGTTGGTGTCGATGGTGGCGCGGATGAGGCGGAACTCGAAGTCGGCCGCGTCGGCGAGCTGCAGCATCGCCGAGGTGTCCTTGGGCAGGCAGGAGCCGCCCCAGCCCGGGCCGGGCTGCAGGAACGCCTGGCCGATGCGCTTGTCGTAGCCCATGCCCTCGGTGACGTCGGTGATGTTCGCGCCGAGGCGGTCGCACAGCTCGGCGACGGCGTTGACGTAGGACAGCTTCATCGCCAGGAAGCAGTTGGCCGCGTACTTGACCAGCTCGGCCGACGGGGCGTCGGTCAGCACGGTCGGCGCGCCGAGGCGCGAGTACAGCGCGGCCACGCGCTCGGCGGCGTCCTGCGAGGAGCTGCCGACGACGATGCGGTCCGGGTTGAGGAAGTCGCGGACCGCGCTGCCCTCGCGCAGGAACTCCGGGTTGGACACGACGCCGACGTCCGCGCGGCCCAGCAGCTCCGCGGTGCGGTCCGCGGTGCCGACCGGCACGGTCGACTTGTTGACCACCACGGCCCCGGCCGGGAGCAGGTCGCGCACCTCCTCCACCACCGACTCGACGAAGCTCAGGTCCGCCACGCCGCCCACGCCCATCGGGGTCGGCACGCACAGGAACATGACCTCCGGGCCGCCGTCGACCTGGCGCATCGCCGCCGCCGCGCCGAGCACGAACGACAGCCGCCCGGCCGCGATCCCCTCGGCGACCAGCTCGGCCAGGCCGGGCTCGAGGATGTCGACCTCGCCCCGGCGCAGCCGCTCGACCTTGTCGGCGTCCACATCGGCGCACACCACGTCGTGGCCGAGCGAGGCCAGGCACGCCCCCGTGGTCAGGCCGACGTACCCCGTGCCCACCACGGCCACCCGTCGAACGAACACCTGCAATCCCTCCTGTGGATGAAGCCCCGCTGAACTTGTCGGCCCTGCCGGGGCCGCCGACCGCGAACGGTCAGCCCGTGCCCTCGATCCGCGCGGGCGCGGGTCGCGCCCCGGGGGCCATCATCCGAGCCGAGGCGAACGCGCGCAATGCCCGCTCGTCGCGCAGATCGACCATGCGGTTGCCCCACTGGTCGGTCAGCTCGTCCTCAGCCCCGTCCGCACTGCCGTCCTCGCGCCGGTCCACCGCGGGCCAGCCGTCGGGGAACGGTCCCCGGGAGGCGAAGTCGAGCAGCGAGTCGTACACCCGCACGTAGGCCTGGGCCTGCGGACGCCAGTCGAGCACCTGCTCGGCCCGCCGCCTGCCCGCCGCGCCGAGCTCGCCGCGCCGGTCCGGGTCGTCGGCCAGGGCGACCACGGCGTCGGCCAGGCCGTCGCTGTCGCCCGGCTCGACGTAGACGGCGCAGTCGCCGCCGGAGACGACCGTCTCGGTGAGCCGGTACGCGACCACGGGCAGCGCGTAGGCCATGTACTCCATGGTCTTGTTCATGGTGGACACGTCGTTGAGCGGGCTGCGCGGGTCCGGTGACAGGCCGATCGTCGCCGCCGACAGGTACTTCGCGATCTGCTCCGGCCCGACCCGGCCGGTGAACTCGACGTAGTCGTCCAGGCCCAACTCGGTGCACTGGCGCTTGAGGTCGTCGAGGCAGTCGCCGAAGCCGAGCAGGGCGAAGCGGAAGTCGGTGCGGCCGTGGGTCTTCACGATCCGCTCGGCGGCCAGCAGCACACCGTCCACACCGTCCTGCGGGCCCATGATCCCCAAGTAGGCGACCAGGTGCTCACCACCGCGGCGGATCGACTCGTGGGCGTGGACCGGGCGCATCTTGGTGGTGTCCGGGCCCGAGCGCACGACCGTGGTGTGCTCGCGCGGGACGCCGCCGCGGGTGACGGCGATGTCCTGGTAGGACGAGTTGGTGGAGATCACCCGGTCGGCGGTGCGGAACGTGCGGCGCTCGAGCCACTTGAGCGCGGCGAGCTGAAGCTTGCCGACCAGCCCGGTCGGCTCGCCGAAGCGGGACCGGTAGACCTCGGGGTTGAGGTCGTGGTGGTCGAAGACGTAGCGGACCCCGGCGAGCTTCCACGGCAGGGCCAGCGCCCAGTAGGTGTCCGGCGGGTTGCAGCCCTGGATCACCGCGAAGCGGGCGCGCTTGCGCACCTCGAGGCTCAGCAGCGCGGTGCGCACCCAGCAGTAGGCGAACTCCCAGGCGAAGCCGAACGCGCCCTCGGCCTGCCTGGGCGGGGCGTACTTGTACAGGTGGACGCCGTCGAGCTCGGCGTAGGCGGGGTCGCCGGGGCCCTTGGGACAGATCACCGAGACCTCGTACCCGGCCGCGCGCAGCGCCTGGCACTCCAACCACACCCGGCGATCCAGCGGGACCGGCAGGTTCTGCACGATGATCAGGACGTGCGGACCCGACTCTCGCCTCACGGGTGACCTCATTCGCTAGGAAACCGACGCTGGGTAATCGTCAAATCCATCGGTCGGGTTACCTGCTACACGGTCCAGACTCAAAGAGTGGCGCAGCGAACGCTCTGTGTGTCTTTTTCGCAACAGTCCGAAATTCTGTTACGCAGCGTTGCCGCGATCCGATAGAGGGAGCGTTTCAGCAGGTGATGGTGGAGGTGTAGTCGGGTGTACGTCGCGTCCACCAGGGCAGCGGAGGGCCCGCCCCCGCCCGGCGCACCCCGCGTCAGCCGGGTCCCGACCACGGTCTACCTGCTCGGCACGGTCAGCCTGCTCACCGACATCTCCGCCGAGATGGTGACGGCCTTCCTGCCCGTCTACGTGATCTTCAGCCTGCAGATGAGCTACCTGCAACTCGGCCTGCTCGACGGCATCTACACCGGGGCCACCGCCGTGCTGCGCCTCGTCGGCGGCTACTACGCCGACCGGGTCCACCGGCACAAGGCGGTGGCCGTCGTCGGCTACGGGCTCTCGGCGGTGACCAAGCTCGTGTTCCCCGCCGTCGGCGCCTCGACCTTCGGCCTCGGCGGTGTCCTCGCCGTCGACCGGGCGGGCAAGGGCCTGCGCACCGCGCCCCGGGACGCGATGATCTCCCTGGTCACCACGCCGGACAAGCTGGGCGCGGCGTTCGGCGTGCACCGGACGATGGACACCATCGGCGCGCTCATCGGCCCGCTGGCCACCTTCGCCGTGCTGACCTGGCTGACCACCAGCCCGGGGCCGATCTTCGCGATCAGCTTCTGCTTCGGTCTCATCGGCCTGATCGTCCTGGTCGCCTTCGTCCGCCAGCCCCCGCCGCAGCGGGTGAAGGGGGCGGTGTCGCTGCGCGCGCTGGGGGGTCTGCTGCGCCTGCGCGGGGTGCGCCGCACGACCATCGCCGCCGCCCTGCTGGGCCTGGCCACGATCTCCGACGCGTTCGTGTTCGTCGTGCTCCAGCAGGCCGCCGGGGTCTCGCCGACCTGGCTGGCCCTGATGCCGGTGGGCACCGCGCTGACCTTCCTGCTCGCCGCCACCCCGCTGGGCCGGTTCGCCGACCGGGTGGGCCGGTGGCGGGTGTTCTTCGCCGGGCACGTGCTGCTGCTGGCGGTCTACCTGCTGCTGCTCGGCCCGTTCTCCGGCCTGCCGCTGGTGCTGCTGACGGTGGCGCTGCACGGGCTGTTCTACGCCGCGACCGACGGGGTGCTGATGGCCCACGGGGCGACCCTGGTGCCGGAGCACCTGCGCGCGGGCGGGCTGTCTATCGTGCAGACCGGGCAGGCGTTGGCCCGGTTCGCCTCGTCGGTCGGCTTCGGGCTGCTGCTGCAGAGCCTGGCGTTCACCCCGTCGGTGTGGATCGCGATTGGGACCATGCTGGCCGCCCTGGCGTGCACGTACCTGCTGATCCGTCCGGAGGTGGCGCGGTGAGGGCCTGGCTCGGTCGGAACCGGATCGCGGTCGGGGTGGTGGCGATCGTCCTGGTCGTCGTCGCCTCCGCCGTCTACGTCGTGCGGACCGTGGTGGACCAGCGGGCGGGCACTGGCCCGGGTGCGGCCGTGGCGTCCGGTCTGGTCTATGTGGACAACGGCGGCGGGCAGAACGCGGTGACCTCTGTGGATGGTTCGGGTCATCGGGTGTCCGGGTCGTTGAAGTGCTTGCGGGTGTACACGGCGGGCGGCACCACCGTGTGCCTGCGGATGAGCCTGCCCGGGGCGTACGAGGCTGCGGTGTTCCGGGGGGACCGGGAGGTGCGGTCCGTGCCGTTGCCGGGGACGCCCAGTCGCGCTCGGGTCTCCGCTTCGGGGCAGGTCGTGTCGTGGACCGTGTTCGTGACCGGGGACTCGTACCTGGCGCCTGGTGGTTTCTCCACCCGGACCGGGGTGCTGGATCTGCGGGACGGGTCGTTGCTCGAGACGCTTGAGGGGTTTCAGACGACCATCGAGGGGGTGCCGGATGACCGGGTGAATGAGAACTACTGGGGTGTGACGGTCGCTTCGGATGACAACACGTTCTACGCGACTCTGGGGTCTGGGAACCAGACGTGGTTGGTGAAGGGGGATTTGCGGGGGAGGACGATGGAGACGGTTCGGGCGGGGGCGGAGTGCCCGTCGTTGTCGCCGGATGAGGAGCGGGTCGCTTACAAGAAGCGCGGGGGGCGGTTGGGCGGGTGGCAGTTGTTCGTGTTGGAGTTGGGGTCTGGGGTGGAGCGGGAGTTGCCTGGGTCGGACGGGGTGGATGACCAGGCGGCTTGGATTGACGGGGGGACCTTGGCTTATGCGAAGGTGCGGGAGGGGGGATATCCGACGATTTACTCTTCGGCTGCTGATGGGGGTGGGGGGCCTCGGGTGCTGGTGGAGGCTGCTTCGTCGCCTTCGCCTGCTTGAGGGGCTTGGGGGGTGCTGGATCGGGTGGTTCTGTGTGGCCGGGGACCCCTACGACGATCATGTGCGTGAGGGTCAAAAGTGAGGGGAAGGGCACTCTCACCGCCTTCCGAGGCTTGCACATGATCGCCTCCCCCAACCACAGAACCACCCGATCCAGCCTTTCCGTAGGCCGGGCTCCGGGGGACTTGGGTGGGGTGTTTTACGGCTTGTTCAGTTGGTTGTTCGCTGCGTTCTTGTTGTTCTGCCACTCGGCGACTGTGGCGCCGTTGTCCAGGAGGACTTCGCCCCAGCCGCCGGTGGTGGGGCCGAAGGTGTTGTCCTTGATGACGGCGTTCTTGGTGGAGGCTCCCACGCGGAGGGTGTAGCCGCCGCCTGACAGGTAGTTGCCCACGATCTGGATGCCGGTGCTGGGGCTTTCGCTGGACATGAGGAAGACGGCGCCGTTCTGGTGGGTGCCGTCGTAGGCCTTGCCGTCGGCGCTGATGTCGATTCGGTTGTAGCGGATCACCAGGTCGGAGCCGCCGTAGGCCTGGATGCCGTCGTTGTGGGTGTTGTTGGGGTAGGTGCCCGCGCGCAGCAGGTCGTGGATGTGGTTCTGCTCGATGAGGCTCTTGCCGGGGCCGTTCTGGATGCCGTCGGGGGTGCCCGAGATGTCGCAGCGGATGACCGTGACGGTGGCGTCGCCGTGGATGGCTCCGTTGCCCCAGGCCTTGCCCGGCCACTCGGAGTCGTTGTAGGTGACCGTGGTGTCGCGGACGTCGATGTGCCCGCCGTTGCCCAGGATCGGCGACCAGCTCTTGCGGTTGCCCTCGATCACCGAGTTGCGGATGGTCAGCTTGCCGCCGCCGTGGTACTCGATGCCGCCCTTGACCCACACGCCGTCGAGGGTCACGGTGCCGCCGAAGCGCAGCGCGCCCTCGTTCCAGGTGGTGCCGGGCGGGGCGGAGCCGGGGCCGTCGACGACCTTGAGCCTGGCCCGGTCGCCGACGAAGCCGACCTGGCCGGGGGCGGGGACCTGGGCCGCCGCGGGCGCGCCACCGGGCGCGGGCGGCCGCGGCGTGGACGGGGGCGGCTTCTGGGTGCCGGGGGAGAGCGTGGCGGTCGCGCCCGGCGCGGGGGCGGGCGGCAGGACCTCGGTGGGGGCGGTCGGCTCCGGCGGGGCCTGCGGCGCCTCGGAGGGCGGGGCCACGTACGCGGGCGGGGGCAGTTCGGGGAGGTCGGGGGCGGGCTTCCCGGCGAGCGGCTTGCATCCGGTGGCCGACAGCAGCAGACCGGCGGCGGCGAGGGCGAAACCGGGCCCTCTCCGGCGTCTATGGCTCTCCGGCATCGAGGCTCTCCTCCTTGGGGTCGGTGATCTCGGCAAGAGGCGTCGGCACTCTAAGCACATCGCCGGGGGGATCACAATAGAATCACAATGCGGGGTGCCGAATGGTCACGATCCGTGGGTCAGGTCCGGCGGCGTCCGGACGACGTTCTGTAACGATCCGGGCACCTCGGCGATGACTAAGCGCACGGGAAGTCGATTCGAGAACGGGGAACGTCGGATGCGCGCGAGCAGCCGCCCGGTCGTCGTGCCCGGTCGCCACCAGGCCCCGCCCCCAGCGGTGGCCAAGGCCCCCCTCTGGCTCACCGCGACCTTTCTGGCCTGCGCTCTCGCCGCCGTGCGGGTGGTGCTCGTGTCCGTGGTCCCCTACGACCGGGCGGTCGGGCTGTTCGACGACGACGCCTTCTACTACTTCGGCGTCGCGCGACGGCTGGCCGAGGGCGCCGGGTCGACCTTCAACGGGATCGACCTCACCAACGGGTATCACCCGCTGTGGTTGCTGCTCCTGGTCCCGGTGTTCGCCGTCGCGCACGGTCACGCGGCCCTGGTGGTTGTGACGTGCCTCTCGTCGGTGGTCGTGATCGTCTGCGCCCGCTTCATCGACCGCGTGGGCGCGCACACCGGCAGACCGGTCCTCGTCGCGGTCGCCGCCGCGCCGCTGCTGCTGCTCGGGGCGACCGGGCCCGCCTTCTTCTTCTCCGGGATGGAGACCGGCCTGCTGCTGCTGGCCGTGTGCTGGCTCGGCGCCACCTACGTGCGCACCGACGGCTTCACCGCCCCGGACTTCGGCGTGGTGCGGGCCAGGTCGGCGGGCGTGCTCATGGGCCTGGTCGTGCTGGCCAGGCTGGACGCGGTGTTCCCGATGGTCCTGCTCGGCCTGCTCGCCGCGCTGACCTGGCGGCGGGCCGGGCGCCGGTGGGTGCTGCTGACCGTGTCGCTGGCGGTCTGGCCCGCGGTGCTGCTCAGCGGCTACGTCGTGGTCAACCTGGTCGGGTTCGGCACGCCTGCGCCGGTGTCCGGGCAGGCCAAGGCGCTGGGCGGCAGCGGGTTCAACCTCGACGTCGTCGGCCAGTTCGCCTCGGCGCCGGTGCTGTTCGGGCGGGGCACGTGGCTGGGCGCGCTGGCTGTGGTCGTCGTCGTGGTCGCCCTGGTCTTCCCCGTCAGCGAGCGGCTCGACGTCGCGGCCCGGTTCGGCGCCGTGGTGCTCGCGGGCGGGGTGCTGACCGTCGGGTACTACGCGCTGACCTCGTCCTGGCAGTTGTGGCCCTGGTACTTCTCCGCCGCGCCGACGGCCCTGGTGTTCGCCCTGCCCGCCGTGCTCGCCCGGTTCGCCACCCGGGTGCCGGTGCGGGTCCTGGCCGCGTCGGTGGTGGCGCTGCTCGTGCTCGCGGCGGCGGCGGTCAACGGGGTGCGGGTCGCGGGCGGTGGGGTGCAGCGGGCGGCGTTCATCGAGGCCGGGCCCGCGGTCGCGGCCCGGGTCGACCGGCTGCTGCCGCTGGGCGTCCCGATCGCGGTGGGCGACCGGGCGGGCAGCCTCGGCTACCACCTGACCAGGCCGCTGGTGCACCTGGAGGGGCTGGTCAACTCGGCCGAGTACCTCGACGCGCTGCGCGGCGGGCGGGTCAACCGCTTCCTGGCGCGGCGGGGGGTGGCGCTCTACGGGCGCGGTGACGCGGAGCCGGGCGCCCCGGACCCGGCCAACCCGGGGTGCGTGCGGTTCGCCGAGCCCGCCCAGGGCGCCGGGGCGAAGGCGTCGGTGGTCGTTTGCGACCGCGACCTAGTGCTCAACGACCCCATCGAGGACGGAACTTCCTACCGAGTGTGGAGATACCGTACGGAACTCAATCCGTAGTTGTCACTGATAATCGAACAAACGGGTTAGTGAGCCAGCAGCGACATCACGTGGAGTAACGGTCCTCCGCGTGTCCACGATTGACTGTCCAGTAGGCCGTAACCACGACCGTGACCGGCCGGGCATCGGGTGTTGGGGCGCTGATGGACTTCTGGAAGACACTGCTGGTTCTGCTCAAGCGGTGGTACGTGGCGGTCCCCGTCTTCGTCGTCTCGCTCGGCCTGGCCGCGGGCGTGTACGCGGCCACGCCCATGCACTACGAGTCGACCGGCACGCTCGTGCTGACCGCGCCGACCAGCGGGCCCACCCAGGTCCAGGACAAGGACAGCGGGCAGACCAACCCGCTGCTGGCGTTCCAGTCCAGCCTGTCGATCTCAGCGCTGATCGTGGTGCAGAGCATCAACACCCCCGAGGTGGTCAAGGGCCTCGGCGCGGACAAGTCCGACCACAAGTTCCTGCTCGCGGGCGGCTCCGACACCGGTCCGTTCATCAGCGTCACCGCCGAGAGCGCCGACGAGGAGGGCTCGCGGCGGTTGGTGACGACCGTGCTGGACCTGGTGCGGTCCGAGCTGACCAAGCGCCAGGAGGCGCTCGGCGCGGCCCCGGAGACCTTCATCCGGGTCGACGACGTCGTCCCGCCGACCGAGCCGGAGCCGATGCGCGGCGGCAAGCTGCGGGCGGGTGGCGTGGCGCTGGTCCTTGGCCTGATCGCCAGCCTGGCCACCGTCTACGGGGTCGAGAGCTACCAGACCCGCAAGCGCCCCGACGAGGCCGACGAGGACACCGCCGCCGACGAGCCGACCCCCGAGCCCACCGGCGGCGACCCGGCCCCAGCCCCGACGCGGGGCCCCGAGCACCGCGCCCCGGTCGAGCGCGGCCCCGACCCGCGCGCCCTGCCCGCCCGCGGCGACGTGCCGCCGGTCCGTCGCGTGCTGCCCGGCGAGCCCCGCCAGACCCCGTCCCCGCCCGCCACCCCGGTGGCCACGGGCCAGCAGCCCGCCCAGGCGCCCGGCCCCACCACCCCCGCCGCGGCCAAGCCCCCCGTCGCCGGCGCCCCGCCGGTCAACGGCAAGTCCCCGGCGCCCAGCGCCGCCCCGGTCAACGGCAAGGCGGCGCCGAACGGCAGGCCCGTCGACCAGCCGACGATCCGGATGAAGCCCGCCCCGCCGCGCGACCGCGGCTGACCCGCCGATGGCCACCACCAAGGCCCCCGGCACGCGCACACCAGCCGATGGGGCCACCCTCGCCTGCGTCTACGCGCTGGTGATGACGTGCATCCCGGCGATGCTGGTCGTCAAGGGCCTGCCGCTGGCGGTCACCCCCGGCATGGCGGTCGGCCTGGTCATGGGCGTGCTGTGGTTCTGCGCCCAGCTCGTCACCACGCTCGGCGTGGCCAAGGGCCGCAACGCCGCGCGCACCGCGCTGTTCCTGTTCGCCTCCGCCCAGCTCGCCACCTACGGCGTCGCCACCTACGGCTACCTGCCCCAGGACGAGTTGCAGGCCATCGATCGCACGCTGATCACCATGCTGGCGGTCATCTCCGTCGGCATCGCGGTGACCGACGGGGTGCGCGGCCTCGACCGGCTCGACAAGCTGCTCAAGGCGATGGTCGTCGGCGCGACGTTCATGGCCTTCGTCGGCATCATGCAGTTCTCGTTCGCCTTCGACCTCAACCAGTACCTGATGCTGCCGGGGCTGCGGCCGGTCGGCGAGATGACCTACATCCTGGAGCGGTCGAACTTCCGCCGCCCGGCGGGCACCGCGGCGCACCCGATCGAGTTCGGCGTGATCTGCTCGATGGCGGTGCCACTGGCCATCCACTACGCGCTGCGCGGGATGGACCACGGCGGCGCGCACAAGCGCTGGTGGTTCTGCCTGGCGATCCTGGCCGTGGCGTCGATGCAGTCGCTGTCGCGCTCGGCGGTGCTGGGCCTGGCCATCGTGGCCATCTTCATGATCCCGGCGATGACCCCCAAGCGCCGGGTGCGCGCCCTGGGCCTGATCCTGGTCTTCGTCGCGGCCATGCGGGTGCTGGTCCCCGGCCTCGTCGGCACCCTGTACAGCCTGTTCGCCAGCATCGACGTCGACCCCAGCGCCGAGTCCCGGCGCCGGGCGGTCGAGCGGGCCAGCCAGATCATCCCCGACCACCTGCTGCTCGGCCGGGGCATGGGCACCTACATCCCGCAGAAGTACGGGTGGCTGGACAACGAGTACCTCGGGACGCTGGTGCAGTCCGGGCTCATCGGCGTCACGCTGCTCATCGGGCTCTACCTCGTGGCCTGGTACTGCGTGCTGCGCGCGCGGGTGGCCACCACCGACCCGCGGATCAAGGACCTGGCCGTGGCCATCGCCGCGGCGATCGCGGTGCCCGCCATCACCTCGGCCACCTTCGACCTGCTCGGCTTCGCGGTGGCCACCGGGTACACGTTCCTGCTCGTCGGGGCCGCGGGTGCGCTGTGGCGCATCGTCCAGGAGGACAACGCCGCCCGCGGCCTGCCGATCGACTTCCTGCCCCCCGCCCGGCGCCCGCGCCGGGCCAGCAGACCGGAGAAGGTGCGCGTGTGACCACCGAGACCCCGCAGCCGGTCGACGCCCAGCCCACCCCCTCGGTGGGGTCCAAGGTCGGGCGCGGCGCGCTGTGGAGCCTGCTGAACACCGTCGTGCTGCGGTTGGGCACGCTGGTGGCGGGCATCATCCTGGCCCGCATCCTCAGCCCGGCCGACTACGGCGTGTTCGCCGTCGCCCTGGTCGCGGTGACGTTGCTACAGGCGTTCAACGAGCTGGGCGTGAGCCTGGCCGTGGTCCGCTGGCAGCGCGACGTGCGCGAGTTCGCCCCGACCGCGATGACCATTGCCGTGGCCACCAGCCTGGCGATGTACGCGCTGGTGTTCTTCGCCGCCCCGGCGTTCTGCGACCTGATGAACAGCCCCGGCGCGGTGCCGGTGGTGCGGGTGCTGTGCCTGGCCGTGGTCTTCGACGGCGTCGCCGTGGTCCCGGCCGCCATCCTCAACCGGGAGTTCTTGCAGCGCACCAGGTTCCTGTGCGACGCGGCCGCGTTCGTCGTGGTCACCTCGACCACGCTGGGGCTGGCGCTGTCGGGGGCCGGGCCGATGAGCTTCGCCATCGGGCAGATCGCGGGCAACGCGGTGTCGGTGGCCTGCTACCTGGCGCTGTGCCCGGTGAGGGTGCGGCCGGGCTGGGACCGGGCGGTGGCGGGCGAGCTGATCCGGTTCGGCCTGCCGCTGGCCGCGGCCAGCCTGCTCGTGCTGTCGGTGACCAATGTGGACAAGATGGTCGTCGGACCGGTGGTCGGCGAGGTCGCGCTCGGGCTGTACGTGATGGCGTTCAACCAGTCCTCGCTGCCGTTGCAGGTGTTCTCCGAGGCCGCGCGGCGGGTGTCGCTGGCCGGGTTCGCCAAGCTCGTCGACGACCGGCGCGCGCTGGAGCAGGCGCTCGCGCGGGGGGTGGCGCTGCTGGTGGCCGCGTCGGTGCCGGTGTGCGCGATGCTCGCCTGCTACGCCGCGCCCATGCTGCACGTGGTCTACGGCGCGCAGTGGGTGCCCGCCGCGGTGGCGTTGCAGGTGCTGGCGGTGCTGGGGCTGCTGCGCATCCTGCTGTTCATCGGCTACGACCTGCTGGTGGCGCTGGACGGCAACCGGGTGCTGATCGGGTTGCAGGCGCTGTGGCTGGGCGCGCTGGTGCCCGCGCTGCTGGTCGGCACGCACCTCGACGGCATCCGCGGCGCGGCGCTGGCCCAGGCGGCCGTGGCCGGTGTTGTGGTGCTGCCCGCGTTCGCCCTGGTCATCCGGCGGCGCGGGCTGCGGTTGCGCCCGTCGCTGCTGGCCATCCGCCGCCCGGCGGTCGGCGGCCTGCTGGTGGTCGCCTCCGCCTTCGCCGTCCGGTCGGTCCTCGACGGCCCGTGGACGCAGTTGCTCGTCGGCGGCGCGGTCGCCGTCGCCCTCTACCTGCCCGTCGTGTACCCGATGCGGTCGCTGCTGCCCGGCCGCGCACAGAAGGAGACGTCGTGACCGCCCCGCTGCACGACCGCAACACCCTCTCCGCCGCCACCCGCCGCGCCCTGCGCGACGCGTTCGGGCTGTGGCCGATGCACGAGGCGGTGAACAGGGTGCGCCTCGGCCCGAAGGTGCCCGCACTGCGCCGCTTCGAGGACGCCGAGGTCGCCCGCCTCGCCCCGGCGGTGTCACCGTCGTCGCTGGTCACGACGATCATCCCGACCTACCGCCGCCCCGACCTGCTGCCGCTGGCCATCGAGTCCGCCCTCGCCCAGACCATCACCGACAACCACGTCGTGGTCGTCGACGACGGCGGCGGCCTCCCCGAGCTGCCCGCCCACCCCCGCCTGTCGGCGGTCAGCCTCTCGCGCAACTGCGGCGTCCTCGGCCTCGTCCGCAACGTCGGCATCCGCCTGTCCACCTCGAAGTACCTGGCCTTCCTGGACGACGACAACACGTGGCGCCCGGACCACCTGGAGCTCTCCCTGGCCGCCCTGGCCTCCGGCGCCGACTTCACCTACACCGCCCTGGACCGCCGCCACCCCGACGGCACCCGCCTGGACATCCTCTCCGAACCCTTCGACCGCACCCGCTTCGCCGACGACACCCCCTTCGTCGACTCCAACGCCATCGTCCTGCGCCGCACCCCGGACGCACTGTTCAGCAGGCTCCCCCGGACCAGGGACACGCTGCCCAAAGAGGACTGGGAGTTCGTGCACCGCCTCACCCGGACCCGCGTGGTGACCCACGTCCCGGAGCCCACGGTCCGCTACCTGGTGAACACGTCCAGCTACTACACGACGTGGAAGAAGGACTGACACCGCGACGGCGTCACGTCCCGGAGCCGAGGCGGCGACCGCCGAGGTGCTCGGCGCGCACGCAGGCCCCGTCGTCGGATCGTCCCGGAACGCGCGTCGGTGGTCACCCGGTTGGTGAGGGTCAGCTGAGCTTGCTCAAGCGCGAGATCGCTTCGTCGAGGACCTCGTCCTTCTTGCAGAAGGCGAAGCGCACCAGGTGCTTCCAGTTCTCCGGGTGGTCCGTGAACACCTGCACCGGGACGGCCGCCACCCCCACCGACTCCGGCAGCGCGTAGCAGAACTCCACACCGTCGGTGTGGCCCAACGGTCGGATGTCAGCGCACACGAAGTACGTGCCCTCCGCCTGGCTGACCCCGAAACCCGCGGCCGCCAACCCTTCGGACAGCCGGGTTCGCTTGTCCGCCAACGAGTCCCGCAGCCCCTCCACCCAGGCCCGCTCGTTGCGCAACGCGTGCGCGACGGCCGGTTGGAACGGCGCGCCCGCCACGAAGGTCATGAACTGCTTGGCGGCGCGCACGGCGGCCACCAGCGCGGCGGGCCCGCAGACCCAGCCGATCTTCCACCCGGTGCAGTTGTAGCTCTTGCCCGCGCCGGAGACGGTCAGCGTGCGCTCGGCCATGCCGGGCAGCGACGCCAGCGGCACGTGCGCCCGCCCGTCGAACAGGAGGTCCTCGTAGACCTCGTCCGTGATCGCCACCAGGTCGTGGCGCACGCACACCTCGGCGAGGGCGGCCAGTTCCTCGGCGGTGAAGACCGAGCCGGTGGGGTTGTGCGGGGTGTTGACCACGATGGCCTTGGTGCGCGGGGTGACGGCCGCCCGCAGGGCCTCGACCGGCAGCGCGAAGCGGCCCGACTCCTGCCGTTCCAGGGGGAGCACGACGCGGGTGGCGCCCGCCATGGCGACCGAGGCGGCGTAGGAGTCGTAGTAGGGCTCGAAGAGCACCACCTCGTCACCGCGCTCGACCAGGGCCACCAGCGCGGCGGCGATGCCCTCGGTGGCGCCGACCGTGACCAGGATCTCGGTGTCCGGGTCGTACGGTGTGCCGAAGCGGGCGCGGGACTCGGCGATGGCCGCGCGCAGCTCCGGGGTGCCCGGTCCGGGTGGGTACTGGTTGAGCCCCGAGGTGATGGCGTCCCTGGCCACGTCCAGCATCGCGGCCGGTCCGTCGGTGTCCGGGAAGCCCTGGCCGAGGTTGACCGCCCCGGTGCGGGCGGCCAGCGCGGAGACCTCGGCGAAGATCGTCGAGGCGAACGGTCGCAGCCGGGGAACGAGAGGAGAGGGCACGACGCCACATCCTCACGCAGAATGGCGCCGTGGAGCAACTGAACCCGGTCCCCGGCGAGGCGGAGAAGCTGCGCGCCCTGCGCACGATGAAGCTCGTCGCACTGTCCTTCCTGCTCGCCGCCACCGTCATCTTCCTGGTGACAGTCCTGTGGACCGACCCGCCGCCGTGGGTCGGCTACGTGCGCGCCGCCGCCGAGGCGGGCATGGTCGGCGCCCTGGCCGACTGGTTCGCGGTGACCGCGCTGTTCCGGCGGCCGCTGGGCCTGCCGATCCCGCACACGGCGATCATCCCGACCAAGAAGGACGTCCTCGGCGACAGCCTGGGCGAGTTCGTCGGCTCGAACTTCCTGTCGGAGGCGGTGGTGCGCGAGCGGCTGCGCCGGGTCGGGGTCGCCGAGCGGCTCGGCGAGTGGCTGGCCAAGCCGGAGAACGCCGACCGGGTCACCGCGGAGCTGTCCACGATGGTGCGCGGCGCCGTCACCGTGCTGCGCGACGAGGACGTGCAGGCGGTGCTGGAGCAGGCGATCGTGACCAGGGTCATGGCGGTGCCGTGGGGCCCGCCGATGGGCAAGCTGCTCGAGCGGGTGATGGCCGACGGCGGCCACCACAAGCTCGTCGACCTCGTGTGCGACCAGGCCTACGAGTGGGTCAAGCGCAACGAGGAGCGCATCCAGGGCCTGGTGTCGAACCGGGCGCCGTCCTGGTCGCCGAAGTTCGTCGACTCGCTGGTGGCCGACAAGCTCTACGACGAGGTGCTGGAGTTCGCCTGGTCGGTCAAGGCCGACGGCAACCACCCGATGCGGCTGGCCGTGGACAAGTTCCTGCAGGAGTTCGCGGGTCAGTTGCAGACCGACGAGAAGGTCATGCGGCGGGCTGAGGACATCAAGCGGCAGGTCTTGGAGCACCCCGAGGTGCAGAACGTGTTCGGGTCGGTGTGGGCCACGGCGAAGAAGCTGCTGCTCAACGCAGCCGAGGACCCGTCGAGCGAGTTGCGGCAGCGGGTGCGGTCCGGGTTGCAGACCCTCGGTGGCCGGCTGGCCCAGGACGCTGGTGTGCGGGCCAAGGTCGACGGGTGGGTTGAGGGTGTTGCCGCGTACCTGGTGTTGAACTACCGCGACGAGATCACGACGCTGATCACTGACACCGTGCAGCGTTGGGATGCTGATGAGACCGCGCGGAAGGTGGAGCTGCAGGTGGGGAGGGACCTTCAGTTCATCCGGATCAACGGGACTGTGGTCGGGGCGTTGGCTGGGTTGGTGATTTACACGGTTGCTCAACTGATCGGTTAGCGGGCCGCGGAGCTACGGGGTGACCTGGGCCAACTGGGTCTGAGCTAGGTATTCGCAGTGTGTATACACGTGCTGTAGAGTGCTGGGTATGTCAATCGGACACGCTTTGCTCGGGCTCCTGGAGACCGGGCCCAGACACGGGTACGACCTCAAGCGCGTCTACGACGAGCGCTTTGGGCAGGATCGGCCGTTGGCCTACGGGCAGGTCTACTCGACCCTGTCGCGGCTGTTGCGCAATGGGCTGGTGGAGGAGCGCGGGGTTGAGGCGGGGGGAGGTCCGGACCGCAAGCGCTACGCCATCACCGATGCCGGGGTCACCGACGTCTCGTCCTGGCTCGTGACGCCGGAGAAGCCGGAGATCTACCTGCAGAGCGCGCTCTACACCAAGGTTGTGCTGGCCCTGATGTCCGGTCGCGACGCCGAGGACGTGCTCGACGCGCAGCGGCGGGCGCACTTGGGGGCCATGCGCGAGTTGACGCAGCGCAAGCAGCGGGGTGACCTCGCTGATCAGTTGATCTGCGACCACGCCCTGTTCCACCTGGAGGCCGACCTGCGCTGGCTCGAGCTGACCACCGCGCGCCTGGCCGACCTCGGCAAGGAGGTCATGCCGTGAACGAGCCGCTGCTGCGCGGGGTCGACCTGCGCAAGTCGTTCGGGCAGACGCCCGCCCTCGACGGTGCCGGGATGGGGGTCGCCGCGGGCGAGGTCGTCGCCGTCATGGGGCCGTCGGGGTCGGGCAAGTCGACGCTGCTGCACTGCCTGGCTGGGATCGTCCCGCCGGACGGGGGCACGGTCAGCTACGGCGACCGCGACCTCACCGCCATGTCGGACAAGGAGCGCAGCGCGTTGCGCCGCTCGGAGTTCGGCTTCGTGTTCCAGTTCGGGCAGCTCGTGCCCGAGCTGTCCTGCATCGAGAACGTCGCGCTGCCGCTGCGCCTGGGCGGGGCCAAGCGCAAGGCCGCCGAGCAGGCCGCCCGCGAGTGGCTGGCCAGGCTCGAGGTCGACCAGTTGGCGGACAAGCGGCCCGGCGAGGTCTCCGGCGGCCAGGGCCAGCGGGTCGCGGTCGCCCGCGCGCTGGTCACCCGGCCCAGGGTCGTGTTCGCCGACGAGCCGACGGGCGCGCTCGACTCGCTCAACGGCGAGCAGGTGATGCGGCTGCTGACCGCGACCGCGCGCGAGACCGGGGCCGCGGTCGTCCTGGTCACCCACGAGGCCAGGGTGGCCGCGTACTCCGACCGCGAGGTCATCGTGCGCGACGGGCGCACCCGCGAGCCGGTGGTGATCTGAGTGTCCGTGCGCACTGACCTGGGCATCGGGGTCCGGCTGGCCGTCGGGGGCGGCCGGACCGCGATGACCAGGCTCGTCCTCGGCGCCATCGGCGTCGGCGTGGCCGTCGCCGTGCTGCTGCTCGCGGCCTCGGTCGGCCCGCTGATGCAGGCCCGCAGCGAGCGGGCCAACCTGACCACGGTCTCGACGGAGGCGATCGCGGGCGTCGACCCGCTCTACGAGCACAGGGTCAGCGCCGAGCACCGCGGCGACGGGCTCAGCCTGCGGTACGTGAACGCGGGCGGGCCGTCCTCGCCGGTGCCGCCCGGCGCCGACCGGGTGCCCGCGCCCGGCGAGGCGGTCGTCTCGCCGGCCCTGGCCGAGCGGCTGGCCGAGCCCGGCGCGGCCGACCTGCGCCAGCGGCTGCCGGAACGGGTCATCGGCACCCTGCCCACGACCGTGCTCACCGACCCGCACGACCTGACCGCCTACCTCGGCGTCGGTCCCGAGGTGCGCGCCAGCGACCGCACCACCGAGGTCTACTCCTACGGCGGGTTCCCGGTCGACGAGTCCCTCGACCCGACCCTGCTGCTGCTCGTGCTGCTGGGCACGGTCGCGCTGCTGGCCCCGGTCTTCGTCTTCACCGCCGCCAGCACCCGCATCGCGGGCGCCGAGCGCGACCGCAGGCTCTCCGCGCTGCGGCTGGTCGGCGCCGACTCCCGCCAGGTCCGCCGGATCGCCACGGCCGAGGCGCTGGTCAGCGCCGTCGTCGGCCTGGTGGTCGGGGCGGGGTTGTTCTTCGCCGGTCGGGCGCTCGCGCCGGGGGTGACGATCTCGGGGGTCACGGTCAACTCCGCCGACGTGACGCCGATCTGGTGGCTGGCGGTGGCGGTCGTGGTCCTGGTGCCGGTGCTGGCCGTGCTGACCGCGCAGTTCGCGCTGCGCCGCACGATCGTCGAGCCGCTGGGGGTCGTCCGGTTCTCCAAGCCGATCCGGCGCAGGCTGCTGTGGCGGCTGGGCGTGGCCGCGGCGGGGGTCGGGCTGCTGTTCTGGCACGGCGGCGTCACGGCGGGCCACAGCCTCTGGGTCTACTCGATCACCGCGGGCGCTGCGCTGCTGCTGTTCTCGGTGCCCGCGCTGCTGCCGTGGGTGGTCGAGCGCTCGGTGTCGCGGGTGCGCGGCGGGCCGACGTCCTGGCAGCTCGCCGTGCGCAGGCTGCAACTGGACGCGGGCACCTCGGCGCGCGTCGTCGGCGGCGTCGCGGTGGTCCTCGCGGGCGCCATCGCGCTGCAGTCCGCGCTGTACTCGCAGTCCACCGAACTGGGCGGGCCGCAGGCGAGCCCGTCGGCCCAGAACTCCGGCATCGAGCTCTACCCGGAGGCGGGCCTGTCGGCGGAGGCGGAGCGGCTGGTGGCCGGGGTGCCCGGCGTGCGCCAGGCCTTCACCGAGGGCACGGTCACGTTCGTCAGCTCGGCGGACGAGGACACCGCCTCGATCCCGGTCTACGACTGCGCGACGGTCCAGCGCCTGTTCGCCGTCACCGACTGCGCGCCGGGGGTGGTCTACGGGGTCGGGGACACCAACCTGCAGGACTACCGCATGCAGGCGGGGGAGCAGTGGTGGGTCTACGAGTGGGACCACAAGACGAAGACCGCCACCAGGGGCGCGAGCTGGACGGTGCCGCAGGTGCGCTCGATCCCCGAGCCCGCGGTCAGCGGCGACCTGGACTCCTCGACCCGGCCCGAGTCGCTGTTCGTCACGCCGGGGCCGGGCTTCGTCCCCGACGTCACCGAGGGCCTGGTGACGCCCAGGATCCGGGTGTCGGTCGACGTCGCGGACCAGGGCGTCGCCGACCGCGTCTACGCCGCGCTGGCCCCGTTGTCGTGGCAGGTCATGGGCGTCCAGTGGGGCAGCCGGTCGGGCGATGACCGGGCCGCGTTCACCGCCATCAGCCGCGGCCTGCTCATCGGCTCGGTGTTCACGCTGCTGCTGGCCGGGCTGAGCCTGCTGGTGCTGGCCCTGGAGCACATCCGCGAGCGGCGCAGGCCGCTGGCGGTCCTGGCCGCCTCCGGCGTGCCGACCGGCGCGCTGGGCCGGTCGCTGCTGTGGCAGATCGCCATTCCGATCGCGGTGGGGGTGGTCATCGCGATCGGCGCCGGGATCGGGCTGACGGCCCTGGTCCTGCGGCTGGGGTCGACGCCGATGGTCGTGGACTGGTCGAGCGTGGGGCTGATGGTGCTGGCGGCCGCGGTCCTGGCCGGGCTCGTCTGGGCGATCACGCTGCCGTTCCTGCGCGGGGCCACCCGGCTCACCTCCCTCCGCACGGAGTGAGCTGAGCCGGGTCGGGGGGACACCCCGGGGAGCGGTGTCGGGGCCGCTTCCCGGGGGCTCCCCCGTTCACATGAGCAGGTACGCGGCTGAGCCGAGGCGCTCGATGGCCGCGTCGGCGGGCCGGTCGTCGAACAGGGTCGTGCCCGCGCCCCGGCGGTGGAAGCCGATCAGCACCGCGTGCCGGACGTCGGTGGGGTCGTTGCGGGCGCCCGAGTGCCACAGGTGCGAGTTGAACAGCCACGCCGTGCCCGCCTCGCCCACCAGCCGGGTCTCCTCGGGGTGGGGCTCGTGGCCCTCGGGGGCGACGAACGCGTAGTCCAGGTGCGAGCCGGGCACGACCCGCGTCGAGCCGTTGTCCTCGGTGAAGTCGGCCAGGGCGACGATCGCCGTGCACTCCTGCCAGCGCCCCGGGCCCGACCCGTCGACGCTGTTGGCGCGCAGCGCCTGGCCGCCGTGCTCGGGCGCGCCAGCCCGGTAGCGCACCTCGTCGACGCGGAACTCCGGGCCGAGCAGGTGGCGCACCGCGGCCAGCAGGCCGGGCCGCAGCCACAGCGCGTCGAACACCGGACCGGCCGCCAGCAGGCTCTTGAGGTGCAGCGTCGCGCTCTGCCCGGTCGCGGCGGGCAGCAGCCGCTCGACCTCGGCCAGCGCCGAGCCGACCTGGGCCGGGCGCAGGAACGCGTCGAACCGGCAGAAACCCAGTTCGTCGAGGTCCACGAGCTGCTGGGGTTGCAGCAGGTCGGAGCGGACCCCCAGTTCGAGGAGGACATCATGCACGCCTCCGGTGTAGTCCAGGGCCCGGCTGGGCGCCACCGCGTTCACCTGATGAGGACGTGGAACCGCGCACTCGGGCGCCGACATGGAGGAGATGCCGCCACCGGGGGCCCGACCTGCGTACCCTGGTCCCGTGATTTGTCCGAAGTGTCAGAACGTGATGCAGACGGTCGAGCGCCAGGGCGTGCACATCGAGCAGTGCCACGGCTGCAAGGGCATCTTCCTCGACCACGGGGAGCTCGAGCAGATGGCCGCCGCCGAGAAGCGCTACCACGCCGCCGCCCCGCCGCCGTCGTACCAGCCGGGCCCGCCCGCGGGGGCTTACCCGCCTGCGGGCGCCTACCCGCCCGCGGGCGTCCCCTACCCGCCACAGCCGCCCCGCGGCTACCGGGACTCGCCCCCCGGTTACCGGGACTCACCCCCGGGGTACGGCCACGCGGGCGGCTACCGCGACTCGCCCCCCGGCTACGGCCACCACGGCGGCTACGGCCACAAGAAGCGTCGCAAGAGCTTCCTCGAGGACCTCTTCGACTGAACCCCTCGTCCGACTGTGAACCCGATGATCTGCCCGGCCTGCGGTGAGTGGGCCGACACCCCGCTGGTCGAGGGCGACAGCGCCGCCGCCGAACTCGTCTGCGCGCTGTGCGGGCACCGGGAGCCCTACCGCAGGCTCCCGGTGTTCGCCCTGACCGGCCCGAGCGGCACCGGCAAGTCGACCGTGTGCCGCCGCCTGGGCCCCCTGCTCGGCGATCGCGCCATCGTGCTGGAACAGGACGTGCTGTGGGTCGGCGCCCTGCGCGACCCGCACGACGACTTCGCCGCCTTCCGCCAGACCTGGCTGCGCCTGCTGGCGATGCTCAACCAGTCCGGCCGCCCCGCCGTGCTCTGCGGCACCGTCGCGCCCCCGCAGTTCGAACGCCGCCCCGAACGCACCCTCTTCGGCGAGATCCACTACCTCGCCCTGGTAGCCGACGACGACGTCCTCACCACCCGCCTCCGCGCCCGCCCCGCCTGGCGCGAGTGGTCCGACGACCGCCGGATCGCCGACATGCTCGCCTACAACGCCTGGATCAAGGCCAACGCCACCACCACCACCACCGACGCCCCCATGACCCTCCTGGACACCTCACGCGCCACCCCCGAGCAGACAACGGCGGAAGTGGCCCGCTGGATCCTCGACCGCCTGTAACCCCACCACCACCCGCCCCGTTTTCGCTCTTGATGCAGCGCGCGCACCCACCGCCGCCCCAGCAACGGATCCGTTCTTGCAAGCACTCCGCTTGCAGTAGCTAGCACTTGGGCGTACCGTGGAACATGTCAGGAGGAGAGGAACCCCGGGTGAGCGAGTCCGAACCCGATGTCAGCCCCATCGACAAGGTCGCCGACCTGGGTCGCGACATCGGCGAGTACATCAAGGCGCAACGCAACACCGCCAAGATCTCCTTGCGCCAGCTCTCCAAGCTCGCAGGTGTCTCCAACCCCTACCTGAGCCAGATCGAACGAGGCCTGCGCAAGCCGAGCGCGGAGATCCTGCAGCAGATCGCCAAGGGGCTGCGGATCTCGGCCGAGGCGCTGTACGTGCAGGCGGGCATCCTCGACGTCCCCGTCGGGGGCCCGGTGCCCGACGCCGTGCGCGCCGACCCGGAGCTGACCGAGCGCCAGAAGCAGGTGCTGATGGACGTCTACGAGTCGTTCCGGCGCGAGAACAACGCAATCCGACAGTCCACACCGGAGGGGTCCGATGTGGATTATGTGAAACGGGACCCCAAGAGTGAGGAGTGACGACATGGCCACCACCGACACCGCCAAGGCCAAGCAGGACGCCGACAAGCTGCCCGCCCCGCTGCTGGCCGTCCTCGGCGCGGGCGACCTCGCCGCCAAGGCCGTCGCCGACGCGTTCGGCAAGGCCCGCGAGCGCGCCGAGGCCACCCGCAACGTCGTCGAGGAGCTGCCCGGCGAGGTCGCGGGGCTGCGCGAGCGGCTGGACCCGGCGGAGCTGCGCAAGCTGCTCGACGACTACACCTCCGCCGCCCTGTCGCTCTACGGCAAGCTGACCGAGCACGGCGTCGACGCCCTGGTCGAGCTGCGCAAGCAGCCCCAGGTCAAGCAGCTTGAGGAGACCCTCGAGGCCGCCCAGGCCCGCCTCGGCGACGCCGCGGGCGACGCCCGCGCCGCCGCGGACGACCTGCTGGCCAGGATCACCCGCCAGACCCGCTCGGTGGGCGAGAAGACCGCGCGCGCCGCCGAGGGCTTCGCCGAGGACCTGGCCGAGGAGATCGTCGAGACCGGTGGCGAGGTCGCGCACGAGGTGCGCAGCACCTCCCGCCGCGCGGCCAACAAGACCGCCCCGGCGTCGAAGACCCCGGAGCGCTCGACCACCCGCAAGCCCGCCGCGAAGCCCACCTCGGCCAAGTGACCGCGTTTGCCCAGTTGACGGCCCCCTGACCCTGGTCAGGGGGCCGTCGCGTGTGGTGGAGGTGTTCGGTGCACCCGTAGGCTTGGGGTGTGCCGCTCCTCGCCTCCTGGATCCTGCTGTTCATCTTCTGGGCGTCCGTCCCCGTCGGCGTCTTCGCCTTCGTGCACGCGCTGCTGCAACGGCCGGACGCCTACGCGGCCGCCGACCGCCGCACCAAGCCCTTCTGGCTGGGCGTCACCGGCGCCGCCGCCGCGGGGCTGCTCCTGGTCGTCGTGGCGGGCCTGCCGTGGCTGTTCTGGATGGCCGCCCTGGTCGCCGCGCTGGTCTACATCGTCGACGTGCGCCCCAAGCTCATCGACGTCCAACGCGGTCAGCGCTGGTAGGACGCCCCGGCGCTACCCTCGCCGGGTGACATGGACCATCGCGGGCAGCCTGACCGTCTCACCCGTCCTCGACCGGCTCGACCTGGTCGCCGAACCCGTCGCCACGGCGCTCCGAGCCGTCGCGGCCGAACGCGTCGGCGTCGCCGAGATCGATCCCGACCTCGCCGACACGGCCGCCTTCTGCGCGCACTACGGCTCCCCGCTGTCCGCCTCCGCGAACTGCGTGGTGATCCTCGGCAAGCGGGGCGAGGTGGAGACGATGGCCGCCTGCGTCGTGCTCGCCACGGCCCGGGCCGACGTCAACGGCATCGCCCGGCGGCACCTGGGTGTGCGCAAGGCCTCTTTCGCGCCGATGGACCGGGCGACCGCCGACAGTCACATGGAGTACGGGGGCATTACCCCGATCGGGCTGCCCGCGGGGTGGCCGCTGCTGATCGACCAGGCCGTCGCCGACGCTCCGGAGTTGGTGATCGGCAGCGGTGTCCGGGGCAGCAAGCTGCTGGTGCCCGGTGACCTGCTGGTCGGGTTGTCCTCGGCCGAGGTGATCGAGGGATTGGGCCGTCCGGTCGGGTGAGATCGGCGGGAACCTACCTTCGTCGGTTGTCCCCGACCCGGCGGTTCGGGTCCCATTTGCTGTGATCGCACGTGCCGGGCCGCGGGAAGGGCGGGTCATGACGACGCAGGTCGAAGCCGACAGGGACACCGCTCGGAGCACGATCCGGGTCGGGGTCGTCGACGACGAGGCCATGGCGAGGGCCCTCGTCGGCAAGATCCTCGCGTCCGCGCCGGACGTGACCGTGGTGGCCGAGGGCGCGGACGGGGCCGAGGCGCTGGAGCTGGTCCGGACCGCCGACCTCGACGTGCTGCTGCTGGACCTGCGGATGCCGAGGATGGACGGCCTCGGCGCGCTGCGCGAGCTGCGCAGGCTGCCCACCGCGCCCGCCGTCGTCGTGCTCACCACCTTCCACGCCGACGAGGCCGTGGCCACCGCGCTGAACCTGGGCGCCCGCGGTTTCCTGCTCAAGCACGTCGACCCCGCCGAACTGGTCCGAGCGGTGCGCATCGCCGCCAAGGGCGGCGCCGTGCTGGACCCCTCACTCACCCAGAACCTCATGGGCCACCTGGCCTCGCACCACCTCGACCGGATCGGCGCCACCAGCGAGATCGCCAAGCTCTCCACCAGACTGCTCGACGTCCTCAAACTCGTCGGCCTGGGCAAGAGCAACAACGAGATCGCCGCCGACCTGCGGCTCTCGGATTCCACGGTGCGCGGCTACGTCTCCGAGATCCTGGCCACCACCGGCTGCGCCAACCGAGTCACCGCCGCTGTGCTGGCCCAACGCGCGGGCCTACTGGACTAGCCCACCCAAAGGCACTCCCACACCCACCCAGCACACGCAGGCCCCCGAACAGACCTATCTCACCCCACAGGCCGAGCCGTGTCGTGAAGGCCATCCTCGCCGTATCGGTAACCTCCTCGGATATGAACCAGGTCCAGGCAGTCACCGCGCGCAGTTTCGCCGCCCCCGTGGACACCGTCCGCGCCGCTGTCGCCGACTACACGGGCGTCCGCAGCAAGATCCTCCCCGAGAACTACTCCGAGTACGAGGTCCGCGAAGGCGGCACCGGCGCGGGCACCGTCGTGCACTGGAAGCTGCAGGCCACCAAGAAGCGGGTGCGCGACTGCCTGCTCGAGGTCTCCGAGCCGCAGCCGGGCACCCTCGTCGAGGCCGACCGCAACTCCACCCTCGTCACCACCTGGACCGTTGACGGCTCCGCCGACGCCGCCTCGGTGCGCATCGCCACCACCTGGGAGGGCGCCAACGGCGTCGGCGGCTTCTTCGAGCGCACCTTCGCCCCCGCCGGGCTGCGCCGCATCCACGACGAGCTGCTGTCCAACCTGGCCAAGCACCTCAACGCCTGAGAGGTGTGAAATGCCGCCCCGGAGCCGAGCGGGCTCCGGGGCGGCGTCGTATCAGGCCGCCCACTCCCGGTCGTCGGGCGGCACCTTTCCGTTGTTGGTCGCGAACTCCCCAGTGATCATGAGCAATACTCTCCCCCGCGCGCGCCACCGGGGGCAACCGAATAAGCGGGCGGTCGGCTCGTCAGAGCACCACGGTCTTGTTGCCGTGCACGAGGATTCGGCCTTCCAGGTGTGCGCGCAGCCCGCGCGCCAGCACGACCTTCTCGATGTCGCGTCCCTTGCGGACCATCGCGGCCACCGGGTCGCGGTGGTCGACCCGGATCACGTCCTGCTCGACGATCGGGCCCGCGTCCAGCTCGGCGGTGACGTAGTGGCAGGTCGCCCCGATCAGCTTCACCCCGCGCCGGTGCGCCTGGTGGTACGGGCGCGCGCCGATGAACGAGGGCAGGAAGCTGTGGTGGATGTTGAGCGCGCGCCCCGCCCACGCCGCGCACACCTCGGGCGGCAGCACCTGCATGAACCTGGCCAGCACCACCGCGTCCGGGGCGGCCGCGTCGACGAGCTGGCGCAACTGCGCGAACGCCGCCGCCTTGCCCTCGGTGTCGACCGGGAACGGCACGTGGTGGAACGGGATGCCGTGCGCGCGGGTGATCGGCGCGAGGTCGGCGTGGTTGCCCACGACCGCGCGAACGTCCACGTCCAGCTCCCCGCTGTGCACGCGGCCGAGCAGGTCGTAGAGGCAATGGCCCTCTTTGGACACCAGGATCACCACCCGGCGCGGCACGCCGGTGTCGATCACCGCCCAGTCGGACTGGGCGCTGAGCCGGGTGGCCACCGCGCCGAAGCGGGCGCGCAGCTCGTCCACGCCGAAGGTGAGCGAGTCCGCGAGCACTTCCTGGCGGGTGAAGAACCAGTTGGTCTCCCGGTCTGTGTGGTAGGCGGCCTCGACGATGGAGCCGCCCAGTTCGGCCAGGAAGCTGGCGATCGTGGCGACGATGCCGGTGCGGTCGGGGCAGGCCAGGCGGATCACGTAGCGGCGTTCGGTGGTGGGCACGCGCTGATTGTCACACTCGGGCGTTGTCCACGATGGTGTGTGGGGCGGGGGCTGCGGGCGTGGGTTGGGGAGCCTGTCCTTTGGGGCCGCGGATTGTTTAACTCTGGGGAGCCGGTGTCAAGGGCGCTTCGCGTCGGCTTCGCCGATGGGCTTCGCCCACCCTTGACACCGGCTCCCCAGAGTTAAGTGCGGCCAGGAGTGGGTCCAGGCCGGGGACTGACAGGGCTTGGGGGGAGTGGTTGCCCGGTGAGATTTGGGGGGGCCTTGGGTGGGTGGGTGGGGTGTTGGGTCGGGTGGTGTTGGGTCGGGTGGTGTGGGGGGCTAGGGAGTGCTGGGGGTGGGGGTGTCGAGGGTGCAGTTGATCAGCACGGGCTCGGGGTGCAGGGCCACGCCGAAGGTTTTGTCCACGCCGGTGCGGATCGTTGTGGCCAGGGCCAGCAGGTCTGTTGTGGTGGCGGTGCCTCGGTTGGTGAGGGCGAGGGTGTGTTTGCTGGAGAGGGCGGCTGTGCCGGGGGGGATGGTGAAGCCCTTGGTGAAGCCGGCTCGTTCGATCAGCCAGGCGGCGGAGAGCTTTGTCGCGCCGGGGCCTGCTGGGTAGCGCGGGACGGTGACGTCCGGGCCCACGGTGTCGGTGATGCGGGTCATGACCGCTTCGGCGTTCTCGTCGGGGACGATCGGGTTGGTGAAGAACGAGCCCGCGCTCCACGTGTCGTGGTCGGTCGGGTCGAGCACCATTCCCTTGCCCCGGCGCAGTTCCAGCACCGCGGCGCGGGCGTCGGCCACCGGCACGCGCTCGTCCTGGCGCACGCCGAGCGCCCTGGCCAGCTCGGTGTAGCGCACCGGCATCGACCTGCCGTCGTCGGACAGGGCGAAGGTCGCCCGCAGCACCACGGCCCGGTCGGTGCCCTTGAGCACGCTGGTCCGGTAGCCCAGGCCCAGCTCGTCGGCGGTCAGGGTGCGGACCTCGCCGGTCGTGCGGTCGTAGATGTCGACCGATTGCAGCACCTGGCTGATCTCGACGCCGTAGGCGCCCACGTTCTGCACCGGGGTCGCGCCGACCAGGCCGGGGATGCCGGACAGGCACTCGATGCCGCCCAGCCCGGCCTCGACCGCGCCCGCCACGACCTGGTCCCAGTCCTCGCCCGCCTCGACGGTCAGCAGCACCCGGCCGTCGTCGTCCGGTTCGACCCTGGTGCCGCGGTTGGCCAGGTGCACCACCGTGCCGTCGAACCCGGCGTCGCCGATGACCAGGTTGGACCCGCCGCCGAGGACCAGCAGCCGGGCGTCGGCGGCGTCGGCGGCGCGCACGGCCTCGACCACCTCGTCCGATGTGGTCGCGGTGGCGAACGCGCTGGCTGGACCGCCCAGGCGCAGGGTCGTGTACCCGCTGAGCGGGACGTCGGAGCGCGGTCGGTCGCCGAGGGGGAGGCTCGTCACGGGCACAAACGGTAACCTCCGGCCCATGCCCAGCCGCATCGAGCACCGCGCCGAGTTCACCGCCCCCGCGAAGGCGGTGCACGCGGCCTTCGTCGACAAGGCCTTTCTGGACGCCCGCCTCAAGGAGCTGGGCGGCACCGGCGCGCGGTTGCTCGACTACACCTCGGGAACCGGGCGCGTCTCGTTCACCCTCCGCCAGGGCGTGCCCGCGGACAAGCTGCCCTCGGCCGCCCGCGCGCTGATCAAGGGCGACCTGGACGTCGAGCGCACCGAGACCTGGTGGCCCGCCGCCACCGGCTTCGCGGGCGACACCACCGCGGCGGTCACCGGTGTCCCCGGTTCGGTCAAGGGCGTGTTCGCCCTGGTCGACTCCGGTGCGGGCAGCACGTGGACGACCAGCGGCGAGGTGACCGTCCGGGTCCCGCTGGTCGGCGGCAAGATCGAGAAGACGATCGCCGAGCAGGTCGGCAAGCTGCTCGCCGCCGAGGCCGAGTTCACCGCGGCCTGGCTGGCGAAGCACGCCTGAGCGCGGTGGCCAAGACCCCGAGGCTGGCCGCGGGCCGGGCCAGGGCGCTGGGCGCCCCCACCCGGGGCACGACCAACCCCAACCGGCTGCGCCGGGTCGACCGCTGGCTGGCCGCCTGGCCCGCCACCCGGTCGGTGCTGCTGGCCGGGGAGGTCCCGCTGGTCGTCGACCTCGGCTACGGCGCCACCCCGGTCACCACGGTCGAGCTGGCCGCCCGGCTGCGCGCGGTGCGCCCGGACGTGCGGGTGCTGGGCCTGGAGATCGACCCGGAGCGGGTGGCCGCCGCGCTGCCCTCGGCCGACCCCCCGCTGCTGGACTTCCGGCGGGGCGGGTTCGAGCTGGCGGGCGCGCGGCCCGCGCTGGTGCGCGCGTTCAACGTCCTGCGCCAGTACCCGGAGGAGGAGTCCGCGCGCTCCTGGGCGGCGATGCTGGCCCGGCTGGCGCCGGGCGGCCTGCTGGTCGAGGGCACCTGCGACGAGATCGGCCGCCGCTGCTCCTGGGTCCTGCTGGACGCCTCCGGCCCCCTGACGTTCACCCTGGCCTGCAAGCCCGCCGACCTCGAACGACCTTCTGACCTGGCCGAGCGGCTGCCCAAGGCGCTCATCCACCGCAACGTGCCCGGCGAGCGCGTGCACGACCTGCTGACCGCCCTGGACGCCTGCTGGGACACCGCCGCCCCGTTCTCCCCCTTCGGCCCCCGCGCTCGCTGGGTGGAGGCCGTGCGGCTGCTGTCGGCGTCGTGGCCCGTGCTCGACACCCGGCGCCGGTGGCGGCTGGGCGAGGTCACGCTCCCCTGGGAATCGGTCGCGCCTTCGGCTTGACCTTCTCGTCGCGTCAACTTCTAGCGTGGTTGAGGACAGGGAAACGGGAGGTGGGAGCGGTGGCCTGGTCGATCCAGCAGGTCGCGCGGATGGCGGGGGTGACCTCGCGCACGCTGCGCCACTACGACGATATCGGCCTGCTGCCGCCTGCGTACGTGGGTGCCAACGGTTACCGCTACTACGAGCAGAACGAGATGTTGCGCCTGCAACGCGTCCTCGTGCTGCGCGAGCTGGGCCTCGGCCTGGACGCCATCGCGGCCATCGTCGACGACCAGCAGGACGCGGTGGTCGCCTTGCGCGCCCACCACGAGCACCTGCTCGCCGAGCGGGACCGCTTCGACCGCCTCGCCCACACCGTCTCCCGCACCATCGCCGATGTGCAGAGGGGAAAGACCATGAGCAACGTCGACCACTGGTTCGAGGGCATGATCGACACGGCCAAGCAGAAGGAGTTGGAGCAGGAGGCGCGGCAGCGGTGGGGCGACGCCGCCGTGGACAGGGTCAGGAACACCTGGAGCAAGGAGAAGGGCGAGCAGTGGGGCCGGGCCGTGCTGGCCTTCGTCGCCCACATCGACGCCGGGCGCGCGCCGGAGGACCCGGCCGTGCAGGAGACCGTCGCGGGCCACCACGAGTGGCTCAGCGGGCACTGGACGCCCAACCGCGAGTCCTACAAGGGCCTGGCGGACCTCTACGCGGACGACCCGCGCTTCCGGGCCAACTTCGACAAGACCGACGTGCGGCTGGCGGAGTACCTCCGGACGGCGATGAAGGTCTACGCCGACGCCAACCTGGACTAACCGGACACCGAACCCCGGGCCCCGCGAGGGGTCCGGGGTTGTCCGGGTGCTACTTCTCGCGGTGGGCCCGCGTGGCGGAGGCCTGGGCGCGGGGCTTCATGACGATCTGGTCGAGGTTCACGTGCGCGGGGCGGGTGACCGCGAAGGCGACCACCTCGGCGACGTCCGCGGCCGTCAGCGGGTCGATGCCCTGGTACACGGCCTCGGCGCGGGCGGTGTCGCCGTCGAACCGGGTGAGCGAGAACTCGGTCTCGACCATGCCGGGGAGGACCTCGGTGAAGCGGACCGGCTCGCCGAGCAGCTCGCCGCGCAGGGTGCGGTGCAGTGCGGACTGGGCGTGCTTGGCGGCGGTGTAGCCCGCGCCGCCGTCGTAGACCTCGACCGCGGCGATGGACGTGATCGTGACCACGTGGCCGTCGCCGGACTCGAGCAGCGCCGGGAGCAGGGCCTTGGTCATCCGCAGGGTGCCCAGGACGTTGGCCTCGAACATCCAGCGCCAGCGGTCCAGGTCGGCCTCGTCGACGCGGTCGAGGCCCAGGGCGCCGCCCGCGTTGTTCACCAGCACGTCGACCCGGCCCAGGGCGGCGGAGAAGGCGTCGACCGACTCCTGGGAGGTAACGTCGAGCTCGAGGGCCCGTCCGCCGACGGAGTCGGCGACCCGCCGGAGGCGGTCCAGCCTGCGGGCGCCGAGCACGACCTCGAAGCCCGCGCCGGCGAGGGCGGTGGCGGTCGCGGCGCCGATCCCCGCGCTGGCCCCGGTCACTACTGCAACGCGCTTGTCCACGAATCCGATGATCCCCGTTGGGCACAGCCGCCCCCAACCAGGGGCTTATGACAACTGTCACACCAGTTCGGCCCCACGCCCGGCCGCCTGGGACGTCTCCCGAACAGGGAGACACACATGAGGACTTGGAGGTCACCCGTGCCGTCGACGGCCGTGAAGACCAGAACATCCGCGCTGGTGGGAGGGTTGGTCTCGGCCCTGCTGGTGCTGGCGTCGTGCAGCTCCGGCGAGTCCGGGACGTCCGCGCCCGCCGAGCGGACCAGCGAGGCGCCGCCGCTGGCGAAGCTGACGGCCACGCCCGCCGACGACGCCACCGAGGTGCCGCCGGGCGAGCCGGTGACCATCACCGTGGCCAACGGCGCCATCGACGAGGTCGAGTTGACCAACGCCGACGGCAAAGCGGTCAAGGGCGAGGTGGCGGCGGACAAGCTGACCTGGACCTCCGGCGAGGTCCTCGGCTACGCCAAGACCTACAGCTACGACGCCTCCGCCACCGGGTCCGACGGCAAGAAGGTCGAGCTCAAGGGCTCGTTCACCACGCTCAAGCCCGGCTCCACCCCGCGCGCCACGATCAACCCGACCGACGGCGCCAACGTCGGCGTGGCCATGCCGATCAGCGTGAAGTTCCCCGAGGGCGGGGTCGCCGACAAGGCCGCGGTGGAGAAGGCGCTCAAGGTCACCACCTCGGCGCCGGTCGAGGGGTCCTGGGCCTGGCTCAACGCCCAGCAGGTCGACTGGCGGCCCAAGGAGTACTGGCCCGAGGGGGTCGAGGTCACCGTCAACGCCGACCTCTACGGCGTGGCCTACGGCGGCGGCGCCTACGGCAAGGCCGACTTGAGCACCGAGTTCACCATCGGCCGCAACCAGGTCGTCAAGATCAACACCCCCGACCACAGGATGGACGTCTACCGCGACGGCAAGCTGTTCACCAGCTACCCGGCCAGCAACGGCCGCGACGACGACCCGAACCTCAACACCCCCAACGGCACCATGATCGTCATGGCCAAGGAGGAGGTCGGGGACTTCTCCAACCCGCGCTACGGCTACACCAACGTCAAGAAGAAGTGGGCCGTGCGGTTCTCCAACCACGGCGAGTTCATCCACGAGAACAACGAGAACGCCGCCAACATCGGCAAGGCCAACACCTCGCACGGCTGCGTCAACCTGCTCGAGGCCGACGCCAAGGCCTACTTCGACTCCGCGCTGATCGGCGACCCGGTCGAGGTCACCGGCTCCAAGGCGGACATGCCGACCACCTCCGACGTCTACGACTGGCTGATCCCGTGGAGCCAGTGGCAGAGCATGTCGGCGCTGAGCTGAGGCGGGGGCTGGACCGTGGCAGGGGTAGTGAGGCTGGTCACCGGCCACGACGGGACCCGGATCGCCGTGCGCGAGTCCGGCGACCCGGCCAACCCGCCGGTGGTGCTGGTGCACGGCTGGGCGCAGTCCGGCGCGGTGTGGGACGGGCAGGCGCGCGCCCTGGCCGCGGACTTCCACGTCCTGGCGCCCGAACTGCGCGGCCACGGCGCATCCGAGGACCCCGGGTCCGGGTACGGCGACAGCGCCGCCTGGGCCGGGGACCTGGCCGCCGTCCTGGCGCTGAACGAGCGGCCCGCCACCGTCGTCGGCTGGTCCTACGGCGGCCTGGTCCTCACCGACTACCTGCGCGAACACGGCGACGACCGGCTGGCGGGCCTGGTCCTGGTCGGCGCGCTCACCGAGATCGGCCGGGGCAGGCCGGGCGGGACCGTCGGCGAGGCGATGCGCGCGGCGCTGCCCGCCGTCCTCGACGAGGACCCGGCCCTGGCCATCCCCGCCCTGGTCGCGCTGGTCGAGGGCATGACCGCCGAGCCCGCCCCCGGACCGGACGTGCAACGGCGGGTCGGCGCGGCCCTGGCCGTCGCGCCCGCCGTGCGCCGCGCGCTGTTCGCCCGCACCGTGGACAGCGCGCAGGTCCTGGACAAAGTTCGCAAACCGGCGGTGGTCGTGCACGGCACGGCTGACGCCGTCGTCGCCCCGGCCGCCGCGGAGTACGCGGCCGGGAAGATTCCGGGGGCGGTAGCGCGTTGGTTACCCGGAGTGGGGCACCAGCCCTTCACCGAGCGTGCCGACCTCTTCACCGACCTGGTCCGCGCGCTCGCGGGTGGTCGGAAGGAGTGACTGGAGTGCCTGGAGTGACGCAGCTTCACCGGCCGCGCAGGGTGGCGGTGCTGTCGGTCCACACGTCCCCGCTCGAACAGCCGGGCACGGGCGACGCAGGCGGGCTCAACGTCTACGTCAGTGAGACAGCGCGCAGGCTGGCCGCGCGGGGGGTGGCCGTCGAGGTGTTCACCAGGGCGACCTCGTCCGACCTGCCGCCGTCGGTCGAGCTGGCCCCCGGCGTGCTGGTCCGGCACGTCACCGCCGGGCCGTACGAGCCGCTGGAGCGCTCCGAGCTGCCCAGCCAGCTCTGCGCGTTCACCTCGGGGGTGCTGCGCGCCGAGGCCCGCCAGGAGCCGGGCCACTACGACCTCGTGCACTCGCACTACTGGCTCTCCGGCCAGGTCGGCTGGCTGGCCAGGGAGCGCTGGGGGGTGCCGCTGGTGCACACCGCGCACACCCTGGCCAAGGTCAAGAACGCCGCACTCGCCGACGGCGACGCCCCGGAACCCCGGGTCCGGGTGATCGGTGAGCAGCAGGTCGTCGAGCAGGCCGACCAGTTGGTGGCCAACACCGCCGTCGAGGCCGGGCAGATCGTCGACCTCTACGGCGCCGACCCGGACAAGGTCCGCACCATCGCCCCCGGCGTGGACCTGGACCGCTTCCGCCCGGCCGACCGGCACGCCGACCGGGCCGCGCTGGGCATCCGCCCGGACGCCGTCGTGCTCGCCTTCATCGGCCGGGTGCAGCCGCTCAAGGCCCCGGACGTGCTGCTGCGCGCCGCCGCCGAGCTGCTCGCCCGCGGCGGGGTGCCGCGCGAGCGCCTGGTCGTGCTGATCGTGGGCGGGCCGTCGGGCTCCGGCCTGGAGCAGCCCGCCGCCCTGCAGGAACTCGCGGCGAGCCTGGGCATCACCGACGTGGTGCGGTTCCTGCCGCCGCAGGCCGGGGCGGCGCTGGCCGCGGTCTACCGCGCCGCCGACGTGGTCGCCGTGCCCAGCCACAACGAGAGCTTCGGCTTGGTCGCCCTCGAGGCCCAGGCCTGCGGCACGCCGGTCGTGGCCGCCGCCGTCGGCGGGCTGCCGGTCGCGGTGTCCGACGGCTGCTCCGGCCTGCTGGTCGCGGGCCACCGCACCGGGGACTGGGCCGACGCCCTGGGCAGGCTGGTGCGCAGCCCGGCCCTGCGGTCCGAGCTGGCGGGCGGCGCGGTGCTGCACGCCCACGAGTTCTCCTGGGACCGGACAGCCGACGCCCTGCTCGCCGGGTACCTCGACGCGGGCCGCGCACTGCGGCGGGCACTGCCCCGTGTTGGAGTAGCGGTGTGAGCACCCAACTCGACCAGGTCATCAAGGCCGCCCTCGACGAGCGCGAGCTGGCCTACGACAACCCGCAGCCCGGCCGGTTCATGGTGGTCCTGCCCGGGACCAAGAAGCAGCAGACCAACTGCTGGCTGATCGTCGGCAAGCACGCCATGCTGGTGGAGGCCTTCGTCTGCCGCCACCCCGACGAGGCGTTCGAGGACGTGTACCGCTGGCTCCTGCGCCGCAACGCCCGCCTGTACGGCGTGCACTACACCATCGACAAGGCAGGCGACATCTACCTGGTCGGCCGCGTCGGCCTGCACGCGGTGACCCCCGACGAACTGGACCGCCTGCTGGGCCAGGTCCTCGAAGCCGCCGACGGCGACTTCAACACCCTGCTGGAGATCGGCTTCGCGACGGCCATCCGGCGGGAGTGGGACTGGCGGACCTCACGGGGCGAGTCGCTGGCCAACCTCAAGGCCTTCGAACACCTCCTCGAGCCCGCCCAGCGCCAACCCATGTCGGACGAGACCTGACACCACCGCTCTGTCGTCGCACCGAGGTGGCTGTAGAGCGTGTGACCTGGGTGCGGGTCAAGATCAGTGGGAGTCGCCGCACTTGGTGGGCTGATGGTCGTGACCGCGGGGTTCTTCGGATCGAGAGATCAAGGCGAACACGACGGCACCGAACATCAGGATCAGCGCCATGTGGAAGCTGCGTTCGGAACTACCGATCGATGGCCAGGACAGCAGGTCGACGAGCGCACCGAGCAGCCACAGCCCGACCGCGAAATATCTGGTCATTCCACAAGTGTTCCTGATCGGGACCGGTCAGCGCCGCGCCCAAGACGCGGCGGTGGTCAAAGGCACCACCCTGCTCGGCGCTGAGCCGTGGGCCGACGACACCCCGGCATGCGCTCACCTGACGGCCGCTGCGCTCGCCAACAATCTCCCCACCTGGTGCAGTCCAACCCTTCCCGTGTCGACGCGCAGTCGTGACCATCCCGGCTTGAACCGCTGTCCCCCCAGTTCCGTCTTCAGGGTGAAGCTCACTCGGACTGAGGGGACGCAGGACATGGACAGCACCACCTCGAGACGGGCCCGTCGCACGGCGGGCTTGCTGGTTTCCCTGACCGCGATGGTCGCCGTGGCGTCGTGCTCGGCGGACATGTCGGGGTCGGGCGCCGCGCCCGCGGCGGTGGCCCCCGACGCCGGGGTCGCGGCGCCCGAAGGGGCCAGGGGCGGTGGGGGGACGGGGCGCGAGCAGGCCCGGCAGCAGGAGCAGGTCGCGGCGCCGGGGGTGGACCGGAAGCTGGTCCGCCGGGCGGATCTGACGCTGGCCTCGGACGACGTCGGGGAGGCGGCGGACCGGGTGCGGTCGGAGGTGTTGGCCGTCGGGGGGTTCTCGGGGGACGAGAAGATCACCGAGCGCGTGGCGACGATGACGCTGCGGGTGCCAGCCGACAAGCTCGACGCGGTGCTCGGGCGGATCACCGGCGGGGAGATCGGCGAGGTGCGGTCGCGGGGGCAGTCCGCCGAGGACGTGACCGAGCAGTCGGTCGACCTGGAGAGCCGGATCAAGACCCAGCAGGCCAGTGTGGAGCGGGTGCGCGCGCTGCTGGCGGACGCGAGCTCGGTGGGCGACGTGGTCCAGATCGAGGGTGAGGTGACCCGCCGCGAGGCGGAGTTGGAGTCGCTGCTGGCCCGTCGGGACGCGCTCGCGGGCAGCGTGGCGTTGTCGACGGTGAGCGTGCGCGTCGAGCGGACCGATGCCGTCACCGCGCCCGAGGAGCCCGACGAGCCCGGGTTCCTCGACGCGTTGGCCGTCGGGTGGGACTCGCTGGTGTTCGGCGGCAGCGTGCTGCTGCGGATCGTCGGCTTCGTGCTGCCCTTCGCGGTGCCCGTCGCGCTGGTCTGGTGGTTGGCGCGGCGGCTGCGCAAGCGCTTCAAGCCGACCCCGGCGCCCGCGGCGCAGGACTGATGGTGGAGTCGCGGGGCGGTCCGAGCGAGGGGGGAGTCGCGTTCCCGGACCGCCCCGCGGCTCCAGACCCACCGGGCCACCGAGGCGGGGGGCACCTGGGGCCCATGTGGGTTCCTGCGGCTCGGCAGGGGAGTCGAGCCGCGCGGGACACCCCACACGGATCAGGGAGTGCATGGAGCTGATCCGTCGAGGCTGATGCCAACTTGTCAGATAGTGGACATCGGCACAAGGCCGCAACGTCCTTCGATCGGGCGGTTTTTGGTGGTCAACGTCTCAATCCTGTAACGCGCTTGTCCTGTTGTCGGGACCCATACCGGATGGCGACGTTTCCTACATCTGAATGGGTGTCCTCCTATAGGGGGATGACCTGGGCTGAGCCATTCGGGGCAACCCGGCGCGTCCGACGGACGCACGCGCAACCGCGATGCCCTGTCAAGCGCACCGCGCCCGCGGCGCTGCTGCGGGCGGCGCGGATCTGGCAGGCTGCGCGCATGTCCATCGGAACCTTGGTGCTGCTCCGGCACGGCGAGAGCGTCTGGAACGCACAGAACCTGTTCACCGGCTGGGTCGACGTCCCCCTCTCGGAGAAGGGCGTCGTCGAGGCGTCCAGGGGCGGGACGCTGCTCAAGGAAGCGGGCATCCTGCCCGACGTGGTGCACACCTCGCTGCAACGCCGGGCGATCACCACGGCCAACCTCGCGCTCGACGCGGCCGACCGGCACTGGATCCCGGTCAAGCGCGACTGGCGGCTCAACGAGCGGCACTACGGCGCGCTGCAGGGCAAGAACAAGAAGGAGACCCTGGCGGAGTTCGGCGAGGAGCAGTTCATGCTCTGGCGCCGCTCCTTCGACACCCCGCCGCCGCCCATCGAGAGGGGCAGCGAGTTCAGCCAGGACGCCGACCCGCGCTACGCCGACATCGGCGGCGAGGCCCCGCTGACCGAGTGCCTCAAGGACGTCGTCGTCCGGCTCGTGCCCTACTGGGAGAGCGAGGTCGTGCCGGACCTGCGCGACGGCAAGACCGTCCTGCTCGCCGCGCACGGCAACTCGCTGCGCGCGCTGGTCAAGCACCTCGAGGGCATCTCCGACACCGACATCGCGGGCGTCAACATCCCGACCGGCATCCCGCTGCGCTACGACCTCGACGAAGACCTCAAGCCGGTGACGGCGGGCGGGACCTACCTCGACCCCGCCGCGGCCCAGAACGCCATCTCCGCGGTGGCCAGCCAGGGCCGCTGACCCCTTCGCCGAGCAGAGCCGGGCGGGAGCGATCCCGCCCGGCTCTCCGTTTTCCCGACAGGTCCTCGGGCCGCAACCCGGGCGTCGGCCACGCGCCACCCGGGCGGCGGCAAGTGGGTGACACCGGGACCACCGGCGGCTTACTACCGACTAGTAGGACACGGTCGGGTGAACTGATGTCGTCCGCCGCGCGAACAACACCCAGGTCAGTGTCGCCACTGTCACGGAAAGCGTGATCAGGCTGGTCAAAACCCTCGTCCGGCTGCTTACGATCCCCCCGTGGCCGCTTCGGTCTGTACCGCGATCTCGCTCGGCGCCCTCGGGGTCGGGCTCCTCATCGGCTTCGTGCTCGGCCGGGGCAGGCGCGCCGGGGCGCGCCGGGGCCCGGTCGGCCCGACCGTCGCCGAGCTGGTGCGCAGGGTCATCCACTCCTCGCACTCCGCCGTGCTGGTGCTCAACCGCTTCGGCGACGTCGTCATCCACAACCCGAGGGCCGAGGCCCTCGGGTTGGTGCGCAACCACCGCGCCGACGACCGGGCCCGCAAGGCCGCCGAGGTCGTCCGGGAGACCGGCGACCCGATCGAGGTCGACCTGTCGCCGCTGGAGTTCCGGGGCGGGCGCAGCCCCGAGGCCGTCCTCGGCGAGATCCGCCCGCTCGGCGACGGGTTCACCGCCGTCGACGCCGACGACCAGTCCGAGATGGTGCGGCTGGAGGCGACCAGGCGCGACTTCGTGGCCAACGTCAGCCACGAGCTCAAGACCCCGGTCGGGGCGATGGCCCTGCTCGCCGAGGCCGTGCTCGACGCCGCCGACGACCCGGTCGAGGTGCGCCGGTTCACCACCAAGATCCTCAGCGAGGGCAACCGGTTGGGCACCCTGGTCACCGAGCTGATCGCGCTCTCGCGGCTGACCGGCGCCGAGCGGCTGCCCGACCTGCACGCCGTCGACGTCGACGCGGTGGTCGCCGAGGCGATGGGCCGGGCCGCCCCGGCGATGGACAAGGCAGGCATCCAGATCACCCTCGACACCGAGAGCGAGCTGCTCGTCGAGGGCGACCGGCCGCTGCTGGTCACCGCCCTGTCGAACCTGCTGGAGAACGCGCTGGCCTACTCCCCGTCCGGGTCCCCGGTCTCGGTGAGCCGCAGGCTCGCCGAGGACGAGATGGTCGAGATCGCGGTCACCGACCGGGGCATCGGCATCGCCGAGGAGGAGCAGCAGCGCGTCTTCGAGCGCTTCTACCGGCTGGACAAGGCCCGCTCGCGGGCCACCGGCGGCACCGGCCTCGGCCTGGCCATCGTCAAGCACGTCGCGGCCAACCACGGCGGCGAGGTCAAGCTCTGGAGCAAGCCGGGGCTGGGCTCCACGTTCACCCTGCGCATCCCCGTCCACCACGCCGCCGTGCTCGCGCGCGTCGGCGACCGGGGCGACCGCCAGCCGGCGGAAAGAGGAGCCCTGTCGAAAGTCGACAGCGGCGCTAGCGATCATCACGGAGGACCGGCATGACGAGGGTGCTGATCGTCGAGGACGAGGAGTCCTTCGCCGACCCGCTCGCCTTCTTGCTGCGCAAGGAGGGGTTCACCGCCGCGGTGGCGGTGACCGGGCAGCAGGCGCTGGAGGAGTTCGACCGCAACGGCGCCGACATCGTTCTGCTCGACCTCATGCTCCCCGGCATGAGCGGCACCGACGTCTGCAAGGCGCTGCGCCAGCGCTCCGCCGTCCCGGTGATCATGGTCACCGCCCGCGACAGCGAGATCGACAAGGTGGTCGGCCTGGAGCTCGGCGCCGACGACTACGTCACCAAGCCGTACTCGGCCCGCGAGCTCATCGCCCGCGTCCGCGCCGTGCTGCGCCGGGGCGGGGAGGCGGGCGGCGAGGGCGAGCTGCTGCCCCAGGTGCTCTCCGCCGGGCCGGTCCGGATGGACGTCGAGCGGCACGTGGTCACCGTGGCCGGGACCGAGGTGCCGCTGCCGCTCAAGGAGTTCGACCTCCTCGAGTACCTGCTGCGCAACGTCGGCCGGGTGCTGACCCGCGGCCAGCTCATCGACCGGGTCTGGGGCGCGGACTACGTCGGCGACACCAAGACGCTCGACGTGCACGTCAAGCGGCTGCGCTCGAAGATCGAACCGGACCCCGCCGCTCCCCGGCACCTGGTCACCGTGCGCGGCCTGGGTTACAAGTTCGAGTCCTGATCGGGGCAATGTACGGTTCAGCCCGTGCGCCTCGGTGTGCTAGACGTCGGCTCCAACACCGTCCACCTGCTCGTGGTGGACGCGCATCGTGGTGCCCACCCGACGCCCGCGCGCTCGGAGAAGACGGTGTTGCGGCTGGCTGAGCGGCTGACCCCGGACGGGCTGCTGTCCGCCAAGGGCGCGGACGACCTCGTCCGCACGGTGGCCGAGGCCAAGGCCTCTTCGGTGCGGCTGGGCTGCGCGCAGCTCCTCGCCTTCGCCACCTCCGCGGTGCGCGAGGCGGGCAACTCCGCCGAGGTCCTGGCCAGGGTCGCCCGGGAGACCGGGGTGGAGCTGGTCGTGCTCTCCGGCGAGGACGAGGCCAGGTACACCTTCCTCGCCGCCCGCCGCTGGTACGGCTGGTCGGCGGGCAACCTGCTGGTCGCCGACATCGGCGGCGGCTCACTGGAGCTCGCGGCGGGCATCGACGAGGAGCCGGACTTCGCCGTCTCCGTCCCGCTGGGGGCGGGCCGGGTCACCAGGACCCGGTTCACCGCCGACCCGCCGACCAGGACCGAGGTGGCCGCCACCGCCGAGTGGCTGGCCGACCAGCTCGCCCCGGTGGCCAAGCGCGCGGCCAAGTTCGGCGCCCCCGACCGGGCGGTCGCCACCTCCAAGACGTTCCGCAGCCTGGCCAGGCTGACCGGCGCCGCGCCGTCGTCGTCCGGGCCGCGGGCGCGGCGGGTGCTCACCGCGGCCGGGCTGAGCCAGCTCATCAGCTTCGTCTCCCGGATGTCGGCCGCCGACCTGGCCGAGCTCGACGGGGTCAGCCCGAGCCGGTCGCACCAACTGGTGGCCGGTGCGCTGGTGGCCCAGGCCACTATGCGAGCGTTGTCACTGGCCGAACTGGAAATCGGCCCGTGGGCGCTGCGTGAGGGTGTCATCCTTCGACGGCTGGACCAGACGAATGGTGAGGACCACACTGACAAAGCTGTATGACTGGTAAGTGGGCGGCCACCGACCGGGTGCCGCCGCGGGATCGTGTGGGCCCTGGACTGTTCGGCCCGCACGGGGCACGGTGGAGTGGATGAGTCAAGAAGGCGGACCGGAGCGCACGCAGCGCACCGTGGCCGAGTTGCTGGCCAAGTACGGCGGCAACTCGGACGAGGGCACGCCCAAACGGCGCCGCCGCAGAGCGGACGACGCCTCGGACACCGCGCCGCAGGCCATCATCGACCGGGTCATGTCCGACAGCGGCCAGATGCTGCCGATCCGCGACGACCAGGGCCCGCACGAGCGCGCCTCGCACCGGCCGCGCCGCGACCAGCGGCCATCAGAGCCCCAGGCGGATCGACAGCCCCCGGCCGACCGACAGCCCCCGGCCGACCGACAGCCCCCGGCCGAGCAACAGCCCCCGCGCAGGCAGCCGCCGCCGAACCAGCAGCGGCCGGGCCCCCCGCCGCCGCAGGCCAGGGCCGCCCAGGACCAGCAGGCCCCCGAGCGGCCGCCGAGCAGGCCCATGCCCAGTGGCGCGCACGAGCGCCCGCAGGTCGACCGGTCCCCGGCCGCCGAGCAGCCCCCGACCGAGCGCGGCATCCCGCCGCTGGCAGGTCCCCCGGACCGCCAGCCGCCGCCGCGCAGACGCACGCTCCCCCCGCAGGGCGGCGCCCCCGCCCAGCCGCAGGCCGACGCCGAGCCTGCGCCGCGCAGGTCGCTGCCGGCGCGCGGGCGCTCCGGCGACGCCGCGCTCGAGACCGGCCGGTTCGACCCGGCCGCCCGCCCCGACCAAGCCCGGCCGGAGCAGCCGCGCCAGGAGGGCCACCAGGAACCGCCGCGCCGCGACACCCGGATGGAGGGCACCCGCCCGGACATGCCCGACCTGGGCCGGGGCGAGAAGTCGGTGACCGACCTGCCGCGCCGCCAGCGCGGCCGCCAGGAGCCGCCGCAGCCCGACCCGATGACCGAGCTGCTCCCCAGGGTCCCCGACGACGCCGAGCCCGGCGCCCGTCGGCGCTCTCCGCTGCTGCCCCGGCGCGCCCCCGGCACCTCCCGCCGCCCCGGCGGACCCGCGCAGGGGCCGCCGGTCGCGCCGCAGCACTCCCAGCCGCTGCCCCGCGGCGGGGAGTTCGCGGGCAGCGCCGACGAGACCGCCATCGACCCGCAGGGTCCGCCGACGGAGTTCCACGAGCCCGTCGAGGGCTTCGACGACAAGGCCGCCGCCCGGTTCGACGGCTACCAGGCCCACGACGACTACCCCGAGCTCGGCGGCCAGCGCGGCCGCCCGGCCCTGGCGGACCGCGGCCAGGGCGGGTCCGACGAGTACGACCTGAGCAGGCTCGACGGCTTCGACCCGGACGCCGACGACGACGACCGCCCCGGCCGGACCAGGACCGACCAGCGCGGCGACTTCGGTGACCGCGATGACTTCGGTGACCGCGACGACTTCGACGCGCCCGGCGGCCAGGACGACCTCGAGGAGCTCACCGACCTCGACGAGGACGCCGACGACGAGGGCGGCGAGGCCTCCCCGGCCCGCGAGTGGCTGGTGATGGCGGGCCAGCTCGCGCTCGGCGTGGTCGGCGGCGCGGCCGTGTGGCTCGGCTTCAACTGGCTGTGGCGGGTGGTCGCGCTCGCCGCGCTGTTCGGCGCGGTGGGGATCATCGTCGGCCTGGTGCTCATCGTCCGCAAGATCCGCAAGGCCGAGGACCTGCAGACCACCGTGCTGGCCGTGCTCGTCGGCTTGGTCGTGACCGTCTCACCGGTGGTCCTGCTGCTGCTCGGCCGTTGACCGGCGTCCCGGTCGGCCTGTCCACGGCCTCGGTCTGGCCGCAGACCGCGGCGACCGCGTTCGCGCTGTCGGCCGACCTGGGCTACGACGGCCTCGAGGTGATGGTCTGGGCCGACCCGCTCAGCCAGGACGTCCCCGCGCTCGCCCGCCGCTCGCGCTCCACCGGGGTGCCGGTGCTGGCGGTGCACGCGCCCTGCCTGCTGATCACCCAGCGGGTCTGGTCGCCGGACCCGGTGGTGCGGCTGCGCAAGGCGGTGCAGGCCGCGCAGGACCTCGACGCGCGGACCGTGGTGGTGCACCCGCCGTTCCGCTGGCAGCGCCGCTACGCCGACGGGTTCGCCGACCTGGTCGCCGAGCTGGAGGACGCCAGCGGGGTCGCGGTGGCGGTGGAGAACATGTTCCCGGTGCGCCGCGGCCTGGGCCGGGGGCGCGCGGTGGAGCTCTCGGCCTTCCGCCCGTCCATCGATCCCACCGACGAGGGGCACCGCAACTACACCCTGGACCTGTCGCACTCCTCGGCCGCGCGGATGGACGCGCTGGCCCTGGCCGACCGGATGGGCGACGGCCTGACCCACGTCCACCTCGCCGACGGCAGCGGCCTGCCGCGCGACGAGCACCTGGTGCCCGGTCGCGGCGACCAGCCGTGCGGGCCGCTGCTGGAGCGGCTGGCCGCCACCGGGTTCGCCGGGCAGGTCGTGCTGGAGGTCAACACCCGGCAGGCCAGGGCGCCGGGAGCGCGGGTCGCCCTGCTGCGCGAATCACTCGCCTTCGCCCGCCTGCACCTGGCCCGCCAGCGTCCCTGACCAGGGGCGCGGGCACCCGGGCGGTCGTAGAGTCCGGGTGGTGAACCCACTGCGCTCCTTGATCCTCGCCGCCGCGCGCAACGGCCCGACCCGGAGGCTGGTGGCCACCGCCCCGGGCAGCCGGGCGGTCGTCCGCCGGTTCGTGGCGGGCGAGGGCACCGCGTCGGCCGTCGCCGCGACCCGGCGGCTGGTCGACTCCGGCCTGTCGGTGTCCCTGGACTACCTCGGCGAGGACACCACCGACGCCGCGCAGGCCGACCGCACGGTGGCGGCCTACCTCGACCTGCTCGCCGCCCTCGGCCCGCTCGCCGCGCACGCCGAGGTCAGCGTCAAGCTCTCCGCCGTCGGCCAGGTGCTCGACGAGCGGCTCGCCCTGGTCAACGCCGCCCGCATCTGCGCCGCCGCGGCGGAGGCGGGCACCACCGTCACCCTCGACATGGAGGACCACACCACCACCGACTCCACGCTGCGCGTGCTCGCCGAGCTGCGCCGCGAGCACCCGTGGGTCGGCGCGGTCCTGCAGTCGTACCTGCGCCGCACCCTCGACGACGTCCTCGCCCTGCGCGGCCCCGGGTCGCGGGTGCGGCTGTGCAAGGGCGCGTACGCCGAGCCGGAGCCGGTGGCGTTCCAGGGGACCGCCGAGGTCGACAGGAGCTATGTGCGCTGCGCCAACGCCTTGCTCGCGGGCGAGGGCGTGCCCATGCTCGCCACCCACGACCCCAGGCTGGTGCGCATCGTCGAGGAGCGCGCGCGGGCGCACGGGCGGGAGCCGGGCAGCTTCGAGTTCCAGATGCTCTACGGCATCCGCCCCGACGAGCAGGCGCGGCTGGCGGGAGCGGGGCACACCGTGCGCGTCTACGTCCCCTACGGTGGCCAGTGGTACGGGTACCTGATGCGCAGGATGGCCGAGCGACCAGCGAACACGGCCTTCTTCCTGCGCGCCCTGATGACCCGTTCCTAGTCCGCGAGAACGCGGGAGCGACCGGTCGCGCGCAGACGGGTGGCCCGGCGCGCGGCACGGCGTCGGGGAAGGCGGACCGGCGTGGCAGGCTGTGGCCATGAATAGCGCTGCTGGGCACGGCGACGTGCCTGCGTTCGCCCCGGCCGGGGCGGGGGCGTTCGCCTCAGCGGTGCGGGTGCGCCCGCTGGGCGACGGCACCTTCACCACCGACCTGCCCGCCGCGTGGACGGTCGGCGGCCGCCCACACGGGGGATTTCTCATGGCCCTGCTGGCGAAAGCCGCGGTGGCCACGCACAGCGGCAACGGCGCCCCGCTGGTCGACCCCCTCACGGTGAGCGCGCAGTTCCTGCGCCCACCAGGGGTCGGCCCGGTGCTGCTGCGCACCGACGTGCGCAAGTCGGGCAGGCGGACGACGGTCGTGTCCGTCTACTTGGAACAAAGCGGGCGCAGTTGCGTCGAGGCCGTGGTCACCACCGGCCGCCTGCCGCGCGAACGCGCCGCCTGGACCGACCTGCCCAACCAGGCCCCGGAGCCGCCGGGCAACGCCATCGACCTGGCGGCGATGCCCTCGGCGTCGGTCTTCAAGCTCAGCGAGTCCTGCGACGTGCGCCTCGACCCCAACGGCGCGGGTTTCCTGCACGGCCAGGTCGGCGACCCGCTGCGGCTGCGGCTGTGGGCGCGCCCGCGCGGCGAGCACCCCGACCCGCTGTTCGCGCTGGTCGCCGGCGACATCTCGATGCCGGTCACGTTCAACCTCGGTCGGGTCGGCTGGTCGCCGACGGTCCAGCTCACCGCGCACCTGCGGTCGCGGCCCGCGCCGGGCTGGCTGCGCATCCTGGTGGAGTCCAAGGCGGTGCACGGCATGTGGTTCGACGCCGACGCCACCGTGGTCGACTCCACGGGTCGGCTGGTGTGCCAGGCGCGTCAGTTGGCGCTGTCGGCGATGGGCTGATCGCTCGCGGCGTCGATGAGCGCGTTGGCCTCCTCGATCTGCAACCACGCCAGCCGGGGGCGCAGGCCGAGTTCCTGCTTGGCCGTCGCCAGCAGCTCGTAGGGCCTGCGCCGGTGGCGCAGCAGTTCGTCGTTCTCGGCGGTGAAGACGCGCAGCAGGGTGGCGCAGTGGTAGAGGTAGGCGGCGGCCTGGTTGGCCAGCCTGGTCAGCTCGGGTGAGCCGTCGCCCATCTCGCGCAGCCGGACGGCGGCCTCGGACAGGTGGCCCGGCGTGGGGCGCAGGTCGCGCAGCAGCCGCAGCAGCTCGGTCGCGTCGGCGTCGTCGGGGAGCTGGCCGGTGGCGATCTGCATCGCGTGCGTCTTGCGCTCCAGGTCCTCGGTGATCAGCCGGTCGGCCACGTCCGCCAGCGAGGGGCGCTCGATGACACCCGCGACGGCAACCATCGCGCGGGTGAACCGCCGCACGTCGCGGGGCAGGCCGCCCGCCAGGCAGTGCGCCAGCCGCACGAACGGCTGCGGCAGCCCGACGACCCAGCTGTTGAGCAGCGTCGAGGTGTCGGACAGGTCGAGGTGGTCGACGCGCACGATGTCCTCGAACGCGCTGTCGAAGGCGTCGCGCACCGGCATGCCGCGCCGCTCGAACGCCGCCAGCGCGTCGTCGGACACCGAGATCACGAACTGCGTCCGCGGCGCGGCGAACGCGCCCTTGATCTCGTTGACGAACCGCTGCGCCGCCTCCGGCGACTCGATCTTGTCCAGCTCGTCCACGGCGATCACCACCGCGGGCTCGCCCGGCGCCACCTCGGCCACCCGCCCGAGGAACGCGGCGAACTGGTCGATCACCTCCGGGTAGGTCAGCGCTTGCTCGGCCAGTTGCAGCGACCGGTTCCACGCCCCCTCGGTGCCCGCGACCGCGAGCTTGCCCGACCAGCCGTGGGTGTGGGTCTGCAAGTAGCGGATGCGCCGCAGTTGCTCCTCCGCGTGCTCGGCGAGCTGGGTGAACGGGCCCTGCCCGTCGCCTGCGCGCCGTCCGAGGAGCCACCGCCCGGCCGCGCGCAGCCCGCGCAGCGCGGGGAGCACCACCGGGGCCAGCGCGACGGCGAGCAGGACCACCGCCACGGCCGCCAGCACACCTGCCGGGATCAGGCCGAGGTGCGGATCGGCCGCCCGCTGCCACAGGGCCTTGCCGACCAGCCCGCCCCAGCCGACCACCGGCACCGCGGCCAGTGCCGCCGCGGCCAGGACGATCAGCGCCAGCACCGCGAACCGGGCGACGTGGTAGCCCGCCCCGGTCCGCCGCGGCCGCGGCCGCTCCTGCTCGGCCCGGTCCAGCACGGCCAGGCACACCTTGGCGAACAGGTGCAGCAGGAAGTCCCTGGCCTCGTACTGCACCGGCGCGGACACGACCACCTTGAGCGGGCGCACCCCGGCCGCGGCCTGTCCGGCGAACGCCTCGATCAGCGTCGTCTTGCCCACCCCGCGCGGCCCGGCCAGCCCGATCGACCCGCTGCGCACCCGCGCCACCGCGTCCCGGAACCGGACCACCGACCCGGTGACCTGCGCGTCCGTGGCGGCCCGGTCGCCGACCAGGCCGGGGGCGTCCCCCGGGGCGATCTCCAGGGTGGTGCGCTGCCCCGACGGACCCAGCTCGCGGTTGATCGCCTGCCGCATGACCGACAGCACGCTGGCCCGCGCGGCGGTCCGCCACGCCGCGCGGGCCTGCTCCAAGTCCTCCCTGGCCCGCCGGACCCGGTCGCGGACGGTGTCCGGCAGCACCTCCAGGAACATGGTCAGCAGCCCGAACAGGGCGATCAGCCCTGCGGGGACGACCGCGACGTAGCGCCAGAAGCCCATCGGCTCCCAGAACGAGATCACCGCCCCCAGCGGGACCAGCCCCACCAAGCCCAGCGCGACGCCGATGGTCCGGTCTCGCTCGGTCGACTCGACCGCGTTGGTGTTGCGGGCGGCTCCCAGCGCCCCGATGGCGTCGGCCAGCGCCTTCTCCGCGGCGTCGACCCGGACGGTCAGCGGGGACACCGCGGCCAGGATGTCGGCCCACTCCCCGTCGACCCTGGCCACCAACTGCTGCCGGTCCACCCCGGCGCGCTCACGGCCCGCGGCGATCTCGGGGTCGTCGGCGGCCTCGTCGGCGATCGCGGTCAGCTGCTCGTACAGCCAGGTGCCGCCCGGCTCGGTCACGGCTGCATGGCGCGGTAGCTGTCCACCGCCTCGTCGACGGCGGCGGGGACGTGGTCGTGGCGCAGCACCCGCTCCCACAGCTCGTCGTCGGTGCCGCCGCCGAGGTGGTTGCGGTCGACGGTCTTCTGGAAGGCGCCGAGCACCAGCGCGCCGCCCGCGGCGGCCAGCAGCACGCTCACGCCGAGGACCCACAGCCGGGCGCCGGGGTCGATGTCGTTCCACTGCACGCCGACGACCACGAGCAGCGGCACCAGCAGGGCCGCGCCGATCAAGCCCATCACCCCGGCGGGTGGCCTGCGCTCGACGGCCGCGCGGGACGCGGCGGCGCGGCGGACGTCGCGGGCGGCCTCGGCGGCCAGCTCCGCGCGGCGGGCGTCCAACTCGGCCCAGAGCTCGTCCTGCGGCATCCCCGCGGCGGTCATGGCGGCGACGGCGGCGGGTTGGCGGACGGCCTCTTCGATGATCTCGGTCAGCATCTCGTCCCGGGTCACCACAAGATCGTAGAGCCCTCGGCAAACCGCCCTCCCGGATGGCCGATAGCCTGCGGGTATGGCTGAGAACAGGGCGCAGCGGCCGGTCATCGGGGTGTTCGGTGCGGGCAAGATCGGGGAGGCGCTGCTGTCCGGCCTCCTGCACGGCGGGCGGGAGCCGGGTGAGCTGGTGTTCACCGAGAAGTCCGCGGAGCGCGCCGCCGCGCTGACCGAGGCGCACGGGATCGCCTCGGCAGGCGTGGCCGAGGCCGCGGCACGGGCCGACGTGCTGGTCGTGGCGGTCAAGCCGCAGGACATCGAGCCGCTGCTGGACCAGTTGGCCCCGGTGGTCGACAAGTCCAAGCTGGTCGTGTCGCTGTGCGCTGGGCTGCCCACGGCGCTGTTCGAGCGGCGGCTGGCCGCGGGCGTGCCGGTCGTGCGGGTCATGCCGAACACGCCGATGCTGGTCAACAAGGCCATGAGCGCGATCTCGGCCGGGGCGCACGCCGGTCCGGAGCACCTGGCGCTGGTCGAGGACGTGCTCGGCGTCGTCGGCAAGGTCGTGACCGTGCCCGAGGCGCAGCAGGACGCGGTGACCGCGCTGTCGGGCTCCGGCCCGGCGTACTTCTTCTTCCTGGTCGAGGCCATGATCGACGCGGGCATCCTGCTCGGCCTGCCGCGCGCGGTCGCCCAGGACCTCATCGTGCAGTCGGCCGTGGGCGCCGCGGCGATGCTCGACGAGGGCGGCAACCACCCGGTGACGCTGCGCGAGGCGGTCACCTCCCCGGCCGGGACGACGATCATGGCGATCCGCGAGCTGGAGCGGCACGGGGTGCGCGCGGCCCTGATCGCGGCCATCGAGGCCGCCCGCGACCGCTCCGCCGAACTGGGCGCCGCACACCGACAAGAGTGAGTTCCAGCCCGAGAATTTGATCGATACAGCTCCTAATAGGGCCTTGTCAGCGAGGTGCGGGCGGATTTTTTATCCGAATGAGGCGTCGCATCAGTCACACGTGTCCCGCTACCCTCGATCGGAGCACGTGCGTGTCGATACCGTTGGTGGGGAAGCCGACGGCGCGACGCGTGTTGAAGGTTGCGGTGATCATGGCTGTGAAACGCGAGGAGGGGCGGCGGGATGACCCGCCGACATTGCCCCAGGTCAAGTTCCTGACCGTCGCCGAGGTGGCCACGCTGATGCGGGTCTCCAAGATGACGGTCTACCGGCTGGTCCACGGCGGCGACCTACCCGCGGTGCGGGTGGGCAAGTCGTTCCGGGTCCCGGAGAAGGCGGTGCACGAGTACCTGCAGAACGCCTACTTCGACGCCGGGTGACGACGGGCCCCCTCGTCGGGGGCCGCGAGTCCACCAGGTAACCTGGACCCTCGTTGTGCCTGGTGTCTTGGCGCGCGTCCCCTGGACGTGGCAGCACCGGAGCGCCGGACACCAGTACGACCAACGGACAGGAGCTGAGGACCCACATGGGCTCGGTCATCAAGAAGCGCCGCAAGCGCATGTCGAAGAAGAAGCACCGCAAGCTGCTGCGCAAGACCCGCGTCCAGCGTCGCAAGCTCAAGAAGTAGCTTCTCGACAGCATTGCGACGGCGGCCTGTGCTCACTTGAGCACAGGCCGCCGTCGCGTTCGGAGCAACCACCCGAACACCCCATGTGACCTGCGTTAAGAGTCTGTTGCCCGAGTGGCGGGCCGGGCAGGTCCGCGTACAGTCGGTAGGGCCTACCGCCCCCTCTTGTCGGGATTGCCATGACACCCAAAGTGGTCCTGGTGACCGGTGTCGGCGGCTATCTCGGCGGCCACCTCGCCGCCCGGCTGGCGGCCAACCCGGACATCGAGCGCGTGCTCGGCGTGGACACGGTCCCGCCGCACCGCGACGTGGTCCGCACCCTGGGGCGGGCGGAGTTCGTCCGGGCCGACATCCGCAACCCGCTGATCGCCAAGGTCATCACCTCGGCGAACGTGGACACCGTGCTGCACGCCTCCCTGACCGCCGTCCCGCCGGGCCCGACCCGGCGCACCGCGCTCAAGGAGATGAACGTCATCGGGACCATGCAGCTCCTGGCGGCCTGCCAACGGGCCCCGTCGGTGCGCAAGCTGGTCGTGAAGTCCACGGCGGCGGTCTACGGGGCGGGCGCCCGGTCGCCCGCGGTGTTCACCGAGGACGACACGCCCAAGGACATCTCCGCCAGCGGGCCCGCGCGCGACGCGGTCGAGGTGGAGCAGTACGTGCGCGGGTTCGCCCGCCGCCGCCCGGACGTCGAGATCGCCCTGATCCGGCTGACCAACCTGATCGGCCCCCGGGTCGACACGCTGCTCACCCGCTACTTCTCGCTGCCGGTGGTGCCGACCGTGCTCGGCTACGACGCGCGCATCCAGCTCCTGCACTCCGAGGACGCCCTCGCGGTGCTCGAGCAGGCCGCGCTGCGCCCCGGCGGCGGGGTGTTCAACGCGGGCGGTGACGGGGTGCTGATGCTGTCGCAGGCCATCCGCCGCGCGGGCCGGGTGCAGCTCCCGATGCCCGCCGCCGCCATGCCCACCGCGGGCAGGCTGCTGCGCGGCGCGCGGCTGGTCGACTTCAACACCGACCACGTCCGCTACCTGAACTACGGCCGGGTCGTGGACACGACCCGGCTGCGCACCGTCTTCGGGTTCACCCCCCGGTGGACCACCCGGCAGGCCTTCGACGACTACGTGCACGGCAGCGGGATGCGCCCCGTGCTCGACCCGTCGCTGTTGGCCGGTTTGGAGAGCCGGGTCCTGGGGACCCGGAACTAGCCGACGCACGCGGAGGAGCAGGAATGCAGGAAGCCAGGGTGATCCCGCTCCAGCGGACCGAGCGGCACCGTCGGTTCAATCCGCCGCCGGTGGTCACCGAGGGGCCCGCTGTGGAGCCCACCCCGCTGCGGCCGGGGGCGGTCGAGCCGGAGGTGGCCGGTCTGCGCCGCGGTGTCGCCGACGCGCTGGCCTTCGCCCGCCGCCGGATGACCGGCGACTACCAGGTCGACGAGTTCGGCTTCGACCCCGACCTCACCGAGACCGTGCTGCTGCCCCCGCTGCGGGCGGTCTACCAGAAGTGGTTCCGCGTCGAGGTCAGCGGCGTGGAGAACCTGCCCGCCGACGGCGGCGCGCTGATCGTCTGCAACCACTCGGGGACCTTGCCGCTGGACGCGATGATGACCGCCATCGCCGTGCGGGACAACCACCCGGCGCAGCGGTACCTGCGGATGCTGGGGGCCGACCTGGTCTTCCAGGTGCCCCTCCTCGGGGCGCTGGCCCGCAAGTCCGGGCAGACGCTGGCCTGCAACCCCGACGCCGAGCAACTGCTGCGCTCGGGCGAGCTGGTCGGCGTGTGGCCGGAGGGCTTCAAGGGCATCGGCAAGCCGTTCTCGGAGCGGTACAAGTTGCAGCGCTTCGGCCGCGGCGGGTTCGTCTCGGCCGCCATGCGCACCGGGGTGCCGATCATCCCGTGCTCGATCGTGGGCGCCGAGGAGATCTACCCCAAGATCGGCGACCTCAAGGCCATCGCCCGGTTGTTCGGGCTGCCGTACTTCCCGATCACCCCGTTCTTCCCCCTCCTCGGCCCGCTCGGCGCCATCCCGCTGCCGTCCAAGTGGCACATCCGCTTCGGTGAGCCCATCCCCACGGACACCTACGAGAAGGACGCCCAGGACGACCCGATGCTGGTGTTCAACCTGACCGACCAGGTCCGGGAGACGATCCAGCAGACGCTGTACCGGATGCTGACCCAGCGCGGGAACCCGTTCCTCGGGTAGGAGGACTACCGCGCCAGGTGGTATTCCGTCAGACCCCGGATCACCGTCGTCTTCCGCCACTTGTGCCTGCCGACCGGCTTGAGGTCGGGGACGCGCTCGGCCAGTGCGGAGAGGGCGATCTCGCCTTCCAGGCGGGCCAGTGGGGCTCCCAGGCAGTAGTGCACGCCGCTGGAGAAGGACAGGTGCTCCCCGGCGTTCTCGCGGTGGACGTCGAACCTGTCCGGGTCCGTGAAGACCTCGGGGTCCCGGTTCGCCGCGCCCAGGCTGCACACGACCATCGTGCCTGCCCTGACCCGCTTGTCGGCGATCTCGATGTCTTCGTGCGGGAAGCGCTGGGTCATCTGCACCGGTGACTCGTAGCGCAGGACCTCGTCCACCGCTTTGGCCGCCAGGTCCGGGGCGGCGGTCAGCTCCGCCCACTGGTCCGGGTGGGCGGCGAAGGTGTGGACGGCGTTGCCGATGAGGTTCGAGGTCGTCTCGAAGCCCGCGATGAGGAGCAGTTCGCAGGTGGAGAGGAGTTCCTGCTCGGTCAGCTTGTCCTCGTCCAGTGCCTGCACCAGGGCGCTCACCACGTCGGGGCCCGGAGACGTGCGGCGTTCGGCGATGAGGCGGGCGAACAGCACCCGCAGGTCCCCGGTGGCGTCCCGCAGCGCCCTGGCGTGCGCGAGGGAGCGGACACCGTCCAGGGAGGCGCCCAGGACCCGGCCGTAGTGCAGGAACTGGGCCGAGTCGACGTCGGTGACGCCCAGGAGGTCGCTGATGACGGCGATGGGCAGCGGGGCGGCGAAGTCGGCGATGAGGTCGAAGGTGGGACGGGCCAGGGCGTCGTCCAGGAGGCGGTGGGTGGTCTTCTCGATGCTCTCCCGGTAGCCGGCGATCTTGGCCGGGCCGAAGGCGGGCCGGGCCAGGGCGCGCAGGCGGGTGTGGTCGGGGGCGTCCTGCTCCAGGAAGCTGTGGGACACCTCGTGCGCGGCGGGCAGGGGCGAGCGCGTGACCGGCTCGGGCTGTGCGCCGTCCGCCGTCCGGACCCCCAGGCGGCGGTCGCGGAGCAGCTTGGCGACCACGGCGTGCCTGCCCACCGTCACCGCACCGGTCCTGCTCCGGTGCACGCCCGTGCCCCCGCGCATGGCGGCGTGCCAGGGGTACGGGTCCTTGCGCCACGGGGCGGCGACCAGACGCGCCAGGGGGTCGCCGTTCGCGGCGATGCCCCAGACGGCGACGCGCATGAGGGTGAGCCTGCTGCCGACGACCAGTTCATCCCGGATACCCATGGGATTCAGACTAGGCGCGCGGCGGCCCGCGGGGGAAGGGCAGCCGCGATCGGGCCATCAGGCCACGATTTCTTTGACTCTCCAAACGGGTGAATTGGGCGGGTCTCGACTCCTTCGATCCTTTGTGGTCTGCTTGTTCTGACTAGTATTACCGTGTTTTATATGGTGTAACCGCGGTTCGGTGCCGAGTGCCGGTCGACGACCGCCCGTCGGATGCGTCCCACACAGTAAATTTCCCGCTTCAGCGCACGCGCGTCCTTGCGGGGGTGGAAAGGAAGACGTGTCCGGTCAGAGGAAGAATCCACAAGCGCGCGATCGCACCATCGGCGCGCAACTCAAGGCCGTTCGGGTGGAGCAGACGTCGCTGAGCCTGGAGGCCGCCGCGAAGGCCCTGGGTTGGTCGGCGGCGACCCTCAGCCGCACCGAGAACGGCAAGCGGCACATCACGAGCGAGGACGTCGCTGTCGTCTTGACTACCTACGGGGTGCCGGTGGCGCAGCGCGAGGAACTGATCGAGAGCGCCCGGTCGGGCGTGCAGGCGGCCGGGTGGTGGTCACGCCCGCTGCCCGGGGTGCTCCCGGACGTAGGCACCCTGGCCAGCTACGAGGCATCCGCCAGGGCGATCACGAACTGGTCGATCAACTCCGTCCCCGGGCTGATGCAGACCGAGCGGTACGCCAGGGGGATCATGGTGAGTGACGGCTACGGGCCGCAGGACGTCGAACTCCGCTGGCTCGCGCGCAAACGGCGGCAAGGGGTGCTGCCCAAGGTCGACTACGTGGCCTTCCTCCACGAGAGCGCCCTTCGCCACCCGTTCGGTGGCATTGACGCGCTTCGGGAACAGTTGGACCACTTGATGGAGGCATCCACTCGGGGCTACAGCGTTCGCGTCGTGCGGGGACGTGTGCCGCACCGCGCGCTAATCCATCCCTGGATGCTGCTGCACTTTCCCGAAGCGCCCCCGGTGGTGAATGTCGAGCTGTACGAAAGCAGCGTTTATCTGCACGACGGCGAGGTGGACAGCTATGAGAACATGCGCTCGGTGCTCGATCGTTTGGCCCTGTCAACTGCGGAAAGCCGCAGTACGATCGAGCAACTACGAGAGAGGTTGTGATCATGGAGTGGCGCAAGTCTTCCCGTTCCGGCAGTAACGGTGACTGTGTCGAGCTGCGGCAGGATTTGGCGGCCGTGCGGGACAGCAAGCGCCCCGGCGTCAGCCTGCCCGTCACCCGGGACGCCGTTCGCGAGCTGATCACCCGACTCACCCGCTGAGCAAGCCCCGGGTGGTCACCGATCCCGGTGACCACCCGGGCGCCAGGGAGCTCGTGTGAGCGTAGAACGGATGGCCGCTGCCGTGCGCGCGGCGCTCGACCAGCTCCCTCCCGTCGCGCTGGACGAGGCGGAGACTCGGCTGGATGAAGCCCATCAGGTGTTGCAGAACGCAGTGGGCGGGTCGAATCAGCCTGATATCGGCCAGGCTGTGGCAAAGCTCGCCGAGGCGCGGCAACACCTGGCGGACGTCCGCTCGTTGACCCAGCGGACGCGTGCTCTCCTGGAGGGGTACCTCGGCCGGGTGGCGGGCAGGTCCACGACGGTTGCTGCTGCCACGGCCCCCATCGGAAGGGCTGGTCCGCCTGTCGCCAGTTCGGGACCGCGCAAGCAGGAGCGCCCGCCCCCGCCTCCGGATGTGTTAGCTCTCCTCGGCGACCTGCCAACCAAGGTTCCCAAACCGAACCCGGATGGCCGCAAGACTTACGGCAAGGTCCTCGGCACCCGACCGGTGAAGTGATCAAAAGTGCGGACGACGCCGAGTCCATGGAGGTCAAGGAACTGCTGGCCAAGGCTGGACTGAACCCACGCGGGACAGTGGTCACGCAAACCCGCGAAGCCGTGCTGGTAATCAATAATCGCGCGTGTGAAGGTTTTATGGGGTGTCGGGCTTTGCTGCCGGTGATCTTGCCTGTCGGGTACACCTTGACCGTGTACGGTCCCGGTTATCACGAGGTCTTCAAGGGAGGAAAGAAATGGCCGAGCTAGGTGTCTGGTACGACCAGGACAGCAGCGACGCCTATCAGGAGGGTGATCCTGTCATCCCCGTGCGAACCGCCGGTGAACTGGACGCTCTGATCGACCGGGTGCGCGCGGAGACCGTGAGCCACCGCTGCCCAGCCATGATCCAAGTTGGTCTCCTCGGCAACGAGGGCTACCCCGTGCTCGAGGTCGGACTGGGCCAAGACAAGGGCTTCATCCACTACAACGCCCAGGACGCCAGGCGCACCATCGGCGACGGCGACCCCAACGCGAACGTTGAGTACGTCTACATGGGCAGCCTCGGCGAAGTCCCCGCCGACTCCGAGGTGTCGATCGACGTCGTCCGCCAGGGCCTCCACGAGTTCCTCGCCACCGGAACCCGCCTCTCGGTGGTCCGCGAGGACTAGACCAGGCGCTTGCGGTAAGCCAATCCCGCTGCCACGGCCCCAGCGAGCGCCCCCGCCCCCAACACCGACGGGACGCCGATCTTGGCGGCCTTGCGGCCGGTGCGGAAGTCCCGGATCTCCCAGCCGCGCTTGCGGGCGACCTCGCGCAGGGTCCCATCGGGGTTGACCGCCACCGCCGTGCCGACGACCGAGAGCATGGGGACGTCGTTGGACGAGTCGGAGTAGGCGGTGCAGCGGCGCAGGTCCAGGCCCTCGCGGGCGGCGAGGGAGCGCACGGCGTGGGCCTTGGCGGGGCCGTGCAGCATCTCGCCGACCAGCTTGCCGGTGAAGACCCCCTCCGCGCTCTCGGCGACGGTGCCCAGCGCGCCGGTGAGGCCCAGGCGGCGGGCGATGATGGTGGCCAGTTCGACCGGGGTCGCGGTGACCAGCCAGACGCGTTGACCGGCGTCCAGGTGCATCTGGGCCAGTGCGCGGGTGCCTGGCCAGATCTTGTCGGCCATCAGCTCGTCGAAGATCTCCTCGCCGAGGTCGATGAGCTCATCGACGGTGTGGCCCGCGACGAAGGAGAGGGCCTGTTCGCGGCTGCTCTTGATGCCGTCGGCGGTTTCCTTGCCGCCGACGCGGAAGAGCACCTGCTGCAGGGTGAACTTGAGCAGGTCGGAGTTGGTGAAGAACTTCCGGGCGGCCAGGCCGCGGGCGAAGTGGAAGATCGACGCGCCCATCATGATGGTGTTGTCCACGTCGAAGAACGCTGCGGCGGTCAGGTCGACCGGCGCCTGCGGGGGTACCGGGTCCGCTGCCTCGATGGCGACCGCGGCTTCGGCGCTCGCCGCGCCCGCTACCGCCGCGAGGCGCTCGAGTTCGGGGTCGTCATGACCCCCTCGCCACAGGGACACCGCGCGCCTTCCCTTCCTCGCTGGTCCGTCCAGCACAGCCTAGCGCCGAACGGTGTGGCCAACCCGACACGTCCCGGCGGGTCGCCCGCGGCGGCTAGCCGATTTCGATGCCCGGCAGCCCGAGCAGTGGCGGGATGGCGATCGTCGGCAGCGGCAACGGCAGGTTGAGCGACAGCGTCGGCGGGGCGGGCGGCGTCGAGCCACCGGGCTGTTCGGTCTTCGGCGGCGCCCCCGGCAGCAGGGTCGGCAGCTCCACCAGTGGCGGCCTGCTGGTCAGCGGCGGGTTCGCGGGGTCGGTGCCGCCCGCGTCGCCGCCTGCGCCGGGGGCGGTCCGCGGCGGCTGCGGGGCGCCGGGGACGGGCTGCCGGGTGGCCGTCGCCCCGCCGTCGGCGGGCGGGGTGTCCCCGGTCCGCGACGACGGCGGCACCGCGTCGGGCCGCACCGCGCACGGGGCCGTGGCGGGCAGCGGGCCGAGGTCGTCGACCGCGCCGGAGGTCACCTCGAAGCAGGGCAACCGCTCGGCCAGCGCCTGCGAGCGGGCCTGGATCTCGGTCAGCAGTGCGGAGGTGGCCTGCTCGCGGTTGGCCACGGTGGCGGGCAGCCGGTCGCGCACGGCGGCCAGCCTGCTCGCCTGCTGGGCCGCCCAGCCGCCGAGCACCGGCAACTGGCTGCCGTCGCCGGTGGTGGTCACCGCGAGCAGCCTGCGGGTGCCGGCGGCGGTGTCGGTGTCGAAGTCGTGCAGCGCGTCCAGGTAGGAGCCGATGGGCGCCGTGCCCGGGTCGCGGTGGCGCTGGGCCAGGGTCTCGATCTCGGCGATCCGGGCGGTGGCGAACTGCAGGTGCTTGAACGCCCGGTCCTCCTCGCCGAAGGTCAGGCCGAGCTCGGCGGCCTCGCCGGTGCGCTTGATGCCGTAGAGCGGGTCGCCGGGCAGCGCGTCCCTGGCCAGCAGCAGGCTCATCCCGCCCAGGGACAGCACCATGACCAGCACCGCGACCGCGGCGACGGCGAAGCGTCCGCGAACGCCGTGCACACCGGCTCTTGGCGGCTCGCCGGGGCGCTTGCCGCCCGAGGCGCCGCCGGTCCGGCGGGTGCGCGGCGCGCGGCCCGCGCGGACGGGCCGGGGCGTGGGGGACGGGCGCGGTTGGCGGTCGAGCGCGGTGGACGTCGTCGCGGGCTCGGACACGCCCGCCAGGACCCGCTCGCGCATCCGCGCGCGGGCGGCGGGGTCGGGTCCGGTGTCGCGGGCGAGCCCGGTCAGGAGCCCGACGACGGCGCGGTCGTCGTCGGTGAAATCCTCGTCGAGGTCGGCGAGCAGCGCGGCGAGGTCCGGGCGCACCGGTTCCACGCGCCTGCCCGACGCGCTCTCCCGGTCCGACTTCCCCGTTCCGCTCTCCACCATCCCACTCCGGTTCGTGATGACTGCTGCACCCGGTGAAACGATTGCCTGCCCAGGGGGTTACGGCCCCGGCGGGGGCGCACCCGGCACCACCACCCGGACGGCGTACCCGGCCGCACCGGGGCGCCGCGGCCGGTCGGTCACCGCAGCCCGGTCGGCAGGAGCTGGGCCAGCCTGCGCACCGCGCGGTGTTGCAGCGCCTTCACCGCCCCCTCGTTCCGGTTCATGATCTCCGCCGTCTCCGCCACCGACAAGCCCTGCAGGAACCGCAGCACGATGCACTCGCGCTGGTCGTCGCCGAGCTGGTCGACGCAGCGCAGCAGCGCGTCCCTGGTCGCCATCGACAGGACCTGCTGCTCGGGGCCGGGGTCGTCGCGCTCGGAATCGCGGAACTCCGGGGTGGCGACCTCCAGCTTGTAGCGGCTGGACTTCACGTGGTCGAGGATCAGGTTCCGGGCGATGGTGACGAACCACGCTCCCACGTCGCGGCCCTGGTAGGTCACCGAGGTGATCCGGCGCAGCGCCCGCAGGAAGGTCTCGCTCGTGACGTCCTCGGCCAGCTCGCGGTCGCCCACGCGGAACAGGGCGTACCGGAAGACCACGTCGACGTAGCGGTCGTAGAGCTTGCCGAAGGCCACCTTGTCGCCGCCCTGGGCGGCGTGCACCAGCTCCCACGACTCGCGGTGCGCCTCCTCCGGGGCCGCCTGCCCCGGACCCGGCTCCACGACGTCCCCGCCCACGGCGCTGTCCCCGACCGGCTTCGGCGCCGGTCGGGCGTGTGGCACGGAGGCAGCCGTGTTCGTACGGGTCTGGCGGGGCATCGGGCAGCCGCACACTCCCTCGACGGTCCCAAGCGGTCGGTGCACACGTTGGGGATCAGCTAGAGCTTACGTGTCGTTACTTTTTAGTAGGTGATAAGTCTTCAGGTAAAGCATGTGTCATCTTATGTAGTGAACCGTGATGTGAGTGATGCGTGCCACACTGCGGTTGTCCGACGTGGTTCTCAGAGCATGTTTTGACCAACGAAACGACACTGCGACGAGAGGTCCGTCCGATGGCACAGGCGCCAACCGGAACCATTGCCGACCTGGTCGCGGCCGCCCGCGCCCGCGTCCCGGCGCACACCGCGCTGGTCGACGGGACCACCGGCGCCTCGCTGAGCTGGGCGCGGTTCGACGCCGCGGTCGACGCTTTCGCCCGCACTCTCGTCGCTCAGGGTCTTACTCAGGGTGACCGCGTTGTGCTCATGCTCCCCAATGGGATCGATTTTTGCGTCGCCCTGTTCGGCGTCATCCGTTCGGGTGGCGTGGCCGTCCCGATCGACACCGAGGTTCCTGCCCGGGAGGCCGCCAGGGTCGTCGAGCACAGCGGCGCCGCGTTCGGCCTGGGCGTCGACGCGCCGACCGCGCTGCCCGCCCCGGACCTCGACGCGCCCGCGGCCGAGCCGTTCCCCGCCGTCGGCGGCGGCGAGGACATCGCCGTGCTCGCCTACACGTCCGGCACGGCGGGCCTGCCGCGCGGTGTGATGCTGTCGCACCGGGCGCTGCTGGCCAACGTCGAGCAGTGCTCGGCGCTGCGCCCCACGCCGGTCAACACCGCCGACCGGGTCCTGCTGGCCGTCCCGCTCTCGCACGCCTACGGCCTGTCCGCGCTCTGGCAGGTCGCCGCGGCGGGGGCCACCGGGGTGCTGCTCGACCGCTTCGGCGTCGACCGGGCGCTGGCCGTCTGCCAGGAGCGCAGGGTCTCCACCATCGTGGGCGTTCCCGTCATGTACCGGGCGTTCGTCACCGCGGGGGCCGAGCGGCTGGGCGAGGCGCTGTCCACCGTCCGGCTGGCGACCTCCGGCGCCGCCCCGCTCGACCCGCGCACCCTGGCCGAGTTCCGCGTCGAGACCGGCCTGTCCATCTACGAGGGCTACGGCCTGACCGAGACCGGCCCGGTGCTCACCTCCACCCTGGCCAGCGGCGTGGCCAAGCCCGGCTCGGTGGGCAAGCCCATCCCCGGTGTGGAGCTGCGGCTGGTCGACAGCGACGGCAGCACGCTGGAGGTCGTCCCGGACGAGGACGAGGTCTACTACACCGAGGAGGACACCGGCACCGGCCTGGTCGCCGCGCGCGGGCCCAACCTGTTCAGCGGGTACTGGCCGGACGGGGCGCACGGCCCCGACGCCGAGGGCTGGTTCCGCACCGGCGACGTCGGCTACCTCGACACCGACGGCGACCTGCGGCTGGTGGACCGGGCCAACGACCTGATCATCGTCAACGGCTTCAACGTCTACCCGCACGAGGTCGAGCGGGTGGTGGGGGAGCTGCCCGAGGTCGCCGAGGCCGCCGCCGTGGGCGTGCCGGACGAGCGCGCGGGCGAGCGGGTCAAGGTCGTGCTGGTGCTGCGCCCCGGCGCGGAGCTGACCGAGGAGGCCGTCCGCGCGCACTGCGCCGACCACCTCGCCCGGTTCAAGGTGCCGGAGGCGGTCGAGTTCACCCTGGAGCTGCCGCACTCGGTCACCGGGAAGCTCAGCCGCGCCGGGCTGCGCGGTCGCCGGGATCGGTAGGTTCGCGGCATGGACGAGCCGAGGGTGACCGTGGTGACGCGCGTTGGCTGCCACGCGTGCGAGGTGGCCGAGGCCGACGTCGCCCGGATCTGCGCCGACCTCGGTCTGGGGTGGACCGCGCAGGACGTGGACGCCGACCCCGAACTCCGCGCGGAGTTCGGCGACCGCGTCCCGGTGATCCTGGTCGACGGCGACGAGCACGGGTACTGGAAGGTGGAGGAGGAGCGGCTCCGGCGAGCTCTCACCCGATAGGGGCCATCCGGACGGGCGCTGGCGCCGAACACCAGGTGTGAAGACGCTCGAGCACGACTCCGTGTCCACGCCGCGGCGACCGCTGCGCTGGCTGGTCGCCGCGCTGATCGGCGTCCTCGCGGTCGCCGCCGCGTTGGCCGTCGGCGAGTTCGTGTCCGCTTTCACCGGGGCCGGCTCCTCGCCGTTCCTGGCCGTGGGCAACTCCGCGATCGACCTGACACCCGAGTGGCTCAAGCAGTTCGCGATCCGCAACTTCGGCACCAACGACAAGCTGGTGCTGCTGGCGGGCATGGCCGTGACGATCCTGGTCGCCGCGATCGTCGCCGGGCTGCTCTCGCGCCGGTCGCCGCTGCCCGGCATGGCCATCGCCGCCGCCTTCGGCGCGCTCGCCGTCGTGGCCGTGCTGACCAGGCCGGACACCGACGTGCTCGGCGTGCTCGCGCCGCTGGCCAGCCTGGTCACCGGCGTGCTGGTGTTCCGCTGGCTGCACGGTGTGGCGATGGACCGGCTCGCGGCCGCATCGTCTGAAAAGGACGGTCTGACGCGGCGGAGGTTCCTCTACTCCGCGGCGGGCACCGCCGTCGGCGCCGGGGTGCTCGGCGGGGCGGGCAAGCTGCTGACGGGCAGCTCGGACATCGAGGCCTCGCGCGCGGCGATCGGCAAGCTGACGGTCGGGTCACCCGCGCCGCCCATCCCCGCGAGCGCGGGGTACGAGTCGCTCGGCGCGACCAAGTTCATCACCGACAACCGCGAATTCTACCGGATCGACACCGCGCTGACGCTGCCCCGGCTGACCGCGGAGGACTGGCAGCTCAAGATCCACGGCCTGGTGGACAACGAGGTCACCTTCGACTTCGCCGACATCCGCGACCGCGAGCTCATCGAGAAGACCATCACGATGACGTGCGTGTCCAACGAGGTCGGCGGTCCTTACATCTCCACATCGAACTTCATCGGCGTGCCGCTGCGCGACCTGCTCGACGAGGCGGGCGTGCAGGACGTGGGCGGGCAGGTCTTCGCGACCAGCGTCGACGGCTGGACCACGGCCACCCCGGTGCGGGACATGCTCGACGAGGAGCGCGGGGCGCTGCTGGCCATCGGCATGAACGGCGAGGCGCTCCCGCTCGAGCACGGCTTCCCGGCGCGCATCATCGTCCCCGGCCTCTACGGGTACGCCTCGGCGTGCAAGTGGGTCGTCGACCTCGAGCTGATCCGCTACGGCCAGAAGAGCTTCTACTGGCAGGACCGCGACTGGGCGGTGGAGGCGCCGATCAAGACCCAGTCGCGCATCGACGTCCCCGCCGGGTTCGCCACCGTCCCGGCGGGCCGGGTCCAGATCGCCGGTGTGGCCTGGGCGCAGACCATCGGCATCGACAAGGTCGAGATCCGGATGGACGGCGGGCAGTGGCAGACCGCCGAGCTGGCCACCGAGGTCAACGACCGGACGTGGCGGCAGTGGCGCGCCGAGGTGGACCTTTCGAGTGGTAGTCACCGAGTCGAGGTGCGCGCCACCGACCGCAGCGGTAAGACCCAACCGCAGGAAAGGGTTCCGCCCATCCCGGACGGGGCCACCGGCTGGCACTCCATCCTGTTCTCTGTGGACTGACCGGCCCGCCGTCGGCCGCCGGGCGGAAAACTTCCTGGAATTTCGGCGAACCGACCCATCCGGGCCCCGACCGGCCTCGAATCCCCCATGACGCAAAACAAAACAGTTCTCGAAACGGAGTGATCACTGGTGAGCAAGCTCAAGCTGGCAAACGGCGCCGCCGCCATCATCGCCGCAGGTCTGGCGCTGACGGCCTGCAGCAGCAGCGACACCCCCAGCACCGATTCCGGCTCGGGCAGCAGCGCCCCCGCCCCCGCCCCCACCTCCGAGAGCTCCACCTCGGCCGCCGCGTCCGACGGCGTCACCACCGCCGCCGACGTCTTCGGCCCGGCCTGCTCGCAGCTCCCGCAGGGCGACGCCCCCGGCGGCCTGACCTCCATGGGCCCGGAGCCGGTCGCCACCGCCGCGAGCACCAACCCGCTGCTGACCAAGCTCGTCGCCGCCATCGGCGCCGTCGACGGCCTGGGCGACACCCTCAACACCTCGCCCGCCCTCACCGTCTTCGCCCCCGCCGACGCGGCGTTCGACGCCCTGGGCGAGGCGAAGTTCCAGGAGCTGGCGGCCGCTCCGGACCAGCTCCAGCCGATCCTGACCTACCACGTGCTGGGCCAGCGCTACGACGCCGAGGGCCTCGAGGACGCGGGCACCGTCCAGTCGCTGAACACCGCGGGCGGCGACATCAAGATCGAGGGCTCGGGCGAGAACATGACCGTCAACGGCGCCAAGGTGCTGTGCGGCAACATCCCGACCAAGAACGCCACCGTCTTCGTCATCGACACGGTGCTCACCCCGGGCGCCTGATCCCCGCGGTGTCCGCACCGCGACCCCCACGCCGAACGGGCGGAGCGCACCGCGCTCCGCCCGTTCGGCGTTCCCGGGTCCCCACCGCGCCCCCGCAGTCGAACGCATGTTCGATCTTGTGCTAGGCTCAGGGCATCCGGAATTGGTCGACGGGGAAGGTCGACCAAGGTCGGGTGCCTGGCAGCGGGCGGACCCACCGGGTCCGCCCGCTGTTGGCTTCGCGGCCCTCGGCGCCCCGGGAGCGGGCGGATGGCGGTGTGGCGTGTGTCAAGCCCCTGGCCACTGACTTTGTGCACACGTTCACAAGCGGTACCGTGGTCACCATCCCGGAGACGTTTCCTGTCGAGGAGTACCAGCGTGGCGGCACAGCGAGGCCAGCGGAACGGGGTCGGCGGCGACACCCCTCCCGCCCCGACCGCCGCTGAGATCACGACCCCGATCCCCAGGGTGGCCGAGGTCCCGGCGGCGCGTGAGCGCGCCAGGGCGATCCCCGAGGCCGCGGTGGCCCGGTTGGCCGTCTACCTGCGTGTCCTCTCGGCCATGCAGGAGCAGGGCGCGGTCACGGTCTCCAGCGAGGAACTGTCCGCGGCGGCCGGGGTCAACTCGGCCAAGCTGCGCAAGGACCTGTCCTACATCGGGTCCTACGGCACCCGCGGGGTCGGTTACGAGGTCACCGTCCTGATCGAGGAGATCGAGCGCATCCTCGGGCTCACGCGCAAGCACAGCGTGGCCGTGGTGGGCATCGGCAACCTGGGCCACGCGCTGGCCAACTACGGCGGGTTCCCCGGCCGGGGCTTCCCCGTCTCCGCGCTGTTCGACGTCGACCCGGACCTGGTGGGCGTGCCCGTCGGCGGGATCGCGGTGCACCACATCGACGACATCCCGGCCGTCTGCGCCGAGCGCGAGGTCTCGATCGGCGTCATCGCCACGCCCCCGCCCGCCGCGCAGGCGGTGTGCGACCGTTTGGTCGAGGCCGGTGTCCAGTGCATCCTGAACTTCGCGCCCGTCGTGCTCCAGGTGCCCGACCACGTCGAGGTGCGCAAGGTCGACCTCGCGGTCGAGTTGCAGGTGCTGTCGTTCCACGTGGCGCGTCGAGCCGATGACGCGGCCGCGATGGAGGGGCGTCAGGTCAACGGGATGGTGGTGTCATGAGCGTGCTCGCGGTCGGCATGTCGCACCGCAGCGCCGACGTCCGCGTGCTGGAGCGGGTGACGGTCCCGGCCGTCGACGTGCCCAAGGTCCTGCACGACCTGCTCGCCTGCCCCACGGTCTCCGAGGCCGTCCTGGTCTCCACCTGCAACCGCACCGAGGTCTACGCCGTCGTCGAGGCCTTCCACGCCGGGCTCTCCGACGTCGTGGGCGTGCTGGCCCGGCACGCGGGCGAGGACCCCACCGCGCTTTACGACCACTTGTACGTGCACTACGCCGCCGCCGCGGTCCAGCACCTGTTCACCGTGGGCGCGGGCCTGGACTCGATGGTCGTCGGCGAGTCGCAGATCCTCGGCCAGGTCCGCACCGCCTACAACACCGCCGCCGAGCACGGTGCCGTCGGGCGCTCGCTGCACGAGCTGGTCCAGCAGGCGCTGCGCATCGGCAAGCGCGTGCACACCGACACCGGCCTCGACCAGGTCGGCGGCTCGGTCGTCACCGAGGCGCTGGCCGACGCTGAGCGCGCGCTGGGCACGCTGGCCGGTCGCAAGGCCCTCATCGTCGGCGCGGGCTCGATGGGCGGCCTGTCGGCCGCCGCGCTGCGCCGCGCCGCCATCGGCGAGGTGGTCATCGCCAACCGCTCGGCCGCCAACGGCGAGCGGCTGGCCGCGTCCCTGGTCGAGCAGGGCGTCCCCGCCCGCGCGGTCGTGGGCCTGGGCACGCTGCGCGAGCTGATCTCCGAGGCCGACGTCGTCGTGTCCTGCACCGGCGCGGGCGGCTCGGTCATCCCGGTCGAGGCCGTCGCCGCGCGCACCAGCCCGCTGGTCGTCTGCGACCTGGGCCTGCCCCGCGACGTCGCCGACGGCGTCGGCGAGCTCGACGGCGTGCACGTGGTCGACCTGGTGAGCCTGCAGCAGCGGCTGGCCGAGGCCCCCAGCGGCCTGGACACCCGCCGCGCGACCGAGATCGTGGCCGAGGAGGTGCGCGGCTACCTCGCCGCGCAGCGCTCGTCCGAGGTCACCCCCACGGTGACCGCCCTGCGCCGCCGAGCGGCCGAGGTCGTCGACGCCGAGCTGCTGCGGCTCGACTCGCGCCTGCCCGACCTCGACGGCGGTACCCGCGACGAGCTGGCCCGCACCGTGCGCCGGGTCGTCGACAAGCTGCTGCACACCCCGACCGTGCGGGTCAAGGAGCTGGCCTCCGGACCCGCGGGCACCGGCTACGCCGAGGCGCTGCGCGAGCTGTTCCAGCTCGACCCGCACAAGCCGGCCGCCGTCGCCGCGCCCAGTGAGGACAAGACGTGACCAGGACCATCCGCATCGGCACCAGGGGCAGCGCGCTGGCCCTGGCGCAGACCGGCACGATCGCCGAGCTGCTCGAGCAGGCGGGCGCCAAGACCGAGATCGTCGTGGTGTCCACCCCCGGCGACCGCTCGATGGCCCCGATCGCCGAGATCGGCATCGGCGTGTTCACCTCGGCGCTGCGCGACGCGCTCGCCCACCGCGAGGTGGACGTCGCCGTGCACTCCTACAAAGACCTGCCGACCGCCCCGGACCAGCGCCTGTCGCTGGCCGCGGTCCCGCCCCGCGCCGACCCCAGGGACGCGCTCATCGCGCGCGACGGGCTCACCCTGGGCGAGCTGCTGCCGGGCGCGAAGATCGGCACCGGCTCGCCCAGGCGGGCCGCGCAGTTGCACGCGCTCGGTCTCGGTCACGTGATCGTGCCGATCCGCGGCAATGTGGACAGCCGGATCAAGAAGGTGCGCGACGGCGAGCTCGACGCCGTGGTGCTCGCCCGTGCCGGGCTCGCCCGGCTGGGCAGGCTCGACGAGATCACCGAGACGCTCGACCCGATCCAGATGCTCCCCGCGCCCGCGCAGGGGGCACTGGCGGTGGAGTGCCGGGTCGACGACGTCGACGTCGAACACCTTCTCCAGTCCACAGTGGACGATCATGCCAGCCGGGCGGCGGTGGCCGCAGAGCGCGCGATGCTGGCCGCGCTCGAGGCGGGCTGCTCCGCACCGGTTGGCGCACTGGCCGATGTCGTCGAAGACCTCGACGCGGACGACAAGGTGGTCTACCGCCTGTCGCTGCGCGGAGTCGCCGCCGCGTACCACGCGGACGGCGACCCGATCGGTCCCGTCGAGATCATGCGCGCCTCGGCCACCGGTGACCTGACCGCTGGAGAGCAGCTCGGCCGCGCGGTGGCCGCCGAGTTGCTGGAGCTCGGGGCCGGGGTGCTCTCCGGTCCCGAGGCGTAAGTTGATGAGGAAGTGTGGCCTGACATGACCACCCGTGCACGCAAGTCCCCCGGACGAGTCGCCTTCGTCGGCTCCGGGCCCGGTGACGCCGGACTGCTGACGGTGCGAGCCAGGGAACTGCTCGAACGCGCCGAACTCGTGGTGACCGACCCCGACGTGCCCTCCGGCGTGCTGGCCTCGGCCAACGCCGCCGCGGAGGTGCGCCCCGCGGTGGGGCAGCCCGCCGACGTGGCCAAGGACCTCGCGGGCGAGGCCAAGGCCGGGCGCGTCGTCGTGCGCCTGGTGGCGGGCGACCCGCTGACGCACTCGGCCGTCGTCGCCGAGGTGCAGGCCGTGGCCCGCACCAGCGCCGTGTTCGACGTCGTCCCCGGCGTCTCACCCGCGACCGCCGTCCCGGCCTACGCGGGTATCGCGCTGGGCTCCGGGCACACCGAGATCGACGTCCGGGGCGAGGTCGACTGGGCCGCCCTGGCCGCGGCCCCCGGCCCGATCGTGCTGCACGCCAGCGCCAGCCACCTCGCCGAGGCGGCCTCCTCGCTGGTCGAGCACGGCCTGGCCGCGCAGACCCCGGTCGCGGTGACCGCGGACGGCACCGCGACCAGCCAGCGCACCGTCGACACCACCCTGGCCTCGCTCGCCGCCGACGCGGGCGAGATCTCCGGGAACCTGGTCGTCACGGTCGGCGCAGCCGCCGCGGCGCGCTCGAAGCTGTCGTGGTGGGAGTCGCGCGCCCTCTACGGGTGGCGCGTGCTGGTGCCGCGCACCAAGGACCAGGCCGGGGAGATGAGCGAGCGCCTGCACCTGCACGGCGCCATCCCCAGCGAGGTGCCGACGATCTCCGTCGAGCCGCCGCGCAGCCCGGCGCAGATGGAGCGCTCGGTCAAGGGGCTCGTCGACGGCCGCTACCAGTGGGTCATCTTCACCTCGACCAACGCCGTGCGCGCGGTCTGGGAGAAGTTCGCCGAGTTCGGCCTCGACGCCCGCGCCTTCTCCGGCGTGAAGATCGCCTGCGTCGGCGAGGCGACCGCGGCGAAGGTCCGCTCGTTCGGCATCAACCCGGAGCTGGTCCCCTCGGGCGAGCAGTCCTCCGAGGGCCTGCTGGCCGACTTCCCGCCCTACGACGACATCCTCGACCCGGTGGAGCGCGTGCTGCTGCCCCGGGCCGACATCGCCACCGAGACGCTGGCCGCGGGCCTGCGCGACCGGGGCTGGGAGATCGACGACGTGACCGCGTACCGCACGGTCCGCGCCGCGCCGCCGCCCGCCGACACCCGCGAGATGATCAAGACTGGCGGCTTCGACGCGGTGTGCTTCACCTCGTCGTCGACCGTGCGCAACCTGGTCGGCATCGCGGGCAAGCCGCACACCCGGACCCTGGTCGCCTGCATCGGCCCGAAGACGGCCGAGACCGCGCGTGAGTTCGGTCTCCGCGTGGACGTGCAGCCCGAGCACGCGACCGTGCCGTCGCTGGTCGACGCGCTGGCCGAGCACGCGGCCCGGCTGCGGGCCGAGGGCGCGCTGCCGCCCCCGCGCAAGACCAAGCGGGCGCGCCGCTGACGCGCTGAGGGACACTGAGCGGGTGGGTCGCCGGATGGTGACCCACCCGTTCTCATTCTTGCCGCATGGGAGAAGCGATGTTCCCCAACCACCGCCCCCGCCGACTGCGCCGCACGCCCGCGCTGCGCCGGATGGTGAGTGAGACCCAGCTCGAGCCGCGCCAGCTCGTGCTGCCCATGTTCGTCAAGGAGGGCGCGACCGAGCCGTCGGCCGTCTCCAGCATGCCGGGCGTCGTCCAGCACACCCGCGAGACGCTGCGCAAGGCCGCCGTCGAGGCGGTGTCGGCCGGGGTCGGCGGGATCATGCTCTTCGGCGTGCCCGCCCGCCGCGACGCCGTGGGCTCGGGCGCGGTCGACCCGGACGGCGTCCTCAACGTCGCGCTGCGCGACCTGCGGTCGGAGCTGGGCGACTCGACCGTGCTGATGTCCGACCTGTGCCTGGACGAGTTCACCGACCACGGCCACTGCGGCGTCCTCGACCCCGACGGCGGCGTGGACAACGACGCCACCCTCGCCGTCTACGCGGACATGGCCCGCGCCCAGGCCGACGCGGGCGCCCACCTGCTCGGTCCCAGCGGCATGATGGACGGCCAGGTCGGCGTCATCCGCGAGGCCCTCGACACCGCGGGCCACACCGACACCGGCATCCTCGCCTACTCCGCCAAGTTCGCCTCGGCCTTCTTCGGGCCCTTCCGCGAGGCCGTCGACTCCCAGCTCACCGGCGACCGCAAGACCTACCAGCAGGACCCGGGCAACATCCGCGAGGCGCTGCGCGAGACCCACCTCGACCTGGTCGAGGGCGCCGACCTGGTCATGGTCAAACCCGCCATGGCCTACCTCGACGTCATCCGCGCCGTGCACGAGATCGCCGACGTGCCGGTCGCGGCCTACCAGGTGTCCGGGGAGTACGCGATGATCGAGGCCGCGGCCGAGCGCGGGTGGCTGGAGCGCGAGCGCACGATCATGGAGTCGCTGACCTCGATCCGCCGCGCGGGCGCAGACGTGATCCTCACGTACTGGGCCGCCGAGGCCGCCGGCTGGCTCGATCGCTGAGGCGGTCGCGGCTGGTCTGCGGCCGGGCAAAACGGACCGGCGGGTAACCTCGGCGGCGTGAGCGGCTCCGAGGACGAGGTCGAAGAGGGCAGCGGGCACCGGCACAAGCCGGTGATGCCGACGGCGGACGAGGCGGACGAGGGCGCGCGCGGCGATGCCCCCGGGGCGGTGCGGGCGGCGTTCTGGGTCTGGGTCGTGGCCGGGGCCGTCGGGTTGGCCGGGGCGATCTACTTCTTCGTCAACCGCGAGAACTGGGTGCGGGCGCAGGTGCGGCTGAACCCGGACCTGCTGGCGCTGGACGTGCAGGCCACGGCCACCGGGCTGGGGGCGTGGCTGATCGCGGGCGCGGCGATGTTCCTGGTCTTCTTCGTCCTGCTCGCCTACCAAGCCCGGCGCGGCATCCGGAAGGCCAGGGCGCTGCTGCTGGTGCTGGGCCTGTTCGCCGCCCTGTTCGAGTACACGCTGGGTCGGGTGACGATCTACGGCCTGCTCAGCGCACTGCTGATCATCATTGCCGCCGGGATGCTCTACTCGCCGCGGGCCAGGCGGTTCTACCGCGAGGCGGACGAGTGACCGATCCGGACCTGCCCACCCCGCCAGAGCAGACCCCGGCTGACCGAGCGGCGCCGGTCGAGGAGGTCGTGCTCTACCGCGAGCCCGGCTCCACCTGGTGGCCGCTGCTCTGGGGCCCGCTGTTCTGCGCCGTCGGCTACCTCGTCGAGGTCCTCACCGGCCCCGCGCACCCGCTGGCCTGGTCGGGCGCCGCGGTCCTGCTGGTCGCCATCACCACGCTCTGGATCGTCGCCCGGCGCCAGGACCGGTCGGTCGTGCTGACCCCGACCTTGCTGCGCCTGGGCGCGGACGTGCTGCACCTGGAGCGGATCGTCCGCGTCGAGGGGGTCGAGGAGCCCGAGGTCGCCCGGCCGGTCGGCCGCGGGTTCACCATCCCCCGCAAGACCCACGCCGTGCCGCTTGAGCTGACCGGCGGGACGGTCGTGCTCGCCTGGGCCCGGTTCCCCGACGACCTGGTGGAGGTCTTGGCGCCGTTGCTGCGCGAACGGCACGAGGAGAGCGAGGACGAACAGCCGTGACCCCGTCCCACACCGGCGCCCGCCCCACGGCCAACCCCCGGCCCAAGCTCGTCGACCAGGCTGTCTGGCTCACCCTCGGCGGGGTCGCGGTCAACGCCGCGGGCACCCTGTTCCAGGTCTTCACCGACCGGGTCTGGGTGGAGCGCACCGCGCGCGAGCTGAGCGAGGGCTTCACCGGCGCGGGCCCCATCACCCCGGGGCAGGTCGTGGCCGCGGGCGTGCTCGGCGTCGTGGCCATGATCGGGCTCTTCGCGTTGCTGGTTGTCAAGGCCCGCGCGGGTCGGGAGTGGTCCCGGATCGCGCTGGCCGGGCTCGCGGCGCTGGGCGCCGCCGGGTTCCTCGCCGAGGTCGCCTCGGTCGGCCCGGCGCCGGTCCTGGCCGTCGACCTGGCCGACGCCGCGTTCCGGGTCGTGGGCGCGGCCTACCTGTTCCGACCGGAGTCGACGCGGTTCTTCCACCTCGTCCGGTCTGGAATTCCCAGCGGAGCGACCCGCGAACCAATACCGTCTGGCGGTATGACGAGCAACGACCCCAACCAGCCGTCGGGCCAGCAGCCCGGCCAGTCCCCCCAGTACGGCCAGGAGCCCCAGTACGGGCAGGCCCCGCAGTACGGGCAGCAGCCCGGCCAGTACCAGCCGATGCCGTCCGCCCCGCCGGTCGGCCACGGCGCCCCGCCTGCCCGGCCCAAGCAGGTCGACACCTCCTTCATGCTCTGGCTGGTCAACGCGGGCATCAACATCCTCAGCTTCATCGTCACGCTGACCATCGGCGCCGACATCCTGCGCGACCAGGTCCGCGACCAGGTCACGGTCGGCGGCGGGCTCTCCGAGTCCGAGATCGACTCCGCGGTCACCGCCGCGCTCACCGTCTCCGGCGTCATCGCGGTCGGCTTCTTCGCGCTCTACGTGCTGTTCGCGTTCAAGATGCGCGCGGGCCGCAACTGGGCCCGCATCACGCTGACCGTGCTGGGCGTCCTCGGCGTGCTGAGCGGCCTGTACAGCCTGGCCAGCGGCGACGGCGGCGTGGTCGGGATCCTGCTGAGCGTGGTGCAGGTCGTCCTGATCGGCACGGCGCTGTTCCTCATGTGGCAGAAGCCCTCGACCGAGTACTTCGAGGCGTCCAAGCGCGTCGGCTGACCCAGCCGCGACCTGAGACGGCATTCGGCGCACGGCGGTAACACGGGCGGGCTCGGCGACTACATACCGGACGTGATCCGGTTGTCCGAGCCCGTCCGAACCCCTGCGCCCACCACCGCGAGACCCGTGGCGGTGGACGCCGCCTTCGCGGGCGCCCTGCTCGCCGCGGGCATCACCGGCGCCCTCCTCGTGTTCTCCACCCGCGCCCTCGGCCTGCTCGGCCTGGGCGCCGCGCTGTCCGCGCTGGTCGCGGCGGCGCTGGCCTTCCCGCTGCGCGAGGGCCGCTCCTGGGCCAGGGCGGGGGTCGCCGCGGCCGCCCTGCTCGGCGCCCTCGGCGCGCCCGCCGCGGCCAACGCCGCCGCGGGCGTCGCGGCCCCGTGGCTGGGCTGCGCGCTGGTCGCGAGCTGGATGGCCGTGGTCGTCCTGCTGCTGCGCGTCGACGCCGCCCGGTACTTCGCCCGCCGGTCGTGACATTCTGGGGCGCGTGACCGATCCGCACTGGCCCGAGCCCACCGCCGCGCCGAACCGGCCCCGCCGGGCGCTGGTCGCCGCGGCCGAGGTCCTCGTGGTCGCCGCGCTGGTGTGGCTCGCGCTGTGGCTCTGGGCCAGGGGGACCCCGGTCTCCACCCCCGTCCTCGACCGCCCCGACCTGCGGCTGGCGGACTTCGACGGCCCGTTCGTCGCGGCCGCGGTGGGGGCGGCGACGCTGGCCGGGCTGCTGGTCGTCGACGCCGTCCGCCAGCTCGCGCTGGCCGTGCGCACCCGTCCCAGCCGGGCGTGAGCGTGCCCACCCGGACGCGTTTGGGACACTGGTCGGCGTGAGCACCGAAGCCCCCGAGCCCCACGTGCGCGCCTCCGCGGCGCTGTTCGACCGCGCGCGGTCCGTCACCCCCGGCGGGGTGAACTCACCGGTGCGCGCGTTCTCCGCGGTCGGCGGCACACCCCGGTTCATGACCGGCGGCGCGGGCGCCTACCTCTGGGACGTCGACGACAACCGCTACGTCGACCTGGTCTGCTCGTGGGGCCCGATGATCCTGGGCCACGCCCACCCCGAGGTGGTGGCGGCGGTGCGCAGGGCGGCGGGCGACGGCCTGAGCTTCGGCACCCCCACCGCGGGCGAGGTGGACCTGGCCGAGGAGATCATCCGCCGGGTCGCCCCCGTGCAGCAGGTGCGGCTGGTCAACTCCGGCACCGAGGCCACGATGAGCGCCATCCGGCTGGCCCGCGGGTTCACCGGCCGGACCCGGATCGTGAAGTTCGCGGGCTGCTACCACGGCCACGTCGACGCGCTGCTCGCCGAGGCGGGCTCCGGCCTGGCCACGCTGGGCCTGCCGACCACGCCCGGGGTGACCGGCGCGCAGGCCGAGGACACCATCGTGCTGCCCTACAACGACCTCGACGCCGTGCGCGCCGCCTTCGCCGAGCACGGCGACACCATCGCCGCGGTGATCACCGAGGCGGCGGCGGGCAACATGGGCGCGGTCGCCCCGGTCGCGGGCTTCAACGCGGGCCTGCGCGAGATCGCCACCCAGCACGGCGCGCTGCTGGTGATGGACGAGGTGATGACCGGCTTCCGCGTCTCCGGCGCGGGCTGGCACGGCGTCGACGGCGTCGCGGGCGACCTCTACACCTTCGGCAAGGTCATGTCCGGCGGCCTGCCCGCCGCCGCGTTCGGCGGCCGGGCCGACGTCATGGCCAGGCTGGCCCCGTCCGGGCCGGTCTACCAGGCGGGCACGCTGTCGGGGAACCCCGTGGCCGTGGCCGCGGGCCTGGCGACGCTGCGCGCGGCGGACGAGTCGGTCTACACCGCGCTCGACGCCAACGCCGCCCGGCTGGGCGAGCTGTTCACCGAGTCGCTGACCGCGGCGTCGGTGCCGCACCGGGTGCAGTTCGCGGGCAACCTGGTGAGCGTGTTCTTCACCGAGGACCCGGTGGTGGACTACGCGGGCGCCAAGGCGGCGCAGACCTGGCGCTTCCCCGCCTTCTTCCACGCCCTGCTCGACCACGGCGTCTACGCCCCGCCCAGCGCCTTCGAGGCCTGGTTCGTCAGCGCCGCCCTCGACGACGAGGCGTTCGAGCGCATCGCCGCCGCCCTCGTCCCCGCGGCCGCCGCCGCCGCACGAGCCCAGGAGCCCGCGTGACCCAGACGATCGTCCACCTGCTGCGCCACGGCGAGGTGCACAACCCGTCGGGCATCCTCTACGGCCGCCTCCCGCACTTCCGGCTGTCGGAGGCGGGCAAGCGCCAGGCCATCACCGTCGCCGAGTACCTGCGCGACCACGACATCACCCACGTGGTGGCCTCCCCGCTGACGCGCGCCCAGGAGACCGCCGCCCCCATCGCCGGGTCGCACCGCCTGGAACTGGCCACCGACGACCACCTCATCGAGTCGGCGAACGTCTTCGAGGGCCAGAAGGTCTCCGTCGGCGACGGCGCGCTGCGCAGCCCCCGCAACTGGCCGCACCTGCGCAACCCGTTCCGCCCCTCCTGGGGCGAGCCGTACCTGCTCATCGCCCACCGGATGCTCGCCGCCGTCCACCGCGCCCGAGCCGCCGCCGAGGGCCACGAGGCGGTCTGCGTCTCCCACCAGCTCCCGGTCTGGACCATCCGCCGCTACCTGGAGGGCAGGCGCCTGTGGCACGACCCGTCCAAGCGCCAGTGCTCCCTGGCCTCGCTGACCTCCCTGGTCTTCGAGGACGAGCGCCTCGTCGACATCCGCTACGCCGAGCCCGCGGGCGCCAGCGACCCCAAGCAGACGGGCGCCTGATGCGTGGCGGCCTGGTTGGTCTCGTCGTCTTGGCCCTGGCCTTGACCGGGTGCGGCGCGGAGAAGGACGCCGTCGCCAACGACACCCAGTTCGTGTTCGTCTCGCCCGGCGGGCAGACGGACATCACCTACCCGGTGGCCGAACGCAAGCCCCTGCCCGACGTGTCCGGGCCGGACCTGATGGACGAGACCAAGCAGGTGGGCCTGTCGGACTTCCGGGGCGAGGTCGTGGTGCTGAACGTGTGGGGGCAGTGGTGCGGGCCGTGCCGCACCGAGGCGCCCGAGCTGGAGAAGGTCCAGCAGGCCTACCAGTCCCGAGGCGTCCAGGTCCTCGGCATCAACTTCCGCGACAACGACCGGTCCGCGCCGCAGGACTTCGTGCGGGACCGGGAGCTGACCTACCCGTCGATCTACGACCCGCCGGGGCGGACGCTGCTGGCGTTGAAGGGGTACCCGCGCGCCGTCGTGCCCGCGACGTTCCTGATCGACAAGCAGGGGCGGGTGGCGGCGGCGTACATGCGCGACCTGCTGGCTGAGGACTTGACAGCGGAGCTGGACAAACTCGTCGCCGAGTGAGCGGTCCTGTGAGCTACGACGCGATGGCCGGACCCGCTCACGCTGGTCTGACGGGGTTTTCCTAGTCTGATCCGGTGGACGCCCCCGAAATCGCCACCACACTCGCCACCAGCGGGCCGCTGGTGGTCGCGGGCGGTGTGGCGCTGCTGGCGGGGATGGTGTCGTTCGCGTCGCCGTGCGTGGTGCCGCTCGTGCCCGGCTACCTCGCCTACCTCGCCGCCCTCGTGGGCGCTGAGACGCCCGCGGTGACCGCCGACGAGCAGCGCAAGACGGGGCGGGGGCGGGTCCTGGGGGCCGTGGCCCTGTTCGTCCTGGGGTTCACCGTCGTCTTCGCCGCGACCGTCGGCACGTTCGTGTGGTTGGCGGACTCGCTGTTCGCCAACCAGGACCTGTTGCAGCGCATCGGTGGCGTGGTGACCATCGCGATGGCGCTGGTGTTCGTCGGGTTGGTGCCGGGGGCGCAGCGGGAGTTCCGGTTCCACAAGACGCCCAACCTGGGGTTGGCGGGGGCGCCGATCCTGGGCGGGATCTTCGGCCTCGGGTGGGCGCCGTGCATCGGGCCCACGCTGTCCGGGGTGCTGTCGCTGGCCGCGGCCACCGGTGGGACCGCGGCGCGGGGGTTGTTGCTGGTGCTCATCTACTGCCTGGGGCTCGGGGTGCCGTTCCTGCTGATCGCCGTGGGCGCGCGGTGGGCGGTGCGCACGACCGCGTGGCTGCGCACGCACGGGCGGGGCATCCAGCTCTTCGGCGGCGGGCTGCTGTTCGTCGTCGGCGTCCTGCTGGTGACCGGGGTGTGGGGCGACTTCGTGGTCTGGATGCGCAACGGCCTGGTCAGCGACTTCGTCCCCTCGCTATGACCAGGCTCCGCAGGCTGTCGGCGTTCCTGCGCAACACCTGGCGCGGCCTGACGTCGATGCGCACGGCGTTGATCCTGCTGTTCCTCCTCGCGATCGCGGCCCTGCCCGGCGCCCTGCTGCCCCAGCGCTCGCTCAACCCGCCGCGCACCGCCGACTACATCGCCCGGCACGGGTGGTGGGGGGAGCTGCTCGACCGGCTCCAGTTCTTCGACATCTACGCCAGCGTCTGGTTCTCGGCGATCTACCTGATGCTGTTCATCTCCCTGGTCGGCTGCCTGCTGCCGCGGATGGTCGAGTACGCCAGGAGCTTCCGCGCCCGGCCGGTGCTGACCCCGCGCAACCTGTCCCGGATGCCGCACCACGTCACCGGCGAGACCGCCACCGACCCGGACGAGGTCGTCGCCAAGGCGGGCGCGCGGCTCAAGGGGTGGCGGACCGAGGTGCGCGAGGAGGCCGACGGCTCCCGCACCATCAGCGCCGAGCGCGGGTACCTGCGCGAGCTGGGCAACCTGGTCTTCCACTTCGCGATGCTCGGCATGATCGTCGCGCTGGCGGTCGGCAAGCTCTACAACTACGAGGGCCAGGTCATCGTGGTGGCCAACGGCTCGCAGTTCTGCAACTCCGGCACGGCGAGCTTCGACAGCTTCCGGCCCGGCCTGCGGGTCGACGGCACCGACCTGAACCCGTTCTGCCTGCGGGTCAACGAGCTCGACGTGGACTACCTGGACAACGGCCAGGCCGACCAGTTCACCGTCAAGATGGAGCACCAGGCGGGCGAGGACCTGGACAACGGCACCTGGCGGCCCTACGACCTGCGGGTCAACCACCCGCTGCGGATCGTCGGCGACCGCGTCTACCTGCTCGGGCACGGCTACGCGCCGACCTTCACCGTGACCTTCCCCAACGGAGAGCAGCGCACCCAGACCCTCCAGTGGCGCACCGTCGACGACCTGACCCTGCTCTCGCAGGGCGCGCTCAAGTTCGACCCGCCCGGCATCACCGACTCCGCCGAGCGCAGGCAGAAGCAGATCGCGATCACCGGCCTGTTCGCCCCCACGGCGATCTACGACGGGACGCTGCTGTCGTCGAGCCACCCCGAGCTGCGCGACCCGGCGGTGGCCGTCGACGTGCTGCGCGGCGACCTCGGCCTGGAGTCCGGCAGCGGTCAGTCGATCTTCGACATCGACCAGGCCCTGGTCGACAGCGGCAGGCTCAACCGGGTGGCCAGGGAGAACCTCACCGTGGGCGAGGAACTGACCCTCGACGACGGCACCCGGGTCAGGTTCGACGGGGTCGACCGGTGGGGGTACCTGCAGGTCTCGCACGACCCGAGCCAGGTGTGGGTCCTGGTGTTCTCGATCGCGATGTTCCTCGGGCTCGGTTTGTCGCTGGTCGTCAAGCGGCGCAGGTTCTGGGTCCGTGCCACCCCGTCCGGGGACGGGTTTACGGTTGTGACCGTCGGCGGCCTCGCTCGCACCGACCAGGCGGGATACGGCGAGGAGTTCAGCAGGACGGCATCCACGCTGTTCACGCTGCTTAGCCCCAGGAGGAGTCCCTGATGCCGGTCAACGAGACGCTGTCGACCTACAGCGACTGGTGCTACGGCGCCGCCACCCTCATCTACGTCTTCGCGATGATCGGGTACGCCATCGAGCAGGCCTTCACCCGCACCGCGAAGAAGTCCGAGGTCGCGGTGCTGGTCGGCGCGGGCGGTCCCGAGGTCGACACACCGGACGGGGGACCCGCCTACGGCAGGGTCGAGGCGGGCGCGGGGCGGTCCAGGGCCGAGCGGGCCGGGCGGGTGGCCGTCGCGCTGACCGCGCTCGGCGTGGCGCTGCACCTGGGCTCGCTGGTGCTGCGCGGGGTCGCCACCCAGCGCGCGCCCTGGGGCAACATGTACGAGTACGGCATGGCCACGATGCTCGTCGCGGTCATCGGCTGGCTGGTGCTGATGCGCAAGTTCGACGTGCGCCGGATGGGCGTGTTCGTGCTGACGCCGGTCGTCATCCTGATGTTCCTCGGCGGCACCGTGCTCTACACCGAGGCCGCCCCGGTCCAGCCCGCCCTGCAGTCGTACTGGCTGGTCGTGCACGTGTCCGCCGCGATCATCTCCAGCGGCCTGCTGCTGATCCCCGGCGTGTTCAGCCTGCTGTACCTGGCGAAGGTGCGCCACGACGCCGACCAGAGCCGGTTCGCCCGGCTCGGCCCGAAGCTGCCCGACGCCGACACCCTCGACCGGCTGGCCTACCGCACCACGATCTTCGCCTTCCCGATCTACACCTTCGGCATCATCTGCGGCGCCATCTGGGCCGAGGCCGCCTGGGGCCGGTTCTGGGGCTGGGACCCGAAGGAGACCGTGGCCTTCGTGGCCTGGGTCGTCTACGCCGGGTACCTGCACTCCCGGGCCACCGCGGGCTGGCGCGGCTCGCGCGCGGCCGTGATCAACTCGGTCGCGTTCGCGGTGGTCGTGTTCAACCTGTTCTTCATCAACCTGGTGGTCTCGGGTCTGCACTCGTACGCGGGCGGCTGACCGGCCGGGGGTTCGTGACCGATTCGATGACGTCGTGGACAGCCCCCGTTTCGGTGGTGCGGGTCGTGAGCGACTACCGTCGCCGGTGAGGGTCCTGGGGCAGGGACCACTCGCACGCCGGGTAGGAGGGGTCGCAGGGGTGACTGGACGCCACGAAGAGTCGGAGCTGGCCTGGGGACCGGGAGCCGCTGGGCAACCCGGTGCGGGCGGCGCCGGGGACGACGCCGCGCGCGACTTCGGGCCCGCGCCCGAGATCGCCGCGGACCTGCCGGAGGTCGCCGCGCAGGCGCAGGCCGACCACCCGCTCGAGAACGAGGCCACGACCGACCACACGAAGTACCCGGACACCTCCGGCCCGCACGCCGTCGCCGGGCCGGGCCAGTCGGGTCCGCACCAGGTCCCCGGGCCGGGCCAGTCCGGACCGCACCAGGTCCCCGGCCAGTCCGGACCGCACCCGGTGCCCGGCCAGCAGCCCGGCTACTACGCCGAGCCGACCCCGTCGGGCCCGCAGCCGATGCAGCAGTACAACCCGCAGCAGTACGCGCCGCAGCCGCACATGGCCCCGCAGCACGGCGGCTTCGCCCCGCCGCAGCCGCCCGGCCCGCCGAGCGATGAGCTGACCTCGGCGCGCCTGATCAAGCAGACCAAGCGCACCCCGCAGTCGGGCTGGCGCCGCGCCGTCTACGTGGCCTCCGGCCACCTGATCAACGTCGGCGAGAGCCCGGCCGACAAGCAGCGCCGCGACCTCATCGCCCGGGTCAACCAGCCGCTGCGCGGCTGCTACAAGATCGCCATGCTCAGCCTCAAGGGCGGCGTCGGCAAGACCACCACGACCACCACCCTCGGCTCGACCTACTCCTCGCTGCGCGGCGACCGGGTCATCGCGGTCGACGCCAACCCCGACCGGGGCACCCTGAGCCAGAAGATCCCGCTGGAGACCACGGCCACCGTCCGCCACCTGCTGCGCGACGCGGGCCGCATCCGCCGCTACAGCGACATCCGCGCCTACACCTCCCAGGGCCCCAGCAGGCTCGAGGTGCTGGCCTCGGAGCAGGACCCGGCCGTCTCGGAGGCGTTCAGCGAGGACGACTACCGCCGCACCGTCGCGCTGCTCGAGCACTTCTACAACATCGTGCTCACCGACTGCGGCACCGGCCTGATGCACTCGGCCATGAAGGGCGTCCTCGACATCGCCGACTCCCTGGTCATCGTCTCCTCCGGCTCGGTCGACGGCGCCCGCAGCGCCTCGGCCACCCTGGACTGGCTCGACGCCCACGGCTACCGCGACCTCGTCGCCCGCTCCGTCGCCGTGATCAACTCGGTCCGCCCCAAGTCCGGCTCGGTCGACCTGGACAAGCTCAGCCAGCACTTCGCCGCCCGCTGCCGCGCCGTCTGCCGAATCCCGTTCGACCCCCACCTGGAGGAAGGCGCCGAGATCGAACTCGAGCGCCTGCAACCCGACACCCGCCTGGCCCTGCTCGACATGGCCGCCACCGTCGCCGACGACTTCCCCAACGAGGCCCGCCGCACCATGCGCTGACCACCAGCCGAGGCGGCGCCCCGACCCGGGGCGTCGCCTCGCGGCGGCAGCTCGGCCTCCACCTCCAGACCCCTCGCATAGAACGACGGCCGGACTCCACCAGGAATCCGGCCGCCACCAGGGACAGATCAGGCCGCCCCGTCCTCGGGCTTCCTGCGCTGCTCAAGCCCGCGCAGGAAATCCGGGTCGTCGTCAGGGGCCAGTTCGCGCTTGGCGCGAGCCGCACCCGCGGCCTCGACCTGGGGGGCCAAGGCCTTCCACAGGAGCACGGCCACGGTGACGGCGCCGACTATGGCGAGCAGGTAGATCATGGGTAGCCACCTCCGAACGCTTCCACGTCGAGGTTAACCCGTTTGTCGCTTTCGCGGGTCTCGGTCCGCGATCGGTTCGGTGTGGCGCCCTACAGGCCGGGGCCGCTGGCCTCGGTGGTCAGCTCGGCCAGCAGGGCGCGGACCTCCGACTCCCGGAACCGGCGGTGCCCGCCCGGGGTGCGGATGGAGCCGATGCGGCCCGCGGTCGCCCAGCGGGTCACGGTCTTGGGGTCGACGCGGAACAGGGCCGCGACCTCGCCCGGCGTCAGCAGGCGCTCTCCGACGTGCGCAACGGTCACCTTGGCCGCCTCCTCGCTCGAATTGCATGGTTGAACTCCGACCATCGTGGCACTTCGACCATCGGGTACTCGAACGGTTGGGTGATGGTAAAGAGGTAGTAAGGGACAAAACGACCAGATCCGGACACCGCTCGGGCCGCTCGTTGCCGCCCCGGGCCCCGCACGCCGTACCCTGCGTACCCGTGGACAACGTGGACCGCCGCATCATCGCGGCATTGCGCACCAACGGTCGCGTCACCTACGCCGACCTGGGCAGGCAGGTGGGGCTGTCGGCGTCCGCCGTCCACGAGCGGGTGGGGAAGCTGGAGACCGCCGGGGTGATCACCGGCTACCACGCGGTCGTCGACCCCACGCTGGTCGGCCTCGGGGTGACCGCGCTGGTCAGCATCCACCCCACCGACACCGCCGACGACGAGGACGTGGCCGCTGAGCTGGCCGAGCTCCCCGAGGTGGAGAGCTGCTACCGGGTCGCGGGCGACGAGGCGTTCGTGGTCAAGGTGCGGGTCGCCACCGTCGACGCCCTGGAGCTGTCGCTGGGGCGCCTGCGCCGGATCAAGGGCGTCGCGCGCACCCGGTCCACCGTGGTGCTGTCCACCCGCTTCGAGGGGCGGCCCAACGTCTCCGACGTCGACGAACCCGCTGATGGGAACGCCGGGTAGCCTGGCCGGGTGGACGACAAGCGGCACCTCGGACGCGATCTCGCGCTCTACTCGCTGGCGCGTCTGGTGCTGGCGGGCCTGATCACCGGCATCCTGGTCTTCTTCGACATCCCGGTGCTGGTCAGCCTCATGATCGGCCTCGTCGTCGGGTTCCCGCTCGGCCTGCTGCTGTTCCGCGGCCTCAACGCCAGGGTCACCGCGGGCCTGGCCGAGCGCGGCGCGGGCCGCGACGCCGAGCGCGACCGGCTGCGCGCCGAGCTGCGCGGCGAGCAGGACTGACCTTGAGCGCGGCGACCACGCGGGCCTGGGTGAACCGGGCCATGCGGCAGATCCAGGCCGACGCCAACCGCAGCGCGGACACCCACCTGCTGCCCTTCCCGCTGCCCGCGCAGTGGAAGGTCCGCCTCTACCTCAAGGACGAGTCGACCCACCCGACCGGTTCGCTCAAGCACCGGCTCGCCCGCTCGCTGTTCCTCTACGCGCTGTGCAACGGCTGGATCGTCGAGGGCACGCCGGTCATCGAGGCGTCGTCGGGGTCCACCGCGGTCTCCGAGGCGTACTTCGCCAGGATGCTCGGGCTGCCGTTCATCGCGGTGATGCCGCGCACGACCAGCCAGGAGAAGGTGCGGCTGATCGAGCACCAGGGCGGCCGCTGCCACTTCATCGACTCGCCGGGGGAGATCTACGCCGAGTCGCGCAGGCTGGCCGAGGAGCTCGGCGGGCACTTCATCGACCAGTTCACCAACGCCGAGCGGGCCACCGACTGGCGCGGGAACAACAACATCGCCGAGTCGATCTTCGAGCAGATGGCGTTGGAGCCGCACCCGGTTCCGGACTGGATCGTGGTCGGGGCGGGCACCGGCGGCACGAGCGCCACCATCGGCCGGTACCTGCGCTACCAGTGCCACCGGACCCAGCTCGCGGTCGTCGACCCCGAGGACTCGGTGTTCTACGACGCCTGGCACAGCGCCGACGTCGAGCTGACCGGGCACCGCGGCTCGCGGATCGAGGGCATCGGGCGGCCCAGGGTCGAGCCGTCGTTCCTCGGCCACGTCGTCGACCGGATGGTGAAGGTCCCGGACGCGGCGTCGATCGCGGTGATCCGGGTCGTCGAGGACCTGCTGGGCCGCCGCGTCGGCGGGTCGACCGGCACGAACCTGTGGGGCGTGTTCCAGATCGTGGCCGAGATGGTCGCCGATGGCCGCTCGGGCAGCGTCGTCACGCTGCTCTGCGACGGCGGCGAGCGCTACTCCAACACCTACTACGACGACGACTGGCTGGCGGCCAACGGGCTCGACACGGCTCCGCACGTCGACAAGGTCCGGTCGTTCCTCGCGACCGGACAGTGGTGAACCGGGTTCCATTCGCTTTGGAAAAGCACTTCCCGGCGGGGGAACCGGACGCGGCCGGTCCCGCGTCAACCCCTGGGTAACCGCAAGACCAGGTGGGGAGCCGCGATGGGTGAGGTCAGGGTCGTTCCGGAGGAGCTGCGGGGGTACGCGGGCCTGCTGGAGCGCAACGCCAACCACTTCTCCGCCATCGAGGGGCACGCCCGCTCCAAGGGCGGCGACACCAGCGGCTTCACCGGCCTGCTGTCCCTGCTGGTCCCGGTGGTCGACGGCGCGGTCGGGCTGTACGCGGAGACGTTGAAGTTCGGCCACGACAAGCTGGCGGGCCTGCACCAGTCCCTCGTGGACGCGGCCGACGCCTACGAGCGCGCCGACACCGCGAGCGCGCGCGGCCTCGACGGCGTGCGCGGCGTCTCCGACATCCCGACCGTTGGGGGCCAGTGATGCCGTACGCGGACACGGTGGACCCGATCGCCGCACTGAACAACGAGGCGAACCTGCAGGGCGGGCCGAGCATCGACTCGGCCATCGCCAACGCCGGGGCGCAGGTCCAGGTGGTGAACTGGATCTGGGAGCAGGTCGTCGGCGAGGACCTGGTCACCTCGATCATCGCCCCGATCACCGGCGACTTTGAGAAGATCGCGGTCACCGGCAAGCAGTGGGACAACGTCTGCGACGCCTTGCAGGCCGTGCGCGACAACATGAACTCCGGCCTCGACGAACTGGCCCCGCACTGGGACGGCGCGGCGTCCGAAGCCCTCGCGCGCAAGGTCCGCACGGTGTGGACGGTCGCGATCGAGGCCGACGCCCAAGCCGCCAAGCTGGTCGGCACCGCGTTCGAGAAGGTCGCCGAGGCCTCGAAGAAGGCCTGCGACCAGGCCCTCAAGCTGATCAAGAAGCTGGTCAACAAGCTGCTCGAGGCGATCGCGCTGCTGCCCATCCCGGTGGTCGGCTGGGGCAAGGCGGTCAAGACCGTCATCGACGCCATCGAGATCTACAACGCCGTGCTGACCATCATCAACGGCATCAAGGCCATCATCGAGGGCTGCCAGGCCGTCGTCCAGGGCGTCAAGGACATGGGCAGCGCCATCAGCGGCATCACCGACATCCGCAACGTCAACGACGCCCTGAACTCCGCCAACGACGTCAACGACGCCCGCACCGACATCAACGCGGGCCGCGAGCAGGCCGCGGGCGGTCTCAAGTCCACGGGCGGCGGCGTGGTCGCGGCGGGCAAGAACGGGTACAACGCCAACAAGCACTACGGCGAGTACCAGCAGGAGCGCAACCCCGCGCCTTCGCCCGACCCGGAGCCGGTGGCCTGACCATGACGACTCCCGAGGACTGGAAGAACCTCCAGGTCCGCGCCGCCGAGGCGGAGTTGGACCTCGCCATCGCCCAACTGGAGACCGCGGTCGCCGAGACCGAGACCCGTTTCGCCGCGATGCCGGACTCCACGCTCACCGATGAGGACATCGAGCTCATCGAGCGGCACAACCGCGGCGCGGAGGCGACGCAGGCGCAGCGCGAGCTGCAGGGGCGGATCGACGCGGGCGAATTCACCTGGCGGGACATCGTGTCCGGGCGGGCGGCGGGGGAGGAGGGCGTGCGGGAGGCCTTGGCGGCGGGTGTCCCGCAGATGCGCCAGGCGTACGCGCTGATCGAGGAAGGGCACTCGCTCAACGAGATCATCGCCGCGGGGCTGCCCCCGGAGGACGACCCGGATGACTTCGGTGGGCCGATCATGCGCAAGCGCTAGAACGCCTGGTCCACAGAGGAACGTCAGACTCGGATGCGGCGGGGGAAGATCGGCCGCAGCAGCAGTGGGCCCTGTCGTCGGAGCCACCACACCAGGGCACCCACGACCACCCAGCCGATGAGCACGGTCGTGCTGACCGGCAGCACAGTCAGTGACGCCCCGCGTCCGGCGACGCGGACCAGTTCGGGGTTGCGCTGGTCGTACTCGACGCGGACCACCTGGCCCTCTTGCAGGGCCTCGGGGTAGAGCACGCCATAACCCGGGGTGTGCACGGCGCCGTCGGGGGTTTGGAAGCGGACCAGGGTGCGGCCGAAGCTGACGCTGACGACGTCGGCTTCGGCTCGACCGGTGTAGGTCTCGATGGCGGAGTCCTCGGTGAACGCGGCGACCACGAGCAGCAGGCCCAGCACGGTCAGCAGGCCAGCGACGCCGAGGGCGGCGAGGGCGACCACGCGGCGGGTCGGCTGGGAGCGATCGGCGGTCACGGTCCGAGCGTAGCGGGTGTGTTCGAGTGCTCGATCCGGGTGAACAGTCCCCCACGAACGTTGGAAACCTTATGCTCGGAGCGTGACTCAAGGTCGGATTCTCGCTGCTGTGCTCGGGTCCGCCCTCGCGCTGATCATCTCCGCGGGCCCCGCCTCGGCGCAGGACGAGCCCATCGGCTGGACGGCCGCGCAGGCGCTGTCCGCTTTGGAGGCCGACGTCGTCGCCAGGGTGCCTGGGGCGCCCGCGGTCATCGACGAGGCCAGGGTCCGGCCCGCGCTCGCCGCCGCCGGGCGCAAGCTCCTGCTGCTGCCGCACTCCGGGGTGGGCAGCCGCGAACGGCACCGCGACGAGGTGGCCAAGGTGCTCGACGAGTACCCGGACGAGGACGACTTGGTCTTCACCAGCGGACTCAAGGTCAACATCGGCGGCAACGCCCGGGTGGTCGGGCCGTCGGACATGGCCGAGGTCGCCGCCACCCTGGGCACCGCGGACCTGACCGAGTTCGTCCTCACCGCGCTCGGCGCCGACTGGAACCCGCCCGCCGCGCCCGTCGCCGCCACCGACGCCCAGGTCACCGAGGTGGGCGACGCCCTGGCCGAGCGGCAGCTCTACAACCCCGACCGGCCCGACCGCGCCCGCGACGACCGGTGGGACAAGGCGGGCGGACTCACCGTGCGCATCGCCGTGCTGCCCGCGGGCCCCGCCACCGACCTCGCCGACCGGCTCGCCCAGCGCTTCCCCGACGACGTCGTCGCCGTGGTCCGGGGGCTGTGGGTGGACCTGCGCGGCCCGGACGCCGGGGTGGCGCGCACCGCGAGCGACGCCTACTACGGGCAGAACTTCTTCCGCCTCGCCGAGTGGGGCCCCGACCCGCTGCAACTGGCGACGCTGCTCGTCGGCGAGTACGGCGAGACCGCCGCGGCCAGGGCCGCGGCGCTGCAGCGGCCGGACCAGGCGGGCGACCCGCTGGAGATCGCCGGGATCGCCCTGCCCTGGGTGTTCGCAGGCGCCGCGGTGCTGCTGGTGGCGGTGCCGGTGGCCATCCGCCGCCGCCCGTCGCGGCTGCGCGGGCTGCGGGCCACGGCCGCGCAGCTCGACCGCGACCGGGTGGCCGCCGAGGTCAGCGCGGTCGCCGCGAAGATCGCCCACCTCGACGCGGTGAGCCGGGGCGGGCGGCCGGGGCAGCTCGTCACCAGCGCCACCGAGCGCTACCAGGTGGCCCGCGACCTGGTGCTCTCCGAGGGGGACCTGACCGTGGCCAGGGAGGCGGTCCGCGAGGCGGCCGCCCAGTTGGCCGAAGCCGCCGAGCTGCTGGGGGTGCCCGCCTGATGTCCACGCGGAACGAGGGCGAACACCGCAGGCCGCCGGACCGGAAGCTGCTGCGCCGCTACCTCTACGTGCTGGTGGTGGGCCTGATCGCGCTGCTGACCTGGAAGGACGTGCTGCTGCTGTTCTCCTCGGCCCGGCCGGTGGTCGCCGCGCTGGACCGCGACGTCGTCTACGTGCAGGACGGGGTGCCCGGGGTCGACGTGCCTGCCATCCAGCGGGCCATCGGGAAGCGGCCGGTCACGGTCTCGATCGTCACCGGCGACTCGGCGGTGGCCCAGGACAAGGCCGACGCCTGCGCGGACGTGGTCGACCGGATCGACGGGATCATGCACGTGGTGATCGCCGACGGCGAGTTCGTGCGCGGCTGCCAGAGCGACGACTTCCCGATCGTGAGCAGCCCCTTCGCTTGGGACTTCGTCACCTGGAGCATCTACGGCGACACCACCCAGTTCATCGAGGGCGACCACCGGGCGATGGCCGAGCAGCTCGTCGCCTACTACGACAGCGAGGTCTTCCGCGGCCGCGTGCTGCCCGGTGAGCGCGTGTTCACCTTCTCCGCCTACCGCTACCTGTTCGCCGCGGGCTTGCTCGTCGGCATGGTGCTGCTGGTCCACTTCGGCACCCGCTGGCTCGGCCGGGGCGCCGCAGGCCTGGCTGCCCGCCGCGAGCAGCGGGCGCGCTGGCGCGTGCAGCGCGCGGACCTGGAGAGCGAGTTGGCCCTGGTGGCGATGCGGATGGTGGCGCAGTCGCCGCGCCGCAGCCTCGGCGAGACCTCCGAGCAGTACCTCGCGGCCCTGGCCGACTGGGAGGCCGCGAAGCCGGGCCAGCCGTGGGACGAGCTGCGGGACCGGGTGGCCGCGCTGCGGGAGCGTGTCCGGTGACGGCGTGGCTGTGGGTGCTGGGCGCCGTGGTGATCCTCGTCGTCGTGACCCTGCCCTACCTGCGCGCCCGGCCCCGTCCGTCCACTGACCGGGCCCGGTCCCTGCTGTCGCGGCTGGAGCACGAGCTGGACCGGTCCGACATCACCGAGGCCGCCCGGGCCGAGGCCGAGCGCTGCCGCACCCTCGCGGGCTCCGCCCTGGCCGACGGCGCGGCCGCCCGCGCCGAGCGCTGGGCCGGGGCTGGTCTGCGGGCCGTCGGGGCTACAGCGCCAAAGCGCCCGCGGTGACCGTCGCCCACAGCAGCATCGCCAGCCCGGTCAGCTTGAGCACGGGGACCAGCCGCATGCCCGTCTCCTGGCCGAGCACCAGCCGCAGCGCGGGCACCACGAGCACCGCGGCGACGAACGCCACCACCGCCACCGGCGAGGCGGACACCAGGATGACGCTCACCACGAACGGGACGCCGACCAGCGCCGCGTAGAGCACCCTGGTCCGCTCCTCGCCGAGCCGCACGGCCAGCGTCTTCTTGCCCGCGACCCGGTCGGTCGGCACGTCGCGCAGGTTGTTGGCCACCAGCACCGCCGCCGAGAACGCCCCCATGGCCACCGCCCCGCCGAGGCCCACCCAGCTCACCGCGCCGACCTGGACGTACTCGGTGCCCAGCACCGCCACCAGGCCGAAGAACAGGAACACGGCCACCTCACCCCACCCCGAGTACCCGTAGGGCCGGTCGCCGCCGGTGTAGTACCAGGCCCCCGCGACGCAGGCGGCGCCGACGAGCAGCAGCCACCAGAACCCCGACACGGCCACGAGCGCGAGCCCGGCCGCCGTCCCCACCCCGAAGCACGCGAACGCGGCGGTCTTCACCGCCCGGGGCGTGGCCACCCCGGCCCCCACCAGCCGCAACGGCCCCACCCGGTCCGCGTCGGTGCCCCGCACCCCGTCGGAGTAGTCGTTGGCGTAGTTCACGCCCACCTGCAGCGCCAACGCCACCACGAGCGCCAGCACCGTGCGCCCCGGCGAGAACCCACCACCGGCCAACGCCGCCCCGGCCCCCACCACCACCGGCGCCACCGAGTTCGGCAACGTCCGCACCCGGGCGCCCTCGACCCACTCCGCCACACTCGCCATGGCCCCATCATCACCGATGCCCCGCGCCCCCTGACCACGGGCCACACCCGACGTGGTCGGGCACACGCGCCGCGTACTACGCCCGTCCACCCCCGAACAGCCCGGCCACCGCCCGTCGATCCACCTTCCCCGGCCCCCGCAGCGGCAGTTCCGCCACCACCACGACCTCCTTCGGCGCCAGCACCCCGCCCAGCACCCCCCGGACCCACTCCACGACCTCCCCGCCCGCGACCCGCCCCACCACGGCCGCCACGACCCGCTCGCCCCACTCCGCGTCCGGCACCCCCACCACGCACGCCTCCTCGACCCCCGGGCAGCCCAGCAACGCCCGCTCCACCACCGCGGGCACGACCTTCTCCCCACCCGTGTTGATCACGTCATCCGCGCGGCCCGACACCGACAGCAGGCCGTCGACGAACTCCCCGGCGTCATTGGTCCGGAACCAGCCGTCCTCGAAGGCGGGAGCGCCGGGGTCCAGCCGGTAGCCCGAAGCCAGGGTGGGGCCGCCGAGCCGGATCAGACCGTCCACAACGGACACGCGAACGCCGTCCAGCGGCCGTCCGTCGTACACGCACCCGCCCGCTGTCTCGCTCATCCCGTAGGTCGTCCGCACGCGGACCCCCGCCGCCAACGCCCGCTCCAGCAGCGGTGCGGGCGTCGCGGCCCCGCCGACCAGGACGCCGTCGAAGGAGCGGAGGGCGGCCAGTCCCTCGCCGCCCTCGGCGAGCAGGCGGGTCAACTGGGTGGGCACCAGGGCCGTGTACCGGGGGCCGGAAGCGCTCAGGACCGACGACGCCGACTCGACGAAGGTGTGGCCGCGGAACGCCCCGGGGGGCACCACCCCCAGCGGGGTGCCCGCCACCAGGGAGCGGACGAGCACCTGGACGCCCGCGACGTGGTGGGCGGGCATGGCCAGCAGCCAGTGGCCGGGGCCGCCCAGGCGGGTGTGGGTGGCCCCGGCCGAGGCGCGCAGAGCGGGGGCGGAGAGGAGCACGCCCTTGGGGGTCCCGGTGGAGCCGGAGGTCTGGACGATGAGGGCGGTGCCGGGTTCCACGGGCAGGTCGGGGCGCATGGCGGCGGGGGAGGCGCCCTCGGCGAGGGGGAGGACGGCGGGGCCGGAGCCGTCCAGGGCGGCGCGCAGGGCCCGCGCCAGCGGGGTGATGCCGCCAGTGAGTTCCACGACCTGCATGGGGCTCATCCTTCCAGGCCGCCGGTGCGGCCCCTTACGCTGCGAGCACGCCGAACCACGAGGAGTGCCGCCGCATGCCCAAGCAGGTCCCCGCCCAGGCGACCCGGGTGACCGCGCGCGGTTGGCGCCGCCCGCTGGACGCGGACCTGCGCGACGCGTACCTGGCCAGGCTGGGGTGGTCGTCGCCGCCGGAGCCCTCGGTGCGGACCCTGGTGGACCTGCACGCCGCGCAGGTGCGGCTGGTGCCCTACGAGGTGGTGTGGATCGCCCTGGGCGAGACCCGCTCCATCGAGCCGCTGAACTCGCTGCGCTACCTGGTCGCCGGGCGCGGCGGCTACTGCTACCACCTCAACGGCGCGCTGGCCGTCCTGCTCGACTGGCTCGGCTTCGACGTGCACCTGCGCGTCGGCGGCACCCAGGGCCACGCCGAGGCCACCGCGCCGGGGGCCACCGGCACGCACATGGTCGTCGAGGTGCACGGCCTGCCCACCGACGCCAACCCGCAGGGCCGGTGGCTGGCCGACGCCGGGCTCGGCGACGGCCTGCGCGAGCCGCTGCCCCTGGTCGAGGGCCTGCACGCGGCCCCGCCGTTCCGCTTCGGCCTGCGCCCCTCGCCGTCGGTGCCCGGCGGCTGGCGCTTCGACCACGACCCCGGCGGCGCGTTCGCGGGCATGGACTTCGCCCCGGGCGAGGCCAGCATCGCCGACTTCGCCGAGCAGCACCGCAGGCTGTCGACCACGCCCACCTCGGGCTTCGTCCGCACGGTGACCGTGGCCCGCCGCGACGGCGACACCATCCACGAACTGCGCGGCCTGGCGGTGCAGAACATCTCGCCGAGCGGTGAGGACTGCGTGTACCTCACCACCCGGGCGGACTACTTCGCCGCGCTGGCCGACGTGTTCCTGCTCCCCTTGTCCGATGTGGAGCGACCGAGGCTGTCGGCGCTGTGGAACCGGCTGCGCGAGGACCACGAGCGCTACCTGCTGGCGCAGGCCGCTCAGTAGTAGTAGGGGAACCGCGACCAGTCGGGATCGCGCTTCTCCAGGAACGAGTCCCGGCCCTCGACGGCCTCGTCGGTCATGTAGGCGAGGCGGGTCGTCTCGCCCGCGAAGACCTGCTGGCCCACCAGGCCGTCGTCGATGGCGTTGAACGAGAACTTGAGCATCCGCTGGGCGGTCGGGGACTTGCCGCAGATCTCCTTCGCCCACTGCAGGGCCGTCTCCTCCAGCTCCGCGTGCGGGACGGCGGCGTTGACCGCGCCCATGCGCACCATGTCCTCGGCGGTGTAGTCGCGGCCGAGGAAGAAGATCTCGCGGGCGTACTTCTGCCCGACCTGCCTGGCCAGGTAGGCCGAGCCGAAGCCGCCGTCGAAGCTGCCCACGTCGGCGTCGGTCTGCTTGAAGCGGGCGTGCTCGGCGCTGGCCAGGGTCAGGTCGCAGGTGACGTGCAGGCTGTGCCCGCCGCCCGCGGCCCAGCCGGGGACCACGGCGATGACGACCTTGGGCATGAACCGGATGAGCCGCTGCACCTCGAGGATGTGCAGGCGGCCCGCGCGCGCCGGGTCGACGGTCTCGGCCGTGTCGCCGCTGGCGTACTGGTAGCCCGTGCGGCCCCGGATGCGCTGGTCGCCGCCGGAGCAGAACGCCCAGCCGCCGTCCTTGGCCGACGGGCCGTTGCCGGTGATCAGCACGCAGCCGACGTCGGAGCTCATCCTGGCGTGGTCCAGGGCCCGGTAGAGCTCGTCGACGGTGTGCGGGCGGAAGGCGTTGCGCACCTCTGGCCGGTCGAAGGCGATGCGCACCGCGCCGGTGTCGACCGCGCGGTGGTAGGTGATGTCGGTGAAATCGAACCCGGGCACCTCGGTCCACCGCGCCGGGTCGAACAGCTCGGAAACTCCACGCTCAGCCACCCCCTGAGCATGCCCCAGCCGCGGTGGCCAGCCATTCGCGGGGTGCGGGGTCGGCGTGTCAAGCTGGTGGCGTGCACGACCTGGACTCGGCACTCGACGTCATCCGCGCGCGGGACGACACCGCCGCCAAGCACGCGCACGCGCTCTGGCACGTGATGCGCTCCACAGCCGCGCACCCGACCAAGGTCACCCGCTACGAGGTGCAGCAGATGGTCTGGCGGACGCTGCCCGGCGCGCACACCAAGCCGGGCGGGGCCGGGCCGTTCGACGACCCGCACCGCATCTGCGACTCCTTCGCCGAGCTGCTGCACCTGCTCGGGCACACCGCCTACGCCGAGGTCTGCCGGTCGGCGGCCACGCACGCCATCATCGCCGCCGCGACCGACCCGCCGCGCTACCGCGAGCTGGTCGACGCCGCCTGGACCGCCTCCGGGGTGCGCCCGCCGGACACCCCCGTGCTGGCCTGGGCCGACGACGGCGGCCCGGTCGAGACGGCGCTGCACGCGGCCTGCGGCAGGCTGCTGGAGGAGGCCCTGGACCAGGGCACCCTGCCCGCCGACGGCACCGGTGGCCCGATGCGGGTCGGCCTGGTGATGCGCCTGCTGACCAGCCCGGAGTCCGAGGGCGACCAGACCTGGTTCGCCAAGCTGCTCGACGAGCGGCTCGACACCTGGACCACCGACGGCGGCAGCCAGACCCGCCGGGAGATGCTGGTGCGGCTGCGCCCGGAGGTGCGGCGCGCCCCGGAGACCGCCGAGGAGCGGCTGCCCGCGCTGGCCGCGCTGCTCGAGGCCTGCCGCGGCGGGGCCAGGCTGACCGGCAGCGGCTACCTGCCCACGTCCCTGGTCGCCGCCCTGGTCGACACCATGCCCGCGTGCCGGGAGCTGGCCGGGACCGGGCGCAGCGAGTCGCGGTGGCCGCCGGTGGCGCTGCTGCGCGCCCTGGCCGAGTCGATGGGGCTGGCGGTGCGCGACGGGGCCCGGCTGCGGCTGACCGACCAGGGCGCGGCGCTGGTCGACGACGCCGACTCGCTGCTGATGACCGTCGGCGAGCGGCTGGTGCCCCGGGAGCGCTCGGCACTGGGCTCGGCGGCCGAGGTCGTCCTCGCCGCGCTGCTGCTCGAGGACCGGATGGCCCCGGCGCGGGTGTTCGAGAAGGTCGGCTTCGTGCTGGCCGAGCAGGCCGCGGCCGGGCAGGAGCCAGCCGGGCAGGTCCGGACCGACGCCGCGCCCGCCCAGGCCACCCGGCTCAGCGCCTGGGTGCTGCGGCGGCTGCGGGTGCTCGACGCGGTCGACGCCGACTGGACCGCCCGCCGGGTCGGGCTCACCGACGCGGGCCGGTCGCTGGCCAGGTGGGCGCTGCGCGCCCGGGTGCTGTTCCCCCCGCCGTCGGCGGCCTGAGTAGCGTTCCAGGGGTCGGATCAGCCGACCCCCGGCTGGGAATGGAGCGCAGGTGAACCCGTCCACCGCGATGGCCGCCGTGGTCGTCAACGAGTTGGTCCGCAACGACGTCCGGCACGTGGTGGTGTGCCCCGGGTCGCGCAACGCTCCGCTGAGCATGGCCCTGCACGCCGCCTCCGCCGCCGACCGGCTCACCCTGCACGTCCGGGTCGACGAGCGCTCCGCCGGGTTCGTCGCCCTGGGTCTGGCCCGCGCGTCCGGCCGCCCCGCCGCGGTGGTGTGCACGTCGGGCACGGCCGTGGCGAACCTGCACCCCGCCGTGCTGGAGGCGCACCACTCCGGGGTCGGGATGCTGCTGATCACCGCCGACCGACCGCCCGAGCTGCACGGCAGCGGCGCCAACCAGGTCATCGACCAGCGCGGCATCTTCGGCAGCGCGGCGGTGGCCATCGACTTCCCGGTCGCCGAGCGGCGGCCGGGGCAGAACCCGGTGTGGCGCGGCCTGGTGTGCCGGGGCGTCGCCCGCGCCGAGACGGGCCTCCCGGTGCAGTTGAACATCCCGTTCCGCGAGCCGCTCGTGCCCACCTTCGGCGACGGCTGGCCGGACTCGCTGGACGGCCGCCCGACGGGTCTGCGGTGGACGACGTCGTCGGCGCCGCGCCCGATCCCGGACAACCGGGTCGACTTCCCGCTGCCCGCCCGCGTGGTCATGGTCGTCGGCAGCGGCGACCCGGCGCGCGCCGAGGCCGCCGCCGGGGTGGCCGCCACCGCGGGCTGGCCGGTGATCACCGAGCCGGTGGGCTCCGCCGCCGCGCTGTCCGGTGGGGCGCACGTCGTCCGGGGTGGGCCGCTGCTGCTGGGCTCGGGGGACCTGCCCGCCGCGCTGCGCCCGGACGCCGTGGTGGTGGTGGGCCGCCCGACGCTCTCGCGCGGGGTGCGCGGCCTGATGGACCGGGCCGCCGTCTACGGCATCGGCGACCACCCGCAGTGGACGGACCCGCAGTACGTGGCCACCCACGTGCGCGGCTGGCTCGACGTCGACGACCTGCACCAGGTGGCCGAGACCGACCCCGCCTGGCTGTCCGCGTGGCGCGAGGCCGAGGCCGCGGCCGGGCTGGCCGTGGAGAAGCTGCTGGGCGAGGAGCCCTGGCCCACCGGCCTGCACGTCGCCCGCGACGTGCTCGACACCCTGCCCCCCGGCGCCACCCTGGTCCTCGGCTCGTCCAACCCGGTCCGCGACGTCGACCTGGTCGCCACCCACCGAGCCGACATCACCATCCACGCCAACCGCGGCGTCGCGGGCATCGACGGCAACGCCTCCACCGCCGTGGGCGTCGCCCTCGGCGGCCACGCCCCCACCTACGCCCTCATGGGCGACCTGACCTTCCTGCACGACGCCAACGCCCTGCTCATCGGCCCAGCCGAACCCCGCCCCGACCTCACCTTGATCATCTTCAACGACGACGGCGGCGGCATCTTCTCCCTGCTGGAACAAGGGGCCACCGAACACCACGACGGCTTCGAGCGCGTCTTCGGCACCCCCACCGCCGTGGACCTGCCCGCCCTCTGCGCGGCCTACCGGGTCCCCCACACCCTCGCCACCACCCCGGCGGAGCTGCGCACCGCCCTGACCCCCACCCCCGGCCTCCGCCTGGTGGAACTCCGAGCCGACCGCACCCGCCTGCGAGACCTCCACGCCCGCCTCCGGGCCGCGGTCCGCGAAGCCGTCGCCGCCCGCCTGTAGGACCCCCGCCCTACCCCTGCCACCACCCCAACGCCTGCTCAGCCACCCCAGGCGCAGCCACGAGCAACCCGTCAACCGGCGGCGACACCGCATCACGCCCACAACGGTCCAGCACGACCGCCCCCGACTCCAGAGCCACCGCCACCGCAGCAGCCACCTCGTGCTCACGACAACCGTGCAGCACCGCGGCAGCCGCGTGCCCGAGAGCCACCTGGGCCACCGCCAGCGCCGCCGACCCCAACACCCGCACCCGGGCCGACGCGGCCCCCGCCCGCTCGATGAACCCCGCCAGTCCCGGCCACGGGTCGCCGGACACCAGTTCCGTGCAGACGATCGCACCCGCCGCCGAGGCCCGGTCGGGCACCTTGATGCGCACCCCGTTCACCCGCGCCCCGCGCCCGCGCGAGGCCGCGTAGATCCGGCCGCGGAACGGGTCGGCGACCACGCCGACGACCGGGCCGTGCGCGTCGGTCAGGGCGAGGCTGTAGGCGCACCAGGGGATGCCCGCCGCGTAGTTCACCGAGCCGTCGAGGGGGTCGACGACCCAGCGGTAGGGCGTGTCGACCTGTTCGGCGAAGGTCGCGCTGACCACCGGGATGCCCGGGAACTCGGCGGTCAGCACCCGGCGGGTGTGGCGTTCGAGGGTGTGGTCGGTGTCGGTGACCCAGTCGAACGGGGACTCCGGGTTGGGCGGGGCGGCGTCGCGTCCGGCTGTCGCGGTGATGACGTCGGTCGCCTCGTTCGCGAGCTTGCCCGCGGTTTCCAGGGCTCGAGAGGCGAGCCCGGGATCAACCGGCCAGCGCGGCCGTGGCGACATGAGGGTCATGCCGACCTAGGGTGACCACTCCGGGTGTCCGGATGGCGACAGCCAGGTGGCCAAACGACGATGCACGGGTCAAGGTTGGCCGGGGCACGCGCTGTTCCCCACGCGTTCTCCCCGCTGCCACGCCCACGTCCCCCTGGGCTGCGACGGTCGGCCCCGTGCGCGTCGCCATCGTCACCGAGAGCTTCCTGCCCCAGGTCAACGGCGTCACCAACTCGGTTCTGCGGGTGTTGGAGCACCTGCGCCTGCGGGGTGTCCCAGCGCTCGTGGTGGCCCCGGGGCCGGGGCCGGACAACTACGCGGGCGCCGCCGTGGCGCGGGTCCCGGCGATCGACGTGCCAATGATCACGTCGCTGCCCATCGGCATCCCGACGCGCCGGGTGCACACCGCGTTGGCCGAGTTCGGACCCGACGTGGTGCACCTGGCGTCGCCGTTCGTGCTCGGCGCGGGCGGGCTGTGGGCGGCCAACCGGCTGGGGGTGCCGAGCATCGCGGTCTACCAGACCGACGTCGCCGGGTTCGCCGCCAGCTACGGCCTCTCCCGCGGGTCGCGCGCGGCGTGGCGCTGGATCCGCAGGCTGCACGCGGGCGCCGACCGCACCCTCGCGCCGTCGTCGGCGTCCGTCGACGACCTCACCGCGCACGGCATCCCGCGCGTGCACCGCTGGGGCCGGGGCGTCGACACCGCCCGCTTCCACCCCGACCGCGCGGACCCCGCGCTGCGGGCCGAGCTGGCGCCCGAGGGGGAGCTGCTCGTCGGCTACGTCGGCAGGCTCGCCCCGGAGAAGCAGGTGCACCGGCTGGCCGCGCTCAACGACCTGCCCGGCGTGCGCGTGGTCGTGGTGGGGGAGGGCCCGGACGAACCCGCGCTGCGGGCGGCGCTGCCCGGCGCGGCGTTCCTCGGCTTCCGCGGCGGCGACGAGCTCGCCGCCGCCTACGCCAGCCTCGACGTGTTCGTCCACACCGGACCGCACGAGACGTTCTGCCAGTCGGTGCAGGAGGCGATGGCCTCCGGGCTGCCGGTCGTCGCGCCGGACGCGGGCGGCCCCCGCGACCTGGTGCGCCACGGCCGGACCGGGTTCCTGCTCGACCCGGCGGCCTTCGACGTGCGGACCGCCGTGCGCACCCTGGCCGACCCGCTGACCCGCCGCAGGATGGGATCGGCGGCGCGCGCGGCGGTGCGCGACCGGGGGTGGCCCGCGGTGTGCGAGGAGCTGCTCGGCCACTACGGCGCGGTGCTCGGCGGCACCCGTGCGCAGGCGGCGTGACGGTTTCCTCGTAGTCTGCCGGGTATGGCGCGCGCCGGTTTGGACAAGGACCCCCAGGACATCGCGGAGATGTTCGACGGGGTGGCCAAGGGCTACGACCGCACCAACACGGTCATGACGATGGGCTTCGACCGCCGCTGGCGGGCGCGCACCGGCCGGGTGCTCGACGCCAAGGCGGGCGACAAGGTCCTCGACCTGGCCGCGGGCACGGCCGTGTCCACCGCGGAGTACGCCCGGTCCGGGGCGTGGTGCGTCGCCGCCGACTTCTCGCTGCCGATGCTGCACGCGGGCGCGGGCCGCGGTGTGCCCAGGGTCGCCGCGGACGCGTTCCACCTGCCCTTCGCCGACGACTCCTTCGACGCGGTGACCGCCAGCTTCGGCCTGCGGAACATGGTCCCGACGGTGGCGGCCCTCGCGGAGATGCTGCGCGTGGTGCGGCCGGGCGGCAGGCTCGTGGTGTGCGAGGTCTCGCAGCCGCCGCTGCGCCCCATCCGCTGGCTCTACCACAACACCGTGCTGCGGGCGCTGCCGATGATCACGCGCCCGTTCTCCTCCAACGGCGAGGCCTACGCCTACCTGGCGGAGTCCATGCGCGACTGGCACGACCAGCGCACCGTCGCCGAGCTGATCGCCAAGGCGGGCTGGACCGAGGTGGAGTGGCGCAACCTCACCTTCGGCGTCGTCGCCCTGCACCGCGCCGTCAAGCCCCAGGCCGTCAAGCCCTGACCGCCTCCCGCCCCGTCTGCCAGCGGTCGATCCGGAACATCAACCACAGCGCGGCCACCGCGGCGACCCCGGCCAGGCCCGCGCTGAGCGCGTTCGCCACCGCCAGCGCCCGGAACGTGCCCTCGGTCGAGTCCTCGTCCAGCACGAACACGGCCACCAGGTCGACGGCGTTGGCGGCCAGCAGCGCCGCCCACCACACGTCGACAGCCCGGCCGGGCCGGACCTTGCGCAGGTTGCGGCCCTGCGGCGGGGTGTCCGGGTGGCTGGCGCGGCGCACGTCGGCGACGACCATCCGCGGCCACCACAGGTTCGCCACCGGGACCAGCCAGGCCCCGACGACCCACCCGCGGGCGAGCTGGTGGCGGCCCGCGCACAGCCGCTCGGCGTTGCCCCTGGCCCGCCACAGCCACCAGGTGAACGCGATCCACGTCACGCCCAGCCCGACCAGCCACGCCCACGCCAGCAGCTCGGCCCGCGACTGCGCGGTGTCCACCTGCTCGGCGGTCACGGGCGCGCCCGCGGCGATGTCGCGCACCAGGTGCAGCGACCGCCACGACTGCCAGGCCACCAGTGCGGCGATCACCACCATGGCCATGACCAGCAGGGACGTGGTGTAGCGGGCGGCCTTGGCCGGGCGCACCACTGGCAGCCCGTCCGGCAGCCGGGTCGTGGCGAAGCCGTGCGGCGGGGTCTCGGTGTCGGTCGGGTCGGACATGTGCTGGCTGGCCTTCCTGCGGTGGGGACGCGGCCGGTCTCCGACCGGGATCGGTCCTGGGCGCGCGCTCGTTTCACCCCGCAGGCCGCCCTCTAGACTCGGTCGCATGACGACTTCTCCGCAGAGCAGGCGCAAGCCGGGCGAGGACGCCGAGGTGATCGTGGTCGGGGCGGGCCCGGCCGGGTCGACCGCCGCGACCTACCTCGCCCGCGCGGGCCTGGACGTCCTCCTGCTGGAGAAGTCGACCTTCCCGCGCGAGAAGGTCTGCGGCGACGGCCTGACCCCGCGCGGGGTCAAGCAGCTCATCGACCTCGGCATCGACACCCGCGAGGAAGCTGGCTGGCTGCACAACCGCGGCCTGCGCGTCGTCGGCGGCGGGGTCAACCTGGAGCTGGACTGGCCAGACCTGGCCACCTTCCCGCCCTACGGCGTCGTGCGCCCCCGCCAGGACTTCGACGAGATGCTGGCCCGCACCGCCCAGCAGGCGGGCGCCCGCCTCCAGGAGCACACCACCGTCACCGGCGCCCTCGTCGACGACCGCACCGGCCGCATCACCGGCGTCGAGGCCAAGACGGGCCCGGACCGCACCCCGGTCACCTACCGCGCCCCGCTGATCCTGTCCTGCGACGGCGTGTCCGCGCGCCTGGCGCTGTCGGTCGGCATGGACAAGATCGAGTCCCGCCCGATGGGCGTGGCCGTGCGCCGCTACTACGCCTCCCCGCGCTCCAAGGACGACTACCTGGAGTCCCACCTGGAACTGTGGGACCGCTCCGACCCGGCGAACCCGGTGCTGCTCCCCGGCTACGGCTGGATCTTCGGCATGGGCGACGGCACCGTGAACGTCGGCCTGGGCATCCTGTCCACCTCCAAGGCCTTCGGCTCCACCGACTACCGCAAGCTCCTGACGTCGTGGCTCGACGGCACCCCCGAGGAGTGGGGCTTCCGCGAGGACAACGCCCTGGGCAAGATCGGCGGCGCAGCCCTCCCCATGGGCTTCAACCGCACCCCCCACTACCGCGCGGGCATGCTCCTGGTCGGCGACGCGGGCGGCATGGTCAACCCCTTCAACGGCGAGGGCATCGGCTACGCCATGGAGTCGGCCAAGATCGCCGCCCAGTGCGTCGTCCAGGCCCTGGCCCGCCCCGAGGGCCCCGCCCGCGAACGCGCACTGGAGGGCTACCCGGTGGCCATGAAGCAGGCCCTGGGCAGCTACTACCGCCTGGGCAACGTCTTCTCCAAGCTCATCGGCAACCCCACCGTCATGAGCGTGGCCACCAAGTACGGCCTGCCCAGGCAAACCCTCATGAAGCTCGTCCTCAAGCTCCTGGCTGGCCTCTACGACCCCAAGGACGGCGACGCCTTCGACAAGGTGATCGTCGCCGCCACCAAACTGGCCCCCAGCGCCTAGCCCTCCAGCTCCCTTCGGGGCCCACCCCCACCCAGCCGCAGCAAGGCCCCAGGGCACGCAGGGCCACTACACCCGCACTGGCGAACCCACCCAGCCAGTCCCAATGAGAATCCTCACTCGAGGACCCCGCCTCACCCCCTGTGAGCGACGTCCTACACTGACCCAGGTTGCTTGTGAAGCCACCCACACCGCCTGCCCAGGCTTGTGAATGTTTTCACAAGCGACGGCCCGCGAGTACGGGTGCCGCGGTTAGGCCCGCCTAACAACAGGTGGTGCGACCAGGTCCCCATAGGGTTCGGCCGGAGGAAGCGGGAAAGGACGACGGAGTGGTCATGCTCGTAGCCCAATCTTCGGACGTGTCGTCGGACCTGGGGGTATACCTGCCCCTGGTCGTGATGTTCGCCCTGGCGGCGGTCTTCGCGGTCGGCTCGGCCCTGCTCGGGCCGCTGGTCGGTCCCAGCCGCTACAACCGGGCCAAGCAGCAGGCCTACGAGTGCGGCATCGAGCCCTCGCCGCAGCCCGTCGTCGGCGGCGGCCGCATCCCGGTCGCCTACTACCTGACGGCCATGCTGTTCATCCTGTTCGACATCGAGATGGTGTTCCTCTACCCGTTCGCGGTCACCGCGGACGTCCTCGGCCTGTTCGGACTTGTGGAGATCTTCTTGTTCATCGCGACGGTCGGCTTCGCCTACGCCTACGTGTGGCGGCGCGGCGGACTCGACTGGAACTGACGGGAGGCACGCGTCATGGGCATCGAAGAGAAAATCCCCAACGGAATCCTGCTGGTCAGCGTCGAGAAGCTGGTCAACTGGGCGCGCAAGAACTCGCTGTGGCCCGCGACCTTCGGGCTGGCGTGCTGCGCGATCGAGATGATGACCAGCGGCGGGCCGCGCTACGACCTCGCCCGCTTCGGCATGGAGGTCTTCCGGGCCTCCCCGCGCCAGGCCGACCTGATGATCGTCGCGGGCCGGGTCACCAACAAGATGGCCCCGGTGCTGCGCCAGATCTACGACCAGATGCCCGAGCCGCGCTGGGTGCTGGCGATGGGCGTGTGCGCCTCCTCCGGCGGCATGTTCAACAACTACGCCGTGGTGCAGGGCGTCGACCACATCGTCCCGGTCGACATGTACCTGCCCGGCTGCCCGCCGCGCCCGGAGATGCTCATCGACGCGATCCTCAAGCTGCACGCCAAGATCGCCGACGAGCCGATCAACGCCACCCGCGCGGCGCTGCTGGCCGAGCAGGGCCACCGCACCGAGCTGATCGCCTCCACCAAGAAGTTCGCGAAGAAGTGAGCTGACCGACGATGGCTGACGAACCCACCACACCAGAAGAGCCCAAGGCCGACGTCCCCGGCCGCGAGATCGGCGGCGAGGACTCCTCCGCCCAGCAGCCCGACGCGGGGCTTCAGGCCACCGCCCCCGGCACCGCGGAGGCCAAGGCCCCGCTGGTCACCGGCCGCGAGCGCCAGGGCATGTTCAACATCTCCGGCTCCGGCGACACCTCCGGCTTCGGCGGGCTCAAGCTCCCCGCGTACTCCCCGGCCCCGGCCGAGCGCCCCTACGGCGGCTGGTTCGACGAGCTGGCCGACGACCTGGCCGCCGCCATGGCCACCCGGGAGATCCCGGCCGAAGCGGTGCAGCAGGTCACCGTCGACCGCGGCGAGATCACCTTCTACGTCGCGGGCGAGCACCTGCTGGAGCTGTGCCGCGCGCTGCGCGACGAGCCCGCGCTGCGGTTCGAGCTGTGCAGCTCGGTGTCCGGGGTGGACTACGGGGTCGACGTGCCGCAGCGGCTGCACTCGGTCTACCACCTGACGTCGATGACCTACCGGCGGCGCATCCGCCTCGAGGTCGCCATCGACTGGCCCGCCGCCGAAGGCGCGCCGAGCACGGTGCCCACGGTCCAGTCCGTCGTGGAGGTCTACCCCACCGCGGACTGGCACGAGCGCGAGGCCTACGACATGTTCGGCATCGTCTACGAAGGCCACCCGGCGCTGACCCGCATCCTCATGCCGGACGACTGGGACGGCTACCCCCAGCGCAAGGACTACCCGCTCGGCGGCATCCCCGTCGAGTACAAGGGCGCGGAGATCCCTCCGCCCGACCAGCGGAGGTCGTACTCGTGACCACCGGCAACAACCTCTCCGACGCCACCACCGGCACCGACACCAGCCCCGAGGGCAGCGACAGCCGCTCCGAGGCGTTCCCCGCGCCGGAGCGCGAGACCACCGAGGGCAAGGTCTACACCGTCACCGGCGGCGACTGGGACGACGTCCTCGAGGACGCCAGCAACGACGAGCGGATCATCATCAACCTCGGCCCGCAGCACCCGTCGACGCACGGCGTGCTGCGGCTGGTGCTGGAGCTCGAGGGCGAGACCGTCACCCAGGCCCGCTCGGTGATCGGGTACCTGCACACCGGCATCGAGAAGAACACCGAGTACCGCACCTGGACCCAGGGCGTCACCTTCGTGACCCGGATGGACTACCTGGCGCCGCTGTCCAACGAGGCCGCGTACTGCCTCGCGGTGGAGAAGCTGCTCGGGGTCGAGGCCCCGCGCCGCGCGCAGGTCCTGCGGGTCATCCTGCTGGAGATCAACCGGATCAGCTCGCACCTGGTCGCGCTGGCCACCGGCGGCATGGAGCTGGGCGCGCTCACCGCGATGACCTCCGGGTTCCGCGAGCGCGAGGAAGCGCTGCACCTGCTCGAACACCTCACCGGCCTGCGGATGAACCACGCGTTCATCCGCCCCGGCGGCCTCGCCCAGGACTTCCCGGCCGACTACGAGGTCAAGATCAAGGAATTCCTGCAGGTGATGAACAAGCGCCTGCCGGACTACGACAAGCTCCTGACCGGGCAGCCGATCTGGCGCAACCGGCTCAAGGACGTCGGCTACCTCCCGGTCGACGCCTGCCTCGCGCTGGGCATCACCGGCCCGGTGCTGCGCAGCGCGGGCCTGGCCTGGGACCTGCGCAAGGTCGAGCCGTACCTGGGCTACGAGGAGTACGACTTCGAGGTCCCGACGGACACCGCGGCCGACTCCTTCGCGCGCTACCTGCTGCGGCTCGAGGAGATGCACCAGAGCCTGCGGATCATCAACCAGGCGCTCAAGAAGCTCGAGCCCGGCCCGGTGATGGTCGAGGACCAGAAGATCGCCTGGCCCGCCAAGCTCAGCATCGGCTCCGACGGCATGGGCAACTCCCTCGAGCACGTCCGCAAGATCATGGGCCAGTCCATGGAGTCGCTGATCCACCACTTCAAGCTGGTGACCGAGGGCTTCCAGGTCCCGGCCGGGCAGGTCTACGTGCCGGTCGAGTCCCCGCGCGGCGAGCTCGGCTACCACGTCGTCTCCGACGGCGGCACGCGCCCGATGCGGGTGCACGTGCGCGAACCCAGCTTCGTCAACCTGCAGGCCATGCCCGCGATGAGCGAGGGCGGCATGATCGCTGACGTCATCGCGGCCGTCGCCTCGCTCGACCCGGTGATGGGGGGATGTGACCGATGACCGGCAGCAACACCGGTTCCACCTACGGCGGCTCCAGCGTGGGCGCCGGGACGACGCACCAGGAGACGGTGGGCGACACCGACGTCCTGGGCATCTCCCCGGTCGCGGCCGAGCACCTCGTCACCGAGTTCGTCGAGGACCTGAGCGTCTTCGACGGCATCGTGGCGAAGGCGCGCGCGATCGTGCTGCGCTACCCGGACTCGCGCTCCGCGCTGCTGCCGATGCTGCACCTGGTGCAGTCGGTGGAGGGCAGGGTCAGCCAGGCGGGCATCCAGTTCTGCGCCGCGCAGCTCGACCTGGCCCCGGCCGAGGTCTCCGCGGTGGCGACCTTCTACACGATGTACAAGCGCAAGACCTGCGGCGAGCACCTGGTCAGCGTCTGCACCAACACGCTCTGCGCGGCGCTGGGCGGCGACGACATCTACAACAAGCTCGGCGAGCACCTGGGCGAGGACGGCAAGAAGCTGGGCCACAACGAGACCGTCGGCGAGCCCGGCGCTCCCGGCTCGGTCACGCTGGAGCACGCCGAGTGCCTGGCGGCCTGCGACCTCGGCCCGGTCATCCAGGTCAACTACGAGTACTTCGACAACCAGACCGCGGACTCGGCCGTCGCGCTCGTGGACGCCCTGCGGGCGGGCGAGAAGCCCGCGCCCACCCGCGGCGCGCCGCTGCGCGACTTCCGCACCGCGGAACTGGAGCTGGCCGGGTTCTGGCCCGAGGACGAGGCCGACTACCGGGCCTCTGTGGACGGTCCCAGTGCCGCGGTGGAGACGCTGCGCGGCGCGAAGCTGGCCGAGGACCGCGGGTGGACGGCCAAGCCGTACCCCGCCAAGGCCCCGCTGCCGGAGGTGGAGAAGAAGTGACAACCCCGAACACTCCCTCTCAGAATCCCACCGCTGAGCCGACTATCAACAAGCCCGCTCCGGTCACGCCCGTGCTGACCAAGCGCTGGCTGTCGCCGACGTCGTGGTCGCTCAAGACCTACGAGCAGCTCGAGGGCTACTCGGCGCTGCGCAAGGCGCTGGGCGGCACCCCGGAGCAGATCGTCGAGCTGGTCAAGGCGTCCGGCCTGCGCGGCCGAGGCGGCGCGGGCTTCCCCGCGGGCGTCAAGTGGTCGTTCATGCCGCCCAACGAGGACAAGCCGCACTACCTGGTGATCAACGCCGACGAGGGCGAGCCGGGCACGTGCAAGGACATCCCGCTGATGATGGCGGACCCGCACTCGCTGATCGAGGGCTGCGTCATCGCCTCGTACGCGATGCGCGCGCACCACTGCTTCATCTACGTGCGCGGCGAGGCCCTGCACTGCATCCGCCGCCTCAACGCGGCGGTGCGCGAGGCCAAGGCCGCGGGCTACCTGGGCCGCGACATCCTCGGCTCCGGGTTCGACCTGGAGATCGTCGTGCACGCGGGCGCGGGCGCCTACATCTGCGGCGAGGAGACCGCTCTCCTCGACTCGCTGGAGGGCCGCCGCGGGCAGCCCCGCCTCAAGCCGCCCTTCCCGGCGGCGGCGGGCCTCTACGGCGCGCCCACCACGATCAACAACGTCGAGACCATCGCCAGCGTTCCCTTCATCGTCAACGGGGGCGCGGACTGGTTCCGCACGATGGGCACCGAGAAGTCGCCCGGCCCGAAGATCTACTCGATCTCCGGCCACGTGACCAACCCCGGCCAGTTCGAGGCGCCGCTGGGCACCACGCTGCGCGAGCTGCTGGAGATGGCCGGGGGCATGAAGGACGGCGTCCCGCTGAAGTTCTGGACCCCGGGCGGCTCGTCGACCCCGATGTTCACCGCCGAGCACCTCGACGTCCCACTGGACTTCGAGGGCGCCGCGGGCGCGGGCTCGATGCTGGGCACCACCGCGGTCATGGTCTTCAACGAGACCGTGTCCGTGCCGTGGGCGGTCATGAAGTGGAGCCAGTTCTACGAGCACGAGTCGTGCGGCAAGTGCACGCCGTGCCGCGAGGGCACCTACTGGCTGACCGGCATCCTGGAGCGGATGCTCGACGGCAAGGGCACCCCGGGCGACATCGACACGCTGCTGGACATCTGCGACAACATCCTCGGGCGCTCGTTCTGCGCGCTCGGTGACGGTGCCGTCAGCCCGATCACCAGTGGCATCAAGTACTTCCGGGACGAGTTCCTGGCGCTGTGCGCGAAGAACACGGGCGACCAGAACGCCGCGACCGCGTCCCCCGCACTGGCTGGAGCGCACTCATGACGATCGCGCCGGAGAACCCCACCACGGACAAGGCCCCAGTCCCCGAGGGCCACGTCCGCCTCGTCATCGACGGCGTCGAGGTCGACGCGCCCAAGGGCGAGCTGATCATCCGCACCGCGGAGCGCCTGGGCATCACGATCCCCCGGTTCTGCGACCACCCCCTGCTCGACCCCGCGGGCGCCTGCCGCCAGTGCCTGGTCGAGGTGGAGGTGGGCGGGCGGCCGATGCCCAAGCCGCAGGCCTCCTGCACCCTCACCGTCGCCGACGGCATGGTGGTCAAGACGCAGGTGACCTCGCCGGTGGCGGACAAGGCCCAGCAGGGCGTGATGGAGCTGCTGCTCATCAACCACCCGCTGGACTGCCCGGTCTGCGACAAGGGCGGCGAGTGCCCGCTGCAGAACCAGGCGATGGCGCACGGCCGCACCGAGTCCCGCTTCGTCGAGACCAAGCGGACGTTCCCCAAGCCGCTGCCGATCAGCACCCAGGTGCTGCTCGACCGCGAGCGCTGCGTGCTCTGCCAGCGCTGCACCCGGTTCTCGGCGCAGATCGCGGGCGACCCGTTCATCGAGCTGCTCGAGCGCGGCGCCCAGCAGCAGGTCGGCATCGCCGAGGAGAAGCCGTTCCAGAGCTACTTCTCCGGCAACACCATCCAGATCTGCCCGGTCGGCGCGCTCACCTCCGCCGCCTACCGGTTCCGGTCGCGCCCGTTCGACCTGGTGTCCACCCCCGGCGTCTGCGAGCACTGCTCGTCGGGCTGCGCGGAGCGCACCGACTGGCGGCGCGGCAAGGTCATGCGCAAGCTGGCCGCGGACGACCCGGAGGTCAACGAGGAGTGGCTCTGCGACAAGGGCCGCTTCGCGTTCCGCTACTCGGGCGCGGCCGACCGGGTCAAGCGCCCGCTCGTCCGCGACGCCGAGACCGGTGAGCTGGTCGAGACGAGCTGGACCGACGCGCTGCAGGTCGCGGCCGAGGGCCTGCTCAAGGCGCGTGCGGGCAAGGGCGCCGCGGTGCTCACCGGCGGCCGCCTGACCGCCGAGGACTCCTACGCCTACGCCAAGTTCGCCAGGATCGCGCTCAAGACCAACGACATCGACTTCCGCGCCCGGCCGCAGTCGGCCGAGGAGCTGGAGTTCCTGGCCTCGACGGTCGTGGGGACCACCCCCGAGACCGGCGTGACCTTCGCGGCGATCGAGCAGGCCCCCGCGGTGCTCTGCGTGGCCTTCGAGCCGGAGGAGGAGGCGCCGATCGTGTTCCTGCGGCTGCGCAAGGCGGTCCGCAGGAACAAGACCAGGGTCTTCCACATGGGGCAGTGGACGACCCCGAGCGTCGAGAAGACCTCCGGCACCCTGCTGGCCTGCCCGCCCGGGGCCGAGCCCGCCACCCTGGACGGCCTGTCCGACAACGACCCGGGCGTCGTCATGGCCCTCGCGGGCACGGGCTCGGTCATCCTGGTCGGCGAGCGCGCAGCCACCGTGCCGGGGCTGTTCACCTCGGTGCTGCGGCTGGCCGCGGCCACCGGGGCCCGGATCGCCTGGATCCCCCGCCGCGCCGGTGAGCGCGGCGCGCTGGAGTCCGGCGCCGCGCCGACCCTGCTGCCCGGCGGACGCCTGGTCAGCGACCACAAGGCCCGCGCCGCGGTCGAGCAGGCATGGGGCCTGGCCGCGGGCGCGCTGTCGCCCGCCCCCGGCCGCGACACCGACAGCATCCTGTCGGCCGCCTCGGTGGGCATGCTCGACGCGCTGGTGATCGGCGGTGTCGACCCGTTCGACCTGGCCGACCCGCAGCTCGCCGAGCGGGCGCTGACCACCGCCGGGTTCGTGGTCAGCCTGGAACTGCGGCACAGCGCGGTCACCGCGCACGCCGACGTCGTGCTGCCCATCGCCCCGACGGTCGAGAAGTCCGGCTCCTTCATCAACTGGGAGGGTCGGGTCCGCGAGTTCGGCAACACCCTGGAGGGCACCGGCGCGCTGCCGGACTGCCGGGTGCTGGACTCGCTGGCGGTCGAGATGGACGTCGACCTGTTCACCCAGACCCCGGCGGCCAGCGCCGCGGACCGGGCCCGGCTCGGCTCGACCGCGCGCACCGCGCCCGCCCCGGCCACCACCGCGGCCGCCCCCGCCGCCCCCGGCCCCGGGCAGGCCGTGCTGGCGAGCTGGCGGATGATGCTGGACGCCGGCTCGCTGCAGGACGACGAGCCGCACCTGGCGGGCACCGCCCGCCCCGTGGTCGCGCGGTTGTCCGCCGCCACCGCCAGCGGCCTCGGCCTCACCTCGGGCGCGCCGGTCGAGGTGTCCACCGGCCGCGGTTCGCTCACGCTGCCGCTGGCCATCGCCGACCTGCCCGACGGCGTGGTCTGGCTGCCCGCGAACTCGCCCGGCTCGGCGACCCGCCGGGTGCTCGGCGCAGGCCACGGCGACGTGGTCGGTCTGGGAGTCGGCACGGTCCACGCTGGAGGCAACGCATGACCAGGGCAGAACTGCTCGCGGACGACCCGCTCTGGCTGATCCTGGTCAAGGCCGTCGCACTGCTGCTCATCGGCATGTTGATGACCCTGTTCATGATCGTCATGGAGCGCAAGGTCGTCGGCCGCATGCAGAACCGGCCCGGTCCCAACCGGGTCGGCCCCGGCGGTTGGCTGCAATCCTTGGCGGACGGCTTGAAGCTGCCGTTCAAGGAGCAGGTCATCCCGGACTCCGCGGACCGGAAGGTCTACTTCCTGGCCCCGATCCTGTCCACGATCCCGGCGTTCCTGGCCCTGTCGGTGATCCCGTTCGGGCCCGAGGTCTCGATGTTCGGCGAGCGCACGGTGCTGCAGCTCGTCGACCTGCCGGTGGGTGTGCTGGTGACGCTGGCCTGCTCCTCGGTCGGCGTGTACGGCATCGTGCTCGCGGGCTGGGGGTCCGGCTCGCCGTACCCGCTGCTGGGCGGCCTGCGCTCGGCGGCGCAGGTGATCTCCTACGAGATCGCGCTGGGCCTGTCGCTGGTCGCGGTCATCCTCTACACCGGCTCGATGTCCACCGGCGACATCGTCGACGCGCAGGCGGACGGCTGGTACTTCTTCCTGCTGATCCCCAGCTTCGTCATCTTCGTGATCTCGATGGTCGGCGAGACCAACCGCGCCCCGTTCGACCTCCCCGAGGCCGAGTCGGAGCTGGTCGGCGGCTTCCACACCGAGTACTCGTCGATGAAGTTCGCCCTGTTCTTCCTGGCCGAGTACGTCAACATGGTCATGGTCTCGGCGTTCTGCACCACGCTGTTCCTCGGCGGGTACATGGCCCCGTGGCCGCTGTCGGCGATCAACGACAACATGTTCAACACCGGCTGGTGGCCCATGTTGTGGTGGCTGGGCAAGACGCTGATCTTCCTGTTCCTCTTCATCTGGCTGCGCGGCACGCTGCCCCGCCTGCGCTACGACCAGTTCATGCGGCTGGGCTGGAAGGTCCTCGTCCCGGCCAACCTGGTCTGGATCGTGCTCGTGGTGGCGCTGCGCGCGTTCCGCAACGAGGCCGACATCTCCGCGGGGACCATCCTCACCGCGGGCGGCATCGTGCTGGTCGTGCTGATCGGCCTCAGCTTCCTGCTGCCGGAGCGCTCGGTGCCCGACGACGAGGACCGCGTGCCGGTCACCGGCGGCGGTTACCCCATCCCGCCGCTGGACCTGGTGGTGCCGGACAAGGCGGAGCTGGCCAAGCCCGCCAGGCAGCGCCGCAAGCGCCAGACCGCGTCGGTTGGCGCGGCCGAGAAGGAGACCGACCAGTGAGCATCTTCGACCCCTTGAAGGGGTTTGGGGTGACCTTCGGGACGATGTTCAAGAAGGTCGTCACCGAGGAGTACCCGGAGAACTTCCCGGGCACCGCGCCCCGCTACCACGGCCGCCACCAGCTCAACCGGCACCCGGACGGGCTGGAGAAGTGCGTCGGCTGCGAGCTGTGCGCGTGGGCCTGCCCCGCTGACGCGATCTTCGTCGAGGGCGGGGACAACACCGACGACGCGCGGTTCTCCCCCGGCGAGCGCTACGGCGCCGACTACCAGATCAACTACCTGCGCTGCATCGGCTGCGGCCTGTGCATCGAGGCCTGCCCGACCCGGTCGCTGACCATGCTCAACGACTTCGAGCTGGCCGACGACGACCGCCAGCGGCTGATCTACACCAAGGAGCAGTTGCTCGCGCCGCTGCTGCCGGGCATGGAGCAGCCGCCGCACCCGATGCGCCTCGGCGACAACGAGCAGGACTACTACGTCAACGGTCCGCAGCTCGCGCGCGAGGAGGGGACGAAGTGAGCGCCGCCCTCATCCTCGCGCAGGACCTCGCCCAGCAGTCGGCCACGCTCAGCACCGGTGAGGCCGTCGCGTTCTGGGTCCTCGGCCCGGTCGCCCTCGCGGGCGGCCTCGGCATGGTCTTCGCCCGCAACGCCGTGCACTCCGCGCTGTTCCTGGTCATGACGATGCTGTCGCTCGGCTGCCTCTACATCGTCCAGCAGGCCCCGTTCCTGGGCCTCGTGCAGATCGTCGTCTACACCGGCGCGATCATGATGCTGTTCCTGTTCGTGCTCATGCTCGTCGGCCGCGACGCCTCCGACTCGGTGGTCGAGGTGCTGCGCGGCCAGCGGCTGTGGGCGGGTGTCCTCGGCGTCGGGCTCGCCGTGCTCATCGTGGCCGCGCTCGCCCGCTCGCTCGAGGGCGTCAGCGACCAGGGCTTGGCCGAGGAGAACGCCGCCACCGGCCCCGGCAACGTCGGCAACATCGGTCGGCTGATCTTCACCGACTACCTGTTCCCGTTCGAGCTGACCTCGGCGCTGCTGATCACCGCCGCCGTCGGCGCGATGATCCTGGGCTACGTCGACCGGCACACCCGCGGCCGCAAGACGCAGAAGGAACTGGTCGAGGCCCGCTTCCGCGGCGAGCACGACCGCCCGTCGCCGCTGCCCGGCCCCGGCGTGTTCGCCACGTCGCACTCGGTGGCCACCCCGGCACTGCTGCCTGACGGCTCGGTCGCCCCGGAGTCGCTGTCCCGGCTGATCGACTCGACCGCGGCCGACAAGCTCGACGCCGAGCGCAAGTCGGTCGCGGGCACCGGTCCGCAGGCCGAGTCCCGCGCGCTCGCGCCCCGCGAGGAGGAGGCGGAATGACGCCGACGTACTACCTGCTGCTCTCCGCGCTGCTGTTCACCATCGGCGCCGTCGGCGTGCTGGTGCGGCGCAACGCGATCGTCGTGTTCATGTGCATCGAGCTGATGCTCAACGCGGTGAACCTGACCCTGGTGACCTTCGCCAGGCTCAACGGCGACCTGCACGGCCAGGTCATGGGCTTCTTCGTCATGGTGGTCGCCGCGGCCGAGGTCGTGGTCGGCCTGGCGATCATCCTGTCGATCTTCCGCACCCGCCGGACGGCCTCGGTCGACGACTCCAACCTGCTGAAGTACTAGGCGGCCGCGGTGGAAGGAAACCTGGTGACTACAACTCTCGCGGAGGGTGTCGTCGACGCCTCCGGGGCAGCGAGCGCGGCGTGGCTGCTGCTCGCGCTGCCCGCCCTCGGCGCCGCGGTCCTGCTGATCGGCGGGCGGCGCACCGACAAGTGGGGGCACCTGCTCGGCAGCGGCACCGTCATCGCCGCGTTCGCACTGGCCGTGGTCACGTTCTTCGGAACCGACTTCGCCCAGCAGCACAACCTGCACCTGTGGGACTGGATCTCGGTCAACCAGCTCGTCATCGACTTCGGGCTGCGGATCGACGCGCTGTCGATCACCTTCGTGCTGCTGATCACCGGTGTCGGATCGCTGATCCACATCTACTCGATCGGCTACATGAACCACGAGCTGCGGGACAGGCGGCGGTTCTTCGCCTACCTGAACCTGTTCGTCTCGGCCATGCTCCTGCTGGTCCTGGGCAACAGCTTCGTGACGCTCTACTTCGGCTGGGAGGGCGTCGGCCTCGCCTCCTACCTGCTCATCGGCTGGTACCAGGGCAAGGACTTCGCGGCCACCGCGGCCAAGAAGGCGTTCCTGATGAACCGCGTCGGCGACGTCGGCCTGGCGCTGGCGATCTTCCTGATGTTCAAGAACTTCGGGTCGACCCAGTACACCGAGGTCTTCGCCGCCGTCGGCGACGCACCGACCGGCCTGATCGTGGCGATCGGCCTGCTGCTGCTCCTCGGGGCCTGCGGCAAGTCGGGCCAGTTCCCGCTACAGGCGTGGCTCCCGGACGCGATGGCGGGCCCGACCCCGGTGTCCGCGCTGATCCACGCGGCGACGATGGTCACCGCGGGCGTCTACCTCATCGCCCGCTCCAGCCCGATCTACTCGCTGCCGCAGGCCGCGGACGCCCGACTGGTCGTCATGATCATCGGCGCGGTCACCATCCTGATCGGCTGCGTCATCGGCTGCGCCTACGACGACTTCAAGAAGGTCCTGGCGTACTCGACGGTCAGCCAGATCGGCTACATGATCCTGGCGGTGGGCCTCGGCCCGGCCGGGTACGCCTTCGGCATCCTGCACCTGATCACGCACGGCTTCTTCAAGGCCGGGCTGTTCCTCGGCGCCGGGTCGGTCATGCACGCCATGAACGACGAGGGCGACATCCGCCGCCTCGGCGGGCTGTGGAAGAAGATGCCGATCACGTTCTGGACCTGGACGCTGGGCTACCTGGCGCTCATCGGCTTCCCGTTCCTGTCCGGGTTCTTCTCCAAGGACGAGATCATCAACGCCGCGCTCGGCCAGGAAGGCCCGCGCGGCTGGATCTTCGGCGGCGTGGCGCTGCTGGGCGCGGGCCTGACCGCGTTCTACATGACCCGGCTGCTGATCCTGGTCTTCCTCGGCAAGGCCCGCTGGACCGGCCTCAAGTCCGCTGACGGCAAGGACTACCACCCGCACGAGTCCCCGACCACGATGACCGTCCCAATGATCATCCTGGCGGTCGGCTCGGTCGCGGGCGGCTTCATCCTGTCGATGGTGCTGCCGGACTTCCTCGTCCCCGCCATCGGCGAGGTCCAGGAGACCCACGGTGCGCTCTCGCACACCATGGTCGGCATCCTGGCCGTCGCCATCTCGGCGATCGGCGCGGGCATCGCCTACCTGATCTTCGGCCGGAGCGAGCAGCCGGTCGAGCGCCCCCAGCGGGTGACCTTCGCGGTCCGCGCCGCGCGCGCCGACCTGTTCGGCAACCACCTCAACGAGGCGCTGTTCGCCCGCCCGGGCACCTGGCTGACCCGGGCGCTGGTCTACGTGGACAACCGCGGGGTCGACGGCCTGGTCAACGGCATCGCCGCGGGCCTGGGCGGCAGCTCCGGCCGGTTGCGCCGCACCCAGACCGGGTTCGTCCGCTCGTACGCGCTGTCCATGCTCGGAGGGTCGATCCTGGTGGTCGCCGCACTGCTGGTGGTGAGGTTCGCGTGACTTCGTCCTCGAATTCGTGGCTGTTGGCAGCGCTCCTGCTGCTGCCCCTGGTCGGCGCGGCGGTGGTCACCGGGCTGCGCGGCAACGACCGGGTCGCCAAGCTGACCGCGCTCGGCTTCTCGCTGGCCGAGTTCGCGCTCGCCATCGGCGCCTGGATCGCCTACGCGCCCGACGGCGCGCGCATCCAGCAGCACTTCTCGTTCGACTGGATCCCCGCGTTCGGGGTGCACATCTCCTTCGGCGTCGACGGCATCGCGCTGGTGATGATCGCCGTCATCGGCCTGCTGGTCCCGCTGGTGATCGGCGCGGGCTGGGCGGAGAAGCTGCCCGAGGGCCGCACCGCGGGCGGGTTCTTCGCGCTGATCCTGCTGGAGCAGGCGCTGACGGTCGGCGTGTTCGCCGCGACCGATGTGTTCCTGTTCTACGTGCTGTTCGAGATCATGCTGATCCCGATGTACTTCCTGATCGGCTCCTACGGCGGGGCGCGCAGGCAGTACGCGGCGGTGAAGTTCTTCCTGTACTCGTTCCTCGGCGGCCTGATCATGCTGGCCTCGGTCATCGCGCTGTACGTGATGAGCGCCGACGAGCTCGGCGGCCAGGGCACCTTCGACTGGGCCACCCTGGTCCAGACCGTCAGCGACGCGCCGCTGTCCACCCAGATCTGGCTGTTCCTCGGCTTCTTCATCGCCTTCGCGATCAAGGCGCCGCTGGTCCCGCTGCACACCTGGCTGCCCGACGCCACCGCCGAGGCGCCCATCGGCGTCGCGGTGCTGCTCGTCGGCATCCTGGACAAGGTCGGCACCTTCGGGTTCCTGCGCTACCTGCTGCCGCTGTTCCCGGCGGCCAGCGAGGCGCTCACCCCGCTGGTGCTCGTGCTCGCGGTGGCCGGAGTCATCTACGGCTCGCTGCTCGCGGTCGGCCAGTCGGACATGAAGCGGTTCGTGGCCTACGTCTCGATCGCCCACTTCGGGTTCATCGCGCTGGGCATCTTCGCGTTCAGCTCGCAGGCGATGACCGGCTCGGTGACCTACATGGTCAACCACAGCATCGCCACCGGCATGCTGATCCTGGTCATCGGCATGGTCATCGCGCGCGGCGGCTCGTCGCGCATCGCCGACTACGGCGGCATGGCCAAGCTGACCCCGCTGCTGGCCGGGACGCTGCTGATCGCGGGCCTGGCGTCGCTGTCGCTGCCGGGCACCAGCTCGTTCATCTCCGAGTTCCTGGTGCTCGTCGGCTCGTACCCGAACGCGCCGGTCTACACGATCATCGCCACCGTCGGCATGGTCTTCGCCGCGCTCTACGTGCTCTGGCTCTACCAGCGGATCATGCAGGGCCCGCTGCGCGGCGCCGCGCTCGTGGGCGCGACCGGCGGGGCCGCGCCCGCGACGGTCGAGGGCGGTGGCGGCGTCGCCGTCGCGACCGAGCCGGAGACGAAGAAGATCCTCGACCTGAACAGCCGGGAGAAGTGGGTGCTGGCCCCGCTCGTCTTGCTGATCGTCGGCCTGGGGCTCTACCCGAAGCCCGTCCTCGCCACCGTGCAGCCCTCAGTGGACGCCACGATGTGCGCGGCGGGCCAGACCGACCCGGTCCAGTCCGCAGAGAGGCAGCTGCAGTGTCCGTGATGTCCTCGGCCCTGTTCTTGGCGCAGGGGGGCGGCCCCCTGGCGCCCGCACCCGCACCGGAGTTCTCGATCGACCCGCCCGCGCTGACGGCGGTCTGGCCGGTCCTTATCGTGCTCGGCGCGGCCTGCGTCGGCGTGCTGTTCGAGGCCTTCCTGCCGCGCCACCAGCGCTGGCCCGCGCAAGTCATCCTGTCGCTGCTGGCCCTGGCCGGGGCCGGGGTCGCGCTGGCGACCTACCTGACCGACGCCCCGGCCGGGGGTGAGACGGCGATCTTCGACGCCCTCGTGGTCGACCGGCCCGCCCTGTTCCTGTGGGGCACGCTGCTGGCGCTGGCGCTGGGCTCGGTGCTGCTCATCGCCGACCGCTCGGTCGAGCCGGGCGGCGCGTTCGTGGCCACCGCGGCCATCCGGCCCGGCACCGTGCAGGACCGGGCGCAGGTCACCGCGACCGGCATGCAGACCGAGGTCTTCCCGCTGACGCTCTTCGCGCTCGGCGGCATGATGATCTTCTGCGCCTCGAACGACCTGCTGACGATGTTCATCGCGCTCGAGGTGCTGTCGCTGCCGCTGTACCTGATGTGCGGCCTGGCCCGGCGCCGTCGCCTGCTCTCGCAGGAGGCGGCGGTCAAGTACTTCCTGCTCGGCGCGTTCGCCTCGGCGTTCTTCCTCTACGGCGTCGCGCTGCTCTACGGGTACGCGGGATCGGTGCGGCTGAGCGAGATCAGCGCGGCCACCGCGGGCAGCGACCGGTCGGACACGCTGCTGTTCGCGGGCATGGGCCTGCTGGTCGTCGGCCTGCTGTTCAAGGCGTCGGTCGGCCCGTTCCACACCTGGACCCCGGACGTCTACCAGGGCGCGCCGACCCCGATCACCGCGTTCATGGCCGCCTGCACCAAGGTCGCCGCGTTCGGCGGCATCCTGCGGGTGCTGCAGGTGGCGTTCGAGTCGACGAGCTGGGAGTGGCGCGGCGTCCTGTGGGGCGTGGCGATCGTGTCGATGGTCATCGGCGCGATCCTGGGCCTGACCCAGACCGACGTGAAGCGCATGATCGCCTACTCGTCGGTGGCGCACGCGGGCTTCCTGCTCATCGGCGCCATCGCGCTGACCGAGAAGGGCCTGTCCGCCACGCTGTTCTACCTGCTGACCTACGGCTTCACCACGCTGGCCGCGTTCGGCGTGGTCAGCCTGGTCCGCGACGGCTCCGGCGAGGCGACGCACCTGTCGCAGTGGGCGGGCCTGGCCAAGCGCTCGCCGCTGGTGGCCGGGGTGTTCACCTTCATCCTGCTCGCCCTGGCGGGCATCCCGCTGACCAGCGGGTTCGTCGGCAAGTTCGTGGTGTTCGAGGCCGCGATCGACGACGGGATGGCGCCGCTGGTGGTCGTCGCCCTCATCGCCTCGGCGGTGGCGGCGTTCTTCTACCTGCGGGTCATCGTGCTGATGTACTTCAGCGAGCCCGCGGCCGACGGCCCCACGGTGACCGTGCCCGGCGCTTTCACCACCGCGGCCATCACCCTGGGCGTCCTGGTCACCCTGCTGCTGGGCCTGGCTCCCTCGTTCGCCCTGGACTGGGCGGCGGGCGGGGTGTTCGCAGGCCGGTAGCGGCCACCGCACCACCGGCGGGGCCGGGCACCCACCACGGGCGCCCGGCCCCGCTGTCGTCGGCAGGGGCGCTTGTGGCTTAGACCACGTCGGCCCGGGCCGGGACACCTGCGCGCGGTGGGCGGGCACCCGGGCAAAGTACGCTCGTTCGCGCAGCATGCCCCACCTGATCAGGAGTGCCCCGCCGTGACAGCCACCGAGAACTCCGCCCAGCCGGACCTGCCCGCCTCGCTCGGGCTCGACTCGGCCGACCCGGAGCTGATCGAGCGCGTGGTCGGCGGCCTGGCCCAGGTCGAGGACCTGCTCCGGTCGATCGTGCACAGCGACGTCGACTTCGTCGACCAGGCGGCCCTGCACCTGGTCAAGGCCGGGGGCAAGCGCTTCCGCCCGCTGTTCACCCTGCTCTCGGCCGAGGTCGGCTCCGGGATCGACGAGAAGGTGGTCACGGCGGCGGCCACGGTCGAGCTGGTGCACCTGGCCACGCTGTACCACGACGACGTCATGGACGAGGCCACCATGCGCCGGGGGGAGACCAGCGCCAACGCCCGCTGGGACAACTCCATCGCCATCCTCACCGGCGACTTCCTGTTCGCGCACGCCTCGATGCTGGTGGCCGACCTGGGCGCGCGGGCGACCAAGGTCATCGCCGAGACCATGCGCGAACTGGTCACCGGGCAGATGCGCGAGACCGTCGGCCCCCGCGACGACGACCCGGTGGAGCACTACCTGTCGGTCATCGCGCAGAAGACCGGCTCGCTGATCGCCACCTCCGGCCGTTACGGCGGCATGTTCTCCGGTGCCACCGACGAGCAGACCGACGCGCTGGTCGCCGTCGGCGACATCATCGGCGCGGCCTTCCAGATCTCCGACGACGTCATCGACATCGCCTCCCCGGCGCACGAGTCCGGCAAGACGCCGGGCACCGACCTGCGCGAGGGCGTGCGCACGCTGCCGATGCTCTACGCGCTCGAGGACGACGAGGACCCGCGGCTGACCGAGCTGCTCGCAGGCCCCCTGCACGACGACGACCTGGTCGAGGAGGCGCTGATCCGGCTGCGCAAGTCGACCGGCCTCGACCGCGCCCGCCGCACCCTGGACACCTATGTGGACCGGGCGATGGCGGAGCTGGAGGTCCTGCCGACCGGACCGGCGCGCGACGCGCTGGCGCTGCTGACACGGTATGTGGTCGAGCGGACGCGTTGAGCCACCACCTTCGTGGCCGCACTGTGACGAAGTGGGGAAAAAGTACTCTGCACACCGTCTGCTCACCAGGCCGCAGTAGCCTTCCCCCCTAGGTCGAGCCGCGGACAGCGGCTTTCGAAACACGACCTAGGCTTGGCAACCGTTCACCGCGCTATCGAAGGCGCGGGCCGGGAGGGAGACGTCGGCGATGCCGTTCTTCGGGCAGGTGTGGGTGTGGAGCCTCGCCGGGTTCCTCGTTGGCGCCCTGCTGTGCTGGCTCCTGATCGCCAACCCGGCTCGCAAGCGCGAAGCCGTCCTCACCGACAAGCTCGCCGACCTCCGCCGCAAGCAGGCGCTGGACGAGGTCGGCGAGGTCGCGACTCCGACCGCCTTCGCCGACGAGCACGACCGCGACAGCCACGGGCGCGACGACCGCGACCAGGACGGCTACGGCCGCGACGAGTTCGACGACCACCACCGCGCCGACCGGGACGACCGGGACGACCGGGACGACCGGGACCGCGACGACTACGACCGCACCCCCGGCGACCTGTTCGACGAGCCCGAGCGCCAGCAGGCCGCGCAGGCCCCCGGGGCCGCCGAGGCCACGACGTTCCTCCCCGCCGCGCGCGACGACCACCCGGCCCAGGACGACGAGTACGACCGCGACCGCGGCGACCTCGCCCACTTCGGCGACCTCGCCGACCTGGCGGGCGCCCGTGACGTCCCGGCCCCCCACGACGCCGTCGACGACGAGGACGACCGCCCGCGCGGCGAGCACGGCCTCGAGGCCGACCGCGACGACTGGTTCGCCGGTCGCGACGGCGGGCCGCGCCCCGCCGCCGGGGTCGACGACGAGCGCCCGGACGACGACCGCATCGACGGCACGCTCGACGTCGACGGCGCGGGCGGCACCGTCTTCACCCAGCACACCGACCGCATCCCGGCCGCGCTGATCGACTCGCTCGACGAGTCCCGCGAGCAGCAGCCCGAGCCCGGCGCCGTCGACCACCCCGAGGCGTCGGACGACTTCCTGCAGCCGGACGACCTGCGCGAGCCGGAGCGGTCCGCGCACGACAAGCCGCTGCCCCGCCGCCGCATCCTGGGGTCGCAGCCCGACGAGCCCGAGCCGGTCGCCGCCGTCGAGGACCCGGTCGACGACGACCTCGACGACGAAGCCCTGGTCGACGACCTCGACGGTGACGACGACCTGGACCAGGACCTCGACGAGGTGCTGCCCACCGACCGCGGCCACCGCCTCGCCGCCCCGCTGCTGGGCGGGGACGCCGCCGCGGAGACCAGCATCGTCCCGCGCGTGGTCGACGAGCCGCGGCCCGAGCCGACCCCGCCGCTGCCCAAGCGCGCGCCGCGGACCGCGCCCGCCGCCGAGAAGACGGTGTTCGCCCAGCCGGAGACCGAGACCCAGCCGGAGCCCGAGCCCGTCGCGGACTCGACGCTGCCGCAGAACTCCTCCGCCTCGTACACGGCCCCGGAGCCGCAGCGCCCCGGCGGCCCGCTGCCCAAGCGCACCCCGGCCAAGCCGCGCACCCGGGTCCCGTTCGGCGTCCAGACCGGCGCGCTGGACGGCAAGGAGCACCCGCTGCCCGCCGCTGTGGTGGCGGAGATCCCGCCGGAGCCCGACGACGCGCAGGGCGGCCGGGAGCGGTCGCTGTTCGAGCCGATCGTCCCGGTCGACCACCAGCCCGCCAAGGAGCCCGTCGCCGCCGCCGTGGCCGCCGCCCCCCAGCGCCGCCGCAGTGGCAGGGCCCCGCACACCACCGGGGTCGGCGGCGTGGACCCGTTCGTCCCGCCCGGCCCCTTCGGCCCCGGGTCGGCCATGCCGCTGCCGGGCGGGCGCCCGCCATCGGGCGAGTTCACGATCAAGGCCAGCGTGACCGCCCTGCGCTACTGCTCCCCGGAGTCGCCGAAGTTCGACCGCACGGTCGCCGAGGTCTGGTTCCGCTCGGTCGACGACGCCGAACGGGTCGGTTTCCGACCGCTCCCGTGAGCCTGCTGGCGAACCACCCACCGAACTGGTAGTCACAGTCGCGGGCGTCGGACGGTCCGCTGCGCCCGCTGTGCCGAGGAGGCCCAACCCGTGCGGCGACCGGTCCTGATCATGCTGATCCTCTTGGCGCTCGGCGCCCTGCTGGCGCTGCTCCGGCCGCGGCAGCACCCCGCCCCCGCCCTCCAGGCACCCCGCTCGGACGACGGCGCGTGGGTCGACAACACCCCGACCACGGAGATCCCGGTCCTGCGCGCCCCCAGCACCACCGTGACCATCTCCGGCACCCTCGACGACGTGCTCTGAGCCCGCTGACGCGGGAAGGCCCCGCACTCAGCGCGAGTGCGGGGCCCTCCTGGGTCGCGGGGCGTCAGTCGGCGGCGACGGTCCAGGTGTCCTTGCCGCGCAGCAGCGACTGCAGGTTCGGCGCCTTCTGCTCCACCGCGGCCGCCACCTGGGCGCGCGCGGCGTCGTCGTAGGTGGGCCTGGCGACCGAGCGGAACACACCGGTGATGGTGTGGGTGAGGTCCTGGGTCGACAGCCGCGACAGCGCGAAGCTGTAGGACGGGTCGTCGTTGTGCGCGTCGTGCACCACCACGGCGTCCTCGCCGACGTCGGCGACCTTGGCCACCGACAGCGAGCCGAAGCCGGAGCGGACCACGCCGTACTCGCCGTCCTTGCCGAACACGATGGGCTTGCCGTGCTCGAGCGGGATCAGCCTGCTGGCCGCCTCGTCGGCGTCCTTGAGCACGTCGAACGCGCCGTCGTTGAAGATCGGGCAGTTCTGGTAGATCTCCACCAGCGCGGTGCCGCGGTGCTCGGCGGCCTGGCGCAGCACCTCGGTCAGGCCCTTGCGGTCGGAGTCGAGGGCCCGGCCGACGAAGGTGGCCTCCGCGCCCAGGGCCAGCGAGACCGGGTTGAACGGGTTGTCCAGCGAGCCCATCGGGGTCGACTTGGTGACCTTGCCGGTCTCCGAGGTGGGCGAGTACTGGCCCTTGGTCAGCCCATAGATCCGGTTGTTGAACAGCAGGATCTTGAGGTTCACGTTGCGGCGCAGCGTGTGGATGAGGTGGTTGCCGCCGATGGACAGCGCGTCGCCGTCACCGGTCACCACCCACACCGACAGGTCCTCGCGGGCGGTGGCCAGACCGGTGGCGATGGCCGTCGCGCGCCCGTGGATCGAGTGCATGCCGTAGGTGTTCATGTAGTACGGGAAGCGGGACGAGCACCCGATCCCGGACACGAACACGATGTTCTCGCGCTTGAGCCCCAGCGACGGCAGGAACGACTGGACCGCGTTGAGCACGACGTAGTCGCCGCACCCCGGGCACCAGCGCACCTCCTGGTCGGACTTGTAGTCCTTGGCCTTCTGCGGCTCGTCGGTGGTCGGAACGCCCGCGAGGCCACCGAGAGCGGGCAGACCCAGATCAATGGCAGTCATTTAAGCGTCGACACCTTTCACAACGCCGGTCAGGACGTCCTGGAGTTCTTCGGCCATGAACGGCAGACCCGCCACCTTGGTGTGGCTGATGACGTCCACCAGGTACCTGGCGCGCAGCAGCATCGCGAGCTGCCCGAGGTTCATCTCCGGCACCACGACCTTGTCGTAGCCCGCGAGCACCTCGCCCAGGTTCTTCGGGAACGGGTTGAGGTTGCGCAGGTGCGCCTGCGCGATGGCGTGGCCCTGCTTGCGCACCCGCCTGCACGCCGCGCCGATCGGGCCGAAGGACGAGCCCCAGCCCAGCACCAGCACCCGGGCCTTGCCGGAGGGGTCGTCCACGGCGAGGTCGGGGACCTCGACGCCGTCGACCTTGGCCTGGCGCAGCCGGACCATCTTGTCGTGGTTGGCCGGCTCGTAGGAGATGTTGCCGGTGCCGTCGGCCTTCTCCAGGCCGCCGATGCGGTGCTGCAGCCCGGCGGTGCCGGGGATGGCCCAGGCGCGCGCCAGGGTCTCCGGGTCGCGCAGGTAGGGCCAGAACTCGCCGGAGCCGTCGGTGGCGTTGGGCTCCGCGGCGAACTCGACGGTGAGGTCCGCCAGGTCCTCGACGTCGGGCACCAGCCACGGCTCGGAGCCGTTGGCGATCGCGCCGTCGGACAGCAGCATCACCGGCGTGCGGTACTTGAGCGCGATGTGCGTGGCCTCCACCGCCGCGGCGAAGCAGTCCGCCGGGGACTGCGGGGCCACGATCGGCACCGGCGACTCGCCGTTGCGGCCGAACATCGCCTGCAGCAGGTCGGCCTGCTCGGTCTTGGTCGGCAGGCCGGTCGAGGGCCCGCCGCGCTGCACGTCGATGACGAGCAGCGGCAGCTCGGTCATCACGCCCAAGCCGATGGCCTCGGACTTGAGCGCCACGCCGGGGCCCGAGGTCGAGGTCACGCCGAGCGCGCCGCCGTAGCTGGCGCCCAGCGCCGCGCAGATGCCCGCGATCTCGTCCTCGGCCTGGAAGGTCAGGATGCCGAACTGCTTGTACTTGCTCAGCTCGTGCAGGATGTCCGAGGCCGGGGTGATCGGGTAGGTGCCCAGCAGCACCGGCAGCTTCGACTGCTGCGAGGCGGCCACGATCCCGTACGCCAGCGCGGTGTTGCCGGTGATCTGGCGGTAGGTGCCGGGGGCCAGCTTCGCCGGGGCGACCTGGTAGGTCGTCGCGAAGGACTCGGTGGTCTCGCCGTAGTAGTAGCCCGCGCGGAAGGCCAGCACGTTGGCCTCGGCGATGTCGGGCTTCTTGGCGAACTTCTCCCGCAGGAACCGCTCGGTCCCCTCGGTGGGCCGGTGGTACATCCACGACAGCAGGCCCAGGGCGAACATGTTCTTGCAGCGCTCGGCGTCCTTCTTGCCCAGGCCGGTCTCGGCCAGCGCCTCCTGGGTGATCGAGGCCATCGCCACCGGGTGCACCTGGTAGGCCTCGAGCGAGTCGTCGTCGAGCGGGCTGCCGTCGTAGCCGACCTTGGTCAGGTTGCGCTTGACGAACTCGTCGGTGTTGACGATCAGCGTGCCGCCCGCGGGCAGGTCGCCGATGTTGGCCTTGAGCGCCGCCGGGTTCATCGCCACCAGCACGTCGGGGCGGTCGCCGGGAGTGAGGATGTCGTAGTCGGCGAAGTGCACCTGGAAGCTCGACACGCCGGGGATCGTGCCCTGGGGGGCCCGGATCTCGGCGGGGAAGTTCGGCATCGTCGACAGGTCGTTGCCGAAGGCAGCCGCCTCCGAGGTGAACCGGTCCCCGGTGAGCTGCATGCCATCGCCCGAGTCTCCCGCGAAGCGGATCACCACCCGGTCCAGTTTGGTGACGCCGCCGGTGGCGCCGTTGCCGTCCACGCTAGTGCTCATCAGCCGCCGTTCCCTCTCTCCCGCGCCAGGAAACGGCGCGCCGCAACACATCGGCAGAGTAGTCCTCCACCCGGTCAAGACCGCTCATCAGGCGCTCTCCGCTGCTTCCACGGTAGGCATGGCCGGGATCACCCCCCGCTCAGTGCGCCGTAGATCACAGCGGTCGCTACCCGGGCGGCCCCACCCGGTGGGTTATAGGGGCTAGTTCACTGTAACCGTTGGTTACGGCAATCCCGTATCGTGGACACTCGTTCTCGTTCTGTGAATGAGTCTCCCGCGGCGCGCTTGGCGATCGACCAACGCCGGTCTTAAGCCGAGCTTGAGATGCGCGCCTTCATGCTCGCCAGCAGCGCCGCGAACTCCGGGGTGCCCATGGACTCGACCTGCACCTCCAGCTCCGCCTCGACGGCCTCGGCGTGCTCGGGCATCCGGTGGGTGGCCCGCAGCGTCCGCTTGATTGTCTTCACCAGCTCGCGCGGACCCGCCGCCGCGGGGGCGGCCAGCGCGACCGCGGCTTCGACGAGCGCGTCGTGGTCGCCGTCGACGGTCTGGAACGACAGCCCGATCCGCCTGGCCTCCTCGGCGTCGGGGACGTGCTTGAACAGCGTCATCGCCGTGGCCGCCTGCGGGCCGACCAGCCGCTGCAGCATCCAGGTCATGCCGCCGCCGGGGTGGATGCCGAGCTGCAGGAAACGGGCGTCGTAGCGGGCGCGCGGCCCGGAGAGCCGCACGTCGGCGGCCAGCGCGAGGTTGAGCCCCGCCCCGACCGCCGCCCCGCCCACGGCCGCGATGGTCGGCAGCGTCGAGTTGGCGACGGCGAGGAACCCGGCGTAGATGCCGCGCAGTCCCTCGGCCTTGGACTCGCCGAGCACCGTCAGGTCGGCGCCCGCGCAGAACGCCGGGGGAGCGCCCGTGACCACGATCGCCGAGACCTCGGGATCGTCCTCGCAGTCGCGCACGTGCGCCGCGAGTTGCCGCGAACTTGCCAGCGTGAGCGCGTTGCGCCGCTCCGGGTCGTTGAGGGTCAGGACGGCCACCCCGTCGCGCTTGGCCAGCAGAACCGCGTTGTCCGTGCTCATGCCGAGGAACTTAGTTGGGTTCAGGCGCCGTGGGCCTGTCGAGCAGTGTGGAAAGCACCACGGTCGAGACCGTCCGCGAGATCATGTCGACCGCCCGCAGCCGCTCCAGGGCCTCCTCGAGGTGGTGGATGCTCGCCGCCCGCAGGTGCACGATCGCGTCGGCGGACCCGGAGACGGTGTAGGCGGCCACGACCTCCGGCAGCGGCTCCAACCGCTGGCGGATCCGGTCGGGGGAGACGTTGCCCTGGCAGTGCACCTCGACGAACGCCTCGGTGCCCCACCCGAGCGCCTCCGGGTCGACCACCGCCGTGAACCCCTTGAGCACCCCGTTCTCCAACAGCCGGTCCACCCGCCGCTTGACCGCGGGCGCCGACAGCGACACCGCCTTGCCGATCTCCGCGTAACTCGACCGCGCGTCGGCGACCAGCCGCGAAATGATTCGCTGATCTATGCTGTCCACACGCAACATAATGCCGGTCATCGGGCATGGAAGCGACATTGAACAGGGGTCAAAGCCTCCCTAGATTGCGAATCATGACGCCATCAGCGAGCACCGCCACCCTCGCCGTGCCCCGCGCCGTCGAGCGGGTCCCGACGGCCCGCCGCTACCTGATGTGCGAGCCCGCCCACTTCGCCATCGAGTACTCCATCAACCCCTGGATGGACCCCGACGCCCCCATGGACCGCGACCTGGCCCTGAGCCAGTGGCGCGCACTGGTGGCCACCTACGAGTCCCTGGGCCACGAGGTCCACCGCATAGACCCGGTCCCCGGCCTCCCCGACATGGTCTTCGCCGCCAACTCCGGCACCGTCGTCGCGGGCCGAGTCCTCGGCGCCCGCTTCCGCGCCCCCCAACGCGCCCCCGAGGCCGACCACTACCGCCGCTGGTTCCACACCCACGGCTACCCCGACATCACCATGCCCACCGCCACCAACGAGGCCGAGGGCGACCTGGTCTGGACCGGCGACCTCCTGCTGGCGGGAAGCGGCTTCCGCACAGACCCCGCAGCCCACCCCGAGGCCCAGGAGACTCTGGGCGTTCCAGTCGTCTCCCTCTCCCTCATCAACCCGTCGTACTACCACCTGGACGTGGCCCTGGTAGTCCTGTCGGAAGCCTCACCGACCCGCCGAGCCCACATCGCCTACTACCCCGCCGCCTTCTCCCACGGCACCCAACAAGTCCTGGCGGCGCTGTACCCAGACGCCATCATCGCCACCGAGACCGACGCAGCCTGCCTGGGCCTCAACGCGGTATCGGACGGCCTAAACGTGGTCCTCCCCCTGGAAGCCACCCACCTCCGCGCCGAACTAGAGGCCCACGGCTACACCCCCCACCCAGTAGCCGTCAGCGAGCTCCGCAAATCCGGCGGCGGCCCCAAGTGCTGCACCCTCGAACTCCGCGCCTGACCCCCGCCTGACCACCCGCCCAGCCCCCCACGCAGCAGTGGCCTGAGAGCAGGTCTCCCGTCTGCTCCCAGGCCACTCACCCTCCAAGTACCCCCTCCCCCCACTCAAAACCCCCCTTAACCCGTCCGTGTACACACCACCCACGGACAAACTCATCATGAAATAACCAAGAAACACCTGGCGTTCCAAGCCAACGCCGTGCTGGAATTGCTCAACGGCGGCGTCGCAGAGGTTGCTGTCGGGCTTATGCGGGTAAGCTGGCACCACGGGCGTAAGACACAAGAGGCCCCGCAGCGCGACAACGAGCGCACGACCTCGCCGCCCATCAACAAGCGTGGCGCCCCGCGGGTCAAGGTGATCCAGCAGGGCGAGCAGCGAAGTCCTCGAAATCCAGGTCACCCGCGTCTCCAACGCGCACGGCGATCCAGAGGACAGCGGACACCCCACAGTGCCCGCCCCAGACAGTGATCGACATCACGGCGACCGTGGTGTGGCGTACGGCCGGACAGGGAAATACCGGCACAGCCGCCCGCGATCTCGAGATGTCGAGCGATTGATGCCCCCCGCGGGCACTCCAGGAGGAACGACACCCTTGAACGAGAACACGACAGGCCCCGACGGCCGCCAGACCCCGCCGGTCCCGGTCTTCCAGAGCGCGCCCGGCGCCGACCAGCCGGAGCAGCCCGAGGTCACGCACGCCGTCAAGGCGATGCAGACCCCCGCGTTCACCAGCGCTAGCCAGGCCTGACCAGCAGGGTCAGCGCCTCGGCGATCCCGGTCGACCCCGAGGCGCCGGTGGCCAGGCGGCGCAGTTGCGTGCCCGCCACCAGCGCCACGACCGGCCCGGCCAGCCGCGCGGGCTCCGCCACGCCCAGCCCGCGCAGCACCGAGCGCGCGAGCTCGTCGTAGGCGGCGAAGCACTCGGTGGCCGCGTCCCGCAGCGACGGGTCGCGGCCCGCCTGGATGTAGAGCTCCAGCGGCGCGATCTCCTCGCGCCCGAAGGCGGTGCTCTCCACCACCTGCTCCACCAGTGCGGCCGCCTGCTCCACCGAGACCGGCCCGCGCCGCTGCCGCGAGAACTCCGTCAACCGGGTGGTCTCCTCGCGCACGAACAGCAGCAACGCCTCGCGCAGCAGCTCGGTCTGCGTCGCGAAGTGGTAGGTGATCGACCCCAGCGACACCCCGGCCTCGGCCGCGATGCGCCGGTTGGTCACCCCGGCCACGCCGGACGCGCCGATGACGCGCAGCACCGCGCGCAGGATTCGCTCACGCACGGGGCGGCGTCCGCTCATGCCAGCGCTCCACGCTCTCGAGCTCCGCGGCCAGCGATAGCAGCAACGGCTCGCTGTCAGCCGGTCCCAGGAGTTGCGCGCCCACCGGCAGCCACTCCTCGGTGAGCCCGGCGGGCACGCTCACGCCCGGCCAGCCCAGCACGTTCCACGGCCACGAGTACGGGCACGCCTGGATGATGCGCCGGTCGGTCTGCCAGCCGGTGAGCCCGTCGATCGCGCCGACGGGCAGCGGCGGTTGGGCTGTGGTCGGCGTCAGCACGACGTCGACCCGGTCGAAGATCCGCCCGACCCGCCGGTGGAACACCCCCAGGGTGGCGTGCGCGGCAGCCAGCGCCCGGCCGCGCAGGCGCCCGCCCATCCGCCCGTTGTCCTGGGTGCGCGGGTCGAGCAGCAGCGGGTCGGGGACGCGGCCGTGCCAGTCGTTGAGACCGCCCAGGGAGCGGGGCAGGAAGTTCAGGCCGATCAGGCCGTAGGCGGGCTCGGCGAGCACGATCTCGTGCCCCAGCTCCCGCAGCACGCGGGCCAGCCGCACGACCGCCGCCCTGACCTCCGGGTCGAGGGCGACCGGGAACCCGGTGAACGCCGGGCGCAGCGACAGCGCGATCCGCAGCCTGCCGGGCTGGCGGGCGGCGGCCTCGGTGTGGCGGGTGCCGGTGTCGGCCAGCACGTCGAGCAGCAGTGCCGCGTCGCCGACGGTGCGAGCCAGGGCGCCGCTGGTGGTGATGCCGTTGAACAGCTCCTCCTCCGGCAGCGGCGACAACCGCCCGCGCTGCGGCTTGATGCCGACCAGGTTCGTCCACGACGCCGGGATGCGCACCGACCCGGCGCCGTCCGAGCCCACCGCGGCGGGCACGATCCCGGCCGCGACCGCCGCCGCCGACCCGCCGGACGAGCCGCCGGGGGAGTGGTCGAGCCGCCACGGGTTGCGGGTGGTCCCGAACGCCGCGCCCTCGGTGATCGGCCACTGGCCGAACTCGGGGGTGTTCGTCTTGCCGACGATCACCGCGCCCGCGGCCTTGAGCAGCCGCACCAGCTCGCAGTCGGCGGTGGCGGGCGCGAATTCGCCCGCGCAGCCGAAGGCCGTGGGCTCGCCCTCGACGTCGACGTCGTCCTTGATCGCGACCGGGACGCCGAGCAGCGGCAGCCGCTCGCCCGCGGCGAGCCGTTCGTCGGCCCGCGCGGCCTCCTCCCTGGCCCGCGCGGCGCGCACGACGCGGAAGGCGTTGAGCGTCGGCTGGGTGTCCTCGATGTCGGCCATGACCCGCTCGACCAGGGCAACCGCGCTGGTCGAGCCGGTGGCAAGCGATTGCGCCGTTGCCGCGAGGCCTGCGAAGCGCAGGTCTGGTGCCGTCGTCATGGGAGCCTCCTGTTCGTTCGAACGAACAGTACCTGGGGACCGGTTTGGAACGGGCCCGCCGACCGGGTGAGGATGTGCTGCGATGACTGACAACCCGATGACTGACAACCCGATGACTGACAACCCGGCGGGCGCTCGACCGCCCGAGCCCTCGACCCGCCGCCGCTCCCGCCGTCAGGAGACCCGCCTCTGGCACCTGCCGGTGACGCGCGTCGAGCGGGTGACGCCGAACCTGGCCAGGATCACCGTCCGCGACGAGTCGCTGGCCGTGCTCGCGGGCGCCGGGACCGACCAGAACGTGATGCTCTACCTGTACCCGGAGGGCACCGAGCTGCCCGAGCCGCTGACGCTCGACGGCGCGCGCGGCCTGTGGTCCCAGGTCCGGCCGCTGACCAGGACGTACACGATCCGGCGGCACGACCCGGAGACGAACGAGGTCGACTTCGACTTCGTCCTGCACGGCGACATCGGCCCGGCCTCGGCCTGGGCGTCCCGGGTGGCCGTCGGCGACATGATGATCTTCGTCGGGCCCTCGCCCGCCTACCAGCCCGACCCGGACGCCGACTGGTACCTGCTCGCCGGGGACGAGACGGCGCTGCCCGCCATCGCCAACATCATGGCCGCGGTGCGCGCCCCCGTCGTCGCGTTCGTCGAGGTCGCCGGGCCGGAGGAGGAGCAGGACCTGCCCGGGGTCACCTGGTTGCACCGCGACGCGCCCGCGGGCGAGAGCACCGTTCTCGTCGACGCGATCCGGGCCGCCGAACTGCCCCCCGGGACCCCGGAGGTGTGGCTCGCGGGGGAGCGCTCGGCCATGGTCGACGTGCGCGCGCACCTGTTGGAGGACAGGGGTTTCCCGCGCAAGCAGGTGCGGCCCACCACGTACTGGCGACTCGGTGAGAGCGGCAACTGACCTACCGTCCGGTTGGAACTTCTCGGTCGTGGGCCTCGTTGGACCCTGCGGAACGAAACAACGACTTCACACCGGGAGGAGCGCCCGTGCACCGCCATGCCAACGGGGTCAAGACCGCGCTCCTGCTCGGCGGCCTCACCGCCCTGGTCCTGCTGGTCAGCTCGCTGTTCGGACGCACCGCCCTGCTGATCGGCATCGGCGTCGCGGTCGTCGTGAACGGCTACGCGTTCTTCAACTCCGACAAGCTCGCCCTGCGCTCGATGCGCGCCCGGCCCGTCTCCCAGGCCGAGCAGCCCGCGCTCTACCGCATCGTCCGCGAGCTGGCCACCGCCGCCCGCCAGCCGGTGCCGCGCCTGTACATCAGCCCCACCCAGGCGCCCAACGCCTTCGCCACCGGCCGCGGCCCCCGCACCGCCGCCATCTGCTGCACCACCGGCCTGCTGGACCTGCTCGACGAGCGCGAACTCCGCGGCGTCCTGGCCCACGAGCTCGCACACGTCCACAACCGGGACATCCTCATCAGCTCCGTCGCGGGAGCCCTCGCCACCGTCGTGAGCATGCTCGCCAACATCGCCTTCTTCACCGGCCTGTTCGGCGGCGACGACGAGGACAGCAACCCCCTGGGCCTGCTGCTGGTCGCCATCCTCGGCCCCATCGCGGGCGTCATCGTCCAGATGGCCGTCAGCCGCTCCCGCGAGTACCAGGCCGACGAGTCCGCAGCCCGCCTCACCGGCGACCCGGAGGGCCTGGCCAGCGCCCTGCGCAAGCTCGGCCTGGGCACCCAGGCCGCCCCCCTGGCCCCCGAACCCGCCCTCGTCAGCCAGTCGCACCTGATGATCGCCAACCCCTTCCGCCCCGGCGACGGCCTGTCCAAGGCGTTCAGCACCCACCCGCCCCTGGCCGACCGCATCGCCCGCCTGGAGCGGATGGCCCTCCCGGAGCTGTGATCACCGCCTGACGGTCATCGCCTAACCTGAGCGCCGTGCGACGTGACCCGGCGATCACCTTCCGCGGCGCCCTGCAGATCCTGGGCGTGCACGACCGCCCGTGGCTGGACCGGCTGAACGCGCTGCTGGGCGGGGTGGTGCTGGCCTCGGTCGGGGTGCCGCCGGTCAGCGGGCTGTTCGAGCTGGTCGACCAGAAGAACGAGGCGACCGGGCTGCTGCGCTCGGCGGTGGGCTCGGTGTCCCAGCGGCTGACCCGCACCGGCGGACTGGACCGGCACGAGCTGGTCCTCGCCGCGCACACCGCCATCGTCGTGTCCGCGCTGTTCGACACGATCGACAGGGCGTACCCGGGTGTCGACTTCAGCGACACGGAGAAGCTGGGGATCGTCACCGGTAGCTGGGAGCGCTCGGGGGAGTCGGTCGTCCGCGCCCTGTACGGCGCGGAGGTGCCCGCGCCGGCGCTGTCCCGGGGGTTCCACGAGAACGTCGCCGCCGTCCGGGAGTGGGCGGGCGCAGCCCTGGTGCCCGTCGACGCGTTCCTGGACGGCCTCGCGGGCGACTTCCGGCCCCTGGCAGGCGACTCGCAGGTCCTCGCCCTGGTCGAGGGCACCTACCGCACCAGCTTCCAGTCCCTCGCCGCCACGGTGCCCGAGTTCAAGGTCTGGTCCGACCTCACCGAGCACGCCGCCACCCGCTCCGCCCTGGCCCGCTTGGAAACCCTGCTCACCACCCCCGTCCCCGCCGCCACCCGAGACCTCCGCACCCGCCTCGCCGCCATCAACCGAGCCGAACTCACCCGCCGGGTGATCGACGTCGACACCGACGGCTTCGGCTCCGACACGGTGTTCCCCGACGTCGCCGACATCTTCATCACCCCCCGCTTCCGCCACACGACCGCCGCCACCCGCGACCACCGCATCGCCGACGACACCTGGTGGCACAACGAGGTCCCGGTGAGCACCGACCTGGACCTGGCCCTGGCCCGCCACTTCTCCGGCGGCGAGTCCACAGCGCGCCCACTTCTCCTGCTCGGCCACCCCGGCGCCGGGAAGTCCCTGCTCATGAAGGTCCTGGCCGCCCGCCTCCCGGCGGACACCTACACCGTCGTCCGCGTGCCGCTGCGCCGCGTCGAGGCCAACGCCACGATCACCGAGCAGGTCCAGGCCGCGCTGTCGCTGATCTCCAACCGCGCCATCCCGTGGGACGACTTGGCCGACCAGAGCGCTTCCTCGGTCCGGGTGATCCTGCTCGACGGCCTCGACGAGCTGCTGCAAGCCACCACCCACGACCGCAGCCGCTACCTCGCCGAGGTCGCCGAGTTCCAGCGCACCGAGGCCGTCCTGGGCCGACCGGTCGCCGTCGTGGTCACCTCCCGGACGCTGGTCGCCGACCGCGTGCGCCTGCCCGAGGGCACGCCCGTGGTCAAGCTCGAACCGTTCGACGCCGTGCAGATCGAGGAATGGGTGCGGGCGTGGAACAACGCCAACGTCCGCGAGATGCCCTTGGCCCAAGCGCTGCAACACGACGATCTGGCGCAGCAGCCGTTGTTGCTGCTCATGCTGACCCTCTACTTCACCGACCCCCAGGTGGAACTCGCAGGCGACCTCACGCTGGCTGAGCTGTACGAGAGCCTTTTCGCCACCTACGCCCGCCGCGAGGTCACCAAGCAAGCTGGCCGCCCCCTGTCGGACGGGGAGGCCAAGGAAGCGGTCCGGACCCAGCTCGACCGCCTCTCGGTGGCGGCGATGGGAATGTTCAACCGCGGCACCCAAATGATCACTGAGGACGACCTGGCCAAGGACCTCGCCGCCCTCGGCCGGACAGTCCCGCCGGGTGTTCGGGTCCTCGGCGAGTTCTTCTTCATCCACGCGCCCGAGGCGACCGTGGAGGTGGCGCAGCGGGGCTACGAATTCCTGCACGCCACCTTCGGCGAGTACTTGGTGGCGTCCTTCGTCGTGGAGACCCTTCGGGACGTGGCCGATTCCGCCTTCGGCGGCAGACGGGAACGAGACCCCGACGACGAGCTCCTCGCCGCGCTGTTCGGGTTCCAGCCGTTGACCATTCAGGCCCCGGTGGTCGAATTCCTCTTCGAGATGCTCAGTCGGCTACCGGCTGACGAGCGCGCGGACATCTCGGCTGTGCTGGACAAACTGATCGCCACCCGGCGGTCGGTGGTGCCGCGTCCGGAGTACCGCCCCCTGCCACCCAACATCGTCCGCTTCTTGGCGGCACACTCGCTGAACCTGTACCTGCTGCGCGGGATCATCGGGCCGATCGACCTCCCCGACGACGGCTCGTGGCGCGCGCAGGTGGACCTGTGGTCGGCAGGCCTGGACGTCGAGGGCTTCCGCTCGATCACCGGCTTCCTCAAGCGCGAGTCGCACAAAGTCTCCACAGCGCTCGACTACTGGCAAGCCACCGTCCGAGACGACGACATCAACACCGCCGTGCTGCAAGGCAACATCGTGCGCTTGAACAGACTTCGCGCCGGGATGGAGGTGCTCAACCAACGGTGGCACCAGCACGATGAATTCGTAGAACCTGGTGAGTGGAATGCGGTCGCTAGAGGAGTGCTTGCCCAACTGGCGCTGGGAGACCTCTGGCTCGTGCCCCCGGAACCACCGTCGGGGGAGTCTTTTGCATCAAAGAAGGCGATCGCCGAACTGGGTGCTCTTGTTCTGCGGGTCTGGTCGCAGAACTGGCCGAAGAACCTGATCCCGAAGTTTAGGAGGTGGCTCACGGAGGTCGATCCCACGTGGGAACAGATCACCCCACCGTTCAGCTCGAACTAGCGCCCGCCGCCACGGCCAGGGACTGGATGTACTGCCCGTACCCCGACTTCGCCAGCTTGGCGCCCAGCGCATAGGCCTGGTCCGGGCTGATGAACCCCCGGTCCATGGCGACCTCTTCCAGGCACGCCACCCGCACCCCGGTCCGGTGCTCCAGCGTCTGCACGAACTGCCCCGCCTCCAGCAGCGAGTCGTGCGTGCCGGTGTCCAACCACGCGAAGCCGCGCCCCAGTTCCAGCAGCCGGGCCTTGCCGCGCCGCAGGTACTCCAGGTTGACGTCGGTGATCTCGAGCTCGCCGCGCGGCGACGGGGTCAGGTTCTTGGCGATGCCGACCACGTCGTTGTCGTAGAAGTAGAGGCCGGTGATGGCCCGGTTGGACTTGGGCTTGGCGGGCTTCTCCTCGATGGAGACCAGCATCCCGTCCGGCCCGACCTCGCCAACGCCGTAGCGCTCGGGGTCCTTGACCTGGTAGCCGAACAGCACCGCGCCGTCCACGTCGGAGGTGTTGGCCCGCAGCAGACCGGAGAAGCCCATCCCGAAGAAGATGTTGTCCCCCAGCACGAGCGCCACGTCGTCATCGCCGATGAACGGCTCACCGATGATGAACGCCTCGGCCAGCCCGTTGGGCTCGGCCTGCTCGGCGTAGGCGAACTCCACCCCGAACTGCGACCCGTCCCCCAGCAACCGCTTGAACAGCGGGAGGTCCGTCGGGGTCGAGATGATCAGGATCTCCCTGATCCCGGCCAGCATCAGCACCGAGATCGGGTAGTAGACCATCGGCTTGTCGTAGACGGGCAGCAGCTGCTTGGACACCGCCTGGGTGATCGGGTGCAGCCTGGTGCCGCTTCCCCCCGCGAGGACGATGCCCTTCATCAAGCCGCTCCCGTCGTAGCCGATCTGTGACCGTCCAGAGGCTACCGGGACGCGGAACCACCCCGGCCGGCGGCTGAAGCGGCCCCGGGGCGCGCCACACCGCACGGCGGGCGCGTCCCCCGAGCTGGGTCAGCGGTAGTTCGTGAACTGCAGCGCGATGCCGAAGTCCGCGCCCTTGAGCAGGGCGATGACGTCCTGCAAGAGGTCCTTCTTCTTGCCCGAGACGCGCAGTTGGTCGCCCTGGATCTGGGCCTGGACGCCCTTGGGCCCCTCGTCGCGGATCTTCTTGGCGATCTCCTTGGCCTTGTCGGTGGTGATGCCCTGCACCAGGGTGCCGGTGAGCTTGTAGACCTTGCCCGACACCGCGGGCTCGCCGTGGTCGAACGCCTTCTGCGAGACGCTCCGCTTCACCAGCTTCTCCTTGAAGACCTCCAGCGCGGCCAGGCAGCGCTCCTCGGTCTCCGCCGAGATGAGGATGGACTCGTCGCCGGTCCACTCCACCTTCGCCTCGGTCCCCCGGAAGTCGAACCTGGTGGACAGCTCCTTGGCCGCCTGGCGAAGCGCGTTGTCGACCTCCTGCCGATCAACCTTGCTCACCACGTCGAACGACGGATCCGCCACGTGTACTGCACCTCCGGCTCAGGTCTGCCTGCTGGTCGCCGAGGATGCTACCGCCGCCGCCCCCCACCAGTGGGGTACCCGTTGGCGCGCCGCCAGACCCATTCGGTATGGTCTCCCACGTCCACAGCGCTGGACACCCGGCGGGTTGCCCGAGCGGCCAATGGGAGCGGACTGTAAATCCGTCGCGAAAGCTTCAGAGGTTCGAATCCTCTACCCGCCACCAGCAGGTCTGACCTGCGGATACAACAGAAGACAAGACCGGATGCTGGTCTTGGTGGACGGCCTTGGGTGCGAACAGCACTCGAGGCCGTTTCTCTTGTTGGGGCCCGAGTCAACTGTGGGCTTGGACAACGCGAGAACCCCCGCGCTTCTGCTGGTGCTCCCCAGGAGTCCGCCCACTGCAATTGTCTCCAGCGCGCGGATGATCTGGACTCACGCGGCGCTGTATGGGATCTGGAACGAGGTGACCAGTGGGGTGGTGGTGACCTCCGCCTTGGGAACCTCGGAGAAGTAGAGTTCGACGGCTTCGCGGAGGTTGGCTGGAGCTTCCTGGATTGACTGGCCTGGCTGGCGATGTCGACCTCGAGGCACTGGGCGATGAACCAGTCCTCTTCCTGGTGCACTGCCGCGGTCAGCGTCCGCTGTTCGCTCATGCCTCCAGTTTCCCACCTGCCCAGGCCGCGTGCCTCGTGCGGACGTCGGGCTGCTGGATTCGAATCTTTCCTGGGTGGTCGGTGCGCGAGTGCTCTTTCTGATTAGTGCTCGGCGACTCATTGCGCTTCCTTATTTGTGAGTACCGCTGATGGTGGTTTGTTGGAAACTCTTCCGCAGGGTGTCCGGCCCGCTCGGTGGCGAGCCCCGACCGGGGCGGGTGGTGTGGGCGGGCAACGGAAAGAATGTCGGCGATTGTTCGAAAGTCAGCACTCTCGCGTGCCGCTGGCGAACGCGCGGGGTGCGTTGATCTCTTTGTGGTAGCGCGGGGACTGCTTTCGCAGCATCTTGCAGATGGTCACTCGCAGGAGGGACGTCTTCAGGGCGGGTACTGGCTAGTTTCCGGTCTGGAGTGTCCGGTGATGACGACAGGGGATTGTCGCTGTGGAGTGGAGAAAACGGGTTGGGGGCGTCGTCGCGGCCCTGGTTGTGCTCGGGGGGACGAGTGCGGGGACCGCGAGTGCGCAGATCGATGGCGCGGCCGACAGGTCGGTGCGCAAGGAGGTGCGGGCCACGCCAAGGAGTGGGCCGCCGGTGGGGGCGGTGGAGGTTGACCTGCTGCCTGACACGCGGCAGGACCGGCCGTCGGGGCAGGTCGGGATTCAGGCGTCCTACCTGCCGTTCACGTTCAGCTACGACTTCACCAGTTCGCTGGTGTCGCGGACGTTCTGGCCGGTGGCCGGGCGGGCGTGCGTCTCGCTGCGCGGGGGTGGGAGCACCGACCCCGTGTACTTCCTGCGGGAGGTGAAGGTTGAGATGTGGGACGCCTACGGCACGGACACGCGCCGGGGGCAGGTCGCCAGGTACCCGCTCAACGGCGGGTACTACGGGTACTGCTGGAACGGCCTGATCGCGGGGCACGAGCACTACTTCCGGATCACCAAGGACTGGAACCACGGTGCCCGGGTCTGGGGCAGCGGGTGGACCTCGCCGTTGTGAGTTGTCCGGGGGACGGGGCGGCGCGCTCCGCCCCGCCCCCGCGGCTCAGGGGGTGCCCGCGCTGATGCGCAGCAGCGGGCCCGGCTGGGTGCTCGACGCGGCTTGGCGGATGGTCCAGGGGTCGGTCGAGTCGATGAAGCCGACGGTCAGCGGGAACGGGGCGTCGGCGAGCGAGACCCGGTTGCCCGGGAATGGCTTGCGCGACGAGGCGGGTTCGAAGGTCAGCACCGAGCCCTGCTTGCCCAGGGTCCCGGTGACGCCGCCCATGTGGCGGATCTCGACCTCCCGGCCCGTCAGATCGGTGTCGACCGACCCGTCCGCGGTGATCACGCCGATGACGCCGTCCGGGGTGGCCACGTAGTCCCCGGCCGTGCCGGGGACGATCAGCCGCAGGGCCGACCGGGACGGGACGACCTCGGTGACCACCGGGTCGTCGACCCCCGAGGCCAGGACGACGTCCTGGTTGTCGAACGTGGCGACCGTGTCCCAGGCGCCCGCGCCATCGGCGAACACGTTCCAGGTCACGCCCGGCTCGACGCGCGGGGTGGGGACCTGGCTGTCGGTGGCGGAGTTGTCCAGCGTGATCCACTCGACCCCCGGTTCGGCCAGGGCGAACCCGATCGAGCCGCCGCCCGTGATCGGCTCGTCGCCTGCCAGCGGGGTCGCCGAGACGAACCCCACCGCCCGCTGCCCGCGCTGGACCGGGCCGGTGGCCCGCAGGACCAGGGTGCTGGTGTCCGGCGACTCGCCGACGCCGCCCACCGGGCTGGTCACGAAGCCGACCGTCGTCGCGCCCGAGGCGTCGATCGCGACCAGCACGACCACCGCCAGCGGCGCGACGCTGGGCGGGGAGCTGCCCGCGTAGACCGCGCGCACCGACCCGCCGACCGACCAGGCCTGCCGCGCGCGCTCGATCAGGGCGTCGTCGCCTGCCAACTGCCCGCGCACCCCCCAGTCCGCGATCGAGGCCACCGCGACCGGGACGTGCCCGTCGCCGGTGCTCGGCCACAGCGAGAAGGTCGTGGCCACCACGGTCAGCGCGGCCGCGACCACGAACGCGACCGTGCGCCGCTGCTTGCGCTGCTCGCCGCGCCGCTGGTGCAGTCCGGCCAGCAGGGAGTCCACGTGGGCGGGGTGGCTGTGCACGTCCACCGCGCCCAGCTCGTACCGCAGCCGGGCAAGCACGTCGTCGTCGCTGTCTCCGGTCACTTGGGCCCCCTCCTCCCCGGCGCGGCGGCCTCCTCGGCCACCCACAAACTCCTGATCTTGGCCAGACCCCTGCTGGTCAGCGACTTCACCGTGCCGACCGAGCAGCCCAGCGCCTTGGCCGCCTGCGCCTCGGTCATGTCGCCGAACACCCGGCACACCACCGCGGCCCGCTGCCGCGCGGGCAGCTGCTGCAACATCTGGAGGACGTGCGAGTGCGCCACGACGGACCCGGTGAAGTCCGCCACGTCCACGTGCTCGCCCAGCTCGTCCACCGGCACCGGCGGCTTGTTCCGCACGGTGCGCAGGAACTCGTGGTAGACCGCCTTGCGCGCATAGGCGATCTTGTTGTCGGGGCGGACGAGCCGCCACCGGGCCAGGCAGCGCATCAGCGCCTCCTGGACGATCTCTTCCGCGTCGACCCGGCGTCCGGTGAGCATGACGGCGTAGCGCAGCAGTTGGTCGTGCCGCTCCCGGACGAACTCGTCGAAGTCGGGGTCACCGCCCCGCACGCCACCACCTCCTGCCTCACCCACCTAGATGGCGGTCGGCGCGGGAAGGTTGCCGCGCGCTCGGGAAATCCCCCCGCGCGCTACCGTGCCGCCATGGACCTGGTCTCCCGCAGTGTGTCCCAGGGCCTCGCCGGTCAGCGCCCCGGTTCGCCGGTCGACGCGGTGCGCCGCATCGTCGGCCAGCCCGCCCGCGACCCGTTCGCCGCCGCCCTGGCCATCCGCGCGCGCACCGACGGCCTGGTCCTCGGCGACGTCGACGACGCCCTGACCTCCGGCGCGCTGGTCCGCACCTGGGCGATGCGCGGTGCGCTGCACGTCGTCGCCGCGGCGGACGCGGCGTGGCTGGTGGCCCTGCTCGGCCCGCGCGCCGCCGCCGACCTGCGCGACCGCAGGCACGCGCTCGGCCTCGACGACACGCGCGTCGCACACGGCGCCAAGGTCCTCGCCGAGAGCTGCGTCGTGCCGCGCACCCGCGCCGAGCTGCTCGCCGACCTGGCCGAGTCGGGGATGGCCCTGGACGACACGCGCGCGTTCGCCCAGCTCGTGGTGTTCACGGCGCTGACCGGCCAGATCGTCCGCGTCGCCGACGTGGGCGGCGAGCCGACCTTCGCCCGCGCGGAGACGTGCGTGGAGGAGGAGGCGGTGCTGCTGGACCGGTTGGCCTCGCGCTACCTGGCCGGCTACGGGCCCGCGACCTGGGAGGACTTCGCGGCCTGGTCCGGGCTGCCGACGGGCAAGGCCAAGTCGGCGTTCGGTCGGCAGTACCCGCCCGCTGCCCCGCCGGAGCCTGCGCGGACTGTGCGGCTGCTGGGGCCTTCGGACGCATACTTGCTGGGGTACGGGTCGCGGGTGTTCGTGGTGCCGTCCGGCTTTGAGGAGCGGGTCGAGCAGGAGGGGGTCGTGCAGCCGCTGGTGGTGGTCGACGGGGGGACTGTGGGGACCTGGGGGATGGAGGGCGGGGTGGTGCAGGTGGCGCCGTTCGCGATCTTGCCTCGGGGAGTGGGGGCGTTGTTGCGGGCTGAGGTGGGGGAGTTGGGGCGGTTCCTGGGGGTTGAGCTGGTGTTGCAGGAGCGGGCTTAGGCCGGTCGGCCCGCGCCTGCCTGGTTTCGCACCGGAGGCAACGCCTTGATCAGCGTCGTGAACCCGGGATGTCCGCTGGTCGAGGCGGCGGCTGGCACCATCGACCTCCCACGGCCGGCGCTGAGCCACCCTCGAGAAGGTCGACCGTATGTGAGATCGAACCGGCCCAAGATCGCTTTGCGGGGGGAACCCTCGGGGTGCCTGGGGATCGTTTCGGAGTTGTCCACAGGCATGATCGACTTTGGGGGGTGGCGGGGTTTGGGCCGGTAGAATGGGCTTCGGGACGCCCCCAGAGGTGTGGCGGGGTTTGTTGCGGGGCGGGTGGGGGTTGGTGTGGGTGGTTGTGCGCGGTGGGGGTTGAGGATTGGGGCGCGTGGCTGTGAGTCCGCGATCGGTGTTCTGGGTGATCGATTGATGCCGCGGTCGTGGCCGTTAGCGGCGGATGGGGCGGCGTTGCCAGGTGGTCCAGAGGGGGCGGTAGCCGTGGGAGTACCAGAACGGCGTTGACCTGGGGTTGGGGAGGGCGTGGTGGAGCAGGGTCACGCCAACGCCCTGGGAGTCGAGGGTGGTGTGGACGTGGTGGGCCAGGGTGGTGCCTATGCCTGCGCCGCGGTGGGTGGTGGTCACGCCGAGGCTGGAGAGGTAGGCGGGGTTGGGGGCCGAGGTGTAGCGGGTGGTCCAGGAGGACACGGGGTGGAGTTGCACGTGGGCGTAGCCGAGGGGGTGGCCCGCGTCCTCGGCGATCCAGACCGGGGGGCCGGGTTGGGTCAGCAGGAAGGAGACCTGGTTGCGGAGGGCCTCTTCGGTGTCCTCGCGCGGGGTGATCTTGCCGAAGGGGGCGTCGTAGTGGACCACCTCCAGGTTGAGGTGGACCAGGGTGTCCAGGTCGGCCGTGGTGGCCGGGCGGATGTCGAGCCCGGTGGCGGGGGGCGGGCCTGGCTTGCCCGCGGTCCTGATGGCCAGGGTGCTGACGGGGGCGAAGCCGCGGTGCAGCAGCGCCAGCACCGCCTCGGTGTCGCGGGAGGGGAGTTCGACCACGGCGGCGCAGTCGGGGTCGCCGGGGGTGACGGCGCCGGAGAGCAGGTCGAACCAGGAGTCGAGCAGGGCGCCGAGGGTGGTGGCGCGGTCGTGGCCCGCGAGGCGGACCTCCAGGTTGTGCCGCACCGCCGCGTCCCAGGTGCGGGCGGCCGTGCCCGCGGGCGAGTCCTGGCGCCAGGCGATCGCGGCGCCGTCGGGGGTGGTGATGAGCCTGCCCGCGCCGGGGGCCAGCGGCGGGGGCGGGGGCAGCAGCGGGTCGAGCGCGGCCAGCCGGTCCGCGTGCGCGTCCGCCACGGCCACCAGCGCGTCCACATCGAACTCGGTCACCGGGACATCCAAGCGCAAGGCGTGCAGAGTGGGGCGGGGCACCGGAGCAGAGGAGAGCACCGTGGAGATCACCTTCGTCGACAGCTTCACCGACACCCCGTTCCGGGGGAACCCGGCGGCTGTCGTCGTGCTCGACCGGCCTGCCGGGGCGGGGTGGATGCAGGCCGTCGCCGCCGAGGTGAACCTGTCGGAGACCGCGTTCGTCGTGGTGGGCGGGGACGGGCCGCTGCCGTTGCGCTGGTTCACCCCGCGCGCCGAGGTCGACCTGTGCGGGCACGCCACCCTCGCCGCCGCGCACGTGCTGGGCGGCGAGCGGCGGTTCGACACCCGCAGCGGGGTGCTCACCACCACCGAGGCCGACGGGTGGATCGAGATGGACTTCCCCGCCGACGAGACCGCGCCCATCGAGGTGCGCACCGAGCTGGCGGCTGCGCTGCCCGGCGTGACCGTCGTCGAGGCCAGGCGCGGCCGCGACGACTACCTGGTCCGCGTCGCCGACCTGGGGCAGGTGCGCGCCGTGCGGCCCGATCTCGCAGAGTTGGCACGCCTGTCCGCCAGAGGGGTGATCGTCACCGCCGAGGGGGGTGACGGCGCCGACTTCGGCAGCCGCTGCTTCTACCCCGCCCACGGCATCGACGAGGACCCCGTCACCGGATCGGCGCACTGCTCGCTGGCCACCTACTGGGCGGCGGAGACCGGCAAGTCCGAGCTGGTCGCTGACCAACTCTCAGCACGCGGCGGACGGCTGCGGCTGACCGTCGACGGGGACCGGGTGCGGCTGCGCGGGCAGGCGGTGACCGTTATCACGGGCACCCTCTCCGCTGGAGCGTCGGCTGAATCCGGTGTCCACGAGTAACGAGGACAGGTGCCACTTTCGCCCTATCGGGGTACAGTCCGAAAGCCGTGGGGGGACTCGCCATGCGCGGGGGACGGGTACCCGCCCGGCCACCCGCCGTCCGAGGAGGTTGCATGCCGGACCACCACGGCGCGGCTGAGGCAAGCCTGCCGCCGGTGATCGCCGCACCCCCGGACGAGGTCGACGACCCCCCGGCCTGCCCGGACCCGGTTCGCGCCGCGGCCCCGCAGTGGACCGAGGACCCCGCCCCCAACCGCCGGTTCCTGGCCTTCTCCATCTTCGTCCTGGCCATCTCGCTGATCGCCGCCTGGTTCGTCGGCGGGTCCATCCCGCCGAACCTCGGCGAGGGCGGCGCGACGGTGATCTGGTCCGGGCTGCTGCTGGCCCTGGGCTTCCTGCTCGCCGAGCAGCTCGCGATCAACATCGACGTGCGCTCCGGCGTGTCCTGGACGATCTCCTTCTCGGAGATCCCGCTGGTCATCGGCCTGTTCGTGGCCCCGTTCGAGGTGGTGCTCGCCGCCCACCTGCTCGCGGGCGTCGGCACCCTGGTGGTGCGCAAGGTCAACGACCGCATCCTCTACAACGCGGGCGCCATGGTGTTCGAGATCACCTGCGCCTTCGCCGTCGCCGACCTGGTCGACCGCGTGCTCGGCGGACTCGGCCCGGCCTGGAGCGGCACGCTCGCGGGGGCGCTGGCCGCCCCGCTGTCGTCCACGCTGCTCGCCCTGGTCTGCGTGCGCATCCTCGGCCGCCGGATGCGGGTCGGCCCCGCGGTCCGGCTGATGCTGCGCACGCTGGTGCTGGGCCTGGTCAACGCCTCGGTCGGCGTCGTCGGCTACCAGGTCGTCGCGCACGCCGAGGCCGGGTGGCCGCTGCTGGTGCTGGCCATGAGCGGGCTCGCCGCGCTGTACATCGCCTACTCCGGGCTGCTGCGCGAGCAGCGCGACCTGGAGGCGCTGTCCGAGGTCAGCCTCATCGTCGCCCGGTCGGGCCACCAGGCCGCGGCCAAGCCGTCGCTGGGCCTGGCCGACCCGAGCGAGGTCGCCGGGGTCGCCGACAGCGACGAGTGGCAGGCCATCGCCGAGCGGATCAAGGAGCAGCTCGGCGCGGCCAGGGTCGTGCTGCGGCTGCGCTTCGACCCGCAGCTCCCGCTGCACACCGTCGTCTCCGGCGCCGACCTGCCCGTCGAGGTGCACGACGTCGAGACCAACGGGGCCAAGGCCGACGCGCTGCTGCGGCTGCCCGGCTCGCACGTGCGCCACTTCCGCCGCGGCGACGCCGTCCCCGAGGTCCGCCACGCGCTGGCCCGCCGCGACGCGGAGGAGGCGCTGGTCGTCCCGCTGCGCAGCGCCAACCACCTGCTCGGCGTGGTCGAGGCGCACGACAAGCTCTCCCGCTGGCGCGGTTTCGGCCAGGCCGACACCCGGCTCATCGGCACCATGGCCAGCCACCTGGCCACCGCCATGGACAACCGCCGCCTGGTCGCCACCCTGCGCCACGACGCCTACCACGACCCGCTGACCGGCCTGCTCAACCGGCCCGGCTTCCGCCGCGCCGCCGGGGAACCGCTGCGCCAGCACCCGAACTCCGTCGTGCTGCGCATCGACCTCGACATCCTGTCCACGGTCAGCGACGCGCTCGGCTACGCCTGGAGCGACCGGATGGTCGTGGCCGCGGGCCGCAGGCTGCGCGCCGCGCTCGGCCCGGACGTCGCGCTGGCCAGGCTGGAGGGCGGGCAGTTCGCCGCCCTGCTGGCCCAGACCTCCCCGGACGGGGCGCACGAGGTCGCCGAGCGGCTGCGCGCCGAGCTGGCCGCGCCGTACCCGGTCGACCGGCTCACCGTCGAGGCCAACTCCGTCGTCGGCTACTCCACCCCGCGCACCGCCGAGGGGGAGCCCGTCGAGCTCGACGTGGACGCGCTGCTGCAGCGCGCCGACGTGGCGCTGCGCGCGGCCCGCTCCGGCGGCGACACGGTGCGCGTCTACCAGCCGACGATGGGCCAGGTCTTCCTGCGCCGCTTCCAGTTGGTCACCCAGTTCCGGCAGGCGCTGGAGACCGGCCAGGTCAAGGTGCACTACCAGCCCAAGGTCGCGCTGCCCTCGCGCCAGGTGATCGGCGTCGAGGCCCTCGTCCGCTGGCGGCACCCGGAGTTCGGGCGCCTGGACCCGGACGAGTTCGTGCCCGCCGTCGAGGCCGCGGGCCTGGTCGACGCGCTGACCGGGTTCGTCATGGAGCAGTCGCTGATCCGGGTGCGCAAGTGGCTCGACCGGGGCCTGCGCATCGCCGCGGCGGTGAACCTGTCCGTGCGCAGCCTGGACGACCCCAAGTTCCCCGACCGCGTCGCCGAGGCCCTCGAGCGCCACGGCGTACCGCCGGAGCTGCTCACCCTGGAGCTGACCGAGTCCGGCGTGATGGCCGACCCGCAGCGCGCCCTGCCGGTCCTGCGCCGCCTGCACACCCTGGGCGTGACGCTGGCCGTCGACGACTTCGGCACCGGCTACTCCTCGCTGGCCTACCTGCGCCAGCTCCCGGTCGACGAGGTGAAGATCGACAAGAGCTTCGTCCTCGGCATGGGCACCGACCTGGGCGACCTGGCCGTGGTGCGCTCGATCGTCGAGCTGGGCCACTCGCTCGGCCTGACCGTGGTCGCCGAGGGCGTGGAGGACGACGCCGCGCGCGACCAGCTCTCGGCGATGGGATGCGATGTGGCGCAGGGGTACCTGATCTCCCGGCCGCTGTCGGAGAGCCGGTTGGAGGCGTGGTTGCAGGCCCGGACCACGCAGGCCAGGGGCGTGCGCGACGAGACGGTGCTGACCCTGCTGTCGTAGGGGGACCCCCGTTTTGGAGCCCCGCGCACGACCGTGTATGGTTCTCCACGTCGCCAGGGAAACCAAGGCGCTGCAAGGAAGACCTGCCCCTTTAGCTCAGTCGGCAGAGCGTCTCCATGGTAAGGAGAAGGTCTACGGTTCGATTCCGTAAAGGGGCTCGCTGGTTCAAGCCGCGGTGACACCGGAAGTATTGCGGTGTAGTCGCGGCTTAAGCCATGTAGGATGCAAGGTGCAAGACACGAAGCGGCGTAGCTCAGTTGGTAGAGCAAACGGCTCATAATCGTTGTGTCGCCGGTTCAAGTCCGGCCGTCGCTACTCAGTGGGTGAGCTGTGCCAGCGGAAAGCGCTGGCCGGGCTGATTCGCAGTAATATCCGGGGGGCGACCCCCGGTCCCCCGGGGGCAACCCCGGACCTCCGACCGCGTGGGCGTCCTCGCGGTCATCGGTTACGAAAGGCATTGCTGTGGCTTCTACTGACGTGCGGCCGAAGATCACGCTCGCGTGTGAGAGCTGCAAGCACCGCAACTACATCACCAAGAAGAACCGGCGCAACGACCCGGACCGCGTGGAGCTGAAGAAGTTCTGCCCGAACTGCGGCAACCACCAGCTCCACAAGGAGACCCGCTGACCGCACCGGGTCCCGCCGACCAAGCCGCTCTCGCCACCGCGCGAGGGCGGCTTTCGTCGTTCTCGGAGCCTCCTCGATAGGGTGCCGGGGTGGCACTTGACCAGTCGTTCGTGGGGCGCACGTACCCGCCCGCGCCCGTCTACGAGGTGGGGCGGGCGAAGATCCTGGAGTTCGTCGAGGCGATCGGGGACACCAACCCCGTGCACCGCGACCCGGCGGCCGCCCGCGCGGCCGGGCACCCGGACGTGACCGCCCCGCCCACGTTCACCACGATCATGAACCTGAACTTGATCAACACCATCGTCACCGACCCCAAGCTGGGCCTGGACTACAGCCGGATGGTGCACGGGGACCAGAGCTTCGAGTACCACTCCCCGGTCGTCGCGGGCGACCGGTTGGTGACCACGGCCTCGATCGAGGCGATCATGCACCGCGCCGGGAACGACTTCATCACCCTGCGCGCGGAGATCGCCACAGTGGACGGCGCGCCCCGGGTCACGGCCAGGGCGCAGTTGGTCGTGCGCGACGCGGAGGCGGCGGGATGAGCGTGCACAAGGGGTTCGAGCTCGAGCCGCTCGAGGTCCGGCTCACCCGCGCCGACCTGGTCAGGTACGCGGGCGCCTCGCTGGACTTCAACCCGATCCACTGGAACGGGCGGTTCGCCGGGGAGGTCGGCCTCCCGGACGTCATCGCGCACGGGATGCTGACGATGGCGGTCGCGGGCCGGGTCGTGACCCAGGCCGAGCTCGGGGCGCTGGTCAGCTACACCGCCCGCTTCACCCGGCCCGTCGTCGTGCCCGACGACGACAAGGGCGCGCTGGTCGAGCTGTCCGCGAAGGTCGGCGCCGTGCTGGACAACGGCGACCTCCGGGTCGACATCACCGCCCGGTTCGACGGCAAGACCGTGCTGGGCAGGGCCCAGGCCGTCGTCCGCCCCACTGAGGCGGGCTGACCGCCCGGGACTAGCCTCGGCAGGCGTGACGGCTTCCGACCTCATCTCGTTCGCGCGCGGCGCCCCCTCCCTCGACATCATCGATGTCGAGGGGCTCAAGGCGGCCACCGACGCTGCCCTGTCCGAAGACCCCGGCGGCGCGCTGGGCTACGGCACCGCCATCGGCTACCCCAAGCTGCGCAAGCTGCTGGCCGAGCGGCACGGCGTCGCCGAGGAGCAGGTGCTGGTCACCAACGGCTCCATGCAGGCCGACGCCTTCCTGTTCGACCAGCTCGTCGTCAGCGGCGAGCCGGTCGTCGTCGAGCGCCCGACCTACGACCGCACGCTGCTGGGCCTCAAGCAGCGCGGCGCGGCGATCACCCCGGTCTCGCTCGACCTCGACGGCATCGACGTCGACGAGCTCGCGGGCCTGCTCGAGGGCGGGCTGCGGCCGACGTTCGCCCACATCATCCCCAACTTCCAGAACCCGGCCGGGTACACGCTGACCCTGCCCAAGCGGCAGCGGCTGCTGGAGCTGGCCGAGCAGTACGACTTCGTCATCTTCGAGGACGACCCGTACGTGCAGATCCGGTTCGCGGGCGAGCCGCTGCCGACGATGCTGGAGCTCGACGCGGGCAAGGGGCGCGTGGTCTACGCCAGCTCCTTCTCCAAGACCGTCGCGCCCGGCGTGCGCATCGGCTACCTGGTCGGCCCGGCCGACCTGATCGCCAAGATCCGGGTGCGGGCGACCAACACCTACATCTCGCCCAACATGTTCGCCCAGGCCGTGGTGTACCAGTTCCTGGCCAGCGGCGGCCTCGACCGCGCGGTGGCCAAGGTGAACGCCGCGCTGGCCGAGCGGGTCGCGGTGCTGACCACCGCGCTGGGCAAGCACATCCCGGACGCGAAGTTCACCGCTCCCGACGGTGGCTACTTCATGTGGGTGGACCTGCCCGACGGCGTCGACGTGGCCAAGCTGCTCGTCGCGGCCGAGGAGCGCGGGGTGACCTTCGTCAAGGGCACCGACTTCCTGCTCGAGGGCGGCACGTCGAGCGCCCGCCTCGCGTACTCCGGTGTCACCACGGACAAGGTCGAGGAGGGCGTCCGGCGGCTCGCCGACGCGCTCGCCTCGCTGTGACACCCCGCCCCCGCCCGGCGCCGTCCCCGACCTGTCGGGGAGGGCGCCGCCACGGCGGGGGCCGGGTACTGGATCACGCGTTCGGCGGCCGGTGGGGTGGTACTCGGTTGCGAGGCCACCCACCGGGTGCCGTATGCTCCCGTACTCGGGACCACCTGGTGCCCACTGGCTCGCGCGAGCAGGCTAAGCTGGGTTCGTCAGGTGCGTCGGTCGCGACCCCCGGGTCGCGGAGGGGCGTAGCTCAATTGGCAGAGCAGCGGTCTCCAAAACCGCAGGTTGCAGGTTCGATTCCTGTCGCCCCTGCGTTTGACGTCGGGGCTCGCTGAGGACTTGAGACAGGGTCTTCAGCGGGCCCCGACGACCACAAACACCCACCGAGTGGAGGACTGGCGTGGCTGAGGACAAGGACCGGGAAGAGGGGCAGCAGGACGACGCCCCCCGTCCGTCCAGCGCCGCTTCCCGGCGTGAGCGCCGCGGGACCAGCCGCCCGGCCTCGTCCAACCCCAAGGACGACGACGGTGGTCCGCAGACCGAGAAGGTCCCGGTCGTCCGCCCCGAGGGCAAGGCCAAGCCGTCCGACGCGGAGAAGTCCGGCAAGGCCAAGAAGAGCCGCCCCACCCCGAGCCGCGAGCGCAAGCCGGAGAAGGTCGGGTTCTTCTCCCGGATCTTCCGGTTCCTCCGCGAGGTCGTCGCCGAACTGCGCAAGGTCATCTGGCCGACGCGCAAGCAGATGGTCACCTACACCGCCGTGGTGCTGGTCTTCGTGGCCTTCATGGTGGCGCTGATCTCCGGTCTCGACCTCGCCCTCGGCCAAGGCGTCTCCTGGCTGTTCGGCTGAGCCGCGCCGCTGGCCGCGTGTCGCGCGCCGGGGCCGTGGATGTACTGAAAGGAAGCGAGACCTACTGTGACCTCCGAGAACGGCGCCGTCGACGGGCGTGAGCTGACTGCCCTGAGCGATGCGGAGGTCGTCGACGCCAAGGGCGCCGACGAGTCCGACGCTGCCGCCGAGCCCGCAGAGGTCGCCGCGGACAGCTCCTCCGAGAACGTCACCGACACCACCGCCGAGGCAGGCGACACCGCCGCCGAGGACGCGCAGGCGCAGGACGTCGAGCCCGCCGAGGTCGTCGACGAGACGCCGATCGACGCCCCGCCCGCCGACCCGGTGGCCGAGATGCGCGACGCGCTGCGGTCCGCGCCCGGCGACTGGTACGTCGTGCACTCGTACGCGGGTTACGAGAACAAGGTCAAGACCAACCTCGAGACCCGCATCCAGACCCTCGACCAGGAGGAGTTCATCTTCCAGGTCGAGGTGCCGACCGAAGAGGTCACCGAGATCAAGAACGGCCAGCGCAAGCAGGTGCAGCGCAAGGTGCTGCCCGGCTACATCCTGGTCCGCATGGAGCTGACGGACTCCTCCTGGTCCGCGGTCCGCAACACCCCCGGCGTGACCGGGTTCGTCGGCGCCACCTCCAAGCCCTCGCCGCTGACCGTGGACGAGGTGCTCAAGTTCCTGCTCCCGCAGGTGGAGGAGGCCAAGCCCGCCGCGGCCAAGTCCGGCGGCGGCTCCACGGCGAACCGTCCCACGGTCGAGGTGGACTTCGAGGTCGGCGAGTCGGTCACCGTCATGGACGGCCCGTTCGCGACCCTGCCCGCCACGATCAGCGAGGTCAACGCCGACCAGCAGAAGCTGAAGGTCCTGGTGTCGATCTTCGGCCGGGAGACCCCGGTCGAGCTGTCGTTCACCCAGGTCTCCAAGATCTGACCGGCTCCCGCTCGAGCGGGGACCGGACGGCCGGACCCGGCGCAGCCATTCGCCGGGTCCGGACCCCGTGGCGCGAGTCGCCACCACCGATAGGAACAGAAAGCCGGAGAGATGCCTCCCAAGAAGAAGAAGCTCGCAGCGATCATCAAGCTGCAGATCAAGGCGGGCCTGGCCAACCCGGCCCCGCCCGTCGGCCCCGCGCTGGGCCAGCACGGCGTCAACATCATGGAGTTCTGCAAGGCCTACAACGCCGCGACCGAGTCGCAGCGCGGGCAGGTCGTGCCGGTCGAGATCTCCGTGTTCGAGGACCGCTCGTTCGACTTCAAGCTCAAGACCCCGCCCGCGGCGAAGCTGCTGCTCAAGGCCGCAGGCGTGGAGAAGGGCTCGCCGGAGCCGCACGTGAAGAAGGTCGCCAAGGTGACCTGGGACCAGGTGCGCGAGATCGCCGAGACCAAGAAGGCCGACCTCAACGCGATCGACGTCGACCAGGCCGCCAAGATCATCGCGGGCACCGCCCGCTCGATGGGCATCACGGTCGAGTAGGACCGCTCCGCCCAGAGCACGTGTGGGAGGGCCAGGCGCTGGCCCGCACCACGACTGATCAGCGGCACCCGGTTCTCCTGTCCCGGGCCGCACTCCAGGACTTACCAGAGGAACAGCAATGGCAAAGCGCAGCAAGGCTTACCGCCAGGCGGCGGAACTGATCGACAAGGCGAACCTGTACAGCCCGCTCGAGGCGGCCACCCTGGCCAAGGACACCTCGAAGGTCAAGCTGGACGCCACCGTCGAGGTCGCGATCCGCATCGGGGTCGACCCCCGCAAGGCCGACCAGATGGTCCGCGGCACCGTCAACCTGCCGCACGGCACCGGCAAGACCGCCCGCGTCATCGTCTTCGCCACCGGCGACAAGGCCACCGAGGCCGAGGCCGCCGGTGCCGACGCCGTGGGCTCCGACGAGCTCATCGCCCGCATCCAGGGCGGCTGGCTCGACTTCGACGCGGCGATCGCCACCCCCGACCAGATGGCCAAGGTCGGTCGCATCGCCCGCATCCTCGGCCCGCGCGGCCTGATGCCCAACCCCAAGACCGGCACCGTGACCCCCGACGTCACCAAGGCCGTCGCGGACATCAAGGGCGGAAAGATCAACTTCCGCGTCGACAAGCAGGCCAACCTGCACCTGGTCATCGGCAAGGTCTCCTTCGACAAGGAGAAGCTGGTCGAGAACTACGCGGCCGCCCTGGACGAGATCCTGCGGGCCAAGCCGTCGGCGGCCAAGGGCCGCTACCTGAAGAAGATCACCTTCTCCACCACCATGGGCCCCGGCATCCCGGTCGACCCGGCGCGCACCCGCAACCTCCTCGAGGAGGACACCGCGGGCACGGCGTGACGTCGCTGAACTGCTGAACGACGGAAGAGGGCGGTCCCGGTCGGGACCGCCCTCTTCCGTTTCCGCGGTGGGGGTCCTCAGCAGGACTCGCGCTCGTGCCGGACGATCGTCCACTGGCCCGCCCGGGAGTTGTCGATCTCCTTGACGGTGAACACGCCCAGCCGGGGGCCGCTGCTGACCTCCAGGTCGCAACTGCTGACGCGCACCTCGCCGTCGGCGTCGGGCACGAGGCTGACCCTGGTCGGGAAGTAGACCTCGGCGTAGTTGTTCTTGCTGGTTACCTGGGTGTGCAAGCGCTTGACGGCGGTGTCGCAGTCGGGGGCGTTGAAGTGGGTGGCGAAGGACTGGGCGACCTGCTCGGTGGCGAAGCGGGTGCAGGCGTCGGGGAGGGTCTCCTGGGCGACGTTGTCGTAGAAGGCGCGGACGGCCTCCTTCGGGTTGGTCGCGAACAGCACGGTGCGCTCGGTCTTGCCGCCGCCGGTCTGGCTGGCGGGCAGGTCCTCGTCCGGGCCGCCGAAGTACTTCTCGTAGGCCCAGTTGAGCAGCAGGACGGCCACCAGCAGGTAGATGGCCCGGCGGAACCACTTGGACAGCAGCACCTTGCGCCACAGCGGGCGGCCTGCGCGGCGGGGCCTGGGCTCGGCGGGGTCGGAGTCGGGGGCGCCGAACTGCGAGGAGCGCTGCCACTCCTGGTAGCGCTGGAACTCCTGGAACTGCCGGAAGCGCTCGGCCTCGTCCGGCGTCAGCGCGGGGCCCGGCACGACCTGGCCCGGCACCACCTGCGGCTGCTCCTGGGGCGGGACGGGCGGCGGTGCGGGCACCTGCGGGCCGGGGTGGCGCGCGGGCGGCTGGGAGTCGGGCTCCTCGGGACGCTGGTTGTCGGCCACGGCGACCATCATGCCGTGACCCGATTTGGAGCGTCGAGAACCGGGGGCGTACTGTCTACCTCGGTTCTACCGAAGACCGCTGGTTTCCCGCGCGGCCCACCTGGGCGGCAGAGGACGAAGGCCCCGGAGTGGGCGGCCCGCGCAGGGGAACGAGGATTGCCGCTCGCCGTGCCTCCAGCACGCTGCCGCGCCCCGTGCCGCTCCTGCGCCGGGGCGCTTGTCGTTTCTCTCCGACCGCCCTCGTGATGCCGGCGCAACCCACGCAACACGAGAGGAGCGATCCATGGCGAAGCCTGACAAGGTCGCTGCGGTCGCCGAGATCGCGGACAAGTTCCGCAGCAGCTCGGCCGCCGTCGTCACCGAGTACACCGGCCTCACCGTGGCGCAGATCACCACGCTGCGGCGCGCTCTCGGCACCGGCACGTCCTACCGCGTCGCCAAGAACACCCTCGTCCAGCTCGCCGCGAAGGACGCGGGCGTGCAGGGCCTCGACGACCTGTTCGTCGGCCCCACCGCCATCGCGTTCGTCACCGGCGAGCCGGTGGACGCGGCCAAGGCCATTCGCGACTTCGCGAAGGACAACAAGGGCCTGGTCGTCAAGGGCGGCTACATGGACGGCCGCGCGCTGTCCGTGGACGAGGTCACCAAGATCGCCGAGCTGGAGAGCCGCGAGGTTCTGCTCGCCAAGCTCGCGGGCGCGATGAAGGGCAACCTCAGCAAGGCCGCGGGTCTGTTCCAGGCCCCTGCCTCGCAGGTCGCCCGGCTGGCCGCCGCGCTGCAGGACAAGAAGGCCGCGGCGGGCGAGTCCGCCGACGCCGAGAGCTGAACACCCACCCGGTAAGTACAACGCGCCCGTTCGACCGGGTGTGCTAGTGAAAGGAACGCCACCATGGCGAAGCTCAGCACCGACGAGCTGCTCGATGTCTTCAAGGACATGACCCTCCTGGAGCTGTCGGCCTTCGTGAAGCAGTTCGAGGAGACCTTCGAGGTCACCGCGGCTGCGCCGGTCGCCGTCGCCGCCGCCGCCCCGGGCGCGGCGCCCGCCGAGGCCGCCGAGGAGCAGGACGAGTTCGACGTCATCATCGAGGCCGCTGGTGACAAGAAGATCCAGGTCATCAAGGTCGTCCGCGAGGTCGTCTCGGGCCTGGGCCTGAAGGAGGCCAAGGAGCTGGTCGAGGCCGCTCCGAAGGCCCTCCTGGAGAAGGTCAACAAGGAGGCCGCCGACGCCGCCAAGGAGAAGCTCGAGGCCGCGGGCGCCAAGGTGTCCGTCAAGTAACTCGCGCCTCTCGCGCTCGAAAGGGCCCGGTACCGTCCCTGGTACCGGGCCCTTTTGTGTGCGCCGGTCACAACCCCGGCGGGCACCGGTCGAGGGAGACGAGTACTTTTCCAACTCGGCGGTAACTTTCGGAGTAACCGGGCCGGGCCGCCGTCGTTGCATCCAATGACGCCGTTGCCGGGGGCGGCCGGGCGGCGGAGCACAGGGTCGGGAGGTCCGATGGGCGCCGAGGTCGTCATCGAGGGGCTGACGAAGTCCTTCGGCAGGCAGACCATCTGGCGGGACGTGTCGCTGACGCTGCCCCCGGGTGAGGTCTCGGCGATGCTGGGGCCATCGGGCACCGGCAAGTCGGTCTTCCTCAAGTCGATGATCGGCCTGCTCAAGCCCGACCGGGGCCGCTGCGTGGTCAACGGCGTCGACATCGTCACCTGCTCCGAGGCCAAGCTCTACGAGGTGCGCAAGCTGTTCGGCGTGCTGTTCCAGGACGGCGCGCTGTTCGGGTCGATGAACCTCTACGACAACGTCGCCTTCCCGCTGCGCGAGCACACCAAGAAGTCCGAGTCCGAGATCAAGCGGATCGTGCTGGAGAAGCTCGACCTCACCGGTCTGGCTGGCGCGGAGACGAAGCTGCCCGGCGAGATCTCCGGCGGCATGCGCAAGCGCGCCGGGCTGGCCCGCGCGCTGGTGCTCGACCCGCAGATCATCCTCTGCGACGAGCCGGACTCCGGCCTCGACCCGGTCCGCACCGCCTACCTGAGCCAGTTGCTCATCGACCTCAACGCCCAGATCGACGCGACGATCCTGATCGTCACGCACAACATCAACCTGGCCCGCACGGTGCCGGACAACCTGGGCATGCTCTTCCGCAAGGAACTGGTCATGTTCGGCCCGCGCGAGGTGCTGCTGACCTCCGACGCGCCGGTCGTCGAGCAGTTCCTCAACGGGCGGCGGCTGGGTCCGATCGGCATGTCCGAGGAGAAGGACGCCACGCAGATGGCGCTCGAGCAGGCCCACATCGAGGCCGGGCACTCCGACGGCACCGTCGGCGAGGACCTGCGCGGTGTCGTCCCGCAGATCGCCCCGACCCCCGGCCTGCCCGAGCGCGAGGCCGTGCGCCGCCGCAAGGACCGGGTCATGCAGATCCTGCGCACCCTCCCGCCGGTCGCCCAGCAGGGCATCCTCGACTCGCTGACCGACGAGGACCGCCGCCGGTACGGGATCACCTCGGGCCAGGCGCCGCTGAGCGCCCGTCCGGCCCTGCCCCGCCGGGGGGAGCGGCCGTCGCCCGCCCCGCGCCCGGGGTACGGGGGCGACATGAGCGCGACGCAGGAGATCGCCGCCGTCCCCGACGCCCCCGGCAGGCGCGCGTGACCACCGGCCTCGCCAAGGGTGACTTCCCCGGTGCGGGCGCCCTGCGCGAGACCGGCAGGCTGTTCGCGCTGGCGCTCGACGTCCTGGTCAACATCTTCCGCAAGCCGTTCCAGGTCCGCGAGTTCATCCAGCAGTGCTGGTTCATCGCCAGCGTCACGATCCTGCCGACCGCGCTGGTCGCCATCCCGTTCGGCGCGATCATCGCGCTGCAGCTCGGAACGCTGATCGTCCAGTTGGGAGCGCAGTCGTTCACCGGCGCGGCCAGCGTGCTCGCGATCATCCAGCAGGCGGCGCCGCTGGTGACCGCGCTGCTGGTGGCGGGCGCGGGCGGGTCGGCGATCTGCGCCGACATCGGCTCGCGCACCATCCGCGAGGAGATCGACGCCATGGAGGTCCTCGGCGTCTCCCCGGTGCAGCGGCTGATCGTGCCCCGCGTGCTGGCCTCGATGCTGGTCGCGGTGCTGCTCAACGGCCTGGTCAGCGTCGTCGGGGTGATGGGCGGGTACTTCTTCAACGTCGTCCTGCAGGGCGGCACCCCCGGCGCGTACCTGGCCAGCTTCTCCGCGCTGGCCCAGCTCCCGGACCTGTGGATCAGCGAGCTCAAGGCGCTGATCTTCGGGTTCATCGCCGGGGTCGTGGCGGCGTACCGGGGGCTCAACCCCAAGGGCGGTCCCAAGGGCGTCGGCGACGCGGTGAACCAGGCCGTGGTCATCACGTTCCTGCTGCTGTTCTTCGTGAACTTCGTGCTGACCGCGGTGTACCTGCAGGTCGTCCCGGCGAAGGGGAGCTGATCATGGCTTCGGTGACCGACTCGGCGAAGCGGGCCGCGCGCAAGGCCTACGACCGTCCGATGAAGACGCTGGACGGCCTGGGCGACCAGATGTCGTTCTACGTGCGCGCCCTGCTCTGGGTGCCCCGCGCGATCCGCCGCTACACCCGCGAGGTGCTGCGGCTGCTGGCCGAGGTCAGCTTCGGCTCCGGCGCGCTGGCCGTCATCGGCGGCACCGTCGGGGTCATGGTCGGCCTGACCGTGTTCACCGGTGTCGTCGTCGGCATCCAGGGCTACGCCGCGCTGGAGCAGATCGGCACCGCGGCGTTCTCCGGCTTCACCTCGGCCTACATCAACACCCGGGAGATCGCGCCGCTGATCGCGGGCCTGGCGCTGTCGGCCACGGTCGGGTCCGGGTTCACCGCGCAACTGGGCGCCATGCGGATCTCCGAGGAGATCGACGCGCTGGAAGTCATGGCCGTGCCCAGCCTGCCGTTCCTGGTGACCACGCGGATCATCGCCGGGTTCATCGCGGTCATCCCGCTCTACATCGTCGGCCTGCTGACCTCGTACCTGGCGTCCAGGTCCATCGTGGTCTACGCCTACGGGCAGTCAGCGGGCACCTACGACCACTACTTCAACCTCTTCCTGCCACCGGAGGACGTGTTCTGGTCGTTCGGGAAGGTGCTGATCTTCGCGGTCATCATCATCCTGTCGCACTGCTACTACGGCTACACCGCCAGCGGCGGCCCCGCGGGCGTCGGCATCGCGGTCGGCCGGGCGGTGCGCACCACGATCGTCACCGTCGCGATCGTCAACTTCTTCATCGGCTTCGCCATCTGGGGCACGACGACGACGGTGAGGATCGCCGGATGAGTCTCGGGAAAGTGATCAAGAGAAGGCTCTACGGGCTGTCGTTCATCGTCGTCGTCGTGGCGCTCGTCTCGCTGAGCATCGCGATGTACAACAAGGCGTTCACCCCGGTCGCGTCGGTCACCCTGACCACCGACAAGGTGGGCAACCAGCTCTCGGTGAACTCCGACGTCAAGGTGCGCGGGCTCATCGTCGGCGTGGTCCGCAAGATCACCCCGACCGCCGGCGGCGCTGAGCTGGACCTGGCCATCGACCCGGACAAGATCGACGTCATCCCGGCCAACGTCTCCGCCCGCTTCCTGCCCAAGACCCTGTTCGGCGAGCGCTACGTCGCGCTGCAGATCCCCGAGCGGCCCGCCCCGGAGTCCCTGCGCGGCGGCGACAACATCCGGCAGGACGACTCGGTGCGCGCGGTGGAGCTGGAGCAGGCGTTCGAGAGCCTGCTGCCGGTGCTGCAGGCGGTGCAGCCGCAGAAGCTGTCGGGCACCCTGACCGCGATCTCCACCGCGCTGCGCGGCCGCGGCGACCAGCTCGGCAAGACCCTCGCCGACCTCGGCGACCTGGTCGGCGAGCTCAACCCGCACCTGCCGCGGCTGCGCGAGGACCTGGTGACGCTGGCCGCGGTCTCCGACACCTACGCCGACGCCACCCCGGACCTGGTCGACGCGCTGTCCGACCTGACGGTCACCTCGCAGACCGTCGCCGAGCAGCGGGCCAACCTGGACCGGCTGTTCGCCACGACCACCACCGCCTCCCGCGACCTGGAGTCGTTCCTGCGGATCAACCGGGACAACCTGATCCGGCTGGCCGACAGCTCCCGGCCGACGCTGGCGGCGCTGGCGAAGTACTCGCCCGAGTACCCGTGCCTGCTGCAGCTCATGGCCTCCAACGTGCCCGAGCTGGACAAGGTCTTCGGCAAGGGCACCAACCAGCCCGGCCTGCACGCCACCATCGAGGTCACCGTCAACCGCGGCAAGTACGAGCCGGGGGAGGACACCCCGGCCTACAGCGACGACCGCGGCCCGCGCTGCTACGACTTCACCCAGTTCCCGACGCCGTTCCCGCAGAACCCGCCGGACGGCCCGATCCAGGACGGGACCAGCTTCAAGCCGCCCGCCCGCTCCCAGCAGGACGGGGTCCTCCCGCCCGCGGGCGGCACCACCACCCCGCAGGCCGCGGTGAGCGCTGATGGCCTCGGCCTGCCCAACTCGCGCGGCGAGGCCGACTTCCTCGCCCAGTTGCTCGCCCCGCAACTGGGCGTCGAGCCCGAGCAGGTGCCCGGCTGGGCGTCGCTGCTGGTCGGCCCCGTCTTCCGCGGCGCGGAGGTGAGCTTCCGATGAAGGGCCTGGTCGCCCCGCTGGTCAAGCTGGGCATCTTCATGGTCGTCACGGTCGCGGCCACCGGCGTGCTCGCGCTGAGCATCGCCAACGTCGACCTGTCGAGCACCTCGACCTACACCGCGCGGTTCACCGACGCCACGCAGTTGCTGCCCGGCGACGACGTGCGCATCTCCGGCGTGCGGGTCGGGCAGGTGGAAGAGGTGGCCATCGTCGACCGCAAGCAGGCCGAGGTGCGCTTCTCCGTCGACTCCGGCCGCGAGCTGCCCGCCTCGGTCACCGCGACGATCAAGTTCCGCAACCTGGTCGGCCAGCGCTACGTCGCGCTCGGGCAGGGCGCGGGCGCGGACCCCAACGCGGTGCTGGAACCCGGCGACACCATCCCGGTGGACCGCACCAAGCCCGCGCTCGACCTCACCCAGCTCTTCAACGGGTTCAAGCCGCTGTTCCAGGCGCTGTCCCCCGACGACGTCAACAAGCTGTCCTACCAGGTCATCCAGGTCCTGCAGGGCGAGGGCGGCACGGTGGAGAACCTGCTCGCCCGCACGGCATCGCTGACCAGCACGATCGCCGACAAGGACCAGGTCATCGGCCAGGTGATCACCAACCTCAACGGCGTGCTCACCACCATCAACGCCCGGGGCGACCAGCTCGGCGGGCTCGTCGGCCAGGTCCAGCAGCTGGTCTCCGGCCTCGCCGAGGACCGCCAGCCGATCGGCCGGGCCATCGACTCGCTCGGCGGCCTGGCCCAGACCACCAGCGGCCTGCTCACCGAGGCCCGTGAGCCGCTCAAGCAGGACATCGCGGCGCTGGGCGGCCTGGTGGACAACCTCAACGCCAACGAGCAGACCGTCGAGCACTTCATCCGGTTCCTCCCGGAGAAGACGGCGACGCTGACCCGCACGGTCAGCTACGGCTCGTGGTTCAACTTCTTCCTCTGCTCGGCCTCCGGCCAGGTCGGCGTCCCCGGCCTGATCACCACGCCGATCTCCGTGCCGGTCCTGCCCGCGAACCAGCCGAGGTGCACGACGCCATGAGCCCCAAGAGCAGCGGCGAGCCGATGAAGCCGTTCCGCCAGCGCGACCCGATCCCGATCGGCCTGGTCTCCCTGCTGACCATCGGCCTGGTGCTGACCGCGGCCGTGTACTCCGACGACCTGCCGGTGATCGGCGGCGGCACCACCTACAGCGCCGAGTTCAGCGAGGCGGCGGGCATCCAGTCCGACGACGAGGTCCGGATCGCGGGCATCAAGGTCGGGCAGGTCTCCGAGGTCTCGCTCGAGCGGGACAAGGTGATCGTCAGCTTCAAGGTCAAGGACGCCTGGATCGGCGACCGGACCAGGGCCGACATCAAGATCAAGACCCTGCTCGGGCAGAAGTTCCTGTCGCTGGAGCCCGACGGCGCCGAGGTCCTCGACCCGGACGCGCGCATCCCCCGCGACCGCACGACCGCGCCCTACGACGTGCTCGAGGCCTTCCGCGGCCTGGCCGAGACCACCGACGCGATCGACACGACCCAGCTCGCGCAGAGCTTCGAGACGATCGCGACCACCTTCGCCGACACCCCCGACGACGTGCGCGGCGCGCTCACCGGCCTGCAGGCGCTGTCGAAGACGATCTCCTCGCGCGACCAGGAGCTGTCCACGCTGCTGGACAACACCCGCCAGATCACCAAGACCCTCGCCGACCGCGACGCCCAGGTGGTCAAGCTCATCCAGGACGGCAACCTGCTGCTGGAGGAGGTCAACGCGCGCAAGAAGGCGATCGACGCGCTGCTGACCGGGGCCCAGACGCTGTCCAAGGAGGTCAGCGGCCTGGTCACCGACAACCAGGAGCAGCTCGGCCCGGTGCTGGCCAGCCTCGACCAGCTCACCACCATGCTCCAGCGCAACCAGGACGCGCTGGCCAACGGCATCAAGAACTTCGCCCCGTTCGCCCGCCAGTTCAACAACGTGCTGGGCAACGGCCGCTGGTTCGACAGCTACATCTGCGGGCTGCTGCCGCCCTCGCTGGGCCCGCTCAACAGCCCCGGCTGCCTGGGGGACCCGAGATGAGCACCTTCACCAGCAAGTTCTCCCGCGACCTGTCCCGCACCGTCGCCATCGCCTGCGTGCTGGGCCTGGTGGTGGCCGCCGCGCTGTGGTGGTTGCTGCGCGAGCCGAACGAGAAGCGCTACACAGCGGTGTTCACCGGCGTCGTCGGCCTCTACGAGGACAACGACGTGCGGGTGCTCGGGGTCAAGGTCGGCTCGGTCGACAAGATCACCCCGCGCGGCGACCGGGTCGAGGTGGAGATGCTCGTCGACCGCACGGTCGAGGTCCCCGCCGAGGCCCAGGCGCTCATCGTCTCGCCGTCGCTGGTCTCCGACCGGTACGTGCAGCTCGCCCCCGCCTTCACCGGCGGGGAGGTGATGGCCACCGGCTCGGTCATCCCGCTCGAGCGCACCTCGACGCCGCTGGAGGTCGACGACCTCTACGCCAGCCTGACCAGGGTCGCCCAGACCCTCGGGCCCAACGGGGCCAACTCCGACGGCGCGCTGTCGGACCTGCTCAACGCCGGGGCGCAGAACCTCGGCGGCAACGGGCAACTGATCAACGAGACCATCACCCAGCTCGGCCAGCTCTCCAGCACCCTGTCCGGCAACTCCGGCGACCTGTTCGGCACCGTGGACAACCTGCAGAAGTTCACGACCGCGCTGGCGGGCAGCGACGACCAGGTCAACCGGTTCGCCGAGCAACTGGCCCAGGTCACCGACTTCCTCGCCGCCGAGCGCGGCAACCTCGGCGCGGCCGTCGACCAGCTCGGCAAGTCGCTGGGGCTGGTGCAGCAGTTCGTCAACGACAACCGCGGCCGCATCCGGTCCAACGTGGACAAGCTGGCCTCGGTGACCGGCGTGCTCACCCAGCAGCGGGCTGCGCTGGCCGAGACGCTCGACATCGCCCCGCTGGCGCTGAGCAACGTCATCAACACCTACAACGCCTCGTCCGGCACGCTCGACGCGCGGGCCAACATCAACGAGCTGACCCAGCCGCTGATCGTGACCCTGTGCAACCTGATCAAACAGGGCACGCCGCAGAGCCTGCCCAGCACGCTGGGCGACGCCTGCACGGCCATCGCCCCGATCGTCAACGGACTGGTGCCGCTGCCGACCCCGGCGCAGGTCGTCGCCGACCTGCAGGCGGGCAGGCTGCCCTCGCTCCCGCTGCCGCTGGCGGGCCAGGTCTTCGGAACGGGAGGCCAGTGATGCCCGCGGTGACCGTGAAGAACCGGCTCAAGCTCGCCGCCGTCGCCGCCGCGGCGGCCGTCGGGATCTCCGGCTGCGGCTTCACCGGCGTCTACGACCTGCCGCTGCCCGGGGGCGCCGACCTCGGCGACGACCCGTACCGGGTCAAGGTGGAGTTCCGCGACGTGCTCGACCTGGTGCCGCAGTCCGCGGTCAAGGTCAACGAGGTCGCCGTCGGCCGGGTCGAGGAGATCGGCCTCGCCGAGGACGGCTGGACCGCCCAGGTCACCCTGCTGGTGCGCGGCGACGTCGTGCTGCCCGCCAACGCCGACGCCAAGGTGCGCCAGACCAGCCTGCTCGGTGAGAAGTACATCGAGCTGGCCCGCCCGCCCGCCGGGGTGCGGGCCGACGGCGAGCTCACCGACGGCGCGGTCATCCCGGTGAGCAGGACCAACCGCAACACCGAGGTCGAGGAGGTGCTCGGCGCGCTGTCCATGCTGCTCAACGGCGGCGGCGTCGAGCAGTTGCGCGACATCACCCGGGAGCTGAACAAGGCCACCGAGGGCCGCGAGACCGACATCAAGGCCCTGCTGGACAACGTGGACACCGCGGTCTCCACCCTCGACGAGGGCAAGGGCGACATCACCCGCGCCATCGACGGGATCAACCGGCTGGCGATGACCTTGAACGGTCAGCGCGACCGGGTCGCGGGCGTCATCGACAACATCGGCCCCGGCCTCAAAGTCCTCACCGACCAGCGCAGGCAGCTCGTGACGATGCTGCGGAGCCTGGACTCGCTGTCCGGGGTCGCCATCGACACGGTCAACCGCAGCCAGGAGGACCTGGTGGCCGACCTCAAGGCGCTCACCCCGACGCTGCTGAAGCTGGGGGAGGCGGGCAACAACCTGCCCAACGCCCTGGAGCTGCTGGTGACCTTCCCGTTCACCGACGCCGCCGTGGCCGGGGTCAAGGGCGACTACTTCAACATCTACGCCGACATCGACCTGAACCTGCAGAACATCGTCGACAACCTGGGCCGCTCCCGGCAGAACCCGCTCGACGGCCTGCTGCCGCTGCCCGGTCTCACCGGCGGCGAGGAGCAGCAACAGCCAACCCCGCGGCAACCGACCCAGCAGCCACCCGGCCAGCAGCCCCAGCAGGGCTCCACGGGCCCCCTCGGTGGCCTGCTGCCCAGCCCCACGCAGAGCGGCGGCGTCAAGGGCGGGCTCGGCGGCCTGCTCGACATCCTGACCGGGGGCGGCGCCTGATGCTGACCAGGACAGTCCGGCTCCAGCTCATCGCCTTCGCGCTGATCGCCGTCGTCTCCATCGTCTACGCCCTGTTCCGCTTCACCGACATCGGCCGCGTCTTCGGCACCGACGGCTACCGGGTGCGGATGGAGCTGACCGAGTCCGGCGGCATCTTCACCAACGCCGAGGTCACCTACCGGGGCATCACCGTGGGCCGGGTCGGTGAGATCCGGCTGACCCGCGAGGGCATGGAGGTGGACCTCGACATCGAGCCGTCCGCACCGCAGATCCCGGCCGACCTCGACGCCGTGGTGGCCAACCGGTCGGCGGTCGGCGAGCAGTTCGTCGACCTGCGCCCGCGCCACGACGGCGGACAGGTGCTGGGGGAGGGTTCGCTCATCGAGTCCGACCGGACCAAGACCCCGGTCAGCACCGACACCGTCATCCGCGAGCTGGAGAGCCTGGCCAGCTCGGTCCCGACCGACTCGCTGCGCACCGTCGTCGACGAGCTGGACAAGGCCTTCGACGGCACCGGTCCGGACCTGCAAGTCCTGCTCGACACCGTCACCGAGTTCACCGCCGCCGCCCGTGACCACCTGCCGCAGACCATCAAGCTGATCGAGGACGGCGGCACCGTGCTGAAGACGCAGGCCGCGCAGTCGGGCAACATCAAGGGCTTCGCCAGCGACCTGGCCGCGCTCACCGACCAGCTCAAGGCCTCGGACCCGGCGCTGCGCACCCTGATCGCCACCACCCCGCAGGCCGCGACCGCGGTGACCGACCTGCTGCGCGAGTCCGGCCAGGGCCTCGGCGTGCTCACGGCGAACCTGCTGACCACCGCCGACATCCTCGAGACCAGGGTCGACGGCCTCGAGCTGGCGCTGGTGGTCTACCCGGTGCTCGCCGTCGGCCCGAAGACGGTCACCCCCGGAGACGGCACCGCCCACCTGGGCCTGGCGCTGAACCTGTTCGACCCGCCGCCGTGCACCAAGGGCTACGAGGGCACCCCGGAGCGGGCGGGCGACGACCTCGCGGACGTGCCGCCGAACCAGGCCGCGTACTGCGCGGAGCCGGTGGGCAGCCCGATCAACGTGCGCGGCTCGCAGAACGCGCCGTTCGGCGGGGCCCCGCAGCAGCCGACCGACGCCGAGATCGCCGCCAACTCCGAGCGGTCCCAGGAGCAGCTCGCGCAGATGGCCGCGGCCAGCCTGCCGGGCACCGTGGGCAGGCCGGGCTCGGCCACCGCGCCGACGCTCGCCGGGCTGCTCGGCCTGCTCGGCTGAGTTGTTACCGGTCGGTCAAACACGGATGTGACCGGGCACCCTCTACGCTGGAGCGCCATGACCAGTAAGGACGAGCGCGAGTCCGCCGAGGACGCCGCTGACCTGCGTGTCGGCGAGTCCGATTCGGACGCCGCACCCTCGGTCAACGCACCCCCGGACGACGCCGCGCCGGAATCCGCTGCCACCGAACCCGCCGATGCGGAGACCGAGGCGCGGGCCAAGCCGCGCGGCGCCAACGCGCTGCTGCTCGGCGCGGGCGCGGTCGCGGTCGTCGCCCTGGTCTTCGCCGTGTGGTTCGGCGTGGCCTGGATCAGCGCGGCGGGCGACGACGACCTGTCGGTCGACCGGGCCCGCGACGAGGTGTCCCGGGTCGGCGAGGCCGCCGTGGTCACCCTGAACACGCTGGACTACCGCCAGCTCGACCGCGACCTCGACCGCTGGGCCGCCGCGACGACCGGCCCGCTGCTCGAGAACATCAACGGCGACCGCGCCGCGGCCAAGGCCACCATCGAGCAGGGCAAGCTGGTCACCACGGCCCGGGTGCTCAAGTCGGCGGTCACCCAGCTCAACGACCGCGAGGGCACCGCCCAGATCATGGTCGCCATCGTCCGCGACTTCACCCCCGACGGCGGCGAGGCCGAGACCGCCTACTTGCGGATCCAGGGCGCCCTGGACCGCACCGAGACCGGCTGGAAGCTCAGCAACGTCGGCACCGTGGACTTCGCCCCGCCAGGTAGCTGAGCCCCGCCGCATCCCCCGTCGTCGAGAGGACCCGCAGTGCCCACGCCCCCGCGCCGCCGCCCGGCGAACCAGCCCGCCCGCCGTCCCAAGGTGGCGGGTCTGCGCAGGCCCGCCGGACCTGAGCCCCGGGACGCCGACGGCCGCGAGGACCTGGCCCAGGACCGCCACGACGAGCAGGTCCCCGACGCCGCCGAAGAGACCACCACCGAGGCGCCCGCGACCCCGGTCGTCAGCGACGACGGCGTGGTCGGCGGCGCCGACGAGCCCGAGGACGACAAGCCCGAGGTCGCGCTGGTCGAGGACGAGCCCGCACCCAAGCCCAAGCCCGCGCCCAAGCCGAAGGCCGCGCCCTCGCCCCGGCCCGCGGGCAAGCGCAAGAACACCGGTTCCTCGGTGGCCGCGGAGCCCGCCGAGGACCGCCCCCGCACGCCCAAGGTCGCGGCCGTCCCGCGCAAGGCCTCGGCGACCCCGGGGATGAACGCCGCCATCGTGCTGGCCGTGCTCGCCCTGGTGCTGGCGGGCCTGGCGTTCTGGTTCAAGGGCCAGGCCGACTCGCTGACCGCGGGCGCCGACACCGATAACAGCGCGGTCACGGACTCGGCGGGCACCGAGCAGGTGAAGAACCAGGTCAAGGAAGCCATCGAGCGGACCCTGTCCTACGACTACACCAAGCTCGACGTCACCGCCCAGGCGGTGGACGAGACCCTGGAGGGCCGCGCGGTCTGCGACTACAACGCGATCTACGGCCAGCTCAAGGAGATCGCCCCGCAGCAGAAGCTGGTCCTGTCGACCAAGGTCCGCGACATCGGCGTGGTGTCGCTGCGCGGCGACGACGCCGAGGTGCTGGTCTTCGTCGACCAGTCGGTCACCAGGGCGGCGGTCGAGGCCGGGGCCGAGCCCCAGCAGACCGCCAGCGGGGCTCAGTTCGCCGTCAGCGCGCACCGCTCCGGGGATGCGTGGAAGATCACTGCCTTTGACATGCTCAGCCAGCCGCTGCCGGGCGGCGCCAGCCAGCCGCAGTGCTGAGCCGAACGGTGTCAGCAACCGTTTGTCCTGGTCAGGCCGTGTGCTGTGGGTGACCGCACACTGCGACGAACGGGGCGAGGTTGGCGTGGCATCTTGACTCAGGAGACGGACCCGGTCACGCTGTAGGCCTACGCGGATGGATGTGGGAGTTGTACTTGAGCGGTGGGTCTCGACAGTCGCCCATCTAGTGGCTAGACTGCCCCTTTGCGCTGCCCACTTTCCGCACGCCCTTTGCCAAGAGCTAGGATGTTGGGCACCACGGCACCCTTGACAGCCTCGTTGACTGTTGCTAACGCGGCTGTCAACCGCTCATAGTCCTGGAAGGACGCATCTTGGCAGTCTCCCGCGCGACCAAGGCCACTGCTGCGACCCACTCCACTCCGTCGAACTCGGGCATCCCCAACGCCCCGCGCCGCGTCTCGTTCGCGAAGATCCGCGAGCCGCTGGGCACGCCCAACCTGCTGGACCTGCAGATCCAGTCGTTCGAGTGGTTCACCGGCGCCGAGGCGTGGTTCCAGCGCCGCATCGACGCAGGTGAAGAAGAGCCCACCGGTGGCCTTGAAGAGGTCCTCAACGAGATCTCCCCGATCGAGGACTTCTCCGGTTCGATGTCCCTGTCCTTCTCCGACCCGCGCTTCGACGAGGTCAAGGCCTCCGTCGAGGAGTGCAAGGACAAGGACATGACGTACGCGGCGCCGCTGTTCGTCACGGCCGAGTTCACCAACAACACCACCGGCGAGATCAAGAGCCAGACGGTGTTCATGGGCGACTTCCCCGTGATGACCAACAAGGGCACCTTCATCATCAACGGCACCGAGCGGGTCGTGGTCTCCCAGCTCGTGCGCTCGCCGGGCGTGTACTTCGACACCTCGATCGACAAGACGACCGACAAGGACGTCTTCTCGGTCCGCGTGATCCCCAGCCGCGGCGCGTGGCTCGAGTTCGACGTCGACAAGCGCGACACCGTGGGTGTGCGCATCGACCGCAAGCGCCGCCAGCCGGTCACCGTGCTGCTCAAGGCCCTGGGCTGGTCCACCGAGGCCATCCGCGAGCGCTTCCACTTCTCGGAGACGCTGCTCGCCACCCTCGAGAAGGACCACACCGCGGGCACCGACGAGGCGCTGCTCGACATCTACCGCAAGCTGCGCCCCGGCGAGCCGCCGACCAAGGAGTCCGCGCAGACCCTGCTGGAGAACCTGTTCTTCAAGGACAAGCGCTACGACCTGGCCAAGGTCGGCCGGTACAAGGCCAACAAGAAGCTGGGCCTGTCCCTGCCCACCGACCGCGGCGTGCTCACCGAGGACGACATCGTCACCACGATCGAGTACCTGGTCCGCCTGCACGCGGGCGACACGGTCATGACCGTGGGCGAGGGCGAGAACGCGGTCGAGATCCCGGTCGAGACCGACGACATCGACCACTTCGGCAACCGCCGCCTGCGCACCGTCGGCGAGCTGATCCAGAACCAGATCCGGGTCGGCCTGTCCCGCATGGAGCGCGTCGTGCGCGAGCGCATGACCACCCAGGACGTCGAGGCGATCACCCCGCAGACCCTGATCAACATTCGGCCCGTCGTGGCCGCGATCAAGGAGTTCTTCGGCACCTCGCAGCTCTCGCAGTTCATGCAGCAGACCAACCCGGTCGACGGCCTGACCCACAAGCGCCGCCTCTCCGCGCTGGGCCCCGGCGGCCTGTCCCGCGAGCGCGCGGGCATGGAGGTCCGCGACGTCCACCACAGCCACTACGGCCGCATGTGCCCGATCGAGACCCCCGAGGGCCCGAACATCGGCCTGATCGGCTCGCTGTCGAGCTACGCGCGGGTCAACCCGTTCGGCTTCATCGAGACCCCGTACCGCAAGGTCATCGAGGGTCAGGTCACCGACCAGATCGACTACCTGACCGCCGACGAGGAAGACCGCCACGTCATCGCGCAGGCCAACACGCCGATCGACGCGGACAACCACTTCGCCGAGGACCGCGTCCTGGTCCGCAAGAAGGGTGGCGACGTCGAGTTCATCGAGCCCTTCGACGTCGACTACATGGACGTCTCACCGCGGCAGATGGTCTCGGTCGCGACCGCGATGATCCCGTTCCTCGAGCACGACGCCGCCAACCGCGCGCTGATGGGCGCCAACATGCAGCGCCAGGCGGTGCCGCTGCTGCGCAGCGAGTCCCCGCTGGTCGGCACCGGCATGGAGCTGCGCGCCGCCGTCGACGCGGGCGACCTCGTGGTCGCGAGCAAGGCGGGCGTGGTGGAGGAGGTCTCGGCCGACTTCATCACCGTGATGGCCGACGACGGCACCCGCCAGACCCACGGGCTGTACAAGTTCCGCCGGTCGAACCAGGGCACCTGCATCAACCAGAAGCCCATCGTGGCCGAGGGCCAGCGGGTCGAGGTCGGCCAGGTCATCGCCGACGGCCCGTGCACCGAGGACGGCGAGGTCGCGCTCGGCAAGAACCTGCTCGTGGCGATCATGCCGTGGGAGGGCCACAACTACGAGGACGCGATCATCCTCTCGCAGCGCATCGTCCAGGACGACGTGCTGACCTCGATCCACATCGACGAGCACGAGATCGACGCCCGCGACACCAAGCTGGGCGCCGAGGAGATCACCCGGGACATCCCGAACGTCTCCGAAGAAGTGCTAGCGGACCTGGACGAACGAGGCATCGTCCGGATCGGCGCCGAGGTCGGCGCTGGCGACATCCTGGTCGGCAAGGTCACCCCCAAGGGCGAGACCGAGCTGACCCCGGAGGAGCGGCTGCTGCGCGCCATCTTCGGCGAGAAGGCCCGCGAGGTCCGCGACACCTCCCTCAAGGTGCCGCACGGCGAGACCGGCAAGGTCATCGGCATCCGGGTGTTCTCCCGCGAGGACGAGGACGAGCTGCCCCCCGGCGTCAACGAGCTGGTCCGCGTCTACGTGGCCCAGAAGCGCAAGATCCAGGACGGCGACAAGCTCGCGGGCCGCCACGGCAACAAGGGCGTCATCGGCAAGATCCTCCCCGCCGAGGACATGCCCTTCCTGCCCGACGGCACCCCGGTCGACATCATCCTGAACACCCACGGTGTCCCCCGGCGGATGAACATCGGCCAGATCCTGGAGAGCCACCTCGGGTGGGTCGCCAAGCAGGGCTGGTCGATCGAGGGCGACCCGGACTGGGCGGCCCTGCTGCCCGAGGAGCTGCGCGACGTCGAGCCCAACACCAACACCGCCACCCCGGTGTTCGACGGCGTCCGGGAGAACGAGCTGACCGGTCTGCTCGCCTCCACCCGGCCCAACCGCGACGGCGACCGCATGGTCGGCGAGAACGGCAAGGCCACGCTGTACGACGGCCGCTCCGGCGAGCCGTACCCGTACCCGGTCTCGGTCGGCTACATGTACATCCTCAAGCTGCTGCACCTGGTCGACGACAAGATCCACGCCCGGTCGACCGGCCCGTACTCGATGATCACCCAGCAGCCGCTCGGCGGTAAGGCCCAGTTCGGTGGCCAGCGCTTCGGTGAGATGGAGTGCTGGGCGATGCAGGCCTACGGCGCCGCGTACACGCTGCAGGAGCTGCTCACCATCAAGTCGGACGACGTCCTGGGCCGGGTCAAGGTCTACGAGGCGATCGTCAAGGGCGAGAACATCCCCGAGCCGGGCATCCCGGAGTCGTTCAAGGTGCTCCTCAAGGAGCTCCAGTCGCTGTGCCTGAACGTGGAGGTCCTCTCCAGCGACGGTGCCGCGATCGAGATGCGCGACGGGGACGACGAGGACCTGGAGCGCGCGGCCGCGAACCTGGGAATCAACCTCTCCCGCAACGAGTCCCCCTCCGTGGACGACGTCGTCAACTAGCCCCGCCGCCGGGGGCGTGTGGCACCGCCCGCCCCCGGCCCTCTAGGCCCTTATCTGTGCAGTGACCAAGAAGGGGAGAAGACCCCACGTGCTGGACGTGAACTTCTTCGATGAGCTCCGCATCGGTCTCGCCACCGCCGATGACATCCGCCAGTGGTCCTTCGGCGAGGTCAAGAAGCCGGAAACCATCAACTACCGCACCCTCAAGCCGGAGAAGGACGGGCTCTTCTGCGAGAAGATCTTCGGCCCCACCCGGGACTGGGAGTGCTACTGCGGCAAGTACAAGCGCGTCCGCTTCAAGGGCATCATCTGCGAGCGCTGCGGCGTCGAGGTCACCCGCGCCAAGGTGCGCCGTGAGCGGATGGGCCACATCGAGCTGGCCGCGCCGGTCACCCACATCTGGTACTTCAAGGGTGTCCCGAGCCGCCTGGGCTACCTGCTCGACCTCGCGCCGAAGGATCTCGAGAAGATCATCTACTTCGCCGCGTACGTGATCACCACGGTGAACACCGAGCTGCGCCACAACGACCTGGCCACCCTCGACTCCGAGATGGGCGTCGAGCGCAAGCAGGTCGAGAACAAGCGCGACGCCGACATCGAGGCCCGCGCGCAGAAGCTCGAGGCCGACCTGGCCCAGCTCGAGGCCGAGGGCGCCAAGTCCGACGTGCGCCGCAAGGTCAAGGAGGGCGGCGAGCGGGAGATGCGCCAGCTCCGCGACCGCGCCCAGCGCGAGCTGGACCGGCTCGACGAGATCTGGACGACCTTCACCAAGCTCGACGTCAAGCAGCTCATCGCCGACGAGATGCTCTACCGCGAGCTGATCGACCGCTACGGCGACTACTTCACCGGGTCCATGGGCGCCGAGGCGATCCAGACCCTGGCGCGCGACTTCGACGTCGACGCCGAGGCGGTCAACCTGCGCGACACGATCCGCAACGGCAAGGGGCAGAAGAAGCTCCGCGCCCTCAAGCGGCTCAAGGTCGTCGCGGCGTTCCAGGCGACCCGCAACTCGCCGATGGGCATGGTGCTCGACTGCGTCCCGGTCATCCCGCCGGACCTGCGCCCGATGGTGCAGCTCGACGGTGGCCGCTTCGCCACCTCGGACCTCAACGACCTGTACCGCCGGGTCATCAACCGCAACAACCGCCTCAAGCGGCTGATCGACCTCGGCGCGCCCGAGATCATCGTCAACAACGAGAAGCGGATGCTGCAGGAGGCCGTCGACGCGCTGTTCGACAACGGCCGCCGCGGCCGCCCGGTCACCGGGCCGGGCAACCGCCCGCTCAAGTCGCTGTCCGACCTGCTCAAGGGCAAGCAGGGCCGGTTCCGCCAGAACCTGCTCGGCAAGCGCGTCGACTACTCCGGCCGTTCGGTCATCGTCGTCGGCCCGCAGCTCAAGCTGCACCAGTGCGGCCTGCCCAAGGCGATGGCGCTCGAGCTGTTCAAGCCGTTCGTGATGAAGCGCCTGGTGGACCTCAACCACGCGCAGAACATCAAGTCGGCCAAGCGCATGGTCGAGCGCGCCCGCCCCGCCGTGTGGGACGTCCTGGAAGAGGTCATCACCGAGCACCCGGTGATGCTCAACCGCGCGCCCACGCTGCACCGCCTCGGCATCCAGGCCTTCGAGCCGCAGCTCGTCGAGGGCAAGGCGATCCAGCTCCACCCGCTGGTCTGCGAGGCGTTCAACGCCGACTTCGACGGCGACCAGATGGCGGTCCACCTGCCGCTGTCGGCCGAGGCCCAGGCCGAGGCCCGCATCCTGATGCTGTCGTCGAACAACATCCTGTCCCCGGCCTCGGGTCGCCCGCTGGCGATGCCGCGACTGGACATGGTCACCGGCATCTACCACCTGACCCGCCCGAAGGAGGGCGGCCTGGGTGAGGGACTGGCGTTCTCGTCCCCGGCCGAGGCCATCATGGCCTTCGACCGCGGCGTGATCGGCCTGCAGTCCGCGGTGAAGATCCGCATCGCCGACCGCAACCCGGGCCCGGGCATGGCGCCCGAGGACTGGCAGCCGGGTCAGCCCTGGCTGGCGCACACCACGCTCGGCCGCGTGATCTTCAACGAGCTGCTGCCCGCGGACTACCCGTTCCTCAACGAGGCGATGCCGAAGAAGCGCCAGGCGGCGATCGTCAACGACCTCGCCGAGCGCTACCCCATGGTCTCCGTCGCGCGGACCCTGGACCGGCTCAAGGACGCGGGCTTCTACTGGGCCACCCGCTCCGGGGTCACCGTCGCCATCTCCGACGTCGTCGTGCCGCCCGCCAAGAAGGGCATCCTCGACGAGTACGAGAAGAAGGCCGACATCGTCGAGAAGCGCTACCAGCGCGGTCAGCTCTCCGGCTCGGAGCGCAACAACGAGCTGGTCAAGGTGTGGTCGAACGCGACCGAGGACGTCGCCAAGGCCATGGAGGACTACTTCCCGGACGACAACCCGATCCCGACGATCGTGAAGTCGGGCGCGGCGGGCAACATGACCCAGATCCGGCAGCTCGCGGGCATGAACGGCCTGGTGACGAACCCGCGGGGCGAGTTCATCCCGCGGCCGATCAAGGCCAACTTCCGCGAGGGCCTGTCCGTGCTGGAGTACTTCATCGCCACGCACGGCGCCCGCAAGGGTCTGGCCGACACCGCGCTGCGCACGGCGGACTCGGGCTACCTGACCCGCCGCCTGGTCGACGTCTCGCAGGACGTCATCGTGCGCGAGGTCGACTGCGGCACCACCCGGGGCATCATGATGCCGCTGGGCGAGGCCATGCCCGACGGCACGGTCCTGCGCGACCAGCACGTGGAGACCTCGATCTACGCGCGCTGCGTGTCCGACGACGTCAGCGACGCCAGCGGCAACGTGCTGCTCAACCGCGCCGACGACCTGGGCGACCCGGCCATCGACAAGCTGCTGTCCTCCGGCGTCACCCAGGTCAAGGTCCGCTCGGTCCTGACCTGTGAGGCGGCGGTCGGCGTCTGCGCCACCTGCTACGGCCGCTCCATGGCGACCGGCCAGCTCGTGGACATCGGCGAGGCGGTCGGCATCGTCGCCGCCCAGTCGATCGGTGAGCCCGGCACCCAGCTGACCATGCGCACGTTCCAGCAGGGTGGCGTCGTCAACGACGACATCACCAGTGGTCTGCCGCGTGTCCAGGAGCTGTTCGAGGCCCGCGTCCCGAAGGGCAAGGCGCCCATCGCCGACGTCGACGGCCGCGTGCGGATCGAGGACGGCGACCGGTTCTGGAAGATCACCCTCACCCCCGACGACGGGTCCGAGGAGATCATCTTCGAGAAGCTGTCCAAGCGCCAGCGCCTGGCCGCCACCCCGGACGGCCCGCTGTCCGACGGCGACCACGTCAAGGTCGGCCAGCAGTTGCTCGAGGGCACCCGGGACCCGCACGAGGTGCTGCGCGTGATGGGCCCGCGCGAGGCCCAGCTCCACCTGGTGGACGAGGTCCAGAAGGTGTACCGCGCGCAGGGCGTGTCCATCCACGACAAGCACATCGAGGTCATCGTCCGGCAGATGCTGCGCCGGGTCACGATCCTCGACAGCGGCGCGGCGGAGTTCCTGCCGGGCGCCCTCATCGAGCGCGCCCTGTTCGAGTCCGAGAACCGCCGCGTGGTGGCCTCCGGCGGCGAGCCCGCCTCCGGCCGCCCGGTCCTGATGGGCATCACCAAGGCCTCCCTGGCCACCGACTCCTGGCTGTCGGCCGCCTCCTTCCAGGAGACGACCCGAGTGCTGACGGACGCCGCCATCAACGGCCGCTCCGACAAGCTCATCGGCCTCAAGGAGAACGTGATCATCGGAAAGCTGATCCCCGCGGGCACCGGCATCAACAAGTACCGCAACATCCAGGTCCAGCCCACCGAGGAGGCCCGAGTGGCCGCCTACGCCATCCCCAGCTACGACGACGGGTACTACACCCCCGACGTCTTCGGCACCGGCACCGGCGCGGCTGTCCCCCTGGACGACTACGACTTCGGCCGCGACTACCGCTGAAGCTCTAGTTAGGACAAGAAAGGCCCCCGACGCCAAGTGGTGTCGGGGGCCTTTCCCGTCGCTGTCCATCGTGCTCGGTCTAAGGTGATGCGGTCTTGATTCTCGACCGGGGGGACCGGGAAGTGGTTTATCCAGGACAGGGCGGGCAGCAGCCTCACCCGCCGCAGCAGCAGCACGGGTACCCACCGCAGCCCGGGTACGGGCCGCCGGGGTATCCGCCGCCGAGCCAGGGATCGAGCCCGGGGTTGACGGCGTTCCTCATCCTGTTCTCGATGTGCGTCGTGGCCTTCCTGCTCACGGGTTTCCTGTGGCCGGGCTACTTGAAGGGGCTGTTCAAAGCGGAGCCCCCGCCGCCTCCGCCCGCGCCGGTGGTCTACGACCCGAGAAAGGCGGAGCGGACAGCCCGCGACTTCATGTATGGGCTGGAGGGCGGGGGCACCTCGCGGAGCATGGCCGGGCTTTGCGCGGACGCCGACGAGAACTCACGGCGGGTCGTCACGAGTATCAACGGCACCGAGTGGGAGCCCGCCCGCGCCGGCCTCAACATCGCGCACGTCGAAGAGCGCTTCCGCGCGTCCGCGACCATCTCGCTGAAAGCCAAGACAGCGGACCCCTACGACAAGTCCGGTGACATCAAGGTCCTGATCGACCTCCGCGGTGACAAGAGCAACGTCTTCTGCGTGGAACGCGTCAGCCTTTCCTGACACGGGGTCAGCGGGGGAGGGCCACCGAGGAGGCGCAGTGGGCGCCGTCGCGGTGTTCGACGACGACCACCAGGTCGATCGCGCCGCCGCGGGTGTCGTACTCGGGGGAGATGGGCAGGATCGCGTTGTCCTCGCTGACCTCGAAGTCGCCGACGACGTACCGGCGGGACAGCACGCTCCGCAGGTCGTCGGTGTCGGTGACGCCGGGGCAGAGCTGGGCCAGGGCGGCCTGCTCGTCCTGGGCCTCGATGGCGTCGGACAGGGCGTTCAGGAGGTCGTCCTCCGGGTGCGGGCCGCTGTGCGCGCTCGTGCCGCAGGCGGTGAGCAGCGCGGCGAGGACGAGGGTCAGCGCGAGGCGAGGTCGGTCAACTGGGATTCGACCCACAGCTCCTCCTCGATCTCCTGCTCGCTGGCCGAGATGGCCACCGTCAGCAGGGACGCCGCGGTGATCAGACCGATGATCATAGCCAGCGGGGCGAAGAAGGAGTACGAGCTCATGCCGCCCAGCGACGACGGCGAACAGGCCGACGAGCACGATGCCGTCGACAGGGCCAGGCTGACCAGGGTGCGCGGCAGGTCGTAGCGGATCTCGGTGTCGTCGACGGCGAAACCGAGCATGGCGACGAAGTACATGACCCAGATCCCGGTGCCGCCGATGGAGAGGGCGCTCAGCACCAGCCAGCCCAGCTTGCGCCAGCCCCGGTTGGGCCGCGCCCGCTGCGAGCTGAGGGGGCCGAGCGAGCAGCCCGAAACACGACAAGAACCGAGCAATCCATCCCAAGTTCATGTGATCTGATTCACGCGCAGCCTTTGATATCGAGACATCTCTGACCTGCGATGAAGCTCAATCACGCCCTTGTTGAGCGATCTTGGAAAGCACGGGCTGGGCGCGATGGAATAGAAGTCGAATCAGTAGTCGACCGCATACGGGGTGTTGAGGGGTCAACGGATGGCAGAACCCCTATCTGCATCGTGATTCGTTGACCGCTGTCGCGCGGGCGGGTCAGGCTCGGGCGTGTCACTCACCGAACCCGGAGGTGCCCCGTGAAGCGACTGGCCGAGCGCCTGGCTGTCGTCCCCCTGCTCGCCGCCGTCATCCTGGCTGGCCTCGTCATCGGTTCCGCGCCCGCGAGCGCGCAGCCGTTCGCCCCGACCGCGAGCTGCTACTCGTTCAGCCGCACCCTGTCCCAGGGAGCGTCCGGCACGGACGTCCGCCAGCTCCAGATCCGCGTGTCCGGCTACCCCGGCTACGGCGGCGTGCTCGCCATCGACGGCCAGTTCGGCCCGGGCACCAAGGCCGCCGTCACCCGCTTCCAGCAGGCCTACGGCCTCAGCGCGGACGGCGTCGCCGGCCCGGCGACCTTCGCCAAGCTGTCCTCCCTGGAGGACTCGGACTGCACCCCGGTGAACTTCGCCTACAGCGAGCTCAACCGCTGCAACAGCACCTGGTCCGGCGGCAACGTCTCAGCCGCCCAGGCCAAGGCCAACGCCCTGGTCACCATGTGGAAGCTCCAGGCCATGCGCCACGCCCTCGGCGACCGCCCCATCCAGGTCAACGGCGGCTTCCGCAGCGTCTCCTGCAACAACGCCGTCGGCGGCGCCCCCGCCAGCCGCCACCTCTACGGCGACGCCGCAGACCTCGGCGCGGGCGTGCACGGCTTCTGCGCCCTGTCCCGCCAGGCCCGCAACCACGGCTTCTCCGAGATCCTCGGCCCGGGCTACCCCGGCCACAACGACCACGTCCACGTCGCCGCCCGCTCGGGGCGGCTGTGGAGCGCTCCGAGCTGCGGCATCTGACCCTCGAAGTGAGCGACCCCCGCCGGACCATTCCGGTGGGGGTCGCTCGCTGTCATGGCAGTTCTGGCTCGACGAGTTCGGCGAGCCGCTGGACTCTTGCCCACTTCGGGTCGCCATCACCGCCTGCGTAGGAGACGTCGACGCGGGAGGTGGGGGTTATCTCGAAGCAGATGGAGTAGACGGTGCCAGCCGCGCCGGTGGCTTTGACGGCTCTTCGGCCGTTGATGGTGATCTCGGTTTTGGGGCCGTATGAGTTCACTTTGTCGACGCCGAGTTTGGGGAAGATAGTAATGCCGAAACCGAACTTGGCGCCGTCGAGGACGTCGTCTGTGTTCCACCGGCATGACCTACTGGATGGTAGTTCGTCTTCCAGTGGGGTGGTTTCGCCTTTGAGTTCTGTTCTGGCTTCGGTGGTGAGCAGGGTGCAGGGGTCGAGATCGGCGAGGGTGTCGGAGGATTGCGACGGTTCTGTTGTTTGGGCGGTGCTGGTGGGTGTGGTGGCACGGTCGGGGGTGGGTGTGCCTGGGGTGGTGGATGTGCAGGCGGTGAGGATGAGGGCTGCTGCTGTGGTCGTCAGAAGTGTGCGCCTCATCAGGGTTCCTCTCGGGTCAATGCGGCCGTGATATCGCTATCGGTCTGCTGGTAGTTGCTCATGGCGATTTCTATGGCCTTACGCGCCTTGGCGAGATTCTCGTTCAACGCCCTGAGTTGGGTCAAGAATCCTTGATGATCGGTGGCCACATTCACCATGAAGGGTTTCATGACCTCTGCGGCGTGGCTCGAGCCCAACGGCGGTTCCTGCTCAAGGTCTCGGAGCTTGTACAGGTTGTCGACGAGCCAGTCTTGGAGTTGGTCGATGGCAGCGATCAGGGCTTGGCCGCCTTGTTCGTTGACGGCGAACTGGCCTGCTGAGGCGGCGTTCACGAACTGGGCCATTGAAGCGCCAATCGCGCCTACGTCCTGTGGTTGATCGAATGGCATGTGGTGCTCCCCCGGTTGACCCCAAATCAACGGGAGCGACGCTAGCGGATCGCGCGTGCCTCGTACCGGGGGTTGAAACAACTAGCCCCAGGTGGGCGAGCGACCCCCGCCGGAACCCCCGGTGGGGGTCGCTCGTCAGTGCGCGGGGCTCAGCCCAGGCGACCGGCCTTGATGGCGGCGACCAGGGCTGTGGTGGGGGTGTGCAGGGCTGGGCCGGGGTTCTTGGAGTCGCGGATGCCTGCGAGGTCAGAGCGGACCTCAACGCAGTCGGAGCCGTTGCTGCTGTGGGTCGACTTGCGCCAGGTGTGGGTGGCGGTGCTCATTCGGGGTCTCCAGACTCAGTCCAAGGCGGCCAGCCGCTTCGTGATCGCGGCGGCGGACTTCTGTTCGGAGAGCGCGACACCGCGTAGCTGGTTCGCGTTGCGAGTGTACTGGGCTACTTGGCGCTGATCCTGGATGTAGATGCTGTCGTCCGGGATCTCTACGTAGACGACCGACTGCGCCTGCTGTTGGCCTTCTGCGTCCTGGAAGTGCAGCAGCGTGAACTTGCCTTCGAGGCCGTCGTGGCGGCCGATCGCACTGGGCAGCAACAGGATTTCGATGTTGTCGCGCTTGCCCAGTTCGAGCAGGTGCTTGAGCTGGCCGCGCATGACCTCGCGGGAATTGGCCCCGCCGATCGGCCGGTCCAGCACCGACTCCTCGAGCAGCAGGGTGAGCCGCGTCGGGTTCTCGTCCCTGAGCACGAGTTTCTGCCGTTCCATCCGCAGGTTGACCATCCGGTCCTCCTGGTCGGCGCGGACTCGCGCGCTCGCCGCGGTGACGCCCGCCGAGTACTCGCGGGTCTGGACCAAGGCGTAGAGCACCATCGGCGAGTACGTGACGATGTGCGACGCCAGTGCCTCCAGGCCGATGAAGGTGCGCAGCCAGTCCGGCAGGACGTCGCTCCACCGCGCCAGCCAGCTCCGCTCGTCGGCGCGGCCCGCGAGCCACGACAGGCGTTCCACGTCGTGCGCGGGCGCGTCGTAGAAGCCCAGCATCTTGGCGATCTGGTCCGGGGACGGGAAGTACCTGCCCACCTCGAAGTGGGCGATCATCCCCGGGCTCACGCCCAGCGCCCTTGCCGTCTCGGCCTGTGACTTGTCCGCCTGCTTGCGGTAGTGCGCCAGCTCGACACCGATGAGCCAGCGCAGTGCCGAGGGATCGACTCGTTCCACCGGGCCAGTATCCCAACACCCATCGTGCTTACGATATCACTCGATAGTGCTATCTCTCCGGCTATGCCTATAGCGCTACTCTCCACGAAAGCCGTATGAGTAGAGGAGCGAGACACCCCGATCGCCTTCGAGCAGTACCCCGACGAGCACATCTCCCTCCAGTTGGGCCACGGGTTCGAGGAGGTCGAGCTCGTCTGCACTCGGGCCGGTCTGGAGCACTTCGTCGAGGTGGCCAGGGTGGCGCTGGAGGGGCGGGTGCGCTTCTGAGCGCCCACCCACGCCGCGGGCCCCGTCGGGAATACCCGGCGGGGTTTTGTGTTGCACCACACAGTGAGACGACCCGGGCGGTGCGCGCGGCGCGTGGTCGCGCCGGTGTAAGGGGACCCCGTTTTGACCCGCCGTTCGAGGCCGGGGTATCTTTTGTGTTCGTGCCCGACCCATGTCGGGTCGGTCCGTGTGCCTGTGCCGCGCGGTCGGACTGCGAGACGGAGATTCACCTCCCCGTCAGCCGTCGGACTCCTGCCAGTCACGCCGGAGTTCCTCCCGAACACCGCAGGGATGGTGACATTGCCCCGCGGACGGCTTTCGAGGCCGGGCGACACGCCCGACCTCGGGGGGCGGGCGGAGCAGCAGGAACCGCAAGTACACAGTGCCTTCGGCGCCCGGCAGGGTGTTGAGAAGCAGATAGAGAAAGCCGGTCTATGCCCACGATCCAGCAGCTGGTCCGCAAGGGCCGCCAGGACAAGGTCGCCAAGCAGAAGACTGCGGCTCTCAAGGGGAGCCCGCAGCGGCGTGGCGTGTGCACCCGCGTGTACACCACCACCCCGAAGAAGCCGAACTCCGCACTCCGCAAGGTCGCCCGCGTGCGGCTGACCAGCGGTATCGAGGTCACGGCTTACATCCCGGGCGAGGGTCACAACCTGCAGGAGCACTCGATGGTGCTCGTGCGCGGTGGCCGAGTGAAGGACCTCCCGGGTGTCCGTTACAAGATCATCCGGGGTTCGCTGGACACGCAGGGCGTGAAGAACCGCAAGCAGGCGCGCAGCCACTACGGCGCGAAGAAGGAGAAGAGCTGACATGCCCCGCAAGGGACCGGCCCCTAAGCGGCCGCTGATCTCCGACCCGGTGTACAGCTCGCCGTTGGTCACCCAGCTCATCAACAAGGTCCTCAAGGACGGGAAGCGCTCCGTTGCCGAGCGCATCGTCTACGGGGCCCTCGAGGGTGCCCGCGAGAAGAGCGGCACCGACCCCGTGGTGACGCTCAAGCGCGCCCTGGACAACGTGAAGCCCACCATCGAGGTGAAGTCCCGCCGCGTCGGTGGCGCCACCTACCAGGTGCCGATCGAGGTCAAGCCGGGTCGCTCGACCACGCTCGCGCTGCGCTGGCTGGTGTCGTTCTCCCAGGCCCGCCGCGAGAAGACCATGATCGAGCGTCTGCAGAACGAGCTGCTCGACGCCGCAAACGGCCTTGGCGCTTCGGTGAAGCGACGCGAGGACACCCACAAGATGGCCGAGTCCAACAAGGCCTTCGCCCACTACCGCTGGTGAGAATGCGCCCCGGCCGACCGGCCGGGGCCCCAGCGGCGCCGCCAGCTCTGCATCAAGGACAGGGGAAACACCCGTGGCACTCGACGTGCTGACCGACCTGGCCAAGGTCCGCAACATCGGGATCATGGCCCACATCGACGCGGGCAAGACCACGACGACTGAGCGGATCCTCTTCTACACGGGGATCAGCTACAAGATCGGCGAGGTGCACGACGGCGCCGCGGTCATGGACTGGATGGAGCAGGAGCAGGAGCGGGGTATCACGATCACCTCCGCTGCCACCACCTGCTTCTGGAAGAACCACCAGATCAACATCATCGACACCCCCGGGCACGTCGACTTCACCGTCGAGGTGGAGCGGTCCCTGCGGGTGCTCGACGGCGCCGTCGCGGTCTTCGACGGCAAGGAGGGTGTCGAGCCCCAGTCCGAGCAGGTCTGGCGCCAGGCCACCAAGTACGACGTGCCGCGCATCTGCTTCGTGAACAAGATGGACAAGCTCGGCGCGGACTTCTACTTCACCGTGCGGACCATCCAGGAGCGCCTGGGCGCCAAGCCGCTGCCGCTGCAGCTCCCGATCGGCGCCGAGGGTGACTTCATCGGCGTCGTCGACCTCGTGCAGATGCGGGCGCTCACCTGGCGCGGCGAGGTGTCCAAGGGCGAGGACTACGCCGTCGAGGACATCCCCGCGGACCTGGCCGACAAGGCCGCCGAGTACCGCGAGGCCCTCATCGAGGCCGTCGCCGAGACCGACGACAGCCTCATGGAGAAGTACCTCGCCGGCGAGGAGCTGACGCTCGAGGAGATCAAGCTCGGCGTCCGCAAGATCGTCAACGACCGGGCCGCCTACCCGGTGCTCTGCGGTTCGGCGTTCAAGAACAAGGGCGTCCAGCCCATGCTCGACGCCGTGATCGACTACCTGCCCGCGCCGATGGACGTCCCGCCGGTCGAGGGCACGCTGCTCGACGGCGAGACCAAGGCGACGCGCGCGCCGAACACCGACGAGCCGTTCTCGGCCCTGGCGTTCAAGATCGCGGTGCACCCGTTCTTCGGCAAGCTCACCTACGTCCGGGTGTACTCGGGCAAGCTGGCCTCCGGCTCCCAGGTCGTCAACTCGACCAAGGAGCGCAAGGAGCGCATCGGGAAGCTGTTCCAGATGCACGCCAACAAGGAGAACCCGGTCGACGTCGCGTCCGCTGGTCACATCTACGCCGTGATCGGCCTCAAGGACACGACCACCGGCGACACCCTGTGCGACCCGGCGAACCCGATCATCCTCGAGTCGATGACGTTCCCGGACCCGGTCATCCAGGTCGCCATCGAGCCCAAGACGAAGGCCGACCAGGAGAAGCTGGGCACCGCGATCCAGAAGCTCGCCGAGGAGGACCCGACCTTCAAGGTCCACCTGGACGAGGACACCGGTCAGACCATCATCGCGGGCATGGGCGAGCTGCACCTCGACATCCTCGTCGACCGCATGCGGCGCGAGTTCAAGGTCGAGGCCAACATCGGCAAGCCGCAGGTGGCCTACCGCGAGACCATCCGCAAGACGGTCGAGAAGCTGGACTTCACCCACAAGAAGCAGACCGGTGGGTCGGGCCAGTTCGCCAAGGTCATCATCAAGCTGGAGCCGCTGGAGACCACCGACGGCGCCCTGTACGAGTTCGACAACAAGGTCACCGGTGGCCGCGTGCCGAGGGAGTACATCCCCTCGGTCGACGCCGGTGCCCAGGACGCCATGCGGTACGGCGTGCTGGCGGGCTACCCGCTCGTGGGGTTGAAGCTGACCCTGCTCGACGGTGCCTACCACGAGGTCGACTCGTCCGAGATGGCGTTCAAGGTGGCCGGTTCCATGGCGCTCAAGGAGGCGGCGCGCAAGGCGAGCCCCGCCCTGCTCGAGCCGCTGATGGCCGTCGAGGTGACCACGCCCGAGGACTACATGGGCGAGGTCATCGGCGACCTCAACTCCCGCCGCGGCCAGATCCAGGCGATGGAGGAGCGCTCCGGCGCCCGCATCGTCAAGGCGCTGGTCCCGCTGTCGGAGATGTTCGGGTACGTGGGCGACCTGCGGTCCAAGACCCAGGGCCGCGCCAACTACTCGATGGTGTTCGACTCCTACGCCGAGGTTCCCGCGAACGTGGCCAAGGAGATCATCGCCAAGGCCACTGGGGAATGACCGAGTTCTCCGTTCCCCGGAGCAGCGAAGCGTAGTACCGGGCTCCGGGGGACTCCCCGAGGTCCACACAGACCCTGATGAGCCGCAACGGGGTCGGCCGGATAACGTCCGGCTCCTCAGCGGAAGAAAGCACATCCAGTCCAGGAGGACAGTCCAGTGGCGAAGGCCAAGTTCGAGCGGACCAAGCCGCACGTCAACATCGGCACCATTGGTCACATCGACCATGGCAAGACCACGCTGACCGCGGCAATCTCCAAGGTCCTGCACGACAAGTACCCGGACCTCAACCCCTTCACGCCGTTCGACGAGATCGACAAGGCGCCGGAGGAGAAGCAGCGCGGCATCACCATCTCGATCGCGCACATCGAGTACCAGACCGAGAAGCGCCACTACGCGCACGTCGACTGCCCGGGTCACGCTGACTACGTCAAGAACATGATCACCGGTGCGGCGCAGATGGACGGCGCCATCCTGGTGGTCGCGGCCACCGACGGCCCGATGCCGCAGACCCGCGAGCACGTGCTGCTGGCGCGCCAGGTCGGCGTCCCCTACATCGTCGTCGCCCTGAACAAGGCCGACATGGTGGACGACGAGGAGATCCTGGAGCTCGTCGAGCTCGAGGTCCGCGAGCTGCTGTCCTCGCAGGAGTTCCCCGGCGACGACCTGCCGGTCGTGCGCGTCTCCGCGCTCAAGGCCCTCGAGGGCGACGCCGAGTGGGGCGACAAGCTCATCGAGCTGATGGACGCGGTCGACGAGTCGATCCCGGCCCCCGAGCGCGACACCGAGAAGCCCTTCCTGATGCCCGTTGAGGACGTCTTCACGATCACCGGCCGCGGCACCGTCGCGACCGGTCGCATCGAGCGCGGCGTGGTCAACGTCAACGAGGAGGTCGAGATCGTCGGCATCCGCGAGAAGGCGCAGAAGACCACCGTCACCGGTGTCGAGATGTTCCGCAAGCTGCTCGACCAGGGCCAGGCGGGCGACAACGTCGGCCTCCTGCTGCGCGGCATCAAGCGCGAGGACATCGAGCGCGGCCAGGTCGTCGTCAAGCCGGGCACCACGACCCCGCACACCGAGTTCGAGGCGCAGGTCGTCATCCTGAGCAAGGACGAGGGCGGTCGCCACACCCCGTTCTTCAACAACTACCGCCCGCAGTTCTACTTCCGCACCACCGACGTGACCGGCGTCGTGACCCTCCCCGAGGGGACCGAGATGGTCATGCCGGGCGACTCGACCGCGATGAGCGTCAACCTCATCCAGCCGATCGCGATGGACGAGGGCCTGCGGTTCGCGATCCGCGAGGGTGGCCGCACCGTCGGCGCCGGTCGGGTCACGAAGATCAACAAGTAGTCACCACCGGGGTGGTCGGGAGCGATTCCGACCACCCCGGTTTGGGTGTCCGCACCGCGGTGTGGCATCCTTGACGGGTTGCTCGACGCGGGGCCGACTGAACCGGTGTTGCCGAACCATTCGCCCGCGTCTGAGCGCCGGGGCCACTACGGCCCCTCGGAGCAGGACGCTAGTCCCGAGGAACCGGTCCCACCCCAGGGTGGAGGCCAAAGTCCCAGGGACGGGCATGTGGAAAAGGCGCGACACGCCCGACCGCGTGGACCGGAGCGACCTGGTGCGACCGGAATTGACTTGTGAACAGGGAAGCGGCGCGGTTGCGGCCTGAAGCGGCCTGCCGACATCGCAATCGAAGAAGAGGAACGGCAAGCCACCATGGCGGGACAGAAGATCCGCATCCGGCTCAAGGCCTACGACCACGAGGCGATCGACGCGTCCGCGCGCAAGATCGTGGAGACGGTGACGCGCACCGGCGCCCGTGTGGTCGGACCTGTGCCGCTGCCCACTGAGAAGAACGTCTACTGCGTCATCCGCTCGCCGCACAAGTACAAGGACTCGCGCGAGCACTTCGAGATGCGGACGCACAAGCGTCTGATCGACATCCTCGACCCGACGCCGAAGACGGTCGACGCGCTCATGCGCATCGACCTGCCGGCCAGCGTCGACGTCAACATCCAGTAAGCGCGCGGCGGAGAGTAAAGGCTCATGTCTGAGAGGCAGATGAAGGGAATCCTGGGCACCAAGCTCGGGATGACCCAGGTCTTCGACGAGAACAACCGGATCGTTCCGGTGACCGTCGTCAAGGCCGGTCCGAACGTGGTCACGCAGGTGCGCGACGCCGAGTCCGACGGCTACGTCGCCGTCCAGCTCGCCTTCGGCCAGGTCGACCCCCGCAGGGTGAACAAGCCGGAGGCCGGGCACTTCGCCAAGGCAGGCGTCACCCCGCGCAAGGTCCTTGCCGAGCTGCGCACCTCTGACGCCGGCGAGTACACCGTCGGCCAGGAGATCACCGCCGACGTGTTCGAGGCCGGTTCGGTCATCGACGCGACCGGCACGACCAAGGGCAAGGGCACCGCGGGTGTCATGAAGCGGCACGGGTTCAAGGGCCTGAGCGCTTCGCACGGCACCCAGCGCAAGCACCGTTCGCCCGGCTCCATCGGTGGCTGCGCCACCCCCGGCCGGGTGTTCAAGGGTCTGCGCATGGCCGGTCGCATGGGCCACGTCAAGGTGACCACCCAGAACCTGAAGGTCCACCAGGTCGACGCCGAGGCGGGGCTGATCCTGCTCAAGGGCGCCGTTCCCGGCCCCAAGGGCGGCCTGGTGTTCCTCAAGTCCGCTGCGAAGGGCGGTGCCTGAGAATGACTGCGAATAGCCCCCTGGCTGTCGACATCAAGACCCCCGCCGGTAGCACCGACGGCAAGGCCGAGCTGCCCGCCGAGGTCTTCGACGTGCAGGCGAACATCCCGCTGCTGCACCAGGTCGTCGTCGCCCAGCTCGCCGCGGCCCGCCAGGGCACGCACTCGACCAAGACCCGCGGCGAGGTGTCCGGCGGTGGCCGCAAGCCCTACCGCCAGAAGGGCACCGGTCGCGCCCGCCAGGGCTCGACCCGCGCGCCGCAGTTCGTCGGCGGTGGCGTCGTGCACGGCCCCCAGCCGCGCGACTACACCCAGCGGACCCCCAAGAAGATGAAGGCGGCCGCCCTGCGCGGCGCGCTGTCCGACCGCGCCCGCGCCGGTCAGGTGCACGTGGTGAGCGACCTCGTCGAGGGCTCCACCCCGTCCACCAAGACCGCGCGCACGCTGATCGAGTCGGTCACCAGCGCCAAGCGCGTGCTCGTCGTGCTGACCCGCGAGCAGGACGTCGCCTGGGTCTCCGCGCGCAACCTGCCGCACGTGCACCTCATCGCGCCGGACCAGCTCAACACCTACGACGTGCTCGTCAACGACGACGTGGTGTTCACCAAGGCCGCTCTGGACGCGTTCCTGACCAGCCGCTCGGCCAAGGCGGGCAAGGCCCGCGCCGCCGAGTCCGAGGTCGCGACCTCCGAGGAGGGCAAGTGATCCCCGACCACCGCGACATCCTCCTCGCGCCGGTGATCTCCGAGAAGTCCTACGGGCTCCTCGAGGAGAACAAGTACACCTTCCTGGTGTCCCCGGACGCCAACAAGACCCAGATCAAGATCGCGGTCGAGAAGGTCTTCGGCGTGCAGGTGGTCAGCGTGAACACGCTGAACCGCAACGGCAAGCGCAAGCGCACCCGCACCGGGTACGGCAAGCGCAAGGACACCAAGCGCGCCATCGTGACGCTGACCGCCGAGAGCAAGCCGATCGAGATCTTCGGCGGCCCGGCCGCGTAAGGGACTGAGAACACATGGGAATCCGCAAGTACAAGCCGACGACCCCCGGTCGTCGCGGCTCCAGTGTCTCGGACTTCGCCGAGATCACCCGGTCGACGCCGGAGAAGTCGCTGATCCGCCCGCTGCACAGCACGGGTGGCCGCAACGCGCACGGCAAGATCACCACCCGGCACAAGGGTGGCGGTCACAAGCGCGCGTACCGGCTGATCGACTTCCGCCGCAACGACAAGGACGGCGTGCCCGCCAAGGTCGCTCACATCGAGTACGACCCGAACCGCACCGCCCGCATCGCGCTGCTGCACTACGCCGACGGCGAGAAGCGCTACATCATCGCGCCGAACAAGCTCAAGCAGGGCGACCCGATTGAGAACGGCCCCCGCGCCGACATCAAGCCGGGCAACAACCTGCCGATGCGCAACATCCCGGTCGGCACCACGATCCACGCGATCGAGCTCCGCCCCGGTGGCGGCGCGAAGATCGCCCGGTCCGCCGGTGCCAGCGTACAGCTCGTGGCGAAGGACGGCCCCTACGCGCAGCTGCGCATGCCGTCCGGCGAGATCCGCAACGTCGACGTGCGCTGCCGCGCCACCGTCGGCGAGGTGGGCAACGCCGAGCACTCCAACATCAACTGGGGCAAGGCCGGTCGCATGCGCTGGAAGGGCAAGCGCCCGACCGTCCGCGGTGTCGCGATGAACCCGGTCGACCACCCGCACGGTGGTGGTGAGGGTAAGACCTCCGGTGGTCGCCACCCGGTGAACCCCAACGGCAAGCCCGAGGGGCGCACGCGCCGCCGCAAGGCTTCCGACAAGTTGATCGTCCGCCGCCGCCGCGCCGGCAAGAAGCGCTGAGCAGGGAGGTAGAAGAAGATGCCACGTAGCCTGAAGAAGGGCCCGTTCGTGGACGACCACCTGCTCAAGAAGGTGGACGCACTCAACGAGTCCGGCAAGAAGACCGTGATCAAGACCTGGTCGCGCCGCTCGACCATCATCCCGGACATGCTGGGTCACACCATCGCTGTCCACGACGGCCGCAAGCACGTCCCGGTCTTCGTCAACGAGTCGATGGTGGGGCACAAGCTGGGCGAGTTCGCCCCGACCCGCACCTTCAAGGGTCACATCAAGGACGACCGCAAGGCCCGCCGCCGCTAGGCGTGAACTACCAGAGCAGAGAAGAAAGCTAAGGGGAAGCAGCGATGAACGCCCGAAACGAAGCTCCGGCGCAGGAGGAATACCCCAGCGCCGTTGCTCGGGCTCGCTACGTCCGCGACACGCCCATGAAGGTGCGTCGCGTCGTCGAGCTCATCAGGGGACGTAGCGCCAGCGATGCCCTGGCCGTGCTCCAGTTCGCGCCATTTGCGGCTTCCGAGCCGGTCGCGAAGGTGCTCGCCAGTGCCATTGCCAACGCAGAGAACAACCTCAGCCTCGACCCGGACACCCTCTGGATCAAGACGGTGTTCGTGGACGAGGGGCCGACGCTGAAGCGTTTCCGGCCGCGGGCCCAGGGCCGCGCGTACCGGATCCGCAAGCGCACGAGCCACATCACGGTCGAGGTCGAGTCCCGGCCGAAGCCTGCCGTCAGGGCCAAGAAGGGTGGTGCCCGCTAATGGGGCAGAAGATCAACCCACACGGCTTCCGGCTCGGGATCACCACCGACTGGCGCTCCCGCTGGTACGCCGACAAGCAGTACGCCGAGTACGTGGCGGAGGACGTCAAGATCCGCCGCCTGCTGTCCAAGGGCATGGAGCGCGCAGGCATCTCCCGCGTGGAGATCGAGCGCACCCGTGACCGCGTGCGGGTGGACATCCACACCGCGCGCCCGGGCATCGTCATCGGCCGCCGCGGCGCCGAGGCCGACCGCATCCGCGGTGAGCTGGAGAAGCTCACCAAGAAGCAGGTGCAGCTCAACATCCTCGAGGTCAAGAACCCCGAGTCGGACGCCCAGCTCGTCGCCCAGGTGACCGCTGAGCAGCTCTCCAACCGCGTGTCCTTCCGGCGCGCGATGCGCAAGGCCATCCAGTCGGCCATGCGCTCGCCGCAGGTCAAGGGCATCCGCGTGCAGTGCGGTGGCCGCCTCGGCGGCGCCGAGATGTCCCGCTCCGAGCACTACCGCGAGGGCCGGGTCCCGCTGCACACGCTGCGCGCCGACATCGACTACGGCTTCTTCGAGGCCCGCACCACCTTCGGCCGCATCGGCGTCAAGGTGTGGATCTACAAGGGTGAGATCGTCGGCGGTCGCCGCGAGGCCGACACCTCCCGCCCGTCCACCCCGGACAACCGCCGCGAGCCGCGGCGCGAGCGCCCCAACCGCGCTCGCCGCTCTGGTGCCCAGGGCACCACCGCAACGAGCACCGAGGCGGGCCGCGCGGCCGCCGAGGCGCCGACCAAGTCCGAGGCCCCGGCCGAGGGCGCTTCCAACGGGGAGGGCTGACCAGTGCTCATCCCGCGCAGGGTCAAGCACCGCAAGCAGCACCACCCGAGCCGGTCCGGTGCTGCCAAGGGCGGCACGAAGGTCACCTTCGGCGAGTTCGGCATCCAGGCGATCGAGCCCGCTTACGTGACCAACAGGCAGATCGAGTCCGCTCGTATCGCCATCAACCGGCACATCCGCCGTGGCGGCAAGGTCTGGATCAACATCTTCCCGGACCGCCCGCTCACCAAGAAGCCCGCCGAGACCCGCATGGGTTCCGGCAAGGGCTCGCCGGAGTACTGGGTGGCCAACGTCAAGCCGGGTCGCGTCGTCTTCGAGATGAGCTTCCCGAACGAGCAGATCGCGCGCGAGGCACTGCGCCGTGCGATCCACAAGCTCCCGATGAAGTGCCGCATCGTCACGCGTGAGGGTGGTGACTTCTGATGGCGGCTGGTATCACCGCGGCGGACGTGCGCGAGCTCAACGACGTGGATCTCGTGCAGCGGCTGCGCGAGGCGAAGGAAGAGCTGTTCAACCTGCGCTTCCAGATGGCGACTGGTCAGCTCGACAACAACCGCAGGTTGCGCACCGTCAAGCACGACATCGCCCGTATCTACACCGTCATGCGCGAGCGCGAGCTCGGGCTTTCGGTGTCCCCGGACGCGTCGAGTGAGGGTGCGGCATGAGTGAGAACACTGTGAACGAGACCGCTGAGGTTTCCACCGAGGTTCGCAACAACCGCAAGGTGCGCGAGGGCCTGGTCGTCTCGGACAAGATGGACAAGACCGTTGTGGTCGCCCTCGAGGACCGCAAGAAGCACCCGCGGTACTCCAAGGTCATCCGCTTCACCACCAAGGTGAAGGCGCACGACGAGGAGAACACCGCGGGCGTGGGCGACCGCGTCCTGCTGATGGAGACCCGGCCGCTGTCCGCGACCAAGCGCTGGCGCCTGGTCGAGGTCCTCGAGAAGGCCAAGTAGTCAGCACAGCAACACCCCTGTTTCTCATAGACAGCTAGGCCGAGCCCGTCAGGTCGGAAATCTGGCGGGCCAAGAATGGTCAGGAGTACCAAGTGATCCAGCAGGAGTCGCGGCTCCGCGTCGCCGACAACACCGGTGCGAAGGAAATCCTTTGCATCCGTGTTCTCGGTGGCTCGGGACGCCGCTACGCCGGCATTGGCGACATCATCGTCGCCACCGTCAAGGACGCGATCCCCGGTGCCGGTGTGAAGAAGGGCGATGTGGTCAAGGCCGTCATCGTCCGCACCGTCAAGGAGCGTCGCCGTCCGGACGGTTCCTACATCCGGTTCGACGAGAACGCCGCCGTCCTCATCAAGAACGAGGGTGAGCCGCGTGGCACGCGCATCTTCGGCCCGGTGGGCCGCGAACTGCGCGACAAGAAGTTCATGAAGATCATCTCGCTGGCGCCGGAGGTGCTCTGACATGGCCAAGCTCAAGGTCAAGAAGGGCGACACCGTCCTGGTGATCGCTGGCAAGGACAAGGGTGCGCGGGGCAAGGTCATCCAGGCCTACCCCGACACCAACAAGGTCCTGGTCGAGGGCGTCAACCGGATCAAGAAGCACACGCGGGTCTCGCAGAACCAGCGTGGCGCTCAGTCCGGCGGCATCGTGACCCAGGAGGCCCCGATCCACATCAGCAACGTGCAGCTGGTGCACGACGGCAAGGCCGTCCGCGTCGGTTACAAGATCGACGACGAGGGCAACAAGGTCCGCGTCGCTCGGGGCAAGAGCGGCAACGGGAAGGAGATCTGATCATGACTACCACTGAGAAGATCATCCCCCGGCTCAAGACGCGCTACCGCGAGGAGATCGCGACCGCGCTGAAGGAGCAGTACGACTACGCCAACGTCATGCAGATCCCGGGCGTGGTGAAGGTCGTCGTCAACATGGGCGTCGGTGACGCCGCGCGTGAGGGCAAGCTCATCGAGGGCGCCATCCGCGACCTGGCCACCATCACCGGCCAGAAGCCCGAGGTCCGCAAGGCCCGCAAGTCCATCGCGCAGTTCAAGCTGCGCGAGGGCATGCCGATCGGTGCGCGCGTCACGCTGCGCGGCGACCGCATGTGGGAGTTCCTGGACCGCCTGCTGACGATCGCGCTGCCCCGCATCCGCGACTTCCGCGGCCTGTCGCCCAAGCAGTTCGACGGCAACGGCAACTACACCTTCGGTCTCAACGAGCAGTCGATGTTCCACGAGATCGACCCCGATTCCATCGACCGCCCCCGCGGCATGGACATCACCATCGTGACCACCGCGACCAACGACGACGAGGGCCGGGCGCTGCTCAAGCACCTGGGCTTCCCGTTCAAGGAGAACTGAAGCCATGGCGAAGAAGGCTCTGGTTGTCAAGGCCGCTCGCAAGCCCAAGTTCGCGGTGCGCGCTTACACCCGTTGCAACCGCTGCGGCCGCCCGCACTCCGTGTTCCGCAAGTTCGGCCTGTGCCGGATCTGCCTGCGCCAGATGGCGCACCGGGGCGAGCTGCCCGGCGTGAGCAAGTCCAGCTGGTAGTCAGGTCAGCGGGCCCGCTCGTCTTCCGGAGACGAGTGGGCCCCTGGGCCGCCACCTGCTTTTCCTCCCAGTTCGCCGCAGGCCCGAGTGGGAACCACGGCGAGAAAGGTTGACAGGTCACCATGACGATGACCGACCCGATCGCAGACTTCTTGACCCGTCTGCGCAACGCAAACTCGGCGTACCACGACGAGGTCGTGCTGCCACACAGCAAGCTCAAGGCGCACATCGCCGAGATCCTCCAGCGCGAGGGCTACATCGCGGGCTTCCGGGACGAGGAGGGCGAGAAGGGCAAGAACCTCGTCGTCGTCCTCAAGTACGGCCCGAACCGCGAGCGCAGCATCGCCGGTCTCCGTCGGGTGTCCAAGCCCGGTCTCCGGGTGTACGCGAAGTCGACCAACCTGCCGAAGGTCCTCGGCGGCCTGGGCGTGGCGATCATCTCCACGTCCGGTGGCCTGCTGACCGACCGCCAGGCGGGCAAGCAAGGCGTGGGCGGCGAAGTCCTCGCCTACGTCTGGTAAGGGAGGGGTAAGCAGCTATGTCCCGCATCGGAAAGCTCCCGATCCCTGTTCCCGCCGGGGTCGACATCACCATCGACGGCCAGGACCTGAGCGTCAAGGGCCCCAAGGGCACCCTCTCGCTGACGGTGTCCGAGCCGATCGTCGTCGAGCGCGGCGAGGACGGGATCCTCGAGGTCAAGCGGCCGGACGACGAGCGTCAGAACCGCGCTCTGCACGGTCTGACCCGCTCGCTGGTCAACAACATCGTCCTGGGTGTCACCCAGGGCTTCGAGAAGAAGCTCGAGATCCACGGCGTCGGCTACCGCGTCCAGGCCAAGGGCTCGGACCTGGAGTTCTCGCTGGGCTTCAGCCACCCGGTGAAGGTCACCGCCCCGCAGGGCATCACCTTCGCGGTCGAGAGCCCGACCAAGTTCTCGGTCTCGGGCATCGACAAGCAGCAGGTCGGTGAGGTCGCCGCCAACATCCGCAAGCTGCGCAAGCCCGACCCGTACAAGGGCAAGGGCGTGCGGTACGCGGACGAGAAGATCCGCCGCAAGGTCGGAAAGACGGGTAAGTGATCATGAGCGAAGCGACTGTCACCAAGCGCAAGCCGGTGGGCAAGGACATCTCGACCTCCCGCCGCATCGCCAAGACCCGCAGGCACTTCCGGCTCCGCAAGAGGATCAGCGGAGACACGCAGCGCCCCCGCCTGGTCGTGCACCGGTCCGCCCGGCACATCACCGCGCAGCTGATCGACGACCTGGCCGGTCACACCCTGGCCTCGGCGTCGTCCCTCGAGGCCGACGTCCGCGCGATCGATGGCGACAAGAAGGCCCGCGCGGCCAAGGTCGGCGAGCTGCTCGCCGCCAGGGCCAAGGACAAGGGCGTCGCCAAGGTCGTGTTCGACCGCGGCGGCAACAAGTACACCGGCCGGATCGCGTCGCTGGCCGACTCGGCCCGCGAGGCGGGGCTGGAGTTCTGATGACGTACAACGATGGAAGGAACGCCTGATGCCGGGACGTACACGGCAGTTCGGCGGCCAGGGCGGCCCCGGCGGCGGTCAGCAGGGCGGCAACGAGCGCGGCGAGCGCCGTGGCGGCCGTGACCGGCGGGACGGCGGCCGCGGCCAGGCCCAGGAGAAGACCCCGCACCTCGAGCGCGTCGTCGCGATCAACCGCGTCGCCAAGGTCGTGAAGGGTGGTCGGCGCTTCAGCTTCACCGCGCTGGTCGTCGTCGGCGACGGCGACGGCATGGTGGGCGTCGGCTACGGCAAGGCCAAGGAGGTGCCCGCCGCGATCGCGAAGGGCGTGGAGGAGGCGAAGAAGAACTTCGTCCGCATCCCGCGCATCGGCGGCACCATCCCGCACCCGATCCAGGGTGAGAAGGCGGCGGGCGTCGTGCTGCTGCGCCCGGCGTCGGCCGGTACCGGCGTCATCGCCGGTGGCCCGGTGCGCGCCGTGCTGGAGTGCGCAGGCATCCAGGACGTGCTGTCCAAGTCCCTGGGCTCGGACAACGCGATCAACATCGTGCACGCCACGATGGCCGCGCTCAAGGGTCTGCAGCGTCCGGAGGAGGTGGCCGCCCGCCGCGGCCTGCCGATCGAGGACGTCGCCCCCGCTGGCATGCTGCGCGCCCGCGCGGCCGCCGCAGCCGGAACGGGGGCCTGACCATGGCACAGCTCAAGGTCACGCAGGTCAAGAGCGTCATCGGCACCAAGCGCAACCACCGTGAGTCGCTGCGCACCCTGGGCCTGCGGAAGATCCGCCAGTCCACCGTGCGTGACGACACCCCCGAGGTGCGCGGCCTGATCCACACCGTCCGCCACCTCGTGCAGGTCGAGGAGGTCTGACACATGGCTATCAAGGTCCACCACCTGCGCCCGGCACCCGGCGCCAAGACCGAGAAGACCCGAGTGGGTCGCGGTGAGGGCTCCAAGGGCAAGACCGCCGGTCGCGGCACCAAGGGCACCAAGGCGCGCAAGAACGTCCCCGCGCGCTTCGAGGGCGGGCAGATGCCCATCCAGATGCGGCTCCCGAAGCTCAAGGGCTTCAAGAACCGCTTCCGCGTCGAGTACCAGGTCGTGAACGTCGGCGACATCGCCACCTCGTTCCCCGACGGCGGCACGGTCGGCATCGCCGACCTCATCGCCGCGGGCCTGGTCCGCAAGAACCAGCTCGTCAAGGTCCTCGGCAACGGCGACCTCAACGGCGTCAAGCTGGACATCACCGCGGACAAGTTCTCCGGCTCCGCCTCGGAGAAGCTGTCGGCGGCGGGTGGCACCGCCACCCTCACCAGCGGCTGACAACGCTGATCAAGACCAGCGAGGCCCGGGAGCGCACGCTCCCGGGCCTCGCTGCCGTTTCACGTGACGGCGCTCTGGGCCGGTGGACAGGACGGGCAGGCCTTCTGACGTCCACAGTGGCTCTGTCCGGAGCGCGGTGCCCAGTTCTGCCTGGCCCGGCCCGCCGGTTCGCGCCCCCGTGCGGTCAACTTCTTGATCACGATCGGCTGATATCCCGGCAGCCCGGTGGGTGCGTCGACGGTGTCGGCAGCGGCAGACCGGGGTTGCCCAGCGTCACGCCGCTGTACCCGATCGCGTCCATGGCCTCGGTCATCGGGTGCTGCTCGCGGGTCTTGATGCTCGTCTCGACCTCGGCGTAGCGGCACGCCAGCGAAATTTGCGTTCCTTTGCCCCATTTCTCCCCAGGGGCTCTGGCGGCGTGCCCCCCAATGGAGCAACGCCCACTCACGCCGAGTGCTCGCGCCCCGTGTTCGCTACCGGCGAGTACCTGGGGGGTGCTGTTGGGGTTCGCAGTCCTGTTACAGTCGGCAGCACGCTGCGGGAGCCCTGTCCCCCGGAGCGTTCCTCGCCTGCCGCGATGGCGGGTGGGGACACGTGTACACGCCGGCATCCCTTGCCGGGACAAGCCGTTCGCCTGCGGTGAGCTGCAGGCGACGCCGAGGAGGTTCCTGCGGTGCTCAGCGCCTTCCGCTCGGCTCTCGCGACGCCGGACCTGCGCCGCAAGATCCTTTTCACCCTGATGATCATCGCGGTCTACCGGGTCGGTGCGGCGGTCCCGTCGCCGGGTGTGTCCTACCCGAACGTGCGCCGGTGCATCGAGAACGTCGACAACCAGGGCGTCGTCTCGCTGCTGAACCTGTTCAGCGGCGGCGCGTTGCTGCAGTTGTCCGTTTTCGCGCTCGGGATCATGCCCTACATCACCGCGAGCATCATCATCCAGCTCCTCACCGTGGTCATCCCGCGGTTCGAGCAGTTGAAGAAGGAAGGCCAGTCGGGTCAGGCCAAGCTGACCCAGTTCACGCGGTACCTCACGATCGCGCTCGCGGTCCTGCAGGCCACCGGCATCGTGGCGATGGCCGACCGCGGCCAGTTGTTCACCAACTGCCCGGACGAGATCATCCCGAACAGCAGCGTCTTCACGCTGATCGTCATCGTGATCACGATGACCGCGGGCACCGCTGTGATCATGTGGTTCGGCGAGCTGATCACCGAGCGCGGCATCGGCAACGGCATGTCGCTGCTGATGTTCATCAACATCGCCGCCCGCATCCCCACCGAGGGCGCCCTGATCCTGGAGAAGGGCCCGATCACCTTCGCGGTCGTCTGCGTGTTCGCGCTGCTGATCATCGCCAGCGTCGTGTTCGTCGAGCAGGGCCAGCGCCGCATCCCGGTGCAGTACGCCAAGCGCATGATCGGTCGCCGCATGTACGGCGGGACCTCGACCTACCTGCCGCTCAAGGTCAACCAGGCAGGCGTCATCCCGGTCATCTTCGCCTCGTCGCTGCTGTTCCTGCCCGACCTGATCTCCCGCCTCGCGGGCGGCGAGGGCACGCCGTGGGGCAACTTCATCGCGAACTACGTCGTGCGCCAGTCCAGCCCGGTGCACATCGCGCTCTACTTCGCGCTGATCATCTTCTTCACGTACTTCTACATCACCATCACGTTCAACGTGAACGAGCGCGCTGACGAGATGAAGAAGTTCGGCGGCTTCATCCCGGGCATCCGCCCCGGGCGCCCCACTTCGGAATACCTGAGCTTCGTCCTGAGCCGGATCACCCTGCCCGGCTCGATCTACCTCGGCACGATCGCGGTGCTGCCGAACTTCTTCCTCGACCTGACCGGCGGGCAGGGGAACAACCAGAACTTCCCCTTCGGCGGCACCGCCGTGCTCATCATGGTCGGCGTGGGCCTGGACACCGTGAAGCAGATCGAGAGCCAGCTCATGCAGCGTAACTACGAAGGGTTCCTGAAGTGACTCGTGTTGTTCTCGTGGGCCCGCCCGGCGCGGGCAAGGGCACCCAGGCCAAGGCCCTCAGCGCGGAGCTCGGCGTTCCGCACATCTCGACCGGGGACCTGTTCCGGGCGCACATCGCGAACAACACCGAACTCGGCCGGCAGGTCAAGGCGATCATCGACAGCGGCGGCCTGGTCCCCGACGAGGTGACCAACGAGATGGTCCGCGTCCGGCTCGCCGAGGCCGACGCCCAGGGCGGCTTCCTGCTCGACGGCTTCCCGCGCAACACCGGCCAGGCCGACTTCCTGCGCGCGGTCCTCGACGCGGCCGCGCTGACGGCCGTCGTCGAGTTCAAGATCGACGAGGACGTGGTGGTCGGGCGGATGCTCGGTCGCGGCCGGGCGGACGACAGCGAGGACGTCATCCGCCACCGGCTGGAGGTCTACCGCAAGGAGACCGCCCCGCTGCTCGACTACTACACGGCGCTGCTGATCAGCATCGACGCGGTCGGCGACGTCGACGAGGTCACCCAGCGCGTGCTCTCGGCGCTGCGCGGGCGGGCATGAGCCGTGGCTTCTCCGGCCTGCGCGCGGCCATCGCGACCTGGAAGTCGCGCATGATCGAGATCAAGTCGCCGGGTGAGCTCGAGGCGATGCGCGCGGCCGGGATCGTGGTCGCGCGGGCGCTGGGCAACGTCCAGGCCGCGGTGAAGGCCGGGGTCAGCACCGCCGAACTCGACGAGATCGCCGAGCAGACCATCCGCGACGCCGGGGCCGTGCCGTCCTTCAAGGGCTACCACGGCTTCCCGGCCAGCATCTGCACCTCGGTCAACGAGCAGATCGTGCACGGCATCCCGGCCGCCACCCAGGTGCTGGCCGACGGCGACATCGTCTCCGTCGACTGCGGCGCCATCCTCGAGGACTGGCACGGCGACTCGGCGATGACCTTCGCCGTCGGCGAGTTCTCCGCCGCCGACGCCGACCTGTCCGCGGCCACCAAGGCCTCGATGGAGGCGGGCATCGCCGCCACCGTGGCCGGGGCGAAGCTCTACGACGTCTCGCACGCCATCGAGACCGCGACGCGAACCGCCGCGAAGGCGCACGGCCGCTCCTACGGCATCGTCCGCGAGTACGGCGGCCACGGCATCGGCTCCTCGATGCACATGGACCCGTTCCTGCCGAACTACGGCAAGCCCGGCCGCGGCCCCCGGCTGCGCCCCGGCATGGCCATCGCCATCGAGCCCATGCTGACCCTCGGCACCGAGGAGACCCTGGAGCTCGAGGACGGCTGGACCGTGGTGACCACTGACGGCTCCCGCGCCTCGCACTGGGAGCACACCGTCGCCATCACCGAGGACGGTCCCTGGGTTCTCACGGCGCCCGAAGGCTCCTGACCTGCGCGTTCACCACTGTCGGGTGAATGATTGACGCAGAAGTAGGCCCCGATTTCTCTCCCTCACCGCCGGTGCGTACACTTGACCGGTGGCGCGGCTAGTGTGCGCCAATTCCGTCGTGTGCTCAGGTCGGTGCAGTTCCTGCTGCCGTGCCCCGCGCAGGCGGAGCACGACAAGCAACAACGCACGGTCCGAAGTCACGCACAAACAACGTCACGAAACGCGGAGGACATGGGCAAGAAGGACGGGGCCATCGAGGTCGAAGGCCGCGTGGTCGAGCCACTCCCCAACGCGATGTTCCGCGTCGAGTTGGAGAACGGCCACAAGGTCCTGGCACACATCAGCGGCAAGATGCGGCAGCACTACATCCGCATCCTGCCGGAGGACCGGGTAGTCGTGGAGCTCTCGCCCTACGACCTGTCCCGCGGCCGCATCGTCTACCGCTACAAGTGACGAACTCCCCGGTCAGCACGACCGGGGATGCCACGGCCGAGAGCTGGAGAAAGCAGACGTGAAGGTCAACCCGAGCGTCAAGAAGATCTGCGACAAGTGCAAGGTGATCCGCCGTCACGGCCGGGTCATGGTGATCTGCGAGAACCTGCGCCACAAGCAGCGCCAGGGCTGATCGCCCGCTCGTCGCGGACTTCGTTGCCGCGAGAAGAGGGCCTCCCCCTACCTGCCGGGTCAGTCGGACCCGGTGCACGCCCGGACCCCAGGCCGGGTCCCGGACCTTGAGTCGGTCCGGGGTGGAGGGGGAGCAAACCCGGGGACTAGTACAAGAGGAGACAACGCCGAATGGCACGACTCGCAGGCGTGGACCTCCCCCGCGAAAAGCGGATGGAGATCGCGCTCACCTACATCTTCGGGATCGGCCGGACCCGCTCCAAGGAGCTGCTGGCCGCGACGAACATCGACCCGGACCTGCGCGCCAAGGACCTCAGCGATGAGGAACTGGTCAAGCTCCGGGAGTACATGGACCAGAACTGGAAGGTCGAGGGTGACCTCCGCCGCGAGGTCCAGGCCGACATCCGTCGCAAGATCGAGATCGGCTGCTACGAGGGCCTGCGGTGGCGTCGCGGTCTGCCGGTGCGCGGTCAGCGCACCAAGACCAACGCCCGTACTCGCAAGGGCCCGAAGAAGACCGTCGCGGGCAAGAAGAAGGCCGGCAAGAAGTGAGCCTCGGCCGTCAGTCCGTCGGGACCATGGCGCCTCAGCGCCGCGGTCGCCGGTCCTTCATGGCGTACACCGTCGCGCCCAAGTGCGCCCGTCCCAAGGCGCTGCGCGAGCTGTACAAGGACGCCGGATCCATCATCCGGGACGCCGGTCCTGAGTTCACCACTTCGCGGCCCGAGTAGGAGATACCCGAAGACATGCCCCCCAAGTCGCGCACCGGCGCCGGAGCCAAGAAGGTCCGGCGCAAGGAAAAGAAGAACGTCGCCTTCGGGCACGCTCACATCAAGAGCACGTTCAACAACACGATCGTCTCCATCACCGACCCGACCGGCGCCGTGATCGCCTGGGCGTCCTCGGGTCACGTCGGCTTCAAGGGATCGCGCAAGTCGACCCCGTTCGCCGCGCAGATGGCCGCCGAGAGCGCTGCCCGCAAGGCCGCCGAGCACGGCATGAAGAAGGTCGACGTCTTCGTCAAGGGCCCGGGCTCCGGTCGCGAGACCGCGATCCGCTCGCTGTCCGCGGCGGGTCTCGAGGTCGGCATCATCCAGGACGTGACCCCGCAGCCCCACAACGGCTGCCGCCCGCCCAAGCGGCGCCGGGTCTGAGGAACGGGGAGGAGTAAGAAAAAATGGCACGTTACACCGGCCCCGCCACGCGCATCTCGCGTCGGCTCAAGGTTGACCTCGTCGGCGGCGACCAGGCCTTCGAGCGCCGCCCTTACCCGCCCGGCCAGCACGGCCGCGGTCGGGTCAAGGAGAGCGAGTACCTGCTTCAGCTCCAGGAGAAGCAGAAGGCCCGCTACAGCTACGGCATCCTCGAGAAGCAGTTCCGCAAGTACTACGAGGAAGCGACCCGTCGCAAGGGCAAGACCGGCGACGTCCTGCTGCAGATCCTCGAGTCGCGCCTGGACAACGTGGTCTACCGCGCGGGCCTCGCCCGCACGCGCCGCCAGGCCCGCCAGTTGGTCTCGCACGGTCACTTCATCGTGAACGGCAAGAAGGTCAACATCCCGTCGTACCAGGTGTCCAAGTTCGACATCATCGACGTCAAGCCCAAGTCGCTGCCGACGCTGCCGTTCGTGGTGGCCAAGGAGTCCTTCGGCGACCGCCCGGTCCCGGGCTGGCTGCAGGTGGTCCCGTCGAACCTGCGCGTCCTCGTGCACCAGCTGCCCGAGCGCGCGCAGATCGACATCCCGGTCCAGGAACAGCTCATCGTCGAGTACTACTCGAAGTGACGACTGGGGGCGGCGGCGCAGGAGCCGCCGCCCCGCTGTCGCGCCCCGGTCCAGCACCGGTCAGCGCGTCGGCATCCCGATCACGCCGGGCGTCAAATAGCGGGCGCCCAAGGGAAGGAAGAACCAAGAAGTGCTCATCTCACAGCGTCCCACCCTGGCCGAAGAGCCGGTCGTCGAGACCCGCTCCCGCTTCGTCATCGAGCCGCTCGAGCCCGGCTTCGGCTACACGCTGGGCAACTCGCTGCGGCGCACGCTGCTGTCCTCGATCCCCGGCGCCTCGGTCACCAGCATCCGCATCGACGGCGTGCTGCACGAGTTCACCACCGTGCCGGGGGTCAAGGAGGACGTCACCGACATCATCCTCAACCTCAAGGAGCTCGTGGTCTCCTCGGAGGAGGACGAGCCGGTGACGATGTACCTGCGCAAGCAGGGCCCCGGTGAGGTCACCGCAGGCGACATCGTGCCCCCTGCGGGCGTCACCGTGCACAACCCCGACCTGCACATCGCCACCCTGAACGGCAAGGGCAAGCTGGAGATCGAGCTCGTGGTCGAGCGCGGTCGCGGCTACGTCCCGGCCGTGCAGAACAAGCAGGCGGGCGCGGAGATCGGCCGCATCCCGGTCGACTCCATCTACTCGCCCGTGCTCAAGGTGACGTACAAGGTCGAGGCGACCCGCGTCGAGCAGCGCACCGACTTCGACAAGCTCATCCTCGACGTCGAGACCAAGCCGTCGATCACCCCGCGCGACGCGGTGGCCTCGGCTGGCAAGACGCTGGTCGAGCTGTTCGGGCTGGCCCGCGAGCTCAACGTGGACGCCGAGGGCATCGAGATCGGCCCCTCGCCGCAGGAGGCGGACACCATCGCCGCCTACGCGATGCCGATCGAGGACCTCGACCTCACCGTGCGCTCCTACAACTGCCTCAAGCGCGAGGGCATCCACACCGTGGGTGAGCTGGTGTCGCGCAGCGAGGCGGACCTGCTGGACATCCGCAACTTCGGCGCCAAGTCCATCGACGAGGTCAAGATGAAGCTCGTCGGCCTGGGCCTCGCGCTCAAGGACAGCCCGCCCGGGTTCGACCCGACCGCCGCCGCCGCGGATTACACGACGGACACGTGGTCGGACGGCGCGGAGACCGGCACCGACGACGGCCAGGACTACGCAGAGACCGAGCAGCTCTAGTCCGCCAGGACGTCTGAGCAGCGGATTTCCCCAAGGAGCAAGCAATGCCCACCCCCACGAAGGGCGCCCGCTTCGGCGGCAGCCCCGCGCACGAACGGCTGCTGCTGGCCAACCTGGCCACGGCGCTGTTCCAGCACGGGCGGATCACCACCACCGAGGCCAAGGCCAAGCGGCTGCGTCCCTACGCGGAGCGGCTGATCACCAAGGCCAAGGTCGGTGACCTGCACAACCGCCGCGAGATCATGAAGGTGATCCGCGACAAGGACGTCGTGCAGCGCCTGATCATCGAGCTCGGCCCGTTCTACGCCGACCGCAAGGGCGGCTACACCCGGATCACCAAGACGATGCCGCGCAAGGGCGACAACGCCCCCATGGCCGTCATCGAGCTGATCCAGGAGAAGACGGTCACGGCTGAGGCGGAGGCCGCTCGCGGCACCAAGTTCGCCAAGGACGAGCCGAAGACCGAGGCGACCCCGGCGGCGGACACCACCGCCGAGGAGACCTCCGTCGACTCCCCGGAGGCTGTGGAGTCTTCGGAGGCTGTGGAGTCCTCGGACGCCAAGGCTGACGACGCCAAGGTCGACGGCGCCGCTCCCGAGGCCCCGGCCGACGAGGCCAAGGACAAGTAGTCCTGGCCGCCCAGAACCACGCGAACGAGCCCGCCGCCCCCGCTGGGGACGGCGGGCTCGTCCGTGTGCGCCTCGACATCGCCTACGACGGCACGGACTTCTCCGGCTGGGCCCGCCAGCCGCAGCGCCGCACGGTCTGCGGGGTCATCGAGGACACGCTGTCGCTCGTGCTGCGCCGCGACGTCCGCTTGACCGTGGCGGGCCGCACCGACGCCGGGGTGCACGCCACCGGCCAGGTGGCCCACCTCGACCTCCCGGCCGAGGTCGACCTGCCCCCCCTGGTGTCCCGGCTTGCCCGCGCCCTGCCCGCCGACGTCCGGGTGTCCTCGGCACGGGTCGTGCCACCCGAGTTCGACGCCCGGTTCGCCGCACTGCGCCGCCACTACCTCTACCGGGTCTGCGACGCCCAGGAGAGCGCCGACCCACTGCGCCGCAACCACGTGGTCACCTGGCCCCGCCCGCTGGCCCTGGACGCCCTCAACGCCGCCTCGTCCCTGCTGCTGGGCGAGCACGACTTCGTCGCCTTCTGCAAGCGCCGCGAGGGCGCCACGACCATCCGCGAACTCCAGCGCCTGGACTGGACCCGCGCACCCGACGGCGTCCTGGAGGCCAGGGTGAGCGCCGACGCCTTCTGCCACTCCATGGTCCGCAGCCTCGTCGGCGCGCTGCTGGCCGTGGGGGAGGGCCGCAAGCCCGTCGACTGGCCCGCGAGCATGCTGACGGCCACCGAACGCCCCAGCCACGTCACTGTGGCCCCCGCGCACGGCCTGGCACTGATCGGTGTGGACTACCCCGCCGACGCCGACCTGGCCCGCCGCGCCGCGATCACGCGGCGAGTACGCACACTGTGACCGGGTCACTCGTTCGATGATGGAGAGTCACCCGTCCGCTGGTTATGTCGAGGCACCCCCGACCGCCAGGCTCTAGCGGTGCTCAGCCTGCGCCTCACCGGCATCGCCGACCTCGAGCCGCTCGGAGACGCCCTCGACCGCCTGCTCCCAGTCCAGGCGGCGCTCGCGGTGCACAAGGCCACCGTCAACGCCGTCATCCTCGGGGGAGCACCGGTCGAGGTGACGCTGTCGGAAGTGGACGGCTGGGTGGACATCCGGGTGCAAGGCACAGGAGCGGGCACAGCCCCCCACCCCTCCCCGGCACGACACGCCAAGCCCGCCGGACGCGGCCTGCTGCTCATCCGCCAGATCCCCGACCCGGAAAAACACACCGACACAACGAAGACGGTGGTCTCCTTCCGCATCCCCACCAACCACAAAACCGCCGAGCTCCTCTAACACCCCGCCCAAAGACCGGTCAGCCCTGGGCCTCGACCCAGTCCTGGCCGCCTGTCCCTTGGAGCTACACACTCCGCGGCTCCAAGGGACAGGCCCTATCTCACCCCACAGGGCCCCAGGGCACGCTCAATCACCCCGACGAACCGGCCCCAGAATCTGCTGCTCCTTAGCCGTGGTCACCAACCGCAGCGGCTTCCAGAGATTGCGCCCCAACGCCACCACCTGATCGTCAGCCAACGAGGTCAACTGCTGCACCATCGGCGGCGGCAGCCGCCAAATGCGTGCCGCCAACTGCGCCTGCCCCACCGGAAGCCGCTGCAACAGCACCAGATCCGCGGCATTGGCCGTGGCCCCGGCCTGCGGGTGCATGTAGGGCAGCACGTACACCGTCGTCTGCCACGGCGTCCGCGGCGGGAACAGCTCCTGCGGCGTCGGCCCACCGTCGTGCACCACCAGCAGCGGAGCGTCCTCAGACGGCCGCGGCAGCTCCACCGGGCTCAGCCTGCGGATCTGCACGAGCTGCTGGCCCTCGCCCGCCGCCTTCTGCAACATCTGCCACGCGCCCGGCCGCCCGGTGGCCACGACCACCCACGCGCCGACCGCCATCGCCCGCAGCGCCACCTGCCGCGCCAGGTACAGCCCGCCGACCAGCACGATCCTGGTCGCCGACGGCCGCAGCGCGGAGATCGTCAACGGCTCGCCCTGCATCCCGGAGCCCAGCACCATGCCGCCGCGGTCGCCCGAGGGGCTCACCGCGTCCAGCATGTCCGGGGTCACCAGGAACTCCGGGGCGATGCTCGCCGCGCTGCCCGTGGTGTCCAGCAGCCTGCTCGACCCGCTCATGCCCGTCCTCCCAGCGGAAGCGTCGCCGCCAACCCGGCCACCTGCAGGCCGCGCAGCGGGGTGAGGGTGATCCCGATTCGGTTCGAGATGCTGGTCAACCGGTCGTCGGCGAGCGCGAGCTCGTCGGGGTTGCGGGCGCTGACCCGCACCAGCCCGCGCAGGCCGACCTGGCCCTCGTCGGAGCCGGGGGAGATCGACATCGCCACCGTCGCCGACAGCGCGCGCACGCCCAGCAGCGCGTTGAGGCTCGTGGCCTGCTTGCCCTGCGGCCAGCCGGTGATGGCGTAGCTGGCGTGGCCGATGCCCGCCGCGGTCACCCCGGTCCACCGCTCGCGCAGGCTCACCTGGGTCTTGGAGCCCGCGACCCCGGTCAGCTCGGCCGAGGAGATCCCGGCGCGCAGCAGCTCGTCCGGGTCCAGCGGCCGGGTGGGCACCCCGCGCGACTCCAGCGCGTTGCGCACGCGCGACAGCGCGCCGATCAGCGCCCGGTGCGCGCCGACGACGCCGCCGCCGCGCTCGCGGACCGCGGCGGGGCAGCGGCGGGGGTCGAGCCGGACCGCGACCCAGGTCGTGCGCCGGGCGGCCGCGGGCAGCGGGCCGAGCACCTCCAGGTACGAGCCGAGGGCGGGGGAGTTCGGCGGCAGCGCCACGCTGCCCGGGTAGCAGTGCCAGATGACCTGGATGGCGTCGAGCACCACGCCCCGGTCCTCCAGGCAGGGCGCCAGCGCGCCCAGCGGCAGGCTCGGGGTCTGCCCGACCGCGCTCACCAGCGCCGGGGCCGGGTCGACCAGCAGGACCGCGGTCCAGGTGCCCTCGTGCCAGGCCAGGCCGACCGGCTTGCGCTCGTGGTCCTGGCTGTGCGCGACGACGAGGTCCGGCACCGCCAGCCGCAGCAGCGCCACCCTGGCGTCGTCCGGCCCGGTCACCGACGGGCCGTCGTCGGCGGCGAGCTGCTCCTCCATCGTCGCGGTGTTCTCGGTGAGCTTCGTCTGCCGCGCGTGCGAGCGGAACGTGTAGCGCGTGGTCAGCCCGATCCACTGGGTGAACCAGCGCCCGCGCCACCGCAGGAACGCCAGCACCAGCGCCACGACCACCACGCCGATGGCGACGTAGACCAGGTCGAGGTCGACCGCCAGCAGCACGAGCCCGATCGCGACGCCGACCTCGAGCACCACCAGGTTCAGCACCGGCAGCGAGCCCAGGCTCGCCCCGCGCGTGCGCCTGCGCGCCGAGACCCGCGCCTTCGGGGCCTCGGGCGTCCCGCCCGGGCGCCCGCCGTCGCCGGACGGCCCGCCGGGGCCCCCAGGACCGTTCGGCCCCTTGCCACCGGGCCCACCGGGCCCACCAGGGCCGCTCGGCCCACCGGGTCCACCGGGCCCGCCAGGGCTGCTCGGCCCACCGGGTCCACCGGGCCCGCCAGGGCCGCTCGGCCCACCAGGCCCGCCGGGTCCGGGACCGGGCCTGCCGGGGCCACCGGGTCCTGGCGGACCACCGGGCCTGCCGCTGGGCCCACCCGGACCACCCGGGCCCGCGGGACCGACAGGTCTGCCCGGCCCGCCGGGTCCGCCCGGCCGCTGCGGTGGTCCAGGTGGGGTCCTGCCGTGTCCCGGCGGAGTGGTCGCCACGGTCATCCGATCGGTCTCTTCCCCTCGCGAAGCTTGCTGGCCTGCGCGAACCCGGGGTTTGTCCACAGGTTGGCGCAAGAGCCGCGTACGGCCGAGGCCATGGGTCTATCCTGCGGAACGGTACCGCGACGGGGAGAGCAGCAGGCCGAGAATGCCATCAACACCAACGACGAAGTCTCAGGTCCAGGCATACCGCTTCGTGCTGCGCCGAATGCAGTCGGCACTGGTGCGCAAGGACGCGGTGATGCTCCACGACCCGATGCGCACCCACTCCAGGGCGACGATCGTGGGCGCCTGCCTGGCGGCGATCGCGTGCATCGGCTTCCTGGTCTGGGGGCTGCTGTCGCCCTCGGGCAAGCTGCCGGACCAGGACAGCATCATTATCGGCAAGCCATCGGGTGCGGTCTACGTCTACTGGAAGGACACGCCCCAGGGTGAGGTGCTCGTCCCGACGTTCAACCTCGCCTCGGCGCGGCTGCTGATGCTCGCCCGCTCCAGCGGCGGCCAGAGCGGTCCCGGCAGCAACACCGACGCGGGCGGCGCCACCACCGCGGTCCAGGGCACGGAGATCGTCGACGACAGCAAGCTCGTCGGCGTCCCCCGCGACCGGCTGACCGGCATCCAGGACGGCCCGCAGTTCCTCCCCGGGGGCGAGGGCGAGCGGATCGGCGCGAACTGGGCGGTGTGCGACACCTACAAGCTCGACCCGTCGCTGAACAACCCGGCCTCGGAGAACGAGATCGAGACGACCGTCCTCGGCGGCGTCCCCGACCTCGGCCGCGAGCTGGCGCGCAACGAGGGGCTGCTGGTCACCGAGCCGGAGTCGAAGAAGACCTACCTCGTCTACCGCACCCCGACCACGGCCAACCTGCCCAACGCCAACACGGTCCGGGCCGAGGTCGACATGACCAACGGCAGCACCAAGTCGGCGTTGAAGATCGACGGCGACGGCCTGAGCCGCCAGATCACCCCCGGCCTGCTCAACGCCATCCCCGCTGTCTCCCCGCTCGCCGCGCCTGACATCCCGAACCGGGGAAAGTCCGTCGAGAACGGCTTCGTCGTGGGCGACGTCGTGGAGGTCCAGCGCGCGGGGACGGGCTACGACTACTTCGCGATCCTCGACGGCGGCGCCCAGCAGGTGAAGCGCAGCACCGCCGACCTGATCCGCTGGGCGGGCGGCAAGCAGGCCGAGATCGAGCGCATCCCGCCGGAGCAGCTCCCCGCCAACCGCAACCTCGACGTCATCGACGACAGCAGCTTCCCCGAGGACCTGGTCGAGGTGCTCACCCCGGAGAACCTCCCGGTCGCCTGCCTGGGCTGGGGCCTGGTCGGCTCGGGTGAGACCGCCGACCAGCAGACCAAGGTGCACGTGGGCACCACGCTGCCGATGCCGCCGAAGGAGGAGGGCAAGCCCGCGCCGCGACCGGTCAAGATCAGCACCACCGGCTCGTCCGGCGTCCGCATCGAGTCCTTCGTGATGCCCGCGGGCAAGGCGGCCGTCGTGCGCGGCTCGACCAATCCGCAGAACTTCCAAACGGGTCCGATCTACCTGGTCTCCGACCGCGGGGTGAAGTACGGCGTCCAGGACGCCCGCACCGCCGCCACACTCGGTCTGGCCAACCAGTTGCCCGCTCCGGACGCGATCATGCAGTTGCTGCCCAACGGCGCCCAGCTCAACACCAGCGACGTCCTGCAGACCTACGACTCGGTGCCGGTCGAGCCGGGCGAGTTCCCGTCGCCGAGCGGGGCCAACGCCGCCCCGGGTGGCGGGGGCTGATCGGCGGTCCCGGGAACCGGCCGATCCCGACTACCGTCACACCGGTGACGACGCCCGTGTGAGCGAGGAGGTGCGGCCGGTGGCCACGATCAGGGTCGACCCGGCCTGGGTCGGTCAGTACGCGTCCAACGTGCACGACGCGGCCGAGGTCCTGGCCGAGGGCGGCCAGGTCATGCGGACCGCGCCGCTGACGGCGGACTCCTTCGGCAGCCTCGGCAAGACCGTTCGCGTGTCCGAGTCGTACCTGCGCGCGGCCGAGGTGCTGCGCGCCCAGTTGACCCGCGGCGTCGAGGCGTTGCAGTCGGCGGCGACCGGCCTGGACGGGGTCGCGAAGCAGTACCAGAGCTCCGACGACGACGGCGTCGCCTCCATCAACCGCAGCGGCCAGGCCTGAGAGGGGCGACCATGCGCACGCGAGAGCCCGCCGACGGCGAGGCGGGCCTGTCCCGCATCAGCGGCTCCCTCGACGGCTGGCCGACCGGGGGGATCGCCTCCGCGCTCGACGGCGACGCGACCGCCCTGGCCCGCGTCGACGCCCGCCCCGCGGTCGCGGACCCGTTGGCCGCCGCCGAACGGGCGGTCGCCGAGCTGGCCGCGGCCGTCAACGGCGTGCCCGTGCCGAGCCCGCGGCCGAGCCAGGCCCAGGGCGGTCCGGACGGCGCGCAGATCCAGTCGCGCATCTCGGCCCACCTGGACCTGCTCAGCAAGCTCGCCGCCGAGCTGGGCATCCCCGACCCGGTGCAGGAGTACTTCTCCCCGGTCGTCGGCCGGTGGAGCGACCTGCACGCCGAGGCCGACCGCTGGCGCTCGGTCGGCGCGGTCGCCGAGGTCGTCACGCAGTACCTCACCCAGCCCCTCGGCGGCCTCGACGCCGCCTGGCAGGGCGCGGACGCCGAGTCGTTCATCGAGTACATGAACCGGATCGGCCTCGCGGGCCACGACATGGCCGACGCCATGATCACCATGGGCGAGGTCCTCGACGTCACCGCGGACGGCCTGCGCCGGATCGTCGACGAGTTGGCCACGGTGATGGTGGAGATGGCCGAGGTCGCCGCGCAGGCCATGTCCGGCGCCGTGCAGGGGGAGGAGCGCACCCGCCAGTACCTCGAGCAGATGCGCCGCCCCACCCGCGAGCTGTTCGAGGCCACCCGCCAGGTCCTCGACGCCTTCGTCCGCATGTGCGAGGGCGTCGACGGCTCCCAGGTCTTCGACAAGATCACCATGGCGCACGCCTTCCCCGAGGACAACTGGTCGTTGTCCGCTCCCGAGGTCTCCGGCGTCGCCGTCCCGGGGGGTTCCGGGGCCGACCTCGACACCGGTGTCTCGCCTGCGGCCTTGGACTCCCCCGGTGGTGGCGCGGGTGCGGGTGGCGGCGGTTTCGGTGGCGGTGGCGCCGGCCTTGGTGGCAGCGCGGGGTCGGGCGCGGCGGCAGCGCCCATGAGCACCGGGGCCACCACCGGCGTGGGCGAAGCGCCGCCCACCAAGGGCGGTGGCTTGCCGACAGGCGGCGCCGCGCCTGCCGCCGCCGCTGGTGGCGCGGGTGGGCGGGGGATGATGGGTGGGATGCCCATGGGCGGGATGATGGGCGGGGCCCAGGGGGCGGGCGGCAACGAGCACAAGGCTCGTACGAAGGTCTCCGGCAACCCGGAGGACATCTTCGGCAAGCCCGCCAAGGCCAGCCCTTCAGTGATCGGTGACGACTGAAGCAGGCCAGGTGGGGCTCGGGGGTGTTCTCGCCACCCCCCGGCGCTTCAGACCGCTTCGCTTCCACGCCGGTTGCGCCGCACCGTGTGCACGACGAACAACGTCAACAGCAACAGCACCACAGCCCCGGCCGACCCGATGATCGCCACCTGCGTGGGCGCCCAGTTCTTGTTGTTCGGCGGCGGCAGCACGGCCTTCACGTTCAGGTTCTCGTCCGCCTTGATGCCCAGTTCGCTCGGGATCGTCGCCGTCAGCGCGGCCATCGGGTTGATCATCCCGTAGCCGATCCGGTTGTCCCGGCCGCCGGGGGCGGCGGGGTGCAGGGCGGTGCTGGTGATGCGGTCCACGACCGCCCTGGCGTCGAGTCCTTTGTGGTAGGACCGGATCAGCGCCGCCAGGCCCGCCACGTACGGGGCGGCGAAGCTGGTGCCCTGGATCTGCTGGGCCTGCTGCTGGCCGGGGAGGAACTGCTGGTTCACCAGCCCGTTCGGGTCGGTGGGGTCCAGCGAGATGATCTCGGTGCCGGGGGCGGCGACGGTCACCCAGGGGCCGGGGATGGAGAACTCGGCCGGGTCGCCGTTGTCCCTGACGGCGGCCACCGAGATGACGTACTCCGAGAACCAGGGGGGCATGACCAGGTGGGACGGGCGCTCGGGGTTGCCGGTGTTGACCCCGGCCGAGCAGTCCTCGCCGTTGTTGCCCGCCGAGGCGACCAGCACCACGTCCTTCTGCTCGAAGGCGTAGCGCAGTGCCGACTGCAGGTTCTTCTCCGCGGGCCTGATCGGCCCGCCCGTGACCGGCCTGCAGTTGTCGACCGACATGTTGATGACCTTGGCGCCCTGCTCGGCGGCTGAGACGACCGCTTGGGCGAGGGTGTCCAGGGTGCCCGCGGGCTCCTCCTGCGTCTGGCCGTTCGGCTGTTGCCGCTGCCCGCTGTAGTTCGCGCTGGACTGGCGGATCGACAGGATCTCCGCGCCGGGGGCGATGCCGATGAACCCGATCCCGCTGTCCTTGGGCGGGTTGGCCGCGATGATGCCCGCGACCTCGGTGCCGTGGCCGTCGCAGTCGAGCATCCCGTTGCGCTCGTCGGTCCTGACGAAGTCGCCGCCGCCGCGGGCGTTGAGCCAGTTGTGCGGGTTGACGCCGGTGTCGATCACGCCGACCAGCACGCCCTCGCCGCGGCTGAAGGTGTGCAGCTCGTCGAACTGCATCTCCAGTTGGCCCCACGGCTTGTTCTTGAGGTCCGTCTGCTTGCCCGGGGCGGCGGTGATGCAGGCGACCTTGCGCTCGTAGGGGATGTCCGGCGCGGTGCCGGTGGGCACCGGGTAGTTCGGCTCCAGCGGCGGCGGTGTGGCCATCGAGTCCGGCTCCTGCTCGCCCGACGGCGTGGGCTGCGACTGCGCCGCGGCCGGGGCCGGGGGCAGGGAGACCGCGATGAGCGCGGCGGCGACCACCGCCCCGAACCGCCTGCCGCGCATCAGAGGTTCACCTGCCGCAGGCTGGTGTAGAGCTCCATCACCGCCAGGGCCAGTGGCAGGACCACGGCGATGCACACCGCCTCGATGATCTCCACGGTGCGCCGCAGCGGCGGGGAGAAGCGCTGTTCGGGGAAGACCACGCCGAGCACCAGCGCCGCCGCCGCCAGCAGCACCAGCGAGCCGAACACCCACAGCAGCCGGTCGAAGGTGTCCGCGCCCATCAGCCAGCCGATGGCGATGCCCACCGCCGACAGCATGCCGGTGGCCAGCAGGGCGATCGCCTGGCTGCCGTTGGCGTAGGTGCGGCCGCGCAGCAGCAGCACCAGCGTGGCCACCACGCCGAGGATGACGCCCCACACCGTCGGGGAGCCCGCGCTGACGATCGCGCCGGTGGCCGCGGCGGCGCCGCAGCCGATGATCATGCCGGTCATGTACTCGTGTGCCAGACCCGCGCGCCGCTCGATGGAGCGGTAGTCCGGGAAGCCGGTGTCCTCCTTGAGGTCCTCGGCCGAGCCCGGCACGTTCGGCAGCGGCAGCCGCGCGAGCTGGATGGTCAGCCGGGGCAGCACCGACAGCGCGGCCAGCGCGACCGCCACGGTGCCCGCGGCGATGCCCGCCGCCGGGTGGTCCACCAGGGTCGCCACGGTGAAGGCCACCACGCCCAGCAGCGCGGCCGACCCGGCCGCCACGAACGTGGTCACCCCCGCGCCGATCAGCATGATCGACGCCGAGGACACGATCAGCACCAGCGCGCTGGCCAGCAGCAGGCTGGGCCTGCCCAGCTCGCCCGGCACGATGTGCAGCCCGCTGACGAAGGCCATCGGCAGCCCGCCAGCCGCGGCGATCAGCACGCCGGTGGTCCGCGCCTGGTAGCTGCGCGCCAGCACCGCGCCCAGCACGACGAACACGATCGCCGCCGCACCGCCGGTGATCGCGGGCGGCAGGTTGCCGCCGCCGCCCAGCGGGCCCGACAGCAGCACGGTGACCGCGGCGAGCACCAGTGTCAGCGTGCCCGCGATGTGGCCGATCCGGTTGGCCGTCTCCTTGGTCCACGGCCGGTAGCTGTCCGGCGACGACTCCGCGATGGCGTCCACCACGTCGTCGAACAGCGGGTCCGGCGGGTTCTCGGCGCGCTTGCGCAGTTGCAGCATGTCGCCGTCGACGACGCCGAGCGAACCCAGCGTGCGCGCCGGGTCCAGCGGCGAGCCGCCGAGCTTGGCCAGGCACCAGCCGCCGTGGCGGGCCCCGCCGTCGGCGCTGACCTCCTTGGCCATCTCCAGCAGCATCGGCAGCAGGTCGGCCACCGAGACGTCCGCCGGGAGGGCCACGTCGATGCGCGTCCTCGGTGCCACCACCGTCACCCGGCTGAACACGGTCGTGCCGCTCGCCACCGCCTGCCCCCTCAGTTGTCCACAGGTAACGCCGGACCGACCTCGGGCCGGCGCGCTTCGGTCCTAGTATGGCCGCACCGGTGCCGCCGAGTCCGGCGGTCCGGATAAGTCGCCGAGCACGGGGGTGGGGCGCATGCCGACACGAGCGGTCTACCGCTTGCTGGGGGTCTTCGCCGTCCTGGCCTCGATCGGGCTCGCGGTGTACCTGTCCTGGGTCACGCGCTCGCCCGGGGCCGCGCTGCCCGCCCTGGTGTACCTGGCCGCCACCGCCGTGCTGGTGTGGAGCCCGAGCGGCCACGCCCTGCCGGACCGGGTCGCCCTCGGCCTGGTCCTGGTCTCGGGCGCGGTCACGGCCATGCTCGTGCTGTCGCTGTCCGGTGATCGCGGCCTGGCCCCGCTGGCGTTCGGGACCGTGTTCCTGCTCGCCGCCGCCGCGCTGCTGGTCGGGTCCGGGGTGACGGCGGGCGGCCTGCCCCGGGTGCAGGCGGTGCTGCCGGTGGTGGCGGTGGCCCTGGCGGGCGTGGTCGCGGTGTGGCGGCTGGTCGCCGAGTCCGGCGACCCGTCCGCGTTGTGGCACGGCTGCCTGCTCCTGCTGGCGGCGGTGGTGTTCTTGGCAGGCCGCCACGCGGCGGGGCCGGGGCGCTTCGCCGTCGGCGCCGCCGTGTGCGCGCTGTCGGTGGCCGTCGTGTACTTCCTCGCGGTGTCCGCGGGCGGGGCCGTGCCCGTGGCGCTGGGCGCGGTGTTCGTCGCGGCGCTGGTCGGGTCGCTCCCGGCCGCCCGTTCCGCCGAACCGGTCGGATCGCCGACCGCGGAGCGGTAGCGTCAACTCCCTAGCAGCAAATCGAGTCGAAGAGGTGTCCGTCCGGTGAGCACGCTGCAGTTCAAGCGTTCGCCCCGCCTAGCCGCGCCGCGGCAGCCCGGCGGCGAGGTCCACCTCGAACCGCCACCCGAGGTACCGCGCGTCATCCCCGGCAGCGTCCTGCTCAAGATGCTCCCGGTGGTCATGATCGTCGCCTCGGTCGGAATGATGATCTTCATGTTCACCACGACCAGGAGCCCCATGTCGCTGATGTTCGGCGGCATGTTCCTGCTGTCGACCGTGGGCATGATGGCGGGCGGCATGGGTGGCCGGGGCGGTGGCCAGAAGAAGGCCGAGATGAACGAGGACCGCAAGGACTACCTGCGCTACCTCGGCCAGATGCGCGACCGCGCCCGCGAGGCCTCGCTGGACCAGCGCGCGTCCCTGGAGTGGACCCACCCCGACCCGCAGGCGCTGTGGTCGATCGCCACCAGCCGCCGGATGTGGGAGCGCCGCCAGGCCGACCCCGACTTCTGCCACCTGCGCGCCGGTCGCGGCTCGCAGCGGCTGGCCACCCGGCTCGTCCCGCCGCAGACCGGCCCGGTCGACGAGCTGGAGCCGATCGCCACGCTGGCGCTGCGCCGGTTCGTCCGCGCGCACTCGATCGTGCCCGAGCTGCCGATCCAGGTCGCCGTCCGCGGGTTCGCCGCCGTGGGCATCACCGGGGACAAGGACCAGGCCCGCGGCCTGGCCCGCGCGCTCATCGCCCAGTTGGTCACCTTCCACACCCCCGACGACGTGCTGGTCGCCGTGGTCACCTCCGGCAAGGCCAAGGCCGAGTGGGAGTGGGCCAAGTGGCTGCCGCACAGCCAGCACCCCACGCTGCTCGACGGCATCGGGCAGCTCCGGATGATGGCCGGGTCGCTGCACCAGATCGAGGAGTGGCTCGACGAGGAGCTGCGCGACCGGCCGCGGTTCACCCGCAACGCCCCGCCGCAGCCCGACCAGCCGCACGTCGTGGTGGTCATCGATGACGGCGAGATCACCCGCGAGGAACAGATCCTGCTGGAAGAGGGTCTGGTCGGGGTCACCCTGCTCGACCTGTCGGAGTCGCTGGGCAACCTCACCGCCCGCCGCGGCCTGCGGCTGGTCGTCGAGGGCGACCGGCTCGGCGCGCGCAGCGCGTCCGGTGTGGAGTGGTTCGCCTCCCCGGACACGCTGTCGGTCGCCGAGGCCGAGGCGCTGGCGCGCAAGCTCGCGCCGTACCGGGTGGGCGCCGCGGCGGCCGACTCCGGCGACGAGGAGCCGCTGCTGTCCAACCCGACGCTGCTGGAGCTGCTGGGCATCCCCGGCGACCCGATGACCTTCGACGTGCAGCAGGCGTGGCGGCCCCGGCCGGTGCGTGACCGCTACCGGGTCCCGTTCGGCGTCGGCGAGTTCGGCCAGGCCGTCGAGCTCGACATCAAGGAAGCGGCCATGGAGGGCATGGGCCCGCACGGCCTGTGCATCGGCGCGACCGGCTCCGGCAAGTCGGAGTTCCTGCGCACCCTGGTGCTGGGGATGCTGGCCACGCACTCGTCGACGACGCTGAACTTCATCCTCGTCGACTTCAAGGGTGGCGCGACCTTCCTCGGCCTCGACAGCGCCCCGCACGTCGCCGCGACGATCACCAACCTGCAGGGCGACCTGACCCTGGTCGACCGCATGAAGGACGCGCTGGCCGGTGAGATGAACCGGCGCCAGGAGGCGCTCAAGAACGGCGGCAACTTCAAGAACGTGTGGGAGTACGAGAAGGCCCGCGAGAACGGCGCCGACCTCGACCCGCTGCCCGCGCTGTTCATCGTCGTCGACGAGTTCTCCGAGCTGCTCTCGGCCAAGCCGGACTTCATCGACCTGTTCGTCGCGATCGGGCGGCTGGGCCGGTCGCTGCAGATGCACATGCTGCTCGCCTCGCAGCGCCTGGAGGAGGGCAAGCTGCGCGGCCTGGACTCGCACCTGTCCTACCGCATCGGCCTCAAGACCTTCTCCGCCGCGGAGTCCCGGGCGGCCATCGGCGTGCCGGACGCGTTCGAGCTGCCCTCGATCCCCGGCTCGGGCTACCTCAAGTTCGACACCTCGACCATGCACCGGTTCAAGGCCGCCTACGTCTCCGGGCCCTACCGCCCGGCGGGCATGCAGGCCGCGGGGCCGGTGGCCGCGGTCAGCGGCGACCGGCGGGCGAAGCTGTTCGTCCCGGACTACGTCGAGATCCCCAAGGAGCCGGAGAAGCCGGTCGCGGCGATCGCCGAGCCGAAGAAGCCCGACCAGCCCACCGAGGCCTCCGAGCTCGACGTGATCGTGCAGCGGCTGATCGGGCAGGGCCCGATGGCGCACGAGGTGTGGCTGCCGCCGCTGGACTACCCCGACACCCTCGACACGATGCTGCCGCCGCTGCAGACCACCGAGGACCGGGGCCTGTCCTCGGTCGGGTTCTTCGGCGCCGGGCGGCTGCAGGTGCCGCTGGGCATCGTCGACAAGCCCTACGAGCAGCGCCGGGACCTGCTCTGGGCCGACTTCTCCGGTGCGGCGGGCCACGGCGCGGTCGTCGGCGGGCCGCAGTCGGGCAAGTCGATGCTGCTGCGCACGCTGGTCATGTCGATGGCGCTGACGCACACCCCCGAGGAGGTCCAGTTCTACTGCCTCGACCTCGGTGGCGGCACGATGGGCCCGATGGAGAAGCTGCCGCACGTCGGCGGTGTCGCGGGCCGCATCGACCCGGACAAGGCGCGCCGGATGGTCGCCGAGGTCTCCGGGCTCGTCGCCGAGCGCGAGCAGCGCTTCCGCGACCTGGGCATCGACTCGATGACCGACTTCCGCGCCCGCAAGCGGCAGGGCGGCTTGCGCGAGGACCCGTTCGGCGACGTGTTCCTGCTCGTCGACGGCTGGTTGAACTTCCGCCAGGAGTTCGAGTCGCTGGAGATGCAGGTCGTCAACCTGGCCGCGCAGGGCCTGTCCTTCGGCATCCACGTGGTGGTGGCGGCCAACCGGTGGGCCGAGATCCGCCCCGCGCTCAAGGACCTGCTCGGCACCCGGTTCGAGCTGCGCCTCGGCGACCCCAGCGAGTCCGATGTGGACCGCCGGGTGGCGGTCAACGTCCCGTCCGGGCGCCCCGGCCGCGGCCTGACCCGCGACAAGCTGCACTTCCTCACCGGCCTGCCGCGCATCGACGGTGCCAACGTCGACAAGGCCGACCGGGTGGAGACGGTGGCCGCGGGCGTGCAGGACGCGGTGGCCAAGATCAACGCGGGCTGGCGCGGCAGGCACGCGCCCAAGGTCCGGCTGCTGCCCGAGGTGCTGCCCTACGAGGACCTCATCGCCCAGGACACCCGCAAGGACAGCAAGCTCATCCCGATCGGCGTCGACGAGAACGACCTGGCCCCGGTCTACCTCGACTTCGAGGCCGAGCCGCACTTCCTGGCGTTCTCCGACGGCGAGTCCGGCAAGACCAACCTGCTGCGCACGATCGTGCGCGGCATCACCGAGCGCTACACGCCCAAGGAAGCCCTGATCATCCTGGTGGACTACCGCCGGACGATGCTCGGCTTCATCGACAGCGGCCACCTGCTCAGCTACGCGGTCTCGTCCAACCAGCTCGGCGACATGATCAAGGACGTCAAGGGGTCGATGACCAAGCGGCTGCCCGGCCCCGACGTCACCCAGGACGAGCTCCGCAACCGCTCCTGGTGGAAGGGCCCGGAGCTGTTCCTCATCGTCGACGACTACGACCTCGTCGCCCCGCAGGGCAACAACCCGCTGCAACCGCTGGCCGAGTTCCTGCCGCAGGCCAAGGACGTCGGCCTGCACGTGGTCGCCGTCCGCCGCACCGGCGGCGCCAGCCGGGCCATGTTCGACCCGGTCCTGGGCAAGCTCCGCGAGATCGCCACCCCCGGCATCGTCGGCTCGGGCAGCCGGGACGAGGGCGCCCTGCTCGGCACGGTCAAGCCCAGCGCGCTGCCGCCGGGCCGAGGCACCCTGGTCAGCCGCAAGACGGGCCAGTCCCTCATGCACATCGCCTGGATCCCGCCGGACTGACCGGCCGGTCCGACCACCCCCGCTGCCCGCCGCTCCCCGCGGCGGGCAGCGGCGTTCCCAGCCCACCCACGGGACCCGCCCGGGCCACCGCCCCCCTCGACGCCGCTGCCGGGGGCCGGTCCGCAGCTTCCCCACGACCGGTGACTGCCGCTCGACGCGGCGCGACCTCGCCCCACCACCGACACGCGCTTGGCTCACGTCACCCGCCCCGGAGATCCTGGACGCCGGCCTGGTGCAAGCGCTGGCCCGCACGCGCGGCCGGTGCCGAGCCCCGCCACCGGGCCAAACGCCCGCTTGCTCGGCGTGGATCGTGTTGGTCCCGCAACGCTCCGGCGGATCGCCCTGCCGTGGGCTGGCCCGCAGCTTCCCCACGGCCGCGGCCAGCGCCCGACCGTGACCGCTGATCCGCCCCGACGACCCCGGGTGGCGGACTGGTTCAGGTGTTGGCCCGCACGCGCGGCAGGGCGGGTTCGCGGCCGAGCCCCACCGCCGGGCTGGGCGGGATCGCGCCAGTCCTCGCTTCCACACGACCGCGTCAAACCCCCGACCGGTGACCGTTGATCCACTCCACCGCTCGCGCCTGGCGCGCACTTGGTTCGCGTCATCCGCCCCGACGACCCCGGGTGGCGGACTGGTTCAGGTGTTGGCCGCACGCGCGGCAAGGCGGGTTCGCGGCCGAGCCTCACCGCCGGGCTGGGCGGGATCGCGCCAGTCCTCGCTTCCACACGACCGCGTCAAACCCCCGACCGCTGATCCGCCCCACCGCCCGGCTGTCCCAGGTGGCGGACGGGTTCGCGTGCTGGCCCACGCGCGCGGCGGGTTCGCGACCTATGCCGGGTGCACCACCGAGGCCGGGCGTGCGCCCGGCCCCGGTGTGGATCGCGTTCCAGTGGTTCGGGCGGTCGGCCTGCAGTGGCTTCCTGCCGCTCGTCGGGCGTGGAAAACACCCGGGTGCGCCACGTCTGAGCTGGGACGGGCTTGCCCGCGGCACGTAGGGTGACCTCCGGAGCCGAGTCGGAGGGTGGGCCGTGGGGCTGCGCGTTGCGGTGGACTTCGGGACCTCGAGCACCTGCGTCGCGATCGCCGTCGACGGCAGGGAGCCGCAGGTCGTGGTGATCGACGGCCAGCCCCTGCTGCGGTCGGCCGTCTACGTGGGCGCTGACGGCACGCTGTTCGTCGGGCAGGAGGCCGAGCGGCAGGCGGCGCTCGACCCTTCGCGCTACGAGCCGCACCCCAAACGGCGCGTCGACGAGGGCGAGCTGCTGCTCGGTGACACCGTGCTGCCGGTCCGGGCGGTGTTCCGGGCCGTGCTCAGCCGGGCGGTGCGGGAGGCGCGGCGGGTCGCGGGCGGGGCGCCGGTCGACCAGCTCGTGCTCACCCACCCCGCCGACTGGGGCGCCGTGCGGACCGCTGTCCTGGCCGAGTCCGCCGCGGGGCTGGGCCAGCGGCTGGTGCTGGTGCCCGAGCCGGTGGCCGCCGCGGTGTTCCACGCCGCCCGGTTCCCGGGGGCGCCGCAACAGGCCCTGGCCGTGCTCGACGTCGGCGGCGGAACGGTGGACGTGAGCATCGTGGCCCCGGCCGGGACCGGGTTCACCGTGCTCGCCGCCAAGGGTGACCCGTCGTTCGGCGGGGCCGACGTCGACCAGTCGCTGATGGACCACATCGGCTCCCGGACCGGGCGCCCCGAGGACTGGCGCGAGCTGGTCGAGGGGCGCGACCTGGCCGAGCGCAGGCGGCGGCGGGTGCTGCGCCAGGACGTGCGCGACGCCAAGGAGACGCTGTCCCGCCACCCCTACACCGACGTGCCGCTGCCCTCGCCGTTCCCCGACGCGCACGTCACCCGCGACGACCTCGAGGCCCTCATCGCCGCCCCGGTCGGCCGCGCGGCCGACCTCGTGGTCGCGGCGCTGGCCGAGGCCGGGCTGGCGGCCACCGACCTCACCGGGCTGTTCCTCGTCGGCGGCGCGAGCCGCATCCCGATGGTGGCCAGGGTCGCCGCCGAGCGCACCGGCGTCGTCCCGGTGACCCTCGACCAACCCGAGACCGTCGTCGCCAGGGGAGCCCTGCTGGCCACCCAGACCCCCGCCCAGCCCCCCACCCAACCCCGCTTCCCCGTCCCGCCCCGAGACCACCCGCGCGGCTCCACCACCCCCTGGCCCACCGCGCCCCCCGGCCGACCCCCCACCCCCGGACCAAGATCATCCGGCCCTGGGGACCCCCGATTTCAACGTTACCCAGGGGCACTGACAAACCAGGCCGACCGAGACGGGGTTGTCCACAGGCGAGCTGACCACCCACAGGCCGACCACCCGCGGGTCCAGCGCCGCTCCCGCACCGGGCCGCTGGTCGCGGGTGGGGCCGTCCTGCTCGCCGCCGCGGTCGTCGTCGGCCTGGTGGTCGTGCTGGGGCGCGGGGGACCGGCGGACCCCGGTCGGGTGATCGCCCAGTACGAGTACCGCTTCGCCCTGCCCGCGGGCTGGACCCAGACCGGCGGCGACCCCGCTCTGCTGCGCACCGAGATCAAGCCCCAGGACGCCCTCGACGGCGAGGACCGGATCCTGGTTGAGGAGAAGCGGCTCAGCTTCGACAGCGGCGCCGACCGGGCCAGGGCGGTGGAGAAGCTGCGCGGCGACTACGAGGCCGCCGAGGGCGCGCTGACCGACTTCGCCGACTCCGGGGCGTTCGCGGGCAAGTCGGTTGTGCGCTACCGCGAACGGCTGGGCGCCTCGGGCGCTACCGTCGACTGGTACGTCCTGTTCGAGGGCAGCACCCAGGTCAGCGTCGGTTGCCAGCACACCGACCCCGGCCGCGACCTGGTCCAGGGCGCCTGCGCGGAGGTGGTCCGGTCGCTGGTCGTCACCGGCTGACCGGACCAGGAGGAGGGGTGGCGATGAGCGCGCCGAACGAGGGGTTCGCCGAGGCGGCCGCCCGGTTCCGGGCCGATGTGTCGGCAGCGGTGACCCGGGCCAGCCGAGCCTCGGCCGAGGCCAGGGACCAGGTGGCGAAGTTCCGCGCGGAGAACAGCGCGCTGGCCGCCCGCGCTCGCGACGGTCAGCTCAAGGTCGGTGCCGACCAGGTCACCGACCCGGCCGCGCGCGAGCGGGCCGCCCAGTGGCGCCGCGATCGCGGCCTGCCCGTCGACGAGTACCCGCCGGCCGCCGCCCTCGTCGCGGCCCCGGCCCCACCGCCGCCCGCGCCGCCGGAGGACGACGAGGAGGAGCGCGAGACCGTCGTCATCGAGCGCGACGAGCCGCGCCCGCAGCCCGCCCCCGAGCCCCCCGCCGCGGAGTCCGCGGAGCCCGAGCCGACCCCGGCCCGGCGCGGCGAGGACGACGACGACTACTTCGCCGACCAGCAGATCCTGCTCGAGGGCGGCTGATTCCCGCGCCGCGTCGCGAACGCACACGGCGACTTCGCAACCGCGAAGTCGCCGTTGTCGACACCGGCTGCCCGCACCGGCTCTGACCTGCTGGTTCCCGACCGTGGCGTTTACGGGAGCAACTGCTTGCGGGTAAGTCGCACAAGGACGGAACCGAACCTGGCAGGGTCATCGTCGTAAGCGGCGTACGAACGAAGAACGCGTACGACCCACTACCAACCAGGGGGTTCTCCCAATGTCCGGTTACGGAATCACGCCCGAAGAGATGGCCAAGGCCGCCCTCGACGTCGACAAGGTCAACGAGGAGTCGCAGGCCGCGCTGAAGACCCTCGGCAGCAACCTCGACCCGCTGCGCGACAACTGGAAGGGCCAGGCCTCCACCGCGTTCAACACCCTGATGGTGCGCTACAACGAGGACGCCAAGAAGCTGCACGACGCGCTGCAGGCGATCTCGGAGCAGCTCAAGGAGTCGAACACCGCGTACGTGCGCCAGGAGGAGGAGTCCTCCTCCTCGATGTCCACCATCGCGAACGCCCTGGGTGGCTGAGTCCAGCTCTCGCTGGCACCGCGCGGCCCGCGCTTCGGCGGGCGGCTGATTTCACTGCTTGAGACCTGACAGACTTAAGACTTAGGGAGAACTCCATGTCCGGCGACATGATCAAGGTCAATTTCGCGGAGGTCGCCAACGCCTCCAACGCCCTGTCCTCCACCTCCTCGCAGCTCGAGGGCCTGCTGGGCGACCTCAAGTCGCGCCTGGCCCCGCTGGCGGCCGGCTACACCGGTTCCGCGTCCGAGGCGTGGAACGCCAAGCAGGCCCAGTGGGACCGCGCCTACGACGAGCTCAAGCAGGTCCTGAGCAGCATCGCCGTCGCGGTGCAGCAGGCGGGCGAGAACTACGAGGCGACCGAGAAGGCCAACGCCAACCGCTGGTCGTGACGCGTGCCGCCTCGTGCGGCGACAGAGCATGAACCCCCCGAACGGGGCCCCGGCGCACCGGGGCCCCGTTCGGGATTTCGGGGGTTGTGGTCCAACTCACCCGAAAGCGTTTGCCGGAGTGCTCCGGAGGGGGCGGTTTTGACCCCCTCAAACCCACCCGGTATCTTCTTACGTTGTTGTGCGGCGCGGGGCGTGAAGCTCGACTGGTCGAATGCGAGTCGAGTGGCGTTGCGCGCCCCTGGTTGGACCAGAACTGTCCAGGGGTGAGGCCCGCACAGGCACCCACACGCATGTTGACGATGAGGTAGACCCGTGCCCACGTACAGCCCTAAGCCTGGCGAGATCGAGCGCGCCTGGCACGTGATCGATGCCGAGGACGTGGTGCTCGGCCGTCTCGCCACCCACGTCGCGACTTTGCTCCGCGGCAAGCACAAGCCGACCTTCGCCCCGCACATGGACAGTGGCGACTTCGTCGTCATCGTCAACGCGGAGAAGGTCGTGCTGACCGGCAACAAGCGGGACCAGGCGTTCGCCTACCGCCACAGCGGTTACCCCGGCGGCCTGCGCAAGCGGTCGTTCGGCGAGCTGCTCGACACCCGCCCCGACCGGCTTCTCGAGAAGGTCGTCAAGGGCATGCTCCCCAAGAACAAGCTCGGCCGCGCGCAGGGCAAGAAGCTCAAGGTCTACGCAGGCCCGGAGCACCCGCACGCCGCCCAGCAGCCCAAGCCGTTCGAGATTGCGAAGGTCGCCAAGTGAGCGAGGACGCCGTGACCACCCCCGAGACCGACGAGGCCACGGCCGCCGTCGAGGTCGACGAGACCCCCGCCGCTGAGGTGCCCGCGGAGGCCGACGCCACCGCGGAGACCGACGCCCCGGCTGAGGCCGAGGCTGACGCCCCGGTCGAGGCGGCTGACGCCCCGGTCGAGTACGACACCGCCGAGGGCGATGTCGACGGTGCTGTCGACGGCGACGTCGAGGCCGCTCCGGCGCTGCCCCGCCTCGGCGCCGAGACCGCGCAGACCGTCGGCCGCCGCAAGCAGGCCATCGTCCGGGTGCGCATCACCCCGGGCAGCGGCCAGTTCACGCTGAACGGCAAGTCGCTCGAGGAGTACTTCCCGAACAAGGTGCACCAGCAGCTCATCCGCGAGCCTCTGGTGATCACCGAGAAGCCGGAGTCGTTCGACATCCGCGCGAACCTGCACGGCGGCGGCATCACCGGCCAGGCCGGTGCGCTGCGCCTGGCGATCGCCCGCGCGCTGATCGAGCTGGACATCGAGGACCGCCCGGTCCTGAAGAAGGCAGGCTTCCTGACCCGTGACCCGCGGGCCAAGGAGCGCAAGAAGTACGGCCTGAAGAAGGCCCGCAAGGCGCCTCAGTACAGCAAGCGCTGACCTGGAGCACGACCCGGAGGGAGCGGTGGGTGTCAACCTGCCGCTCCCTTCGGCGTCTCCTCAACCCCCTTCTACTCGCCCCCAGTCCCCACCGCAGCGGAGGATGCACCCCATGGCACGCCTGTTCGGCACCGACGGAATCCGGGGGCTGGCGAACCGCGAGCTGACCCCCGAGCTCGCGCTGTCGGTCGCCGCCGCCGCTGCCGCCGTGCTGGCCCCGGAGGACGGCGCGCACCGCCCGGTCGCCGTGGTCGGCCGCGATCCGCGCGCCAGCGGCGAGATGCTGCAATCGGCCGTGTGCGCCGGGCTGGCCGCCGCGGGCGCCGACGTCCTGCAGGTCGGCGTGCTGCCCACGCCGGGCGTGGCGTACCTGGTCGGCGCGCTCAACGCCGACCTGGGCGTGATGATCTCGGCCTCGCACAACCCGATGCCCGACAACGGCATCAAGATCTTCGCTGCGGGCGGGCACAAGCTCGACGACGCGGTCGAGGACGCCATCGAAGCGGCCATCGCCGCCCCGGCGCCGCGGCCCACCGGGGCCGGGGTCGGCCGCGTCTACGACATCACCGACGCCCACGACCGCTACGTCGCGCACCTGCTGGCGTCCATCCCCAACCGGCTCGACGGCCTCAAGGTCGTCGTCGACTGCGCCAACGGCGCCGCCTGGGCCGCCGCCCCGCAGGCCTACCGCGAGGCGGGCGCCGAGGTCATCGCCATCAACGCGCTGCCGGACGGCGAGAACATCAACGACGGCTGCGGCTCCACCCACCTCGAGCCGCTGCGCGCCGCCGTCCTGGCCGAGGGCGCCGACCTGGGCATCGCCCACGACGGCGACGCCGACCGCTGCCTGGCCGTCGACGCCGCGGGCGAGGTCATCGACGGCGACCAGATCATGGCCGTGCTGGCGCTGGCCCTGCGCGAGTCCGGCGAACTGGTCGACGACACCCTGGTCATCACCGTCATGAGCAACCTCGGCCTGCACATCGCCATGCGCGAGGCAGGCGTCAAGCTCCGCAGCACCGCCGTGGGCGACCGCTACGTCCTCGAGGAACTGCGCGGCGCGGGCCTGGCCCTGGGCGGCGAGCAGTCCGGCCACGTCGTCCTCCCCGCCTACGCCACCACCGGCGACGGCCTCCTCACCGCCATGCGCCTGATGGCCCGCATCGCCGCCACCGGCAAACCCATCGCCGACCTCGCGGCCGTCATGCGCAAACTCCCCCAGGTCCTGATCAACGTCAAGGTCGCCGACAAGGCCACCGTCGCCGCCTCCCCCGTCGTCGGCGCCGCCGTCACCGAGGTGGAGACCGAACTGGGCGCCACCGGCCGCGTCCTGCTCCGCCCCTCCGGCACCGAACAGCTCGTCCGCGTCATGGTCGAGGCCCAGACCCAGGCCATCGCCCAGTCCTGCGCCGACCGCCTGGCAGCGGTCGTCTCCGCCGCGAGCTGAGCCCAAAGCGACACCCGATCAGGTTAGGGTCGAGGCGTGTCCCTGGGTATCACCGAGATCATCATCGTCCTCGTCCTCGTCGGCGTGCCGGTCCTCGTCGCTGTACTCCTGTCGCGAAGGGGCAAAACCCCGCCACCGGGCCAACAGCACTGGCCGCAGGACCAGTACCCGCAGCAGGGCCAGTACCCGCCTGGCCAGCAGCCGCCGGGTTAGCCTGAACGGGGCTTCGCCTGCGCAAATAGGCCGTTCGGCGGTGGCGCCGTGGTGCGGCTCGGTAGGTTCGGTCCTACTGGGGCGCCCGCGGGGGCCGAGTTTGATCAGGGGGTAAGGGGGAACCATGGCCATCGACGAGACGATGGAGATGGACCACGAGGCCGTGACGGCGATCGGCCGGGATGTCGCCGATCTCGCGGTCTCATTGCAGGAAGTGCAGCGCTACGCGACCGGCGACGGGCTGGCGCAGGAGCACTTCGGGGGCACACCAGACGGCGCCGCGGCGTTCCAGGCGTTCAACGGCGTCGTGCAGCGCCTCGCCGCCTCGGTGGGCAAGGCCCAGCAGTTCTGCGCCGAGGCCGCGCAGCGGATCACTGACTCCGCCAAGTCCACCGACGCGACCGATGTGGACAACGCCTGGGGCGTCACCAAGTCGGGCGGTGCCTGATGACCGGACGCTTCAGCCACGAGATCCAGGACGCGCTCACCACGCCCGCCGACGTGCGGGCCGAGCACCACTCCGAGGCCGTCCTGACCAAGGGCCTCGACTCCTTCACCAAGATGATGGGCCCGGAGAACCTCGGTTTCCTCTACGACAAGTGGCGCAACCACCCGGCCGCCCGGCCCTCGGACAAGTCCAGGTGGCACAGTCAGCCGGTCTACGGCCAGGGCCACCAGGAGAAGACCGAGCCAGGTGGCGGCCTCTACCAGCTCAGGATCATCAACTGGGGCATGCTGGAGGGCGCCAAGGGGCGCTTGGACAATCTGGTCAAGGCCGCTGGCGGCCTCGACGGCTCGGCGGGCGCGGTCGTCGGCAAGCTCCAGGGGGCGTGGACCAGCGGCGCGGGCGACCTCGCCGTCGGCAAGTTCAATGAGCTGCGCTCCGCCTCTCAGGAATACGCCACCCAGCTCAGCCAACTGCGCGACCACATGGCGGGCGCCAGCCAGGCCACCCTGGACGTCGTCCAGAAGCTGGCCAGTTTCCCGTCGCAGAGCGACGTCGGCGGCAAGCCGCTGGTCGACCGCTACACCTCGCTGGGTGGCGGTGAGGGCGGCGGCGCGGAGGTTCGTGGCGACCTCAGCCGCTACATAGATGAGATGGAAATAGCTCTTCGTAATGGTCGACTGACGAACTACTGGCCGTTCGACCATGAAGTCATCCCCGACGGCAGGCACTACGGAGAGGGCCAAACAGTTTCGGTTACCACTGACTCGCTTCGTAAGCCGGGCGAGGTCTACCTCATCGATGGCAACAACCGGTGGGCCAACGAGATCTGCAATGAGCTGGACCAGTTCTGCGAGTGCTACTTCCTCACCATCGGCAACTTCCGCCGCCGGATCGAGGAGGCCGTCAAGTCGGTCACCGAGGCGTGGGACACGCTCAACTCCGCGGCGATGACCATGTCCGCCGACCCGTTCGGCAAGCTCAGCCTGTCCGGCGCGTCCGAGCCCGCGCAGGACGGCGGTGGCGAGAAGAAGCCGGACAGCCGCGGTGGTGGTCGTGACACCGGCGGCCCGACCACCGGGACCGGAGGCGGCGACCAGGCGATGCCCAAGCCGCCCCCCACCCCGGAACCGCCGAAGATGCCCGAGACGCCCGAGCCCCCGGAGATGCCGGAGCCGCCGGAGGCTGCCACCGACCCCGCGGCCGAGCTGGACGGGCTCACCGGTGAGCCCGGTCAGGGCAAGCCCGAGACGGTCACCATCACCGAGGGCGACCGCGAGATCTCCGTGTCCAGCCCGGACGGGCAGGGGCACGTCAAGGTCACCGTGGACGACGGGACCGGCCAGCCCAAGACCTATGACCTGGACTTCGGCACGGCCACCCCCGAGGGGCAGCAGCCCGGCGGGTTCGGCCCGGACGGTAAGCCGATCGACCCGCTCACCGGGGGCGCGCAGACACCCGCGGAGCAGGTCGTGGCGGGTCCGGACGGCAAGGCCGTGATCCAGGACGGCGACACGACGATCACCGCGGAGCGGTCCCCGGACACGCCGGACACCATCAAGGTGACCGTCGACGACGGCACCGGCGCCCCGCAGAGCTACACGATGGACTTCGGCCAGGAGAGCACCGGCCAGCCCGACGCCACGGCTCAGCCCGACGCCACAGCTCAGCAGGCGACGCCCGGCAGCGGCCAGGAGCAAACCCCCACCCGCCGTCCGGAGGCCCAGCCCGCGGCCGCGCAGTGGTCCGGGCCCGAGCAAGGGCAGCAGGCCCAGCCCGCCACGGCCCAGTGGTCCGGTCAGGGAGAGCCCCAGGTCGCCGCCCAGCAGACCTCCGACGAGTACGGCAGCACCCGCCCCTCGAGCGTCTCGACGCCCTTCGACGGCGCGAACGGCCAGGCAGGCGGCTTCCTGCCCGATGACCAGGCGGGCGGGCAGAGCGGCGGCTCCGAGTCTCAGGGCGCCGACCGGGACTCCGGTGACGTGCGCGCTGCGGGGGCCGGTGAAGCCAGGATCGCCACCGCGGGCGGAGCCGCGTCCGCGGACGCGGACGGTCCTGCGGGCAGTGGCATGGGTGGCGGGATGATGGGTGGAATGGGCGGCGCCGGTGGCGGTGGCGGTGGCGGCGAATCTGAGCGCTCCCCGTCCGTGTGGCGCACGGTCGGCAACCTGTTCGACGACGACGACGATGACGTCGTGCTGCGGGCGGGCGACTCGATCGGCGGGGGTCGGTGACCATGACCGAGCCGGACCGTCTCATCCTGGCGCGCTACCAGGACATCTCCGACCGGCACAGCGCCGCCGTGGCCGACATCGGCGAGGAGTTCGCCGCCGAGTTGGCCAGGCAGGACGCTTTGGCGGCCGAGCGCGCGCAGGAGGCCGAGGAGGCCCGCCCCGCCGCCGACGCGGCCAAGGCAGCCACCGCGGCGCCTCACCAGCCGGAGGAGGAGCAGAAGCCCGCCTGGGAGCCCCGCCCCGAGCGGCAGACGCTGATGACCTTCGACGGCGACGAACTGCGCGAGCAGGCGCCGTCGAGCCCCGCGCCCAGCACCACCCCGATCCCGGTGCAGCAGCACCCGTTCCCGCCGCCTGCGCCCGAGCCGCCCCGGCCGGTCGCCCCCGCGCGTTACCTGTCCTTCGGTGGCGAGGACGAGGAGGTCGCCCCGCCCCCGCCCCCGCCCCCGCCCGTGCCAGAGCCGCCCAAACCCCCGCGGCGGGTTGTCCGGGCCGAACAGTCTGGTCCGGACGAGCCGGATGACGATGACCTGTCCGGGCATAGCTGGTTGCGGAGGTGACCGGCTGACGGTCCACACAAGACGCCCCGTTCCGGTCGCGCCGGGCGGGGCGTTTTGCGTCCGTTAAGCATCTTGGGCGGAGCGGAACCCCGGCGCGCCCCCCGGTCGTCGTAGTGCCAGACGCAAGCGGTGACGGAACGGGGCGATCGACGTGGCTGACGGGTACACCACCGGGGGTGAGCTGGCTGGGATCGCCGGGCGCATCAAGGGCCGGGTCGAGCCGATCGGGCAGCAGGCGGACCGGCTCGACGACGGGCAGGTGGCGCCGGGGGACTTCGGGCGCGTGTTCGGTGACCGGGGCAGCGCCTACGCCGAGGCGCTGCGGGGGCGGCTGGTGGCCGGGGTGCGCGCGTACGCCACCGCGACCAGCACCTACGCGGACCGGCTGACCGACACCCACCGCGACTACACCGCCAGCGAGCAGACCAACAGCTCCAACGTGCAGAAAGCGTGGCAGTGATGTCCGAGCGCACCACCTGGGCAGAGCTGAAGCCCATCCTCGACGACCCGTCCGTCTCCGACGACGACAAGGCCCGCCTGCTGCGCGCCTTCGCCGACGTGCACGGCTCCCACGTGTTCAAGGACGACCTGTTCACCCAGCGCGACCCGGAGTTCTGGGACAACGCGGGCGAGATCGCCGCGTACGCCGAGCGCTACGGGGTCAAGGACGAGGTCTTCGACAGCGCGACCCGCACCTTCGTGCCGGACTTCCTGCGCGACCAGGCCCAGGGCACCCTCGACCAGTACCTCGCCCGGTCGCAGTGGGACCAGGCCGTCGACCAGGCGGGGGAGGACCTGGAGGAGGCGTCCGGGCGCACCGTCGAGGCCGGGGGCGCGGGGGTCGGCACGTCCGACGAGCTGCTCGAGCCCGGCTCGCGCGGTCTGGCGTTCTTCCTGCACTTCAGCCCGCCGTACCGGTCGTGGCGGGGGTCCGCGCCGGACCAGCGCACCGAGATCGAGACCGTCTACGACGAGCTCAAGGGCATCAACTTCGGCAAGTTCCGCACCGACGCCGCGACCATGGGCGACGTGCACAACCAGCTCACCGAGGTCACCCTCGACCTGAGCACCGACTCCGGCGACCTGCGCGGGGTCTGGCAGGGCGAGGCCGCCGACGTCGCGGACGCCTACGGCAGGCAGTTCCTCGGGCACGGCCGGGAGGTCGCCGACACCCCGTCCGCCGCGTCGACGCTGATCAGCGAGACCGTCGCGCACGTGGAGACGGCGGTGTCGCAGCGGGCGCAGACCGTGCTCGACCTCTACGCCGACACGGTTGACGGGCTGATCCCGCAGGACATCGAGCGGGTCATCCGGGCGGCCAGGCAGGAGGCCGACCGCGACGACCTCGAGGGGATGCGCGACTGGCCGCCGTTCGGGGGGATGAACCCGTTCCTGTTCTCCAGCTTCGGCTGGCTGTTCTGGGGCGACCAGGTCAAGGAGATCATGGCCGCGGGTGCCCGCAAGTGGCTCGACGGCACGTTCGTGGCGCTGTTCGACGCCAAGAAGCAGGCGTTCGACCAGATCTGCGCGTCGACGAAGGAGACGGTCTCCGAGGGGTGGGCCGCCATCGTCGACGGGCTCAACGCGGTCGAGCCGGACCCGTTCGCCGACCTGGCGGACGGCATCCAGGCCCCGGCCGATCAGCAGGAGGGCGGCCCGTCGGCCACCGGTCCGGGCGAGGTGACCCAGCCCTCCGGCACGGGCAGCCCGGGGACCGGCGGCGGGAGCGGCGGCGGGGGCATGCCGGGGGGCATGCCCGGCGGGAGCTCCGGTGGATCGCCGGGGGGATCGCCCGGCGGTGTCCCGCCGACGCCGTCCGCCGAGGAGCTGCAACAGCTCTTGCAGCCTGCCGACGAGGGCAAGCCGGGCGAGGGCGCGGACGCCATCGAGGGGCTGACCCCGGACGGGCTGCTCACCGGTGGCGGTGACGAGGTCACCATCACCGACGGCGACACCTCGTACACGGTCACCGAACCCGACGCGAACGGCCGCGCCACGCTCACCGTGGACACCGGCGACGGCGAGCCCAAGACCTACCAGCTCGACTTCGGCCCCGGCGCGGCGTCCCCGGACACCGGCTTCGGCCCGATCGGCGCCGACCGCCGGGGCGCGGACGGCGTCCTGACCCCGGGCCCGGACGGCGCGATCAAGGTCTCCGACACCCTCTCGGCCACGCTCACCGACGAGGGCAAGATCGTCCTGACCGACACGACCGACGGCGCCGACAAGTCCTACACGGTCGACTTCGCCGAGTCGGACCGCCCTGAGTTCGGCTCGCCGATGGCGCTTTCCGGCTCGTTCAGCGGTGACACGCTCGCTGGTGGCGGTGGGGGCGGCAGCGGCTCCGGTGGCGGCAGTTTCGGTGGCGGTGGCTACGCGGGCGGTGGAGGCGGTGCTGCCGCGGCGGCCGCTCCGCTGACGCCGGGCGCGGTGGTCGGTTCGAGCCCGGCCGAGGTCCTGTCGTCCGGTGGTGGCGGCGGCGGTGCAGCGGCTCCCGCCGCAGCAGCCACGAGCGGCGGCGGAGGCAGCGGCGGCGCGGGCGTGGGCGGCGGCATGCCGATGATGGGCGGCATGGGCGGCGGCGGTGGGAACAGCGGCGGCCAGGACCGCGAGGGCAACCGCTACCTGCTCGGCTCCGACCTGTTCGACGACGACGCCGAGCGGCACGCGCGCATCAAGAACATGCTCGACCCGGAGTCGGCCAAGTGAACCCGGCCTTCCAAGCGGCCAGGGACCGCATCGCCACCGCGGCCGCGCGCGGCCGGGGCGCCTTCCGATCGATCGAACAGGACCTGGCCGCAGCCAGGTCCGCCGCCGCCGCGAACACCAAGGCGGCCGGTGAGCAGGCGAGCGCCGCGGGCGCGGCCATCGACCGGGCCGAGAAGGAGCGGGCCGAGCGGTACGCCGAGGAGCGGGCCCGCAAGGCCGAGCGGGCCGAGGCCCGGAAGAACGAGTCGAGCGGCGAGAAGCCGGAGAAGAGCGAGAAGCCGGAACGCGTGGTGCCGCCTCGGCCGCAGGCCAGGTCCTACGTGATGGACCTGGGACCGGAAGAGGACTGAGCCACCTGCTCCGCCTGCCGCGGTTGTCCGGGCGGGCGGGCCGTCTTCAAGATCATCTGCCCTTGGGGACCCCCGATTTCAACGCTACTCGGCGGGTCTGACAGAAGCGGCTCGTCGAGGGTGGGTTGTCCACAGGGGGCGGGACGGGTCAGGCGTGTTCGGGGACCTCGGTGTTGTCGAAGGTCACGTCGGCTGACTTGAGGGGGAGATCGAGGACGGGCTCGTAGTCCCGCTGGTCTGCCAGGTGGACCAGGAAGAAGGCGGTGAGCAGGGCGCGCGCTGTCTTCTGCGTCGCGCTCTCGGACTTGCCCGCCACGAGCAGGCCGCTCCAGTGCCTGCCCTCGGCGAAGCCGAGGTGGCTGGCCTTGGGCAGGGTGCGCACCCGGGCGGGGCCTGCCCAGTTCTCCGCGATGAGCTCGGCGTTGGCCACCGGTGGGGCGACGGAGTCGCGGCCCGCGGCCAGGTGGAGGCTGGGGGCGGTGCACTGCCGGGCCGCGTCGGTGGCGAAGGGCCGTGTCTGGCTGGCGGCGAGGGTGGCGACGGCGTTGACGCGGGGGTCGGCGGCGGTGGCCAGGACGGCGCTGCCCGCGCCGGTGGAGTGGCCTGCCAGGCCCAGCTTGCCCGGGTCCACCGAGACCTCGCCGTCGCCCAGGCGGACGCCGGTGCAGACGTCCAGGGCGGTGCGCAGGTCCGCGGCCAGCAGGCGGTGCGAGCCCAGGGGGCCGACGTGGGTGCCGGGGGCGGCCGCGACGACGCCCCAGGACGCCAGGTGGCGCAGCAGGCGGCGGTAGCGGGTCGGCGGTTGCAGCCAGCCGTGGCCGAACGCGACCGCGGGGAGGCTGAGGCCCGAGGCGGGGGTGTACACCACTCCGGGCATGCCCACGAGCGCCAGGTCACCGCGCAGGACCCGGTGCGGGCCGGGGCGGGACAGCTCGTCGAACAGGTGCTTGGCCTTGCGTGCCATGCGCGCAGCCTATCCGGGACCGCGCACGCGGGCCGGCTACCCTGGTCCGGTGTGCGGAATCGTGGGATACGTCGGGCATCGGCCCGCCTTGGACGTGGTGCTCGACGGCCTGCGCAGGCTCGAGTACCGAGGGTACGACTCGGCCGGTGTCGCCGTCCTCGACGGCGGCGGGCTGGCGGTGGAGCGCAAGGCCGGGCGGCTGGCCAACCTCGAGGCCCGGCTGGACGAGGTGGGCCGCGACGGCTTCGCCGGGACCAGCGGCATGGGCCACACCCGGTGGGCCACGCACGGCGCCCCGATCGACCGGAACTCGCACCCGCACCGGGACACGGCCGAGCGGCTCGCGGTGGTGCACAACGGCATCATCGAGAACTTCGCCGCGCTGCGCGCCGAGCTGGAGGCGGCCGGGGTCGAGCTGACCTCCGACACCGACACCGAGACCGTCGCGCACCTGGTCGGCCAGGCCTACGCCGCCGGGGAGACCGCCGGTGACCTGCCCGCCAGCCTGCGCGCGGTGTGCAGGCGGCTCGAAGGCGCGTTCACGCTGGTCGTGACGCACGCCGACGAGCCGGACCAGGTGGTCGCCGCGCGCCGGTCCTCGCCGCTGGTGGTGGGCCTGGGCGAGGGCGAGACCTTCGTCGCCTCGGACGTCTCGGCGTTCATCGAGCACACCCGCGAGGCCGTCGAGCTGGGCCAGGACCAGGTCGTGGTGATCACCCGCGAGGGCTACACCGTCACCGACTTCGACGGCGAGCCCGCCGAGGTCAAGCCGTTCACCGTCGACTGGGACCTGTCGGCCGCCGAGAAGGGCGGCCACGAGTACTTCATGCTCAAGGAGATCGAGGAGCAGCCCACGGCGCTGGCGGACACGCTGCGCGGGCACTTCGCCGACGGCCGGATCACCCTCGACGAGCAGCGCCTGTCCGACCAGGAGCTGCGCGACATCGACAAGGTCTTCGTCGTGGCCTGCGGCTCGGCCTACCACTCCGGCCTGGTCGCCAAGTACGCCATCGAGCACTGGACCCGGCTGCCCGTCGAGGTCGAGCTGGCCAGCGAGTTCCGCTACCGGGACCCGGTGCTCGACCGCGCGACGCTGGTCGTGGCGATCTCCCAGTCCGGCGAGACCGCCGACACCCTGGAGGCCGTGCGGCACGCCCGCGGGCAGAAGGCGCGCGTGCTGGCCGTCTGCAACACCAACGGCGCGCAGATCCCGCGCGAGTCCGACGCGGTGCTCTACACCCACGCCGGTCCGGAGATCGGGGTCGCCTCCACCAAGGCGTTCCTGGCCCAGGTCGCGGCGAACTACCTGGTCGGCTTGGCCCTGGCGCAGGCGCGCGGCACCAAGTACCCCGACGAGGTCGCCCGCGAGTTCCACGCGCTGGCCGCGATGCCCGACGCCGTGCGGACCGTGCTGGAGAGGACCGAGCAGATCAAGGCGCTGGGCCGCGAGCTCTCCGACGCCAAGGCGGTGCTGTTCCTCGGCCGCCACGTGGGCTACCCGGTGGCGCTGGAGGGCGCGCTCAAGCTCAAGGAGTTGGCCTACATGCACGCCGAGGGCTTCGCCGCGGGCGAGCTCAAGCACGGCCCGATCGCGCTGATCGAGGAGGGCCTGCCGGTCGTGGTGGTCATGCCGTCGCCGAAGGGGCGGGCGGTGCTGCACTCCAAGCTGGTGTCCAACATCTCCGAGATCCAGGCCCGCGGCGCGCGCACCATCGTCATCGCCGAGGAGGGCGACGAGACCGTGCGCCCGTTCGCCGACGAGCTGATCGAGGTGCCCGCCGTCCCGACGCTGCTGCAACCGCTGGTCTCGACCGTGCCGCTGCAGATCCTGGCCGCCGAGATCGCCCGGTCCCGCGGCTACGACGTGGACAAGCCGCGCAACCTGGCCAAGTCCGTGACGGTGGAGTAGCCGATGCGGCGAGCCTGGACGACCGACCGGATCCGCGCGGCCGAGGAGCGCGTCCTCGCCCGCACCCCGGACGGCGCGCTGATGCGCCGCGCCGCCTGGGGGCTGGCCAGGCAAGCGCTTGCCATGCTGCGCGCGCGGACGGGGGGCACCGCGGGCCGCCGCGTGCTGCTGCTGGTCGGCGCGGGCAACAACGGCGGCGACGCGCTGTGGGCCGGGGCGTTCCTGCGCCGCCGGTCGGTCGCGGTGAGCGCGCTGCTGCTCGACCCGGAGCGCGCGCACGCCGAGGGCCTGGCCGCCCTGCGCGCGGCGGGCGGGCGGGTCGTCGCCGACGTCGTCCCGGCCGACCTGGCGATCGACGGGATCGTGGGCCTGTCGGCGCGCGGGTCGCTGCGGCCGGACGCGGCGGCGGTGCTCGAGCGGGTGACCGCGCCGGTCCTGGCCGTCGACCTGCCCAGCGGCGTCGACCCGGACACCGGCGCGGTCGACGGCCCGGCCGTCACCGCCGCGGCGACGGTCACCTTCGGCGGCTACAAGCCGGTGCACTTCCTGGCCGCGGGCCGCTGCGGCGACACGACCCTGGTCGACCTCGGCCTGGAGCTGTCGGACCCGGACGTCGAGGTGCTCGACCGGGCCGAGGTGGGCGCGCTGTGGCCGCTGCCGGGACCGGCGGACGACAAGTACACCCAGGGCGTCGTCGGCGTCACCGCGGGCTCGTCGACCTACCCGGGGGCCGCAGTGCTGGCGACGGGCTCGGCGGTGCGGGCCACCTCGGGCATGGTCCGCTACGCCGGGTCGGCCGCCGAGGAGGTCAACCGGCGCTACCCCGAGGTGGTCGTCACCGGCTCGGTCACCGACGCGGGCCGGGTGCAGGCGTGGGTCGCCGGGCCGGGCATGGGCACCAACACCGCCGCCCGCGACGTCCTCGCGCACGTGCTGGAGGCGGGCGTGCCGACGGCGGTCGACGCCGACGGGATCACCCTGCTGGCCAAGCACCCCGAGCTGTGGGACGCCCGCGACCCGGCGGCCCCGGTGCTGCTCACCCCGCACGACCGCGAGTTCGCCCGGATCGCCGAGCCGCACGGCATCGAACTGGGGTCCGACCGGGTCGCCGCGGCGAAGGCGCTGGCCGCCCGGCTCGACGTGACCGTGCTGCTCAAGGGCAGCACGACGGTCGTCGCCGGTCCGGACGGGCGGGTGCTGGTCAACCCGGCGCGCAGCCACTGGCTGGCCACGGCGGGCAGCGGCGACGTCCTGTCCGGTCTGGTCGGCGCGCTGCTCGCGGCGGGCACCGACCCGGTGCTCGCGGGCGGGGCGGCGGCGCACGTGCACGTCCTGGCCGCGCGGCTCGCGGCCCGCGGCGCGCCGGTCTCGGCGTCGCTGGTCGTGGACTCGGTGCGCGACGCCGTGCGGACCGTGGTGGGCGGATGACCTTCCCATGAGCCGTCCTGCCGACCAGGCTGTCCGCGCCGAGGTGGTGGTCGACCTCGACCGCCTGCGGCACAACGTCCGGCTGCTCGCCGACCGGGCGGGCGAGGCGGAGACGATGGCCGTGGTCAAGGCCGACGCCTACGGCCACGGCGCGGTCCCGGTCGCGCGCGCCGCGTTGGAGGCCGGGGCGACCTGGCTCGGCGCGTGCTCGCTCGATGAGGCACTTGCCTTGCGGGAGGCGGGGATCACCGCGCCTGTCCTGTCCTGGTTGGACACCCCGGACACCGATCTGCGGCGCGGGGTCGAGGCCGGGATCGACCTCGGTGTGTCCAGTGTGGAGCAGTTGCGCGGGCTCACCGGGGCCCGGCTGCACCTCAAGGTCGACACCGGGCTCAACCGCAACGGCTGCCCGCCGGACCGCTGGGCCGAGCTGGTCTCGGCGGCGATCGCCTCCGGCAACGAGGTGCACGCGATCTGGTCGCACCTGGCCCGCGCGGACGAGCCCGGCCACCCCTCGGTCGACGAGCAGGCCAAGCGGTTCGCCGAGGCCCACCTGCTGTGCCTGGCCGCCGGGCTGAGCCCGCGCAGGCACCTGGCCAACTCCGCGGCCACGCTCACCCGGCCGGACCTGCACTTCGACCTGGTCCGCGTCGGCATCGCCATGTACGGGCTCAACCCCGTGCCGCAGCAGGCCGAGGACCTGCGGCCGGTGATGTCGTTCCGGTCCAGCGTCGTGCTGCGCAAGGACATCCGGGCGGGCGAGTCGGTGTCCTACGGGCACACCTGGACCGCCGAGGGAGACACGGGCCTGGCGCTGGTGCCGGTCGGGTACGCCGACGGGGTGCCCCGGCTGCTGTCCGGGCGGATGGCGGTCGGCATCGGCGGGAAGCGCTACCCGGTGCGCGGGCGGGTCTGCATGGACCAGCTCGTCGTCGACACCCTCGGCGACGACGTGCCGCTGGGCGCGGAGGTCGTGCTGTTCGGGCCGGGCGGGCCCACCGCGACCGAGTGGGCCGACACCATCGGCACCATCGACTACGAGATCGTCACCGGGATGCGCCGCCCGCGCGTCCGGCGCCGGTACGCCGGGTGAACCGGGCGGGCTGGGCCGGGCTGATCGGCGCGGGTGTCGGCGTGGTCGTCGCCGGTGGGGTGCTGGCCGTGCGGGCCGCGCGCGGGCGGCCCGGCGCCGACGAGCGGTTCGCCGAGGAGGCGTTCGGCGCGCTGCCGCCGTCGCGGGAGAGCAGCGTCTGCGCCGACGACGGGGTGGCCATCTCCGTTGAGGAGGTCGACCCGGAGGACGGCGGCGAGCCCGCGCTGACGGTCGTGCTCGTGCACGGGTTCGCGCTCAGCCGCGCCTGCTGGCACTTCCAGCGCCGCGACCTGGCCGCGCTCACCGGTCCCCGGGTGCGCCAGGTGCTCTACGACCAGCGCAGCCACGGCCGGTCCGGCCGGTCGAGCACCAGGTCGAGCACCATCGAGCAGCTCGCCGCCGACCTGTCGGAGGTGCTGCGCGCGGTCGTGCCGGAGGGGCCGGTCGTGCTGGTCGGGCACTCGATGGGCGGCATGACGATCATGGCGCTGGCCGAGCGGGAGCCGGACCTGTTCGCCGACCGGGTGCGCGGCGTCGCGCTCATCGGCACCTCGGCGGGCGAGATCGGCAAGTCCGGCCTGCCCCGGCCGCTGCTGTCGAAGTACAACCCGACGGCCAGGGTGCTCGGCGGGGTCGCCGACTGGCAGCCCGGCCTGGTCGAGCTGGTCCGGGCCGCGGGCGGGCACGTGACCAGGCGGGCCGTGCGCACCCTGGGCTTCGGCAGCCGCGACGTCAGCCCGCAGGTCGTCGACTTCCTGGTGTCCATGCTCGACGTCACCCCGGTCCGGGTGCTGGCCGACTTCATCGACACCCTGGGCAGCCACAACCGCTACGCCGCCCTCGCGGGCCTCAAGCACTGCCGGGTCCTGGTGCTCAGCGGCGACGAGGACCGGCTCACCCCGTTCGCGCACGCCGAGCGGATCGCCCTGGAGCTACCGGACGCGGTGCTGGTCCGGGCGCGCGGGGCCGGGCACATGGTCATGCTGGAACAACCCGACCTGGTCACCGGGGCCGTCGCGGAGCTGGTCCGCGACTGCGCCGGGGCGGCCGGGCGCACGAGGAGGTGGGAGCGTGGCTGAGCTGGTCCTCCCGACCACGCAGGACACCGAGGCGTTCGGCCGGTCCCTCGGCGCGGTGCTGCGCGCGGGCGACCTGGTGCTGCTGTCCGGACCGCTGGGCGCGGGCAAGACCGCGCTGACCCGGGGCATCGCCGCCGGCCTCGGCGTGCGCGGACGCGTGAGCAGCCCGACCTTCGTCATCGCCCGCCAACACCCCGCGGGCGAGCGCGGCGTCCCCCTCGTGCACGTCGACGCCTACCGCCTCGGCGGCGACCTCGCCGAACTAGACGACCTGGACCTGGACAGCGAGCTGGAGACCTCGGCCGTCGTCGTCGAATGGGGCGAGGGCACCGCCGACCGCCTCAGCGACGACTACCTCCTGGTCCGCCTCACCCGCCACCCCGACGACACCCGGACCGCCGCGCTCCACCCGCACGGCAACTGGGTCGACCGCGCTGTCCCGGTGTCCTAGGCTCGCCACATGCGAGCGGTGATCTTCGACTGGGGCGGCACCCTCACCCCGTGGATGACCATGGACCACCTGGCCGCCTGGCGCGCCTACGCCGACGTGGTGTTCCCCGACAACCCCGAGCGCGCGGCCGCCCTGGCCGCCGCCGCCCTGGCCGCCGAGGACGACTGCTGGCTGCGGGTCCGCGTCGAACACCGCTCCTTCACCCTCACCGACGTCCTCGACCGTGCGGGCGGCCCGGCGGACCCCGCCGCCATGGAGGGGTTCCGCGAGTACTGGGACCACGCCACGCCCACCTCCCCCGAGGTCAAGCCGATGCTGGAGGCGTTGCACGAGCGCGGTTTGCGCACCGGCGTGCTCTCCTCCACGTTCTGGCCCGCGACGTGGCACGAGGCTGTGTTGGCGCGGGACGGTGTCTGGGACCTGTTCCACGGGGCGGTGTGGAGCAGCGATCTGGACTACACCAAGCCGCACCGGGAGGCTTTCCTCGCGGCGATGGCGGCTGTGGGGGAGGAGAACCCCGCCGAGTGCGTGTACGTGGGGGATCGGCCGTATGACGACATCAGCGGGGCGAAGGCGGTGGGGATGAAGGCCGTGTGGGTGCCGCACAGCCAGATCCCGGCGGCGCAGCAGAGTCCGGTGGCCGTGGACCCGGACGCGGTGATCCAGTCCCTGTCGGAGATTCCGTCTCTTGTGGACCGCTGGATGTAAAGAACGGGGGATTTGCGGGCGTTTGCTCGTTGGGGTGGATCGGCTTGCCCGGGGCCCCTACGACGATCATGTGCTGTGGGAGGGGAAAAGGAGGGGCTGAAAAGATGCCCCTCCCACGCAGCCGGCTAAGCACATGATCGCCTCCCCCAGACAAGCCGATCCACCCCAACGAGCAGTGAGCGTTGCCGGGCGGCGGTTGTGTGTGGGCACGCTGCTTCAAGAGCAAGAGAAGACCTCGGGCCCCAACACCCCACCCGATCCAGCACCCCCCAAAAAAACAGCTCAGGTCGCAGCGATCCCCCGAACGATGCCCAGTTCCACCAAGTCCTGTGGCCGCAGCCTGAGCTGGTCCGCCGTAGCGGCCACCTCCTCCGGCGGCCGCTTCAAGATCGCAGTGCTCATCTCCGGCGCGATGACCGAGAAGTAGGCGTTCGGCGCGATCCAAGTCCGCTCCACAGAGGACAAAGCCAACGCCCCGCCGGAGCCACCCTCCCCGATCACCAAGGTGGTGATCGGAACCCGCGCACCGGCCACCACGCCGAACAGCTCCGCGATGGACGGGCCGACCCCCATCCGTTCAGCGGCGGCGTCGTTGAGGGCGCCGGGGGTGTCGACCAGGGTCAGGACCGGCAGGCGGAGGCGGTCAGCCAACCGCACCAGGCGGGCGGCCGTGCGGAAGCCCGCCGGGGTGGTGGCGGTGCCGTTCTGGGCGGCGAAGGCCACGGCGTGGCGGCCGCGCAGGCCGATGCCGCAGAGCATGCCCTCGTCCACCCCGCCCGCGCGGTCGCCCCGGATGAGGCGGTGGGTGTCGAAGTGGTCGGCCAGGTACGCCGCCGCTCGCGGGCGGTCCTTGGACCTGGCCCCGGCCACGGCCGACCAGCCGTCGGCGGGCAGGTCGGGGGAGCCGAGGGCTCGGGGGACCTCGGCGGGGTCCGGGGTGGCCGAGGTGAGCAGCAGGAGCCAGTCGGCGAGGGTGTCGGGCAGGTTCTCCCAGGTGCAGACCTCGTCGACGTGGCCCGCGGCGTGCTGGCCCGCGGCGGTGTAGGCGGGGTCGTCGGCGACGGCGGGTGGGCGGACGCGGCGACCCGCGAAGCCGATCTGGGCGTTCTCGAGGGCGATCACGACGTCGGCGCCCGCGCCCAGGGACGCCCACAGCCCGCCGGTGGTCGGGTCGCGCAGGACCGACACCTGCGGCACGCCCGCCTCGCGCAGCGCCACGGCGTGCCGGGAGATGCGTTGCAGTTGGCGCAGCGACAGCATGCCCTCCTGCATCCGGCTGCCGCCGGTCGCGATCAGCGACACCAGCGGTGTCCCGGTCTCGCGCGCCTCGGTGAACGCGCGCTCGATCCGGTCGCCGGTGGCCGTGCCGACCGAGCCGCCCAGGAAGCGGAAGTCGAAGGCGATGAGCACGGCCTCGACCGCGCCGACCCGGCCGCGCCCGCACACCACCGACTCGCGCTCGCCGGAGCGCTCGGCGGCCCGCGAGCGCGCCTCGGCGTAGCCGGACCACTCCAGCGGGCCGTCGGGCCCGTAGCGGCTCTCGCGGTCGTCGGTGAACTCGGTGAACGTCGCCGCCACCGCCGCCAGCGCCGCGCGGGCGCCGTCGTCAGGCACTGAGGGCTCGCTTGGTGACCTTGCCCATGTCGTTGCGCGGCAAGGAGTCCAGGTACCGCACGACGCGTGGCCGCTTGTGCGGGGAGAGCAGCCGGGCGACGTGGTCGGCCAGTTCCTCGGCGGGCGGCCGCGCCCCCGCGGCCACCACCCAGGCCACGACCCGCTCGCCCAGGTCGTCGTCGGGCTCGCCGGTGACCGCGACCTCGGCGACGCCGGGGTGCTCGAGCAGGGCGTTCTCGATCTCGCCCGCGCCGATCTTGTAGCCGCCGCTCTTGATCAGGTCGGTGGCCTTGCGGCCGACGACGCGCAGGTAGCCGTCCGGCTCGCGCACGGCCATGTCGCCGGTGCGGAACCAGCCGTCGCGCATGGCCGCCGCCGTGGCGTCGGGGCGGTTGAGGTAGCCGAGGAACAGGTTCGGGCCGCGCACCTCGATCTCGCCGATGGCGTCGGGGTCGGCGAGCGGCTCGCCCGCCTCGTCGACGACCCGGACCTCGACCCCGTCCAGCGGCGCCCCGACCGTGCCCGGCCTGCGGTCGCCGAGCAGGGTGGAGGTGTTCATCAGGGTCTCGGTGAGGCCGTAGCGCTCCACCACCTGCTGCCCCGTCGCCTTGGTGATCCGCGCGTGGTCGGCGGCGGGCAGCGCCGCGGACCCGGAGACCAGCAGCCGGGCCCGGCCCACCTGCTCGCCCAGCGCCGGGTCGGCCTCGCAGTCGGCGGCCAGCCGGTGGTACATCGTGGGGACGCCGAACAGCATCGTCGCCGGGCCCGCCAGCTCGGCCGCTACCGCGGCCGAGTCGAACCTGCCCAGGTGGCGCACGCCCCCGCCGTGGCGCAGCGGCCCGAGGACGCCTGCGATGAGCCCGTGCACGTGGAACAGCGGCAGTGCGTGCACCAGCACGTCGTCGGCGGTCCACGCCCAGGCGGCGGCCAGCGCGTCGAGGTTCGCCGCGATGGCCCGGCGCGGCATCAGCACGCCCTTGGGCGGCCCGGTCGTGCCGGAGGTGTAGACGATGAACGCGGGCTCCTCGGCGTCCGGCTCCGCGGGCAGCGCGCCCGCCACCCGCTGGGCCGGGTCGACGTCGACCCGCCCCAGGGCCGCCAGCGGGGCGGGCAGCACGTCGCCGGGGGCGGCCAGGACCAGCTCGGGGGCGGAGTCGGCGAGGATGTGCGCCAGCTCCCGCTCGCCGATCTTCGGGTTCACCGGCACCACGGCCGCGCCGCCGACCAGCGCCCCCACCACGCCCAGGCAGGTGCGCAGCGACGGCGTCGCCCACACCGCCACCCGCCGCGCCCCGCCGAGGCGCCCGGCCACGGCTCGGGCGGCGTCGGCCAGCTCGCGGAAGGTCAGGACCTCGGCGCCGAACCGGACCGCCTCGCGCGCGGTCGGCTCGGCCAGCGTGGGCAGCAGCACGAACGGGACTGTAGTGCCGCGCGCCGTCCCGGGCAGTTGCCACGGTCACGGTGACGGGCGGGCCCGGAGCCAGCTAAGCGACGCCTGCTCGTACTCTTGACAACCGTGCTTGTCCTCGCTGTCGACACCGCAACCCCCTCGGTCACCGCCGGGGTCGTCGAACTGCCGGAAGACGGCGCGCCCGTGTTGCTGGCCGAACGGGTGACCGTCGACGCCAAAGCCCATGGCGAGCTGCTGAGCCCGCACGTGCGCGACGCGCTCGCCGCCGCGGGGAAAACGCTTGCGGACGTGGACGCCCTGGTCTGCGGGGTCGGTCCCGGCCCGTTCACCGGGCTGCGGGCGGGGATCGTCACCGCCGCCGCGCTCGGGCACGCCCTGGATCGGCCGGTGCACCCGGTGTGCTCGCTGGACGGGATCGCCGCCCAGGCCGTGGGCGAGCCGCTGCTGGTGGTGACCGACGCGCGCCGCCGTGAGGTCTACTGGGCCGCGTACGCCGCCGACGGGGCCAGGGTCGCCGGGCCGGAGGTCCTCGCTCCGGCCGCGCTGGCGGAGCGGGTCGCGGAGCTGGGTGTGACCAGGGTCGCGGGGGGTGAGCTGGGCGACTTCGGGCTGGTCCGGGTTGGCGCCTGGGCCCCGACGCCGGTCGGGCTGGTCGCCGCGGCGGCCTCCGCGCTGCGGGCGGGGGGTGTGGCGGGGGAGTTGACGCCGTTGTACCTGCGTCGGCCGGATGCGGTGGAGCCGGGTGCGCGGAAGCGGGTGACTCCGGCATGAGCTGCTGCGGGGTGTCGCTGGGGGCTTGTCCCACTGGGCCGCGGGGGTTTGGCGAGTTGGCTTCGCTGTGCGTGCGAGAGGGGGTGGGGTGGCGTGACCGCGGCTGACACCGATGTCCGGCTGGCTCCGCTGCGGCGTCGTGACCTGCGGCGCTGTGCGGAGTTGGAGGCGGTGATCTTCGCGGGCGACGACCCGTGGAGTGAGCAGGCCTTCGCCGCCGAGTTGGACTGGGGGCACTACTACCTGGGTGCGTTCCTGGGCGAGGAGCTGGTCGGGTACGCCGGGTTGTCGTTGGCGGGGCGGCCCGGTGACATGGAGGGGAGTGTGCACACCATCGCCGTTGACCCGGCCCAGCACCGTCGCGGTATCGGCCGGGCCCTGCTGCGCGCGCTGCTCGCCCGTGCCGACGCGGCGGCCGCTGAGGTCTTCCTCGAGGTCCGCACGGACAACGAGGGCGCGATCGAGCTCTACCGCGCGCACGGGTTCACCACCATCGGCCTGCGCAAGCGCTACTACCAGCCCTCCGGGGCCGACGCCTTCACCATGGCCAGGCAGGCGCGCCCGCTGACCCAGGAGCCCACCCCGTGACGATCATCCTCGGCATCGAGAGCTCCTGCGACGAGACCGGCGTCGGCCTGTCCCGGCTCGACGCGGCGGGGGGGATCACGCTGCTCGCCGACGAGGTCGCCTCCAGCGTCGAGCAGCACGCCCGCTTCGGCGGCGTGGTGCCCGAGGTGGCCAGCCGGGCGCACCTGGAGTCGCTGGTGCCCGCGATGCGCCGCGCCTTCGACACCGCCGGGCTGAGGCTGTCCGATGTGGACGCCATCGCGGTCACCAGCGGGCCGGGCCTGGCAGGCGCGCTGCTCGTCGGCGTCTCCGCGGCCAAGGCCTACGCGCTGGCCCTCGACGTGCCGCTCTACGGCGCCAACCACCTCGCCGGGCACGTCGCCGCCGACACCCTGGAGCACGGCCCGCTGCCCTCGCCGTGCCTGGCCCTGCTCGTCTCCGGCGGCCACACGCAGCTACTGCGGGTGGACGACCTGGCCACGTCCATCACCGAACTCGGCTCCACCATCGACGACGCCGCGGGCGAGGCCTACGACAAGGTCGCCCGCATCCTCGACCTGCCCTACCCCGGCGGCCCGCCGATCGACGCGGCCGCCCGCCGCGGCAGCCCGTCGATCCACTTCCCGCGCGGGCTCACGGGCCCGCGCGACGCCGCCTACGACTTCTCCTTCTCCGGTCTCAAGACCGCCGTCGCGCGGTGGGTGGAGAACGAGGAGCGCGCGGGCCGCCCGATCCCCGTCGACGACGTCGCGGCCTCGTTCCAGGAGGCGGTCGCCGACGTCCTGACCGCGAAGGCCGTCAGGGCGGCCGAGGCCGAGGGCGTCGACACCATGATCATCTCCGGCGGGGTGGCGGCCAACTCCCGGATCAAGGAGCTGGCCCGCGAGCGCTGCGCCGCCGCGGGGATCACCCTGCGCGTGCCCAAGCCCCGGCTGTGCACGGACAACGGCGCCATGATCGCCGCCCTCGGCGCCCACCTGGTCAAGGCGGGCGTCGCCCCCTCGGCGCTGGACCTGTCGTCGAACCCCGGGCTGCCGGTGGACGTCATCAGCGTTTAACCCGTTGCGGGTCCACGACTCCGGGGGCATAGTTCTCCGTGGCGGCGACCGTACGTCCATGTGGAACGGTCACCAGCCCTTGTGGTCCAGCGGACACGACACCGGTCTACGGAACCGGAGACCCAGGTTCGACTCCTGGCAGGGGTACCTCAGCGCGTCAGCCGGACGTCGGCCGCGCGCACGAACGCCACCCGGTGGCCGTACTGGATCTGCAGGTACGGCTCACCGCGCACGACCTCGTGCGTCGACGGGTCGAACGTGGTCGCCCAGTAGTACTCGGACTGGCCCGCCCAGCCCACGGTGTAGGACTGCCCCGGCGGCAGCGCGTACTGCAACGGAACCACGGACTGCGGCGTGATCCCGGGTGGGTACGCCGCCGCCTCCGGGTACGCGCGGCCGTAGACCGGCACCGGCGTGCCCCCCTTGGCCGTCACCCTCGCGGCCTTGGCGGGCACCACGTCCCTGGACTTGAGCCAGCCCTTCTGCCCCAGGTACCAGACCGCCGTCCACGCGCCCTTGCGCTCGGCGACCGCATAGCGCTGTCCGGTGTCCACGCGGCTGCCGATGTCCGAGACGCCCATGGTCGACGGGGAGCCGTCCGGCCGCAGGCCGAGGTCGGCCAGCAGGGGAGCGGTGTCCGAGGGGGCCGACCGCAGGACCACCGAGCTGGACGGCAGCGACGGGCACGACCCGTCCGGCAGGCAGCCGGTGAAGGCGGGCCGGTTGGTGGGGAAGTCCGGGCGGACCATGACCACGTCGCGGCCGTGGCCCTGGGCCTTGAGCGGTGCGCCGAGCAGGTCGAAGTAGTGCGCCCAGTCGTAGAAGGGGCCCGGGTCCCAGTGCATGCCCGCGACCGTGGCCGGGGTGGTGCCGGGGACGTTGTCGTGGCCGATGACGTGCTGGCGGTCCAGCGGGATCTTGTGCTTGGCGGCCAGGTAGCGGACCAGCTTGGCCGAGCTGCGGTACATCGCCTCGGTGAACCAGGTGCCCTGCGCGGCGAAGCCCTCGTGCTCCAGGCCGATCGACTTGGCGTTGACGTACCAGTTGCCCGCGTGCCAGCCGACGTCCTTGGTCGGCAGGTGCTGGGCGATGTGGCCGTCGGAGCTGCGCAGCGAGTAGTGCCAGCTCACGTACGTCGGGTCCCGCACCAGGTCGAGGGTGGTGTCCCAGGTCGCCTCGGTGTCGTGGATGACGATGTACTCGACCTTCTGGCTCTGCGGCCGGTCGGCCTTGTCGTGGTTGCCGTAGGTGTCGTCGAACTCCTCGTACGGCGCGGGGATCGATTCGCAGCCCAGGCCGCGCGGGCACTCCACGCCCGCGCGCGGGGCGCTCCGGGCCAGGGGGACGTCGGTGGCGGGCAGGGTCACGCGCTGGCCGTCGTCGGTGGTCCGGGTCATGCCGGTGCGCAGGACGGAGAAGACCTCGTCGGCGAAGGCGGTCGCGGTGGCCGGGTCGGTGGCGCCGCTGTGGCGGGCGACGGCGGCGTGCCAGCGGGCCGGGTCGGTCGACGGCGGGCCGACGGTCCGCTGGTGGTCGGCGAGCAGGGCCGCGCCGCCGCGGATGTTGGCCGCCGGGTCGGAGCGCAGCGCCGCCGGGTCGAGGCCGGTCAGCTCGGCGGCGCGCTCGACCGTGCGCAGGGACGCCGCCGAGGTGTCGGAGGGGTGGTGCGCGGGCGCCAGCGGGAGGCGGGCCGAGTCGCCCCGGGGGTCCTCGGTGCCGTCCGAGTGGTGCGGGGCGCCCTGGTTGGCGGTGACGACGTCGGTCAGGTGCATCGGGCCGTACCCGGCCGCCGTGCTGGGCTGCCCGGCGTGGCTGTCCCAGCGCGATTGCAGGTAGGACACCGCCAGCAGCACCGGCTCCGGCACGCCGGACTCCGCTGCCGCCGCGGCGAAGTCCCCCTGGCGGCCGGGCGGTGGCGCGGCGGACGCGCTGGGCACGGCGGCCCCGGCGACGGTGAGCGCGACGGCTGTCATGACCGCAAGCGGGTATCGGCGCACGGCACGGCCTCCCGGCAGGGGACAGGGTGGGGAAACTGTCTCCCCGGAAGGCCGCGCCGTCAATCTTTCGCCCGATCTGCGCCCGATCGGTCTAGGCCGTGTTTCGGAAGCCGCTGTTCGCGATAGCCGCGCCGAAACACGGCCTGGCGCTCACACCCGGTTGAGCAGCGGCACCCTGTCCTCGACGACGAAGCTGGCGTCGGTCCGCACCGGGGCGCCCGGGGCCCGCACGTAGTCCACCGTGCGGAAGTCCGCGCGCAGCTCCGAGCCGGTGAACTTGGTGCGCACGTAACCGCGGCGGTTCTTGTAGTACTTCAGGTGCGGGTTCTCGGCGAGCACAGCGGCGTTGGTGCTCTCGTCGCCGTCCCCGGACGAGGTGATCGACGTGGTGACCAGCTCGGTCGCCACCCCTGCGGAGTCGGGCCGGTCGTAGCTCTCCTTGACCTCGCCCGCCCAGTGCCGGTGCACGTCGCCGGTCAGCACCACGCCGTTGCGCACCCCGCCCAGCGCCGCGGCCACGGTGTCGCGGCTGGCCTTGTACCCGTCCCAGGCGTCCATGCTGAACCCCTGCTTCTCGCCGACGGTGTTGTCCCGCTGGGCGAAGAAGACCTGCTGGCCCAGCACGTCCCAGCGGGCGCGCGAGGAGCGCAGGCCCTCGAGCAGCCAGCGCTGCTGCCCGGCCCCGGTGATCGAGCGGGTCGGGTCGAGGCGCTCGGCGCAGTCGATCTTCGTGCCGTCGCCGCAGGCCTGGTCGTCGCGGTACTGGCGGGTGTCGAGCATGTGGAAGGTCGCCAGCGAGCCCCACCGCGCCCGGCGGAAGAGCTGCATCCGCCCCTCGCGCGGGCGGCTGGTCCGGCGCAGCGGCATGTTCTCGTAGTAGGCCTGGAACGCGGCGGCCCGGCGCGCGGCGAACCGCGGGTCCGGCGCCTCGGGCACGTCGTCGGCCCAGTTGTTCTCGATCTCGTGGTCGTCGAAGACCACCAGCCAGGGGGCGGCCAGGTGCGCCCGTTGCAGGTCGGCGTCGGACTTGTACTGGGCGTGGCGCAGCCGGTAGTCGGCCAGCGTGCGCGTCTCCGGACCCGCGACCGGGCGCGCGTCGGCGGCCTTGGCGGCGTACTCGTACTGGTAGTCGCCCAGGTGCAGCACCAGGTCGGGCTCGTCGTCGGCGAGGTGCTTGTAGGCGGTGAAGTAGCCCTCGCCGTAGTGCGAGCAGGACGCGAAGCACATGGTCAGCGCCTGCCCGAGCGCGCCCGCGGCCGGGGCGGTGCGGGTGCGGCCGGTCGGGGAGAGGTGGCCGTCGACGCGGAAGCGGTAGAAGAACTCCGCGCCCGGCCGCAGCCCGGCCAGTTCCACGTGCACGCTGTGCGCCTGCTCGGGCCGGGCGAACTCGACGCCCGCGCGCACGACCCTGGTGAACCGCTCGTCCGCGGCGACCTGCCACTGCACGGGCACCACCCGGTTGGGCATCCCGCCGTGGCCGTCGGGGGCCAGCGGGTCGAGCGCGAGGCGCGTCCACAGCACGACACCGTCGGCGGACGGCTCGCCGGAGGCGACACCCAGGGTGAACGGGTCACCCAACCGGGGTGAGGCGGAGGCTTGGAGCGCGGACAGCCCGACAGCGCTCAGACCGACGGCGGCGGCGCCACCGAACAGCACGGATCGACGAGTGGGGAACATGGTGGCGGGGACCTCCGGCAGCAGCGGGTGTTACCGGTTCGCCATCGTCGCCTGCGCTCGGTGACTTCCGACCCACTTCCGGGTGAGGTCTTGGTGGCCCTTCGGCGTCGTCTAGGTCATGTTCCGGGAGTCCGTTCGATGGGAGTCGTGATCGGTGAGGTCCGGTGCCTTCGCCCCGCACCGCCAGGGGCCGCTCCGGCGCGGCTATCGCGGACAGCGTCTTTCGAACATGGCCTAGGTTCAGGTCCGTGCACCAGGTCAAAGCCCTCCTCGACGCCCGCCGCGCCACGGGATCGCGCGCCGACGGCCACCGCATCGCCCTGGCCATCGAGGGCGGGGGCAGCCGGGGTGCCTTCTCCGGCGGGATGGTGGTGGCGCTGCAGGAACTCGGCCACTCGGCCAGCTTCGACGCCGTCTACGGCTCGTCGGCGGGAGCGCTCAACGGAGCGTGGTTCCTCGCCGGGCAAGCCGATCCGTCGATCATGGCCTGGGACGACCCGGAGGTCATCCGCCGCACCACCAACCCCTGGCGGGCCCTGCGCCTCGGCCGCGTCGTCGACACCGAGCACCTGGTCCAGACCGTCTACGAGGCCATCCCCATGGACTTCGCCGCGATCCTGGCCAACCCCACCACCTTCCACCCCCTGGCCACCTCCACCACCACCGGCGCGCCCGTGGACCTGCACCCCCACCTGGCCGACCAGCGCACCGTCCAACTGGCCCTGCGCGCCAGCACCGGCCTTCCCCTGCTGTCCGGCCCCCCGGTCCCCCTGGGCGGCGACACCTTCATCGACGCGGGCCTGGCCGAGGCCATCCCGTTCCGCACGCCCCTGGCCGCGGCCGCCACCCACGTGCTGGTCCTGCGCACCCGCCAGACCGGCTGGACCTCCGGCCCGCCCTCCCCGCTGGAGGGCAAGATCGTCTCCGCCTACCTCAACCGGGCCGCCCCCGGCGCCCTGTCCTCCTGGGAGGGCCGCGAACAACGGGCCGCCGCCGACGACCACGACCTGGCCACCGACCCCCGCGTCCTCGAGATCCGGCCCGCCGCCGACGCCCCGGAGGTCGGCAGGCTCGCCCGGGACACGGCCCTGCTGGCCCAGGCCGTGGAGTTCGGCAGGCAGGCCGTCCTCAGCGCGCTGGCCTGAGCATGCAGACGCGCTTGGCCGGGTCCAGGCCCAGCGTGGCCTCGTGGGCGACCACCGCTGCCAACTCCCCGGTCGGCTCGATCTCCACGAACCCCAGCCGCCGGTACAGCGGGGCGTTCCACGGCACGTCGCGGAACGTCGTCAGCGTCACCCCGCCGCCGTCGTCGACGTGGTCGACCAGGGCCGCGCCGATCCCCCGCCCCCGGAACGCCGGGTCGACGCTCACCTGGGCCACGTGCACCCGGCCGTCGACCACCTCCGCCAGCAGGTAGCCGGCCACGGCGCCGTCGACCTCGGCGACCCAGGCGCGGCCCGCCGCCGTGAACTCCGCGAGCAGGCCGAGCGGTGGTGGGTCGTCGTCGGCGATCTCGGGTAGCCCCACCTCGCGGAACGCGGCGCCCGCCAGGACCTCGATCTCCTGGAGTCTGGGGAAATCCGCAGGTGAAGCCGGTCTTGTGGGATACATGGCGTCCTCTCTGGAGTGCTGGTCGGGTGGTGTTCCGAGGCCCCGTTGCGGCATTAGCAGTCGCATGGGTAGAGTGCTAGATGCACGGCACCGATACCGCCCCGGCACCCGCGACGGCGGGGTGGCAGGAGCCGTTAGATAGGTACCTGCCAACGCTTTCGACGACCTGTGGAGGTCACAGCGGTGAGCGTGAAAATCAAGCCGCTCGAGGACAAGATCGTCGTCCAGGCGAGCGAGGCCGAGGCGACCACTGCCTCCGGCCTGGTCATCCCGGACACCGCCAAGGAGAAGCCCCAGGAGGGCAAGGTCCTGGCTGTGGGTCCGGGTCGTATCGACGACAAGGGCAACCGCGTCCCCGTGGACGTGGCTGAGGGCGACGTCGTCATCTACTCCAAGTACGGCGGCACCGAGGTGAAGTACAACGGCGAGGAGTACTTGATCCTCTCCGCCCGCGACGTGCTGGCCGTCATCAACTAAGACGTACCCACACGCTGAGCGCCCCGGCGGCCCCGTTCCGGGGCCTCCCCGGGGCGTTTCGCGTGTCAGGAGAGGGAGCAATGCCCAAGCAGATCAGTTTCGACGAGGACGCTCGTCGGGCGCTCGAGCGCGGCGTGAACAAGCTCGCGGACGCGGTCAAGGTCACCCTCGGCCCGCGCGGGCGGCACGTCGTGCTCGCCAAGAAGTTCGGTGGCCCCACCGTCACCAACGACGGCGTGACCATCGCCCGCGAGATCGAGCTCGAGGACTCCTTCGAGAACCTCGGCGCGCAGCTCGCGAAGAACGTCGCCACCAAGACCAACGACGTCGCCGGTGACGGCACCACCACCGCGACCGTGCTCGCCCAGGCGCTCGTGCGCGTGGGCCTGCGCAACGTCGCCGCGGGCGCCAACCCGACCGCCATCGGCAAGGGCATCCAGGCCGCCGCCGACAAGGTCGTCGAGGTGCTCAAGGCCAAGGCCACCCCGGTCAAGGGCCGCGACAACATCGCCCAGGTCGGCACCGTGTCCTCCCGTGACGCCTCGATCGGCGCGCTGCTCGGCGAGGCCATCGAGAAGGTCGGCGAGAACGGTGTGATCACCGTGGAGGAGTCCTCCACGCTGGCCACCGAGCTCGTCGTCACCGAGGGCGTGCAGTTCGACAAGGGCTACGTCTCGGCGCACTTCGCCACCGACCTCGAGGCGCAGGAGACCGTCTTCGAGGACGCCTACGTCCTGCTGCACCGCGAGAAGATCTCGGCCCTGGCCGACCTGCTGCCGGTGCTGGAGAAGGTCGTCGAGTCCGGCAAGCCGCTGGTCATCATCGCCGAGGACGTCGACGGCGAGGCGCTGTCGACCCTGGTGGTCAACGCCCTGCGCAAGACCATCAAGGCCGTCGCGGTCAAGGCGCCGTACTTCGGCGACCGCCGCAAGGCGTTCCTGGACGACCTCGCCGTGGTCACCGGCGCCCAGGTCGTCTCCGCCGAGATCGGTCTCAAGCTCTCCGAGGCGACCCTCGACTCGCTGGGCTCGGCCCGCCGCATCGTGGTCACCAAGGACGACACGACCATCATCGACGGCGCGGGCACCAAGGCCGACCTGGCGGGCCGCGTCGAGCAGCTCCGCAAGGAGATCGAGGCCAGCGACTCCGACTGGGACCGCGAGAAGCTCCAGGAGCGCCTCGCCAAGCTCTCCGGCGGCATCGCCGTGGTCAAGGTCGGCGCGCCGACCGAGACCGAGCTGGCCGAGCGCAAGCACCGCATCGAGGACGCGGTCGCCGCGACCAAGGCCGCGGTCGAGGAGGGCATCGTCCCCGGTGGCGGCACCGCGCTGGTGCAGGCCGCCAAGGAGCTCGCGGGCGGCCTGGGCCTGACCGGCGACGAGGCCACCGGCGTGGCGATCGTGCGCGAGGCGCTCAACGCCCCGCTGTTCTGGATCGCCACCAACGGCGGCCAGGAAGGCGCTGTCGTCGTCAACAAGGTCGCCGAGCTGCCGTGGGGGCAGGGCTTCAACGCCGCCACCCTCACCTACGGCGACCTGCTGGCCGACGGCATCGTCGACCCGGTCAAGGTGACCCGGTCCGCGGTGTCGAACGCCGCTTCCATCGCGCGGATGGTGCTCACGACCGAGAGCGCGGTCGTGGAGAAGAAGCAGGACGAGCCGGAGGCCGGGCACGGCCACGGCCACGGGCACGGCCACTGATCGGTTCTCGTAGCAAAAGGCCCCGGCGGTTGCCGGGGCCTTTCGCTTTGATGTTGGGTTCTTCGCGTGGCTCGGGAAAGCCGCCACCTCGGTGGGGCCTTGGTCAGGTGCTGGCGACGGCGAAGGGGCGCTTGTCGGTTTTGATGATCGCCTCCCGCTCGGCCTCGGAGAGGCCGCCCCAGATGCCGTAGGGCTCGTGGACCGCCAAGGCGTGGCTGCGGCACAGCGACAGCACCGGGCAGGCGTGACAGATCGCCTTCGCCTTGGCCTCGCGACGCGCTCTTGCCGGGCCTCGTTCGCCGTCTGGGTGGAAGAAGAAGGCGCTGTCCATGCCCCGGCAGGAGCCGTCCAGTTGCCAGTCCCACACGTCGGCGTTGGGGCCGGGGAGCCTGCGAGTATCCGCCATTGCCGCTGCCTCCTGAGATGGTTGTCGCGGGAAATCCGAGTTCGGAGGCCGTCCCTTGTGGATGCACTACTCCATTTGGTTCAGCGCTCTACACGCTAGAACCGCGTCATTCCTTGTTCAAGGGTGATCGACTTATCGGAGGGGTTGTTCATACGTTCGGCATCACCCGGTTGACGCAGCGTGTTCATCCGTCCGGTTGCCGCTCGGCTGGCATCACCCGACGATGGGGGTGTGCCGTCTGAAACCACGGCCGACGGTCCCGGAGAGTCGAGGCCTGTCGCGCCGCCGCCGACCGGGCCCGGCCTGGAGCCGACGCTGCCGGTCGCCGCGGTGGCCCGCAGGCTGGGGATCGCCCCCGCGACGCTGCGCACCTGGGACCGCCGCTACGGCCTCGGCCCGACCGGGCACACCACCGGCAGGCACCGCCGCTACGCGACCGCCGACCTCGCCCGCCTGGAGCTGATGCGCCGCGCCCTGCTCAAGGGCGCCGCCCCCGCCGAGGCCGCCGACTACGCCCTGCGCGTCTCCGCCGACCCGACCGCGCTGGCGGACCTGGAGCTGCCCGACCCGCACGCCATCCCGGCCCAGGCCCGCGCGGGCGGCCCGCCGCGGCCCGTCCCGCCCGACGCCGCCCCGCAGGTGCGCGCCCTGGCGCGGGCCGTCCTCGCCATGGACGACCCCGCCGTCTCCGCCGCGCTGTCCGGTGCGCTGGCCGAGCACGGGGTGGTCTGGGTGTGGGACGAACTGGTGGTGCCGGTCCTCGCCGCCGTCGGCGTTGGCTGGACGAGCCCGGCCGCGGCCGGGTCCGAGGTCGCCCACCTGCTGGCCGAGTGCGTGCTCACCGAGGTCATGCGGGCCACGCCGCCGGTGCGGGGGGAGCCGCGGGTGCTGCTGTGCGGCGCCCCGGGCGAGCCCTACGCCCTCCCGCTCTACGTCGCGCGCGCCGCCCTGGCCCAGCGCGGTGTGCCGGTCCGGATGCTCGGCGCCGCGCTGCCGGTCGCCGCCCTGGCCAACGCCGCCCGCCGCACCGGCCCGGCCGTCGTCGCGGTCTGGGCTCAGGCCACCGCGCACGCCGAGCCCAAGGCGCTGCGCGCGGTGCCCACGACACGCCCCCGGGTGCGGGTGCTGGCCTGCGGGCCCGGTTGGGCGACAGCCGGTCTGTCTCCGACCGTTGAACACCTGCCCGGTGTGGGTGACACCGTTGAACGCGTGGACGCGCTGTCGCCGCGTGCAGCACACTCGCCTGGTGAGTGACGCCTATCAGTGGGATGATCGACTCTGGTCGGCAGCGTTCGGCGATCACCCCGGCGCCACCGACCTGACCTCCACCACCCCGCACGACGCGTGGCTGGCCGGGGTCGCCCTCGGCGGCCAGGGCCACTACGCCGCCGCCCGCGCCCGGCTCGACCCGCTGCTGACCGGCGAGCCCGCGCTGGCCGCCCTGGCCTGGGCGACGCTGGCCTCGCACCGCAGGCAGCTCGGCGGGCACGCCGCCGCCCGCGCTCTCGACGGCCGGGGCGCCGCCGCGTTGGCCGCCATCCCCGCCGGGCACCCGCTGCTGCCCGCCGCCCGCTCCGACGTCCTCCTCGGCCTCGCCGCCGACGCCATCGGCGTGGGCAGGCCCGCCCTCGCCCGGACCCTGCTGGCCCGCGCGCAGGACGGCCCGGACCCGGGCTGGCGCGGTCAGGTCCGGTTCGACTGGGTCAGCGCTGAGGTGGACCTCGTCAGCGGCGAGGCGGCCTCGGCCCACCGGCACGCCGCAGCCGCCTGCGCACGCCCGGTGCCCTCCGCGCGGCACCGGGCGAAGTCGCTGCTGGTGCTCGCCGCCGCCACCGCCCCCGGCCGGGAACGGGCCCGGCTGGTCGACGAGGTGCTCGAGCTGACCGCGGCGCACCGGCTCGCGCCGCTGCGCTGGCCCGCCCTCGCCATCGCCGCCGAGGCGTCTCCCGGTGGTTACGGAGCGGAATTGGGGGCTGCGCTTGATAGTGTTCTGCGTCACACCGACCCGAGAGGGCGAGAACTCGCTCGAGCCTCGGCATGGGTCCCGACCTCGACTTTTGTCGTTGCTCCGAACAGGTGACAAAGACTGACCGACGAGTAGGTGGATTCGTTGACAGATTTACCACCTCATCGTGTCAAGGTTGCGGTCCCCGCGTCCGATAGGGGATATGGAACGTCACTCGGCTGCAGGAAGGAGTCCCCGTGACTACGGTCTTGATCTGCGACGACCGGCGCAGCGTGCGCGAGGGATTGACTCGTGTCATGTCCGCTGTCCCCGGGGTTAGTCGCATCGATTGCGTAGCGCACGGTGACGAGCTGCTCGCCCGCTTCTCCCGCCAGCCGGTCGACGTCGTGCTCGTGGGCACGCAGCGCGCCGTGCCCACCGGTGTGGAGGCGACCAGGCGGCTCGTCTCGGCAAACCCCCAGGCCAACGTCATCGTGTTCGGCGCCCCGGACGACGCGGGCAGCATCGCCGCGGCGATCGCGGGCGGCGCGCGCGGCTACCTGCGCTGGGACGCCTCGCGCCCCGAGCTGGTCGCCGCGCTGGCCCACACCCTCGCGAGCACCTCGGTGCCCGCGCCGCGCCAGCCGTCGGACCCCGGGGTCCAGCTCACCGACCGCGAGCTGCAGGTGCTGCGCGGCATGAGCCAGGGCAAGAGCAACGGCCAGATCGGCCGCGAGCTCTACCTGTCGGAGGACACGGTCAAGACGCACGCGCGTCGGCTGTTCCGCAAGCTCGGCGTGCGCGACCGCGCGCAGGCCGTGGCGCATGGTTTCCGGCGCGGGCTGGTCTCCTGAGACTGAACCGCTGTCGGCGGCGAGCCGTGCGTGCCTGAGGGGAGTCGGGCGCGCACGGCTCGTCGTGCGCTCGCCCCCGTCGCGGCCCCCGCGCGGCAGCCGGTGTGCTCTCGGTCATGTCGTCCCGCCGGTGGCAGGCGACCCTACCGTCCTGGGGCCGTCCGGCCAGGACGGTACGGTGGACCACGGGCGGGGCTGTGGCCCCGCTCGCACCTCCTGTTGACCGATCGAGTAACACCAAGGCTGCGCACTGCGATGACCACATTGGGGGACGGACTGGACGCGTCAGTGAGCGCCGCCGTCGAGGGCGATCCTCGTGCGATCGAGCGCGTGCTCGCGTCCGTGCGGCCCCTGGTGGTGCGGTACTGCCGCGCCCGTGTCGGAAGGCAGGAACGCTCGTTCGCCTCGGCGGACGACGTGGCGCAGGAGGTGTGTCTCGCGGTGTTGACGGCATTGCCGGGCTACCGCGACCAAGGCCGCCCTTTCTTGGCGTTCGTCTACGGGATCGCCGCGCACAAGGTCGCCGACGCCCACCGGGCCGCGTCGCGTAACCGATCGGAGCCCGTTCCCGATGTCCCTGATGGGCCGGAGAGCGACGCCGGTCCTGAACAGCGCGCCATGCAGAGCGAGTTGAGCAGGCGCATGAGCGACCTGCTGCAGGTCCTGCCCGAGAAGCAGCGCGAGATCGTGGTGCTGCGCGTGGTGGTGGGCCTGTCAGCGGAGGAGACGGCCGAGGCGGTCGGCTCCACGCCCGGAGCGGTTCGGGTGGCCCAACACCGGGCACTTGCCCGGCTGAGGAAGACTTTGTCCGCGGAGGAGGTGGTCTGAGATGCCCGACCAGGGTGATCGCGACGAGCGTGGGAAGGCGGACGGGACCGCGTCCCGTCCCGAGGGTGGACCGGTGGCGAACGTGACCCCGGTGACCTTCGGCGTCAAGGGCGCGGCCGGTCTCGGCAACGCCGACCCCGATGACTTCACCGACGACGACAGCGCCGTGGACATCTCGCTGGTGCACGCCGACGACGCGTTCCTCGACGCGCTCGGCTCGGCGCTGCGCGAGGGCGACGGCGACCTCGAGGGCACTGAGTTCGCCGACGACGAGCTGGCCGCGCTGCTGAGCTCCTGGCGCGCGGAGGTCGACGGCGAGCCGATCGGCGAGCTCGTCGACACCCGGCAGGCCCAGGTGACCCTGCTGCAGGCCAAGCAGCGCAAGCGCGCCCGCCGCCCGCGGCTGCTGGTGCCGGTGGCCGCCGCGGCCGCCGTGCTGGCCATCGCCTTCACCGGCGCGGGCCTCGCCGCCCGCGACGCCCAGCCGGGCGAGGCGCTGTGGAGCCTGACCAAGGTCCTCTACGCCGACCACGCCCGCTCCGTCGAGGCCGCCGCCGCGGTCCGCGAGGACCTGCAGATCGCCCAGGCCGCGATCAACGCGGGCAAGGTCGCCGAGGCCAAGGGCAAGCTCGCCGAGGCGCGCGACACCCTCCCCGAGATCAGCACCGAGGACGGCCACGCCGACCTGGCCCTGCAGCACGAGAACCTGATGCGGCTGATCGGCAGCCCGGTCGACCCGGCCACCCCGCCGCCGCTGCCCGCCCCCTCGACGAACCCGACGACGCCCTCGGTCCCGTCGACGTCGAACCCGCCGTCGAAGCCGTCGACCACCCCGAGCACGCCGCCGCCCAGCTCCGTCCCGACGACGCCGCCGTCGACCGCGCCGGAGACGCCTCCGACCACGACCAGCGAGACCACCCCGACCCCGGAGGTCCCGCGCATCGACCCGGGCGACACGCCCGTCAGCGGCAACGGCAGCACCACCGGCAGCACCGAGAGCGCCGACCAGGCGCCGAACGCCGCCACGCCCTAGCCAGGCACACGACTGAGGCCCCCACCGCCGGTTCCCGGGGTGGGGGCCTCAGCCTTGCGGTCAGCGCGCGGTCTCGCTGGCGGTGACGCCGTCGGCGTAGCCGCGGCAGTACTCCCAGGTGGCGTAGTGGTCGGGGTCCGGGTCGAACGCGGGCTCGTGCGGGCGCATCCGGCCGTCGTCGAGCAACTGGCGCAGGCTGGCCGCCAGCAGCTCCCAGTCGTGGTAGTGGGGTTCGTCGCACTCGCCGCAGTCGACCACGATGCCGCGCAGCCCCCTGGGCTCCAGCAGCGCCTGGTACACGGCGAGGTCTGCGAGGTCGCCGACGAGGTCCTCGCGCTCTTGCGCGCTCATCGGCCGGTCGTCGTCGTGCTCCGGTTCGTCCAGCTCACGGGCCGGGTCGGCCGGGTCGCCGTCGAACGGGTCCGGGGGCAGGCCGCCGCCGGAGAACGGGCTGGGGGGAACAGCGTCATGCGGCACGAGCACGCACGGTACCCGCCGAGTGGTCCAGTGTCCCCCGGATACGATGGGGCGACCGTGCCGCGGGACCTGTTCCCGCGGGTGCACGGCGGGGTGCGTCGCCCGGGGCCCCTCCCGGGACCACCTGACCCGCCAGCCATGCAGGAAGGTCCGCGACCCACCATGACCAGCGAAGTGAACGCCGACGGCGTCCCGCCCAAGTTCGCCCCCCTCGGCCTGACCTTCGACGACGTGCTGCTGCAGCCCGCCCAGTCCGATGTGATCCCGAGCACCGTGGACACCTCGACCAGGGTCTCGCGCAACGTGACGCTGCGGGTCCCGATCCTGTCCGCCGCGATGGACACCGTCACCGAGGCGCGGATGGCGATCGCCATGGCCCGCCAGGGCGGCATCGGCATCCTGCAGCGCAACCTGTCGATCGAGGAGCAGGCGCGGCAGGCCGAGACGGTCAAGCGCTCCGAGGCCGGGATGGTGACCGACCCGGTCACCTGCTCGCCGACCGACACCCTGGCCGAGGTCGACTCGATGTGCGGCCGCTACCGCATCTCCGGCCTCCCGGTGACCGACGCCGGGGGCACCCTGGTCGGCATCATCACCAACCGGGACATGCGCTTCGAGGTCGACCACTCCCGCCCGGTGTCCGAGGTCATGACCAAGGCCCCGCTGATCACCGCCCAGGTGGGCGTCTCCGCCGAGGCCGCGCTGGGCCTGCTGCGCCGCCACAAGGTGGAGAAGCTGCCGCTGGTCGACGGCGAGGGCAAGCTGCGCGGGCTGATCACGGTCAAGGACTTCGTCAAGACCGAGCAGTTCCCCAACGCCACCAAGGACCCGGACGGCCGCCTGGTCTGCGGCGCCGCGGTCGGCGTCGGCGACGAGGGCTACAAGCGCGCCATGCTGCTGTTCGACGCGGGCGTCGACGTGCTGATGGTCGACACCGCGCACGGCCACTCCCGCGCGGTCCTCGACATCGTCGCCAGGCTCAAGAAGGAGCTGGGCGACCAGGTCGACGTCGTCGGCGGCAACGTGGCCACCAGGGCGGGCGCGCAGGCGCTGGTCGACGCGGGCGCCGACGGCGTCAAGGTCGGCGTCGGCCCCGGTTCGATCTGCACCACCCGCGTGGTCGCGGGCGTCGGCATGCCGCAGATCACCGCCATCCACGAGGCGTGGCAGGCCTGCGCCCCCGCGGGCGTCCCGGTGATCGGCGACGGCGGCATCCAGTACTCCGGCGACATCGCCAAGGCCATCGCCGCGGGCGCCAGCTCGGTGATGCTCGGCAGCCTGCTCGCGGGCACCGCCGAGGCGCCCGGCGAGCTGGTCCTGGTCAACGGCAAGCAGTTCAAGAGCTACCGCGGCATGGGCTCGCTGGCCGCCATGCAGTCGCGCGGCGAGGCCAGGAGCTACTCCAAGGACCGCTACGCCCAGGACGACGTGCTCTCCGACGACAAGCTGGTGCCGCAGGGCATCGAGGGCCGGGTGCCCTTCCGCGGCCCGCTGGCCCAGGTCATCCACCAGCTCGTCGGCGGCCTGGCCGCGGGCATGGGCTTCACCGGCTCGCGGACCATCCCGGACCTGCAGCGCGCCCAGCTCATCCGGATCACCGCCGCGGGCCTCAAGGAGAGCCACCCGCACGACATCACGATGACCGTCGAGGCGCCGAACTACACCACCCGCTGAGCAACCAGCGGGCCCTGAAAGGAAGCACCACGTGCGGGATCTAGTCGACATCGGCATGGGGCGGACCGCCCGGCGAGCCTTCGGCCTCGACGAGGTGGAGATCGTGCCCTCGCGGCGCACGCGTTCGTCCTCGGACGTCGCGACCACCTGGCAGATCGACGCCTACCGGTTCGACATCCCGCTGGTCACCCACCCGACCGACGCGATCGTCTCCCCGGCGGCCGCGGTGGCGGTCGGCAAGCTCGGCGGACTCGGCGTGCTCAACGCCGAGGGCCTGTGGGCCAGGCACAGCGACCCGGAGAAGGCGCTGTCGCGGCTGGTCGACGCCGCCGACGCCGGGGAGGACCCGGCGGCGCTGGTGGGCATCCTGCAGGAGCTGCACGCCGCGCCGATCCAGGAGGACCTGGTCACCGAGGCGCTGCGGCAGGTGCGCGACTCCGGGGTGACGGTGGCGGCGCGGGTGAGCCCGCAGAACGCGGCCGCCCTCGCCCCCGCCCTCATCGGCGCGGGCCTGGAGGTCCTGGTCGTGCAGGGCACGATCGTCTCCGCCGAGCACGTGGCCAAGGGCGACGGTGAGCCGCTCAACCTCAAGAGCTTCATCGGCACCCTGGACATCCCGGTCATCGCGGGTGGCGCGCACGACTACCGCACCGCCATGCACCTGATGCGCACCGGCGCGGCGGGCGTCATCGTCGGCTACGGCCACTGCGACGGCGTCACCTCCACCGACTCCGCGCTGGGCATCGGCGTGCCGATGGCCACCGCGATCGTTGACGCGGCGGCTGCTCGTCGGGACTACCTGGACGAGACCGGTGGGCGGTACGTCCACGTTCTCGCTGATGGTGGGGTGCACACGAGTGGGGACATCGCGAAGTCGATCGCCTGCGGGGCGGACGCGGTGATGTTGGGGGCGCCGCTGGCCGCCGCGGCTGAGGCGCCGGGGAAGGGGCTGTACTGGACCTCGGCGGCGGCGCACCCGTCGTTGCCGCGCAGCCGGGTGCTGCCGGTGGCGGACGAGGTGGGGATCGAGCTGTCCACGTTGCTGTTCGGGCCGTCCTCGGACGCTGAGGGGCTGGTGAACCTGTTCGGGGCGTTGCGGCGGGCGATGGCGAAGACCGGGTACTCGGACCTGAAGGAGTTCCAGAAGGTCGGGTTGACTGTGCGCGGGTGAGGCTGGTTTTGGGGCCTGCCCCGGTGGCCGCGAGTGTTTAACGTTCTGGGCCCGGTATCAAGGGCGCTGCGCGTCGGCTTCGCCGATGGCCTGCGGCCACCCTTGACACCGGGCCCAGAACGTTGAGGGCGGCCGGGAGTGGGTCCAGGCCGGGGACTGGTTGGCCCCGGGGGTGGTTCGGGAGGGATGGGGCTGTGGATCGCGAGTTGTTGCGTGTCGATGGGGACCTGGCTTTGGCTGTGGGGGTTTTGTCGGATGCGGTTGCGTTGGCTGAGGGGGAGGGGCTTGATCCGTATGAGCCCGATCCTGGGCCTGAGCCGGGGTATCGGCCGCACAACCTGACTCGGGCGACCGTGGTTGACGGGGGTGGCCGGGTGCTGGGGCAAGTGAGTTGGCACCAGGTGGGTTATGGGCGCACGCGGGCCAGTGGGGCTTGGAACATCGGGATTCGGCTGGTGCCTGCCGCTCGTGGGCGGGGGGTTGCGGCGCCGTTGTTGCGGTTGGTGGCCGCGCACTTGTTCGCCACCACCGATCTCGACCGGGTTGAGGCGGCCACGGCGGTTGACAACGTGGCTGCCCGGCGGGCGTTCGAGCGGGCGGGGTTCCAGGAGGAGGGCACCGTTCGCGGGGCGCAGGTGCGCGGGGGCGTGCGCCGGGACATGACCCTCTACGGGTTGTTGCGCGGCGACTAGTAATCAGGTTCGTGTGACTCCAAGTTACATAAAAGTGGCCGCCGCCTCTAGCCGGAGTGTGACCGGACGCCTAATCTCGCGGTATGGCTGCGCAACTCACCGGTAACAAGACGGACTACGACGTCGTGGTGGTGGGCTCCGGGTTCGGCGGCAGCGTCGCGGCGCTGCGGCTGACCGAGAAGGGCTACCGGGTCGCGGTCGTGGAGGCCGGGCGGCGGTTCGCCGACGAGGAGTTCGCCAAGACCTCGTGGGACCTGCGCAAGTACCTCTGGGCTCCCGCGCTCGGCTGCTTCGGCATCCAGCGCATCCACATGCTCAAGGACGTCATGATCCTGGCGGGGGCCGGCGTCGGCGGTGGCTCGCTGGTCTACGCGAACACCCTGTACCGGCCGCTCAAGCCGTTCTACAACGACAAGCAGTGGTCGCACATCACCGACTGGGAGTCGGAGCTGGCGCCGCACTACGACCAGGCCTCGCGGATGCTGGGCGTGGTGACCAACCCGTCGATCACCCCCGCCGACGAGGTCATGCAGAAGGTCGCCGCCGACATGGGCGTGTCCGACAGCTACCGGCCGACCCCGGTCGGGGTGTACTTCGACAAGCCGGGCGAGAAGGTCGCCGACCCGTACTTCGGCGGCGCGGGCCCCGAGCGCACCGGCTGCACCGAGTGCGGCTCGTGCATGACCGGCTGCCGCGTGGGCGCCAAGAACACCCTGGTCAAGAACTACCTGTACCTGGCGGAGCAGGGCGGGGCGAAGGTCATCCCGCTGACCACCGTGACCGCCGTGCGCGAGGCGGCCGACGGCACCTACCAGGTCGACCTGCGCAAGACCGGGACCCGGTCGAAGCAGTTCCAGACCAGCATCACCGCGGGCCAGGTCGTGCTGGCCGCGGGCACCTGGGGCACGCAGAACCTGCTGCACAAGATGCGGGACTCGGGCGCGCTGCCCAAGCTCTCGACCAAGGTCGGCGAGCTGACCAGGACCAACTCCGAGGCCATCATCGGCTCCGGCCGCACCAGCGTCGACCCGAACGCCAACTACAGCGAGGGCGTGGCGATCACCTCCTCGATCCACCCCAACGAGAACACCCACATCGAGCCCTGCCGCTACGGCGCGGGCAGCAACGCGATGGGCCTGCTGCAGACGCTGGCCTCGGACGGCGACTCCTCGACGCCGCGGTTCGTGCAGGTCTTCAAGGCCCTGGTGAAGAAGCCCAGCTCGATCCGGCTGCTGATCGGCAGGCGCTGGTCGGAGCGGACGATGATCCTGCTGGTCATGCAGTCGCTGGACAACTCGATCACCACCTACACCAAAAAGGGCCTGTTCGGCCGCCGCCGCTACACCTCCAAGCAGGGCCACGGCGAGCCCAACCCGACCTTCATCCGCGCCGGTTACGAGGCCAACCAGCACGTCGCCAAGCACATCGGCGGTGTCGCGGGCGGCACCTGGAACGAGATGGCGAACATCCCGCTCACCGCCCACTTCCTCGGCGGCGCGGCCATCTCCGAGACCGAGGCCACCGGGGTCATCGACCCGTACCACCGCGTGCACAACTACCCGGGCATCTCCGTCGTCGACGGCGCCGCGGTCACCGCCAACCTGGGCGTCAACCCGTCGCTGACGATCACCGCCCAGGCCGAGCGCGCGTTCTCCCTGTGGCCCAACAAGGGCGAGGCCGACACCCGCCCCGCCCAGGGCCGCGGCTACCACCGCCTCGACCCGGTCCCCCCGGTCCGCCCCGCGGTCCCCGCGGACGCACCCGGCGCGCTGCGGCTGCCGATCGTGGACATCACCAGCGCTGGCGAGTCGACGCTGAAGAAGAAGGCCGCGAAGCACTGATACTGCGGGTGCACACCAGCATCGTCGGGGCGGCGCCACCCATCTGGCGCCGCCTCGAACTGCCGTCGGGCATGGTCCTGTCCGAGGTCAACGCCACCCTGCTCGCCGCCTACGAGTGGTCAGGCGACCGCCAGCACGTCTTCACGACCCCCTACGGGCTGGTGGCCGACCTCGACGCGGGCCTGCCCGCCGCCGACGAGCGCACGGTGACCCTCGCCGAGGCCCTGTCCCGCCGCACCTTCCAGTACCGCTACGACCTCGGCGACGCCTGGGACGTCCTGGTCCGCCTGGAGAAGACCCACCACCCCGACCCCACCCAGGCCTACCCCCGGTGCACCGACGGCGCCCGCGCCGCCCCACCCGAACACATCCTCGGCGGCATCCACGGCTACTCGTCGGTGCTGTCCGTGCTCGGCCACCCGAACCACCCGGACCACGCCCAGCTCACCGAGTTCCTGGACGAGGACTTCGACCCCGAGCTGTTCGCCCTGTCCGAAGTAGACGCCGCACTGCGCGACTAGACCGCCACCCGCCGTCAGCGCGCCGCCGCCTCGTGCGCCCAGACCGCGGCCACCACCTCGGCCCCGCCGTCGGTCGGGAAGAACCACTGCCTCCCCAACCGCGCCGAAACCTCCTCCGACGACCCGAAGTCGATCCGCACCGCAACCCCCGCCCCCGAAGCGCCTGCCACCGATCGGCCCGCCCGGGGGCTCGACGGGAGTCCGCAACCCGTGGGCGCCCTGGCAGACGAGGACGACGCCCAAGACGAGCAAGAGCAGGTAGGTGTCAAAGAACTCCTTGCTCGCCAACGCCACCAGCGTCAGCAGGGCACACTCGTGAGCCCCGCGATACTCGATGGCGGGGCTCAGCGCTCGTGGCGCTTTCCGCTGAACGAGTGCTTGAGCAGGGACCGCTGTCTGCGCTCCACGGCTTCCACCACGGCCGCCGGGTCATCGGCGGGGAAGAACCACTGGCGGCCCAGCAACCGCGCGACCTCCGGGGTCGCGCTGAAGTCGAAGCGGACGGCGGGACCGGGGAGAGCGGTCACGACGTCGGCGGCACCGAGGGGTCTGCGCTCCCACGGGTGGGTCAGGTGGACCACCGCCACCCGTTCCACGGCCAGGGCAGGCAGCAAAGCCGTGCCCCAGAGGACGTTGACCCCCTCCAGCACCAAGGCGGGCACGTTCCCCCGGCCCTCGAACACCCTCCGCTTGCCCCGGGCGGTGAGGCGCAGGTTGTACCGGGTCGGCCCCGTCCACACGACCGCCGCGAAGTGCAAACAGAAGCCGGACACACCCGGGACCGCCGCCGCGAGCACCAAGACGTCCACGGCAGCAAGCCGCACCGCCCCGAGGAGCACGACCGCGACAACCGCGACGGGCGCGGCGACGGCCCCAGCGATCATGACCACCGTGACGACATAGCGCGTGATCCACCCAGTGCTGACCATCGGCAGCGGTGACACGGGCTCCTTGCGCAGCAACCCGATGACCCCGTACCCGAGCCCGATGACCCCGAGCACCAACCCCAGCGGCGCACTCCAGCCCCCACCGACCAACGCGAGCGCCAGCGTCAGCCCACCGGAAGCGGCCTGCAGCCCGAACCGGCGCCGCAGGAACCCCTCGACCACCGGCATGGACGTCTCCCGCAGGTCCAACTCCCTCACGCGTTCGCCGCCATCCTGCCCTGGATCAGGCGCGCGAGGTGTTCGCCCCGATCGGTGGTGAAGATCCAATCCCGTTCCGGCCTGCCGAACCCGATTCGCAGCGCCGTCCCCGGCCCAACCGCGACCGGCCACCTGTCGCTGCCGTCGAACAGGACGCTGCGCCGCTGCTCGACCGGGCCCAGCCGCAGCACCTCGACCACCTCGAGCGGCATCGTCGCGTGCGGGTAGATGGAGGAGCTGCTGGCGAAGTAGCCCGCGTTGAGCGGGGCGAACAGCAACAAGGGCAACGGCCCGCCGACGTAGGTAACCATCACGCCGCCCCCGGCTGCCGAGTTCGGCCACACCTGGGGGTTCAGCCGGTGCCTGATGAACCTGACCATCCACGCCACCGGGAGGAGCATCAACAGCGACCCCTGCAAGAACTCGCCGACCCCGGGCGCCACAGCCGCCCACATCGCGAGCGTCGCGCTCACCGGCACGCCGGGCAGCAACCAGCGCGCAAGGACGACGTCGCGGAGTCGTCGATCGATCTCCTTCGGGATTGGCTTGCGCGCGGCAGTGTTCTTCATGGTCCCCCCGATGCTGCGAAAGTGGCCCGCCAGCGCCACACCATATGGCACGCCGAGGATCGAATGAGGCGCTTTCGACTTGGGGAACGTCGTACAAGACCTAGACCAGAAGACCGCCGAGGGCATGGTCGACAGTGTCAGGGTCGCACGCTTTCGCCGCCGTGCTGACGTGCTCCACGCGACTCCGCACGTCGTGCGGCCATTCGACCTTGGATGAGTCGCGCGATCTGCTCGCCCTGGTCGGTGCGGAAGATCCAGTCCCTGCCCGGGGCGCGGCCGAAACCGATGCGCAGCGCCATTCCCGGGCGGACGCGGATGGGCCACTTGTCGCTGCCCGCGAACAGTTCGTGGCGCTCTTCCTCGACCGGTCCCACGCGCAAGACCTGGACCGCGCGCAGCGGCATCGACGCGTTCGGGAAGGTGTTGCTCTGGTTGTTGACAAGGTGCCTGCGCTTGAACGAGATCTCCGTCGTTGTCACCGTCAACTTGAGTCTGTGGTCGCCCGCTGCTCGGTAGGTGAGCGGGAAAGGAGCGTCGATGAGCGCGGCCGGGTCGGCGTTGAGCACATGGGAGCTCATGGCCTTCGCGATGGCCCACAACGAACCGCCCAGAGCGACTGGTCCGACAAGCAGTGTCGCGACGAAGTAGCCGGTGTTGGCAGGCGCGAACAACTGCAGGGCCTGTGGCCCGCCGATGTAGGTGACGAGCACACCGCCCCAAGCCGCCGAGCCCGGCCACACCTGCGGGTTCAGCCGGTGCCTGATGAACCTGACCATCCACACCACCGGGACGAGCGAAATCGCCCAGGTCGCCAAGTGCCCGTCTTCCCCCAGGTTCTTGTAGGTCGCCAGTGCCAGCACCGCGCCCACCGGCAGTCCCGGCAACAACCAGCGGGCGACAGCAACTCGGCGAAGACGCCGCTCGACCTGCTCCGGTAGTCGCTGGCGCGTGGCGCCGTCCTTCGTGGCTGTGGTTTCCATGGTTCCCCCAGGTGCGATCGCGGCCAAACGGTTGCCAACCCTAGGGCAGGGCGCGGCAACGGTGTTCTTCGTGCGAAACCAGCCCACCGGCGGGCGTCATATGGCACGCTGAGGACCGAATGAGGCGCTTTCGACTTGGGGGAAGTCGTGCAAGATCCAGACCAGTTGATCGATGACATCGAGCGTGACCTCGCTGACACCGTGCGGAACGCGCAGGTCATGCAGGCCGAGATGGCCACCGTGACCGCCCGCGTGTCCGAGGACGGGGTCTCGGTCGAGGTGAACCACATGGGCAACCTCACCCACCTCGACCTCACCAACTCCGCGCGCGAGGAACCGACCCTGGCCGCCCGCATCCTGCGGCTGGTCGCCGAGGCCCAGGCCAAGCTGCCGGACGCCATGCGCGCGGGGGTTCCCTCCGCCCAGGGCACCGCCACCCTCGACGTCATCGTCGACCAGACCCGGGCCATGTTCCCGGAACCCGAACCGGACGAGTACGTCCGCGGCGGCGGCCCGGTCCGCTCCGACGACGAGCCCGACGACGACTTCTACTCGCGCGGCGGCTTGTTCCGCTGATCCCTGGGGGAGATCATGCCCAACGGTTTCGACGTAAGCCCAGACGAGATCGACGCCCACGCCAAGGCCGTCGACTCGACCGTCAGCATGCTCGGTCACGCGGGTGGGGCGGCCGCGTCCCGCCTCGGGTTCGAGGACTTCGGGGTGATCGGTCAGTCCTTCGCTGGTTACTGCAATGCCTACATGGAGTATGTGACGTCAGTCCTCAAGGAGGCGCACACCGCAGCGGACAAGCACGCTGAGGCGGTGCGCGCCTGGGCGGAGACCAACCGGGTCAACGAGGACTCGATCACCTCGGCGTTCGGGGGCGGGGGGTGACCAACTCGGACAACCCCATCCTCAGCGAGGCGGCCAAGGGCACCGCGGCCAACAAGACCCCCCTCAAACACGCCTTGGAGGGGGCGGGCTTCGTACAGGACATCGCAGGGGGCATCGAGACCTTCTGCAAGGGCGATCACGCAGCGGCGGCGGGCGACCTCGCCGTCGGCATGTATGACGTCTTCCAGTTCGCGAAGGACTTCAAAACTGAGAATCCCCTCACGACGGTCATGTCGATGGGGTTCGGCTGGCTGATCGAGCACGTCGGGCCGATCAAGGATCTGCTCGACATGCTCACCGGCAACCAGGACGCGCTCGACATGACGGTGCAGACCTGGACCAAGATCAGTGAGGAGGTGCAGAAGACCGCGGCGTCGATGGTCGAGAGCGTGAACCGCAACTGCGCGTCCTGGTCGGGTCCGGCTGTGGATACCTATCGCGCCTGGGCTCAGGACCAGGCGAACACCTACGTTGCCATCTCCAACAGCGCCACCGCGGTGGCAGGCGCGGTCGACCTCGCCAAGTCGATGCTCAACGGCGTGCGCGGCTTCATCCGGGGCCTGTTGGCGGATCTGCTCGCGGAGCTTGTCTGGATCCTGTTGCGCTATGTCCCGCCCACCTACCCGGTCGCGCTCGCGGTCGAGGGCGTGCCGCTGATCGTTTCCAGCACGACGCGGGCGATGAAGGTCGTCCGGGCGTTCGTGGAGGGGATGAAAGAACTCGGCGCCCGGCTGACCCGGTTGGCTGGCACCGTCGCGGACCTCACCAGGTACATCGCCAAGAGCGTCCCCGACGCGGCCAGGGCGGCGGCGCAGGACGGGGTCATGCCCATGCTCCGCGAGGAGATGATCAAGGAGATGGGGGTGAAGTACACCGCACCCAAGATCATCAAAGAGACGGTCGCCGAGGTGTCGGGGAGCACTGACGCCGACGATCAGACTGAGTGGGGCGACAGCGTTTCAAAGGAGGTGCACGACTACAAGGAGACGCGGGTCGAGCGGACTCCCACGGGGGGGACTCGGGAGACCGGGTCGTTGTGGTGAGGTTGGGCTGCGGGGGCTTCTGGTTGGTGGTGAGATCCGTTCAGGAGGTCTGAATGGATCGGAGGACCCTGCTGCGCGCCACCCTCGCGGGCGCCGCAGCGTGGACGGCGACGGCCTGCACGGGAACGCCCAACCAGAAGCCGACCACCACCACGACACCCCCGCCGCCGGCCACGACGACAACGCCCGCGCCACCCGACTGGAACGCGCTCAAACGATCCCTCGACGGCGCCCTCGCCCTCCCCGCCGACGCGGACTTCACCACCGCCTTCCGGCTCTACAACCCGGCCTTCGACAAACGCGCCCCCGCCGCCGTCGCCCGTCCCGCGAGCGCCGGGCACGTCCAAGCCTGCGTCCGCACCGCCCGCGACTCCCAGACGCCCATCACCGCGCGCAGCGGCGGCCACAGCTTCGCCGGGTACTCCGCCCAGGACAACGCCCTGATCGTCGACGTCCGGGGCCTCAACGCCATCACGGTCAGCCAAGACGGCACCGCCACCATCGGGGCGGGCGCCCGGCTGATCGACGTCTACACCGCCCTCGCCGCGCGTGGGCGCGCGCTTCCCGGAGGCACCTGCCCGTCAGTCGGCATCGCCGGGCTCACGCTCGGCGGCGGGCTCGGTGTGCTGGGGCGGAAGTACGGCCTGACCTGCGACAGCCTCATCGCGGCCCAGGTGGTCACCGCTGATGGGCGGCTCAGGACGGCCTCGGCGGACAGCGAGCCCGACCTGTTCTGGGCGTTGCGCGGTGGGGGTGGCGGGAACTTCGGCATCACCACCGAGTTCACCTTCCGGACCCACCCCGCGCCGCCCGTGCTGACGACCTTCGACCACACGACCTCGAACGCCGTCGACCTGCTGGCCACCTGGCAGGACTGGGTGCCGGGGAACCCGCCCGAGCTGTGGTCGAACATCGTGCTCAGCTCCGGGCCCGCTGCCCGCGTCGGCGGCTGCTTCGTCGGGGGCGGGGCGGACCTGGCTCCGCTGATCCGCGACCTCACCGGCGGCCGGGGAACCCGGACCAGCCGCGACTACCTCGCCACCATGCGCCACTTCGCGGGGTGCACCGCCTGCGAGGACGTCACCCGGCGGACCTTCACGGCCTCCTCGCGCGTGCTCGCCCGCCCGCTCCCCGACCCGACCGCCGCGGTGGCCCTGCTCGACGGGACCACCGACCTCGACATCCTCATCGACAGCCTCGGCGGCGCGGTGGCCGAGACCGCCCCCGCCGACACCGCCTTCCCGCACCGGCAAGCCCTTGCCTCCGCGCAGATCTACCAGAAGGGCGGCAACACCAACTCGGTCGCCAAGGTCCGCGACGGCCTGGCCGCCCTCGGTGCGAGCGGCGCCTACGTCAACTACATCGATGCCGCCATGCCCGACTGGCTCACCGCCTACTACGGCGACAACGCGCCCCGGCTCCGGGCCGTGGCCCAGCGGTACGACCCGGACGGGGTCTTCGCGTTCGAGCAGGGAATCCGGGCCTAGGACACGCCCTAGAGCTCCAACCCCGTCAACACCATCGTCTGCTCCTCGGTGTAGTCGTCCATCGCGGACCGGATGCCCTCCCGGCCCGTCCCGGAACCCTTCACCCCGCCGTAGGGCATCTGGTCCGCCCGGAACGACGGCACGTCGCCGACGATCAACCCGCCCACCTCGATCTCGGCGGCGGCGCGGAAGGCCAGGTGCACGTCCCGGGTGAAGATCCCGGCCTGCAACCCGTACTCGGTCGAGTTGGCCAGCTCGAACGCCTCGTCCACCGAGTCCACCGTGGACACGACGAGCACCGGGCCGAAGACCTCCTCGCACGACACCTTGGCGTCGGCGGGCACGTCGGTCAGGACGGTGGGGGCGACGGTGGCGCCGTCGCGGGTGCCGCCGGTGAGGATCTTGGCGCCCGCGGTCTGGGCCTCGGTGATCCAGGTGGCGACGCGCTCGGCGTTGTCCTCGTCGATCAGGGGGCCGACCTCGACGTCGGGGTCGTGCGGGTTGCCGGTGCGCAGGGCCTCGACGGCGGCGACCAGTTTGGGCACGAAGGCATCGGCGACGTCGCGGTGGACGATGACGCGCTGGACGGCGATGCAGGACTGGCCCGCCTGGTAGTTGCCGAAGGTGGCGATGCGCGCGGCGGCGGTGTCCAGGTTCGGCCAGTCCGGGCAGACGATGGCGGCGCTGTTGCTGCCCAACTCCATCACCACGTGCTTGCGCGGCGCGGAGTCCATGATGCCCCAGCCGACCCCGGTGGAGCCGGTGAACGAGATGACCGGCAACCTCGGGTCCTCGACCAGGGACGACATCTGCGAGCCGCGCACCGGCAGCACCGAGAACGCGCCGTCGGGCAGGTCGGTCTCGGCCAGGATCTCGCCGAGCAGCAGCGCCGAGAGCGGGGTGGCCGACGCGGGCTTGACGATCACTGGTGCGCCCACGGCCAGGGCGGGGGCGACCTTGTGCGCCACCAGGTTCAACGGGAAGTTGAACGGCGCCACGGCCAGCACCGGCCCGCGCGGACGACGCCGGATCAGGCCGAGCCTGCCCTCGCCGCCGGGATCGGTGTCGAGCCGCTGCAACTCGCCGACGTGGCGGCGGGCCTCCTCGGCGGCGAACCGGAACGTCGACACCGCCCGGTGCACCTCGACCTCGGCCCACTTGAGCGGCTTGCCGTTCTCCGCCGTGATGGTCTCGGCGACCTCGTCGAGCCGCTCGGCCAACGCCGTCGACACGTGCTCGAGGGCCGAGGCGCGCACGTGCGCCGGACTGGACCGAAACGCCTTGGCCACGCCAGCCGCAGCAGCGACAGCACGCTCCACCTGATCGGGCGAGGGCACCGACACGGTGGCCACCTCAGTCCCGTCGTACGGGTGACGCACGACCAGGGTCTCCTCCCCGGTCTCCGGCCTCCCAGCCACCCAGAACGGACGCGGCTTAGGCGCAACAGCGGTGTCCTCAACGCTCATACCCCCACCGTAAGCCGCCCAGCCCCCCAAGGCTCGCCACGCCCCACGTCCACTCCCCGCCCCGGCACCCACATCCACCCCACCCAGCTCTCCACCATTCCCCCCACCCCACGCAGCTTCCACACCTGCCGCGCCCCCAGCCCACCTCACCCAACGCCCACCACCACACCCCACAAAAGCTCTGCTATCCCTGGGCCCCTGGGACAGGCCCTACCCAGCCCCGGGCGGCCCAGTACCCGGGCAAGTTATGCTCGGCCAAGCTGACCGATGATGGTGACTAGGGTTCCGCCGCCCCCCGGGCGGGTCTGGTTCGAGCGTCACGGAAAACCAGCGCGGACACCAGCGCTGGCAGGCATCTCCGGGAGAGAAACCCAGGGAGGGACCGGTCGGCACACGACGCTGCCCCTGCGGGTCGCTGTGTGCCGGCACGAGTTGCCCGTACTTGGCTTCCCCGTTGAGATAGGAGACACATGGCTGACGAGAAGCCGGTCCTCGTCGTCGACTACGGCGCGCAGTACGCGCAGCTCATCGCCCGCCGGGTGCGGGAGGCGCAGGTCTACTCCGAGGTCGTCCCGCACACCGCGCCGGTCGAGGAGCTGCTCGCCAAGGACCCCGCCGCGATCGTGCTGTCCGGCGGCCCGTCGAGCGTCTACGCCGAGGGCGCCCCCGCGGTCGACCCGGCGCTGTTCACCGCGGGAGTCCCGGTCTTCGGCATCTGCTACGGCTTCCAGGCCATGGCGGGCGCCCTCGGCGGCACCGTCGAGCACACCGGCACCCGCGAGTACGGCCGCACCGACCTGGCCGCGGACGGGGGCGTGCTGCACGACGACCTGCCCGCCCGGCACCCGGTGTGGATGAGCCACGGCGACTGCGTCACCAAGGCCCCCGAGGGCTTCACCGTCACCGCGTCCTCCAGCGGCGCGCCCGTGGCGGCCTTCGAGGACGCCGAGCGCCGGTTCGCGGGCGTGCAGTACCACCCCGAGGTCGGGCACTCCCCGCACGGCCAGGAGGTGCTGCGCCGGTTCCTGCACGACATCGCCGGGGTCAAGCCGCGCTGGACCACCGCTTCGATCGTCGACGAGCAGGTCGAGCGCATCCGCGCCCAGGTCGGCGACGGCAAGGCGATCTGCGGCCTGTCCGGCGGGGTGGACTCCGCGGTGGCGGCCGCGCTGGTGCACAAGGCCATCGGCGACCGGCTGACCTGCGTGTTCGTCGACCACGGCCTGCTGCGCGCGGGCGAGCGGGCCCAGGTCGAGCGCGACTACGTCTCCGCGACCGGCGTCCGCCTGGTCACCGTGGACGCGCGCGAGCGGTTCATGGACGCGTTGGCCGGGGTCACCGACCCGGAGGAGAAGCGCAAGATCATCGGTCGCGAGTTCATCCGCGTCTTCGAGCAGGCCGAGCTGGACCTGCAGGCCGAGGCGGGCGGCGACAAGTACCGCTACCTGGTCCAGGGCACCCTCTACCCGGACGTCGTCGAGTCCGGCGGCGGCACCGGCGCGGCCAACATCAAGAGCCACCACAACGTCGGCGGCCTGCCCGACGACCTGGACTTCGAGCTGGTCGAGCCGCTGCGCGCGCTGTTCAAGGACGAGGTGCGCCGGGTCGGTCTGGAGCTGGGCCTGCCGGAGACGATCGTGCACCGCCAGCCCTTCCCCGGCCCCGGCCTGGGCATCCGCATCATCGGCGAGGTCACCGCCGAGCGGCTCGACATCCTGCGTGCCGCCGACGCGATCGCCCGCGAGGAGCTGACCGCTGCCGGTCTGGACCGCGACATCTGGCAGTGCCCGGTGGTGCTGCTCGCCGACGTCCGCAGCGTCGGCGTGCAGGGCGACGGGCGCACCTACGGCCACCCGGTCGTGCTGCGCCCGGTGTCCAGCGAGGACGCCATGACCGCGGACTGGACGCGCCTGCCCTACGACGTGCTCGAGCGCGTCTCCACCCGGATCACCAACGAGGTGGCCGAGGTCAACCGGGTCGTGCTCGACGTGACGAGCAAGCCGCCGGGCACCATCGAGTGGGAATGAGCCCCTGAGCAAGCGGGAAGGCCCGGTCGTCCGTGACGACCGGGCCTTCCCGTGAGTGGCCCCCCTGTCGACCAGTCCCGCTAGCTCCTCTTCTGCCGCGAGTTCGCCAGCAGACCCAGCCCCACCACCACGCTCAGCGCGGCCAGCAGCCACCGGCCGTCCAAGCCCGGGATCCAGAACCCCCCGTCGGTGAGGACGGACGCCGCCGCCCACATCGTCAGCAGGCCCAGGACCAGCAGCAGCCAGTCGGGACGGGTGCGTTGCCTCTGCTCAGCCACGGCGGACCTCCACGCTGCCCGGACCGCTCACCGCTGCGGTCAGGTTGATCTTCAATCCGCCCTCGCCGTCGTCGCCGAGGTCGGTCTGGTCGCGGACAGCGGCGCCGGGGCCGCTCTCCTGCGAGCCGAGGCAGGCCACGTCGCCGACCCCGGTCGTGCAGCTCACGCGGACGTCGGCGGTGCGCGGCACGGTCACCACGACGGTGCCCACGTCGGCGCCGACCGAGGTCGTGACCTCGCCGTCGGCGGGCAGACCGGTCAGGTCGACGTTCACCTCCCCGACGGACTTGCGGTACTCGGACTGCACCTGCTCCAGCGACGTCGGCCGGGTGTGGATCTCGCCGAAGCCGTTGAAGCGCGCTTGGTCCGGCAGCGCGGTCGTCGCGATCCCCAGCGCGGCCAGCGGCACCGCCAGCCAGATCAGCCCCCGGCCGCCGCCGCGCAGGGCGCCGAGCACCATGCCCGCGCCCAGCACGGCGAGCAGCACCCCGATCATGGGCCGGGCGCCGCCGTCCGCCCAGCTCAGGCCGAACACCGCCGTCGCCACGCAGGCCACCAGCATGGCGACCAGGGTCAGCGCGCCCACCCGGGACTTGCGCTTGGGGCTCGGCTCCGGCTCGTCGTCCTGCTGGGCGTGCCCCGGCTCGGGCAGGTCCCAGGCGAACGGCGCGGCGCCCAGCGGGTCCCAGGCGGGCGGCTGCCGCGGCTGGTCGGACTGGTCCACCCCGGCCTGCTGCTCGCCGGTGGCCGGGCGCCGGGCGGGCTGCGGGTGGTTGTCGGTCGCGGTCGGCTCGTAGGTGCGCACCGGTCCCAGGTGCCCGCGGTTGCGGTGCAGCAGGAACAGCAGCCCCAGCGCCGCCGCCGCGCCGACGAACCCGGTGAAGTCCCGGTCCAGGAACCAGCTCACCGCCGGGATCAGCGCGATGGCCAGCACGACGGCCAGGTGCGTCGACACCGAGCTGCGGCCCTTGCCCAGCAGCGCCTCGCCCGCGGAGGCCTCGTCGCCCTCTTCGGCGAAGAACAGCCAACCCAGCAGGTAGAGCGCGACGCCCGCCCCGCCGAAGAAGGCGCTCACGGCGAACGCCACCCGGACGATGACCGGATCAATGCGGTAGCGGTCTCCGATCGCCGCCGCGACGCCCGCGACCTTGCGCCCCCTGCGGGGCCGCCTCGGCCGGGTCGCCCAGAAGTCCTTCAGCGTGTCTTCCACGCCCTGCGTCTGTGTCCCACTCACGGTGACCACTCTGTCCGCCCGCCCGCCCCGGCACATCCGGGAGCGACCCTGAACTGAGTCTCAGGGTTGAACCCCGATGTGGCGCGGGCGCGCGCGTGTGAGCATCCTTGGGTGAGCACCCAACTCCTGCACGCCCCGGAGGCGGAGATCGACCGCATCGAGCGCGCGGCCACCGAGGTGGCGGAACCGGAGGACCTGCGGTTCTACCGGCGCAGGGAGGGGCGCGCCGTGGCCGGGGTCGCGGGCGGCCTCGCCGACCACCTGGACGTGCGCGTGCTCTGGGTGCGCATCGCGTTCGCCCTGCTCGCCGCCCTGGGCGGGGCGGGCGTCGCCGCCTACGGCCTGCTCTGGGCCTTCGGCCAGCAGGCCCCCTCCGACCGGCCCGCGCCCGAGGTCGGCGCGCGGGAGCGGCAGCAGGCGTTCGGCCTGGTGGCCGTGGGCGCCGGGCTGTCGGTGGGGATGGGCACGCTCTCCGGGATGGTCAACGCCTGGGTGGCGGGCGGCATCGGGGTGGCCCTGGTGGGCACGGCCCTGGTGTGGTGGGAGGCCGACCAGGCGCAGCGGCGCAAGGTCAAGGGCGCCCTGCTCGGCGGGGGCCGCGCGGCCGGGCTGCGGGTGGGCGCGGGCGCGCTGCTGGTCGTCGCCGGAATCGTGATCTTCCTGCTCCGCAGCATCGGCCTGGACCAGGTCCAGTTCGCGCTGCTGGCGGTGTTCGCCGCCCTGATCGGGGTCGGCCTGCTGTCCGTGCCGTGGTGGCTGCGGCTGGTCCGCGACCTGGGCGAGGAGCGCACCGCGCGCATCCGCACCGAGGAGCGCGCCGAGATCGCCGCGCACCTGCACGACTCGGTGCTGCAGACGCTCGCGCTGATCCAGAAGCAGTCCGAGGCCCCGCGCGAGGTGCTGCGGCTGGCCCGCGGCCAGGAGCGCCAGTTGCGGAGCTGGTTGTACGGGCCCGCGGGCTACGGCGCCCGGCCCGGGGTCCCCGAGGACACCCTGTCCGAGGCGGTCAACCGGATCGCGGGCGAGGTCGAGGACACCTTCGCCATCAAGGTCTCCCCGGTGCTCGTCGGCGACTGCCCCCTCGACGACCGGCTGCGCCCGGTCGTGCTGGCCACCAGGGAGGCCATCGTCAACGCCGCCAAGCACGCCGAGGTCGCCGAGGTGTCGGTGTACGCCGAGGTCGAGGAGGACAAGATCACGGTGTTCATCCGCGACCGGGGCAAGGGGTTCGACCCCGAGACCGTCCCGGGAGACCGGCATGGCCTCGCCGACTCCATCCACGGGAGGATGGAGCGGCACGGCGGTGCGGTCCGGCTGCGCACAGCGGCGGGGGAGGGCACCGAGGTGCAGCTCCACATGCCGCGGACGAAAGTGAGCCCATGAGCGCCGAAACCCCCGCAGGCAAGCCCCGGGTCCGGGTCTTCCTGGTTGACGACCACAGCATGTTCCGCGCGGGCGTCAAGGCCGAGCTGGACACCATCACCGACGCCGTGCAGGTCGTCGGCGAGGCGGGCGGCGTCGGCGAGGCCGTCGCGGGCATCGCCCGCCACCGCCCGGACGTCGTCCTGCTCGACGTGCACATGCCCGACGGCGGCGGCGCCGAGGTCCTGCGCCGCGTCCGGGCCACCGACACCGACGTGGTGTTCCTGGCCCTGTCGGTCTCCGACGCCGCCGAGGACGTCATCGCCGTCATCCGCGCGGGCGCCCGCGGCTACGTCACCAAGACCATCTCCAGCGCCGAACTCGTCACCGCCGTCCTGCGCGTGGCCGACGGCGACGCCGTGTTCTCCCCCCGCCTGGCCGGTTTCGTCCTCGACGCCTTCGCCAACCGCCCCGGCGCCGCCCCGATCAACGACCCCGAGCTGGACCTGCTGACCCCGCGCGAGCGCGACGTGCTGCGGCTGCTGGCGCGCGGGTACGCCTACAAGGAGATCGCCTCGGAGCTGTTCATCTCGGTCAAGACGGTCGAGACCCACGTGTCGAGCGTGCTGCGCAAGACGCAGATGTCCAACCGCTACGAGCTGTCGCGCTGGGCCTCAGACCGCAGGCTGGTGTAGCGCCGGGTCGACGGGGGCCACCGGCTTGGGCCGGTTGGTGACCCTGGTCATCGCCACGCCCACCAGCACCACCGCCATGCCCGCGACCACGCGCAGCGTCAGCGCCTCGTCCAGGAACACCGCGCCGAGCAGCACCGAGACCACCGGCAGCAGGTAGCCCACGGTCGTGGCCTGGGTGGCGCCCTCGTCGGCGATGAGGCGGTAGTTGATGGCGAAGGCGACGCCGGTGCCCAGGACGCCCAGGACCGCGATGGCGATGAGGACGGTCGGGGTGATGTCCAGGGCCGTGGTGTCGCCGAAGGGCAGGGTGAACACGCCCAGGCCCGCGGCGGCGGCGAGCTGCGCGCCGGACAGGGCGATGGGGGTGGTGCCCCGGTTGGACAGGTGGCGGGCGACGTAGGCGTAGGCGACCGCGTACGAGGCCGAGCCCGCGAGGATGGCCACCGCGCCCAAGCTGGTCAGACCGGACACGTGCCACGGGGCGAAGATCAGCACCACCCCGGCGAAGCCGACCAGCAGGCCGCCGAGGCGGATGGGGGACAGGCCGCGGTCGGTGCCGATGAGCAGGCCGATCACCAGCGCCCACAGCGGGGTGGTGGCGTTGAGCACGCCGGTCACCCCCGAGTCCACGGTCTGCTCGCCGATGGCGAAGAGCAGGAAGGGCACGGCGCTGCCGAAGAACGCCGCCACGGTCAGGTGGCCCCACGCGCGGGCGGTGCCGGGCAGCTTGTGCCTGCCCCACGCGCACATGCCGAGCACCACCAGCGCGCCGAGCACGCAGCGCCCGGTCGAGATCCAGGTGGGCGGCAGGCCCCGCAGGGCGAGCTTGATCCACAGGAAGCTTGAGCCCCACAGCAGCGCGAGCACGCCCATCCGCACCAGAGTGCCGCGTCCGCCGGTCACCGCAACCTCCACCGTGGTCCGTTGTCTGGCGCCCACGTTGCCGCAGCGATCATCAACAGGACAAGTGAATAAATTGTGCGGCAACGCTTAAGCTCTGCTACATGCTCGACGTCCGCCGGCTGCAGGTCCTGCGCGCGGTGGTGACCAGCGGCTCGGTCACCGCGGCGGCGGCGAACCTCGGCCGCACGCCCTCGGCCATCAGCCAGCAGATCGCCACCCTGGAGAAGGAGGCCGGGCTGCCGCTGCTCGAACGCGTCGGCCGCGGCGTGCGGCCCACGGCGGCGGGCAGGCTGCTCACCGAGCACGCCGCCGTCCTCGGCCGCCAGCTCGCCGAGACCGAGACGGCGTTGGCCGACCTGCGCGCGGGGCGCACCGGGAACCTGTCGCTGCGCTTCTTCGCCTCGGCGGGTGCGGCGCTGGTCCCGCCCGCGCTGGCCAAGCTGCGCGCCGAGCACCCGGGTGTCCGCGTCGACCTCAAGCTGGTCGATGCGCGAGACCCGCTGCCGGAGGTGGTGGACGGTCGCGCGGACCTGGCCATCAGCGTCCACAGCCACCCGGCCCCGCCGCGCGGTGTCGAGTTCGTGCCGTTGCTGGACGACCCGTATCGGGCGGTGTTGCCGCGTGGTCATCGGCTGGCGGGCAAGCGCGTCATCGACCTCGCCGAGCTGGCTGAGGAGCAGTGGATCGACGCTGAGTGCTCGCCGGGGCCGTGTCGGCGGATCGTTCTCGACGCTTGCGCCAGTGCGGGCTTCACTCCCGACTTCGCGGTCGACGGGGCGGACTTCGCCACTACTCAGGGCTTCGTCGCTGCGGGGTTGGGGGTGGCTCTTATTCCCCGGATGGGGTTGGGGGCTGTGCATCCAGGGGTGGTGGTTCGTCGGATTGCCAAGCCGGAGCCGGTTCGGGGCATTTATGCGGCTGTTCGAGAGGCTTCTCGGGATCAGCCCGCGATGGTGTCGCTTATCGAGGCGTTGCGGGGGGCTTAGGCGCGCGGGAGCTACGGCCGGCCAGGACTGGGGCGAGGCTCAGGGATAACCGGTCTTTTGAGTGGGATGTGGTGCTGGTGGGAGACGGTTAGTCGTCGTCTTCCTTGGCGGGGGGCCTGGAGCGGCCGGAGAAGTCGTCGATTTTCAAGGTGCCGTCTTCGTCTATCAGGGAGTAGACGTAGGGCTCGATGGAGGGTTTGCCGTCTTTGGGGGTGAATTTGACCTTGGCGGCTACCTTGGTGCCGGAGGCGCGTATGTTCACCAGCTCCACGGACTCGAGGCTGTCGTAGAACTTCTTGAAGCCCTCGTAGTTCTTGGACTTCTTGCGCGCCTTGTCGGTCAGCAGCTTCCAGGCGTCTTCGGTGTTGTCCGGGAGCAGGTCGTAGTAGGCCCGGACGGCTGTTTCGTAGTCCGCAGAGGGCGTGGTTGAGCTTGGCGGGGTGGTGGACGAGGGTGTGGTCGTCGACGACGAGGTCGTGGTGGTCGTCGAGCGGGTGGTGGTTGTTTCCTCCGGCTGCGGGGACGAGGTGGTCGACGGGGCGGGGAGGCCCGCGGGGGGCTGTTGGGCGGCGTCCTTGCCGCCGCCGAGCAGGGTCGCGCCCAGGATGCCGACCAGGATCGCGGCGATGATCGCCAGGACCGTCAGCACGACCGCGCGCGTGTCGCGCTTGGTGTGGGGTTTGGCGGGTGGGGCTGCCACCCGCTGTCCGCCCGGGGGCGTCACGGGAGGGCGCGGGGGGCGTTGTTGCTGCGGTGGCCGCTGCTGGGCCTGGGGGGCGCGCACCGCCGCCATCGGGCCGGAGGGGGCGGACTCGGCGAACGGGTGGACGTCCAGGCGCGTGCCGGGGTGGCCGTGTGGTGGCGTGCCCGGCGCGACCACGGCCGTTCTCGGCGCTGCCGGGCGCGGGGGTGGGCCTGCGGGCTTCGCGTACGGCTCGGTGCGCTGGTTGGCCAGCGCGGGCAGCGGTCGACCGGCGGCCACGGCCGTCAGCGCGTCCTTGGCCTCGGTCATCGTCGGGCGCTCGGTCGGGTCCGCGCGCAGGAGCTGCATCAGCAGCGCCGTCAGCGGACCTGCCTGGCGCGGCGGGGTGACCTTGCCCGCCGCCACCGCGTAGAGCAGCGCGAGCGTGTTGTCGCTGAGCCCGAACGGCGAGTGCCCCTCGACCGCGGTGTAGAGCGTCGAGCCCAGGGAGAACACGTCGGCGGCCGAGGTGGGCTGCTCGCCCTTGGCGACCTCCGGGGCCAGGTAGGCCGGGGTGCCCGCGAGCATGCCCGTCGCGGTCACGGTGACGTCGCCGGTGGCCCGGGAGATGCCGAAGTCGGTGATCTTGACCGAGGTGCCGTCCTCGCCGAGCAGCACGTTCGCGGGCTTGACGTCGCGGTGCACGATCCCGGCCGCGTGCGCGGCGACCAGGGCGGCGGCGACCTGGGCGCCGATCCGCGCCGCCTCCGAGGGGGGCAGCGTCTCCCGCTCGTTGAGCACCGTCGCCAGGCTCTTGGACGGCAGGTACTCCATGACCAGCCACGGCTCGCCGTCGTGCTCGACCACGTCGTAGACGGTGATCGCGTTCGGGTGCGCCAGCCGCGCGGCGATCCGGCCCTCGCGCATCGCGCGCAGCCGGGCCTCCTCGTTGAGCTCCTCGCTGACGCCGGGCTGGGCCAAGAGCTGCTTCACCGCCACGGTGCGGTGCAGCCGGGTGTCGCGCGCCTGCCAGACCACACCCATCGCGCCCGCGCCGATGCGCGTCCCGAGCTGGTAGCGCCCGGCGACCAAGATCTGCTCGCTGGTCATTCAGGCTCCTGGCTCAGGGGGACTGGGGGTTGGCCACGTTGTTGGCATTGCCGCTGCCCGTGCCACTGCCTGAGCCGCTGCCCGTGCCGCCGTCCCCGCCGCCGCCCGGGTTGGTGGGCGGCGGGGTCGTGGGCGGCGGGGTCGTCTCCGGCGCGCTGGGCTCGGTCGTCGGCTTGCTCGGCGGCGTCGTCGGCTTGCTGGACGCGGTGCTCGGCGGCGGTGGGGGCGTCGAGGTGGGGGTCGAGGTGGGGGTGGGGGTGGATGTCGGGGTGTCCTCGGGGATCGGCCGCGGTCGGGTCGTCGTCGACGTCGTCGTCGTGGTGGGCGCGGTCGTCACGACGGGCACCTGGTTGGGGTTCGTCGGCGAGGTCGGGGTGTCGGCGGCGTCGTCCTGGGAGTTGATCATCACCCAGGCGCCGACGGCCAGGATCGCGGCCACGGCGGCGCTGGCGAACACCAGCGGTCGCGCCGACTTGGCCGCGGTGGGCGGCGGGGCCGCGGCGATGGTGCCCGGCCTGCTGCGGGTCGCCGGGGAGTCGAGCCTGCCGGTGGCGCCGCCCGCCCCGACCAGCCTGGTGGCGTCGTCGTCCGGCGCGGGTGCGGCCAGTGGCGGCGGCACGGTGGGGCGCTCGCCCCTGGCCACGGCGGCCAGCAGGTCGCGGGCCTTGGCCGCGGTCGGCCGGTCGGCGGTCTCGGGGGCCAGCAGCGCGATCAGCACGTCGGTCAGCGCACCGGACTGGACCGGGTCGTTGATCTTGCCCGAGGCCACCGCGTGCAGCAGGCCCAGGGTGTTCTCGCTCAGGCCGAAGGGCGGCTCGCCCTCGACCGCGGCGTAGAGGGTCGAGCCGAGCGAGTAGACGTCGGAGGCCGCGGCGGGCTCCCGGCCGATGGCGACCTCGGGGGCCAGGTAGGCCGGGGTGCCCGCGATCAGGCCGGTCTTGGTGACGGTGACGTCGTCGGTGGCCCGGGAGATGCCGAAGTCGGTGATCTTGACGGTGTGCCCGTCGTCGCCGAGCAGGATGTTGCCCGGCTTGATGTCGCGGTGCACGATCCCGGCGGCGTGCGCGGCGGCCAGCGCGGCGGCCACCTGGGTGCCGATCCTGGCCACCTCGGTCACCTCGAGCGGGCCGCGCTCGTTCAGCGCGATCGCCAGGCTCTCCGACGGCAGGTACTCCATGACCAGGCACGGCACGCCGTCGTCGTCGACCACGTCGAACACCGCGATGGCGTTCGGGTGGTGCAGCCGCGCGGCGATGCGGCCCTCGCGCATGCACCGGGCCACCGCCTCGTCGGCCTCTTCCTCGGGCAGGCCGGGCGGCAGCAGCAGCAGCTTGACCGCCACCGCGCGGTTGAGGCGCTCGTCGTGCCCCTGCCAGACCACGCCCATCGCACCGCTGCCGATGCGCCGATCCAGCCGGTAGCGCCCGGCGATCAGCCGGCGTTCCTCGCTCATCCCGACCGGAACCTCCCTCGCCCGCGCGACGCTCGGGCCCTACGACACATGGTCCGGACTCCCGGCGCGCCATGGTCGGCGCACGCCGGGCGCGCCGCCGTCCGACGGGGTGTCCGACTGGTCCAGGTTAGGCCCTCACGCACCGCGCACGAACGCAGTCCCGAACGCGCCGGGCAGGTGGACCAACGGCTACATGTTGTCACAATGGCCCCGCGGCGGAGGACGCGACAGGTGATCAGCTCGACTGCGCGGCCACCAGCTCGACGCCGGTGATCTGTTGCGGGACGCCGGGACTGACGGTGAGTAGCTGGCGGATGCGCAGGTGCGTCCCGTCCGCCGACGTGATGGTCAGCACGGCCAGCACCCCGCGGTCGGTCAGCTCGGCGGATTCCAGGCGCACGACCACCGACCGGAACGCCGCGTCGAACTCCTCCGGCCCGGTGCCCAGCCGGTCGCCCGCGAGCAGCTCGTAGGCGGCGGCCGGGTCGGTGCGGACCAGGCCGTAGAACTCGCGCACCAGGTCGTCCGGGCGGACCACGGGCCGGGGCGTCGCGCTCGACCGCGCCGGGTCGGTGCCCGGGTCGGTCGCCGCGACGGACGGCCTGTCACCGGTCGCGGCCGGTGGCGGGCTGGTCCCGGCCAGGGCGGCGCTGAGCTGGTCGGGCAGCAGCGCCCGCTCCCCGGTGATCCGCGAGGCCGGGGGCGGGGGCCCGTCGGAGCCCGCGCGCTGGTCGGCCACGATCGCGGCGGCGGTCACCGCGCCCGCCAGCGCGACCACGGCGATCCCGAGCACGGAGGCCTGGGCGACCCGGCTCGCGCGTGAGGACCGCCTGACCGGCGCCGCTTGCGCCGCCTGCGCGTCGACGACCCTGGTGAACTGCTCGGTGGCCTGCTCGTCGACGGCGGGGTGCGGGTGGCCGAGGACGCCAGCGAGATCGATCACCGCGGGCTGGGTGGCGGTCGGCTGCTCGCGCGGGTCGACCGACCGGGGATCGCCACCCGCGCCCGCCCGCGGGCGCACACCGATGAGCTCCGTTGCCCGGACCGCCCCGGTGCGCGGTCTGCGCCGCCCCGGGCTGCCGGTCTTCGGACGGTCCACTGCCAGTCGCCCTCCGCTGTCGGTGTCAGGCATCACGTCTTGATGAGCGTCACTCGTACCGGGATGGTGGCCGCTACACCAGTCTTTCTTGACGGTTCACCTGATCGGGGAGATAACTGACGGTCAAATTCACTCCAACAGAGCAAGGATGACTCTCCGCGATCATTTCTATCCTGCCAGTCGCGACCGCGGGTCAACTTCCGGGTCGCTCGGAGGTGATCTTCGGGTCCGCGCCGCTGGTGAAGGTGAGCCGCCGGTCGACGGTGGACACGCTGCCGTCCTCGCCGGTGACCCGCAGCGTCGCCGTGGTGGTGCCGCGGGCCGGGTCGATGACCATGCTCTGCACGTCGACCCGCTCCACGGCGGCGTACCTGGCCTCGATGGCCTGCGGCCCGGCCCGGCGCATCGACCCGGAGGTCAGCTCGTAGGCCGCGGCGGGGTTCTCGGCCACCTGGCGGAAGTACTGCTCGGTGCGGTCGCCCATGGCCTGCGCGTCGGTTTCCTGGGCCAGCAGGACGGGGCTGTGGACGGTCGTGCGCGTGGGCGCGGCTGGGCGCGCGGACGTCGTGGCGGTGGGGCCCGCGGAGCCGGTTGGGGCGGTGGGGTCGGCGGGGCGGGAGCCGGTGGGGACCGGGGCGCCGTCGGCGGTCCCGCTCGGGCTGGGCGCGGGGGGCGCGCTCGCCTGCCCGGTGGTGCTCGGCGCGGTCGACCGCTCGGAGCGGGGCCGCGAGATCTGCCCGGGCGGGTTCGTGGTGTTGGGGACGACCAGCGGCACGCCGCTGGGCAGGCCGGGCAGCGCGTCCACCCGGCCGGGCTCGCGCGGCGCGCTCATCAGCGCCACCGCCGCCCACGCCATGCCCGCGACCACCAGCGCGGAGGCGCCGACCGAGAACCAGGCGGCCCGCCGCCACGAGCGCGGCGCGGTGACCGAGGCGGGGACGTGGCCGAGGTCGAACTTGGCCAAGCCGGTCGGCGTGCGCCGCCCGGCCGGCTCGTCGGGGACCAGCAGCACGGGCGTCGGCAGCACCAGCGTGTCCGCGAACGGGTTGACCCCGTCCCACCCGGGGTCGGGGTCCACCGCGGGGAAGGCGGCTGCGGGGTAGGGGTCGTCCAGGCCCGCGCTGTCCGGATCGTGCTCCGGGAAGCGCGGTGGCGCCTCGGTCAGCCGGTGCCTGCCGGGTCTCGCCCTGCGCTCAGGCATGCGGGCAGCGTCGGTCATTTGCCTGCCGATCGCACGTCCGGCGGCTCGGTCCGGCCCTAGATCACACCTTCGTGTGAATTAGCGGGTCAGTTCTGGTTGCCGTAGCGCCTGCGCACCTTCGACAGCGAGTTGGAGGCCACCACCGCCGACGCACCGCCGATGATGACCGCCAGCACGTCCAGGAACGTGCCGCCCGCCGAGAACAGCCACGCGACCAGCGTGCCCGCCGCCGCGGCGCCCGCCACCGGCCACTGCGCCTTGACGTCCCGGGACACCGCCGACCCGCTGGCGCCCTTCTTGTTCGCCGCGGACCCCAGCAGTGCCAGGTAGCCCACGTTCCCGACCACCGCGATGGCGGCGATGATGACCACGATCAGCGCAATCAGACCCATGTCCGACAGTCTGCCGGACCAGCGGGCGCGGGGAACGGGGGAAACCCCGAAATCGACCCTGAATTCGCGCGGCGGCCGCCGGGCGGGTGGGCGGACCCGGTTTCCCGGGCCCCGTCCGACCCGGTCAGCGGCCCATCCGGCCGCGGCCCATGTCCAGCAGGGCCATCGCCAGGGTGCGGCCCGCCGGGCCCAGGTCGCGGTACCGGGCGAGCACGTCCATCTCCCGGTTCACCACGATCCGCGGCCCGCCCGCGGCCATCCTCGCCATCCCGATGGTCTGCGAGACCTCGGCGCGGCGCTTGACCAGCCGCAGGATCTCCTGGTCGAGGAAGTCGATCTCGTCGCGCAGCGCCGCGACCTCCTCGGGCTGCGGCAACTCCACCTTGGTGGTGTCGGGCACGGCGGCCTGCTGCTTGGGCGTGTTGTCGGTCATCGGGCTCATCGCGGTCCTCGGCATCTGTCGCGGGAGGGACGGCCCCGGGGGACGGAAAAAGCCCCGGGTCCGCGGACTCCGGGGCTTCATCGTGTTTGGTGCCGCCTACGCCAACACGGGAGCCGGAGTCCGGGTCCCGTAGAAAAAATCGATGTGGGGCAGCACCCCGCCATCGTCGCACACGCCCACCGCTGTCGTCGACCGCGCTTCCCGATCCGTGGGAACACCCGTGCGACCACTTGTCGAGGTCTGTCAGTCCCCCCGGGTACCGTGGTCGGACGATGGAAGCCCTCTTCGACCTCCCCGCCGAGCCCCACGCCGCGCCGCGCCCCGCCACCGGGCCGGACGCGCTCCTGGAGGGCCTCAACGACCAGCAGCGCCGCGCCGTCGAGCACACCGGCAGCCCGCTGCTGGTCGTCGCGGGCGCCGGGTCGGGCAAGACCCGGGTGCTGACCCGCCGCATCGCCTACCTGCTGGGGGCGCGGCACGTGCACCCCGGCCAGGTGCTGGCGATCACCTTCACCAACAAGGCCGCCGCGGAGATGAAGGAGCGGGTGGCCGAGCTGGTGGGCCGCCGGGCCAACGCCATGTGGGTGTCGACCTTCCACTCCATGTGCGTGCGGGTGCTGCGCCGCGAGGCCAAGACCCTCGGCATGACCTCGAGCTTCTCCATCTACGACTCCGACGACTCCAAGCGGCTGATCACGCTCGTGGCCCGCGACCTCGACCTGGACCCCAAGCGGTACGCGGCCCGGTCGCTGGCGGTGCACATCTCCAACCTCAAGAACGAGCTGATCGACCCGGAGACCGCGGCGGGCAACGCCACCAACGACCTGGAGCGCCGGGTCGCCGAGGTCTACGTCGAGTACCAGCGCAGGCTGCGCGAGGCCAACGCGATGGACTTCGACGACCTGATCATGCGCACGGTCGAGCTGCTGCAGGGGTTCCCGGACGTCGCCGAGTACTACCACCGGCGGTTCCGGCACGTGCTGGTCGACGAGTACCAGGACACCAACCACGCGCAGTACACCCTCGTGCGCGAGCTGGTCGGCTCCGGTGGCGGGGACGACCCGAACACCGTGCCGCCCGCCGAGCTGTGCGTCGTCGGCGACGCCGACCAGTCGATCTACGCCTTCCGCGGCGCGACCATCCGCAACATCGTCGAGTTCGAGCGCGACTACCCCGACGCCACCACGGTGCTGCTGGAGCAGAACTACCGCTCCACCCAGAACATCCTCGCCGCGGCCAACGCCGTCATCTCCCGCAACACCGACCGCCGCGACAAGCGGCTGTGGACCGCGCTCGGCGACGGCGAGAAGATCGTCGGCTACGTCGGCGACAACGAGCACGACGAGGCCAACTTCATCGCGGGCGAGATCGACCGGCTGGTGGACGCGGGCGCGGCGAGCAACGCCGACATCGCCGTGTTCTACCGGACCAACAACCAGTCGCGGGTGTTCGAGGACATCTTCATCCGCCTCGGCCTGCCCTACAAGGTCGTCGGCGGCGTGCGCTTCTACGAGCGCCGCGAGATCCGCGACGCCGTGGCCTACCTGCGCGTGCTGGCCAACCCGGACGACACGGTGAGCCTGCGCCGCATCCTCAACGTGCCCAAGCGCGGCATCGGCGAGCGCGCCGAGGCCTGCGTGGCCCTGCACGCCGAGCGCGAGCGCGTCTCGTTCAACGACGCCCTGCGCGCGGCGACCGAGGGCAAGGTCGCCATGCTCAACCCCCGCTCGCAGCGGGCGATCTCCGGGTTCGTCGAGCTGGTGGACGGGTTGCGGCGGTTCGTCGACGACGGCCAGGACGTGGCCGAGGTCCTCGACGCCGTGCTGGACCAGACCGGGTACCGCGCCGAGCTGGAGGCCAGCGACGACCCGCAGGACGCCTCCCGCCTGGAGAACCTCACCGAGCTGCTCACCGTCGCCCGCGAGTTCGCCGACCTGCCCGACGCCCCGGAGGACGACGCCCCCGAGGGCTCGGCCCCCATCGAGACCACCGGGCCCGCCGCTGGGACGTTGGCGGCGTTCTTGGAGCGGGTGTCGCTGGTCGCCGACGCCGACCAGATCCCGGATGACGAGGAGGGCGGTGGGGTGGTCACGCTGATGACCCTGCACACCGCCAAGGGCCTGGAGTACCCGGTCGTGTTCAGCACCGGGTGGGAGGACGGGATCTTCCCGCACATGCGGGCGCTGAGCGACCCGGTGGAACTGGCTGAGGAGCGGCGGCTGGCGTACGTCGGCATCACGCGGGCTCGGCAGCGGCTGTACTTGTCGCGGGCGCTGGTGCGGTCCGCGTGGGGGCAGCCCATGCAGAATCCGGCCTCGCGGTTCTTCGACGAGATCCCGGACGAGTTGATGGACTGGCGGCGGGTGGGGCCGGAGCGGTCTTCGCCGGTGCGGGCCACGACGTTCGGTGGCGGGTCGCGGTCGGCTTTCGGGTCTCGGGGATCGCGTTCCCAGGCGACCGCGGGGTGGAAGGACGCCCCGGCGCTGGTGCTCGAGGTCGGGGACCGGGTCAACCACGACAAGTACGGGTTGGGGACTGTGGTCGCGACCGACGGGGTGGGGCCTCGGGCTACCGCGACCATTGATTTCGGGACCACGGGGACCATTCGGTTGATGCTGATCGGCAGCGTGCCGTTGGTGAAGTTGTGACGTGGGACTGACACGCTTTGGCTAGTGGCAAAGCAAAGGCCCCCGGGGTGTCCCCGGGGGCCTTTGCCTTGGTTCTAGTGGGCGAAGTGCCTGGTGCCGGTGAGGTAGACCGTCACACCTGCTGCCTCTGCGGCCGCTAGGACCTCTTTGTCCCGTACCGAGCCGCCGGGCTGGACGATGGCCCTGACGCCTGCCTTGGCCAGGACCTCCAGGCCGTCTGGGAAGGGGAAGAAGGCGTCTGAGGCCGCTACCGCGCCCTGGACTCGGTCGCCAGCTCGGGTCACTGCCAGTTTGGCGGCGTCCACTCGGTTCACCTGGCCCATGCCGCAGCCGACCGTGGCGCCGTTCGCGGCGATGACGATGGCGTTGGACTTGACCGCTCGGCAGGTGCGCCAGGCGAACTCGAGGTCGGCGAGGGTCTGGTCGTCCGCCGCCTGGCCGGTGGCGAGTGTCCACTTGGCTGGGTCGTCGCCCTCGGCGTTGATGGCGTCGGACTGCTGGACCAGGAGGCCGCCGGAGATGGGGCGGGTCTCGAGGCCGCCGGGGCGGGGGGGTTCGGCGGTGAGGACGCGGATGTTCTTCTTGCGGGTCAGGACCTCGATCGCGCCGTCGGCGTAGGCGGGGGCGAGGATGACCTCGGTGAAGATCTCCGCGACCTGCTCGGCCATCGCCACGCTGACCTCGCGGTTGGCCGCGATGACGCCGCCGAAGGCGCTCAGGGGGTCGCAGGCGTGCGCGTTGCGGTGCGCCTCCGCGATGTCCACATCGGACACCGCGATGCCGCACGGGTTGGCGTGCTTGATGATCGCCACGCAGGCGGCGGTGTGGTCGTGGGCGGCGCGCCAGGCGGCGTCGGCGTCGACGTAGTTGTTGTACGACATCTCCTTGCCGTGCACCTGCGTCGCGGTGGCCAGGCCCGTCGCGCCGTCGCCGCGGGTGTACAGCGCCGCCTTCTGGTGCGGGTTCTCGCCGTAGCGCAGCACCGAGCGGCGGTCGTGGGTCGCGCCGACCCAGCCGGGGAAGCCGGAGCCCTCGTCGTCCGACGCGAGCGCCGAGCCGATCCAGGACGCCACGGCCACGTCGTAGGAGGCGGTGTGCCGGTACGCCGCGGCGGCCAGCGCCTGCCGGTCGGCCAGGGTGAACCCGCCACCGGCGACCTGCTCCAGCACCCACCCGTACCGGGTCGGGTCGACCACGACGGCCACCGACGCGTGGTTCTTCGCCGCCGCGCGGACCATCGCGGGCCCGCCGATGTCGATCTGCTCCACGCACTCGTCCGGCGACGCGCCGGAGGCGACCGTCTTCACGAACGGGTACAGGTTGACCACCAGCAGGTCGAACGGCTCGATGCCCAGCTCGCCCAACTGCGCGACGTGCTCGGGGTTGCGCGTGTCGGCCAGCAGACCGGCGTGCACGCCGGGGTGCAGCGTCTTCACCCGGCCGTCGAGCGACTCGGGGAAGCCGGTGACCCGCTCGACCGGGGTGACCGGCACGCCCGCGTCGGCGATCGCCTTCGCCGTCCCGCCGGTGGAGACGACCTCCACCCCGGCAGCGTGCAGCCCGGAGGCCAACTCCACCAGCCCTGCCTTGTCCGACACGCCGATCAGCGCGCGGCGCACCGGCCTGCGGGAATCCGTCACGGGATGCTCACCTTTCGTCCGTCCACGGTGTAGCCGTTCCTGGCCATGCCTGCGACCACCTCGACCAGCAGCCGCCGCTCCACCGCCTTGATCCGTTCGTGCAGGCCCGCCTCGTCGTCACCGGGCAGCACCGGGACGGGCTCCTGGGCGATGATCGGGCCGGTGTCGACGCCCCCGTCGACCAGGTGCACCGTGCTGCCGGTGTAGCGGACGCCGTGCGCGAGGGTGTCGGCGACGGCGTGCGCGCCGGGGAACGACGGCAGCAGGGCGGGGTGGGTGTTGATGATCCGGCCGCCGAAGCGCTCGAGGAACACCGGGCCGAGGATCTTCATGAACCCGGCCGAGACCACCAGGTCCGGCTCGTGCGCCGCGACGGCCTCGGTCAGCGCCCGGTCCCACGCGGCGCGGTCCGGGCTGTCGGCGACGCGCACGCGGAAGGCGGGCACGCCCGCCCGCTCGGCGCGCGCCAGGCCCTCGGCCTTGGCCCGGTCGGAGCCGACGGCGACGACGCGGGCGGGGAAGTCCTCGTGCGCCGCCTCGTCCAGCAGCGCCTGCATCAGCGTGCCCGCCCCGGAGATCAGGACGACGAGCCTGGCCGGGGCTGCGGGCTGGTAATGGGCGCTCAGCGGGGCTCCTCGGGGCAGGGGCGGGTGCCGCACCAGCCTAAGCGGTGCCCTGTTGACCTTGGTCAGCGGCCCGAGGCGGTGTCGCGCCCGTCGTCGGTGTCGTCGGTCTTCTCGTCCTTGGGGTGCGCGGTGTCCGCGGTGTCCCCGTCGTCGACGTCGCCCGCGTCCTCGTCCGCGGACTGGTCGTCCGTTGTGGAATCCTCTGTGTCCTCGTCGTCCGCGCGGGCAGCGTCGTCCTCGGAGGTGTTGGAGTCTTCGGAGTCCTCGACCTCGTCGGGTTCGTCCTCGGTGTCGAGCGCGGGCTCGGCGACCGTCACCACCGCGGGCACGGCGCGCGGACCCGCCGTCCACGCCATGACCGCCCCGGGGATGCCGACCCAGCACACCAGCGCCAGCGACAGCCACGCCGCGCGCAGGTCGAGCGGGTGGAACGGCCCGCCGCCCAGCGACCCGCCCGCGGCGCCGCCCAGCACCGCGAACGCCATCGCCACGACCACCGCGGCCACCGCCACCGCGCGCAGCCGGGTCGTGGGCGCCACCGCGACAGCGCGCAGCGACCAGCCGATGAACACCCCCACCAGCGCGGGCAGCACGCACAGCGCCAGCCACCAGGTCGCCCCGTCCTCCGGCAGCGCGCCCAGCAGCGGCAGCCCGGGGATCGGCCCGCCGTGGAAGTCCAGGGCGCTGACCACCACCTCGCCCATGCTGAACCCGGGACCGGCGGTGAACCCGGTCGCGGCCACCACGGCGTTGGGCAGGTAGCCCAGTGACAGCAGCAGCATCCCCAGCCCGCCACCCGTGTCCTGGAGGCCGAACAGGTAGCGCACCGTCCCGAACGACCCCAGCAGCGCCACCACGACCAGCCCCGCGCCCACGGCCAGCAGCGCGGCCACGGCGATCAGCCCGGCGCGCAGACCACTGCGCGCCAACGGGTCCACGCTCTCGCGCGCCAGGTCCAGCAGCCCCGAGCGGGGCAGCACGCCGACGACGGCGGCCGCCCCGGAGACCAGCGCCGGGTAGTACAACCCCGCCAACGGGTCCACCTGGGCCGGCGAGGACGACGAGAGCAGCGCCAGCGCCAGCCCGAGTCCCGCGTGCGCGCCCGCGATGACGCCGACGATCCAGCCCGCCGTGCGCGGGCCGTCGACGCCGAGGCGCTCAGCGGCGGCGGCGGCGGTGCGCCAGACCAGCAGCGCGGCCAGCGCGGTCGGCAGCAGCGGCAACGCGCCCAGCTCACGCCCCTCGATCACCAGCGGCACCTGGTGGGCGGCCAGCCAGCCGGGGACGGCGGCGGCCAGCACCCCGCTGGTGCTGAACCCGGCCCCCGCGGCGGACGCGGTGACCACCGCCAGCACCGCGGCCACGGCGGCGTAGCCGGTCAGCAGGGGGGCGAGCGCGGCGACGGCGAGCACGCGGACCAGGGTGGGAGCGGGCGTGTCGTCCCGGGTCCGGCCGGGACGGGGACCCGGGTGCAGCAACGCCATGCCCCCACTGTGGCACCGCCGCGCGCGCCCACCTCGGAGGCACGCCGGGGCCGGACAACGGAAAAGGCGGGCCCGGGGGCCCGCCTTCACCGATCAGGAACGCTTACTGCTGGGGCTGCTGCGGGTACCCGCCCGGCGGGGTGCCCGGGGGCGTCCCGAACTGGCCCTGCTGCGGGGCGAAGGTGGTCTGCTGGCCCGGCGGCGGCTGGCCGTAGGGGCTCTGGAACTGGCCGGACGGCGGGTTGAAGCCGCCGGGCTGGCCCGGCTGCGGCGGGAACGGGTTGCTCTGCGGGTACTGCGGCACCTGCGGCTTGGGGGCCGGGGGCTTGATGACCCCGAGCTCGAACAGGTACGCGCCGACCACGACCACGAGCTGGATCAGGCCGAAGATCAGGATGAGCACCGAGCCGGTGCCCAGGCTGCCGTCGATGGCGAACACCGTGAACAGGAAGCTCAGCGCACCGCCCGCGGTCACGACCGAGGGGGCCAGGCCCAGCTTCTTGTCCCCCGGCAGGATCGCGGCCAGGTTCAGCGCGCCGCCGATGAACAGCAGCGCGGGGATCCAGCCGACCACGTTGCCGTAGAACCCGGAGCCGCCGGACCCGACCGGGGCGAAGCCCAGGAACAGGTTCAACAGGCCAAGGCCCGCGCCGACCAGCGCGAGGATCTGCGCCAGCGACAGCTTCACCCCGGGGCCTGTCGGCTGCGCCGGGGCGAAGGCGGGCTGTTGCTGCTGGCCCGGCCCGGGGTAGCCACCCGGTGCGCCGCCGCCTGGATAGGTCATCGCGTGCTCTCCTCGACTCGCTCGCCGCGTTCCGGGCGCCTTCGGTGGTCTCATCGACAGTCCGCCCGGCGTTCGGACGATTCCCGGGGTACCCCGGTTCCACCCAACGCGAAACGAATCCGTGCCGGACGGTACACCACCGCCGGCCCAGGTGATCACCCCTGCGACAGCGCGGCGGGGGCCGGGCGCCCGGCCCCCGCCGGTGTGACTGGACGCGCTACTTGGCGTTGAACAGCTCACGAGCCAGCGCCGCGGTCTCCGACGGCGTCTTGCCGACCTTGACCCCGGCGGCCTCGAGGGCCTCCTTCTTGGCCTGCGCGGTGCCCGCCGAGCCGGAGACGATGGCGCCCGCGTGGCCCATCGTCTTGCCCTCGGGGGCGGTGAAGCCCGCCACGTAGCCGACGACCGGCTTGGTGACGTTGTCCTTGATGTAGGCCGCCGCGCGCTCCTCGGCGTCGCCGCCGATCTCGCCGATCATGACGATGAGCTCGGTCTCCGGGTCCGCCTCGAACGCGGCCAGGGCGTCGATGTGCGTGGTCCCGATGATCGGGTCGCCGCCGATGCCCACGGCCGAGGAGAAGCCGATGTCGTTGAGCTCGTACATCATCTGGTAGGTCAGCGTGCCCGACTTGGACACCAGGCCGATCTTGCCGGGGCCGGTGATGTTCGCCGGGATGATGCCCGCGTTGGACTTCCCGGGGGAGATCAGGCCGGGGCAGTTCGGGCCGATGATCCGGGTCTTGTTGCCCGTGGCCACCGCGTGCGCCCAGAAGTACGCCGAGTCGTGCACCGGGATGCCCTCGGTGATGACCACGGCCAGGCCGATGCCCGCGTCGATCGCCTCGATGACGGCGTCCTTGGCGAACTTCGGCGGCACGAAGATGACGGTGACGTCGGCGCCGGTGGCCTCCATGGCCTCGGCGACGGTGGCGAACACCGGCAGCGCCTGGCCCTCGATCTCGACCTTGGTGCCCGCCTTGCGCGGGTTCACCCCGCCGACGATGGTCGTGCCGGACTTGAGCATCCGGGTCGTGTGCTTGGTGCCCTCGGACCCGGTGATGCCCTGGACGATGACCTTGGAGTTCTCAGTGAGGAAGATTGCCATCTCAGGTCACGCCCCAGCCGCGAGCTCGGCGGCCTTGTCGGCCGCGTTGTCCATGGTGTCCACAACGGTCACCAAGGGGTGGTTGGCCTCAGCCAGGATGCGGCGGCCCTCCTCGACGTTGTTGCCGTCGAGGCGGACGACCAGCGGCTTGGTGGCCTTGTCGCCCAGGATGTCCAGGGCGGAGACGATGCCGTTGGCCACCGCGTCGCAGGAGGTGATGCCGCCGAATACGTTGACGAAGACCGACTTGACGTCGGTGTCGCCCAGGATGATGTTGAGCCCGTTGGCCATCACCTCGGCCGAGGCGCCGCCGCCGATGTCGAGGAAGTTCGCGGGCTTGACGCCCTTGTGCTTCTCGCCCGCGTAGGCCACCACGTCGAGGGTGGACATGACCAGACCGGCGCCGTTGCCGATGATGCCGACCTCGCCGTCGAGCTTGACGTAGTTGAGGTCCTTGGCCTTGGCCGCGGCCTCCAGCGGGTCCTCCGCCTCCTGGTCGACCAGGTCGGCGTGGGCCGGGTGCCGGAAGCCCGCGTTCTCGTCCAGGGTGACCTTGCCGTCGAGGGCGATGACCTTGTCCTGGGGGTCGCGCACCAGCGGGTTGACCTCGACGAGGGTCGCGTCCTCGCTGACGAAGGTCTCCCACAGCTTGACGACGACCTCGGCGGCCTGGTCGGCGATGGCCTCGGGGAACTTGCCCGCGGCCACGATCTCCTTGGCCTTGGCCAGGTCGACGCCGGTGATGGCGTCGATCGCGATCTTGGCCAGCGCCTCGGGGCGCTCGACGGCCAGCTGCTCGATCTCCACGCCGCCCTCGGCCGAGGCCATGGCGAGGAAGGTCCGGTTGGTGCGGTCGAGCAGGAAGGAGAAGTAGTACTCCTCCGCGATGTCGGACGCCACGGTCACGAGCACCTTGCGGGTGATGTGACCCTTGATGTCCAGGCCGAGGATGGCCTCGGCCTTGGTCTGCGCGTCGGCCGGGTCGTCGGCGAGCTTCACGCCGCCCGCCTTGCCCCGACCACCGGTCTTGACCTGCGACTTGATGACAACGGTCTGCCCGAGCTTCTCCGCGATGGCGCGGGCTTCCTCGGGCGTGCTCGCCACGTCGCCCGGGAGGACCGGGACCCCGTGGGCGGCGAAGAGGTCCTTCGCCTGGTACTCGTACAGGTCCACTCGACAGTCTCCTGACTACGGTGTCGACGTGCTGCTGTCGGACGTCAAGAGACCCTAGCGAGGTGGGATTTCCGTTGACACGCCGCACCTGGTGAGGTAGGTCACGGGGGGTCGTGAGTTCCATCACCGGGCGTGGCGGTGCTCACCCCGGGGTGGTGTTCGCCCAGTTCAGGACCTCGTCGAGGGGGAGGGCGACAACGTCGTCCGCGTCCGCCCCGGCGAGCAGCCCGCGCACCTCGTCGACCCGCTCGCCGACAGCGACGGCGTCGGCGTCCTCCTGGAGGGCGGTGGCCACGACCTGCGCCGGTTCGGCGACCGGTCCGGTGTAGATGACCTCGACGCCCGCGTCGCGCAGCTCCCTGGCCACGGCGTGCACCTCGGCCGGGCCCAGTTCCGCGACGACGACCCGCAGCCTCACCGGCGCGCACCGCCCCTGGCCGTGCCCGTGATGAAGGCGCCGACCAGCAGCGCCGCCAGGCAGGCCAGCGCGACCCACAGGCCCGGCCCCGGGCTCGCGTCGGCGGCCCGGCCGGAGGTCAGCGGGTACTCCAGCGCCCGCACGGCCACCACCGCGGCGGCGCCCGAGAGCAGCCCGGCCGCGCGCTGCGGGCGCGACCACGGCGCCAGCGCCGCGACGGCCAGGACGACGACGAGGGCCAGCAGCAGCCCCCAGGAGGTCAGCCGGAACTGCGACCAGACGCCCGCGGGCACCAGCTCGGGCGCCCGCGTCGTCGGCGTGCCGAAGGCGCCGATGGCGAACAGCGCCGCCGCCGCGACCGGCCCGGCGACGCCGAGGTTGGCGGTGCGCTGGGTCAGGTCGACGTCGTCGCGCTCGGCCCCGCCCGCCAGCCCGGCGACCACGGCGCACGCCGCGGCCAGCAGCAGCGCGGCGATCGCGAACCACACGCCCGCCCCCGCGGTGATCTCCGCGCTCACGCCGGTGGCGGTGAACGCCGAGTCGAGGGTGGCCGCCGCGACGAGCGGCACGCCCGCCAGCGACACGGCCAGCGCGGGCCGCACGGTGGCCGAGGCCGAGGGCACGAGCACCAGCGCGGCCAGCACCAGCACGACGACCCCGGCGGGCACGAACAGCCGCTCCGCCACCGTCTCCGGCATCTCGATGCCCTCGCCGACGACCAGCTGCGCGCTGGCGGCGGCGGCCAGGCAGGCCACGCCGGTCAGCACGCCGAGGACCCCGGCGACGACGCCCAGCCTGCCCGCGGACAGGTCGACGGCGGTCTCGTCCGGGCCGCTGTCGGCGGTGTCGGCGCGGGCGGTGGCGAACACGTACAGGCACAGCAGCAGCACCGCGCCCAGGCCCAGGTACGGGCCGGGGGCCGGGTCTAGGCGCTCGACGGTGAGCCCGGCGGCGATCTGCGGCACGGTCACGGCGGCGACGCCCAGGGCCAGGCCGAGCGGCACACCCCTGGCGACCGCGGGCCGGGCCGAGCCCGCGCCGAACACGCAGGCGAAGGCGGTGACGGCGGCGAGCACGAGCATGCCCGCGCCCGCCGGGAACGGGCTGTCGACCACGTTCGCGGCCAGTTGGTAGGCGTCGGTCGAGGTGAACGGCGACAGCAGCAGGCCGACGGCGGCGACCGCGGCGGCGGCCAGCGCCACCAGCAGCGCGCGCCCTCGGGCCCGGCCGGAGCGCTCGGCGGACTCGTCGTCGAACTCGGCGGAGAACGCCGACCCCGGCACCGCGCCCGCGCGGCCCGCGGCCAGCGCGCCCGCGACGACGAGCAGCACGTGGCCCGCGACCAGCAGCCACAGCCCGGTGGCCGGTTCGAGCGGGCTCAGGCTGGTCGGCACCGCGAGCTCCGGCCGCGAGGCGCGCAGCGGGTCGACCGCCAGTTGCAGGTCCAGCAGCGCCCGGCCGGGGGCGGTCAGCGCCGCGCCGAGCAGCACGCCGCCCGCGACCACCGCGCGGCCCGCGGCGATGAAGGCGGCCGCGGCCACCGGCGGCGCGACGGCCAGCAGGACGAGCAGCGGGAAGGCGGCGAACCCGGGGGCGGGCTGGTCGCGCAGCAGACCGGCGGCGGGGCCTGCGACCTGCAGCGCGGCGGCCGCGGCCGCGAGGCCGAGGCCCGCCCACAGCCGGGTGGGGACCTCGGCGGCGGCGATGCGCTCGCCCGCCACCGCCACCGGCCGGGTCCGCGCGTCCGCCCCGGCCGGGCTCGGTGGTGTTCGGGTCCGCGAGTTCATCGACGCCAAGGTAGCAATGGTGATCGCCCGCGCGCCCCGTCAGCGCTTGCCGCGGCGGGGAATGTCCAAGTCGCCCCTCAGCTTCACACGCTTGGGTGAGTGACGTGAGCCACTTTGTCGCGCACTCTCGAACTGGTGGGTCGAAATCTGTTTGACCGGCACACGAGGATGGGTAGTAGAGAGTTGAACCTCCGGCGCGCGGAGTGGCAAGATCACTTCTGCGCGAACGGCTGTTCCAAGACGCGTGATCGCGGGCCTGGTTGCCTCCGTGAGGGCGTTTGACACGTGATGCGCGTCACAATTGCGCTGTGACTGTCGTCTTACTTTGCGTAGTAGCCGCTGGCTGTCGTGTTTTTGCCGATTCAGGCCATGTGTGGTCTTATCCGCTGCTGTTGCCCCGCTCGCCACCCCCCCGTTACTGTCCCCGGGTCCGTTGTCACAGTCCGGTCACGAACGGGATCGGGGTAGGCAGCACCACCGCCGACCCGGCCAGGTCCCCCGCCTGGTGGTCCCCGCCGCGAAGCTCGTCCCCCGCGAGCGCGGCGCACCCAGCCGGTCCCCCGAAGGCGGAAGGCTAGATCTTGTCTCGACATCGCTCCACCGGCGGTGAACAGGAGTTCACCGCACTCGACGAGGCGCTCGAACGACCCTCGAACCGCATCCGCGGCGCCCACCGGATCGCCCCGCCCTCGTCCGCCCTGCGCGGCCGGGTGGTCGTCGCCGCTGTCGCGCTCGGCGCCTTCGCCGCCGCCGCCGCGGGCCAGACCCTCCAATCAGCCGCCGCCGCGGGTGACGCGTCCGCCTCTGATGAGGTTGTCCCGTTGGCCGGTGTTCGAAACGCGACTTCCGCGATTGGCATGGGCGGCGACGCCAAGCCCCGGATCGCGGCGGGCACCACCCCCGAGCTGCTGCAGACCGACGAGGCGACCGACGCCTTCGTCGAGGCCGAGAAGATGGCCGCCACCGAGCGCGTCATCGAGGCCCGTGACCAGCGCGCCGCCGCCCGCAAGGCCGCCGAGGAAGAGGCCAAGCGGCCCAAGCTCGTCTCCCCGGCCCAGGGCACCTTCACCTCCGGCTTCGGCGCCCGCTGGGGCGTCACGCACTACGGCGTGGACATCGCCAACCGGATCGGTACCCCGATCGTGTCCATCGCCGACGGCGTGGTGGCCGAGGTCGGCCCCGCCTCCGGCTTCGGCCTCTGGGTCCGCGTCCAGCACAACGACGGCACCGTCGCGGTGTACGGCCACGTCAACGACTACGTGGTCCGCGAGGGCCAGAAGGTCAAGGCGGGCCAGTTGATCGCCCACATCGGCAACCGCGGCCAGTCGACCGGCCCGCACCTGCACCTGGAGATCTGGGACGCCAGCGGCCGCAAGATGAACCCGGTGCCGTGGCTGGCGGCCCGCGGGGTGCGCCTCTGATCTCATGCGGTCAGTCAACCGCAGGGGTCTGACAATTCCGGTTCCGCGCAGGTGGGCGTAGGTTGCCCGCATGTTCTCGGCACCCCGGCTCGACCGCTGGCGAACCCGGCTCGCGCGCACCGCCGTCCCCCTGGTCGCGGCCGTGGACCGCGCGGGCGAGACCCACGTGACCTGCACTGGCGGGCTCACCCGGGACTCGATCTTCCGCATCTCGTCCATGACCAAGCCGGTCACCGCCGTCGCGGCCCTGTGCCTGGTCGAGGACACCGTTCTGCGCCTCGACGACCCGGTCGACCCCTGGCTCCCCGAGCTGGCGGGCGTCCCGGTCCTGCGCTCGCTGTCCGGACTGGACACCGAGCCCCTGGCCCGCCCCATCACGGTCCGCGACCTGATGAACTCCACCTTCGGCCACGGCCAACTCCTCGACGGCCCGGACGTCTACCCCGTGCAGGCCCTGCTGGCGGACGCGGGCTTCCCGGTCGGCCCCCCGCGCCCCGACGAGACGCACGCCCCCGACGAGTACATGGCGCGACTGGGCTCGGTGCCGCTGATGGCGCAGCCGGGCTCCCGGTGGTTCTACAACACCGCCTACGACGTGCTGGGCATCCTGGTCCAGCGGGCCGCGGGCGCCTCCCTCGGCGCGTTCATGCGCGAGCGCGTCTTCGACCCGCTCGGGATGGTCGACACCGGTTTCTCCGTCGACCAGGCGGACCTCCCCCGCCTGAGCACCAGCTACCTGGGCGACGACGTCTTCGACCCGCCCGGGGGCGCGTGGTCGCGGCCTCCGGCCCTGGAGTCGGGCGCGGGCGGCCTGGTGTCCACGGTGGACGACTACCTGCGCTTCGGCCGAATGCTGCTCGCGGGCGGCGGGGACGTGCTGTCACCCGCGTCGGTCGCCCTGATGACCTCGGACCAGTTGACCGACGAGCAGAAGGTCGACACGGGCTTCCTGGACTTCACGGCGTTCACCTGGGGCTTCGGCGTGTCGGTGGTCCTGCGCCGCACCGACGTGTTCATGTCGCCGGGCCGCTTCGGCTGGGACGGTGGCCTGGGGACTTCGTCCAGGATGGACCCGGAGCTCGACGTGACCACAGTCCTGCTCACCCAACACCTCTGGACCTCCCCGGCGGGCCCCAGACTGGCCCACGACGCCGACGTCCTCGCCTACGGGGCTCTCGCCTAGATGAGTGATTCCGTGAAGTTGGTGTTAGTGGTCGTAGGTGGTCAGTGATCGTTTGCTGGTCAGGCCGGTGTTCCAGTTGTGCCAGATGGCGGTGGCCATGGCGAGCAGGCGTTGGGCGATGCGGGTGAACACCCCTGCGGGGGTGCGTCCGCCGTGTGCTTCGAGGTCGAGTTGGCCTTTGAGGGTCTGGTTGACCGATTCGATGCGTTGGCGGATGCCGCCGAGGTTGCCGTTGCGGTAGGTCTCGTCCTTGCGGTCGGGGCGCAGCAGGTCAAGCCCCATGGCTTCGGTCGGGTTCTTGAAGGCTTTCCCGGCGAATCCTTTGTCCGCCAGCAGGATTTGGCCTTCGCGGATGAGGTGGTGGTCGCGTTCGAGCAGGGCGGCGAGGACTTCGCGTTCGCCGAGTTTCGGGGTGGCCAGGCACCACATGATCGGCATCCCGTCGCCGGCGCAGACGAGGTAGAGCTTGAGGCCCCAGTACCACCGGGAGTGTGACGCGCAGTAGCCGTAGCCGGCGTGTCCGGCCAGGTCGGAGCGTTTCACCGTTTCCCGGGACATGCCGCAGGGCACGGGGGTGGCGTCGGTGATCCACAGGTCGTCGAACCACGACGGGCAGCACGCGGCCAGGGTCATGATCGCCTTGCACAGCAATGGTTGCGCTGTTTTCAGGCGTTTGTGGTAGCCGGACTGGGTGAGCATCGCGGGGAACATCTCCCGCCATGCGGGGTTGGTCCGGATGTGGCGGATCCAGCGGCGTTCACTGTGGTGACGTTGCAGCACCTGGGCCACGGCCAGGGTGATCAGCTCACTGTCGGTCAACACTGGTCGGCGGCCACGCCCGGTGCGGGGCGGCACGACATGGTCATCGATGAGCACGTAGAGTGCGGTCAGGAGGGTGTTCAGTTCTTTCGTCACACATTGATCTTGAACACCCTCCTCCCACGCGGTGACACCGACCCGCCTCACACCACCTTCACGGAATCACTCATCTAGG
>NZ_WHOL01000116.1 GCF_009745975.1 Actinokineospora pegani | reverse complement strand
GGGGTCCGGTCGGTGTCGGCTTGCTCGGTTGCCTCGCGCACGGGGTTGGTGGGTGAGGCGACTGGATGGGCTCGGTTCTGCCGCCCCTGCTCGAGGACCCGAACCAGGGTGTGATCGACAGGCACGGTCGTGCGGTGTTCTCGCGTTCGGAACGCTTCCACGCCTCGATCTCCGCGGCCACCATCACCACGCACGATCCCCACAGCCCACACGCTGGGCTAAGTAAGCGGCATTGGGCCCCGGTGGAGTTGTCCACAGGCATGATCGACTTCAGCGTGCCGAACGGGTGAAGCCGGTAGGATGGGCTGAGGGCCGCCCCCGGTGGTGTGGTGGGGTTTGGTGTCGCGCGGGGCGGTGGGGGTTGTGGTGCGGGGGCCGGGGCACGGCTGCTCTTGGGCTTGGCGGTGTGCCTAGTCCGAACGAGTTGGCCCCGCGCTGGTGGGAGTCCGCTGCGGGTGCCAATAGGCTCGGTGGCATGTCCGAGGATGATCCGAAGCTGGCCGCCGTCGTGTCCGTGGTGGCGGGTAGCAAGCGCTACGCGGTGGTCGCGGAGGAGACCGTGCGCCGGACGGCGGCCAAGGCGCTGGTGTCCTCCGGTGGGAACGTGGCCGACGCCGCCAAGCGGGCCAAGCGGGCGCTGCACGAGATCTACGGGGCCTACCTGCCCGGTAGCGCCCCCAACTACCCCGGCGCCCTCCGCAAGATCGCCGCCGCGGCCGAGAGCGGTGACGAGGACGCCGCCATCGACGCCGCTGTGCGGGTGCACGCCTCGACCCGGGAGCGGCTCCCGCACCTGGCCGAGTTCTACCGGGAGATCCTTGCCCGCGTCCCCGAGCCCGCGACCGTGCGCGACCTGGCCTGTGGGCTCAACCCGCTCACCATCCGCTCCATGGGGCTCCCCGCGCACGTGCGCTACCTGGCCTCCGACATCGACACCCGGCAGATGGCGTTCATCGACGCCGTCCTGTCCCTGCTCGGCGTCGACCACGAGGCCACCGTGCACGACCTGGTCGCCGCCCCCGTCACCGGCCACGCCGACGTGACCCTCCTGCTCAAGACCATCCCCTGCCTGGAGCGCCAGCGCGCGGGCCTGGGCTGGGAGCTGCTCGACACGATCGACTCCCCGCACATCGTGGCGACCTTCCCGACCAAGTCCCTGGGCAACCGCAACAAGGGCATGTTCCAGACCCACTCCGCCGCCATGGCCGCCCACACCGCGGGCAAGCCGTGGGCGGTCGACAGCTTCGAGATCCCCAACGAGCTGGTCTACGTCATCGCCAAGTGACCGACCCCGCCAGCGCGGCGAAGGGGTTTCCGTTGGCGGTTCACATCGGGCCACATTCCGGTGAGAGGTTGTCGTAGGATTCGGCGGACACGGTGGCCAACCTCACGGGGACTCATGCGGCTCTACCTCTCGTCGTTCCGCGTCGGGAACCAGCCCGACGCGCTGCTGGGCCTCCTGCGCCCCGGACAGGGCAGGCGCACCGCCCTGGTCCTCAACGCCGACGACTACAAGAACGCCGAGGACCGCGCGGTCGCGGGCAAGCGCGAGGTCGACGAGCTGTCCGCCCTCGGCCTCGAGCCGTTCGAGGTCGACCTGCGCGAGCACTTCGGCGACCCGGACGGGGTGCGCGCCGCGCTCGCGGGCGCGGACGTCGTCTACGTGCGCGGCGGCAGTGGGTTCGTGCTGCGCCGGGCGTACGCCCACAGCGGCGCCGACGACGTCCTGCGCGACCTCATCGCCCGGGACGAGATCGTCTACGCCGGGTACAGCGCGGGGCCGTGCATGCTGGGGCCGACGCTGCGGGGCATCGACGGCGCCATCGACCTGCCGGACCTGGTCCCGGACGGCTACCCCGAGGGGCCGACCCCCTGGGACTGCCTCGGCGTGCTGCCCTACTGCATCGCGCCGCACTACCGCTCGGACCACCCGGAGTCCGCGGAGATCGAGCGCACGGTCCAGTACTACATAGACAACCAGATGCTCTTCGTCGCCCTGCGCGACGGACAAGCCCTGGTCGTCGACGGCGACAAGACCCGCGTGGTCGGCTGACGAACTCGGTGCGGGCTCTCACGGCCCTGGTCAGACGCGGGCGTGGACACCGTGACGGCCGCGACCGACCCGCCCGCCCCCTCGACGACCGGCGCCCGTTCCGCCAGGGCAGGTCGCGGCTGGCGAAGGGGTGATCGCGGCCAGGGGATATCCTGGCCCGACGTCGCTGAGCCCGGCTCGGGACCCACACCAGCCAGTTTGAGGAGTGCACGTTGTCCGCCAAGACGCCGTTCCAGGTGGTGCCAGCCAAGGTCGACCTGCCCGCTGTGGAACGCCGGATCATCTCCTGGTGGAAGGACAACGACGTCTTCCAGCGCAGCCTCGAGCGCACCGCGGGCGGCCCGAGCTGGGTCTTCTACGAGGGCCCGCCCACCGCGAACGGCCACCCCGGCACCCACCACATCGAGGCCCGCGTCTTCAAGGACGTCCTGCCCCGCTACCGCACCATGAAGGGCTACTCGGTCCCCCGCCGCGCGGGCTGGGACTGCCACGGCCTGCCGGTGGAGCTGGCGGTGGAGAAGGAGCTGGGGATCAGCGGCAAGCCCGACATCGAGAAAATCGGGATCGCCGAGTTCAACGCCCGCTGCCGCGAGTCGGTGCAGCGCCACGTCGGCGAGTTCGAGGCGCTGACCGAGCGCATGGGCTACTGGGTCGACACCGAGCACCCGTACCGGACGATGAACCCCGAGTACGTCGACAGCGTGTGGTGGGCGCTCAAGCAGATCTTCGACAAGGGCCTGCTCTCCGAGGACTACCGGGTGGCCCCGTACTGCCCGCGCTGCGGCACCACGCTGTCCGACCACGAGGTCGCGCAGGGCTACGAGACGGTCAAGGACCCCTCGGTCTACGTGCGCTTCCCGGTCGTCGGCGGGGTCGCGGGCCACGAGGCCGACCTGCTGATCTGGACCACGACCCCGTGGACGCTGGTCTCCAACACCGCCGTCGCGGTGCACCCGGGGGTCGCCTACCAGGTCGCCCGCAACGACAAGGGCACCTTCGTCGTCGCCGAGCCGCTGCGCGTGGCGGTGCTGGGCGAGGAGTCCGAGGTGCTGGCCGAGGTCCCGGGCAGCGAGCTGGCCGGGCTGCGCTACCAGCGCCCGTTCGACCTGGTCGACATCCCGGACGCGCACATCGTCGTGCTCGCCGACTACGTCACCACCACCGACGGCACCGGCCTGGTCCACCAGGCCCCCGCGTTCGGCGCCGACGACCTCACCGTCTGCCGGGCCAACGGGCTGCCCGTGGTCAACCCGGTCGGTCCCAACGGCCGCTTCCTCGACGAGGTGCCGATGGTCGGCGGGGTGTTCTTCAAGGACGCCGACGCGGCGCTGACCGACGACCTGCGCGAGCGCGGCCTGCTCTTCCGCGCCCAGCAGTACGAGCACCCGTACCCGCACTGCTGGCGCTGCCACACGCCGCTGATGTACTACGCGCAGCTCTCCTGGTACATCCGCACCACCCAGGTGCGCGACGAGCTGCTGCGCGAGAACGAGGCCACCACCTGGTACCCCGAGCACATCAAGCACGGGCGCTACGGGGACTGGCTCAACAACAACATCGACTGGGCGCTGTCGCGCTCCCGGTACTGGGGCACGCCGCTGCCGCTGTGGCGCACCCCCAGCGGCAAGGTCATCCCTGTCGGCTCCCGCAAGGAGCTGGGCGAGCTGGCTGGTCTCGACCTGTCCGAACTGGACCCGCACCGCCCGTACATCGACGACATCACCTTTGTCGACAAGGAGACCGGGGAGACCGCGACCCGCGTCCCCGAGGTCATCGACGCCTGGTTCGACTCCGGCTCCATGCCGTTCGCGCAGTTGGGCTACCCGCACCTGCCCGGCAGCGTCGAGGAGTTCGAGCGCGGCTACCCGGCGCAGTACATCTGCGAGGCCATCGACCAGACCCGCGGCTGGTTCTACACGCTGATGGCCGTGGGCACGCTGGTGTTCGACAAGTCGTCCTACGAGAACGTGGTGTGCCTGGGGCACATCATGGCCGAGGACGGCCGCAAGATGAGCAAGCACCTGGGCAACATCATCGAGCCGATCCCGCTGATGGACAAGCACGGCGCGGACGCGGTGCGCTGGTTCATGCTCTGCTCCGGCTCCCCGTGGTCGCCCCGGCGCATCGGCGACACCCCGCTCGAGGAGATCATCCGCAAGGTCCTGCTGACCTACTGGAACACCGCCTCGTTCTTCACCGTCTACGCCGCGATCGCCGACTGGGACCCGGCCGCGGCCAGGCCGGTCGCCCAGCGGCACGTGCTCGACCGGTGGGCGCTGGCGGGCGCGCACAAGCTCGCCGCCACCGTGGACGCCGCGCTGGCGGGCTTCGACACCGCGGGCGCGGGCCGGGCGATCACCGCGTTCGTCGACGACCTGTCCAACTGGTACGTCCGCCGCTCCCGCGCCCGGTTCTGGGCGGGCGAGGCCGACGCGCTGGCCACCCTGCACGAGTGCCTGGACGTCGTGACCCGGGTGATGGCGCCGTTCACGCCGTTCATCACCGAGGAGGTCTGGCGGACGGTCGTCGCACCGGGCCTGGGCGCGGGCGCCCCGGAGTCGGTGCACCTGGCCACCTGGCCCGAGGCCGACCCGGCCGTGGTCGACGAGCCGCTGCTGGCCCAGATGGCCGTCGCGCGCACCCTGACCGAGTCCGGCCGCGCCGCGCGCAAGGCCAGCGACATCCGCATCCGCCAGCCGCTGGGCCGCGCCCTGATCGCCCTGCCCGAGGGCGTCGAGCTGTCCGACGACCTGCTGGCCGACGTGGCCGACGAGCTCAACATCCGCTCCCTGCAGGCCCTGGGCGCCGCGGGCGAGGTCCTCGACGTCGCGGTCAAGGCCAACTTCCGCGCCCTGGGCAAGCGCTTCGGCAAGCAGACCCAGGTCGTGGCCAAGGCCGTCGCCGCCGCCGACCCGGCCACCCTCGTCGCCGCCCTGCGCGCCGACGGCAAGGCCGTCGTCGACGTCGACGGCGAGCCGACCCCGATCACCCCGGACGAGGTCCTGATCTCCGAGGTCCCCCGCACCGGCTGGGTCGTGCAGTCCGATGGCGACGTGACCATCGCCCTGGACACCGAGATCACCCCGGAGCTGCGCCGCGCGGGCCTGGCCCGCGAGGTCATCCGCTTCCTCCAGGACTCCCGCAAGTCCACCGGCCTCGAGGTCACCGACCGCATCCGCCTGCTGTGGACCGGCGACGACGAGGTCGCCGAGGCCATCCGCGAGCACCAGCCCGAGATCGCCGAGGCCGTCCTCGCCGCCGAGATGACCGAGTCCGCGCCCCCGGACCAGACCCACCAGGACGACACCCTGGGCCTGCGCGTCCAGTTGACCCGCGCCTGACCCGGCTGGGCCGCCCCCACGGGGCGGCCCGGCGCGGGCCTCCTCCACGTGGGTGTCCTGTGTTTCGCCGGTGGCGGCACGGGAACCCGCCGGTGACACCCCACGGAGGAGGCGACACCGTTGACCACGACGACGAAACCGATGATCGAGGCCTACCCGGCTGAGATCACCCTCGACCGGACCAAGCTGGCCGCGACGGTCAACGCGCTGATCGCGTGCTCCGAGGCGTGCACGTCCTGCGCGGACGCCTGCCTGAGCGAGAGCTCGGTGGCAGAGCTGACCAAGTGCGTGCGCACCAACATGGACTGCGCCGACATCTGCGGCACGACCGCGCGAGTCCTCTCGCGGCACACGGCCTATGACGCGAACATCAGCCGCTCGCTGCTGGAGGCCTGCGCGGTGGCGTGCCGGTCCTGCGGCGACGAGTGCGCGGTCCACGCAGGCATGCACGACCACTGCCGGGTGTGCGCCGAGGCGTGCCGGGCCTGCGAGCAGGCCTGTCGCGACCTGGTGGCCAGCATGAGCTGACACCCGTGCCGCGGCCGGTCGCGATGGGATCGGTGAGTCATCCCCGTGGCACGTCGTCGAGCGCGTCCAGGTCCCCGGCCGATTTCGCGGGGATGACGCTGAACGAACCGTCCGTCTCCAGCACGACCGCCGCCACCTGGTCCAACCCGCCCAACCCCTGCGCGCGCACCGCCTGCAACACCTCGGAGCGGCTGACGCGCTGCTCGCGCAGCTCCCCTTCACGCAACCGCCCCTGCCACAGCAACAGCGAGGGCGTCGACTTCACCGCCGTGCGCAGCGCCCGCGACCGCACCGACACCCAGGCGACGGCGAACTGCGCGCTGACCAGCACCGCCAGCCCCAGCGCGCCCTCGGCCAGCGCCACATCCGAGCTGAGCAGGATGGTGGCCAGGGTGGAACCCAGCGCCACCGTCACCACGAGGTCGAAGGCGTTCATCTTCGCCAACGTCCGTTTGCCCGACAGCCGCAACACGAGCACCAGCACCACGTAGGCGCACAGGCCGAGGACGAGCACGCGGAGCAGACCACTCCAAGAGTCGAAGAACATGCCCCCGCATACCCCGACCCGGGATTCCCACACCGACCCCGACCCGGGGCGAACGCGTAGTCGCCGCCCATGTCGGGTACCCGCGCCCCATGCGTGCGCTCACCGTCGACCCCAGAACCGCAGGATCGCTCCGAGTGGACGAACTGCCCGACCCCGAGCCGCGGCCGGGTGAACTGCTCGTGCGCGGGCTGGCAGTCGGTGTCTGCGGGACGGACAAGGAGATCGCGGGCGCCGAGTACGGGTGGGCGCCACCGGGCGGTGAGCGGCTGGTGCTGGGCCACGAGTCCCTCGGCCGTGTCGTGACGGCGCCGGACGACAGCGACTTCGCCGCGGGGGACCTGGTCGTGGGCGTCGTGCGGCGGCCGGACCCGGTGCCGTGCGGGGCGTGCGCGCGAGGCGAGTTCGACAACTGCCGCAACGGCCGCTACACCGAGCGCGGCATCAAGGAGCTCGACGGCTACGCGGCCGAGCTGTGGTGCGTCGAGACCGACTACGCCGTGGCGCTGGACCCGACGCTGGAGCGCGTGGGCGTGCTGATGGAGCCCACCACCGTGGTGGCCAAGGCGTGGGAGCAGGTCTGGCGGATCGGCGAGCGCGCCTGGTACGAGCCGCAGCGGGCCCTGGTGACCGGTGCGGGCCCGATCGGGCTGCTCGCGGCGATGATCGGGGTCCAGCAGGGGCTGGACGTGCACGTGCTCGACCTGGTCGAGGACGGCCCCAAGCCGCACCTGGTCAAGGAGCTGGGCGCGACCTACCACCACCAGGACGTCGACGAGGTCGCCGCCCACCTCCAGCCGGACGTGGTCATCGAGGCCACCGGCGTCGGCCAGGTGGTGTTCTCCGCGATGCGCAACACCGCCGCCTTCGGCGTGCTGTGCCTGACCGGCGTCTCACCCGCCGGGCGCAAGCTCGAGGTCGACGCGGGCAGCGTCAACCGGGAGATGGTGCTCCAGAACGACGTGGTGGTGGGTTCGGTCAACGCCAACCTGCGCCACTACCGGCAGGCCGCCGACGCGCTGGCCGCGGCCGACCCGGACTGGCTGGCGGGGATGATCAGCAGGCGGGTGCCCCTGGGGTCCTTCGCCGACGCGTTCGAGGCCCGGCCCGACGACGTCAAGGTGGCCATCGAGCTGGACGGGGGCCGCTGAGATGGCCTTGCTCATCGAGGACTACGCCCTGCTCGGCGACCTGCAGACCGCCGCCCTGGTCGGCCGGGACGGCAGCGTCGACTGGTTGTGCCTGCCGCGGTTCGACTCGCCCGCCTGCTTCGCGGCCCTGCTGGGCGACGAGGAGGCGGGCCGCTGGCAGCTCGCACCCGCCTCCGGCGGGCTGGCGACGCGCCGCCGCTACCGGGGCGACTCCCTGGTGCTGGAGACCGAGTGGGACACCCCGCACGGCAGCGTCCGGGTCATCGACTGCATGCCGCCGCGCGGTGCGAGCGCCGACGTGGTGCGCGTGGTCGAGGGCGTGTCCGGCAGCGTGCCCATGCGGATGGACCTGCGGCTGCGGTTCGACTACGGCAAGGTCGTGCCGTGGGTGCGCCACCACGACGGGGCGCTGTCCGCGATCGCCGGGCCCGACGCGGTGTGGCTGCACACAGGCGTCGCGCTGCACGGCCACGACATGACCACCACCGCCGAGTTCATGGTGCGCGCCGGGGAGCGCGTGCCGTTCGTGCTCACCCACACCGCGTCCCACCTGCCCCAGCCGCGCGCGGTCGAGGCCGAGCGCGCCATCGCGGACACCGAGTCCTTCTGGACCGAGTGGATGAGCCAGTGCACTTACCAGGGGCCCTGGCCGGAGGCGGTCCGCCGCGCGCTGGTCACGCTCAAGGCGCTGACCTACGCGCCGACCGGCGGCATCGTCGCGGCCGCGACGACCTCGCTGCCCGAGCAGTGGGGCGGCCCCCGCAACTGGGACTACCGCTACTGCTGGCTGCGCGACGCCACCTTCACCCTCCAGGCGCTGCTGGGCACCGGTTTCGTGGACGAGGCCCGCGCCTGGCGCGAGTGGCTGGTCCGCGCGGTCGCGGGCGACCCGTCGAAGCTGCAGATCATGTACGGCCTCGACGGCAGCCGCCGCCTGCCGGAGCAGGAGCTGCCGTGGCTGCCCGGCTACGAGGGCGCCTCGCCCGTCCGCATCGGCAACGGCGCCGCCGACCAGTTCCAGCTCGACGTATGGGGTGAGGTCCTCGACGGCCTGCACCTGGCCAGGGAAGCCGGCCTCCCGACCGACGAGACCGCCTGGGACCTGCAACGGGCGCTGCTCGACCACCTCGAGGGGCACTGGCAAGACCCGGACAACGGCCTGTGGGAGGTGCGCGGCCCCCGCAGGCACTTCACCCACTCCAAGGTCATGGCCTGGGCGGGCATGGACCGCGCCGTGCACACCGTCACCGCCCACGGCCTGGACGGACCGGTCGACCGGTGGCGCGAGATCCGCGACCGCATCCACGCCGATGTCTGCGCCAAGGGGTTCGACACCGCGCGCAACACCTTCACCCAGTTCTACGGCTCCCAGGGCCTCGACGCGGCCCTGCTGCTGCTGCCCCGCGTCGGCTTCCTGCCCTGGGACGACCCCCGGATGCACGGCACCGTGGACGCGATCCGCAAGGAACTGTGCGACGACGGCTTCGTCCTCCGCTACCGCCCCGAGGCCGACGACGGCGTCGACGGCCTGCCCGGCACCGAGGGCGCCTTCCTGGTGTGCACGTTCTGGCTCGCCGACGCCCTGCACGGCACCGGCCGCCCCGACGAGGCCCGCGACCTGTTCGAGAAGCTGCTCGACCTGCGCAACGACGTCGGCCTGCTCAGCGAGGAGTACGACACCGCCACCGGCCGCCACATGGGCAACACCCCCCAGGCGTTCAGCATGGAGGGCTTGGTCAACACCGCTCGCCTGCTCGGCGGCGCCTCCGTGCGGACCTCGGCGCGCAAGGACGAGCAGGCCCTCTGACCTCAGCCCCCCGGCCGCGACCTCGCGTAGCGGTTGCGGCCGGGGGTCGAGGTCAATCCGAAGACGACCACGTTGGCCGCGATGGCGAGCGTCCCCGCCGCGAACAGGCGCGGGTCGTCCACCCCCTCGTGCAGGCTGTGGGCGAGGTAGAACAAGCCACTGACGCCGACGGGACCGAACCACCCCACGAACACCGCCGCACGCCACCCCAGCCCCAACGGCCGAGCCAGCGCCAGGACGAAGGGCAGGCGGCGGACCAGCAGGACCACGACGACGAACAGCACGGCGGCGGGCCCGAAGTCGACCCACTCCCGCCACGGCAGCACCGCGCCCAGGACGAGGAACAGCGGGATCACCGCGTACCGGTTCACCGCCTCGTCGATGGCGTCCTGCGAGCCGCGCTCGTCCTGGTCGACCAAGCGGTTGTAGGCGAGCCCGGCCACGAAGACCGCCAGCACGCCATCGGTCTTCGCCACCCGGGCGACACCCAGGACCCCGACCGCCAGCAGCAGCGTGAACACCAGCTCCGGCCCCCGCGCCAGGCTCCGCCGCCGAACGGCGCCCCGCACCGCCCACCCGGCGACCCCGCCCAGCACCACCCCGACCACCACGCTCCCGACCACCTCCCAGCCAAGCCGCACCACCGCGTCGACGAACCCGGTCGCGGGCAGCACGGCCACCAGCGCCACCCCGACCAGGGGCAGCGCCAACCCGTCGTTCGCCCCGCTCTCAGTGGTCAGCACCCGGCGAAGCCGGGCAGGCAGATCCCGTTCAGCGGGCTCACCGGTCACCACCGACGCGGCCAGGACAGGATCAGTCGGCGAAAGGCATGCCCCGACAAGCAGCGCGAGCGCCAACGGCAACCCCAACAGCAGCGCCGCCGCCCCGGACGCCAGCGCCGCCAACGGCATGACCACGACCAGGAGCAACACCAGCGGGCGAACCAGCGAAGCCAGCCCCGCCACCGGGAACCGCAGCGCGGCCGCCATCACCGAGCCCGCCAACAACACCCGCGCGCCCTCGAGCAGAAGCGGGTCACGCAAGTCGGGCCCGATCTCCAGCAGTCCCAACAACTCCGGCCCCAGGCCCACCCCCAACCCCAAGGCGATCAACGGCTCACTGAGCGGCATCCGCCGGATGGACCGGCTGACCAGCGCGAGCACCGCCCCCGCGAGACCGGTCACAGCCAGGACCAAGTACAACCGCTCCACGCCGACCGCACACCCTCCCGGAGGTCACAGATGCCCCTCGGGCCCGATGAGACCACAGCGTGCCGGTCGACGCAGCTCAGGCCGGTGTCGGGAAAAAGCGGCGGGGTGCGGACTCCACGCCCGCACCCCGCCCGTACAGCAGTGCCCAGGGGCTACTTGGCGGCCTGGTCCACGTCCACCAGGGCCGCGGCCACCTTGAAGTACTTGTTGGTCCCCAGGTCCCGCACGGTCTTGATCCCGAAGGCAGCCGCCAACTTCTCCGCATCGCCCTCGCTGACCCCCGCCAACGCGGCGACCGGCGCGTCAAGGACCTCCGACACGCTCAGCTCCTCGTACGCCTTGTCCAACTGCTTGGCCAGGTCCACGGAAACAGCCACTGGTGACTTCCCCTCCACATTCGTAGTCGATCTTGGCCAGGCCAGCCTATCGGGTGGTCCGCCTGCTTTGTCACTTATGACCGGATCAACCTCAGCCGCAAGCGTGGTAGAGCACCCGACGGCCCGCCCTTGTCGTGGTCCCCGCGGTGGACGGCCGAGGCCTCGGCTTTCATCTGGGCCAACGATCCACTGAACCCGCTTAGCTTCCCCTGGACAGCGAGTTGGTCACTTCGCCAGTCGCGGATCGAGCGCCCGGCAACGGTCTCCCACTCGTCTTGGACGAAGCCCAGGTCAACGCGGAACTCCCCGGGTGCACCTGACGACGCGGCCGGGAGCGCTGTGCCCTGACCTCGAGACCCGACCTTGGCCGAGGGTTCGCACAAGCAGGCTTTGGTGCCCCTGGCAGGACTCGAACCTGCGGCCAAGAGCTTAGAAGGCTCCTGCTCTATCCGCTGAGCTACAGGGGCGGGAGGCGGACTGCCGAGGGAGCACAGTAGTCCGTCCCTCCTGTTCTGATCGCCGGAACCGTCCCAGATGTTTCGGGTGGGTGACGGGAGTGGTGGGGGTCGCAGCAGCTAGCGGGGGTGGGGGCGGGGGGTGGTATGGCGGTTAGGCTCGGTTTCGTGGCTGTTGAGGATGTGCACGCGCGACCGCGGCGGGGTGGGGCTGGGGTCGCGGGTCTGGTGCTGGTCGGGGGGATGTTGGCGGCGGTGCTGGCCGTCGTGGTGGTCACGCTTTCGGGTGGGGCTTCGGTGGGGGTCCCGGGACTGCCCGCGCCCGCGCCCTCGACCGAGTACGCGTTGACCCTCGTTCGGGTGATGACCGAGGTCGGCAGCGTGGTGGCGGTGGGTGGGCTGCTCTTCGCGGCGTTCCTCGTGCCGCCGCAGCGCTCCGGCACGGTGGACGTCGGGGGGTACGCGGCGCTGCGGATGGCGGGGTGGGGGGCCGTCGTGTGGTTCTTCGGGGCGTTGGCGTCCGTTCCGCTGACCGCGGCCGACGCGGTGGGGCGTGATGTGCTCGGGGTGCTGCGGGCGGACGTGCTGTTCACCCTCGTCGGGACGTTGGAGCAGGCCAAGGCGTGGGTGGTCACCGCGGCCCTGGCGCTGGTCGTCGCGGTGGCGGCGCGGTTCGTGCTGACCTGGGGGTGGACGGTGGTGCTCTTCGCCGTCGCGCTGGTGGGCATCGTGCCGGTCGCTGTCACCGGGCACTCGTCGAGCGGCGGCTCGCACGACATGGCCACCAACAGCCTGCTGTTCCACCTGGTCGCGGCGGCCCTGTGGGTCGGCGGGCTCATCGCCCTGCTCGCCCACGGCAGGCGGCGCGCCGAGCACCTGGGCCTCGCGGCGGCGCGGTTCTCCAAGCTCGCCCTGGTCTGCTGGGTGGTCATGGCCGCGTCCGGCGTGGTGAACGCCCTGGTCAGGCTGCCGGTCGCCGACCTGTTCAGCTCCAGCTACGGCCTGCTCGTCGTCGCCAAGACCGGTCTGCTGGTCGTCCTCGGCGTCTTCGGGTACCTCCAGCGCGAGCGCGGGGTCCGCGCCGTCGTCGAGCAGGGGACGCGCGGGGCGCTGCTGCGGCTGGCGGGCGTCGAGGTGCTGGTCATGCTGGTCACGATCGGCGTGGCCAGCGCCCTGGCCCGCACCCCGCCCCCGGAGGGCGCGATCGCCCAGCCGGGGCGCACGGAGCTGCAACTGGGCTACGCCATCGATGCCCCGCCGTCGCTGCCGCGGCTGCTGTTCGACTGGCGGTTCGACCTGGTCTTCGGCACGGCCGCCCTGGTCATGGCGGTCCTCTACCTGCGCGGGCTGCTCAAGCTGCGGGCCAAGGGCATCACCTGGCCGGTGGGCAGGACCGTCGCCTGGATGGCGGGCTGCCTGGTCATCCTGGTCGCCACCTCGTCCGGGTTCGGCCGGTACTCGCCCGCCATGTTCAGCGTGCACATGGAAACGCACATGATGCTGTCGATGCTGGCCCCGGTCCTGCTGGTCCTGGGCGCCCCGGTGACGCTGGCGCTGCGCGCGCTGCCGGTCGCGGGCCGCGACAACCCGCCCGGGCCGCGCGAGTGGCTGCTGGCCGCCGTGCACTCGCCGGTCTCGCGGCTGCTGACCAACCCGTTCGTGGCCCTGGTGCTGTTCGTCGGCTCGTTCTACGGCCTCTACCTGTCCGGCCTGTTCGACTCCGCGCTGGAGCAGCACTGGGCGCACCTGCTGATGAACGCGCACTTCCTGCTGGTCGGGTACGTCTTCTACTGGCCGGTGATCGGTGTCGACCCGGCCCCGAACCGGCTGCCGCACCTGGGCAGGCTCGGGCTGGTGTTCGCCTCCATGCCCTTCCACGCCTTCTTCGGCGTGATCCTCATGGGCATGGACTCGATCATCGGCCAGCAGTTCTACCGCTCCCTCGGGCTGCCGTGGACCACCGACCTGCTGGCCGACCAGCGCCTCGGCGGCGGCATCGCCTGGGCCTCCGGCGAGATCCCGCTGCTGCTGGTCCTCATCGCCCTGCTCGTGCAGTGGTCGCGGGCCGACGCCCGGGACGCCAAGCGCTCCGACCGGCGGGTCGACGAGGGCGACTCCGACGAGCTGGACGCTTATAACGCCATGCTCCGACAAATGGCGCGCGACAAGCGCTAGTTGTCCACAGCTCCCGGAACCATCCACAGATCCGAGCTCCCCCTGGATCGCCGTCGCGGCGACCGGCACCGTTGGTCCTACCAGCACCGGAACGACGAGACGGAGCGAACGATGCACGAGACGATGGTGACCCTGACCGGCTGGATCGTGGGCGAGCTGACCCACCGGCGCTACGAGGCCGACTCCCGCCTCACCCGCTTCCGCATGGTGACCAAGGACCGCCGCTACGACCGCGACACCGCGACCTGGGTCGACGTCGACCCCATGTACCTCGACGTCGAGTGCTGGGACCGGCTCGGCGACAGCGTGGCCGCCGCGCTGCGCCGCGACGACCCGGTGATCGTGCACGGCAGGCTCCGCCACCGGGAGTACGAGCACGAGGGGCACAAGCGCCAACGCCTGGAGGTGCGGGCCGAGTCCATCGGCCGAAACCTGCGCTTCCGCTCCGCCGAGGAGCGGGCGGGGCAGCCGGACGGCGACCCGGCGGGCGCCCCCCTCCTGACGGCGGCGTGACGTGGTGTTTGGCCTGGTCCCGGCACGGGCACCCGAGGCGTACCCGAGCCAAGGAGGTGTGCTGTGCCCAACCCCAGCATCAAGGACGAGCGGACCTACGAAGCGCTCCGCGACGACGGTGCGTCCAAGGAGAAGGCCGCCCGCATCGCCAACGCCTCCGCCAACCGCGGACGCGGGAAGGTCGCGGCCAAGGGCGGGCACTCGGGCTCGTATGAGGACTGGACCGTGGACGACTTGCGCAAGCGCGCCGCGGAAATAGGGATCGAGGGCCGGTCGACGATGCGCAAGGAAGAACTGGTCAGCGCCCTGCGCGACCACTGAGCAGCGGACGCGGGGGCGGCTGACGGGCTTCGGCGGGCCCGTTTGCCCCCGGTCGCGCTCACACCGCCCGACCCGCCACTCTACGATCGCGGTCATGGCCGAGTTCATCTACACCATGAAGAAGGTGCGCAAGGCGCACGGGGACAAGGTCATCCTGGATGACGTCTACATCTCCTTCTACCCGGGTGCCAAGATCGGTGTCGTGGGCCCCAACGGCGCGGGCAAGTCGAGCGTCCTCAAGATCATGGCGGGGTTGGACACGCCGAACAACGGCGAGGCCTTCCTGACCCCCGGCTACACGGTGGGCATCCTGCAGCAGGAGCCGCCGCTGAACGAGGAGAAGGACGTCCTGGGCAACGTCCAGGAGGCGTTCGGGGAGACCCAGGTCAAGCTCGACCGGTTCAACGAGATCGCCGAGCTGATGGCGACCGACTACTCCGACGAGCTCATGGAGGAGATGGGCAGGCTCCAGGAGGAACTCGACCACGCCGACGCCTGGGACCTCGAGTCCCAGCTCGAGCAGGCGATGGACGCCCTGCGCTGCCCGCCGCCGGACGCCGATGTCAAGCTCCTCTCCGGTGGTGAGCGCCGCCGCGTGGCGCTGTGCAAGCTGCTGTTGAGCAAGCCCGACCTGCTGCTGCTCGACGAGCCCACCAACCACTTGGACGCCGAGAGCGTGCTCTGGTTGGAGCAGCACCTCGCCGCGTACGCGGGCGCTGTCCTCGCCGTCACACACGACCGGTACTTCCTGGACAACCTGGCCGAGTGGATCCTGGAGATCGACCGCGGCCGGACCCACGCCTACGAGGGCAACTACTCCACCTACCTGGAGAAGAAGGCCGAGCGCCTGGCCGTCCAGGGCAAGAAGGACCAGAAGCTGCAGCGGCGGCTCAAGGACGAGCTGGCCTGGGTGCGGTCGAACGCCAAGGCCCGCCAGACCAAGTCCCGCTCCCGCCTGGAGCGCTACGAGGAGATGGCGGCCGAGGCGGACAAGTTCCGCAAGCTCGACTTCGAGGAGATCCAGATTCCGCCGGGCCCGCGGCTGGGCAGCGTCGTGGTCGACGTCGAGAAGCTCAAGAAGGGCTTCGGCGACCGGGTGCTCATCGACGGGCTGTCGTTCACGCTGCCCCGCAACGGCATCATCGGCGTCATCGGCCCCAACGGCGTCGGCAAGACCACCTTGTTCAAGACCATCGTCGGCCTCGAGGAGCCGGACGAGGGCGTGGTCAAGGTGGGCGAGACGGTGCTGCTGAGCTACGTCGACCAGAACCGGGCCAACATCGACTCGAAGAAGACCGTGTTCGAGATCGTCTCCGACGGCCTCGACCACATCAAGGTCGGCCAGGTCGAGATGCCCTCGCGCGCCTACGTCAGCGCCTTCGGCTTCAAGGGCCCGGACCAGCAGAAGCCCGCGGGCGTGCTGTCCGGCGGCGAGCGCAACCGGCTCAACCTGGCGCTCACGCTCAAGCAGGGCGGCAACCTGGTCCTGCTCGACGAGCCGACCAACGACCTCGACGTCGAGACCCTGGGGTCGCTGGAGAACGCGCTCGAGCAGTTCCCCGGCTGCGCCGTGGTCATCTCCCACGACCGGTGGTTCCTCGACCGGACCTGCACCCACATCCTGGCGTGGGAGGGCACCGACGAGAACCCGTCGAAGTGGTTCTGGTTCGAGGGCAACTTCGAGGGCTACGAGAAGAACAAGATCGAGCGGCTGGGCGCCGAGGCGGCCAGGCCGCACCGGGTGACCCACCGCAAGCTCACCCGCGACTAGGCCGTGTTGTGAAGGTCCGTGTTCGCGACACCACGCCGAGCACGACTCTCATCGAGCGAGACTTCCAGAACACGACCTAGCGACGAGGCAGGGGATCGGGGCGACGTGGCGGCCTGGGACACCGGAACCGGGGCGGTCGGCGCGGACGAGTGCGCGGCACTCGTGGACGTGGCCGAGGCGCTGCGGTGGAGCGCGCCGGAACTGGCGGTCCAGTTCGCCGCGCGCTCGTTGGCGGGTCAGGCCGACCCGCCGACCACGTCCAGGGCGAACGCGCTGCTCGGCAGCTCGCTGGTCCGGCTCGGCCGGGCCGCCGAGGCGGTCGAGCCGGGGCTGGCCGCGCTCCGCGAGGCCACCGCCGCGGGCGCTGTGGAACGGGCCGCGGCCCTGCGCACCGCGCTCGCCGGGGCCGCCCGCGCGCTCGGACAGCCGCTGATCGGCGCCGAGCTGTTGCGGCCGGTGCTGGAGGAGGGGGGCGCGCGGCAGGCCACCCGGGCGCTCGCGCTCGGGCAACTGGCCTCCTGCACGACCCACGTCGGCGGCCGCGACGACCTCGAGGACGCGCTCGCCGAGGCCGACCGGTTACTGGCCGCGGACGCGGAGCTGAGCCAGGACGGGCGCAAGCTCGAACGGGCCCTGCTCGCCGCGACCGCCGCCGCGTACCACCGCCGCCACGGCGACCCCGAGACCGCGGAGGAATCCGCGCGCGGGGGCCTCGGTCTGCTGAGCAGGCTGGGGGACAGGCGGGTCGAGGGCGGGCGGGCCCACGCCCGGCTGACCCTGGAACTGGTCTCGGCGCTGCTCGACCAGGGCACCCCGGACGAGGCCGCGGTGGTCGCGAGCCCGCTGCTGGCCGAGCCGGTGCGGGCCGCGGCCGCGCTGTCGCTGGGCAGGCTGCGGCTGCTCGTCGCCACCCGGGTCCTGCTGCCCTCCGGTCGCGCGGGGTCCGGCCGGTTCATGCTGGTCGACGTGGTGCGCACAGCCGAGCGCCACCAGCTCGACAGCCTTCTCTGCGACGCGTGGACGCTCCTCGCGCACGCCGAGGAAGAGGCCGAGAACCCCGCGGCCGCCCTGCACGCGCTGCGCTCGGCGCGGGCCGCCGAGTACCGGCGGCTCGCCGCCGCCGAGCGAGCGCGTGAGCTGCTGGTCGCCGAGTTGGGTGGCGCGGTCACCGACCCGGCGCGGGCGGCCGAGCTGTTGCGGTCGGCGGTGGCCGGGCCGGACCAGGCAGGCCACCAGCGGACCGCCCCGGACCGGACCAGGCGCGGGCCAGCCGCGGGCCAGGCCAAGCGGGACCGGAGCGCGACCGGCACGGGGCAGGCGGGGGTGGACCCGGCCGTCGCCGTCCAGGTCCAGGCAGCCGCCGCGGGGCCGCTGGACGCGGACGAGCCCGAGCTCGGCCAGGTCGGGCCCGAGCGGGGGGGAGCCGACCAGAGCACCACGGTCGACGCCGCCCACGATCCGGCTGGCTCGGGCGAGCCGGAGTCGGACTACGCCGTCGCGCTGGTGCGGGTCACTCCGCGCGGGGTGGTCGACCCGGCGGACCCGGTGGGCGACTCGTTGCCGCTGGGGGCCGACGCCCTGCTGAACGCGTTGGCGACCCATGTGCGGGGGCTGGCGCCCGACGACGCGGAGTTGATCCGGTCGGACCAGGGCGAGTTCGCCGTGCTGCTGCCCAACACCTCGCAGGAGGACGCCGAGCGGCTGGCGTCGTCCATCCGCTCGGCGGGCGACGGCGACTGGCTGCCGGACCCGGCCCGGCGCGTCGACATCAGCACCGGGGTCGCCACCAAGCCGGGGACCACGGCCGGACCGAGCGAGGGCGTTGACGCCCTGCTCATCGAGGCGCGGGACGCGTTGACCGCGCTGGTGGAGATGCCGCTGACGGCGGCTCCCCGCCGGGCTGACGCGGTCCGGCGGACCAAGCCCGACACCGACGCCGCACGGCCGGTCGACGCTGCGCCCGAGGCCGCGCCACCGGTCGCGGGCCCCGAGTCGGCACACCGGATCCCGCCGCCGGGGACGCTGGGGCGGCGGGCGTCGCGGCGGGCCAGCCAGGAGATCCGGCGGCCCACGCCCACCGAGTTGACCGCCCCGGGCAGTGCGCCTGCCGCCGACACCGGGGTCGGGTCGGATGTCGCGGAGGTGCTGTCGCGGTCCGGGGTCACGGCGAGACCCGCGGGTGGCGGGCGGCGCCGGGCCGAGGACCTGCCCTTCGGCGGGGAGGACCCGACCGAGCTGAGCGGGCACCAGGACGAAGAGCCGGTCGTGGCGGCGGAGCAGGACACGGGCCGGGCCCGCCACGGCGGCGGGGCCGACACCACCGACGCCAAGGCGATCCTGCGCCGGTTCGACGTCGATCCCCGCCACGGGACCCGAGCCGACACCGGCGGTCTGCGGCGCAGACCGGAGACCGGCGGCAGGCGTGCCGACACCACCGGTCAGCCCACTGGCCACCGGCCGGAACCGGGTGGGCGGCGGTCCGACCCGTCGACCAGCGACACCGACCGGTTGCGCCGCCGGTCCGCCGCGGCGTCGGAGTCGGTGGACGCGCACTCGGTGCTGCGCCGCTTCGACACCGCCGAGCTGCGGCGCCGGGTCCAGCAGGTCACCGGCAAGAACGACGGAGCGGCCAAGCGCGCCGACACCACCGGTGTCCGGCGGCGCGGGCAGGACGGCCTCGTCGGGCCGCGCGCCGCGCAGGTGCCGACCGGACCGATCGACGTCCACACCGTGCTGCGCAGGGTGGACGCCGCCGAGCCCCCGGCCCTCGAACGGTCGGCGATCGACCACGAGGCCCGCGCGCGGACCAAGGCCGCCGAGCTGCCGACCCCGGAGCCGTCGGCGACCGACCAGGACGCCGTCGCACGGGCCAAGGCCGCCGAGGTCACCGCGGCCAAGGCCGTGCTCAGCCGCTTCGGCCTGAACTTCGACGACGGGCCCGAGACCCCGCCGGTCCCCGCGCCGGAGCAGGAGCCCGCCGCCGGGGGCAGCGGACCCGCCCCCGGAACGCCGGAAGGCGATGACGTGCCGGGCTCCGCGCAGGCGGTCCTGGACCGCTTCGGCCTCACCGCCGAGGGCGGTGGCCGCCGCCGTGCCGAGAAGACCGCGGACCCGGACAACGCGGGGACCGGTTTGGGCGCGGAGTTGGTCGCGCCCGCGCTGAACACCCCCACCCAGCCCGACGCGGCGGCTCCCACCGCGCCGCCTGAGCCTGCCGTGCCGACGCTGGCCGTGTCCGAGGTGTTCGCGCCGTTGTCCGTCTCCGAGGCGTTGTCGCCCACCGAGACCGACGCACCGCTGCCCGCCGCGTCCGTGCCCGTGGTCCCCGAACCGGACGACATCCCGCCAGCCGGACCCGACCAGCCCGCGCCCCCCGAGGTCCCCCCGCCGCCGGGCAGCGACGAGCCGGTGGACCCCGAGGGCCCGAACACCCCAGCGGACCCACCCACCACCGCGTCGTCGATCCCCGACAACGTGGCGTCGCTGGTCGACCGGCGGTCCGTGGACTTCTCCGCGCGGCTGCGCGGCCTGACCCGGCCCGGCACCGACGAGGTCGCGCCACAGGTGCGGCCGCCGGACCTGTCGCCGAGGCGGGGCCGGGAGGGGCGCCGGGAGCGGACCGCGTCGAGCGGGCTGGCCGACCTGCTCGCGGAGGCGATGGAGGCCTACGAGGCCACCAAGGTCGACCCCGCGGCCCCGGCCCACGGTGAGCCCGGCACGGGGGACTGGGCGGGCGACGCCCGGACCGCCGACGACATCGCCGGGACCGGGGGCCGCAGGCGCCGCGCCGGGGGCGGCGGGTCGGCGCACGCCGCCGGGGCGGACGGGCCCGCGCTGGGCCGCTCGGGTTTGCCGACCCCGTCGCGTGGTATCCGGGGTCGACACCGATCATCGGAGTGGGCGCCCGTGGACTTCGACAGCGGATGACCGAGCAGTGGCTGTGACCTGGATGTGCGCGACGGACCGCGGCCGGTTTGCCGGATCACCTGTCAACCGGGTGTTTCACGACCTAATGCTGCCTTTCCATCCCGTGAACCAGAAGAATCACCGGCGGAACGCGGCGTAGGATCGCCGTGCACCCGCGCGACCTCGTGCGGCACAGAGTGGTGCCGCACCGACAGTGGAGCCGATAACACCATGACCTCGACTGGACCCGCGTCCCGCGACACCACCGTCAACGCCGACGGCGTGGGCGAGGCGGGGCGGCCGGTCAGCGCCAGCCCGGAGCAGAGCAGGGACGAGCTCATCGAATTGGCCGCCGCCCAGGCGCCCGACATCGCCGACCTCATCCGCCTCTACTACCGCTACATCCCGCCCGAGGACGTCGTCGGCGCCGACCCGGTCGACCTGGTGGGGGCGGTCCGCGCGCACGCCGGGCTCGCGGAGCACCGGGCCCAGGGGCGGCCGTCGGTGCGCCTGCTCAACCCGACCACCGCCGTGGACGGGTGGAACTCCACCGGCACGGTCGTGCAACTGGTCATCGACGACATGCCCTACCTGGTCGAGTCCATCGCCGCCGAGCTCGGCCGCGGCGGGGCCCAGGTCCAGCGCGTGGTGCACCCGATCGTCGTCGTCCGCCGCGACGTCACCGGCGGCCTGCTCGAGGTCCTGCCCACCGCCGACCCGATCGAGCCCCCGGACGACGCGTTCCCCGAGAGCTGGATGCTGATCGAGCTGGTCGACCTCATCACCGACGGCGCCAGGGCGCGCGAGGTGGAGAACGGCCTGCTGTCGGTTCTCAACGACGTGCGCGAGGTCGTCGAGGACTCCGCGAAGATGGCCGCGACCGCGCGGTCGCTGGCCGACCAGCTCGAGGCCGACCCGCCCGTCGGGGTCGACCCCGAGCAGGTCCTCGACGGCGCGGCGCTGCTGCGCTGGCTGGCCGACGACCACTTCACCTTCCTCGGCTACCGCAACAACGAGCTGGTCCGCCCCGAGCCCGGCGCCGAGCCGGGCACCGAGCCCGCCCTGCGCGCCGTGCTCGCCAGCGGCCTCGGCGTGCTGCGCAAGGACAGCCTGGCCGCGCGCGGCCTGACCGCGGGCCCCGACGCCGTCGCGCACGCGCTCGCGCCGAACCTGCTGGTGCTCACCGAGGCCAGCGCACCGTCCACAGTGCACCGTGCCGCCTACCCGTACCACGTCGGCGTGAAGACCTTCGACGCCGACGGCGCGGTCACCGGCGAGCACCGGTTCCTCGGCGTGTTCACCACGACCGCCCTGCACGAGGACGTCCTGGACATCCCGGTCGTGCAGCGGCGGGTGCGCCAGGTCATCCACCGGGCCGGGTTCCCCATGCAGTCCTACTCCGGCCAGCGCATGCTCGAGGTCATCCAGAACTGGCCGCGCGCCGAGCTGTTCTCCACCTCCGCCGAGTCGCTCTACGCCACGACGACGGGCGTCATCGCCCTCGCCGACCGGCGCAGGCTGCGGCTGTTCCTGCGCCGCGACGACTACGGGCGCTTCTACTCCTGCCTGGTCTTCCTGCCCCGCGACCGCTACAACACGACCTCCCGCATCGCCATGCAGGGCGTGCTCGCCGCGGAGCTGGGCGGGGTCAAGGTCGACTTCAGCACCCGGGTCGGCGAGGGCCCGCTCGCGCAGGTGTACTTCATCGTCCACACCGAACTCGGTGCCACCGTCGAGCCGGACGTGACCCGGCTGCAGGAGCGGCTGACCGAGGCCACCCGCGGCTGGGACGACCGGATGGTCGAGGCGCTGATCGCCGAGCGGCGCAGCCGCGCCGACAACGGGTCCGCGGCGGGCTCGGAGTCCGCGGCCGGGCAGGGGCAGCGCTTCGCGGGGGTGTTCCCCGAGGCGTACAAGGAGGACTTCACCGCCGACGTGGCGCTGGCCGACCTGCGCGCGCTGCAGGAGCTGCGGTCCGAATCGGACCTGCGGATGTCGTTCTACGTCCCGGAGAACGCCGAGCCGGGGGAGCGGCGGTTCAAGCTCTACCTGTCCGGCGGCGGGGTCACCCTGTCGCACGTGCTGCCCATGCTGCAGCGCATGGGCGTCACCGTCGTCGACGAGCGGCCCTACGAGCTGCGCGCCGAGGACCACGGCCGCTGGTGGATCTACGACTTCGGCCTGCGCATCGACCCGGCCGTGCTCGAGGCCCGCGGCGCGGACAAGATGGACTCGCTGCGCCAGGACTTCCAGGAGGCGTTCGCGGCGGTCTGGCGCGGCGACGCCGAGGCCGACCGGTTCAACGCCCTCGTCCTCACCGCCGGGCTGACCTGGCGGCAGGCCGCCGTGCTGCGCGCCTACTCCCGCTACCTGCGCCAAGCGGGCATCCCGTACTCCCAGGAGTACATCGAGGACGCCGTCCTCGCCCACCACCCCGTGGCCTCCGCGCTGGTGCGGCTGTTCGAGACCAGCTTCGACCCGGCCCTGTCCGCCGAGACCCGCGTCGGGCAGACGAGCGCGCAGGCCGCCGAGATCACCGAGCTGATCGACGAGGTCACCAGCCTCGACGCCGACCGCATCCTGCGCAGCCTGCTCACCGTCATCCAGGCCACCCTGCGCACCAACTACTTCGTCCGCGACGCCGACGGCGGACCGCGCCCGTACCTGGCGGTCAAGCTGGAGCCCAGGGCCATCCCGGAGCTGCCGCAGCCCCGGCCGCGGTTCGAGATCTTCGTCTGCTCGCCCCGGGTCGAGGGCGTGCACCTGCGCTTCGGTGAGGTCGCGCGCGGCGGCCTGCGCTGGTCCGACCGCCGCGAGGACTTCCGCACCGAGGTGCTGGGCCTGGTCAAGGCGCAGGCGGTGAAGAACGCGGTGATCGTGCCCGTCGGCGCCAAGGGCGGGTTCGTCGTCAAGCGCCCGCCCGCCCCCGTCGGCGACCCCGGCTTGGACCGCGAGGCGGCGCTGGCCGAGGGCATCGCCTGCTACCGCATGTTCATCTCCGGCCTGCTCGACCTGACCGACAACCTGCGCCAGGGCGAGACCATCCCGGCCCCCGGCGTGGTCCGCCACGACCCCGACGACACCTACCTGGTCGTGGCCGCCGACAAGGGCACCGCCACCTTCTCCGACATCGCCAACGAGGTCGCCGCCGACTACGGCTTCTGGCTGGGCGACGCGTTCGCCTCCGGCGGGTCCGTCGGCTACGACCACAAGGCCATGGGCATCACCGCCAGGGGCGCGTGGGAGTCGGTCAAGCGCAACTTCCGCGAGCTGGACCTCGACACCCAGGCCGAGCGGTTCACCGTGGTCGGCGTCGGCGACATGTCCGGCGACGTGTTCGGCAACGGGATGCTGCTCTCCGGGCACATCGCCCTGGTGGCCGCCTTCGACCACCGGCACATCTTCCTCGACCCGCGGCCCACCACGGTCGAGGCGTTCGCCGAGCGCAAGCGGCTGTTCGAGCTGCCGCGCTCCTCCTGGGACGACTACGACCGGTCGCTGATCAGCGAGGGCGGCGGCGTCTGGCCCCGGACGCTCAAGTCGATCCCGGTCAGCACCCAGGTCGCGCAGGCGCTGGGCCTGCCCGCGGACACCGGGAAGCTGTCCCCGCAGGAGCTGATGAAGGCGATCCTGCTCGCCCCGGTCGACCTGCTGTGGAACGGCGGTATCGGCACTTACGTCAAGGCCAGCACCGAGTCGCACGCCGACGTCGGCGACAAGGCCAACGACGCGCTGCGCGTCGACGGCTCCGCGCTGCGCGTGCGGGTGATCGGCGAGGGCGGCAACCTGGGCCTGACCCAACTCGGCCGGATCGAGTTCGCCCGCCGCGGCGGCAAGGTCAACACCGACGCGCTGGACAACTCCGCGGGCGTGGACTGCTCCGACCACGAGGTCAACATCAAGATCATGCTCGACCACCTGGTGCGCGACGGCGCGCTGGGCCGCGAGCAGCGCGACGAGCTGCTCGCGGCGATGACCGACGAGGTCGGCGAGCTGGTCCTGGCCGACAACTACCGGCAGAACGCCGTCCTCGGCGTCAGCCGCGCGCACGCCGCCGCCATGCTTCCCGTGCACGCCCGCCTCGTCGACGCCCTGGAGCGCGACGCCGGCCTGGACCGCAAGCTCGAGGCACTGCCCACCCGGGAGCGGTTCCGGGCGATGGACAAGGCCGGGGAGGGCCTGACCTCGCCGGAGCTGGCCACCCTGCTCGCCCACGTCAAGCTCTCGCTCAAGGAGCAGGTGCTCGCCTCCGAGCTGCCCGACCAGGACGTGTTCGCCCGCAGGCTGCCCGACTACTTCCCGGTCCGGCTGCGCGAGCGGTACGGGCAGGCCATCACCGCGCACGCCCTGCACCGGCAGATCACCACGACCCTGCTGGTGAACGAGGTCGTCGACGGCGCGGGCATCACCTACGCGTTCCGGCTGGCCGAGGAGCTCAACGCCTCGGCGACCGACGCGGTCCGCGCGTTCGCGGCGGTGACCCGGATCTTCGACCTGCCCGCGATCTGGCGCGGCATCGACGCGCTGGACAACGCCGTGCCCACCGAGGTCGCCGACTCGATGGTGCTCGAGAGCAGGCGGCTGCTGGACCGGGCCGCCCGCTGGCTGCTGTCCAACCGGCCGCAGCCGCTGGCCGTCGGCGCGGAGATCACCCGCTTCCAGGACTCGGTGCGCGAGCTGACCGACCTGGTCCCGGACCTGCTGCGCGGCTCGGCCAGGGTCGAGTCCGCCGCGGACGCGGCGAACATGGTCGCCGCCGGTGTGCCGGAGGACCTGGCCAGCCGGATCTCCACGCTGCTCGACGCCTACGGCCTGCTCGACATCACCGAGGTCGCCGAGCTGGGCGAGCGCGACGGCGGGGTCGACCCGAGCACGCGCGCCCCGGAGACCGCCGCGCTGTACTACGCGCTGTCCGACCACCTGGGCGTCGACACCCTGCTGACCTCGATCAGCGCACTGGAGCGCGGCAACCGCTGGCACGCCCTGGCCCGCTTGGCGTTGCGCGACGACATCTACGGCTCGCTGCGCGACATCACCCTCGACGTGCTCCGCCAGTCCGAACCCGGCGAGGACGCCGACGCCAAGATCGCCGCGTGGGAGAAGGGCAACTCCTCCCGCCTCACCCGCGCCAGGCAGGCGCTGGAGGAGATCCACGCCTCCGGCAAGCTCGACCTCGCCGTCCTGTCCGTCGCCACCCGCCAGTTGCGGGGCATGGTCCGGTAGCTCCCGGCCCCGGCGCCCGCGCCGGGCAGCGATAGGGTTCCCCGGTACTGGTGATGGGAGGGGTGCGGTGGGTGTGTTCGTCGCGCAGGTGCGGCCGAGGTGGTCGGACATGGACCTCTACGGGCACGTCAACCACGCCAGGACGGTCACGCTGCTCGAGGAGGCGCGGGTCGAGATGCTGTTCGCCGAGGCGGCGCTGCACGGCACCGAGGACCTGGCCAAGGGCCTGATCGTGGCGAAGCTGTCGGTGGACTACAAGCTGCCGCTGTTCGCGCACGGCGCGGCACTGCGGGTGGAGATCACCGTGCGGGAGATCCGCGCGGCGTACTTCGTGCTCGACTACAAGATCCGCACCGGGCAGGCCGAGTCCGACCCGGTGGCGGTGATCGCGTCGACGACGATGGTCCCCTACGACTTCAGCACGCAGCACCCGAGGCGGATCACCGAGGTGGAGCGGGACTTCCTGGCCACCTGGCACGGCGGCGTGGGGAGCAGGAGTGCCTGAGCTGGTTTTCGCCGAGCCCGGGGAGCGCAACGACCTCGGGGCGTTCGTCGCCCGGGCGGTGCGGCTCGACCAGCAGGCCGTCGTGCGGCTGCGCGCCCGCGAGGGCGGCCTGGTCGACGCGTGGGTGTCCACCCCGTTCGACGTGCTCGCCACCCGCACCGCGCGCGCCGACCTGACCCCGGGTGACCTGACCGTGTCGGGCAACGAGCTGCTGGCGGCGCTGGCCGTGGTCCGCGGCGACCGGCTCGACCCCGGCCACCCGCAGGACATGCTGTGGCTCTCGGCGCTGCCCCCCACCAAGCACTGGCAGCGGGTCGACCAGCTCCCCGCCAAGATGGTCTCCGACCTCGCCGACAAGGGCATCGCCCTGGCCAAGGACAACGTCGGCCCCACCGGCAACCCGCCCGCGTCCCTGCTGGACCAGACCGTGCTCACCGTGACCGGTGAGGGCATGACCGTCAAGGTCCCGCTGCGCTGCCTGTTCGCCCTGTCCGGCATGGGCTTCCTGGCCGACGACGAGGACGAGACGATCAAGGTCACCGCCACCGACTCCTGGATGCGCCTCGACGCCCGCTACGGCGCCGTGGTCCGCCGCCGCCACGCCCTGCTGCCTTTGCTCGTGTGACGGATCGGGAATCATCCCGCCTCCCCAACCGTCAGACAGGTATGACCAGCCCAGGACAGGACCCCACGGCCGACTTCCTGCGCGAGACCGCCCCCACCACCCCAGCCGACCTCGCCTGGCGCCGCGACCGCCCACCCGGCGACCCCGGCCCCGCGGTCCCCGACCCCGAACCGGCCCGCTTCCAGCGCGCCCGCGAGGTCGCCGCCCAGACCGCCAACGTCGCGGGCCCGGCCCTGTTCCTCCTCGCGATCGCCACCACCTTCACCGGCGAGTCCGGCTGACCTGTGGACAACCCAGCCCCTGTGCACACCCCGCCTCGCCCACCTGAAACCGTCGGTCCCCCGGCGTAGCGCTGACATCGGGGGTCCCCAGGCCGAGATGATCTTGGTAGGTCTGTGGCCGCGTTCCGGAAGGCGGGTTCAGACGAGCCAGACGGCGGTTTCCGGGGGGAGTTCGGTGCTGGTGACCGGGCCGCTGGCCAGCAGGACCTCGCCGGGCGGGAGCGGTACCGGGGCGTCCGAGGTGTTCAGGGCGCAGATCAGGCCGCCGCCCTTGCGGCGGAAGGCGAAGCAGCCCGGGGGAGCGCCGTACCACTCCAGCTCCGCGCCGTCGAAGGCCTCGACCGTCTTGCGGACCTCCAGGGCGTGCCGGTACAGCGACAGCACTGAACCCGGGTCCTCCAACTGCGACTCCACGGTGAACGACGCCCAGCCCGCGGGCATCGGCAGCCACGACCGGTCCCCGGTGGAGAACCCGAAGGTGGGGCCCGCGCCCTCCCAGGGCATCGGGACCCGGCAGCCGTCGCGGCCGCGCTCCCGGCCGCCGGTGCGCTCGTGGATCGGGTCCTGCAGCGCCCAGTCCGGCAGGTCGACGTTGGGCAGGCCCAGCTCCTCGCCGTTGTAGAGGAACACCACGCCGGGCAGGGCCAGTTGGACCAGCGCCATCGCCCGCGCCCGGCGGGTGCCGGTCTCCCCGCCGCCGTAGCGGGTCACGTGCCGCTCCACGTCGTGGTTGGACAGCGTCCAGGTGGGCGGGACGCCGGAAGCGGCCACGGCGGTCAGGGAATTCTCGATGGTGCGGCGCACCGAGTCGGCGTCGAAGGCCGTCAGCGCGAGCTTGAAGTTGAAGCCCAGGTGCAGCTCGTCCGGGCGCACGTAGCGGGCGAAGCGCTCGTCGGTCTGCACCCAGATCTCGCCGACGGTGACGGTGTCGGCGTAGCGGTCGACCACCTGCCGGATCATCCGGTGGATGTCGTGCACGTCGTCGTTGTCGAACCGGGGGTCCTCCGCTGGGTGGGCGTGCGCGCCGGTCAGCACCGGCACCACCGCCGGGTCCAGGTCGGGCAGGCCCGGGGCCTTGGCCATGCCGTGCGCGACATCGATGCGGAAGCCGTCCACACCCCGGTCCAGCCAGAACCGCAGCGTCTGCACCAGGTCGGCGCGCACGTCGGAGTTGTCCCAGTTCAGGTCCGGCTGCTGCGGGGCGAACAGGTGCAGGTACCACTCGCCGTCCGGCGAGCGCGTCCACGCCGGGCCGCCGAACACGCTGGTCCAGTTGTTCGGCGGCAGCTCACCGCCTGCGCCGCGGCCGGGGCGGAAGTGGTAGCGGGCCCGCTCCGGGCCGCCGCGCAGCGCCGCGGCGAACCACGGGTGCTGGTCGCTGGTGTGGTTGGGCACCAGGTCGATGGTGACCCGGATGCCGTGCTCGTGCGCCTCGGCCACCAGCCGGTCGAACGCGGCCAGGTCGCCGAACAGCGGGTCGACGTCGCGCGGGTCGGCCACGTCGTAGCCGTGGTCGGCCATCGGGGAGGTGAAGAACGGGGTCAGCCAGAGCGCGTCGACCCCGAGCAGCTCCAGGTAGCCCAGCCGGGACCGGATGCCCTCGAGGTCGCCCACCCCGTCGCCGTCGGAATCGGCGAAGGAGCGGACGTAGACCTGGTAGAACACCGCGTCGCGCCACCACGGCGGCGCTGCGGCTGCACCGGACGGCTCGTCGTGCGCGGTTCCCACGGTGAGCCATCCTGCCAGTCCCGGGCCGCCCGCACCCGGGATTCCGCAGACGCCGCGCACTTTCCGCGAACACGGGCATTCACAGCACGGCCTAGACCCAGCTGTTCATCATGCTGTTCGCGGCCATCTCCAGGTACCGCCAGAGCTGGGCCCGCAGCGGCTCCGGCAGACCCTGCTCGTCCACGGCGATCCGCATGCAGCGCAGCCAGGCGTCGCGCTCGATCGGGCCGATGGTGAACGGGTTGTGCCGCATCCGCAGCCGGGGGTGCCCGCGCTGGTCGGAGTAGGTGTGCGGACCGCCCCAGTACTGCATGAGGAACAGCCGCAGGCGGTCCTCGGCCGGGCCGAGGTCCTCCTCCGGGTACATCGGCCGCAGGACCTCGTCCTTGGCGACCTCCTCGTAGAACCGGCCCACGATCCGGGTGAAGGTCGCTTCGCCGCCGACCGCGTCGTAGAACGTCTCGGGTGTGCCCACGGCTCAATACTCACCCATCGGTCACGCGGGCGGGGCGGCGGGGAACAGCCTGCCCATCGGCGGGGCGATGCCCGCGGCCTCCAACTCGCTCATCGCCCGCGCCCGCAGCGCCCGCTGCACGGCCCACTGCCTGCCCGGACGCACCTTGACCGTCATCCGGATGGTGATGCTCTCCGGCGTGACCTTCTCCACGCCCAGCACCTCCGGCTCGGCGATGACGTCGCTGGCCACCGGCTCCTCGGCGACGGTCTCGTGCCCGACCCGCTTGAGGATCTCGGTGACCTGTGCGACGTCGGCGCTGTAGCCCACCGGCAGGTCGACCAGGGCGACGGCGAACCCCTGGCTGGAGTTGCCCACGCGCAGGATCTCGCCGTTGCGCACGTACCAGACGGTCCCGTTGATGTCGCGCAGCGTGGTCACCCGCAGGCCGACCGCCTCGATCGTGCCGCTGGCCTCGCCGACGTCGACGACGTCGCCGACCCCGTACTGGTCCTCGAGCATCATGAAGATCCCGGACAGGAAGTCCTTGACCAGGTTCTGCGCGCCGAAGCCGAGCGCGACGCCGACGACCCCGGCCGAGGCGATGATCGGCCCGAGGTTGACCCCCAGCTCACCCAGGACCAGCACGAACGCCAGGCCGTAGACCATGAACGTCACGACTGACTTGAGGACCGACCCGATCGTCTTGGCCCGCTGGGCGCGCCGCTCGGAGACTAGGTTGCCCAGGCCGGGCGTGCGCTCCCGGAGCGGCTTGAGCAGCGCGGGGGTCTTGCCGTCACCGTTGGTGAGCCGGTCGATGAGCCTGCGGGTCAGGAAGCGGATGGCGAGGGCGATCACGACGATCAGCAGGATCTTGAGCGGTTTGGCCACGAGCCAGCCCGCTTGGCTGGCCAGCCACTCGTTGCTGGTGAGCCGCCAGAGCCGGGCGCACCAGGTGCCTTCCTCGGTGGCGCAGTTGGGTTGCTCGACCAGGAACTGGGTCAGGGCTGTCGCGTTCATCGGGGCCGACGATAGCGACGACCGCGGGTGGCGTCGAAGTCGGTCAAGTGGGCCGTACGGGGTGCGGATGGCGACGCGTGGGAGAACACACGTGCGCGAACAGCCCCATGTGTGGTCGACTTAGACAGCACTGGTGGAGGTGGTCGAGTGCCAGAACGACAACCGACCCGCCGTGGCGCGCCCCCAGGGCTGCCGCGGCCGACGCTGTGCCTGCCCACGGGCGGGCACCCCGAGCGCGAGCTCGCCCTGGCGCGCGGCGCGCCTGTTCTCGCCGCGCCCGTCCCCCTGCCCACGCACCCCCCGACCTGGGGCAGGCGCCGGGTCCTGCTGCTCAACACCACCTTCGAGCCGCTCACCGCGCTGCCGCTGCGGCGCGCGGTCGTGCTCGTGGTCTGCGGCAAGGCCGAGGTCGTCCACGGTGACCCGACCGGGATGGTCGTGCACTCGGCGACAGCGAGCGTGCAGGTGCCCTCGGTCATCCGGCTCAGCAGCTACGTCCGCGTCCCCTACCGGGGCCGGGTGCCGCTGACCAGGGCCGGGCTGATGCACCGCGACCGCTACCGCTGCGCCTACTGCGGTGGTCGAGCCGAGACGATAGACCACGTGATCCCCCGCTCCCGCGGCGGCCAGCACACGTGGCAGAACTGCGTCGCCTGCTGCGCCAGGTGCAACCACCGCAAGGCCGACAAACTCCTCACCGACCTCGGCTGGCGCCTGCGCGTCGTGCCCACGGCCCCGCGCGGCCCGCACTGGCGGCTGCTCGCGGGCGTCGTCGACGCGGACCCGTTGTGGCTGCCGTACCTGGGTGAGGCGGCCTGAGCGGTGCGCACTCGGGTTGCCGCTGCTGATCGGGACGGCTGTGGTGGACCTGGGTGGGGATGCTGCCACCCCCGGGATCGTGCCCATCAGACCAGCGTGACGCGCGTGCCCTGGGTGACCCTGGTCCCGCGCGCGGCTCCGGTCACCCGGGTGTCGCGCGTGACGCGGGTGCCCCTGGTGACGCGGGTCCCGCAGGAGGTGACCCGGGTGCCTGGGGTGCGCGCGGTGACCCTGGTGCCACGCGTGACACGGGTTCCGCAGGTGACGCGAGTGCCGCTGGTGACCCGGGTTCCACGAGTGACCCGAGTGCCCATGGTGACTCGCGTACCCATGGTGACGCGGGTGCCTCGGGTGACCCGGGTGCCCATGGTCAGGCGGAAGCCGAGGGCGGTGACCCGCGTGCCCATGGTGACTCGGGTTCCCGAGGTGACGCGGGTGCCTCGGGTGACTCGGGTGCCCATCGTGACGCGAGTCCCGCAGGTGACGCGGGTGCCTCGGGTGACTCGGGTGCCCATGGTCAGGCGGAAGCCGAGGGCGGTGACCCGCGTGCCCATGGTGACTCGGGTTCCCGAGGTGACGCGGGTGCCTCGGGTGACTCGGGTGCCCATCGTGACGCGAGTCCCGCAGGTGACGCGCGTACCCCGGGTGACCCGGGTGCCCATGGCGTCGGCGCCCATGGTCACCCAGGTGCCGCGAGTGACCCGCGTGCCGCGAGTGACGCGGGTGCCCATGGTGTCGGTGTCCATGGTGACGCGGGTGCCGCGAGTGACGCGGGTGCCCATGGTGTCGGCGTTCATGGTGACGCGGGTGCCGCTGGTGACCCGGGTGCCTCGGGTGACTCGCGTGCCCATGGTGGCGTCTGTGCCCAGGGTCACGCGGGTCCCCGGGGTGCCGGCCGTGACCCGGGTGCCGCTCGTCACGCGGGTGCCCACCGCGCCCCGCTCCGCGAGTGCCAGTCCGGTCGGCCGCACCGAGGCGCGGCCTGCCAGCGGAAGACCACTCAAACGCATCGCGTCACCCGAACGGGTGATAGTGACAACCGGGCTGAGGGGAGGGAAGGTGTACATGGAGTGGCCTCCTGGGCTGAGAACGCGGCTCGGAATGGCGAATGGCGGTTTCGCAAGGGCCGTACAGGTGAAAAGCTAGGACCCGTACGAGCCACCGACAAGACGTCCCAGCGGCCGATGGGGGCGCGTTGTGGCAGATGGGGCCGTTCGCCCCTTGCCGATACGCTCAAAGAGCCACCCCGGTGGCGTTCACTCGGCCGAGCAGGCTTACCAGGAGAGCACCAACGGTCACGCGGTGCGACGACAGCCGGATCGGCGTGCGCGCGGCGGTCAGCGCGGGGCGGTGCGGTGGGTCTCGCCGCACCGGCTCCCACCTCGTCCGTTACCGTAATGGCCGTGACGATCGTCGAGACCATTCTCGTTCTCGCGGTGATCCCGCTGGCCATCTACGGCGTGATCGCCCTGCTGACGCTGCGCGAGAAGTTCGCCAGGTCGCCGCGCTACCGCCCCGGGCAGGAGTGGGAGCACCCGCCCGTGTGGTGGACGGCGAACCCTGCCGGACTGGGCGCCGACCACCCGGCGGCGCGCCCCGTCGACCCGGACAGCGCCCCCGTGCGCACCGCCAAGGGAGGTGCCCGTGGCAACTGGTGAGCTCGTGCACAGCACGCCCGACCACGTGGTCGAGGACTTCGAACACGGCATCGGGGTGGCCAGGACCGCCAGTGGACGGCTGTCGGTCGCCAAGGAGTACACGCCCCCGGAGCCCGGCCTGCCGTTCACGCCGGTGCAGCTCGCCCGCCTCGACGAGGCGCTGACCCTGGCCTCGCGGTCGACCAGCATCGGGTTCAGCGTCTACCTGGGAGACCTCGGCGAGGACCCGCGCGACCGGGCCCAGGAGCTGCACGCGGGCATCGGCGCCGCCTCCAGCCACTCGGTGCTGATCGCGGTGTCGCCCGGCCAGCGCAAGGTCGAGATCGTCACCGGCGAGGAGGCCGCCCGCAGGCTGCCCGACCGGGGCTGCAACCTCGCGGTCATGAGCATGGTCGCCTCCTTCAAGGAGGGCGACCTCACCGGCGGCCTGGTCAGCGCCCTGCGCATGCTGGCCGACCAGGCGGGCACCGACACCCGCGCCTGAACTACCCCACGACGACGAGAAGGCCCGGACCGCACGGTCCGGGCCTTCTTCGTCCTCGCGGGATCAGCTCCCGTCGAACTCCCTGGCCGCCAGCGCCCGCACGATGCCCGCGCGGCCCTCGCTGACCAGCCTGCGCAGCGCGGGCGGGTGCTCACCGGCCAGCCACTCGTCGGCCGCGGCCACCGTCTCCGGGGCCACCGCCCACGCCGGGAACAGGCCGAGCGCCACCGACTGCGCGCGCTCGCTGGACCGGCGGGCCCAGACGTCGGCCACGTCGGCGAAGTAGGTCGGCGCGTAGCCCTTGAGCAGCTCGCGCTGCGCCGGGTGGGAGAAGCCGCCGATGACCGCCTCGCTGACGGCGTTGGCGATCTCGTCGTCGCGGGTGGCGCGGCGCCACGCCTCGGACTTGGCCTCGGCGGTCGGGCGCAGCGCGGTGGCCCGCTCGGCCTGCCGGTGCCCGGCGGAGGTGGAGTCGCGCTCCAGCTCGGCGCTGATCTCGGTCTCCCCGGCCGCGCCGTGCGCGACCAGCGCGTGCAGCAGCCGCCAGCGCAGGTCGGTGTCGACGACCAGGCCCGCCAGCGGGGCCGACCCGTCGAGCCAGCCGCGCAGCACCTCCAGCTTGGCGTCGTCGAGCACCGCCCCGGCCAGCGAGTTGACGAAGGCCAGTTGGTGGTCCGAGCCCGCCTCGGCGGCCCGCGCCAGCTCCAGGACCCGGTCGGTGAACTCGGCCCAGCCGGTCGGCGCGTAGCCGGGGTCGGCGTAGGAGGCGATCGCGACCTGCGCCTGCATCAGCAGCCGCTGCACCACGCCGACCTCGGTCTCGGCGGCCAGGCCCCGGCAGACCAGGGTGACGAAGTCGCGGGCCTTGAGCTCGGCCTCGCGGGTCATCTCCCAGGCCGCCGACCAGCACAGCGTGCGCGGCAGCGGCTCGGTGATGTCGCCGATCCGGTCGATCAGCGTGGTCAGCGACACCGGGTCCAGCCGCATGGTGCAGTAGGTCAGGTCGTCGTCGTTGACCAGCAGCAGCTTGCCGCGCGGCACGCCCACCAGGTTCGGCACGGCGGTCTCGGCGCCGTCGACGTCGACCTCCACCCGGTGGGTGCGCACCAGCCTGCCCTCAGCGCCGTCGTCGTCGTAGACGCCGATGGCGACCCGGTGCGTGCGCAGCTCGCCCGCGCCGGGCTTCGCCCCGCCCTGCAGCACGGTGAACGAGGTGAACTTGTCCTCGGCGTCCACTTCGAACCGCGCGCGCAGCGAGTTCAGGCCGGTGGTCTGCAGCCACTGCGCGCTCCACCACGACAGGTCGCGCCCGGAGGCCTCCTCCAGCGCGCCCAGCAGGTCGGACAGGGTCGCGTTGCCCCAGGCGTGCTTGGCGAAGTACACCCTGAGCCCGGACAGGAAGTTCTCCAGGCCGACGTAGGCCACGAGCTGCTTGAGGACGCTGGCGCCCTTGGCGTAGGTGATGCCGTCGAAGTTGACCTCGACCGCCTGCACGTCCGGGATGTCCGCGGCGACCGGGTGCGTCGAGGGCAACTGGTCCTGCCGGTAGGCCCAGGACTTCTCGATGTTGGCGAAGCTGGTCCAGGCGTGGGTGTACTCGGTGGCGTTGGCCTGCGCGAGCACCGACGCCCAGGTCGCGAACGACTCGTTGAGCCACAGGTCGTCCCACCAGCGCATGGTCACCAGGTCGCCGAACCACATGTGCGCCATCTCGTGCAGCACCGTCTCGCAGCGGCGCTCGTAGGCGTAGCGGGTGACCCTGCTGCGGAAGACGTAGTCCTCCAGGAACGTCACGCAGCCCGCGTTCTCCATCGCGCCCGCGTTGAACTCCGGCACGAAGCACTGGTCGTACTTGGCGAACGGGTAGCGCACGCCGAAGCTGTCGTGGAAGAACGCGAAACCCTGCTTGGTCTCGGTGAACAGCCGCTCGGCGTCCATGTGCTCGGCCAGCGACGCCCGGCAGTAGATGCCCAGCGGGATGGTCCCCTCGCCGTCGGCGAACTCGTCGCGCCACTGCGCGTACGGGCCCGCCACCAGCGCCACCAGGTAGGTGGAGATGCGCTCGGTGGGGGCGAACACGTGCACCACGGCCCCGTTGGCGGCCTCCTCGGTGCGCGCGGCGGGCCCGTTGGAGATGACCTTCCAGCTCTCCGGCGCGGTCACCCGCAGCTCGTAGGTCGCCTTGAGGTCGGGCTGGTCGAAGCAGGCGAACATGCGCTTGGCGTCGGCCGTCTCGAACTGGCTGTAGAGGTAGACACCCTTGTCGACGGGGTCGACGAAGCGGTGCAGGCCCTCACCGGTGTTCATGTACCGGCACCGGGCGAGCACGGTCAGCTCGTTGGACTCGGCGAGCCCGTCGAGGACGACGCCGTCCTCCTCGGTGTAGCCGGACACGTCCAGCGCGGCGCCGTTGAGCTCGGCGGACTCCACAGCGGCGGCGACCAGGTCGATGAACGTCGACGCGCCCTGGCGCTCGCTGCGGAAGCGGACGGTGGTGCGCGAGGAGAACGTCGACTCCCCCGGCTGACCGAGGCCGTCGGTCAGGTCCAGCTCGATGACGTAGGACTCGACCTCCAGCAGCGCTGCCCGCTGTTGGGCGTGGTCTCTGGTCAGGTTGGGCGCGGCCACTCAACACCTCGGCGACTCATCGATCTCGGACTGGTCCTGGCATCCAATCACGACCGGCTGACAGGGGGTGGCCGGGAAGCAAACGCCGCACCGGGGTGTTGCACCGCGAGGGGGGCCGATCCCGGCCGCCCGTCGCAGCCGAGACCACCCACGGGAGACACCGCCCATGACCGCCACCAGGACCAAGGTCGACTTCTACTTCGACCCCGCCTGCCCGTTCGCCTGGATCACCTCCCGGTGGATCCTCGAGGTGGAGCAGCACCGCGACCTGGACCTGCGGTTCCGGGTGATGAGCCTGGCCGTCCTCAACGACGGCCGCGACCTGCCCGAGGAGTACCGCCTGCTGATGGACAAGGCGTGGGGCCCGGTCCGGGTGGCCATCGCCGCCGCGCGGGCCCACGGCGAGGAGGTCCTGCGCGACCTGTACACCGAGCTGGGCACGCGCATCCACAACGCGGGCCGCAAGGACTACGACGCGGTGATCACCGAGGCGCTGGCCGCCACGGGCCTGCCCGCCGAGCTGGCCGCCGCCGCGACCTCCACCGACCACGACGACGCGCTGCGCAAGAGCCACCACGAGGGCATGGACCCGGTCGGCGACGACGTCGGCACCCCGACCATCCACATCGACGGCGTCGCCTTCTTCGGCCCGGTCCTGTCGTCGATCCCGCGCGGCGAGGACGCCGTCAAGGTCTTCGACGGGGCCCGGCTGCTCGCGGGCTACCCGGACTTCTTCGAGCTCAAGCGCACCCGCACCGGCGACCTGAACTTCGACTGAGACATTTCCCCCACCCACCCGCTCGTCCCCGGCTCGGCGGCGACGGCCGCCGGGCGCCCGGGCGCGTGTGACCGAGCACGGCGTGCCCGGGAGCGACCGCCTGTGCCAGGGTTGCGAGCACAACACCCGCCTGCTTGGAGGATGGATCAATGGCTGCTCCGGTCACCGCGCGCGCAGGACACGTCATCGACGGCGAGCTCGTCGAGGGCTCCGCCGACCGCATCGACGTGGTGAACCCGGCGACGGAGGAGGTCATCGCCACCGTCCCGGCCGGCACCGCCGCCGACGTCGACGCCGCGGTCACCGCGGCCAGGGCGGCGTTCGGCGCGTGGTCGGACCGGTCCCCGCGCGAGCGCGCCGAACTGGTGCTCAAGGTGTCCGAGGGCATCAAGGCCCGCCGGGACGAGATCGCCGCCACCATCACCGCCGAGATGGGCTCGCCGCTGTCGTTCTCGACGAAGGTGCAGGCCGCCCTGCCCGCCGCGACCTCGGCCGCGGTGGCGCGGCTGGTGCTCGACGGCGGCTACGAGTTCGCCGAGGAGATCGGCAACTCGCTGGTCGTGCGCGAGCCGATCGGCGTGGTCGGCGCGATCACGCCGTGGAACTACCCGCTGCACCAGATCGTCGCGAAGGTGGCCCCCGCGCTCATCGCGGGGAACACCGTCGTGCTCAAGCCCAGCGAGGTCGCCCCGCTCAACGCCAACCTGCTGCTGGAGGTGCTCGCCGAGGCGGGCGTGCCCGCCGGGGTGGTCAACCTGGTGCACGGCACCGGGCAGGTCGTCGGTGACGCCATCTCCGGGCACGCCGACATCGACATGGTCTCGTTCACCGGCTCCACCAACGCGGGCAAGCTCGTCTCCGCCAACGCCGCGGGCACGGTCAAGCGCGTCGCCCTGGAACTGGGCGGCAAGTCGGCCAACGTCATCCTCGACGACGCCAACCTGGAGAAGGCGGTCAAGGTCGGCCTGGGCAACACGTTCATCAACGGCGGCCAGACCTGCACCGCGTGGACCCGCTGGGTCGTCCCCGCCGCACTGCACGACCAGGTCGTGGAGCTGGCCGCGGCCAACGCCGCGAAGTACTCCGTCGGCGACCCGGCCGCCGAGACCACCCGGATCGGCCCGATGTCCTCGGCCGCCCAGCGCGACCGCGTCCTGGGCTACATCCAGGACGGCAGGGACGGCGGCGCGACCGTGGCCTTCGGCGGCACGACCGACGGCCTGCCCACGACCGGCGCCTACGTCCCGCCGACCATCTTCGCCGGGGTGCGCTCCGACATGAAGATCGCCCAGGAGGAGATCTTCGGCCCGGTGCTGGCGATCCTGCCCGCCGCCGACGAGGACGAGGCCGTCGAGATCGCCAACTCCACCATCTACGGCCTGGCGGGCGCGGTGTTCTCCGAGGACACCGACCGCGCCCTACGCGTCGCCAAGCGCCTGCGCACCGGCCAGGTCGACATCAACGGCGGCTCGTTCAACCCCGGCGCCCCCTTCGGCGGCTACCGCCAGTCCGGCAACGGCCGCGAGCTGGGCAAGTTCGGTCTGGAGGAGTTCTCCGAGATCAAGTCCATCCAGCGCTGAGCCGCCCGGCAGGGCAGGGCCCGGGCCCTGCCCTGCCCGGCCTTCAGTGGAAGGCGATCTCCGGGTTGTCCGCCGTGGGGCCGTCGAAGACGCCCGGCGGCCCGCCGCGCAGGTGCTGGTCGAGGAACGCCCGGGTGTAGGCGCGGGTCAGCTCCAGCGACCGGGCCCCGGTGAGCGGCATCTCCGGGAACAGGCCACCTTGCTGGGTCAGCAGGTTCAGGTCGGTGAAGGAGAAGTGGTCGGCGCCCGCCGCGGTCAGCCAGCGCTTCCAGCCGGTCAGCTCGGGCCAGGCCGCGTCCCAGCTCGGGTCGGCCACCGAGCCGGGGGAGTGCGCGCTCTCGGTGCCGAACAGCAGGTACGGCCGGTCGCCGACCCCCTCCGCGGGCAGCACGGGCCCGTCCAGGTTCACCCCCGCCCGCACCCTCGGGTCCAGCCGCATGACCGTCGCCGAGGCCAGCCCGCCCATCGAGTGCCCGACCGCCGCGACGCGCGTGCGGTCCACCCACGGCAGGTGCCGCAGGCGGTCGAGGACGAACCCCAGGTCGACGCCCCGGTTGTCGCCGACCCGCACCGGACCGACCTGGTCGATCAGGTCGCAGGCCGCGCAGGGCAGCACGCCCTCGGCGAAACGGGTCGCCAGCGACTCGTAGGCGTGGTCGACGGCGGCGACGACGTAGCCGTTCGAGGCCAGGTCCTCGGCCAGCCCGGTCAGCGTCTGCCGGGGCGCGCCGAAGCCGGGGGAGAGCAGGACCAGCGGGCGCCTGCCCGGCAGCGGCAGCGCGTTCTCCCGCGACCACACGCGGGTCGCGGCCAGCTCGGGCCCCGGCAGCGCGTCGCCGATGCCCGCGTTGTCCACCACGGCCTTCGCCTCGTCCTGGGCGAGGTAGGCCGCCGGACGGCCAGAGCCGGGGACAGCCGGGTAGAAGAGGGTGACCATCAGCCGCCGGGGGCCCGACTCGGGCACCCACGGGTCGGTCCGGCTCAGGTCGACCAACTGGTGGGTGTGCCGCCCGACCGCCGAGTGCCCGGTCGGGTGCGGGAGCGCGAGCCGGGCCGCGGCCTGCGCGGGGACGGCCACCACCGGGGTCAGGACGGCGGCGGCCAGCGCCGCCGCCCACTTCCTCGTTGTTCGCATACCTCGACACTGGCAGCGCCCCGGGTGCGTGTCATCCGTGGTCACCCCTGGCGAGACCCTGGCGCTGGGCGCGGACGAAGGCGAGGTCGACCGGGTCGCCGTGGCCGGGGACGACCACGCGCGGGTCGCCGAGCCTGCCGAGGACCTCGACCCAGGACCCCCGGTCGGCGTCGGGACCGACCTGGGGCGGCCCGCCCTGCTCGACCAGGTCGCCCGCGAACAGCACGTCCCCGACCCGGACGACGAGGTCCCCGGGTGTGTGCGCCGGGCCGAGGTGGGTGATCTCCACCGACCGACCGCCCAGGTCCACCCGCGCGGGATACGCCGCGTCGGGGACCACGACGGGGGAGCGGCGCAGGCGGTCCTCCCGACCGGGGTCGTGGGCCACCCACCCGTCGATCTGGGCCCCGGTGCCGTGCGCGATCTCGGCGACGGCGGCGGGGTGCGCCCACAGGTGGTCGAGGTCGAACGCCGACGTGCCCAGGTAGTGGTCCCAGTGCGCGTGGGTGATCACCGCGGCGCAGGGCAGCGCCGTGACCGCGCGGACGGCGGCGGCGAACTCCGCGCCGAACCCCGCGTCGGGCCCGGTGTCGACGACCAGGCACCGCTCGGTGCCCACGACCAGGCCCAGCGTCAGGTCCAGGTCGGCGTGCCTGCGGGCGAACACGCCGTCGGCCAGCGGAATCCACGTCACCGGACCGGTCTACACCACCACCGGCCCGCCCGGCACCGGGTCCGGAAGCCACCTGCTCGCACGCGCGAGCAGGTCGACGGCCGGGCGCGGAGGCGGGCGGTGCCAGCGGGATGTCGACGCCCACCCCCGCCACCGCCCACCCCGGCGACGTCCACACCCGACCCTCGCACCGGCCCCGCCCGGGCAGGTGGCAGACTCGCCGCCGTGCGCGTCTACCTCGGATCAGACCACGCGGGCTTCGAACTCAAGGCCCACCTCGTCAGCCACCTGAGCGCGGCCGGGCACGACGTCGTCGACGTCGGCCCGCACGCCTACGACGAACTCGACGACTACCCGCCGTTCTGCGTGGAGACCGCGCGCCGGGTCGTGGCCGATGAGGGCAGCCTGGGCGTCGTGCTCGGCGGCTCCGGCAACGGCGAGCAGATCGCCGCCAACAAGGTCGAGGGCTGCCGCGCCGCGCTGGCGTGGAGCACCGAGACCGCGCAACTGTCCCGCCAGCACAACAACGCCCAGGTCGTCGGGGTCGGCGCCCGCATGCACACCGCCGACGAGGCCACCGCCATCGTCGAGGCGTTCCTGGCCACCCCGTTCTCCGGGGTCGACCGCCACCAGCGCCGCATCGACCAGCTCTCGGACTACGAGCGCACCGGCACCCCGCCCCCGCTGCCTGCCTGATGCCCGAGGGCCACACCCTGCACCGCCTGGCCCGGCTGCACCACAAGCGCTACGCCGGGCACCCGGTCGAGGTGAGCAGCCCGCAGGGCCGGTTCGCCGCCGGGGCGTCCCTCGTGGACGGACACGTGCTGCGCCGGGCCGAGGCCCACGGCAAGCACCTGCTGCACGTCTACGACACCGACCTGGTCGTCCACGTCCACTTGGGCCTCTACGGCTCGTTCAGCGACGTGGAACTGCCCGAGACCCCGCCGGTGGGCCAGGTCCGCATGCGCGTGGTCGGCCCCACCCACTGGGCCGACCTGCGCGGCCCCACCCGGTGCGAGGTCATCACCGACGCCGAGGTCAAGGCCCTGCGCACCCGCCTGGGCCCCGACCCGCTGCGCCGCGACGCCGACCCCGAACGAGCCTGGGCCCGGGTGTCGAGGTCGCGCACCCCCCTCGCGGTGCTCCTGATGGACCAAACCGTCCTCGCGGGCGTCGGCAACGTCTACCGCGCCGAGGTCCTCTTCCGCCACGGCGTGCACCCCAAGCTCCCCGGCAACAAGGTCGACCGCACCCTCTGGAACGACATCTGGTCCGACCTGGTCACCCTCATGCGCATCGGCGTCCGCCGCAACCGCATCGACACCGTCCGCGACGAACACCTCCCCCAGGCGATGGGCCGCACCCCCCGCAAGGACCGCCACGGCGGCGAGGTCTACGTCTACCGCCGCACCGGCATGCCCTGCCTGGTCTGCGGAACCGAGGTCCGCACCGAGGTCCTGGCCGCCCGCAACAACTACTGGTGCCCCACCTGCCAACCCGAGTAGCCGGCTCAGCACCCGCCCACGACAGGGCCCTCAGTCCCACAAACCAATCACGCCCACGCCGCGCGACACCAAACCGCGCGACACCAAACCGCGCGACACCAAACCCCGCCACACCAAACCGCGCGACACCAAACCGCGCGACACCAAACCCCGCCACACCAAACCCCGCCACACCACTGGGGGCGTCCCGAGTCCCATTCTACCGGCTTAACTCCATCGGTACACCGAAGTGGATCTTGCCTGTGGACAACTCCGAACCGCTGGTCGGAAGCGTTCTGCCCGCGTTGGCATCCTGGTCTGTGGTGGGACGTGCGCGGTGATGCCAGACCGGTCGCCGCCGCACCAAGGGCGCCACCCGCTCGCCCGCAACCGGGCAGAAACCACCCTTCGGCTTCGGTGATCAATGATCAGAAGTCGAAACCGCCGCCCATGTCGCCACCGCCCATGTCGCCGCCACCCCAGTCGCCCCCGGAGTCGCCGACGTCCCCGCCGCCGTCACCCGCGGCGTCGGCCTGGCCCGCGTCGTACCCGTCCTGCCACGCGCCCGCGTCCGGGATGCCCGCCATGCCCGAGAACATCGCGCTGAACAGCAGCACCGACCCGACACCCCATGCGCCCGCCACCAGCGCGGGCTTCCACCACGGCTCGCTGTACCAGCCCTGCGGCACCGGACGGCCTGCCACGCGCCCGCCCGGGTAGTAGTGCGGCGTGCGGTTCCCCGGTGCGGGGGAGGCCTGGTACTCGTGCCCCTCGACGGTCACCTCGCGGACCTGGGTGACCTTGCCCGCCGCCTGCTGCTCCGGGTCGGCCGGCAGCTCCGGCCCCGGGTCCAGGCCCATCGCCGTGCGCGCGGCCCGCACGTAGTACAGGCCCTCCATCGCCGTCTTGGTCACCAGCTTGCACTGCTCGACGGTCTGCGCCTGCTCCATCTGCGAGCCCGCGGCGGTGTAGCGCTCGGCCGCGTCGGCGATCGCCTGCCGGGACGCCTCGTCGGTGCCGGTCAGGTTCATCACCTGGCCGCCGAGGCGCTCGACCCAGCGGCGCGCCTCCGCCTTGGCGTCGTCGAGCCGCCGTTGTTTGCCCGCGTTGCTGTTGCGCACCACGAGCACACCGGCGACCACCACGGCCAGGATGACCACCACGAGCAAGACCGGGCCCATCGGTCCCTCCCTGTTCCGGAAACCTCTTACACGGACAACGCCGCAGTGCCCCCAGGGTTCCCGGCACTGGCCGAATGTGGACCTGCGCGGACGGATCCCGGCATCCGACGGTATCCCGCCGCTAGTCTTCGCGCATGTTGCATCTTGCACGGGAGAACGCCTGGTGAGGCTGGTGTCGCCGGTGCTGGTCCGCGAGGCCACCGCCGAGGACGCCGCCGCCGTGGGCGAGGTCCACGCCGAGGCGTGGCGCCAGGCCTACCGAGACCTGTTCGAGCCCGACTGGCTCACCCGCTTCGTCGACGCCCGCCGCGTCCGCTGGGACGCCAACCTCAACGATCCGGCGCAGGCGGGCGACACCATCCTCGTCGCCCAGCGCGACCGCGACGTCGTCGCCTTCGCCTGGAGCGGCCCCCACCCCGACAACCCAGCCGACGCCGAACTCCGCGCCTTCTACGCCCACCCCACCACCTGGGGCACCGGCGTCGCCCGAGCCCTCCTCGACGGCGTGGCCGACACCGTCGCCGACTACCGCCGCGTGCGCCTGTGGGCCATGGCCGGAGCCAACCGCGCCCGCCGCTTCTACGCCCGCGAGGGCTTCACCGAGACCGGCCTCATCCGCGAACGCGACTTCGGCGACGGCCGCCCCGTCCTCGAACTCGAGTACGCCCGCCGCCCAGCCACCCCGTAGCGCGCGGCGGGCCGCCGGGAACCCCCTCCCGACGGCCCGCCACGCACTGCGGTGAGGTCAGTCGGAGACCCAGTGCTGCACCCGTTCCCGCACCCCGGCCTCGCCCACCGCAACCCACCGACCGCCGGTCACCTCGCCACCGCGCGGTGCGGCCCGCAACAGCACGGAGAACTCGCCCTCCCCGTCGAGCCCCACCACCCCCACGTCCCCGACAACGACCCCGGTCTGCTCAGCCACCACCCGAGCGGCTGCCTCCACCACGGTCTCCCCGAGCCGAACCACCCCCGAGGGCAACTCCAGCACCCCGTCTCGAGCGACCACCAACACCGACCCGGCCCCGTCAACGACCATCACAGTCGCGACGAGCCCACTCCCGATCATCGTCATGGGCGCAGGAATACCCGCTGGCGCGAACCCCAACCTCAACCACGCGTGAACTCTCCGAGACATCCCCGGTCGGCCCCGGCGCATCGGCCGGGGCCACCTCGTCCGCGACGGCCGGGACTTGCCCGCCGACACGGGATTCCCCGGCGAACCAAGCGAACAACCCGCCAAGCGGACGGGGCTGACCCCGCTCCTCCACGCTGACCCCCGCGCCCGACATCAGCGGATGCCGGTCCCCGCGAAGGCCCGGTCGAAGCACTCGACCAGATTGGGGTTCCGCGCATGTGCACCCCTCAGCGCGGATGCGCGCCGCGAAGGCGTCGGCGTGGCCATCGCCGTCGGCAGCCGCGGCCCGCGCCCGGCCCGCCCTGCTCGCGATGGGTGAGGTGGAGGGGCTTCGCTCGCGGTAGCGCCGACGCGGGGGACCGGAATGCGGAAAGGGGCACCCACCAGCGTGGATGCCCCTTCGGTCGGGCTGACAGGATTTGAACCTGCGACCCTCCGCTCCCAAAGCGGATGCGCTACCAAGCTGCGCCACAGCCCGGGGTCTGCACAGCAACCCTAGCCGCACGCGCTAATCTGTCTCCGCAGCGGCCCGCAAGCCGCCGCACGCGGGCGTAGCTCAATGGTAGAGCCCTAGTCTTCCAAACTAGCTACGCGGGTTCGATTCCCGTCGCCCGCTCCAACCCCGGCTCCATCCGACGGCCCGCCCAGGTGGCGGGCCGTCGTCAGGTGCACCCCCGGGTCTCGACCAGCGCGTGCTCGCCTAGACTCGGGGGCTGATCCCGGCCGCCTCGGCCGGTAACCCCAGTCAGCCGCACGAGGAGATCACGTTGAAGAGCACGGTCGAGCAGCTGAGCCCGACGCGGGTACGGATCAACGTCGAGGTTCCGTTCGACGAGCTCAAGCCGAACTTCGACCGCGCCTACCGCAAACTGGCGGGCCAGGTCCGCATCCCCGGCTTCCGCCCCGGCAAGGCCCCCGCGCGCGTCATCGAGTCCCGGATCGGCCGCGCGCCGATCCTCGACGAGGTCGTCAACGAGGCGATCCCGGCCAAGTACATGGAGGCCGTGACCGCCGGTGAGGTCAAGGTCCTCGGTCAGCCCGAGATCGAGGTGACCAAGCTCGAGGACGGCGACCACCTGGCGTTCACCGCCGAGGTCGACGTGCGCCCCGACATCACCATCCCGGCCTACGGCGAGTTCTCCGTCACCGTCGACGACCTCGAGCTCCCCGACTCCGAGGTCGACGAGCAGCTCGACGAGCTGCGCGCCCGCTTCGGCACCCTGACCGGCGTCGAGCGCCCGGTCGAGAACGGCGACTTCGTCTCCGTCGACCTCTCCGCCACCGTCGGCGGCCAGGACGTCCCCGAGGCCAAGACCTCGGGCCTGTCCTACGAGGTCGGCTCCGGCGAGCTGATCGAGGGCATCGACGAGGCGCTCATCGGCGCGGCCGCGGGCGAGACCAAGACCTTCACCACGACCCTGGTCGCCGGCGAGTTCGCAGGCCAGGACGCCGAGGTGTCGGTGACCGTGCAGACGGTCAAGACCCGCGAGCTGCCCGAGGCCGACGACGAGTTCGCCCAGCTCGCCAGCGAGTTCGACACCGTCGAGGAGCTGCGCGCCGACCTGCGCGAGCGGCTCACCCGGGTGAAGCGGATGCAGCAGGGCGTCCAGGCCCGCGACAAGATCCTCGACGCGCTGCTCGAGACCGTCGAGGTGCCGATCCCGGAGAAGGTCCTCCAGGGCGAGATCGACAACCGCCAGCACGACGCGGTGCACCCGTTCGACCACGACGAGGCCAAGCTCGACGAGTTCCTCGCCACCCAGGACAAGACCCGCGAGCAGTTCGACGACGAGGTGCGCGCCGAGTCGGAGAAGTCCGTGCGCACCCAGCTCATCCTCGACGCCCTCGCCGAGGCCGAGCAGGTCCAGGTCAACGACCAGGAGCTGACCGAGCGCATCGTCTACCAGGCCCAGCGCTTCGGCGTCAGCCCCGACGAGTACGTCCAGCGCGCCCAGCAGTCCGGCCAGCTCGGCGCCATCTTCGCCGACGTGCGCCGCGGCAAGGCCCTGGCCGCCGTCGTCCGCGAGGCCACCGTGACCGACGCCTCCGGCGCCACCGTCGACCTCGCCGAGCTGTTCGGCCCGGTCGAGGACGCCCCCGCCGAGCAGTCCGAGACCGCCGCGGAGCCGGAGCCCGTCAAGTAACAACCTGCGCGACGCGCGGGGTGAACGCTCTTAGCGAAAGTGGGCGGTGTCGGGACGTCGACGCCGCCCACTTTCGTTAACCTCGGTGAGGACCGGACGAGGTCGTGAAGATCCACCCAGGAGGCAGGCTGACGTGTCCCAGCACCACCGGATGGCCGACCCCGCCAGCACCCGGGTCCCGCACCCCGGCACCGCCCTCCGCTGACCCCGCTCGCCGGACGCACGAGAACCAGGAGTAACCCAGTGAGTGACCACCTCCACATCCCCCAGTCCCGGTACGTGCTGCCGTCGTTCGTGGAGCGCACCAGCTACGGGGTCAAGGAGTCGAACCCGTACAACAAGCTGTTCGAGGAGCGCGTCATCTTCGTCGGCGTGCAGATCGACGACGCCTCCGCCAACGACGTCATGGCGCAGCTGATCTACCTGGAGTCGGCCGACCCCGACCGCGACATCACGATGTACATCAACTCCCCCGGTGGCTCGTTCACCTCGCTGATGGCCATCTACGACACCATGCAGTACGTGCGCCCCGACGTGGCCACCTTCTGCCTCGGCCAGGCCGCCTCGGCGGCGGCGGTGCTGCTGTCGGCGGGCACCAAGGGCAAGCGCTTCGCCCTGCCCAACGCCCGCGTGCTCATCCACCAGCCCTCCACCGAGGGCGTCTACGGGCAGGTCTCCGACCTGGAGATCCAGGCCGCGGAGATCCAGCGCATCCGCACCCAGCTCGACACCACCCTGGCCCAGCACACCGGCAGGTCCGTGGAGCAAGTCCGCCAGGACACCGAGCGGGACAAGATCCTCACCGCCGCGGAGGCCAAGGAGTACGGCATCATCGACGAGGTGCTGCCCTACCGCAAGCTGTCGAGCCAGAACTAGGCCGAGCGCGACCCGCGCGCGACCGGACCGGGTAGGAATCCTCCACCCACGGGACCCGCTTTCGGGTTACCGTGGTGGACTGGTTCAGCTCGGACCCGGCCGCGCCGGGTCCGCAGGTTCTCCCGCAGACCAGGGGTCGGCGGGTACCGTCGAGGTGAACGGCCCACCCAGGGCATGTCTCGACGGACGACACACAGCCAGGCGCACCCACAGCGCCGGAGGGGACAGAGGTCAGCGGTCATGGCGCGTATCGGTGACGGCGGAGACCTGCTCAAGTGCTCGTTCTGCGGGAAGAGCCAGAAGCAGGTGAAGAAGCTCATCGCCGGCCCCGGCGTGTACATCTGTGACGAGTGCATCGATCTCTGCAACGAGATCATCGAGGAGGAGTTGGCCGAGGCGGGCGACGTCAAGCTCGACGAGCTGCCCAAGCCCCTCGAGATCCACGAGTTCCTCGACCAGTACGTCATCGGCCAGGGCGACGCGAAGCGGTCCCTGGCGGTCGCGGTGTACAACCACTACAAGCGCATCCAGGCAGGCGACCGGGCGCGACCGGAGGGCCGCGACTCCCGCGAGGAGACCGTCGAGCTCGCCAAGTCGAACATCCTGATGCTCGGCCCCACCGGCTGCGGCAAGACCTACCTGGCGCAGACCCTGGCCAAGCTGCTCAACGTGCCCTTCGCCATCGCCGACGCCACCGCGCTGACCGAGGCGGGCTACGTCGGCGAGGACGTCGAGAACATCCTGCTCAAGCTCATCCAAGCCGCCGACTACGACGTCAAGCGCGCCGAGACGGGCATCATCTACATCGACGAGGTCGACAAGATCGCCCGCAAGAGCGAGAACCCGTCGATCACCCGCGACGTCTCCGGCGAGGGCGTCCAGCAGGCCCTGCTCAAGATCCTCGAGGGCACCACCGCCTCGGTGCCCCCGCAGGGCGGCCGCAAGCACCCGCACCAGGAGTTCATCCAGATCGACACGACGAACGTCCTGTTCATCGTGGCGGGCGCCTTCGCGGGCCTGGAGAAGATCATCCAGGACCGCGTCGGCAAGCGCGGCCTCGGCTTCGGCGCCGAGATCCGTGGCAAGGCCGAGATCGACAACGCCGACTTCTTCGGCGACACGATGCCCGAGGACCTGATCAAGTTCGGCCTCATCCCCGAGTTCATCGGCCGCCTCCCGGTCCTGGCCAGCGTCCGCAACCTGGACAAGGAATCCCTCGTCCAGATCCTCTGCGAACCGCGCAACGCCCTGGTCAAGCAGTACCAGAAGCTCTTCGAGATGGACGGCGTCGAACTCGAGTTCACCGACACCGCCCTCGAAGCGGTAGCCGACCAGGCCATCCTGCGCGGCACCGGTGCCCGAGGCCTGCGCGCCATCATGGAGGAAGTCCTCCAGTCGGTCATGTACGACATCCCCAGCCGAACCGACGTGGCCAAGGTCGTCATCACCGAACAGACCGTCCGCGAGAACGTGAACCCCACGATCGTCTCCCGCCAACCCTCCCGCCGCGAACGCCGCGAGAAGTCGGCCTAGAAGACGCACGTGCACAAGTCGAGGGCCCGGAAGCAGCCACTGCTCCCGGGCCCTCCACTTTCCCGGGTGAAAGTTGTCCACACCCCCCGACACGCCGGGCTTTCTGTCAGACCCCGCCGTTAGCCTTGAATCGGAAAACGGCGCGCGAGGCACCTGGCAGGTGACTGGTGCGCCCCGCACACCCGCCCCTCCGATCCCACCTACCTCAACCACCCCTCAGACACGTCCCACCGCCACCCAGCCGCCCACCCCGACCCCCCGACGCCTCCCGCCCACGCGAACACGCGAGAGCCCGCGAGACTCACCTGCTGGCCCGCAGAGAAGCTGCACGCGCCCGCGCCACCCGAGCACGCCCGGCGCACCCGTGCACCCCCGTGCACCTGCGCACGCCCGGGTAGGGACTCGCCGAAAGCGAGCCCGTGCGGGATCTGGTCGTGGCCCGCTCGCTCCGGCGCGCTTGCGCGGCTCCCGGCCAAGCCCGCGTCCTGAGCGAGCCCGCTCCTGTTGGGCAGGGGGCGTGAACTTTGCCCGCCTCTTTGCCCGCGTGATGCCCCTAGGGCCGCCCGGGGACGATGTGGGCGCCCCCGGGGCAATGCGCCCCCGGGGCAATGCGCCCCCGGGGCAATGCGCCCCCTGGGCAATCCGCCCCCGGAGCAATCCGGCCCAGCGGGGCGCGGGCGGCGGGCACTCCGCGTCTCAACCGGCGATGCGACCGCCCAGCGACGATTCGTGGCCCCGCAGGGGAGCGCTGCGTGATTGTTTCGGGGTGTGAGACGGCGCTCGGGGGAATCGGGGGCCGTCAGGGCTGGGGGGCGCGTGGGGCGTGCTTGCCGAGGAAGGTGAGGACGCCGGGGACGACTTTTCGGTAGAAGCTGTCGCCGTGGCCGCCGGGGGCTGTGTGGGCGACTTCGGGGGTGGCCAGGCGGATGAACTTGCGGGTGCCTGCGATGAAGTGGTCTTCGGTGCCGCACCAGATGCCGGTGGGGGTTTTGTCTATTTTGTCGGTGTTGCGGAGGGGGTCCAGGGCGGCCCACTCGGCGCTGTTCTTGAAGGCTCGGCGGGTGGACATCTCTCGCCAGGACATCAGGAGGCCGGGGGAGATGGCGGCCGCGGCCCTGGTGGGTTGGGCGCGCTCTTGGCGGTAGCGGGCGTAGAGGAGGGCGCCGAAGCCGCCCATGGAGACGCCCGCGCAGGCGAAGGGGGTGCCGGTGGCGTCGGCGAGGCCGCGGGCGCGGAGCCAGCGGGGGACCTCGTCGAGGAGCATGGCCATGGGGTTGTCGCCGATGTGGTTCTCGTGCCAGTAGTTGTTGCCGCCGTCGAGGGCGACGAAGGCGAAGGGGGGCAGGCTGCCGCTCGCGACGCCGTTGGCCAGGCGGGTGGCGAGGCCGCTGGGGAAGGCGCGCCGGGCGCTGCCGCGCAGGCCGTGCAGGAAGAGGCAGACGGGGAGGTTCCTGGCGGGCAGTCGGCTGGGCAGGATCGTCACCATGTCGACTTCGCGCCCACGCGCGGCGGAGCGGATCCGCTCGTGGCGGATCTGCGGCTCGTCGGCCCCCGAGGCGTCGATGAGCTGGTCGAGGGCACCGCTGGCTGCGCCGACGCCGATACCCGCGGTGGCCAGTCCCGCGGCCCCCGCGATCAGCGCGGAACGCCTGCTCAGCAGTCGTCCACGACTGGTCTCCACGCCACCCATGGCGCCCTCCGTGCTCCCCGACCGAGACGGCCCCGCCGTCCTCGACCACTCATCGCGGGAGATGCTCGGAATGTTTCTCGGTTCAGGTCACGCAGAGTGTGCGGTGTGGTGAACAACAAGCGCAACTGGAGCAAAATCGTCGGACTAGATCACCGAGCGTGCTCGAAGATCGGCAAGCTGGTCGGGGGTGTAGCCCAGCCAGGCCAGCACGGCGTCGGTGTGCTCGCCGAGTGCGGGGACCGCGGCCGCCGCCCAGTCCCAGGTCGAGGCGTCGACCGGCGGGCGCAGCATCGGCGCGGTCCCGCCCGGGACCGCGACCTCCGTCCACCGGTCGCGGGCCGTCAACTGCGGGTGCGAGGTCAGCTCGCCGATGCCCCGGGTGCGGGCGGCGGGGACGTCGGCGGCGTCGAGCGCGGCGAGCAGGCCGTCAGCGCTCAGCACGCCGAACGACTCGCCCAACCGCGCGTGCAGCTCGTCCCGGTTGGCCACCCGCTCGGCGACGGTGCGGAACCCCGGCTCGTCGGCCAGCTCGGGCCGCCCCAGCACCGCCGAGCACAACCGCCGCCACTGCCCGTCGTTCTGCACCGCCAGGTGCACCGCCCCGTCCGCGCACGGGAACGGCCCGTACGGCGCGATCGTCGGGTGGTGTGCCCCGTGCCTGCGCGGCTCGCGGCCGGTGCCGTGCGCGTACAGGGCGGGCTGGTGCATCCACTCGGCCAGCGCCTCCATCAGCGTCAGCCGCAGCGTCGCGCCCTCCCCGGTGCGGCCCCGGCGGACCAGTGCGGCCAGGACCGCCGCCTGCAACTGGACCCCGCCCGCGATGTCGGCCACCGAGATCCCGGCGCGGGCCACCGCGTCCCCGTCGCCGGTCAGCGCGACCAGCCCGGCCTCGGACTGGATGAGCGCGTCGAACGCCTTGCGGTCGCTGTACGGGCCGCCCTCCCCGTACGAGGACAGCTCGGCGACGACCAGCGACGGGTGCCGGGCGCGCAGCGTGTCCGCGTCGAGCCCGAGCCGCCGCAGCGCCCCCGGCGACAGGTTGCACAGCACGACGTCGGCCCGCTCGACCAGCTCGGCGACGACCCGCGCCCCCTCGGGCGCCTTGAGGTCGAGGACCACCGACTCCTTGCCGACGTTGGTCCAGGCGAAGTAGCTCGACACCTCCCCGGCCGCCGCGTCGTACTGGCGGGCGAAGTCCCCGCCGCCCGGCCGCTCCACCTTGATCACCCGGGCGCCCAGGTCGGCGAGCAGCCGCGACGCGTACGGCACGGCCACCGCCTGCTCCAGGCTGACGACCAGCACCCCCTCCAACGGCCTCACGCGACCCGCTCCGCGCCCGTGTAGACGTTCATCGCGTCGCCGCGCAGGAACCCCACCAGCGTCATGCCCTGCTCGGCGGCCAGCTCGGCGGCCAGCGACGACGGCGCCGAGACAGCGGCCAACACCGGCACCCCGGCCATCGCCGCCTTCTGCACCAGCTCGAACGACGCCCGCCCGGACACCAGCAGCACCGTCCCGCCCAGCGGCACCAGCCCGTCCTGCAGCGCCTTGCCCAGCACCTTGTCCACGGCGTTGTGCCTGCCCACGTCCTCGCGGACCACGAGCGGCTCGCCCGCCGCGGTGAACAGCCCGGCCGCGTGCAGGCCGCCGGTGCCGTCGAAGACCTTCTGCCGCGCCCGGAGCACGTCCGGCAGCGACGACAGCAGCGCCGGGCTGACCCGGACGTCGTCGCCCGCGGGGGAGAAGCGGGTCTTGAGCCGGACCGCGTCCAGGGCTGCCTTGCCGCAGACCCCGCAGGACGAAGTGGTGTAGAAGTTGCGCTCCACGCCGACCGCGGGCGGGGCGACGCCCTCGGCGAGGGCGATGTCGAGCACGTTGTAGGTGTTGCGGCCCTCGTCGTCGACGCCGTCGCAGTAGCGGGCGATCGCGATGTCGGCCCGGTCGCCGATGACGCCCTCGGTCAGCAGGAACCCGTGCGCCAGCTCCACGTCGTGCCCGGGAGTGCGCATGGTCACAGCCAGTGCCCGCCCGCCGACCCTGATCTCCAGCGGCTCCTCGGCCACCAGCGTGTCCAGCCGTTCGCGGGCCTCCCCGCCCACGACCCGGACCACCGGCCTGCGCACTGTCACCCGTCCCATGGACCCAGCGTAAGCCGCATCGGACACCGATCACGATTCTCACCGAACGGACTCCCGGAACACGGCCTAGGGTTGTCCGGGTGGACCGGTATGACGCGGTGGTGGTCGGCGGCGGGCACAACGCGCTGGTGGCGGCGGCGTACCTGGCCAGGGCAGGCCGGTCGGTGCTGGTGCTGGAACGCCTCGGGCACGTGGGCGGGGCCGCGGTCAGCGCCAGCCCGTTCCCGGGGGTGCGACTCTCGCGCTACTCCTACCTGGTCAGCCTGCTGCCGGACCGGATCGCCGCCGACCTGGGGCTGCGGTTGGACTTGCGGTCGCGGCCGGTCTCCTCCTACACGCCGGTGCGCCGCGACGGCGTGGACACCGGGCTGCTCGTCGAGCGCGACCCGGGGCCCGCGACCGAGGCGTCGTTCCGGGCGCTGACCGGGTCGGGCGCCGAGTTCGCGCGCTGGGGCGAGTTCTACGACGGCATGGCGCGGCTGGCGCGGGCGGTGGCGCCGACCATGCTGGGGCCGCTGCCGAGCCGGGGCGCGCTGCGCGAGCGGGTCGTGGCCGGGGCGGGCGAGCGGGTGTGGCGGCAGGTGTTCGAGCAGCCGCTGGGGCAGACCGTCGAGGAGGCGTTCGCCGACGACGTGGTGCGCGGGATCGTGGCCACCGACGGGCTGATCGGCACGCACACCTCGCTGGCCTCGCCGGACCTGCTGGCCAACCGCTGCTTCCTCTACCACCTCGTCGGCAACGGGACGGGGGAGTGGCGGGTGCCCGCGGGCGGGATGGGGGCGGTCACCGCCGAGTTGTCGCGGGTCGCGCGGGAGGCGGGCGCGAGCATCCGCACCGGCGTCGAGGTCACCCGGGTCGACGTGGACGACCGGGGCGGCGAGGTGACCTTCCGGACCGCGGACGGCGACCAGGTCGCGGCGGCCGGGCACGTGCTGTCCGGTGTGGCGCCCGCGGTGCTCGACCGCTTGCGGGGCAAGGATTCCACGGCCCCGGTGGGGGCGCAGTTGAAGGTCAATGTGCTGCTGTCGCGGCTTCCCCGGCTGCGGTCGGGCATCGACCCGCGGCAGGCTTTCGCCGGGACCCTCCACCTCGACGAGTCCCACACGGACCTGGAGGGCGCCTACCGGGAGACGGCTTCCGGCGCGCTGCCCGAGCGGCCGCCGGGCGAGATGTACTGCCACACGCTCACCGATCCGTCCATCCTGGACCCCGCGCTGGCGGCGTCCGGCGCGCACACGCTGACCCTGTTCGGCCTGCACCTGCCCACCGCGTTGTTCGCCGAGGACAACGCCGCGACGAGGGACACGCTCGTGCGCCGCTACCTCACCGGTCTGAATCGGCACCTGCTCGACCCGATCGAGGACTGCGTCGCCCGCGCGCCTGGCGGTGAGCTGTGCGTGGAGGCCAGGACCCCGCTGGACCTGGAGGCGGAGCTGGCCATGCCCGGCGGCAACATCTTCCACGGCGACCTGGCCTGGCCGTTCGGCGAGGGCTGGGGTGTGGAGACCGACGCGGCGGCGCTGCGGGTGTGCGGGGCGGGGGCCCGGCGCGGCGGCGGGGTCAGCGGGATCGGCGGCCACAACGCCGCCATGTCGGTGCTGGGGGCCGTGTGACGACCTGGAGCAACCGCCGCGGCGCCCGCCGGATCGCGCTGGTCTACCTCGTGGTGGTGACGGCGGTGTTCATCGGTGTCGCGCTGACCCTGGCCCTGCACGACGGCCCGGACGCGTCGTTCGCGCCGGTGCTGGCGTTCGCGGTGACGCTGCCCTCGTCGCTGGTCATCCTGCTGCTGCCGGAGCTGCCCGCCGCGGTGGACGGGATCGTGGGCAGCGCGGCGCTGGTGGCCGCCGCGCTGTTGCAGGCGTGGCTGCTGTGGCTGATGTTCCGCGGTCACCGCGCGCCCTGACGCCTCCGCTCGGCCAGGGACAATGGCGGGGTGATCCGAGTTGTCCCCGCCGAGCGCCTTCGCGTCGGCGACATCGTCCACCTGCACACCGACATCGCGATCGAGCGCATCGAGCTGGCCACGATCACACGGCGGACCAAGGGCTTCAAGTGCACCGGTCACCGGGTGGAGGACGGTTCGTCCTGGTCGTTCGGTGTGCTGTTCGAGCAGCCTGTGGAGATCGATGGGTAGGTCGCACAGGTGAGAGAGAAGCCCCGGCTGGACACCGGGGCTCGTCTGCGTCAGTGGGCTGTCGAGACGGGTCAGTCCACGACGCCCGTACCGGCCAAGGCCTGCTTGACCTGGGCGACCGACGGGTTGGTCTGGGTCGCGCCGCTGGGGTAGTGCAGCGTCGGCACGGTCCGGTTGCCGCCGTTGACGCTCTCCACGAACGGGATCGCGTCCGGGTTCTCGTCGATGTCGACCTCCACGAACGAGATGCCCTCCGCCTTCAGCCCGGCCTTGAGCCGGACGCAGAACGGGCACCAGCTCGTCGAGTACATGGTCAACTGGGTGGGCGCGGACGACATCGGATGCTCCTGGGGGCCGGTGGTGCTGTCTTCGCTTCAACGCCGCTCAGCCGCCCACGATGCCCGCGGGCGTCTGAGTTGTGGATCACAGTCGTGTCCAGTGCGAGCTGTGTGCCCGCGGACCGGGCCCGGCTCGCCCGCGCGGGCGGTGACGCCGTTCAGACCTCCAACCGGATGACGATCGACTTGGAGGTCGGCGTGTTGGACCCCTCGGCCGTCGAGTCGAGCGGGATCAGCGAGTTGGCCTCGGGGAAGTAGGCCGCGGCGCACCCCCGGGCGGTCGGGTAGGCCACCACGCGGAAATCCGCGGCCCGCCGCTCGGTGGTGCCCGTCGGGTCCTCGGCCCACTCGCTGACCAGGGTCACCGCCGTCCCGTCCGGCACGCCGAGCGCGGCGAGGTCGTCGGGGTTGACCAGCACCACCCTGCGGGCGTCCTTGATCCCGCGGTAGCGGTCGTCGAGGCCGTAGATCGTGGTGTTGTACTGGTCGTGGCTGCGCATCGTCTGCAGCAGCAGCCGCCCCTCGGGCACGCGCAGCACCGTCAGCGGGTTGGCGGTGAACACGGCCTTGTCGTCCCGCGTCCCGGTGAACTCGCGGGAGTCGCGCGGCGCGTGCGGCAGCACGAACCCGTCCGGCTGGCGCACCCTGGCGTTGTAGTCCGCGCACCCGGGCACGACCCGGGAGATGTGGTCGCGGATCAGGTCGTAGTCGCGCGCCAGCTCGACCCACGGCACGGGGTGCCCGTCGCCGAACAGCTCCCGCCCCAGCCCGCAGACCAGCTCCACCTCGGACATCAGCATGTCGCTGGCGGGGGCCAGCCGCCCCTGCGAGCGGTGCACCACCGACATCGAGTCCTCGACGGTGACGAACTGGTCGCCCGCGTCCTGGGTGTCGCGCTCGGTGCGCCCGCGCACCGGCAGGATCAGCGCGGCCTCCCCGTGCACGACGTGCGAGCGGTTCAGCTTGGTGGACACGTGCACCGTCAGGGCGCACGAGCGCAGCGCCGCCTCGGTCACGGCCGTGTCCGGCGCGGCGGAGACGAAGTTGCCGCCGACGGCCATGAACACCTTCACCCGGCCGTCGCGCATCGCCCGGATCGCGCCGACGGTGTCGAGGCCGGGCTCGCGCGGGACCGCCACGCCGAACTCGGACTCCAGCGCGGCCAGGAACTTCTCCGGCATCTTCTCCCAGATGCCCATCGTCCGGTCGCCCTGCACGTTGGAGTGCCCGCGCACCGGGCACAGGCCCGCGCCCGGCTTGCCGATCATGCCGCGCATCAGCACGACGTTGGCGATCTCGCGGATGGTCGCCACCGAGTGCTTGTGCTGGGTCAGGCCCATCGCCCAGCACACGACCGTGCGCTCGGACCCGGCGAACAGCCGCGCGACCCGCTCCACCTCGGCCCGGTCGAGGCCGGTGGCGGTGTCGACCTCGGCCCAGTCCAGGGCGCGCACGTGCTCGGCGTACTCGGCGAAGCCCTCGCTGCGGGTGTCGATGAAGTCCTGGTCGAGCACGGTCCCGGGGGCCTCGTCCTCCCAGCGCAGCAGCAGGTTGCCGATCGCCTGGAACAGGGCCTGGTCGCCGCCCAGCTTGATCTGCAGGAACTCGTCGGCCAGCGCGGTGCCCTTGCCCAGCACCCCGCGCGCGTTCTGCGGGTTCTTGAACCGCAGCAGCCCCGCCTCGGGCAGCGGGTTCACCGCCACGATCGTGGCGCCGTTGCCCTTGGCCTCCTCCAGCGCCGAGAGCATGCGCGGGTGGTTGGTGCCCGGGTTCTGCCCGACGACCACGATCAGGTCGGCCTCGGTCAGGTCCGCCAGCGTCACCGACCCCTTGCCGATGCCGGTCGTCTCGGCCAGCGCCGCCCCGGACGACTCGTGGCACATGTTCGAGCAGTCGGGCAGGTTGTTCGTGCCGAACGAGCGGACCAGGAGCTGGTACACGAACGCGGCCTCGTTGCTGGTGCGCCCGGAGGTGTAGAAGGCGGCCTCGCCGGGGCTGTCGAGCCCGCGCAGCGCGTCGGCGACGACCGACAACGCCGTGGGCCAGTCGACCGGCTCGTAGTGCGTGGCCCCCGGCCGCAGCAGCACCGGGTGGGTGATGCGGCCCTGCTGGCCCAGCCAGTAGTCGGTGCGCTCGGCCAGCTCCGACACCGGGTGCTCGGCGAAGAACCCCGGGCCCACCCGCCGCCTGGTCGCCTCCTCGGCGACGGCCTTGGCGCCGTTCTCGCAGAACTCGGCGACCTTGCGGTGCCCGTGCGGCTCCGGCCACGCGCAGCCGGGGCAGTCGAAGCCCTCGCGCTGGTTGAGCAGCCGCAGCGTGCGCGCGGTCCGCACCACGCCCATCTGCTCCACGCCGCGCCGCAGGGACACCGCGACCCCCGGGAGGCCCGCCGCCCAGTCCTTGGGCTCGCTGACGTCCAGGTCGGTCTCGTCGACGTCCTCGGTCGGGGGTTTGCTCACCATGCGCCCATGGTCGCCCCTACCCCCGGCATCGCGCCACCGGCTGTCCACAGGACCGGTCCGGCCGGGTGGGCGCCTGTGGACAACCCGCCTCGACGCCCCGGTCCTGTCGGTCCCCCTCGGTAACGTGGAAACCGGGGGTCCCCAGCGCCGGATGATCTTGCTGGTGGCGCGGGGGGCTGCGGGGTGAGCCTGTCGGCTCAGCGGCAGGCGGTCTTGTCGGGCAGGGGGGTGCTGGGGTCGAAGTAGGCGCCGGGGTCGGTGTGCGGCGGGTCGCTGAGCGGGTCGGACTGGTCCAGGTGGGCCGGGGCGAGGAAGCCGCGCCGGTAGGCCTGGCAGGCGATGGCGTAGCCGTACCCGCCCACGTCGCCGTACCAGAGGCCCTGGCTGCTGGGGGCCCACTCCGCGCCCACGCGCAGGATGTAGTCCACGTCGGCGCGCACGAGCACGACCGAGTCCATCGGGGCGGGCGCCACCGCCGGCGGGCTGTCGAAGGCGTAGGCGAACAGGTAGTTGGTGTGCACGACGAGCTCGCCGGGGCCGCCCGGCTCCACCCGCATGCTCCCGGTGACCCTGGGCTCCACCGGCAGCAGCGGGCTGGCGGTGTCGACCATGCTGACCAGCGCCTGGGCCTCGGGTTCGCGGCCGGTGCCGAACAGCGGGCGAAGCTGCGCGGCGGCGTCGGGGGCCAGCAGGCGCAGGTAGCCGGCCGGGTCGTGCCCGGTGACCAGCGCCGGGTCGATGCGGCTGGCGACCAGGGCGTCGCGGACCAGGCTCGTGGCGGCCGAGACCTGGATCGCGCTGAACTCGCCCACCGCCGCCGCGGCGGGGGCGACGATCCCGGCGGCGCCCTCGGCCCAGCCCGAGGCGGGCGTGCGGTCGAAGGGGGTGGTGCGGGCGGCGGTGGGCAGCGTGGGCGGGGCGAGCCCGACGGCGGACTCGGGGACGACCGGCGCCCCGCCGCCGCGGAACACGCCCATCCCGGCCAGCAGCACCAGTGCCGACAACACGACGGCGACGCCCATGCCGACGCCCATGCCGACGACGAGCAGCCGTCGCACCGCCCACATCCCCACCGCGCCCTGTCGATCCACAGGTCTCCCACCACCCGAGTCGCCCACCGCCTGGTGACCACGACATCGATGTGGGCGGCGCGGGCGTTAGCAGTCGGGGCCCGGGAGCGCTGAACGGCACACACGGACCGGCGGGCGGTCACCCGCGCGTGACCGGCGGTCGGGTGTTCGTAGACTCGTGCGGTGCGCCTGACCCCCATGCCCCGAGCCAGGGAGGCGAGCCGCCGTGGTTGACCCAGGGGCGCTGGCCGATCTCCGCCAGGTCGAGTCCGAACTGGACTCCCGGTGGTCGGAGACCCGGATCGATCCGACCCTCGACCGCGTCCGGGCGCTGCTCGACGTCCTCGCCGACCCGCAACTGGCCTACCCGGTCATCCAGGTCGCAGGCACCAACGGCAAGACCTCGGTCACCCGCCTCGTCGACGCCCTGCTCACCGCGCTGGGCGTGCGCACCGGCCGGTTCACCAGCCCGCACCTGCAGCTCGTCACCGAGCGGATCAGCCTGGACAACGCCCCGATCGACCCGGCCCGCTACGTCGAGGTCTACCGCGACGTCGAGCCCTACCTGGCGATGGTCGACAACGCGGCGGACGACGACGGCGCAGGCGGCGAGGGGGTCCGGCTGAGCAAGTTCGAGGTGCTCACCGCCATGGCGTTCGCCGCGTTCGCCGACACCCCGGTCGACGTGGCCGTGGTCGAGACCGGCATGGGCGGCACCTGGGACGCCACCAGCGCCGCGGACCCGCGCGTCGCCGTGATCACCCCCATCGGCCTGGACCACCAGGAGCTGCTGGGCCCCGACGTGGCGGCCATCGCGGGGGAGAAGGCCGGGATCATCAAGCCGGGCTCGATCGCGCTGCTGGCCGAGCAGGACGCCGAGGTCGCCGCGGTGTTGCTGGAGCGGGCCGCCGAGGTCGACGCCACGGTGGCCAGGCAGGGCCTGGAGTTCGGCGTGCTGCGGCGCGACGTGGCCGTCGGCGGGCAGGTGCTGCGGCTGCAGGGGCTGGGCGGGGTGTACGACGAGGTGTTCCTGCCGCTGCACGGCGAGCACCAGGCCAAGAACGCGGCGCTGGCGCTGGCCGCCGTCGAGGCGTTCCTGGGCGCGGGCGCGCAGAAGCAGCTCGACGTCGACGCCATCCGGGAGGGCTTCGCCTCGGCGGTCGTGCCGGGCAGGCTGGAGCGGGTGCGCACCGCGCCGAGCGTGTTCGTCGACGCCGCGCACAACCCCCAGGGCGCCACCGCGCTGGCCGCCGCCCTCGACGACGAGTTCGGCTTCCGCAAGCTCGTCGGCGTGGTGTCGGTGCTGTCGGACAAGGACGCCGCGGGCATCCTCGCCCCGCTCGAACCGGTCCTGAGCGACATCGTCGTCACCGCCAACTCCTCGCCGCGCGCGATGGACCCCGACCGCCTCGCCGAGATCGCCGTCGAGCTGTTCGGCGACGAGCGGGTCACCACCGCCCCCCGCCTGATCGAGGCCATCGAGGCCGCCGTCGCCCTGGCCGAGACCTCCGACGACCCGTCCGAGCCGCTCTCCGGCGCCGGGGTCGTCGCCACCGGGTCCGTGGTCACCGCGGGCGAGGTCCGGGCCCTGTTCGGGAAGGAGCCCGCGTGAGCGAGCAGCCAGCGCCCCCGGTCGACCCGATGAAGGGCTTCCGCGGTGTGATGTCGGCGATGTTCGTCATCGAGGCCATCGTCGTGCTGCTGGCCCTGCTCGTCGTCGACAAGGACGACTCGATCACCGCGGCGCAGGGCTGGTTCACCGGGGCCATCGCCCTCGCGCTGGTGATGAGCTGCGGGCTGGTCAAGCGCGGGTGGATCACCTGGTGGGTGGCCGCGCTGCACGTCGCGCTGCTGGCCTGCTTCGTGTTCCTGCCCGCCCTCGGCGCCGTCGGCGTCTTGTTCGCGTGCGCCTGGGGCTGGATGTTCTGGGCCCGCGAGGACGTGCGCAAGCGCATGGCCGAGGGCAGGTTGAGCAGCCAGCGCGAACCCGAGCAGCAGTAGTGTCCGCGCCCATGACGCCGGACCAGCTCACCCAGTCCATGCCCTTCGCGGTGGCCAGCGGGGTGGCGATCACCTCCGCCACCGCCGAGGAGGTCCGCGCCCGTCTGGACTGGGCCCCCGAGCGGTGCACGCTCGGCGGGGCCCTGCACGGTGGCGCGCTGATCACCCTCGCCGACAGCGCGGGCGCGGTCTCGGCGTTCCTCAACCTCCCCGACGGGGCGACGGGCACCTCGACCCTGGAGACCAAGACCAACCTGTTCGGCTCCGTGCGCGCCGGTCACGTCGAGGCGGTGGCGCGGCCGCTGCACGTGGGCCGCACGACCATCGTGGTGCAGACCGACCTGTTCGACGCCCAGGGCGGGCGGGTCGCCCAGACGACCCAGACGCAGGTGGTCCTGCTGCCCCGCTGATTCCCCGGTCGCTGTCACGGTGTGTGAGCGGCGGCGCCGTGCCGGTGGGTGGCGCGCGACCCCGTCGTGTCCGGTGAGGATGGCCGTTCGCGCGCGGGCGGGCGCGGTGCGAGCTGGGGAGCCGTTGCCGCCCGTACGCTGGCTGCGAACAGGCGCGGGGATCGCGTGCGGGCCACTCCTGACCTTGGTTACGATGGCCCAAGGCAGACTGATGGTTACCGATAGTGCTCATGCCGCCTGTGGGTTGGTATGACCCGCACAGTGAAAGAGAGCGGACAGAATGTTCCAGAGTGACCACGGCCCCCGGCTGGACGCGATGCAGATGCGGCACAACGGCACGTCCGGCTTCGCGCTCAGTGACTCGGTGCAGGAGCGGCTGCTCCAAGCACGCATCGTGGTGCTCGGTTCCGAGGTCAACGACGAGGTGGCGAACCGGATCATCGGCCAGCTGCTGCTGCTGGCCGCGGAGAATTCGACTGAGGACATCACCTTCTACATCAACTCCCCCGGCGGCTCCGTGACCGCGGGCTTCGCCATCTACGACACGATGCAGCTCGTCAAGCCCGACATCGTGACCGTGGCGATGGGCATGGCCGCGTCGATGGGGCAGTTCCTGCTGTGCGCGGGCGCGCACGGCAAGCGCTACGCCCTGCCGCACACCCGCGTGATGATGCACCAGCCGTCGTCCGGCATCAGCGGCACCGCGTCGGACATCGTGATCCAGGCCGACCTGTTCGGCAAGTGGAAGCGCGAGATCGCCGCGATCACCGCCGAGCGCACCGGCCAGACGATCGAGACCATCCTGGCCGACGGCGAGCGCGACCGCTGGTTCACGCCCGAGGAGGCCAAGGAGTACGGCATCATCGACCGCGTGCTGTCGCACGAGAGCGAGATCTCCTAGTACAACCAGGTCACCGGCCCCGGCCCGCTCCCGACGCGTTCGGTGCGGGCCGGGGCCGTTCGCCGTTCCCGGGGCGGCGGAGTCGAGTGTCCACTGTGATCAGTGGTGGCGGACTGGCCCACAGTGGACTCCCCGGTCGGGGGCGCGCGCGGCGGCGCGGGGGCACCCGCCAGAGTGACGTGGCTCCCTCTCCGGATACGCTCCCGCAGGTCGTAGCAGTCCCCACGAAGGAGTTCGGAAGCCGTGAGTGAGCGCACCCTGGTCCTGGTCAAGCCCGACGGTGTGAACCGCGGCCTGGTCGGCGAGGTCATCTCCCGCATCGAGCGCAAGGGCCTGACCCTGGCCGCCCTCGAGCTCAAGACCGTCGAGCGCGCTGTCGCCGAGCAGCACTACGCCGAGCACGACGGCAAGCCGTTCTTCGAGTCGCTGCTGGAGTTCATCACCTCCGGCCCGGTCGTCGCCATGGTCGTCGAGGGCGAGAACGCCATCGCCGCCTTCCGCCAGCTCGCGGGCGGCACCCACCCGGTGGAGAAGGCCACCCCGGGAACCATCCGCGGCGACTTCGGCCTCGAGGTGCAGTACAACCTGGTGCACGGCTCGGACGCCCCGGAGTCGGCCGAGCGCGAGATCAAGATCTGGTTCCCCGCGCTCTGAGCGGGGGCGTGGGTCGGACGGCCCGGGACCGCGAGGTCCCGGGCCGTTCCCCGTCCTCGCGCGGGCCGGTCTGATCCGGTCGGAGTCCTGCGGTGCGCGCCGACCCGGGGCGAATCCGTTCCGGGATTGTCGTACCCACCGGTTAGTGTGCCCGGCGTGGGTGGCGATGGCGCGCTCGTGCTGGCGCGGGGACTGAGCAAGCGGTTCGGCGACTTCGAGGCGGTCCGGGGCGTCGACCTCGACGTGCGGCCGGGGGAGGCGTTCGGGTTCCTCGGGCCCAACGGGGCGGGCAAGTCCTCGACGATGCGGATGATCGCGTGCGTCTCGCCGCGCACCGGCGGCGACCTGGCGGTGCTGGGCATGGACCCCGGCCGCGACGGGCCGCGCATCCGGGCCCGGCTCGGCGTGGTGCCGCAGCAGGACACCCTCGACAACGAGCTGACCGTGCGGCAGAACCTGCAGGTCTACGGCCGCTACTTCGGCCTGTCCAAGGCGCACGTGCGGGCCAGGGCCACCGAGCTGATGGACTTCGCCCAGCTCGCCGAGCGCGCCGACGACCCGGTCGAGCCGCTCTCCGGCGGCATGAAGCGGCGGCTGACCATCGCCCGCTCGCTGATCAACGACCCCGAGCTGCTGCTGCTCGACGAGCCCACCACCGGCCTGGACCCGCAGGCCCGCCACCTGCTCTGGGACCGGCTGTTCCGGCTCAAGCAGCAGGGCACCACGCTCATCATCACCACCCACTACATGGACGAGGCCGAGCAGCTCTGCGACCGGCTGGTGGTGATGGACGGCGGCCGGATCGCCGCCGAGGGCAGCCCCGGCGAGCTGATCTCGCGCCACTGCACCCGCGAGGTGCTCGAGCTGCGGTTCGCCCCCGACGCCCAGGGCGAGGTGGAGCCCAAGGTCGCCGACCTCGCCGACCGGGTCGAGGTCCTGCCCGACCGGCTGCTGCTCTACACCGCGGACGGCGAGTCCGCGCTCAAGGCCGCGCACAACCGCGGCGTCGTCCCGGTGTCGAGCCTGGTGCGCCGCTCCACGCTGGAGGACGTCTTCCTCCACCTCACCGGCCGCACCCTGGTCGACTGATGGGCAGCCCCACGTCGTCGGTCCTGGTGCCCGGCCCGGTCCGCTCCACGATGCTCGTCGTCGAGGGGCTGTGGACCTGGTACAAGCGCAACTGGCGCTCCTCGGTGATCTCCACCGTGCTCGAGCCTGCCCTGTTCCTCGTCGCGCTCGGCGTGGGCTTCGGCTCCCAGGTCGAGGCGGGCCCGGCCACCCTCGGCCTGCCCTACGTGCAGTACCTGGCCCCGGCGCTGCTCGCCGCGACGCTGATGCAGACCGCCATGTTCGAGTCGACCTACCCGGTGCTCTCCGGCTTCAAGTGGCAGCGGGTCTACTGGGCGATGATCTCCACGCCGGTCGGCGCGGCCCAGGTCCTCAGCGGCCAACTGGCCTGGCTGGCGCTGCGGCTGCTGGTCAGCGCCGTGGCGTTCGTCGCCGTCGCGGCCGCGCTCGGCGCGCTGACCTCGCCGATGATCCTGCTGGCGATCCTGTTCGCGGTGCTCACCGGCATGGCCGTGTGCGCCCCGGTCATGGCCTACGCGGCGACATTGGAGAGCGAGGGGCAGCAGTTCAACGTGCTGTTCCGGTTCATCATGATGCCGATGATGATGTTCTCCGGGACGTTCTTCCCGGTCGAGCAGCTCCCCGCGCTGGTGCGCCCGCTCATCTGGGTCTCGCCGCTGTGGCACGGCACGGAGCTGTGCCGGGGCGTCACCATCGGCTCCCTGGACCCGCTGGCCGCCCTCGGGCACATCGCCTACCTGTGCGCCCTGCTCGCCCTGGGCGCCCACCTCGCCCGCCGCGCCTTCGTCCGCAGGCTGGAGGTCTGATGGCCGCCCCGACCACCCGCGCCCCGTCCCAGGGCCTGCTGCTGCGCGTGCTGCCCACGGGCATGTACGCGGGCCGGGCCAGGATGCTCGTCGAGCGCTCCCTGCTGGTCAACCGGCGTGCCTGGCTGACCCTGCTCTCGGGCTTCTTCGAGCCGGTGTTCTACCTGTTCGGCCTCGGCTACGGCTTCGGCAGGCTGGTCGGCGAGGTCGTCGGCCCCACCGGCGAGCCGATCGCCTACGTCGCCTTCGTCGCCCCCGCCCTGCTGGCCGCCTCGGCCATGAACGGCGCGGTCTACGACTCCACCTTCAACATCTTCTTCAAGTTCAAGTACGCCAAGGTCTACGACGCGGTCCTCGCCACGCCGCTCGGCCCGCTGGACGTGGCCATCGGCGAGATCTCCTGGGCCCTGATCCGCGGCGCGGGCTACGCGGCGGCGTTCCTGGCGGTCATGCTCGGCATCGGCCTGATCAGCACGCCCTGGGCGCTGTTGGCGCTGCCCGCCGCCGTGCTCGTCTCGCTGGCCTTCGCCGCGGTCGGCATGGCCTGCACGACCTTCATGCGCTCCTGGCAGGACTTCGAGCTGGTCCAGTTGGCCCTGCTGCCGATGTTCCTGTTCTCCACGACGTTCTTCCCGCTGGCGGTCTACCCGGCCGCCCTCCAGGTCGTGGTCCAGTGCTTCCCGCTCTACCACGCCATCGAGATCATGCGCACCCTCACGCTCGGCACCCCCGACCTGGCGCTGGCGGGCCACCTCGCCTACTTCCTGGTCATGGCGGCCATCGGCGTCGTGGTCGCTACCCGCCGTCTGGGGAAGCTCCTGTTGTCCTGAGCGACGTCCGCAGCTTCTCGACGTCCGAGACGGCCACCCCCGCGTCAGTCAGGTATCTCGCGACGTCGAGGTCGCGCAGCACGTCCAGGACCGCCTGGCGGACCGTCGTGCCTCTCTCCGCGAGCAGGTTCGCGATGAACGGGCCGTGGTCGTCGCGGCCCTGGGACGCGAAGAACGGGCTCAAGGCCGCCGTCGAGAGTTCGTAGTCGTCGGCGATGACCTCGGCGGGCACGCCCGCCAGCGACAGCAGCAACAGCGCCACCAGCCCCGTCCGGTCGCGGCCGAGGGCGCAGTGGAACACCACGCCCTGCTCGGCCGCGGCGAGGGCCGAGAAGACCTCGGCGACCTTCGCCGCCTTCGCCGCGAGGAACGGGCGGTAGTACAGCGGTGTCCCGAAGGCGCCGGAGGTGCGCAGCTCCGTCCAGAACCCCACGTCGTCGGTGTCGTCGAGGTCGACGTGGACGACCGCCACCCCCGGGATCGCCAGCCCGCGCTCGGCCGACGACCGCAGGTCCACCACCGTGCGCACCCCCGCCGCCCGAGCGGCGTCCCAGTCACCCCCAGCGGGGTCGGCCGACCGGGTGAACACGCCGTGCGCCGTGGTCCCGCCGCCGGTCAGGGGCATGCCGCCCAGGTCCCGGGTGTTGACGAAGCCCGGCCAGTCCGGGGTCCTCGAGTCGCTCATCGCCTTGCCCTCCGGTTCGTCGCCAGCAACACCGTCTACCCTGGGGGCGGTGAGTGTCGAGTCCGTTTTCCCACAGCTTGAGCCCCTGCTGCCCCGGGTCTCCAAGCCGGTCCAGTACGTCGGCGGCGAGTTGAACGCCACCGTCAAGGACTGGGACAGCGCCGCCGTGCGGTGGGCGCTGATGTACCCGGACGCCTACGAGGTCGGGTTGCCCAACCAGGGCGTCATGATCCTCTACGAGGTGCTCAACGAGATGCCCGACGTCCTGGCCGAGCGCACCTACGCGGTGTGGCCGGACCTGGAGGCGCTGATGCGGGAGCACGACGTCCCGCAGTTCACCGTCGACGGGCACCGCCCGCTCGGCGCGTTCGACATCCTCGGCGTCAGCTTCTCCACCGAGCTGGGCTACACCAACCTGCTCACCGCCCTGGACCTGGCGAAGATCCCGCTGCTGGCCGAGGACCGCACCGAGGACCACCCGGTGATCCTGTCCGGCGGGCACGCGGCGTTCAACCCCGAGCCGATCGCCGACTTCATCGACGCGGCCGTGCTCGGCGACGGCGAGGAGGCCGTCGGCGAGATCACCGACATCATCCGCGCCTGGAAGGCCGAGGGCCGGCCCGGCGGCCGCGACGAGCTGCTGACCCGCATGGCCGAGACCGGCGGCGTCTACATCCCGCGCTTCTACGACGTGGTCTACCGCGAGGACGGCCACATCGCCTCCTACGCGCCCAACCGCGACCGGGTGCCCGAGACCGTCGCCAAGCGCACCACGATGGACCTCGACGCCTGGCCGTACCCCAAGCAGCCGCTGGTGCCGCTGGCCGAGTCGGTGCACGAGCGGATGAGCGTGGAGATCTTCCGGGGCTGCACCCGGGGCTGCCGGTTCTGCCAGGCGGGCATGATCACCCGCCCGGTGCGCGAGCGGTCCATCGACGGCATCGGCGCGATGATCCAGACCGGCCTGGAGAACTCCGGCTTCGAGGAGGTCGGCCTGCTCTCGCTCTCCAGCGCCGACCACTCCGAGATCGGCGAGATCACCAAGCAGCTCGCCGACCGCTACGAGGGCACCAACACCGGCCTGTCGCTGCCGAGCACCCGGGTCGACGCGTTCAACATCGACCTGGCCAACGAGCTGTCCCGCAACGGCCGCCGCTCCGGGCTGACCTTCGCCCCCGAGGGCGGCAGCGAGCGCATCCGCAAGGTCATCAACAAGATGGTGTCGGAGGAGGACCTCGTCCGCACCGTCTCCGCCGCGTACGCCAACGGCTGGCGGCAGGTGAAGCTGTACTTCATGTGCGGGCTGCCCACCGAGACCGACGACGACGTGCTGCAGATCGCCGAGATGGCCAAGAACGTCATCCGCGCGGGCCGCGAGGCCAGCGGCCGCCGCGACATCCGCGCCACGATCTCCATCGGCGGGTTCGTGCCCAAGCCGCACACCCCGTTCCAGTGGGCCGCGCAGACCGACCCCGACACCGTCGACGACCGGCTGCGCAAGCTGCGGGCCGCGGTCAACTCCGACTCCGACCGCAGCCTGGGCCGCAACATCGGCATGCGCTACCACGACGGCAAGCCCTCCCTGATCGAGGGTTTGCTCTCCCGTGGCGACCGCCGCGTCGGCCGGGTCATCGAGCGCGTGTGGCGCGAGGGCGGCCGGTTCGACGGCTGGAGCGAGCACTTCTCCTACGACCGCTGGGTCGACTCGGCCAAGACCGAGCTGGAGCCCCAGGGCGTCTCGCTGGACTGGTACACGACCCGCGAGCGCACCGAGGACGAGGTCCTGCCCTGGGACCACCTCGACTCCGGCCTGGAGAAGGAGTGGCTCTGGGACGACTGGCAGGACGCCCTCGACGGCCGCGAGCAGGACGACTGCCGCTGGACCCCGTGCTTCGACTGCGGGGTGTGCCCGGCGATGGGCACCGACATCGAGATCGGCCCCACCAACCGCAAGCTGCTGCCGATCAGCCCGGTCGGCGTCGGCTCCCCGGTCAGGAACCCGTCGCTGTCCTCGCCGTGACCGTCCGCCGGGCGACCCGCCAGGACGTCGCCGCGCTCGCGTCGATGCGCCGCGCCTGGACCGAGGAGGACCACGGCGCGGCGCCCGACGACCCCGGGTTCGCCGACGCGTTCGCGCGCTGGTTCGCCGCCGAGGAGCACCAGCGCGCCTTCTGGCTGGCGTTCGACGGCGAGCGGCCCGTCGGGTCGATGAACATGCTCGAGTTCACCCGGATGCCCCGGCCCGGCAGACCGCTGAGCCGTTGGGGGTACATCGCCAACGTCTACATCGAACGGTCGCACCGGGACAGAGGCGTGGGGGCGCGCATGCTCTCCGCCGCGTTGTCACTGGCCGATGGGCGCGAGTACGCCCGGGTGGTCTTGAGCCCCACGGCGCGCTCGATCCCCTTCTACGGCAGGCATGGTTTCACCGCGGCGGGGGAGTCGCTGCTGCTGCGCGGTTAGCGCGGCCTGTTCTCGCGGCAGGTCCCCGGGAAGACCGCGGACAGTGCTCTGTCCAACTCGGACAGTGCCAGCCGGGTCATCGATGGGTCCAGGTAGGTGTGCAGGCCCAGGCCGTCGACCAGGGCCAGCAGCCCCGCCGCCTGCGCGTCGGCGTCGGCGCCGTCGGGGACCTCGCCGCACTCCTTGCCGTTGTGGATGGCCTCCGCCAGGCGGGACCGGATGGCCGACTCCGTGCTGGTGCGGACGGTGGCCAGGGCGGGGTGGTCGACGGCCCGCGCGGCGAAGGCGAAGGACACCCGCCACTCGGTGCGGCGGGCGTCGTCGAGGGGGAGGCGTTCGGCCAGGCCCTCGGTCAGGGCGTGGCGGATGCTGCTGTGGTGCCGCCGGTCCAGCTCGGTCGCGCGGCGCTCCATCCTGGCCACGGTCCGCTCGGTGACCCGCGTGTAGGCGTACCGCACCATGTCGTCCTTGGTCGAGAAGTAGTGCTGCACCATGCCGACCGACACGCCCGCCTCGACCGCCGTCTTGGCGACCGTCACGCCGTCGAAGCCGTGGACGGCGATCAACCTCGTCACCGCCTCGGCGACCTGCCCGCGCCGCAGCTCGTGGTACTCCTCCGTGGCCATGCCGCACCCTAACCACCCGCATTGACAATATGGCCGTATTGAAAGCAATATAGTCATATGGTTGCTGTGCTGCTGGCCGGACTGCTCGCTCTCGCCTCCCCGGAGGCCGTCCTGCGGGACGACCAGCGGGCCCCTGGCCTGTCGTACGCGCTGGTCCAGGGTGATCAGGTGGTCGAAGAGGGGGCGTGGGGCGTCGACGGCGACGGCGAGCCGATGACCCCGCGCACGCCCGGCGGCTTCGGGTCGGTGTCGAAGTCGATCACCGCGTTCGCCGTGCTGCGGCTGGTCGAGGCGGGCCGGGTCGGGCTCGACGACCCCGTGGTGCGGCACGTGCCGTGGTTCCGGCTCGCCGAGCACACCCAGCAGGTCACCGTCCGCCACCTGCTCCAGCAGACCAGCGGCATCTCCGGCGCCGACGGCTACGCCCGCTCGGACATCCAGGACAACGCCCCGGGCGCGATCCGCCGCTGGGTCGAGGGCCTCGCCGAGGTCACCCCCGCGGCCGAGCCGGGCCAGCGGCACCAGTACTCGCCCGCCAACGCGGTGATCGCGGGCGCGGTCATCGAGGCGGTGACCGGGAACTCGTTCTCGGACGTGGTGCGCGACGAGGTCTTCACCCCGCTCGCCATGGCCGACGGGATCGCCGGCCCGGACCCGATGCCACCGGGCCACGAGCGGTACTTCGGCCAGACCCGGCCCGCCGACCGCGTGTTCGACACCTCCGGCCTGCCCTACGGCTACCTCGGCGGCAGCGCCGTGGACCTCGCCCACCTCGCGGTCCCGCTGCTGGGCGACGGCGGCTACCTCCGCCAGGAGACCATCGCGGAGTTGCGGGAAGGCGGCGGCTACGGGCTCGGCTGGCGGGTCGGCGACCTGGACGGCACCCGGGTCGTGTGGCACGCGGGCGCGGTGAGCGGCTACCACTCCATCGTGATCGCGGCCCCGGACAAGGGCTGGGCGATCGCCGTCCAGCAGAACATGTACGCCCCCTTCCTCGACGAGGCCATGAACACCACCGCCTTCAACGCCCTGCGCGTCGTGCTGGGCGGCGAGCCGGAACCGGTGCCGGGCGACCCGACGCCGTGGTACCTGGCCGCGTTGGCCGGGATCGCGGCGCTGCTGCTGGCAGGTCTGGTGTGGACGGTCAAGCGGCGGCGGGCCGCCCTCGTCACCGTGCCCGTGGGCGTGGTGGCCGCGTTGGGGGGCGGGTGGTGGCTCCCGGCGTCGTTCGACCTGGAGCTGCGGCACATCCTGGTGTTCATGCCGGACCTCGGGCAGCTCGTGGTCGCGGTGGCGGCCCTCGGCGGGGTCCTCGCGGTCACCGGGGCGACCAGGGCCCTGTGGCGCGGGACGGCCTAGCGCTACCGCGGACTCGTGGGGTCGGCCGCGCGGGCGTTCACCAGCCCGTGGCCGTGGAAGCTGTTGTACCGCGCGTACCCCGAGCAGTAGGCGTCCTGCGCGCCGGACCCGTCGAGGTCGTAGTCGGCGGGGCAGGGCACCGGGTCCGCCGACCGGGTGATCAGCCGGGTCAGCTCCAGCGGTGTGGCCTTCGGGTGCCGGGCGGCCATCAGCGCCGCCACCCCGGCCGCGTGCGGGGCCGCCATCGACGTGCCGCAGGCGGACCCGTAGCCGCCGGGCACGGTGGACAGCACGCACCCGCTGCCGCCGGGCCGCTGCTCGCCGCCCGGCGCGGTCACGTCGACCACGCCCAAGCCGTAGGAGCTGTAGCCCGCCTTGAGCCGGTCCTGGCCCACGGCGGTCACCGACAGCACCCCGCGCAGCCCGGCGGGCAGCACCTCGCAGCCCGAGCCCAGCGCGCGCCTGCCCCCGGTCGGGTCCGCGGCCTCGCCGCTGGGCGCGGCCAGGTCGATGCCGCCGTTGGACGCCGCCGCCACGGTCAGCACCCCGGCGCCGGTCGCGTGCTCGACCGCGCGGCGCACCGCCTCGAACACCACGTGCTCGGCGCCCCGGTCGCAGGTGAGCTGCCACGGGTCGACGAAGTAGCTGTTGTTGGCCACCCGGACCCCGTGGTCGGCGGCCCACAGCAGCCCGCACACCACCGCCTCGGGCAGCACCATCCCCCGGTCGTCGACCACGCGGACCGAGGCCAGCCGCACCCCCGGCGCCACGCCGGTCACGCCCCGGCCGTCAGCCGCCGCCGCGATCAGCCCGGCGACCTGCGTGCCGTGCGCGGAGGTGCTCGGCGCCCACGCCTCGGGGGCGGGGTCGGCCACCCCGGTCAGGCAGCCCGCCGAGGCCGCCGGGTCCACCGCCGCGGCCAGGTCGGGGTGGCGGGCGTCGACCCCGGAGTCGAGCACGCCGACCAGCACACCCGCGCCGTCGGACGCCTCGGGGGCGGCGCCGACCATGTCCAGGTTCCACTGCTCGCCGCGCCGGTCGACGGCGGGGACGACGCCCCCGCCGGTCGGCAGCGGCTCCCGGTCCGCGAGCCTGCCCACGGCCGCGGAGGCGCTGAACGCCCGGTCGCTGCCCAGGCGGTTCACGAACCGGTCGTCTTCGGAGGTGACCACCGCCACCGCGATCGAGGGGTGGTAGACCAGCGTGGTCCCGCAGGCCAGCGTCGTCTCCAGTCGGGCTTCCTGCTCGGTGGTCCCGGGGTCGAACAGCACCAGGTGGCGGACGGGTTTCCCGTCGTCGCGGCAGGTCACGGCGCCGTCGGGGAGTGGGAACGCGGTGGCGGGCGCCGGGGTGAGCAGGGTGGCGGCGGCGAGGGTGACACCGGCCGCGACCGCCGTGGCGCGGCGGGGCAGGGGCACGGCGACCTCCAGTGCTGGTCCGCCCGGTCCCTCTCGGCCGGGCGGTCGGGCTCGCCTGCGGACGGTAATCACCACCGGGGTGTGGAAACAAGCTCGCGGGTTGAATTGGGCCTGCCGGTACGGTGCCACCAGGCAGCCCTGCTCACCACCGGAGCAGAGCCCGCACCACCGTAAGGAGTAGTCCTGAGCCGCCAGGATCAGCCCAACCCGTCGGCGGCGCCGGTGCAGAAGTTGCGCCTGCGCTACGCCAAGCGGGGCAGGCTCCGCTTCACCTCCCACCGCGACGTCGCCCGCGCCTTCGAGCGCGCGCTGCGCCGGGCCGGGGTGCCGATGGCCTACTCGCAGGGGTTCAACCCGCACCCGAAGATCTCCTGGGTCGGCGCGGCGCCCACCGGGGTGGCCAGCGAGGCCGAGTACGTCGAGCTGCAGGTCGTGCGGCGGCTGGACCCCGCCCGCCTGGCCCAGGTGCTCGACGCGGCGCTGGCCCCGGGCCTGGACGTGGTCGAGGCCGTCGAGGCCGGTCCCGGCGGGCTCGCCGAGCGGTGCGAGGGCAGCCGGTGGCGGATCGTGCTGCCCGGCGTCCCGCCGGGGGAACTGGCCGCCGCGGTGTCCGCGCTGCTGGCGGCCGAGCGTGTCGAGGTCGAGCGGATGACAAAGTCCGGGCGGCGGACTATTGACGCCCGACCTGCGATTATCCGGGCCGAGACGCTCTCGTCCGTCGACCTCGACGACAACTCGCCGGACGCTGTGGGCATCGACATGTCCGACACGGGCTCGGTGTGTGGGATACTGGTGGCGGTCGTCCGGCAGACAACACCGGCCGTGCGACCCGACGACGTGCTGAGTGCGCTCCGTGTCGTCGCCGCCCTGGAACCGCCGGTGCCCGCGAAGGCGACCCGGATGGCCCAGGGACGGCTTGACGACGACGGTGGTCTGACCGACCCGCTCGCCCAAGACCGGGCGGCGGCGATCGGCTAGACCTGGGAGACGGGAGCGCCTCGACCCGTTGTCGAAAGACCTGCCGCCCGCAGGCCACCGGACCCGACGTCCGGCAGGTCGGGGTGGTACGAGGCGAGGATTGCCGTCGCTACGCGGCGGACTGAAAACGAGGCCCCCGAGTGGCCGCGTCCGATGACGCGCCCGGGGGTGGAGGAGCTGCATGTCGGATAAGTCCAGCCCTGCCGGGAAGACCGGCGGGGACACGACCGCACCCAACGAGGCAGGGGCGGCCGTGACCGCCGCCCTGGCCGATCTGCCCGCCAAGGTGCGGGTGCACGCGCTGGCCAAGCTGCTGTCGGTCAGCAGCAAAGAGGTCATCGCCGCTCTCGCCGACCTGGGTGAGACGGTGCGCGGCGCGCAGTCCAGCGTGCCGAGAGAGACCGCGCTGCGCGTGGCCGGGTCGCTGACCGGCGACGCGCCGTGGGAGGGCGACCGGCCCGCCGACGTCAACCACGTCGAGTCCGAGGTGGTCGACGCCGCGGTGGCCGAGGAGGCACTGACCCCCGAGCCCGCCCGGCGCATCCCGCCGACCCCGGTGTTCGCCTCCGCGTCCCCGCTGTTCCTGCAGCCCGAGGCCGTGCAGTCCAAGCCCGCGCGCCGCCCCGAGCCCGAACCCGAGCCTGAGCCGGTCGAGCCCGCCGAGGCCGAGGTCGACGTCCCGCACGACGATGACGACGACGACAGCGCCAGTGGCCGTCGCCGCCGCCGTGGCCGCCGCGGCCGCGGCCGCGGCAAGGGCGCCGCCGACGACCTGGACCAGGCCGAGGACAAGGTCGACGAGCCCGAGGACGCCGCGGCCGAGCCCGAGCCCACCCGGGAGTCCGACGACTCCGACGACGACTCCGACGAGTCCAGTGGCAGCCGCCGCAGGCGTCGCCGCCGCCGGCGCAAGGGCGGGGACGACGGGGACGACGCGTCCACCGACGACCCGCCCAACACCGTCGTCCACGTCCGCGAGGCGCGGGAGGACAAGCCGGAGAAGGAGCCCCGCGAGCGGGAGTCCCGGGACAACCGGGACAAGGACGCCCGCGACGAGGTGCGCAGCGTGCGCGGCTCGACCCGGCTCGAGGCCAAGCGCCAGCGCCGCCGCGACGGCCGCGAGGCGGGCCGCCGCCGCGCGCCGATCCTGTCCGAGGCCGAGTTCCTGGCCCGCCGCGAGGCCGTTGACCGCGCCATGGTGGTGCGCGAGCACACCGACCGCACCCAGATCGGCGTGCTCGAGGACGGCGTGCTCGTCGAGCACTTCGTGACCTCCGCGGGCTCCGGCTCGCTGGTCGGCAACGTCTTCCTCGGCCGCGTGCAGAACGTGCTGCCCAGCATGGAGGCCGCGTTTGTCGACATCGGCCGCGGCCGCAACGCAGTGCTCTACGCGGGTGAGGTCGACTGGGACGCCGCGGGCCTCGACGGCAAGGCCCGCAAGATCGAGCAGGCCCTGTCCACCGGCGACAGCGTCCTGGTGCAGGTCACCAAGGACCCGGTCGGGCACAAGGGCGCCCGGCTGACCACCCAGATCTCGCTGCCCGGCCGCTTCCTGGTCTACGTGCCCGGCGGCGGCGCGACCGGCATCTCCCGCAAGCTGCCGGAGAACGAGCGGCGCAGGCTCAAGGACGTCCTCAAGCGGATCGTGCCCGAGGACGCCGGTGTGATCATCCGCACCGCCTCGGAGGGCATCAGCGAGGAGGAGCTCGCCCGCGACGTGCGCAGGCTGCAGGCGCAGTGGCAGGTCATCAGGGAGAAGTCCGAGGGCCTCAACGGCACCAAGCGCTCCAGCGCCCCCGCGCTGCTCTACGAGGAGCCCGACCTGCTGGTCAAGGTCGTGCGCGACCTGTTCACCGAGGACTTCACCTCACTGGTCGTGCAGGGCGGCACGGCGGTCGAGACGATCGACGCCTACGTCCGGCACGTGGCCCCCGAACTGCAGGAGAGGGTGCGCAAGCACATCGGACCCAAGGACGTGTTCGCCGAGCACCGCGTGGACGAGCAGCTACTCAAGGCCCTCGACCGCAAGGTCTGGCTGCCCTCGGGCGGCTACCTGGTGATCGACCGCACCGAGGCGATGACCGTCATCGACGTCAACACCGGCAAGTACACCGGCTCCGGCGGCAACCTCGAGGAGACGGTCACCCGCAACAACCTGGAGGCGGCCGAGGAGATCGTCCGCCAGCTCCGGCTGCGCGACGTCGGCGGCATCATCGTCATCGACTTCATCGACATGGTCCTGGAGTCCAACCGCGACCTGGTGCTGCGCAGGCTCACCGAGTGCCTCGGCCGCGACCGCACCCGCCACCAGGTCGCCGAGGTCACCTCGCTCGGCCTGGTGCAGATGACCCGCAAGCGGGTCGGCACCGGCCTGCTCGAGGCGTTCAGCCACACCTGCGAGCACTGCAAGGGCCGCGGCGTGGTCGTGTCCACCGACCCCAACGCCAAGTCCGCCCAGGGCGGTGGCGGTGGCCAGCAGCAGCAGTCGTCCTCGGACAAGTCCCAGCAGGGCGGTGGCAGGCGCAACCGCAACCGCCACGAGGACAAGGACGACAACCAGCAGTCCGGCAAGAAGGACCGCTCGCACGGCAACGGCGGCGGCAACCCCGGTGGCAACGGCAAGGGCGCCCACCGCTCCAACGAGGCCGCTGAGGTCGCCGAGGTCGCTGAGGTCGCCAAGGCCGCCGTGCAGAGCATCGCCTCCGCCACGGCCTCGGCCGCCCCCGTCGCCGTCCCCGCCCCGGAGGAGCCCGCTCCCGCCCAGCGCGCGGACGAGCACTTCCCGGCCGCGACCGCCCCGGCGGAGCGGTCCGCGCAGGACGAGCCCGCCGAGCCCGTCGCCGCGGGCCGCACCCGCTCGCGGTCCCGCGGCCGGGTCAGCCGGGCCGCGGGCGCGCCGACCGAGAAGACCCCGCCCGTCGAGGTCGCCCCGGTCGTGCTCGCCGCGCACACCACCGAGCAGTCCAACGGCTCCTCGGTCAACGGCACCGCGCACGCCCCCGACCAGGGGGCCGAACCGGTGCCCACGCCCGCCGTCGCGGCGCCCAAGCGGGCTCCGCGCAGGCGTGCGGCCTCCCGGCCCGCGGGTCCGCCCGTGGGCGACCAGGAGGGGTGAACGGACGGGGTCGAACCGGGAAACCCACCCCGGTTTGACCCCGATTCCGGCCGCAACGTAACCTGGTGCGCGGCCTTCCATCGGGAGGCTGCGTCATGCGAAGCCCAGAGCGCGGATAAGTCATCGCGGTCAAGGGCGCGCACGACCCCATCGTCGAGTAGCAGGAGACTTCCGTCCCGATGTACGCGATCGTCAAGACCGGCGGCAAGCAGTACAAGGTGGCTGTTGGCGACGTCGTCGAGGTCGAGAAGCTCGAGGGCACCCCGGGCGCCGAGCTCAACCTCGCGGCGGTGCTCGTGGTGGACGGCACCGACGTCACCACCGACGCGGACGCCCTGGCGAAGGTGTCGGTGACCGGCAAGGTCGTCGAGCACACCAAGGGCCCCAAGATCCGCATCCACAAGTTCAAGAACAAGACCGGCTACCACAAGCGGCAGGGTCACCGTCAGAAGCTGACCCGCGTCGAGGTCACCGGCATCACCAAGTAGAGGGACTGACACATGGCACACAAGAAGGGTGCGTCAAGCTCCCGCAACGGGCGTGACTCCAACCCCCAGTACCTGGGTGTGAAGCGGTTCGGTGGCCAGGTCGTCAAGTCCGGCGAGATCCTGATCCGCCAGCGCGGCACCAAGTTCCACCCCGGCGTGAACGTCGGTCGGGGCAAGGACGACACGCTGTTCGCTCTCGCCGCAGGCGCTGTGCAGTTCGGCGCCAAGCGCGGTCGCAAGACCGTGAACATCGTCCCGGTCGAGGCCTGACAGCCCCGAACCGCGCGCGAAGACCCCACGAGGGGCGGGCTGGAGCACGATCCGGCCCGCCCCTCGTTTTTTGTGCAGGAGAGGAAGTACCCGAAGGTGTCCCGATTCGTCGACCGCGTGGTCATCGACGCCACCGCGGGCAGCGGTGGCAACGGCTGCGCCTCGGTGCACCGCGAGAAGTTCAAGCCGCTCGGCGGCCCGGACGGGGGCAACGGGGGCAACGGCGGCAACGTCATCCTTGTCGTGGACGGCAACGTCCACACCCTGCTGGACTTCCACTTCCGCCCGCACGCCGCCGCCTCCAACGGCAAGCAGGGCCACGGCGCCAACCGCGACGGGGCCAACGGCGAGGACCTGGAGCTGCACGTCCCGGACGGCACCGTCGTGCTCGACCAGCACGGCGAGATCCTGGCCGACCTGACCGGCCCCGGCACCCGCTTCGTCGCCGCCCAGGGCGGTCGCGGCGGACTGGGCAACGCCGCCCTGTCGTCCAAGGCCCGCCGCGCGCCCGGCTTCGCCCTGCTGGGCGAGCCGGGGGAGACGCGCGAGCTGGTCCTGGAGCTGCGCTCGGTGGCCGACGCGGGCCTGCTGGGCTTCCCCTCGGCGGGCAAGTCCTCGCTGATCTCGGTGCTGTCCCAGGCCCGTCCCAAGATCGCCGACTACCCGTTCACCACGCTGGTGCCGAACCTGGGCGTGGTCACCGCGGGCGAGTCGGTCTACACCGTCGCCGACGTCCCCGGCCTCATCCCCGGCGCGAGCCAGGGCAAGGGCCTGGGCCTGGACTTCCTGCGCCACATCGAGCGCTGCTCGGTCCTGGTCCACGTCGTCGACTGCGCCACCTTCGAGGCCGACCGCGACCCGGTGTCCGACATCGACGCCCTCGAGGCCGAGCTGGCCCGCTACACCCCCGCCCTCGGTGGCGACCTGGCCGACCGCCCCCGCGTCGTCGTGCTCAACAAGGTCGACGTGCCCGACGCCCGCGACCTCGCCGAGCTGGTCCGCGCCGACATCGAGGCCCGCGGCCTGCCCGTCTTCGAGATCTCCACGGTCACCCGGGCCGGGCTGCGCGAGCTGACCTTCGCCCTGGCCAAGATCATCGAGGAGGACCGCGCCGCCAAGCCGCCGGTCACCCCCAGCCGGGTCGTCCTGCGCCCCACCGCCGTCGACGACGCGGGCTTCACCGTGGCCGACGACCCGGAGGAGGAGGGCGGCTTCCTGATCCGCGGCGAGCGCCCCGAGCGCTGGATCCGCCAGACCGACTTCACCAACGACGAGGCCGTCGGCTACCTCGGCGACCGCCTCGCCCGCCTCGGCGTCGAGGAGGCCCTGGCCAAGGCCGGGGCCGTCCCCGGCTGCCCGGTCACCATCGGCGACGTCACCTTCGAGTGGGAGCCCTCCACCCCGGCGGGCATCGCCATGACCATGACCGGCCGCGGCACCGACCCGCGCCTGGACAACCTCGACCGCCTCTCGGCCGCCGACCGCAAGGCGGCCAAGCTCGCCCGCCGCGCGCACATCAAGGACGAGGACCTGTGACCGACCCGGCCGCGGCCGGGTCGGCGCCGCGGCCGGCGATCGCCGCGGCCCGGCTGACCGTGGTCAAGGTCGGCTCGTCGTCGCTGACCACCGCGGCGGGCGGCCTGGACACCGCCCGGCTCGACGCCCTGGTGGACGCCATCGCGGGCAGGCTGGCCGCGGGCGGGCACGTCGTGCTGGTGTCCTCCGGCGCCATCGCCGCGGGCCTGTCCCCGCTGGGCATCGCCAAGCGCCCCCGCGACCTGGCCACCCAGCAGGCCGCGGCCAGCGTCGGGCAGATCCAGCTCGCGCACGCCTACGTCGAGTCCTTCGCCCGGTACTCGCTGCGCGTCGGCCAGGTGCTGCTCACCGCCGACGACGTGGTCCGCCGCTCGCACTACCGCAACGCCCAGCGCACCCTGACCCGGCTGCTGGCCCTCGGCGCCGTCCCCGTGGTCAACGAGAACGACACGGTGGCCACCGAGGAGATCCGCTTCGGCGACAACGACCGCCTCGCCGCGCTCGTCGCCCACCTCATCGGCGCCGACGCCCTCATCCTGCTGTCCGATGTGGACGCCCTCTACGACGGCGACCCCCGCCTCGGCGGCGCCCGCAAGATCGCCGAGGTCACCAGCGAGACCGACATCGACGGCATCCGCGCGGGCAGCACGGGCGCCTCCGGCCTCGGCACCGGTGGCATGGCCTCGAAACTGGCCGCCGCCCGCCTCGCCGCCGCCGCCGGGGTCCCGGTGCTGCTGACCTCCGCGGCCCAGGCCGAGGCCGCCCTCGGCCCCGCCGACGTCGGCACCGCCTTCGCCGCGGGAGGCCGCAGGCTGACCTCCCGCCGCTTCTGGCTCGGCTACGCCGCCGACGCCAAGGGCTCGCTGACCCTGGACGACGGCGCGGTCACCGCCGTCGTCCACCGCCGCCGCTCCCTGCTCGCCGCGGGCATCACCACCACCACCGGCGACTTCGTCGCGGGCGACGTCGTCGAGCTGCGCGACCCCACCGGCGCGGTCGTCGCCAGAGGTGTCACCAACTTCGACGCCGTGGAACTGCCCGCCCTCCTGGGCCACTCCACCCACGACCTGCCCCGGGACCGCCGCCGCGAGGTCGTCCACGCCGACGACCTGGTCCCCCTGGTCTAGGAGCACCCCAAGTCGGGCCGGTGACACCTGGATCGTCGACTTCACCCGCCCGACTCAGGACTCGCTCATCCAGACCCCTCAGCCGCGGTCATCGGCTGCGTGTGGATGCCGATGTCGCTGAGCCTTGGCAGAGCGGACCCGGCCGGCTTCAGCGCTTGTGCGCCAACTCGCTATGCAGTTGTGGCCAGGGCAAACGGCAGCACCCCCTTCGCGCCCGCGCCCGTGAGCAGGTAGGCGGCCAGGGTCACCGTCCACCCACTGTCCACACGGGAGTCCACGAGCAGCACCGGGCCGTCCAGCTCGGCGACCCGCGCGGCCAGCTCGTCGGACACGCGCATCGCCTCCCACAGCCGCGCCACCCGGTGCGCGCTGTTGCCCGGCGCCACCGGCACGACGTCCACCGCGCCCAGCAGCGGCAGCCTGCCGATCTCGGCGATGCGGGAACCGAAGTCCGCCACCAGGTCCGCGGACCCGACGGTCACCACCCCCGCCGGGCGCTGCGACCAGCCCCACCCGGCGAGCACCTGGACGCACCCCTGCATGACGTCGTCGGGGACGGCGGCGGCGTGCTCGGCGAACAGCGCACGCAGCCGGTTGCCCCAGCCGATGTCGGTGAGCCTGCCCAGCGCCCGGCCGGTCTCGGCGGCCCGGCCCGCCGCGATCTTCCCGCTCAGCGACACCCCGAGCGCGGCCATCCCGGTCGGCCACATCTTCTTCGGCGCCACCTCGACCCCGGGCCTGCGCAACCGTTCCTGGGCCGCGGTGACGCCCTCCTCCGACACCGAGGCGTCCCAGCGCTCGCCGGTGCAGTTGTCGCACCGCCCGCACGGCGCCGCGTGCGGGTCGTCGAGCTGGCGCAACAGGAACTCCATGCGGCAGCCGTCGGTGCGCTGGTACTCGATGATCGCGTTCTGCTCCGCCGTGCGGGCCTCGGCGATGCGCCCGTAGCGCTCCCCGTCGTAGGACCACGGCTCCCCGGTGGCCTCCCAGCCGCCCTTGACCCGGTGCACCGCCCCGTCGACGTCGAGCACCTTGAGCACCATCTCCAACCGGCCCCGGCTCAGGTCGACCATCGGCTCCAGCGCCTGTGTCGACAGCACCCGGCCCGCGCCCTCCAGAGCGCCGAGCACCTCACGCACCACCGGCTCCGGCGGGAACGCCAGCGACGCGAAGTACGACCAGATGTCGCGGTCCTCGGCCCCCGGCAGCAGCACCACGTCGGCCCGGCGCACACCGCGCCCGGCCCGCCCGATCTGCTGGTAGTACGAGATCGGCGACTGCGGCGCGCCCACGTGCACCACGAAACCCAGGTCGGGTTTGTCGAAGCCCATGCCCAGCGCGGAGGTCGCCACCAGCGCTTTGACCTTGTTTCCCAGGAGGTCGTCCTCGGCGCGCTGCCGCTCGGTCGTGTCGGTGCGCCCGGTGTAGGCGGCCACCTCGAACCCGCGTTCGCGCAGGAACGACGCCAACTCCTCGGCCGCGGCCACCGTCAGCGTGTAGATGATCCCCGATCCGGTGAACTCTCCGAGCCGGTCGGCCAGCCACGCCAGCCGGGCCCGCGCGTCGGGCAGCCGCACCACTGCCAGCCGCAGGCTCTCCCGGTCCAGGGCGCCGCGCAGCACCAAGGCGTCGCCGTCGGCCAGGCGCAGCTGCTCGGTGACGTCGCGGACCACCCGGTCGTTGGCCGTCGCCGTCGTCGCCAGCACCGGGACGCCCTCGGGCAGCTCGGTCAGCAGGGTGCGCAGCCGCCGGTAGTCCGGGCGGAAGTCGTGGCCCCAGTCGGAGATGCAGTGCGCCTCGTCGACCACCAGCAGCCCCGCCGTCGCGGTCAGCTCCGGCAGCACGGTGTCGCGGAAGTCCGGGTTGTTGAGCCGTTCCGGGCTCACCAGCAGCACGTCCACCTCGCCCGCGGCGACCGCGTCCTGCACCTCGGTCCACTCGCCGACGTTGCTGGAGTTGATCGTCCGCGCCCGCACGCCCGCCCGCGCCGCGGCCTCGACCTGGTTGCGCATCAGCGCCAGCAGCGGCGACACGATCACCGTCGGGCCCTCGCCCAGCTCGCGCAGCAGCGCCGTGGCCACGAAGTACACCGCGGACTTGCCCCAGCCCGTGCGCTGCACCACCAAGGCCCGGCCCCGGCGGGCGACCAGCTCCTCGATGGCCGTCCACTGGTCCTCGCGCAGCGTCGCGTCCGGACCGGCGAGCGCGCGCAGCCGGTCCTCGGCGGAGAGCCGCAGGGCTGAGGTGGTCGAGTTCATGGGTCCTTGGTACAGCAGGGGTCCGACATGGCCAACTCGTTGTCCACAGGCGTCCCCGGGCGCCCGCCGGGCGGCGGTGCGATGAGTTCGACCACAGGACGGGCCCGGTGGCCTCGGCGGCCTTACGCTTTGGCGCATGCGTCGTCGCGTGGGCATCATGGGCGGCACCTTCGACCCGGTCCACCACGGTCACCTGGTGGCCGCCAGCGAGGTGCAGTCGAGGTTCGGGCTGGACGAGGTCGTGTTCGTGCCGACCGGCCAGCCGTGGCAGAAGAGCGGGCACCAGGTCAGCCCGGCCGAGGACCGCTACCTGATGACCGTGGTGGCGACCGCGTCCAACCCCGGGTTCTCCGTCAGCCGCGTCGACATCGACCGACCTGGCGCGACCTACACCGTGGACACCCTGCGCGACCTGCGCGAACGCCGTCCCGACGACGACCTGTTCTTCATCACCGGGGCCGACGCCCTCGAGCAGATCCTGTCCTGGCACCGGGTGAAGGAGCTGTTCACCCTCGCCCACTTCATCGGCGTCACCCGACCGGGTTACAACCTGCAGGCGCAGCACCTGCCCAGCGGATCGGTGAGCCTCGTCGAGGTCCCCGCGATGGCCATCTCATCCACGGACTGCCGTGCGCGCGTGGCCAAGGGCGAGCCGGTTTGGTACCTGGTGCCCGACGGTGTGGTGCAGTACATCTCCAAGCGCGGGCTCTACAGCGAGTGACCTGGGCGACGGCGCCACGGTGCGGGCGCGCGGGCGGTCCACTCCCGCCCGGGTACCCTCTCCTAGTTAAGCCATCAGCAGCAGCACGAGGAGTACCGTGAGCGCGACGCCCGACGCCCGTGAGCTGGCCCTGGTCGCAGCCACCGCGGCTGCAGACAAGAAGGCCAGCGACGTGATCGTGCTGGACGTCTCCGACCAGTTGGTCATCACCGACTGCTTCGTCATCGCCTCGGCGGGCAATGAGCGCCAGGTCGGCGCCATCGTGGACGAGGTCGAGGAGAAGATGCGCCAGGCCGGTAGCAAGCCGGTCCGCCGCGAGGGCACCCGCGAGGGCCGGTGGGTCCTGCTGGACTTCGTCGACGTCGTCGTGCACGTCCAGCACTCCGAGGAGCGCTCCTTCTACAGCCTCGAGCGACTGTGGAAGGACTGCCCGCGGATCGAGTTCGACGCCGCGCCCCCGTCAGAGGACGACTGATGACCCTGCGCAAGGTGGTGTTGTGGCGGCACGGGGAGACCGACTACAACGCCTCCGGGCGCATGCAGGGACACATCGACTCGCACCTGACCGAGATCGGCTGGAACCAGGCCAGGTTCGCCGTCCCCTCGCTCGCGCGCTTCTCCCCGGACGTCATCGTCGCCTCCGACCTGCGCCGCGCCACTGACACCGCGACCGTGTTCTCCGAGGCCATCGGCGTCCCGTTGCGACTGGACAAGCGCTTGCGCGAGACCAACCTCGGCCAGTGGCAGGGGCGCACGGGCGTCGAGATCGACGCCGAGTGGCCCGACGGCCGGGCGCGGTGGCAGATCGACGCGACCTGGGCGCCGCCGGGCGGCGAGACCAGGGTCGAGGTCGCCGCCCGCGCGATCGAGGTCGTCTCCGACCTGGACTCCGGCACCGACGAGACCGCGCTGCTGTGCGCGCACGGCGGGCTGATCACCGCGCTGACCGGCCGGATGCTCGGCCTCCCGGTCGAGCACTGGTGGCAGCTCGGCGGCATCAGCAACTGCCACTGGACCGTGCTGGCCCGCCGCGACACCACGGGCCCGACCTGGCGGCTGGTGGCCTACAACGCGGGCACCACAAGCTGAGCACGCCGTGGCCAAGACCCTGCTCCTGTTCGGCGACTCGCTGTGCTTCTTCGGGCCGGACGGGCCCGTCCCCTCGGACGACCCGAGGCTCTGGCAGAACCTGACCGCCGCGGCCGTGGGCGGCCGGGCGGAGCTGTTCGCGGGATTCGGGTGGACCGCGCGAGACGCTTACTGGTCGCTGACCGGCGACCCGCGGGTGTGGTCGCAGTTGCCTGAAGCGGACGTCGTGGTGTTGGCCGTGGGTGGGATGGACACGCTGCCCTCGCCGCTGCCGACCTATCTGAGGGTGGGTATCCGCTATCTGCGCCCTGACGGGTTGCGCAGGACGGTGCGACAGGCCTATCAGATCGCCCAGCCACACCTGTCCCGCCTGACGCGGGGATGGCCGACAGCGCTGCCGGTGACGCAGACAGTGCGGTATCTGGACGACACCGTGGTCGCACTGCGCACACTGCGTCCCCGGCTACCCGTCGTGGTGACCTTGCCGGGCGTGCACAGAGCTCCCTCTTACGGGTACGTGCACAGGTTGCGGGAGCGCGCTGTCACGATGATCGACGAGTGGGCGCAGTCGCGCGGCGTGGCGGTGATGGACGTCGCCTCGGCGGTGGGCGCGCACGTCCTCGACGGGCACGGCAACGTCGACGGGCTGCACTGGGGGTGGGAGGGGCACGAGCTGGCGGCGAAAGCACTCGCGGAAGTCGTCGGACCTCTGCTCGACCCGCGCACGGATCGCGCTGCGCAGGTGCTCCCGGGGCCTGGCAACTAGGCTTCCCGCTTGTGCCGTTCGCCGTTGTCACCGACTCGACCGCGTACCTGCCGGAGGGCTTCGCGGACCGCCACGCCGTGCGGGTCGTGCCGCTGACCGTGGACGTGGCGGGCGAGCAGCGCCGCGACGGGATCGACCTGGGACCCGCCGAACTGGCGGCGGCGCTCGGGCAGCACAAGCGGGTCACCACGTCCCGGCCCAGCCCCGAGGAGTTCATCGCCGTCTACCGGTCGCTGCTCGACGCGGGCGCCGAGGGGGTGCTGTCGGTGCACCTGTCCCGTGAGCTGTCGGGAACCTGGGAGTCCGCGCGCCTGGCGGCCGAGGAGGTCGGGTCGGGTCTGGTGCGGGTGGTCGACTCGCGCACCACCGTGATGGGGCTGGGCTTCGCCGCGCTGCGCGCCGCCGCCGCTGCCGCCGAGGGCGCGAGCGGGGCCGAGATCGAGGCAGTGGCCGTCGAGGCGGCGGCGAACACGCGCAGCTTCTTCGTCGTCGAGACGCTGGAGCACCTGCGCAGGGGCGGTCGGATCGGCGCGGCGGCCGCGCTGCTGGGCACCGCGCTGGCGGTCAAACCGGTGCTGCACGTGGACGACGGGCGGATCGTGCCGCTGGAGAAGGTCCGCACGCACAGCCGGGCGGTGACGCGGCTGGTGGACCTGGCGGTGGCGGCGGCGGGCACGAGGCCGGTGCAGTTGGCCGTGCACCACTTGGCCGCCCCGGACCGGGCCGCGGAGCTGGCGAACCGGCTGGACGAGCGCCTCCCGCGGTCATCGGGGTGCGTGGTCTCCGAGCTCGGCGCGGTGATCGGCGCGCACACCGGTCCGGGCGTCCTTGGGGTCGTCGTGTGCCCCGGCCGTCTCTGACCAACCTTCCACCATCGCACGACCCACCGACATTTCCCTTTTCCGAGAACGGTTTTCGGCCGGGTTGTCCACAGGCGCCGAATCCATCCACAGCGGACGAGAACCCCTCGACCTCCGCCCTGCCCGGCCCTAGCGTCGAGCCCATGACCGACACGACAACCCGCACCTCCCGCGTCGACTCCGCCCTCGCCCGCCTGGCCGCGGTGGTGGGCAGGCCGTGGGACCGGCCGGACCAGGACTACGTCGTCGACGACGAGGACACCGAGCCCGAACGCCCTGTCCGCTGGTGGCAGGACCATCCGGCGGGCTCCGCGCTGCGCCGCGCGCTGCCCCGCAGACGCGCGCCCGTCGTCTTGGGTGTCGCGGGACTCGGGGCGGTCGCCCTCGTGGCCCACTTCGCGCTGTCCGGTGAACCGGTTCCCGAGTCCCCACCAGACCTCGCCGCGGCCACGATCGAGCAGTCCACCCACCCGCCGTCCCCGAGCGCGACGTCGACCGTGCTCATCGTCGACGTCGTGGGCAAGGTCGCGGCGCCCGGCGTGCGCACCCTGCCCGGCGGCTCCCGCGTCCGCGACGCCCTCACCGCGGCGGGCGGGGCCCTGCCCGACGCCGACCTGACCATCCTCAACCTCGCCCGCCCGCTCGTCGACGGCGAGCAGGTGCGCGTCGGCCTGCCCGCGCCGCCCGACGCCGCCGCACCCGGACCGGCGGGCGCGGCGCCGACCGGGCCGGTGGACCTCAACACCGCCACCACGCACCAGCTCGACGCCCTGCCCGGCGTCGGCGCGGTCACCGCCCAGCGCATCATCGCCTGGCGGGACAAGCACGGCCGCTTCCGCGACGTCGAGCAGTTGCAGGACGTCGACGGCATCGGCCCCGCCCGGTACGAGTCGCTGCGCGAACTGGTGGTGGCCCGGTGAGCCCGCCGTGATCACCGCGTCCGACTCCCAGCGGGTCCCCGTCCGGCACGACTGGCGGCTGCTGCCCGGCGCGCTGCTGGTCTGGGCGGCGGGCCTGCTCGGCCTGCTCGTCCACTGGTCCCTCGCGCTCGCCCTCGGCGCCGTGGCCGTCCTGGTGGGCGGGTGGCTGGTCCGGACCGGTCGGCGCGCGTGGGCGCTGGTGGTCGCCGGTGTCCTCGCGGGCTGGCCCGTCGCGACCGCCGTGCACGACGCCGCGACGCACCCCCTGCGGGAACTCGCCGCCCGGCAGGTGGCGCACCGGCTCGACCTGGTCGTCGCCGAACGGCCGAGACCGGTGCGGTCAGCCGGTTTCGGCGCCACCCCGACCGGGGCGCGATCGGTGGTCGTCCCCGCCGACACCGTGTCCGACGACCCGGGCCTGGCCCGGGCCAGGGTGCTGGTGCTCGCCCCGGTGCGGGAGTGGCAGCAGGTCCTGCCCGGCCAGCGCGTCACCGCGCGCGGCGTCCTCGCTCCCGCTGAGAGCGGTGGGCTGACGGTGGCGGTGCTGCGGGTGCGGGGCCCGCCGAGCGCGGTCGGTGCGGCGCCGGTCTGGCAGCGGGTGGCGGGCGACCTGCGGGTCGGGCTGCGCGAGGCCGCCGGGGTGCTCGACCCCGAACCCGCCGGGCTGCTCCCGGCGCTGGTGGTCGGCGACACCGACGGGCTGTCGGCGGTGGTCGACGACGAGTTCCGGGTGGCGGGCATGACGCACCTGCTGGCCGTCAGCGGGTCGAACCTGGCGATCATCTGCGTGGCCGTGCTGTTCCTGCTGCGCGCCCTGGGGTGTGGGCCCAAGGCGGCGGCCGCGGGGGCGCTGGCGGCGCTGGTCGGGTTCGTCGTGCTGGTGGGGCCGGAGCCCAGCGTGCTGCGGGCCGGGGTGATGGGCGCGGTCGGCCTGCTCGCCCTGGCGCTGGGGCGGGAGCGCTCGGCCATCCCGGCGCTGGCCGCGACGATCCTGCTGCTGGTGGCCCTGGACCCGGGGTTGGCGGTGGCGCCGGGGTTCGCCCTGTCGGTGCTGGCGACGGCCGCGCTGGTGCTGCTGGCGCCCCGGTGGGTCGAGGCGATGCGGGCTCGGCGGGTGCCGCGGGTCGTGGCCGAGGCGCTGGCCGTCCCGGCGGCGGCACACCTGGCCACCGCGCCGGTGGTGGCCGGGCTCAGCGGGCAGGTGAGCCTGGTCGCGGTGGCGGCCAACCTGGTGGCGGCCCCGGTCGTCGCCCCGGCGACGGTGCTGGGCGTGCTGGCGACGGTGGCGGCCCCGGTGTCGCCGTGGGCGGCCGGGTGGCTGGCGCGGGCGGCGGGGCCGGAGGTCGACTGGCTCATCGCCGTCGCGCGCTGGGCGGCCGATGTCCCCGGCGCGGCCGTCGACTGGCCTGGTGGCTGGTGGGGCGGGGCGCTGGCGCTGGTTGTGCTGGGCGTGCTCGTCTTCGCGCTCCGGCGGCGGGGGAGCGCGGTCGCGGTCGGGTTCGTGGCCGTGGTGCTGGTGGCCGTGCCGGTGCGGGTGCTGGCGCCGGGGTGGCCGCCTGCCGGGTGGGCGGTCGTCGCCTGCGACGTCGGGCAGGGGGACGCGCTCGTCCTGGCCACCGCGGGGCAGGGGCGGGCGGTGGTGGTCGACGCCGGGCCGGAGGCGGCGCCGGTCGACGGGTGCCTCGACCGGCTCGGCGTGGACCGGGTGCCGCTGGTGGTCCTGAGCCACCTGCACGCCGACCACGTGGGCGGGCTGGCCGGGGTCCTCGCCGGGCGGGCCGTCGGCGGGATCGCCGTGGGGGCTGGGCGGGCGCCCGCGTGGGCGTGGGACCAGGTCCGCGCCGAGGCGCGCGCGGCCGGGGTGCCGCTCGTGCGGCTGGCGCCGGGGCAGGTGCTGCGGTGGCCGGGGTTGGACATCGAAGTCCTCGCCCCACGACGACAGGAGACAGGGAGGAGTCCGGATGGGACGGAGATCAACAACCGCTCGGTCGTGCTGCGCGCGGCGACCCGCGCGGGACGGGTGCTGCTGACCGGTGACGTCGAACTCGGTGCGCAGGCCGGGTTGCTCACCTCTGGTGCGGACCTGCGGGCCGAGGTGGTCAAGGTGCCGCACCACGGCTCGGCCTACACCTCGCCGGAGTTCCTCGACGCGGTCGGGGCCAGGGTCGCCCTGGTCAGCGTGGGGGCGGACAACCGGTACGGGCACCCCAGCCCCCGCACGCTGGGGGTGCTCACCCGGTCGCGGGTGCTGGTGGCCCGCACCGACCAGGGCGGGGACACGGCCGTCGTCAGTGAGGGCGGTGGGCCCGCCGTGGTGGTTCGGGGTGGTGCGCGTTCACCGCCGTGACCGGGGCCGGGAACGGCGGCACGCGCCGCCCCGAGGGGCGGCGCGTGCCGTGGGTCCGGTGTGGACGGTCTGGGACCGGTCAGTGGCCGAGGACCTCGCGGACCGCGGCGGCCGACGGGGCGATGGTGGCGCGGGGGCCGATGCGGTCCTCGACCGCGTCGAGGGTCTTGAGGCCGTCGCCGGTGATCAGCAGGACGGTCTCGGCGTCGGGGTCGATCTTGCCGCTCTCGATGAGCTTCTTGGCCGTGGCGACGGTGACGCCGCCCGCGGTCTCGGCGAAGATGCCCTCGGTGCGGGCCAGCAGGCGGATGCCCTCGACGACCTCCTCGTCGGTGACGTCCTCGACGGCGCCGCCGGTGCGGCGGACGGCGTCGAGCACGTACGGGCCGTCGGCGGGGGCGCCGATCGCCAGTGAGCGGGCGATGGTGTTCGGCTTGACCGGCTGGACCACGTCGTGGCCCGCCTTGAACGCGGCCGAGACCGGGGAGCAGCCGTTGGCCTGCGCGCCGAAGACCTTGTACGGGGTGGCCTCGACCAGGCCCAGCTCGCCGAACTCGCGGAAGGCCTTGTCCACCTTGGTGAGCTGCGAGCCCGACGCGATGGGAATGACGATCTGCTCCGGCAGGCGCCAGCCGAGCTGCTCGGCGACCTCGTAGCCCAGGGTCTTCGAGCCCTCGGCGTAGTACGGGCGGACGTTGACGTTGACGAACGCCCAGTCCTCGTGCTCGGCGGCCAGTTCGGTGGCCAGGCGGTTGACGTCGTCGTAGTTGCCGTCGACGGCGATGAGGGCGCCGTCGTAGACGGCGGTGGTGAGGATCTTGGCCTTCTCCAGGGAGGAGGGGATGAGCACGACGGACTCCCAGCCCGCGCGCGCCGCGGCTGCGGCGACGGCGTTGGCCAGGTTGCCGGTCGACGGGCACGCCAGCACCGTGAAACCGAGCTGGCGGGCCGCGGCGAGGGCGACGGCGACCACCCGGTCCTTGAAGGAGTGCGTGGGGTTGCCGGTGTCGTCCTTGACCCACAGGGACTTCACGCCCAGGGCGGCGGCCAGGCGGTCGGCCTTGACCAGGCGGGTCATCCCGGGGTCGGTGTTGGGCTGGGCCTGGACGTCGGAGGGGACGGGCAGCAGGCCGCGGTAGCGCCAGATGGACTGGGGGCCCGCCTCGATGGACTCGCGGGTCACGTCGCCGAAGTCGTAGGAGACCTCAAGGGGGCCGAAGCACTCCGCGCAGGCGAACTCGGCGGCGAGGGGGATCTGGTGGCCGCACTCCCGGCAGGACAGGGCGCGGGCGGGGCCCAGGTCGAAGGCGGTGCTCTGCTGGGCGTCGACGGTCGAAGTCACGAGGTGTCTCCTCATCTCTCCCGCGTGCGCGGGTCGGAATTGGCACCGTGGCCCGACCCCCCTCGTGACGAGGAGTGGCGGGTGCCGGTTGCCGGGGCTTCAACGGGCCGATCCCTCTGCCCCTCTGGATGAGCGGTGTTCAGTTGTGGTGTTCGCACAGGTGCCGGGCGTGGCCGGGCACGCTGGCAACGCTACGGCAACCGACGTGCCTGCTGCCAATCCCCTTTCCAGCATCCGAGAGGTGGCGGGTGCGGGGAGCGGTGCCCGCGCCGTGGCAGGATTGCCGGGGTGAGCTCACCCTCGGTCACGCCCGCCCCGCTGCAACTGGTGCTCGGCGAGGAGGAACTGCTGGTCGAGCGCGCGGTTCGCGCGGCGCTGGACACCGCCCGGCTGGCCGACGCCTCGGCCGACCTGACGCGGCTGCGGGTGGCTGATCTCACAGCCCCCGAGCTGGCCGAGCTGGTGAGCCCGTCGCTGTTCGCCGAGGGGCGGGTGATCGTCCTCGACGCCGTGCACGAGGCCACCCAGGACATCGCGCCGCTGGTCACCTCCTACGCGAAGGCGCCAGCGGAAGGGATCGTCCTGGTCGTCGTGCACAACGGCGGCGGGCGCAAACCGGGCAAGGACATCGTTGCCGCGCTGCGCAAGGCGGGGGCGGTGGTCACCGACTGCCCGAAGATCACCAAGCCCGCGGAGCGGGAGTCGTTCGTCCGCAACGAGATCCGGCGGGCGGGCGGAAAGACCGACCCCGCGGCGGTGGCCGCGCTGATCGAGTCGGTCGGGTCCGACCTGCGGGAGCTGGCCTCGGCCGCCCAGCAGCTCGTCTCCGACACCGGCGGCGAGGTCACCGAGGAGGCGGTGCGCCGCTACCACCGGGGCCGGGCCGACGTGACCGGGTTCGCGGTGGCGGAGAAGGCGGTCACCGGGGACGTGCCGGGGGCGCTGGAGGCGCTGCGGTGGGCGATGCAGCTCGGGGTGCCGCACGTGCTTGTCGCTGACGCCTTGGCCGACGCGGTGCGCACGGTGGCGCGGGTCGCGGGGGCGGGGCGGGGCGACCCGTTCCGGCTGGCGGGAGAGCTGGGCATGCCCGCGTGGAAGGTCAAGAAGGCGCTGGGGCAGGCGCGCGGCTGGAAGCCGCGGGGGCTCGGCGTGGCGATGCAGGTCGTCGCCCAGGTCAACGCCGAGGTCAAGGGCGTGGCCGCCGACGCCGACTACGCCCTGGAACGGGCGGTCCTGCGCATCGCCCGCGCGCAGCGCGCCGACTGAGCCGGGGTCAGGGGCCGGGGGAGCGGCTGGCCTGGATCTCGTCGCGGCGGGTGAGGCGGTGGCGGCGGCGGATCTCGGCCTCGCGCAGGCGGCGGTGGTCCTCGTCGGTCTCGGGCAGCAGGCCCGGGATGGGCCGCGGCTTGCCGTGGGCGTCAACGGCGACGAAGACCAGGTAGGCGGAGGCGACCTGGACCGGTGGCACGCCCGCGGTGTCCCACGGCTCGGCCACGACCCGCACGCCGACCTCCATCGAGGACCGGCCCGCCCAGTTGACCTGGGCGTGGGCGTGCACGAGGTCGCCGACGCGGACCGGTTCGAGGAAGGTCATGCCGTCCATGGCCGCGGTGACGGCGGGGCCACCGGAGTGGCGCTGGGCCACCGCGCCCGCGACGTCGTCGACCAGCTTCATGACCACGCCGCCGTGCACGGTGCCGAGCAGGTTCGTGTCAATGGCGGTCATGATGTGCGACAGCGAGGTCCGGGCGGCCGAGGGCGGCTTCGGGGCGAGCGGGTCCATGCCGCCGAGTCTGCGACACCGCCGCGGCCGTCGCGCGGGGAGCCCGGGGCGGACAAGCGCTCGGCCCCGCCCACCGAGCGGTGGACGGGGCCGAGCGGGTGTTGCCGGGGCGATCAGCCCTCGAGCTTGTTGGCCCGACGGGCGAGCGCGGACTTCTTGTTCGCGGCCTGGTTGGCGTGGATGACGCCCTTGCTCGCGGCCTTGTCCAGCGCGCGACTGGCCGACTTGAGCAGCTCCTGCACCTTGGCGGTGTCCCCGGCGTCAGCGGCCTCGCGGAACTTGCGGACCGCGGTCTTCACCGAGGACTTGACCGACTTGTTGCGCAGCCGGGCCTTCTCGTTGGTCTTGATGCGCTTCATCTGGGACTTGATGTTGGCCATCGCGGCTCTCCTCAGTGTTCGTCGGGGTGGCGCGCCGTGCTGTGTGGTGCGCGGCCCCACCGGAACCGGTGGGTCTCCTCCGTGGCGGAGTGCCGCACGAGCGCGTCGACCAGCGAGGCTAACAGCCGGTCACCCCGGGTCCGGCGGCGGCTCCTTGGGCGGGCGGCCGCGCCGGGCGGGCGCGCCCGCCGACCCGGGGAGCCTGCCCGCCTCGGCCAGGGCGCGGCGCAGGAGGAACTCGATCTGGGCGTTGGTGCTGCGCAGCTCGTCGGCCGCCCACCGGGCGATGGCGTCGTGCACCGCCGGGTCGAGGCGGAGCAGGACCTTCTTGCGCTCGGCCACCGGCGGGTCAGTGGTAGAGCGAGCCGGCGTTCACCACGGGGCTCGCGTCCCGGTCGCTGCACAGCACCACGAGCAGGTTGCTCACCATCGCCGCCTTGCGCTCCTCGTCCAGGTCGACCACCTCGTGCGCGGCGAGGCGGTCGAGCGCCAATTCCACCATGCCCACCGCGCCCTCGACGATGCGCTGCCGGGCGGCCACCACCGCGCCCGCCTGCTGGCGGCGCAGCATGGCGCCCGCGATCTCGGCGGCGTAGGCGAGGTGGGTGATCCGGGACTCGATCACGCCGACGCCCGCGGCCTGCACGCGGGCGGAGATCTCGGCGGAGAGCTTCTGGGTGATCTCCTCTGCGTTGTCGCGCAACGAGAAACCCTGCTCGTGGGAGTCGTACGGGTAGGTGGTGGCGATGTGCCGGACGGCGGTCTCGGCCTGGGTGACGACGAAGGCGAGGAAGTCGTCGACCTCGAACACGGCGCGGGCGGTGTCCTGCACCTGCCAGACCACCACCGCGGCGATCTCGATTGGGTTGCCGTCGGCGTCGTTGACCTTCATGACGGCGGTCTCGTGGTTGCGGATGCGGGTGGAGACCTTGCGCCGGGTGGTGAGCGGGTTGACCCAGCGCAGCCCGTCCAGGCGCACCGTGCCGGTGTAGCGGCCGAGGAACTGCAGCACCCGCGCCTCGCCGGGGGCCACCATCGTCAGCCCGGCGGCCACGATGGCCGCGGTCAGCAGCACCAGCACCCCGGCGGCCAGCACGGCCACGGTCGTCGCCGTCGACAGCGCCACGCCCCCGCCGAGCCCGGCGAGGCCGATGACGACCAGCGCCACCCCGCCGAGCCCGGCGACCGCCCCCGCGCCCGCCATCGGCAGCCCGGCCACCCCGAACGCCACCCGCTCCCGCACGTGCGGAGTCGGGACGTTGAACCCCCCGCTCATGTGTCTCCCCCTTCATCCAAGGCACTGTCCTATCAAAGTGATATCACTTTTTTGTCCGAGACGCCAGGTCGGGGCGTCGTCGAGCGAGGGGTGGGAAATTTCAGGTTTCATTACTACTTAAGTAATGGCATTATCTGCGCTCATGGGACATGGAAGAGTCCGCCGCGGGCGCACCGCGGCGTGGGCAGTGGCGTTCGTCGCGGTGGCGGGGACGCTGGTCACGGCGTCGCCGGCATCGGCGGCCCCGGTGGCCGTCAGCACCAGCGACCCGGGATCGGGGCTGTTCTCGGTCAACGGCACCACCAGCTTGCAGGCGGAGAACGGGGCGCTGTTCGGGCGCAACGAACGCGGGTCGCTGCTGTGGACCGGCGGGCGGACGATCGAGTTCCCCGAGGGCACGACCGGGGTCGCGTTCACCCGGGACGGCGTGCTCGTCGGCACGACGCCGGAGGGCGCGGGCAGGCTGTGGAACGCCGACGGCACGGTGGCCGCGGAATTGCCCGGGGTGCCGGTCGACGTCGCCGACGACCGGACCGTGCTGCTGCGGGTGGGGTACGGGTACTCGCTCTGGCGCGACGGGGCGCTGACCCCGCTGCTGGCGAGTGTCTCGTTCACCGCCGCGGACATGAACAACCGAGGCCAGGTCGCGGGCGTCAACGGCGGTCTGACCAACGCCAGGGCCGTGGTCCGCTGCGAGGCTGACGGCTCCTGCGTCACCCTGCCCCTCCCGTCCGGGAGCGTCGGCTTCGTCGAGGTGGCCGCGATCAACGACTCCGGCCGCATCGTGGGCAACATCGACATCAACACCCAGACCCGGGCCAGGACCGCGGCCGTCTGGGACGGCGGCTCGGTGTCGCTGCTCCCCCCGGCTCCCGGCACCACCCAGACCCGGGTCGCGACGACCCGCGGCGCGCTCAACAACCGCGGTGACGTGATCGGGTTCAGCACCCCCGAGGTCGAGTACGGCTTCGGCGGCCAGCACCCCGTCCTCTGGGGCGCGGACGGGTCGGTCACGCCGATCGCCGTCCCCGACCAGCGGCCGGTGCGGCTGGCAGACGTCAACGAGAACGGGGTCGTGGTCGGCACCCGCTACGGCCCCAGCGGCGTGGGGGCGGACGTGGGCTTCGCGTGGCGCGCCGGGACCGCGGCGGTGCTGCCCGCGGTGTTCGGGCAGACCTGGTCGGCGGTCCACTCGGTGAACGACGCCGGACGCGCCGCGGGCTCGAGCACGAGCAGCTTCCGGCCGGTGCCCTGGCTGCCGGGGCTCAACTTCGAGCGGCCCACGGTCTGGTCGGTGCGCTGAGCCCCTTGTCCCGCCGCGTGGGGGAGCGCGGCGGGACAGGGTCCCTTGTGGAGCCACCGGAGGTAGCGTTGAAATCTGAGTAATGACATTATCTAGTCATGTCGCACCGAAGAGTCACCCGCGCCGCGTTAGTCGGCGCAACCACCATCGCCACCATGGCCGTGCTCCCCGCGGGCACCGCTGTGGCCGCCACCGCGTCCCCGGTCGCGCCGGGTGCCGCCGGGCTGACCCAGAACAGCGTCATCACCGCCATCGGGCCCGACGGCACGATGGCCGGGACGGAGGGTTCCGCTTCGGTCATCTGGACCGCCGCGGGGCGCACGGTCCGGCTGCCCGCAGGCAGCGAGGTCCGCACCATCACCGCCAGTGGCCTCGTGGGCGGCTCGTCGGGCGGCACCGCCACGATCTGGCGCACCAACGGCTCCACGGTCGCCACGCGCGTGGGCGCCCGCGTCGTCGACCTGACCGAGGGCGGCACGGCCGCCATCGTCTCCGGCCCGGACGCCACCAACGACTCGGGGCTGTGGTCGGGCGGCGCGGTCACGCCGCTGCGCGTGCTCGGCCGCCCGGACGCCCGCGTGCAGCCCGCCGACATCAACAACAACGGCGAGGTCGTGGGCCTGGCCACCGTTCCCGGCTCCTGGCAGTGGACGCCGGTCCGGTGCCAGGCCAACGGCGACTGCGTGCAGCTCCCCCTGCCCTCGCCCGGGGCGGACGTCCACGTGGCCGCCATCAACGACAGCGGCCGCGTGCTCGGCAGCAACGACGGCAAGGGCCTGCTCTGGGACTCGGCGGGCCCGCCGACCCCGCTCCCGCCCGCGGCGGGCTCCACCTACGCCAGGCCCGCCGACGGGCGCCAGGCGCTCAACGCCCGCGGGGACGTCATCGGCTACTCCGGGCCGGGCTACGACCTCGAGCACCCCGTGCTGTGGCCCGCGGGCGGCGCCCCGGTCGCGCTGCCCCGGTCGACCACGCACACCACCTCGGAACTGCGCGCCATCAACGACAACGGCGACATCGCGGCGATCGGCAGCGACGGCACCAGCAGGGCCGAGCGCGTGCTGTTCTGGCGCGGCGGGCAGCTCTCCCAGTTCTCCCTGCTGCCCCTGCGCACGGGCGGCACAGTCGTCGGCCTGAGCGAGACCGGGCGCGTCGCGGGCGGCAGCCGGTTGCGGATCGGCAGCATCCCGGGCTTCACCTACTACTCCGAGCGCGCCACCTACTGGGACCCGAGGTAGCGAGCGGCGGCGAGGGCGCGTCCCGGTCGCGGCTCAGCGCCAGCCGTAGCGCTCGCGCAGGGCGGCGGCGACGGCCTCGAAGCGGGAGCGCTCCAGGATCGAGCCCTCACGGCGGATGTCGTCCTCGCCCAGCTCGAACAGCCGGTCCAGGCGCAGGTGCGACTCGCGGCCGTCGCGGTCCCAGGCGCCCGCGCCCAGCGCCAGCCAGTCCTCGACCTCGTGGCGGCCGGGCGCCTTGCTCGACAGCATGAGCGCGCGCAGGGTGCCGCCGCCCCGGCCGACGACGAGCAGCGGGCGGTCCTTGCCGCGCGCCGGGTCGTCCTCGTAGGGCACCCAGGCCCAGACGATCTCGCCGGGATCGGCGTTGCCGTCGAGGACGGGGGAGTACGCGAGGGTTTCCGGGCGGTCGCTGGTCGGCACCTGCCACACCGCGCCGCGGGCGGGGCGGGGGTCCTCGGAAGGCGGGGTCACGGCCGGTGACCCTAGGGCATGTCCGCGAGCCCCGCGCCCGGAACCGGCGGGAGTCCGCGCGCCCCGCGCGGCGCGGGTGACCCGGCTGGCGTGCGGGCCCCGGCCCCCGGCATGGGACGATGAGACGACCCCGACCATGCGAGGACCTGAGTTGGCTACGTTCGCGGACACGACCTTCACCACCCCGGAGCGCATCCGGAACTTCTGCATCATCGCCCACATCGACCACGGCAAGTCGACCCTGGCCGACCGGATGCTGCAGATCACCGGTGTCGTCGAGGAGCGGGCCATGCGCGCGCAGTACCTCGACCGGATGGACATCGAGCGCGAGCGCGGCATCACCATCAAGGCGCAGAACGTGCGCCTGCCGTGGACCCTCGACGGGGCCGAGCACGTCCTGCACATGATCGACACCCCCGGGCACGTCGACTTCACCTACGAGGTCTCCCGCGCCCTGGACGCCTGCGAGGGCGCGCTGCTGCTGGTCGACGCCGCGCAGGGGATCGAGGCGCAGACGCTGGCCAACCTGTACATGGCCCTCGAGCGCAACCTGCACATCATCCCGGTGCTGAACAAGATCGACCTGCCCGCCGCGGACCCGGACAAGTACGCCGCGGAGATCGCGCACATCATCGGCTGCGACCCCGGCGACGTGCTGCGCGTGTCGGCCAAGACCGGCGTCGGCGTGTCGGACGTGCTCGACGAGGTCGTCAAGCAGATCCCCGCCCCGGTGGGCGACGCGGACGCCCCGGCCCGCGCGATGATCTTCGACTCGGTCTACGACACCTACCGCGGCGTGGTCACCTACATCCGCGTGGTCGACGGCAGGATCACCCCGCGCGAGCGGATCCGGATGATGTCCACCAACGCCACGCACGAGCTGCTCGAGGTCGGGATCATCTCCCCCGAGCCCAAGCCCAGCAGCGGCCTGGGCGTCGGCGAGGTGGGCTACCTGATCACCGGTGTGAAGGACGTCCGCCAGTCCCGCGTCGGCGACACGGTCACCTCCGAGCGCAAGGGCGCGACCGAGGCCCTCGCCGGCTACCGCGAGCCGCGGCCGATGGTCTACTCCGGCCTCTACCCCGTCGACGGCTCGGACTACCCGGACCTGCGCGAGGCGCTGGACAAGCTGCAGCTCAACGACGCCGCCCTGACCTACGAGCCGGAGACCTCCGCGGCGCTGGGCTTCGGCTTCCGCTGCGGCTTCCTCGGCCTGCTGCACCTGGAGATCACCCGCGACCGGCTCGAGCGCGAGTTCGGCCTCGACCTGATCTCCACCGCCCCCAACGTCGTCTACCGCGTGGTCCTCGACGACGGCAAGGAGCTGGTCGTCACCAACCCGTCGGACTGGCCGGTCGGCAAGATCGGCGAGGTCCACGAGCCGGTCGCCAAGTGCACCGTGATCGCCCCGAGCGACTACATCGGCACGATCATGGAGCTGTGCCAGGGCAAGCGCGGCCAGCTCGGCGGCATGGACTACCTGTCCGAGGAGCGGGTGGAGCTGCGCTACACCATCCCGCTCGGCGAGATCATCTTCGACTTCTTCGACTCGCTCAAGTCCCGCACCCGCGGCTACGCCTCGCTCGACTACGAGGAGGCCGGGGAGCAGGTCGCCGAGCTGGTCAAGGTCGACATCCTGCTGCAGGGCGAGGCGGTGGACGCGTTCAGCGCGATCGTGCACCGCGACTCCGCGTACGGCTACGGCACCAAGATGACCACCAAGCTGCGCGAACTGATCCCGCGCCAGCAGTTCGAGGTGCCCATCCAGGCCGCCATCGGCGCCCGGGTGATCGCCCGCGAGACCATCCGCGCCATCCGCAAGGACGTCCTCGCCAAGTGCTACGGCGGCGACATCAGCCGCAAGCGCAAGCTGCTGGAGAAGCAGAAGGAGGGCAAGAAGCGGATGAAGATGGTCGGCCGCGTGGAGGTCCCCCAGGAGGCCTTCGTCGCCGCGCTGTCCACCGACGAGTCCGCGGGCAAGACCGGCAAGAAGTGAGCTGACGCGGGCTGGGCCTCAGCCCAGCACGCGCAGGACGTGGTCGCCGAACGGTACGTGGCCCGCGCCGGTGGCGATCAGGACCGTGTCGTCGCGGTCGAGGGCGAACGCGGAGTCGGCCCAGTGGACCCAGCCGGTGGCGGGGTCGGCGTGCGCGCGGTGGCCGGGGGCGGCCTCGGCCATGCGCGGGCGGGAGCGGCCGTCGATCAGGACGGCGTCGCCCGTCGCGCCGCCCGCGCCGCGGATGCTCCGGTACTCCGCGCGGGTGAGGCTGTGGGCGCGGTAGCGGCCCGGGGAGCTCGCGGGGATCGTGAAAGGACCCTCGGGGGCGTGGAACAGCCGCGCGGTCTCGTGCAGCAGCCAGCCGTCGAACAGCCAGCCCGCCCCGGCCACGCGCAGCCGCGGCGCGCCGCCCAGCCAGGACGAGCCCGCCTCGAACAGCGGGAGCGCGGGGACACCGGCGGCGTGCAGCCGCGCCGAGAGCTCGGCGAGCAGCGATTCCCACCGGCAGCGCGCCACCGCGGTCCGGCGCACCACCTCGGCCGCCCAGTCGGCCTGCGTCTGGCCCAGCACGTTCTGCAACTCCACGACCACTCCTCGGACGACCGGCGTTCACCTCCCGTTGTATCGGATCTCGGCCGCCCGGTGTCACAGCGACCCTGTGGACAGAAGTTGGACAGCACCGGCGATCGACGAGATCCTTGGGCCGTGGAAAGGGGGGTGCATGGACGCGCTGGAGCGGTTGCGGAAGATCTGCCTGGCGCTGCCGGGGGTCACGGAGAAGGTGAGCCACGGGGCGCCCGCGTGGTTCGCGGGGCGGATGTTCGTCACGCGCACGTTCACCGACGACAAGGTCCACGGCGGCGAGCGGGAGTCGTTGTGGTGTGCCGCGCCGGAGGGGGCGCAGGAGGAAGTCGTCGGGCAGGAGCCGGAGCGGTTCTACCGGCCGCCCTACGTCGGGCACCGGGGCTGGTTGGGGGTCTACCTCGACGACCCGGGGCTGGACTGGGGGGAGGTGGCGCAGATCGTGGAGCAGGCCTACCGGCAGGTGGCGGCGAAGCGGCTCATCGCGGAGCTCGACCAGCGCTGAGCCGGTCGAGGGTGGCCACGGCGCGGGAGTACTTGGCGCGCAGGCGGTCGCGGACGTGCGGGGCCAGGGCCGCGAGGCGGGCGGGGGAGGAGTTGTCGGCGATGTCGGCGCGCTTCACCACCAGGGCCAGGGGGTCGGCGGCGACGCGGGCGAGGTAGTCGGGGTGCTCCTCGCCGGGGCGCTTGCTGATCGCGTCCACCGCGGCCAGGACCGGCTCGGGGCACCCCGCGGCGCGCAGGTCGTCGAGGGTCACCCCGGTGTCCTCGACGACGTCGTGCAGGACGGCCGCCATCTTCTCGTGCGCACCGTCCACGGCGGCCATGACCCGCAGCGGGTGGGCGATGTAGGCCCGGCCCGCCTTGTCGACCTGGCCGCGGTGGGCCCGGTGGGCGATGCGCACGGCGTCCTCCACGGTGAACATGTCCGAACCCTAAATCCCGGCGGGTCGGGACGGGTACGGTTCCGCGTTGATCAGGAGGGGGTATCGGTGGACGCACCTTGGGGGATCGGGGGCTGGCAGTTCCTCGGTTTGTACTCGATCGCGCTGTCGCTGGCCGTCGCGCTGGTGATCCTCGTCGTCGTCGGCAAGCAGCGGTCGGTGGACAAGCTCCCGGCGGACGTCCAGCGGTTGGGGCACTGGGAGTTGGCCCTGCTCGCGGGCGGCCCGTCCCGGGTCGAGGAGGTCGCGATCGGCGTCCTCGTGGCGACCGGGCGCGTGCGCGTCGACCACCACGGGGTGCTGCGCCAGCAGCCGGGGGCGCAGGCCGCCGACCCGGTGGAGCAGTGGGCGCTGTGGGCGATCGGCCACGGGCACCGGCTGCACGGGCGCAAGGCCGACGGGTCGGGCTCGCTGGGCTTCGCGACCACGTCGCTGCGCCGCGACCTCGCCGCCGACCTGGCCCGCCGCGGCCACCTGCTGCTCGGCGGGCGGGAGACGCCGGGCTACAACGCGCACTGGCTCGTCGGCGCGCTGGTCGTCGTCGGCACGGCCCGGCTGATCACCGAGCTGGACTGGCAGTGGCGGGTCGAGCTGACGCTGATGGCGCTGACGGTGGCCGCGGCGGCGTGGGGCGCGCTGGTGGCCATGCTGCGCACCCGCGCGCCGCGGCCGACCGAGCGCGGCGAGCGCGGGGTGGCCGCCGTGCGCGACCGGGTGCGGCGGGTGCCGGACCTGTGGGCCGAGTCGGCCTGGCTGCCCGCCGCGATCGCCGTCGACGGGTTCCCGGCCTACCCGGACCTGGCCGTGGCCGAGGTGCTGGTGGTCAACACCCGGCACATCTGAGACGAAACCCGGGCGTGGTCTCGAACGTCTCACGGGGACAGTGGGAAGGGGAAGGCCATGGACGAGCCTTGGGGCCTGAGCGGCCCGCAGTTCCTCGGCGTGTACTGGGCGCTCGTCGCTTGCGCCGTGATCGCCGCCGCCGTCGCGGCGACGGCGGCCCGGCGGTCGGGCAACCCGGGGGCGCCGGTCACCGGTGGCCTCGACGGCTACCAGTTGGCGCTGCTGGCCGGTGGGCCGCTGCGCGTGCAGCAGACCGCGATCGCCGGGCTCGTCGCCCAGGACCAGGTGCGGGTGAACCGCTCGGGGTTCCTGCGCCCCACCAGGAGCGGGAAGCGCCCCGCCGACGCCATCCAGGCCGAGGTCCTGCGGCTGATCGGGAGCGGCCGCAGGCTGCACGAGCCGCTGCGGACCGAGGACAGCGCGCCGTACCGGCAGTTGGCCGACGACCTGGTCCGCCGGGGACTCCTGCGCTCGGCGGACAACGTCGCCAAGGCCAAGTGGGGCAACCTGGCCTTCGCCGCCGTCCTCGCCCTGGGCTTCGTGCGGCTGTTCGTCGGCATCGTCGAGGACCGCCCGGTCGGGTACCTGATCGCGTCGCTGGCGGGCACCGGCCTGCTGTGGCTCGTGCTGGGCCGCACCGCGCTGCGGGTGCGCGTCAAGCCGACCGCCCAGGGGGCGGCCTCGCTGCGCCTGGCCCGCACCCAGCACGTGCGGATCTCGCCGCGCGGAACGTTCTCCCCGGCGGCGTCCGGGGCGATGGTGGCCGGGGCCGTGATGGCGCCGGTCGCGCTGTACGGGCTCAGCGCCTACCCGGACGAGGGCCTGAGCGAGGTGTTCCTCGCCAACGCCCGCAACCACGCCGCGTCCAGCGGCAGCACGTCGGCGTGTTCCAGCGGGACGACCAGTTCGTGCAGTGGCAGCAGCAGTAGCTCCTGCGGCGGAGGCAGCTCGTGCGGTGGCGGCGGGGGTGGCTGCGGCGGCTGACACCCGCGGGGTGGCCCGGCTGTGGGACGCGGTGCTCGGGTGGGGGCCGAGAGGCCCATTCACCGCCTACCAGCTCGCGTGCTTGCGCGCTGAGGGAAGCGGGACGGTGCGGCTCGGCCGCCTCGGGGAGCCGACGCCCGTGGAACTGGCGCTGATCCTGTCGCTGGTCGTTTCGATCCGCGGGTGGCCCCGAGGGCAGAGGGGCAGACTGGGGGCACGGATCCCGATGCCGCTGGGGTCCTGGTCGCGTTGGACGGGCTCGCGGCCCACCCGGCCGGAGGTGCGGCGCCCGGCGGACCACGGCGGCCGCAGCGGTGGCGGGTGCGGCGGGGGCTGCTGGATCAGGTGGTGAAGCGGAAGGGCCGCTCGGTGCCCGCCGTGCGCTCGGTGGCGTCGGCCAGCACGGACCGGATGCCGCGGTGGGCGCGCGGGTCGGCCTCGGCCAGCGCGTCGGCGCCGGACCAGACCAGCACGTGCTCGCCCTCGGGCAGCCACGACAGGTCGACCAGGCAGTCGAAGAGGGCGTCGAGGTTGCGACCCGAGTACTCCGGGAAGTCCAGGGCCTCGGCGATCGCGTCGAGGGTCGCGCGCTTGGACCGCAGCGCCGACCCGTCGACCCAGTGCTCGTGCGCGCTCACCTGGTCACGTCCACGACGGAGAACGACTCGTAGTGGTCCTCGGTGTAGTAGACCTCGTCGCCCTCGCCGGTCACCAGCCTGCGCGCGCCGCGGTCGCGGCTGCCGGGGGTGGGGACGGTGTACTCCTTGTAGTAGTCGCCGGGCTGCTTGGGCAGCCTGCCCTCGCGGTTGCGGAACGTCGTCCCGTCGTTGCGCGGGTAGGGGAACGGGCCGCCCTGCTCGATCAGCGCCCAGGTGTCCCTGGCCTGCTCGGGCAGGGTGGTGAGCCCGAGGACGGCCATCCCGTTGGCCGCCCTGGGGGTGGCCCTGGCCCGGCTCTCCGGGTTCGACGGCGCCCCCGACGCCGACGGCGCGGTGGCCGTGGCCGTGGCGTCGGGTGGGGGCGGGCTGTCGTCGCCCGTGATGGTGGTCAGCCAGCCCAGCAGGACCAGCAGGACCAAGCCGACGAGCGCCCCGGTGATCCGTTTGCGAGAACCCACCCTGCCAGCCTACGAACCCGGCCGGGCGGCGTTATTCCGGGTCGGTCGCGCGCCGCGACAGCGGCTTCTCCTGCGGGGCGTGCCCGAACCGGGCCGAGGCGTAGTCGATCACCCGGTCGATGAGGAAGGCCGCCACCACGCACAGCGGCAGCAGCACGGCCATGACCAGCGCGAACTGCAGCACGAACGGCGAGCTGATCAACCACAGCTCGATGTCGCTCCACCAGTCCGCGAGTCCCTGCACGCGGTCGAGGGTAGACCACGACCCGGGTAGACCTGGGCCACTTCCATGGGGCGGGGGCAGGCGCGCGCCGCTATGTTCCAGGCATGTTCGCTGTCTACGCCTCCGAGCCGAACCCGGACGACCCGCTGGCCTCGCTGACCACCGGCGAGCGCCCCGAGCCCGAGGCCCAGGAGGGCTGGGTGAAGGTCCGGGTCAAGGCGGCGAGCCTGAACATGCACGACCTGTGGACCCTGCGCGGGGTGGGCATCAAGGCCGACCGCTTCCCGATGATCCTGGGCTGCGACGGCGCCGGGGTGCTCGAGGACGGCACCGAGGTGGTGCTGCACTCGGTCATCGGCGACCCGGCGTGGGGCGGCGACGAGACCCTCGACCCGACCAGGACCCTGCTCACCGAGAAGCACCAGGGCGCCTTCGCCGACTCGGTCGTGGTGCCCGCGCGCAACGCCCTGCCCAAGCCCGACGGGCTCAGCTTCGCCGAGGCCGCGTGCATGGGCACCGCCTGGCTGACCGCCTACCGGATGATCTTCGTCAAGTCCGGGCTGGTCCCCGGGCAGACCATGCTGGTCCAGGGCGCCTCCGGCGGGGTGTCCACCGCGCTGATCGTGCTGGGCAAGGCGGCGGGCCTGCGGGTGTGGGTCACCGGCCGCAGCGAGGACAAGCGCGCGCTGGCCACCGAGCTGGGCGCGCACGCGGTGTTCGAGTCCGGCGCCCGGCTGCCGGAGAAGGTCGACGGCGTGTTCGAGACCGTCGGCAAGGCCACCTGGTCGCACTCGATGCGCGCGCTCAAGCCGGGCGGGGTCATCGTGGTGTCCGGGTCCACCTCCGGCCCGGACCCCAGCGCGGACCTGCAACGGCTGTTCTTCCTGCAGTTGCGCGTCGTCGGCTCCACCATGGGCACCCGCGACGAGCTGGCCGACCTGCTGCGCTTCTGCGACATCGCGGGCATCAAGCCGACCATCGGCGCGGAGCTGCCGCTGGACCGGGCGCGCGAGGGCTTCGAGAGCATGCTCGCGGGCGAGACGGCCGGGAAGATCGTGTTCACCCGCTGATCCGCTGTCCGGCGCACGCGACGGCCCCGGGTGCACTACCGTCGAGGACATGATCGACCAGACGCGCGTGCCGGTCGTCGTCGCTCCGATGGCTGGCGGCCCGAGCACCCCGGAGTTGGTCGCCGCGGCGGTGGGGGCCGGGGCGTTCGCCTTCCTGGCGGGCGCCGTGGCGACCCCGGCCGCGCTGCGCGCGCAGATCGACCGCACCAGGGAGTTGACCGGCGAACCCTTCGGGGTCAACCTGTTCACCCCCAGCGCGGAGTCCGCCGCCGACGTCGAGGCCTACCGCGAGCGCGTGCTCGCCGACGCCGAGCGCTACGGCGTCCCGCTCGGCGACCCGGTCTGGGACGACGACGACTACCAGGCCAAGGTGGACCTGCTCGTCGCCGCGGCGGTCCCGGTGGTGTCGTTCACCTTCGGCCTGCCCCGACCCTCCGATGTGGAGCGCCTCAAGGCCGCGGGGTCCCTTGTGGTCATCACCGTGAGCACCCCGGCCGACGCCCGCGCCGCGGCCGCCGCGGGCGCCGACGCGCTGTGCGTGCAGGGCAGCGCGGCGGGCGGCCACCGCGGCGTGTTCCTCGACGACCCCGCCTACCCCAGCGGCGCCCCCGCCTACGACCTGCTGCCCCTGCTGCGCCTGGTCTCGGCGCAGACCGGGCTGCCGCTGATCGCCGCGGGCGGGCTGACCCACGGCGCCGACGTCGCCGCGGTGGTCGCCGCGGGCGCGGTGGCCGCGCAACTGGGCACGGCCTTCCTGCGCTGCCCCGAGGCGGGCACGTCCGCCGCCCACCGCACGGCGCTGGCCGAGGCCGACCGGGAGACCACGGTGACCCGGGCGTTCTCCGGCCGTCCCGCCCGCGGCCTGGTGAACCAGTTCATCACCGACCACGACGCGAACGCCCCGGCGGCGTACCCGAACGTCAACAACCTCACCAAGCCCCTGCGCGCCGCCTCGGCCGCCGCGGCCGACCCGGAGGCCATGTCGCTGTGGGCGGGCCAGGCCTACCCGCTGGCCAGCGACCGCTCGGCCGCCGAGGTGGTGGCCACCCTGGCCGAGCAGTACACCGAGGCCGTCCAGCGGCTCACGGGTCGTCTGATTCGCTGACCCGGCGCCAGAGGGCTGTGGGATGATCGGCGCGGGGGCGCGGATCACCGCGCCGGGGGGAATCGCACCGGGGGATCCACGTGCAGATCGTGCTGTTCATCGTTTTCATTGTTGCGTTGTTGGCCTCGCTCAACCTGTTCACGCTCGTTCTGCCCAGGCAATTCCTGCTCAAGCGGCAGAACTCGAAGAACGCCGAGCGGCAGGCCTTCGCCGCCGCGCACGGCTGGCGGTTCCAGCCGTTCGCACCGGAGCTGCTGACCCGCTACCCGTGCGCGCCCTTCACCGAGCACGGCGACCGCCGGGTGGCGTTCGGGCACCTCGCGGGCTGGGTCGACGGCGCCTGGGTGACCGCGTTCGACTTCCAGCGGCGCACCAAGCGCACCTCGTACGGGTCGATCATGTTCACCGACACCAACTCGGTGGAGACCGTGTGGACGGTCCGGCTGCCGGCGCCACTCGGCGTGGTCGAGGTCCAGCGCCGGCTGTCCTTCGGCCAGGACACCGGCCTGCGCACCGCCGACCCGGAGTTCAACCGGCAGCACGCGGTGGTCGGCGGGGACCCGGACCTGGCGGCCCGGCTGCTGACGCCGCGGGTCACCGCCCTGCTCCCGCAGGTGAGTCGGTCCGGGTTCGCGATCGTCGGCGATGAACTGGTGGTCGCGCGCGACAACGTCCTGACCCGCACGACGGTGCCGGAGCTGCTGGAGGTGGCCCGCCTCCTGGTCGCCCTGATGCGGGCACTGCCCGTGCAGGGGGCACCATCCCAGCAGATCCCGCCCCAGCCGCGGTTCCAGCCCCACCCCCAGCAGGTCTGGGCGGGCAGCGGTGAGGGGCACCGGCCTGCCGGTCCAGCGCACTGGTGAGATCGTTCATCGCCGGCTTCGGACAATCTCGCCGCTGTCCTCAGTGGAGTTTCGGTTTTGCTGGACCCGTTGTTGTGTGGGTTTTCTGGTCTCCTATTCTTATCGCTACCTGAAATCTGCGGTGCCCGTGTCGGGACCACATCGTAGATTCCCCGCGTTGAGGGCGCGTGCTCCTTGCTGGGGTGGAAAGGAAGCCGTGAGCGGTCAGAGGAAGAACCCGCAGGCGCGTGACAGGACCATCGGCGCGCAGTTGAAGGCGGTGCGGTTGCAGCAGACGTCGTTGAGCCTGGAGCAGGCGGCGAAGCGGATCGGGTGGTCGGCGGCGACTTTGAGCAGGACGGAGAACGGGAAGCGGCACATCACGAGTGAGGATGTGGCCACCGTGCTGGCGTACTACGACGTGCCAGCGGTGCAGCGGGAGGAGTTGATCGGCAGTGCCCGGGAGAGCGGCACGCAGGCCGGGTGGTGGTCGCGGCCGCTGCCCGGGGTGCTGCCGGACGTGGGAACACTGGCCAGCTACGAGGCCTCGGCCAGTCGGATCACCGATTGGTCCCTCGCGGTGGTGCCGGGTTTGTTGCAGACCAAGAGCTACGCGGCGGGCATCATGACCGGCGACGGGATCACCGCCCAGGATGTCGAGATGCGGTGGATCGCCCGCCAGCGCAGGCAGCGAGTGCTGCCCAATGTCGAGTACATGGCCTTCATCCACGAGAGCGCACTGCGCAGGCCCTTCGGCGGGGCCGAGGCGCTCAAGGAACAACTCCAGCACTTGGTGGCGGCCCCCGACCGCGGTCTCGGCGTCCGAATCGTACGAGAACACCTGCCGCACAACCTCTTGTTGCACTCGTGGATGTTGCTGCACTTCCCCGAAGTGGCAGACGTGCTCCACGTCGAGCTGTGGGGGAGCAGCCTCTATCTGCATGATTCCGAGGTCGATGGCTATGCGAAAATGCGCGAGATGCTTGATCGTCAGGCTCTTTCCAGCGTGGAAAGCCGCAGTATGATTGGGCGACTACTGGAAAGGTTGTGATCATGGAGTGGCGGAAGTCGTCCCGGTCGGGCAGTACCAGCAACTGTGTCGAGCTGCGGCAGGATCTGGCCGCCGTGCGGGACACCAAGCGGCCCGGTGTGGTGCTGCCGGTGTCCCGCGACGCCGTGCGCGAGTTGGTGGTCAGGGTCAGCCGCTGATCGTGGTCAGGGGACCCAGTTCGGCCTGCGCTTCTGGGCGAACGCGGTGATGCCCTCCTGGCCCTCCGCGGAGGCGAAGAACTCGGCCGAGAGGGCCAGCATCCGGGCGAAGTCCTCGCCCATCGACGGCGCGGGCGCGCGGCGCAGCATCTGCTTCGTCGCCGCCAGCGCCTGGGGGCCGCCCAGGGTCAGCATCCCCGTGTAGCGGTCGACCTCGTCGTCGAGGGCGGTGGGCGGGACCGCGGAGTTGATCAGACCGATCTCCTTGGCCCGGTGGGCGTCGAAGGTCTCGCCGGTGAGGAAGAGCTCGTGGGCGGCCCTGGGCAGCAGGCGGGGCAGCACGGTCACCGAGATGACGGCGGGGACGACGCCGATGCGGACCTCGGTGAAGGCGAAGGTGGCGGTGTCGGCGGCCACGGCGATGTCCGCGGCGGCCACGATGCCGACGCCGCCCGCGCGGGCGGGTCCGGCGAGTCGGGCGACGATCGGCTTGGGGCTGGTCCACAGGCTCTCGAGGATCGCGGGGAACTCGTTGACGCCCTGAGCGGACGACGAGGCGCCGCCCGCCTCCTTGAGGTCCATGCCGGAGCAGAACACCGGGCCGGTGTGGTCGAGCACGATGACCCGCACGGCGGGGTCCTCGGTGGCGGTCGCCAGGTGGTCGCGCAGCTCCCGGCGCAGTTGCGCGGACAGCGCGTTGCGGTTGTGCGGGGAGTCCAGGGTCACCCGCGCCACGCCCGCGGAGACGTCGTAGTGCACCAGCTCATCAGCCATGAGCCCACCCTAAACGGATGACGCGCGGTTCGGCTGCTCAGGCCGTCTGGACCACTTCGTCCACAACGGACAGGTACCGGTCGACGACCAGGTCGGCGACCTCCTCGGCCGCGCCAAGTGGCTCGGCGACCACCGCGTCCGGACCGGCCAGGTCGCGCACCCGGTCCGGGAGCAGGCCCGGCGCCAGGAACCACGACGCCACGGCGATCCGCTCGGCGCCCCGCGCGCGCAGCGCGGCCACGGCGGCGGGCACGCCCGGCTCGGCCGAGGCGAACGCGGGCCGCACCCCGGCCCACCCGTGCGCCGCCGACCACCGCCGCGCGACCTCGGCGACCCGGGCGTTGGCTGGTGCGTGCGACGACCCGGTGCCCGCCAGCACGACGCCGACCGACGGGTCGCCCGGCGCCACCCCGGCCTCGCCGAGTCGGCGCAGCGCGGCCGCCTCCAACCGGGCGTCGGGGCCCAGCACGTCGGCGACCGACACCGACAGCCTCGGGTGCCGCCGCTGCGCCTGCTCCACCAGGCCGGGCAGGTCGACCCGGGCGTGAAAGGCCCGGCCCAGCAGCAGCGGGGCGACCACGACCGGCCCGTGCAGCGTCGCGAGCACGTCCGAGAGCAGCGGCTCGGACAGGTCCAGGAACGCCTCGCGCACGTCCAGGCCCGGGTTCCGGTCGCGCACGACGGCCAGCAGCGCGCGCACGGTCTCGGCCGAGCGCGGGTCGCGGCTGCCGTGCGCGACGGCGACGAGGGGGACCGCGCTCACAGCGCGCCCGTCAGCCCGCGCGAGCGCAGCACGGCCCGCTCCAGCGGCCGGAACAGCGCCAGCTCGATGCCCACGCCCACCAGGAAGATCAGGAAGATGCCCGCCATCACCATCGACATGTCCGACAGCGCCGACCCGTTCTGCAGGTACTGGCCGAGGCCGAAACCGAGCTGCGGGGAGTTCGCGATCAGCTCGGCGGCCATCAGCGACCGCCAGGAGAACGCCCACCCCTGCTTGAGCCCGGCCAGGTACCCGGGCAGGGCGGCGGGCAGCAGGATGTAGCGGGCGGCGTCGACCCGGCCCGCGCCCATGGCCTTGCCCGCGCGCGGCAGGATCGGCGGGATCTGGTCGATGCCCGACACCAGGCCGTTGGCGATCGAGGGGACCGCGCCCAGCAGCACGACGGTGTAGATCGCCGTGTCCTCGATGCCGAACCACAGCACCGCCGCGGGCACCCACGCCACCGACGGCAGGCTCTGCAACCCGGAGATGATCGGCCCGATCGCCAGCCGCACGATCTGCACCTTGGCCAGCAGCAGGCCCAGCGGCGTCGCGATGGCCAGGGCGATCAGGAACCCGATGACCGCCCGGTGCACCGAGACCCACAGGTAGCCCCAGACCCGGCCGTCCGCGGTGATGTCCCACAACTGCCCGGCCACCGCCGCGGGCGCGGGCAACTGGTACTCCGGCCAGACCGCCGAGGCCCACAGCCCCTGCCAGATGGCGATGAACACCGCCAGCGCGATGACCGGGGCGACCACGGCCTTGGCCAGGCCCGTGCCGCGCCGGGGCTGCGATGGCGGGGCGTCGAGGGCGTCGAGGCCCTCGACGGCCCCGTCCCGGTCGAGCTGCGCCGTCGGTTCAGGCGGCATGGTGGCTGATCACCTCGCGCAGGCGCTCGTTGACCTCATCGATCAGCACGCCCTCCGCGGCGGGGTCCAGGCCGTCGACCGCCCACTCCTGCACGACGCGGCCCGGCTTGGACGACAGCAGCACGACCCGCTGGCCCAGTCGCACCGCCTCGCGCACGTCGTGGGTGACGAACACGACCGCGGTGCCGGTGGCCTTCCACACCCGCAGCAGCTCCCCCTGCAGGAAGTCGCGGGTGATGGCGTCCAGCGCCGAGAACGGCTCGTCCATCAGCAGCAGCGAACCGGTGCCGCCGTTGTGCAGCGCCGAGGCCAGCGCGCGGGCCAGGGCCACGCGCTGGCGCATGCCGCCGGACAGCTCGTGCGGGCGCTTGTCCCCGGCCCCGGAGAGCCGGACCAGGTCGAGCAGTTCGCCCGCGCGGGCCACCCGCTCGGCCCGCTTGACCCCGGCCAGGCGCAGCGGCAGCTCCACGTTGCGGGCCGCGGTCAGCCACGGCATGAGCGCGGCCTCCTGGAACATCACCGCGGGCCGCCCGGTGCTCAGCTCGATCCGGCCGGAGCTGGCCTCGTCGAGCCCGGCGATCAGGTTGAGCACGGTCGTCTTGCCGCAGCCGGACGCGCCGAGCAGGCAGACGAACTCGCCGGGGGCGACGTTGAGGTCGATCCCGTCGAGGGCGGTCACCGCGCCGGGGCCGTGCCCGAACGTCTTGCGGACGTCGCTGAGCCGCACCGCGGTGTCGGTGCCTCGGGTGGTGGGGAGCGTGGCGGTCATCGGGGTTCGCCTGCCTTCCTCGGTCGTCGCGGTCGCTACTTGGTGTCCAGGCCCGCGGCGTCGAGCCCGGGCCTGCCCGCGGCCGCCAGGACGCTGTTCAGCGGACCGAGGTCGATGAGGCCGTTGAGCTCGGTCTCGGACTCGGTGATCCCCGCGGTCACCGCGTCCTTGGCCAGTTGCGGGTAGGTCGAGGCCAGCGGGTCCGGGTCGAGGGTGATCGAGGTGAACGAGCGGTCGATGACCGCCGCGCTGAGCCCCTTGCCGATCAGCGCCTCGAGCTGGGAGTTGACCGCCTTCTTCGCCTCGGCGGGGTTGGACTCGGCGAAGGCGTTGGCCGCCAGCAGGCCGCGCAGCAGCGCCTCGACCGTCTGCCGGTGCTCCTGGAGGAACCGCGTGCGCACCAACAGCGTGGTGGTCGGGAACTCGCCGCCCGGCCACAGGTCCTTCTCGTCCAGCAGGACCTTCGCGCCCGCGTCGAGCACCAGCCGCGAGGACCACGGCTCCGGCAGCCACGCCGCCCGCAGGTCGCCCTTCCTGAACTGGTCGAGGGTCTTGGCGCCCTCCAGGTTCTGGATCTCGACCTTGCCGGTGAGCCCCTTGTCGGCGAGCCACTTCTTGAGCGCCACGTCCTGGGTGTTGCCCAGTTGCGGGGTGGCGACCGTCGTGCCCTCGAGCTGCTCGGGGGTGGTGATGTCCGGGGTGGTCACCAACTGCGCCCCGCCCGAGGTGGCCCCCGCGACCAGCCGCACCGCATCGCCGTCGGACTTGGCGAAGGCGTTGATGGCCGGGCCGGAACCGATGAACCCGGCGTCGAGCGACCCGCCCAGCAGCGCGCTGACCTCGGTGGGCCCGTCGTTGAACTTCGTCGGCACGAGCTCGGTGCTGCCCAGCTCTTTGGCGAAGAAGCCCTGCTCCAACCCGATCAACGCCGACGCGTGCGTCACGTTGGGGAAGTAGCCCAAGCGCAGTTGCGCGGCGGGCCCCTTGTCCGACGCGGTCGCCGCGGCGGAGTCGCCCTCGGCCCGGGAGCACCCGGCGAGGGCGGACAGGAGGGCCGCGACGGCGAGGCCTGCTGCTAAGGCGCGGTGGGGGCTTCTCACGTGACTCGGGCCTTTCCGGGTGGCAGGGAGGTCAGGGACCGGGGGAGACCAGGTCGCCCTCGGGGGTCGAGCTGTCCTGGTCGCGCAGCGCGGGCAAGCCTGCCCCGACAAGACCCGCTGCGAGTGTCGACCCGTCGGCGGGGTCGATGACCAGAAAAGCGCCGGAGCGCCGGTTGACCGCGTAGTCGTCGACCGGCAGCGGCTCCGCGGTGCGCACGGTGACGCGGCCGATCTCGTTGAGCTCCAGGGACAGCGGGTCGGGCACGCTCACCAGCCGCTGCTCGTCGAAGCGGGCGCTGAGCTCGCTGACGATCGCGGGGACGGTGCGGGCGCCGTGCTTGACCAGCACCCGGGAGCCGGGGCGCAGCGGCTTGTCCGACAGCCAGGCCAGGGTCGCGCCGAACTCGTCGGCGGCCACCGGGGCGTCGTGGGCCGGGGCGATCAGGTCGCCCCGGCTGATGTCGATCTCGTCGGCCAGCACCAGGGTCACCGACCGGCCCGCCTCGGCCTCGGCCAGCGGGCCGCCGGGCGTGTCGATGCGCGAGACGGTGGTGCGCACGCCCGCGGGCAGCGCCACGACCTCGTCGCCGACCCGCACCGTGCCCGCGGCCACCTGTCCCGCGTAGCCGCGGTAGTCGGTGAACTCCGCGGTGTTGGTGCGGATGACGTGCTGCACCGGGAAGCGGAACGGCACGTGGTGCGGGTCCGGCTCCACCGGCACCGTCTCCAGGTGCTCGAGCAGGGTCGGTCCGGTGTACCAGGCGGTGTTCGTCGAGCGGTCCACGACGTTGTCGCCGACCAGCGCCGACACCGGGATCGACAGCACGGACCCGACCGGGTAGCCCAGGGCGGTGGCGTGCGCGGCGAACTCGGTGGCGATGGCCTCGAACACGCCCTCGTCGTAGCCGACCAGGTCGATCTTGTTCACCGCCAGCACCAGCCGCGGCACGCCGAGCAGGGCCAGCACCGCGGCGTGGCGGCGGGTCTGCTCCAGCACGCCCTTGCGCGCGTCGACCAGCAGCACCGCGAGCTGCGCGGTGGACGCGCCGGTGACGGTGTTGCGGGTGTACTGCACGTGCCCGGGGGTGTCGGCCAGGACGAAGGAGCGGCGCGGGGTGGCGAAGTAGCGGTAGGCCACGTCGATGGTGATGCCCTGCTCGCGCTCCGAGCGCAGCCCGTCGACCAGCAGCGACAGGTCGGGGGTGGTCAGTCCTTTGTCGACGCTGGCGCGGTGCACCGCGTCCAGCGTGTCGGCCAGCACCGACTTGGTGTCGTAGAGCAGCCTGCCCACCAGGGTGGACTTGCCGTCGTCGACCGACCCGGCCGTGGCCAGGCGCAGCAGGTCGGGGGTGTGGGTCCCGGGGATCTCCGTGCTGGTCATCAGAAGTAGCCCTCCCGCTTGCGGTCCTCCATCGCGGCCTCGGACAGCCGGTCGTCGGCGCGGGTGGCCCCGCGCTCGGTGAGCCTGCTGGCCGAGACCTCGGCGATGACCGAGTCGATGTCCGAGGCCTCGGACAGCACCGCGCCGGTGCACGAGCCGTCGCCGACGGTCCGGTACCGGACCGTCAGCTCGCGCACCTGCTCGTCGTCGCGGGGGCCGAACCACGGCCCCGAGGTGAGCCACATGCCGTCCCGCTGGAACACCTCGCGCCGGTGGGCGTAGTAGATGGACGGCAGCTCGATCGCCTCGCGCTTGATGTAGCGCCAGACGTCGAGTTCGGTCCAGTTCGACAGCGGGAACACGCGGACGTGCTCGCCGGGGCGGTGCCTGCCGTTGTAGAGGTTCCACAGCTCGGGGCGCTGCCGCCGCGGGTCCCACTGGCCGAAGGAGTTGCGCAGGCTGAAGATCCGCTCCTTCGCCCGGGCGCGCTCCTCGTCGCGGCGCCCGCCGCCGAACACCGCGTCGAACTTGTTGTCGGTGATGCCGTCGAGCAGCGGCGTGGTCTGCAACGGGTTGCGCGTCCCGTCGGGGCGCTCCTGCAACCTGCCGTCGTCGATGTAGTCCTGCACGCTCGCCACCACCAGCCGCAGGCCGTGGCGCTCGACGGTGCGGTCGCGGAACTCGATGACCTCGTCGAGGTTGTGCCCGGTGTCCACGTGCAGCAGCGGGAACGGCACCGGCGCGGGCCAGAAGGCCTTCACCGCCAGGTGCAGCAGGACCGTGGAGTCCTTGCCCCCCGAGAACAGGATGACCGGCCGGTCGAACTCGCCCGCCACCTCCCGGAAGATGTGGACCGCCTCGGACTCCAACCGGTCCAGGGCGTCCATGGCCGTCGGCGCGGCCGGCTCCGTCGTCGTCAGCCCTGTCGTCGCTGGCTCTGTCGTCGCCTCTGTGCTCGTCATCTCCGCCTCACCCGTGCAATCCGCACTCGGTCTTGCCCTGACCCGCCCACCGGCCGCTGCGCGCGTCCTGGCCCGGCAGCGGCTTGGCCGTGCACGGGGCGCACCCGATCGACGGGTAGCCCTCGGCCACCAGCGGGTTCTCCAGGACGTGGTTGTCGGCGATGAAGGCGGTGAACTCGTCGTCGGACCAGGCCGCGATCGGGTTGACCTTCACCAGCCCGTTGCGCTCGTCCCACTGCACGACGGGCGTGTTGGCGCGCGTCGGGGCGTCCACCCGGCGCACCCCGGTCACCCACGCGTCGTAGCGGGCGAGCGTGGCCCGCAGCGGGACCACCTTGCGCAGCGCGCAGCAGCGGCCGGGGTCGGTCTGGTGCAGCAGGCCGAACTCGCGCTCCTGGTCGGCCACCGACTGCTCGGCCTCGGCGTTGACGATCCGGATGCCCGGGTAGGTCAGCGCGACCGCGTCGCGCACCCCGATGGTCTCGGCGAAGTGGTAGCCGGTTTCGAGGAACAGCACGTCGAAGTCGGTGCGCTGCCGGTGCGCCAGCTCGATCAGCGCGGCGTCCTGCATGTTCGAGGCCACGATGAACCGGCCGCCGAAGTGCTCCACTGTCCAGGCGATCGCCTCGGCCGCGGTGGCCTCGGCGAGGTCGTGCTCGGCGCGCTCGGCCAGCGCGCGCAAGTCTTTGACGTCGGTGACAGTCACGAGTGCGCCCCTCTCCCGGCTTGCTGTGTGGTCAGGTTGAGCCCGACGAACTTCACGGTGAAGACCCGGCGGCAGGCCGTGCACAGCCAGGCCGACTGCGGCTCCTCCTGCGGTCGCAGGTCTTCCTCCCCGCAGTAGGGGCAGTGGAACGGCGTCGCCCGCTCGCTCACCGCAGCGCCGGCTCGTCGGCGCGGGCGACCCACTGCGCGAAGCGCTCGCCGGGCCCGCGCTCGGCGACGAACGCCCGCACGACGCGCTCGACGTAGTCGGGCAGCTCCTCGCCGGTCACCTTGTGCCCGCGCAGCTTGCGGCCGAACCCGGCGTCGAGGCCGAGGCCGCCGCCGAGGTGCACCTGGAAGCCCTCGACCTGGTTGCCGTCCCCGTCGGTGACGATCTGGCCCTTGAGGCCGATGTCGGCGGTCTGGATGCGCGCGCAGGAGTTCGGGCAGCCGTTGATGTGCACCGCCAGCGGGGCCAGGTCGTGGGTGTCGGTGATGTCCTTGAGCCTGGTCTCCAGCTTGGTCACCAGGTCCAGCGCGCGGGCCTTGGTCTCGACGATGGCCAGCTTGCAGAACTCGATGCCGGTGCAGGCCATCACCCCGCGCCGCCACGGCGACGGGTCCGTGTCCAGGCCCAGGTCCTTGAGCGCGGCCCGCAGCGCGGGCACCTCGGCCTCGGGCACGTCGAGCACGACGAGCTTCTGCAGCGGGGTGAACCGCACCCGCCGCGACCCGGCGCGCTCGGCGGCGTCGGCGACATCGAGCAGGATCTGCCCGGACACCCGGCCCGCGACCGGGGCGGCGCCGACGTAGAACAGGCCGTCCTTCTGCCTGTGCACACCCACGTGGTCGAACGGGGTGGCGGGGATCTCGGGGGCGGGGCCGTCGAGCATCGGCCGCTGGAGGTACTTCTCCTCCATGACCCGGCGGAACTCGGCCGCGCCCCAGTCCTTGACCAGGAACTTGATGCGCGCGCGGTTGCGCAGGCGGCGGTAGCCGTAGTCGCGGAAGACGCCGATCACCGCGCCGTAGACGTCGGCGACCTCGGCCAGCGGCACCCACGCGCCCAGGCGCTGGCCGATCATCGGGTTGGTGGACAGGCCGCCGCCGACCCACACGTCGAAGCCGGGGCCGTGCTCGGGGTGCACGACGCCGACGAAGGCGACGTCGTGGATCTCGTGGGCGACGTCGGGCAGGCCGGACACCGCGGACTTGAACTTGCGCGGCAGGTTGGCGTACGCCGGGTCGCCGACGAAGCGGCGCTTGATCTCGTCGATGGCCGGGGTGCCGTCGATGACCTCCTCCTCGGCGATGCCCGCGACCGGGGAGCCGAGGATGACCCGGGGGCTGTCGCCGCAGGCCTCCATCGTGGTCATGCCCGCGTCCTCGAGCTTGCGCCAGATGGCGGGCATGTCCTCGACCTGGATCCAGTGGTACTGGATGTTCTGCCGGTCGGTGATGTCGGCGGTGTCGCGCGCGTTGTCGCGGGAGATCTCGCCCAGCACGCGCAGTTGGTCGGTGGTGACCGCGCCGCCGTCGAGGCGGACCCGGAGCATGAAGTAGCTGTCGTCGAGCTCCTCGGGCTCCAGCGTGGCCGTGCGGCCGCCGTCGATGCCCGGCTTGCGCTGGGTGTAGAGGCCGAACCAGCGGAACCGGCCGCGCAGGTCACCGGGGTCGATGCTGTCGAAGCCGCCGTGGGCGTAGATGTTCTCGATGCGGGCGCGCGCGTTGAGCGGGTTGTCGTCCTTCTTGGACCGCTCGTTCGGGTTGAGCGGCTCGCGGTAACCGAGGGCCCATTGACCCTCGCCCTTGCGGGATGGGGCGCGCTTGCCAGCGCTGGCCGGTGGTGTGGTGGGAGACACCGGGCACGTCCTCCGGGATCGGGGCGCGCGCGCCCGCTGGGACCCCGGATGCACCCTGGATCACACAGCCTGCGCGCCGACGCCTGCTGTACGCGAAATGGGCGACGACAGGTCTCAGGTGTCCCGGCACAGGGCGCTGGACACGCGACGGAGGTCGACGTGGCGGCGAACCACCAGGAAGACCTCGGTCGCTGACATGCGCTCAGCGTGCCACGCGTCCACGGTGTGGTCCACCAGCATCCGCATTCTGGGACGCCGCGGCCGCCATGGCCCGTGGACACCGGCGAACCCGCATGTCAGCCGCCTGGGATGATGCTCGTCGTGCCCGCTGCGCTGCCCGATGGCGACCCCGTCCCGTCCGATGGCTCCCTGCCCCCCTCGGCCCTGTCCGGGGTGGGCTCCCGACCCTTCGGCGTCTACGTGCACGTGCCCTTCTGCGCGACCCGCTGCGGGTACTGCGACTTCAACACCTACACCCCCGGTGAGCTGGGCACTTCCGCCTCCCCGCAGTCCTGGATGGCGGGGCTGCGGCGCGAGCTGGAGCTGGCGGTGTCGATCTTGGGGCAGGCTCCCGGAGCCGACACCGTGTTCGTCGGCGGCGGCACTCCGTCGCTGCTCGGCGCCGACGGGTTGTCCCAGGTCTTGGATGCGATCCGCGCCACAGTCGGGCTCAAGGAGGGGGCGGAGGTCACCACCGAGTCCAACCCCGAGTCGACCTCGCCCGAGTTCTTCCGCGGCTTGCGTGACGCGGGATACACGCGCGTGTCCCTGGGGATGCAGTCCGCGGCCCGGCACGTCCTCGCCGTCCTCGACCGCACGCACACCCCCGGCCGCGCGGTCGCCGCGGCGCTGGAGGCGCGCGCGGCGGGCATCCAGCACGTGAACCTGGACCTGATCTACGGGACCCCGGGGGAGCGGCCGCAGGACCTCGCCGCGTCGCTGGACGCGGTCCTGGAGTCGGGTGTGGACCACGTCTCCGCCTACGCGCTCATCGTCGAGGACGGCACCGCGCTGGCCCGCCGGATCAAGCGCGGCGAACTGCCCATGCCCGACGACGACGTGCTCGCCGACCGCTACGAGCAGCTCGACTCGACCCTGGCGGCGGCCGGGCTGCACTGGTACGAGGTGTCCAACTGGGCCGCGTCGGCGCAGGCCCGGTGCAGGCACAACCTGCTGTACTGGAAGGGCGCCGACTGGTGGGGCGCCGGCCCCGGCGCGCACAGCCACGTCGGCGGTGTCCGCTGGTGGAACGTCAAGCACCCGGCCCGCTACGCGGCCCTGCTCGGCGAGGGGAACTCGCCCGCGCAGGGCCGCGAGGTCCTCACCGACGAGGACCAGCGGGTGGAGCGGGTGCTGTTGGAGTTGCGGCTGGCCGAGGGCCTGCCGGTGTCGGCGCTGGCCCCCGGCGCGGCGCCGGAGGCGGAGACGGCCGCGCGCGACGGGCTCTTGGAGCCCGCCGCGCTGGCGGGTGGGCGGTGCGTGCTGACCGACCGCGGCAGGCTGCTCGCCGACGCGGTGGTCCGCAGGCTGACCTAGGGAAGGCCCGGGTCAGGGGCTAACGCGATCGGGGCTTGGCCAGCTTGGTCCCGGTCCAGTCCGGCGCGACGTGCGAGGAGCTGACCTGGCGCAGGCCCGCGGTCGTGGCGTCCTCGCCGATGTCGCTGGGCTCGACGTGCCCGTCCCGGCCGACCTTGGGGGTCAGCAGCCAGATGACCCCGTCGTCGCCGAGGCCGACCATGGCGTCGGTGAGGGTGTCGAACAGGTCCCCGTCGCCGTCGCGCCACCACAGCAGCACCACGTCGGCCTCGTCGTCGGTGTCGTCGTCGATCAGTTCCTGCTCGGCGGCCAGTTCGCGGACCGCGTCGCGCAGCGCGTCGTCGGCGTCGTCGTCCCACCCGACCTCGCGCACGACCTGACCGGCGGTGATGCCCAAGGGGGCGGCAGCGGTGTCCGTCATGGGCGAAGCCTATCGGGCACGCCCGTCACGCGCGGCCCCCACGCAGGCCCTGCAGGATTCGCAGCGCCACTTCGGCGTATTCGGCCCGCACCGCGGGCCGCCGCGCGGGCTCGGCCTCGGCCAGCGCCTGACCGGCGGCGCCCAGCGCCCAGAACAGCACCCGGGTGGCCGCCTCCAGCGGCAGCGGCGCGATCTCCCCGCACTCGACCAGGTCGCGCAGGATGACCTCGATCTGCCCGCAGGCGTGGCGCTCCTCGTGCCGCTGCCAGTCCAGCCAGCCCAGCGCGATCGGCCCCTCCTGCCACACGATCTTGCTGTAGTCCGGGTCGAGGCAGCGGTCGAGGAAGGCCGCGAGCGCGGCCAGCGCCCCCTCCCACGGCGTGTCGGCGCCCGCCCGCGCCGCGGCGATCTCGTCGGCGGCGGACACCGCCATGACCTCCAGCACCGCCTCGAACAGGGCTCTCTTGTTGCTGAAGTGGTGGTAGACCGCGCCGCGGGTGGCCTGGATGTCGGCGGCGACGTCCTCCAGCGCGGTCGCGGTGTAGCCCTCGGCGAGGAAGCGCTTGGCGGCCGCGGCGAGCAGCGCGGCGCGCGTGGCGTCGGAGTACTGCTCCCGACGGCTCTTGACACCCGGCATAGGGTCGGAGCGTACTCACATACACGGTGTATGTGACCAACGCTGAGTAGGTGGACCTGGTGACGACAGCGCTGTTCAACCCGTTCGCCCCCGGTTTCGACGCCGACCCGTACCCGCACTACGCCCAGTTGCGCGACGACGACCCGGTCCAAGACCACCCGATGGGGTTCTGGATGGTGTCCCGGCACGCCGACGTCACCGCCCTGCTCCGCTCCGACCTGTCGGTGGAGCTGCGCCACGTCCTGCCGCACCCGGTGCGCGACGCCGTGCGCGAGGCCGGCGGTGGCACGCTCGCCCCCGGCCGCGGCCTGTCGATGCTCGACCGCGACGCCCCCGACCACACGCGGCTGCGCGGGCTGGTGCAGAAGGTCTTCACCGTGCGCGCCATCTCCGCCCTGGAGCCCTCGATCACCGCGCTGGTCGACGCCGCGCTCGACGACCTGGTCGCCGACGGCGGGGGAGACCTGGTCGAGAAGCTGGCCTTCCCGCTGCCCTTCGCCGTCATCAGCGACATGCTCGGCATGCCGCCCACCGACTCCGACCGGCTGCGCGAGCTGACCGGCACGCTGGTCCGCGGCCTGGAGCCGGTGGCCGACGTGGAGCTGGCCAAGCGCGTCGCCGCCGCCGACCGCGACCTGTGGGAGCTGACCGCCGCGGCGATCGCCTGGAAGCGGGCCAACCCGGCGGACGACCTGCTCACCGCCCTGATCCAGGCCGAGCACGAGGGGTCCGCGCTGACCGAGGACGAGTTGGTCGCCCAGGTCGTGCTGCTCTACGTCGCGGGCCACGAGACCACGGTCAACCTGATCTCCAACGGCGCCGTCGCCCTGCTGCGCCACCCCGAGCAGCACGCGGCGCTGCGCGCCGACCCCGGTCTCGCCGCGGGCGCGGTCGAGGAGGTGCTGCGCTACGACAGCCCGGTGCAGAACAGCCGCCGGGTCACCACCGCCCCGGTGCGGGTCGGCGACCGCGAGGTCCCGGCGGGCACCTTCGTCATCTGCAACCTGGCCTCGGCCAACCGCGACCCGCGGTTCTGGGGCCCGGACGCCGACGAGTTCCGGATCGACCGGCCCAACGCCCGCCACCACGTGTCCTTCGGCGCCGGGCCGCACCACTGCCTCGGCGCGGCGCTGGCCAGGCTGGAGGGCCGGGTCGCCTTCGAGCGGATCGTGCGCCGCCTCCCGGACCTGGCCCTGGCGGGCGAGGTCGCCTGGAACGGCCGCATCAACCTGCGCGGCGCCTCCCGGGTGCCCGTCACCGTGTGACCCAACCGACCAGCCGTGTTCCCGCCGCCGGGTGTGCCCGGCGCGGCGGCGGGAACCCTCCCGGTATGCCTGTTTCCCAGAGAGAGGTCAGACAGCGCTTGGCCCAGTCGAAGGTCGACTACCGGGCCGTGGCGGCCCTGGGCCCGCGGGCGGTGCCCCACCTCGCTGAGCTGGTCGACGGGAACGACGCCGTCCTGGCCGCCAAGGCGGTCTACGCGGCAGGGGTCATCGGCGGCCCCGCCTCGCGCAGACTGCTCGAGTCCGCCAGCGGGCACGCCGACCCGATCATCAGGATCGCCGCGTCAGCCGCTCGGCGCATGGCTGGCCGCTGACCTGGCCGTCCGCCGGTTGAACCACACCGCCAGCAGGGCGGCCGGGATGAACATCGACGCGCCGTAGACCGCGGCCGGGATCGCCATGGCCGTGCTGTTGAGCAGCGTCGGGCTCAGCGCGATGGTGATCGCCAGCGTGCTGTTGTGGATGCCGATCTCGAACGACGACGCGATCGCCTGCGGCTCGGGCACCCCGGCCAGCCGCGGCACCAGGTACCCCAGCGCCAGGCTCAGCAGGCACAGCAGGACCACCACGACCCCGATCTGGCGCAGGTAGGTCCCGACGTTGTCCCGGTCGGCGAACACCGCCCCCAGCACCAGCGCCGCCAGCACGACCAGCGACAGCACCTTCACCGGCTTGCGCGCCGCGTCGCTGAAGCCGGGGAACCGGTGGTTGACCGCCATCCCGATCGCCACCGGCACCAGCACCAGCGCGAACACCTGCAACGCCTTGGTCGGCTGCAGGCCCAACGCGCCGTCCGAGGCCATGAACCCGGCGATCGAGAGGTTCACCACGATCGGCAGCGTCACCACCGCCAGCACCGAGTTCACCGCCGTCAGGCTCACGTTGAGCGCCACGTCGCCGCCCGCGAGGTGGCTGAACACGTTGGCGGTGGCCCCGCCCGGCGACGCGGCGAGCAGCATCGTGCCCACCGCCAGCTCCGGCGGCAGCTCGAACAGCAGCACCAGGCCGAGCGCGATCGCGGGCAGCACCAGCAGCTGCACCGCCAGCGCCAGCAGGGCGGCCTTCGGCACCCGCGCGACCCTGGCGAAGTCGGCCACGGTCAGCGAGAGACCGAGCCCGAACATCACCACCGCGAGCGCGAGCGGCAGGAAGACCGTGGTCAGCGTGGACGAGGCCATCGGCACATGATCGCGCCCCGACCGCCCCGGGACAAGCGGCAAAACGGACAACCTGTGCCGACTCGACCACCGGGTCGCCCGTCTCCGTAAACTCAAGGCACGCCCGTCCGGTGCGCGAGGGAGGTGACGGGGTGGTCAACGCCGAGGAACGGCGCTTCGAGGTGCTGCGCGCCATCGTCGCCGACTTCGTCCAGCACCAGGAGCCGGTGGCCTCCAAGGCCATCGTCGACCGGCACAACCTCGGGGTCTCCAGCGCCACCGTCCGCAACGACATGGCCTCGCTGGAGGAGGACGGGTACATCACCCAGCCGCACACCAGCGCGGGCCGCATCCCCACCGACAAGGGCTACCGGCTCTTCGTCGACCGGCTCAGCGAGGTCAAGCCGCTGTCGACGGCCGAGCGGCGCGCCATCCAGAGCTTCCTCGACGGCGCGATCGACCTCGACGACGTCATGCGGCGCAGCGTGCGGCTGCTGGCCCAGCTCACCCGCCAGGTCGCGGTGATCCAGTACCCGACGCTGACCACCTCCACGGTGCGCCACGTCGAGCTGGTGACGATCACCCCGGCCCGGCTGATGCTGGTGCTGATCACCGACTCCGGCCGGGTCGACCAGCGCATGGTCGACCTCGGCGACGTGATCACCGACGAGGCCGTCGCCCGGCTGCGCGCCCAGGTCAACGCCGCCCTGGCCGGGCGCAAGCTCGCCGACGCCGCGGTCAAGGTCGCCGAGCTGCCCGAGACAGCGCCCTCGGACCTGCGCGACGCGGTGCTGCGGGTCTCCACGGTGCTGGTCGAGTCGCTCGTCGAGCACCCCGAGGAGCGGCTGGTGCTCGGCGGCACCGCGAACCTGACCAACAACGTCGCCGACTTCCCGCACTCGCTGCGCACGGTGCTGGAGGCGCTGGAGGAGCAGGTCGTCGTGCTCAAGCTGCTGGCCGCGACCGCCGACCCGGGCGCGGTGACCGTGCGCATCGGCGAGGAGAACGAGGCCGAGGAGATGCGCAGCACCTCGGTGGTGTCCATCGGGTACGGCACCAGGGCCACCCTGCTCGGCGGCATGGGGGTGGTGGGGCCCACCAGGATGGACTACCCCACGAACATCGCGGCGGTGCGCGCCGTGGCCAACTACGTCGGGGACATACTCGGCCAGTAGGACAGCGTCGACCCGGAACAGGGATCGACACGAGCGAACGAGCCCCGCCAACGGCTGGGGCCAGGAGGACTGGACACGGTGGCGAGGGACTACTACGGCACGCTCGGCATCCGCCAGGACGCGGATGCCGCCGAGATCAAGCGCGCCTACCGCAAGCTCGCGCGCGAGCTGCACCCGGACGTCAACCCCGACGAGGCGGCGCAGGTCCGCTTCCGCGAGGTCACGACCGCTTACGAGGTCCTCTCCGACCCGCAGAAGCGCAAGATCGTCGACATGGGCGGCGACCCGATGGGCGCCCCCGGCGGGGCGGGCGGCCGCGACCCGTTCGCGGGCGGCGCGGGCGGTTTCGGCCTCGGCGACATCATGGACGCGTTCTTCGGCGCGGCCGGGGGGACCGGCGGCGGGCGCGGGCCGCGCAGCCGCGTGCAGCCCGGCTCCGACGCCCTGCTGCGCATCCAGATGACCCTGGAGGAGTGCTTCGCGGGCATCAGCCGCGAGATCACCGTCGACACCGCGGTGCTCTGCGACCTGTGCCGCGGCTCGGGCTGCGTGGCGGGCACCTCCCCGGTCACCTGCGACACCTGCGGCGGCCGCGGCGAGGTGCAGTCGGTGCAGCGGTCGTTCCTCGGCCAGGTCGTCACCGCCCGCCCCTGCCCGACCTGCCGGGGCCTGGGCGAGACCATCCCCGACCCGTGCACCCGCTGCTCGGGCGAGGGCCGGGTCCGCTCGCGGCGCACCATCACCGTCAAGATCCCCGCGGGCGTCGCCGACGGCATGCGCGTGCGGCTGTCCGGCCAGGGCGAGGTCGGCCCGGGCGGCGGCCCGGCGGGCGACCTCTACGTCGAGGTCGAGGAGCTCGCGCACAGCTCGTTCGAGCGCGAGGGCGCGCACCTGCACTGCACCATCCGGGTCCCGATGACCACCGCCGCCCTGGGCGCGGTGCTGCCGCTGGAGACCCTCGACGGCACCGTGGACGTCGACCTGACCGCGGGCACCCAGTCCGACACCGAGCTGGTCATGTCCGGCCGCGGCCTGCCCCGGCTGCGCTCCACCGGCCGCGTCGACGGCCGCGGCGACCTGCACGTGCACATCGAGGTCGAGGTGCCCACCCGGCTCGACGCCAGGCAGACCGAGCTGCTGCGCGAGCTGGCCCAGTTGCGCGGCGAGGACGAGCACACCCTCGCCTCGGCCAACGGCAGGGGCGGGGGCCTGTTCAGCAAGTTCCGCGGCCGCCGGTGACCCTCGCGCAGTTCCTGGTGGCCGCCCTGCCCCCGGCCGACGCGTTCACCCTCGACGGCCCGGAGGGCAGGCACGCGGCGGCCGTGCGCAGGCTGCGGGTCGGCGAGCGCCTGCTGGTGACCGACGGCGCGGGTGGCGTGGCCCGCTGCGCGGTGACCGCCGCGGGCCGCGACACGCTGGACCTGTCCGTCGAGGAGCGCTGGACCGAGCCCGAACCCGCCCCGAGGGTCATCGTCGTGCAGGCCCTGCCCAAGGGCGACCGGGGTGAGCTGGCGGTCGAGCTGGCCACCGAGGCGGGCGCCGACGCGGTGGTCCCGTGGCGGGCCACCCGCTGCGTGACCAAGTGGGACGACGGCCCGCGCGGGGCCAAGGCCCTGGACCGCTGGCGCAAGACCGCGCGCGAGGCCGCCAAGCAGTCCCGCCGCGCCCGCGTGCCCCACGTCGCCGACCCGGTGTCCCTGCGCGCCCTGCTGGGCCTGGTCGCCGACAGCGCGCTCGCCCTCGTCCTCGAGGCGGGCCTGTCCGCCCGCCTGGCGGAGGTCGACCTGCCCTTGGCGGGCGACATCGTCCTGGTCATCGGCCCGGAGGGCGGCATCACCCCGGAGGAGCTCGACGCCCTCGCGGACGCGGGAGCGCGCCCGGTCCGCATGGGCCCGTCGGTCCTGCGCACCTCCACCGCCGCCGCGGTGGCGCTGGGCGCCCTCGGTGTCCGAACGTCCCGCTGGGACTGACCGCAACATCCCGGACCCCTCGGGCGATACAGCACTCGCCGATGATCAACCTGGGGGTCCACCGCCATGCGTTCCGCGCTCGTCCCTGCCCTGCTCGCCCTCGCCCTGACGGGCTGCTCGTCCGCGTCGGACGCGCGGCCGCCCGCCGACGCGTCCAGCACCGCCCCGGCGCCGCGGGCCGTCGACTTCGGCGTCCAGGACACCATCGACTGGTGCTCGCTGCTCGACCCGGAGCCCCTGCGGTCGCTCGGCGCCTTCCAGGCGCCGGCCGCGGTCGGGTTCGAGCACTGCCTCTCCGCCACGGGTGACGGGGCGTGGGTGCGGGTGGGGGCGCCGGAGTCGACCGCCGACGACTACCCGGGGGCCCTTGTCGACCGGGAGCCGGACGGCTCCGCGGTCACCACCGTCGACGGCGGCGACGGCGAGTGCGTCAAGCAGGTGTCCTTCCCCGGCGGCGGGGTCGTCGAGGTCACCGCGCGGTCCGCGCAGGGCACGCCGCTCTGCGCCGCCGTCAACGCCCAGGTCGGGGCGGTCCGCGCGGCCGTGGCCGCGGGCGGTCCGCGCCACGTCGAGGTCGCCGGGCCGACGGTGCGCACGGCCGACCCGTGCGCCGCCGCCCCGGCCGAGGTGGTCCGGTCGACCAAGGCCCTCGCCAGCGCCGAGCCGCTGCGCCTGCCGCTGTCGCACACCTGCCGCTGGCGCCCCGCCTACGGCGGGCGGGGCGGTCTGACGGTCACGGTGACCCTGACCCACGAGACGGCCGCGGCGGGGGAGGGTCGCCAGGAGATCACCCTCGACGGCAAGCCGCTGGCGGTCGACCAGTCGCCCGTCGGCTGCGTCGCCGTCGTGCCCGTGCGCCCGGCCCAGGACGGCCAGGAGGTCGTCTCGGTCACGGCCCTGGCCCCCAACGGGGCCGACAAGTGCCCCCTCTCGGGCAGCATCGCCCGCGCCGCCGCGGCGAGGCTGGCGGGCTGACAGCGGTCCGCGGGCGCGGTCCGGGAGGTGCTTCGGTGGACGCGGCCGACCGATAGGGTTTCGCGCATGAGCGCCGACTGCCTGTTCTGCAAGATCATCGCCGGGGAGGTCCCGTCGACGGAGGTCTACTCGGACGACGCCGTCTACGCTTTCCGCGACATCAACCCGCAGGCCAGGGTGCACGTGCTGGTGGTGCCGCGCGAGCACCACGAGGACGCCGAGGCGCTCGCGGGCGACCCGGGGCTGCTCTCGTCCGTCCTCAAGGCGGGCGCGGAGGTCGCGCGGGTCGAGGGCGTGCGCGAATCGGGCTTCCGGTTCGTGTTCAACACCGGCGACGACGCGTGCCGCACGGTCTTCCACGCCCACCTGCACGTCCTCGGCGGTGAACAACTCGCCGGGTTCGGCCGGTAGCCGGTTTACTCCGGTGCGGGGTGTCATCCCCGAGGTCTAACATCGCCCCAGCGGGGCCGGTGACCCAACCGGCCGTGACCAGGAAAGAGACCACGTGACGGGAACTCCCGAGCAGCGCCCCACCGGCACGCACACCGCCGAGGACGACGCGCAGTCTCGCTTCCCCATCCCCGAGGGCGCCATGCTGCCCCTGCTCGGTCGCCGCGACGAGAACCTCCGCCTGCTGGAGGACCTGCTCGACGCCGACGTGCACGTGCGCGGCAACGAGGTCACCCTCACCGGGGAGCCCGCCGACGTGACGTTCGCCGAACGGGTCTTCACCGAGCTGACCACGCTGGCCGCCCGCGGGCAGCAGGTCGAGGTCGCGACGGTCAAGCGCACCGTGGCGATGCTCTCGGCGGGCACGGCGGAGAGCCCGGCCGAGGTGCTCAGCTTCGACATCCTGTCCCGGCGCGGTCGCACCATCCGCCCCAAGACGCTCAACCAGAAGCACTACGTCGACGCCATCGACGAGCACACCATCGTCTTCGGCCTCGGCCCGGCGGGCACCGGCAAGACCTACCTGGCCATGGCCAAGGCCGTGCAGGCGCTGCAGGCCAAGCAGGTCAGCCGGATCATCCTCACCCGGCCCGCGGTCGAGGCGGGGGAGCGGCTGGGCTTCCTGCCCGGCACCCTGTTCGACAAGATCGACCCGTACCTGCGCCCGCTCTACGACGCGCTGCACGACATGGTCGAGCCGGAGTCGATCCCGCGGCTGATGCAGGCGGGCACGATCGAGGTCGCCCCGCTGGCCTACATGCGCGGGCGCACCCTCAACGACGCGTTCGTGGTGCTCGACGAGGCGCAGAACACCACGCCGGAGCAGATGAAGATGTTCCTGACCCGGCTCGGGTTCGGCTCCCAGATGGTCGTCACCGGCGACATCACCCAGGTCGACCTGCCCGGTGGGCAGCGCTCCGGCCTGCGCGTGGTGCGCGACATCCTCAAGGGCGTCGACGACATCCACTTCGCCGAGCTGACCAGCAGCGACGTGGTCCGGCACAGCCTCGTCGGCGACATCGTCGACGCCTACGAGCGCTGGCAGAACGTCGACGACGCGCCGGGCGGCCCCAGGGCCGCCGTGCGCGCGGGCGGTGGGTCCCGGGTCCGGGACGCGGGCCACTAGGGGACAATGGCGCGGTGAGCATTGAGATCGCCAACGAGTCGGGGGTGGCGGTCGACGAGGCGTCGATCGTGGCCGCCGCCCGATTCGCCCTGGACCGCATGAACGTCAGCAAGCTCGCCGAGCTGTCGGTGCTGCTGGTCGAGCTCGACGTCATGTCCGACCTGCACGAGCGGTGGATGGACCTGCCCGGTCCCACCGACGTCATGGCGTTCCCGATGGACGAGCTCGACCACGCCCGCCGCCCGGACGCCTCCGACATGGGCCCGGCGCTGCTCGGCGACATCGTGCTGTGCCCGGCCTTCGCCAAGGACCAGGCGCGCACGGCCGGGCACTCGCTGCTCGACGAGCTGCACCTGCTCACCGTGCACGGGGTGCTGCACCTGCTCGGCTACGACCACGCCGAGCCCGCCGAGGAGCGGGAGATGTTCACGCTGCAGAAGCGCATCCTCGCCGACTTCCGCTCCGCCGCGGCCGAGGCCGAGCGCCGGGCCGCGCAGCGGCTCGAGGACGACAAACTGCTCGGGGCGGTGGGCCTCGGCGAGGCCGAGCCGCCCACACCGAACGCCTGACCACGGGGGACGCGTTGACATCGGACTCGGTCGGCCTGCTCGTCATCGCGGTGGTGCTGGTGCTCGCCGCCGGGAGCTTCGCCGCCGCGGACGCCTCGCTCTCGGCGGTGTCCAAGGCACGGGTCGAGGGCCTGCTGCGCGCGGACCGCGCCGGGGCCCGGCAGTTGCTGGCGGTCGTCTCAGAGCGGCCCCGGCACATCAACCTGCTCCTGCTGCTGCGGCTGGGCTGCGAGCTGGTGGCCACGGTGCTCGTCGCCGTGGTCTGCCAGCGCACGATCGAGACGGGCTGGCTGGCCGGGCTGGTCGCCGCGGTGTCGATGGTCGTGGTGTCCTACGTGCTCGTCGGCGTCGGCCCGCGCACCATCGGCCGCCAGCACCCCTACGGCGTCGGCCTCGTCGCCGCGGGCCCGGTGCGGGTGCTGGGCACGGTGCTCGGCCCGCTGTCGCGGCTGCTGATCCTGGTCGGCAACGCCATCACCCCGGGCAAGGGCTTCCGCGAGGGGCCGTTCTCCTCCGAGGTCGAGCTGCGCGAGCTGGTCGACATGGCCCAGGAGCGCGGTGTGGTCGACGCGGGCGAGCGCGAGATGATCCACTCGGTGTTCGAGCTGCGCGGCACCATCGCCCGCGAGGTCATGGTCCCGCGCACCGAGATGGTGTGGATCGAGCGCGGCAAGTCGGTGCGCCAGGCGCTGGCGCTGTCGCTGCGCACCGGCTACACCCGGGTGCCGGTCATCGGCGAGTCGGTCGACGACATCGTCGGCCTGGTCAACCTCAAGGACCTGGTGCGCGCGGCGCTGGGGAGCCCGTCGTCGTCGGAGTCCTCCGCGCAGTCCCGCGAGGTCGGCGAGGTGATGACCGAGGCGGTGTTCGTGCCCGACTCCAAGCGCCTGGACGACCTGCTGCGCGAGATGCAGGTCTCGAAGTACCACATGGCCATCGCCGTCGACGAGTACGGCGGCACCGCGGGCCTGCTGACCATCGAGGACATCCTCGAGGAGATCGTCGGCGAGATCACCGACGAGTCCGACACCGACGAGCGCCCCCCGGTCGAGCACCTCGACGACGGCGCGGTGCGGGTGTCCTCCCGGCTGCCGGTCGAGGACCTCGGCGAGCTGTTCGGCCTGGACCTGGAGGACCAGGACGTGGAGACCGTCGGCGGCCTGCTCGCCCAGCGGCTGGGACGTGTGCCACTTCCCGGGGCGGAGGCGGAGATCGCCGGGCTACGGTTCCGGGCCGAGGGCGGCAAGGACAGCCGCGGCCGGGTGCGCATCACCTCCGTCGTGGTCCGCCCCACCGAGACCGCCGAGCCCCGCGCCGACGACCGCGCGGGCGCCGACGACCAGCAGTGGGAGAGGAGCGGCGAGCGTGGCTGAGCTCGACCCGGAGGACGCCAAGATCGTCACGCTGGCCCGGTCCAGCCGCGCCAGGACCGGCGCGGCCGAGGGCGCCGCCGTGCGCGACACCGACGGCCGCACCTACGCCGCCTCCACCGTCGCCCTGCCCTCGTTGCGGCTGACCGCGTTGCAGGCCGCCGTGGCCGCCGCGGTGTCCAGCGGGGCCCCCGGACTGGAGGCCGCGGCGGTGGTCACCGAGTCCGGCTCGGTCGACGCCGACTCGCTCGCCGCCGCCCGCGACCTCACCGCCGGTGTCCCCGTGCTGCGCGCCGACGCCTCCGGCGCGGTCGTGGAAACCGTGTGAGCCTGCGCGTCACGGTGTGCCAGGACTGCTGCTGCGGCACGGTCAAGAAGCACCCCACCACCAACCACTTCGACCACCTGCGCCGGCTGCGCGCCGCCGCCGCGCGGGCGGGCGGCAGCGTCCGCGTGTCGCAGTGCCTGGACACCTGCGAGACCTCGAACGTCGTCGTGGTGCAGGCCAAGGGGCACAAGCCGGTCTGGTTCGGCTGGGTCCTGCGGGACGCGGCGATCGCCGACCTGGAGGCCTGGCTGGCCGCGGGCGGGCCCGGCGCCGCGCCGGTGCCGGACACCCTCGAGTTGCACCGCATCACCCCACCCGGACTGCGGTCCGAGGTGGAGAGGGCAGAATGAGCCGGTGACCAGCAGCACCGAGCACCGTTCCGGATTCGCCTGTTTCGTCGGACGGCCCAACGCGGGCAAGTCGACCCTCACCAACGCGCTCGTGGGCACCAAGGTCGCCATCACGTCGAACAAACCGCAGACGACCCGCCACGCCATCCGCGGCATCGTGCACCGCGACGACGCCCAACTCGTCATCGTCGACACCCCCGGCCTGCACCGACCGCGCACCCTGCTCGGCCAGCGCCTCAACGACATCGTCCGCGAGACCTGGTCGGAGGTCGACGTCGTCGGCCTGTGCGTGCCCGCCGACCAGAAGGTCGGCCCCGGCGACCGGTTCATCGCCGCCGAGCTGGCCAAGGTCGCCAAGCGCACCCCGGTCATCGGCGTGGTCACCAAGACCGACCTGGTCTCCCCGGACCAGGTGGGCGAGCAGTTGCTCGCCCTGCAGGAGGTCATGGAGTTCGCCGAGCTGGTCCCGGTCTCGGCCGTCGACGGCTTCCAGGTGGCGACCCTCACCGACCTGCTCGTGCGGCGGCTGCCCGAGGGACCGCAGCTCTACCCGGGCGGCGAGCTGACCGACGAGCCCGAGGCCACCCTGGTCGCCGAGCTGATCCGCGAGGCGGCCCTGGAGGGGGTGCGCGACGAGCTGCCGCACTCGATCGCGGTGACCATCGAGGAGATGGCGCCGCGCGAGGGCCGCGACGACATGATCGACGTGTACGCCCTGCTCTACGTCGAGCGCTCCAGCCAGAAGGGCATCGTGCTCGGCCACCGCGGCGAGCGGCTCAAGCAGGTCGGCACCACCGCCCGCAAGCAGATCGAGAGCCTGCTCGGCAGCCGGGTCTACCTGGACCTGCACGTCAAGATCGCCAAGGACTGGCAGCGCGACCCCAAGCAGTTGCGCAAGCTCGGCTTCTAGCGGTGTCCACCGCCCGCGCCCTCGCTCCGCCGCTGCTTGTGGTGGGAGCCGCGGCGGCGGGGTGCGCGCTCATCGCCCTCGGCGACCCCACTACCCCCGGCGGGTGGCTGCCGGAGTGCCCGGTGAAGGCGTTGACGGGGGTGTGCTGCCCGGGGTGCGGGGCGCTGCGGATGGTCTACAGCGTGCTGCACGGGCGGATCGGCGACGCGGTGCACTACAACGCGGTGCTGCTGGTCTTCTCGGGGCTGTTCGCGTGGAGCCTCGTCGCGTGGGCGGTGAGCCGCGTGCGGGGTCGGGCGGTGCGGACGTGGCTGGATTGGCGGTGGACGCCGTGGGTGGCCGGTTTCGTGCTTCTTGCCTGGTTCGCGGTGCGCAATGTCCCCGCGTGGGGCCTCTACGTCTGACCGCCACCGGAACTGTCGGCGGTGCGGGATAACCTCACCGCGCATCTAACGATCTTCAGGGGGAGAAACCCGGTGAGCAATCCGTACGGCCAGCAGGGGCCCGGTCAGCAGGGTTACGGTCAGCCGCAGCAGTACGCGCAGCAGCCCTACCCGCAGGCCGTGCCCTACCCCCAGCCGGGTGTCGCACAGCCGGGATACGCGCAGCCCGCCCCCCAGCCCGCCCCGTACGCCCAGCAGCCCTACCCGCCGCAGGCCTACGCCCAGCAGCCGTACGGGCAGCAGCCCTACGCCCAGCCCGGTTACGGCCAGCCCCACGGCTACGGCGACATCAACGCCATCCCCGACCACAAGGGCTGGGCGATCGTCTCCATCTTCTTCGGCGGCGTCTTCGGCATCATCGCGCTGTTCAAGTCCTCCGACGTGGGCAAGTGCAAGATGCACGGCGACTTCCAGGGTGCCCAGGCCGCGTCCAACACCACGCGCACGCTGTGCGTCATCGGCAACGTCCTGAGCGTGTTCGCCTACCTGTTCACGATCATCTCGTTCGCCGCCCTCTGACCCCCGGCAAGGAGGTCCGCACGGCTCGTACGGGCCTCCCCGCCGGAGATGGGAGGATGGGCGGGTGAGCCTGTACCGCGACACCGGCGTGGTCCTGCGCGTGCAGAAGCTCGGCGAGGCCGACCGCATCATCACCCTCGTCACCCGCCAGCACGGCAAGGTCCGCGCCGTGGCCAAGGGCGTGCGCCGCACCACCTCGCGCCTCGGCGCGCGCGTGGAGCCCTTCGCCCACGTCGACGTGCAGTTCTACACCGGCCGCACCCTCGACGTGATCACCCAGGTGCAGACCATCGACGCCTTCGGCGCGGGCATCGTCGGCGACTACGGCCGCTACACCTCCGCCTGCGCCGTCCTGGAGACCGCCGACCGGATGTCCGCCGAGGAGGGCGAGCCGGTCCTGCGCCTGTACCTGCTGGTCACCGGCGCCCTGCGGGCGCTGGCCGACGGCGTCCGCGACCCGTCGCTGGTCCTCGACGCCTTCCTGCTGCGCGCGCTGGCCTTCGCGGGCTGGTCGCCCGCCCTGTCCGAGTGCGCGCGCTGCGGCGACCCCGGCCCGCACCGGGCGTTCAGCGTCCACGCGGGCGGCTCGGTCTGCCCCACCTGCAAGCCCCCGGGGTCGGCCAGCCCGCCACCGGAGGTCCTCCGGTTCATGGCCGCCCTGGCCGAGGGCACCTGGGACGTCGCCGAGCGCGCCCCCGACGGCACCCGCCGCGAGGCCAGCGGCCTGGTCGCCGCGCTGCTGCAGTGGCACCTCGAACGGCAGTTGCGCTCCCTGCCCCTCGTCGAGCGCCGCCGCACCTGACCCCCTGCTCGCCCGCCGCGCCCGGCTCGTAGGGTTGGCGCAGTCTTCCCAGGAGCCGTTCCCTGGGACGTGATCTGGGTGAGGAGCACGGTGGTTCTGCGCAAGCGCCGGGTGAGCAGGCACGACGAGGGACGACCGGTGCGCCCGCCCGAACCGCACCCCTCCGGCGCGACCCCGCCGAGCATCCCGCTGGAGTTCGTGCCCAAGCACGTCGCCATCGTCATGGACGGCAACGGCCGCTGGGCCAACCAGCGCGGCCTGACCCGCGTCGAGGGGCACAAGCGCGGTGAGGCCCAGGTCGTCGAGGCCGCGCGCGGCTGCATCGACCTGGGTGTGCAGTGGCTGTCGCTCTACGCGTTCTCCACGGAGAACTGGCGGCGCAGCCCGGAGGAGGTTCGCTTCATCATGGGCTTCTCCCGCGACGTCATCCGCCACCGCACCGACGAGCTCGACGAGATGGGCGTGCACGTGCGCTGGGCGGGCCGCAGGCCCAAGCTGTGGCGCAGCGTCATCTCCGAGCTGGAGGTCGCCGAGGAGCGCACCAAGCACAACACCGTGCTCAACCTGGCGATGTGCATCAACTACGGCGGCCGGGCCGAGCTCGGCGACGCCGCCCGCGAGATCGCCCGCCTCGCCGCCGCCGGGGAGATCAACCCGGACAAGGTCGACGAGCGCACCATCGCCAAGCACCTCTACCAGCCCGACATGCCCGACGTGGACCTGTTCATCCGCCCGTCCGGCGAGCAGCGCACCTCGAACTTCATGCTCTGGCAGTCCGCCTACGCCGAGCTGGTGTTCCAGGACATCCTGTGGCCCGACTTCGACCGCCTGCACCTGTGGTCGGCCGTGGAGAACTACGCCCGCCGCGACCGCCGGTTCGGCGCCGCCGCCGACTCGGCGGAGGTCGCCGAGAAGCTGCTCCGCGAGAGCCGTCCCCCGAACCCATGAGGAACCCGTGACCACCGAAGCCGCCAACACCTCCGCCGCCCTCACCAAGGCCCGCCAGTCGCTGGAGGCCTTCCACGAGGTCAACGTCGACGACGACGGCGCGCTGACCTTCCGCCACGGCGACATCCCGTGCGCCGTGCAGGCCATGCAGCTCTCCGAGGGCCTCACCGTCCTCAGCCTCACCTGCGTGGTCGCCTGGGACCTGCCCGAGGACCCCGCCCTGGCGGGCTCCGCCGCCGAGCGCGCGGGCCAGGGCCTGTTCGGCACCCTGGGGGTCGTCCACACCGAGCGCGGCATGGACGTCACCCTCCGCTACGCCTTCCCCGCCGACGGCCTGGAGGCCCAGGCCCTGGGCACGCTGCTCATGCTCGTCGTCTCCACGGCGGGCCAGTTGCGGACGGACCTGCTCAAGCTCTGATCGGGTGAACCGCGTCCCCCACGGGGCGCGTTCACCCCTCAGAGGACCGACAGCCGCCAGACCGGGGGAGCGCAGACAATGGCCACCACCGCCCCGAGCCGCCGCAAGGTGACCTCGCTCGAGGTCCTGTGCGCGATCCTCGTCCTCGCCGTGCTCGGTCAGGACTGGATCGCCTCCTGGCTCGACGCCCCCGCCGTGCGCACGGGCGCGACGGTCTTCGTCGCCGTGTGCGCCCAGGCGCTGCCGTTCCTGGTGCTGGGGGTGCTGGTCAGCGGCGGCATCGCCGCGTTCGTGCCCGCCTCGGCGCTGGAGCGGCTGCTGCCCAGGAAGCAGGCGCTCGCCGTGCCGGTCGCGGGCCTGGCCGGGGTCGCCCTGCCGACCTGCGAGTGCGCGGCCGTCCCCGTCGCCCGCAGGCTGATGCGCCACGGCGTGCCCACGTCGGTCGCCCTGGCCTTCCTGCTGGCCGCGCCCGCGGTCAACCCGGTGGTCCTGGTCGCCACCAGCGTGGCGTTCCCGGACAACCCGGAGATGGTCGCCGCCCGCCTGGCGGGCTCGCTGGCCACGGCGGTGGGCATGGGCTGGCTGTGGGCCCGCTTCGGCAAGGCCTCCTGGATCCTCGACCGGGCGCTGAGCCGCGCCCCGGCCACCGACCGGCCCCGCTGGCGCACCTTCGCCGAGACCGCGCGCGCCGACCTGGTCGACGCGGCAGGCTTCCTGGTCATCGGCGGCCTCACCTCGGCGGTGCTGGCCGTGGTCATCCCCCGCGACTGGATCGAGGCGCTCGGCGGGCAGATCGTCGTGGGCGTCATCGTGATGGCCGTGCTCGCGGTCCTGCTGGCCCTGTGCAGCGAGGCCGACGCGTTCGTGGCCGCGTCCATCGCCGGCCTGCCGCTGCTGCCCAAGCTGGTCTTCCTGGTCGTGGGCCCGGCCGTCGACGTCAAGCTGTTCGCCCTGCAGGCGGGCACCTTCGGCCGCGCCTTCGCGCTGCGCTTCGCCCCGGCGACGTTCGTCGTGGCGACCGCCTGCGCCGTCGTGTCTGGCCTGGTGTTCCTGGGGGTGTCAGCGTGAGGCGCGAGACGCAGAACATCCTGCTGCTGCTCATCGGCGGCGCCCTGCTCAAGATCGCCCTGACCGGCACCTACCTGCGCTACGTCAAACCGGCCCACCAGCCCTGGCTCATCGGCGCCGCGGTCGTGATGGTCGTCCTCGCGGCCATCGCCATCGTCCACGACGTCCGCGCCGCCCGCCCCGGCGCCGAACCACCCCACGACCTGCACGACCCCGACCACGAGCACAACCACTCCGCCCGCAGCTCCTGGCTCCTGCTGCTCCCGGTCCTGTCGATCTTCCTCGTCCTGCCCCCGGCCCTGGGCGCGGACTCCGTGCGCCGCGCCCCCACCGCCTCGACCACCACCGCCGAGTCGGCCCTCTACCCGGCCCTGCCCCCCGACGACCTGCTGGCCATCACCATGGCCGACTTCTCCAGCCGGGCGGCCTTCGACCGCGCCAACTCCCTCAACGGCCGCCGGGTCCTGCTCACCGGCTTCATCGTCCAGGACGCCGACCGCGTCTACCTGGCCCGCCTGTCCATCGCCTGCTGCGCCGCCGACGCCTTCCCGGTCCGGGTCCTGCTCACCGGCAACGCCGCCGCGGGCCTGTCCAACGACACCTGGGTCCGGGTCACCGGCACCCTCGTCGCGGGCTCGGCGACCAAGGAGAACGAGTACGTCCCCGCCCTCGACCCGGCCGCCCTCACCCGGATCACCGAGCCGGAGAACCCATACGAGGGCTAGGGCGCGTCCTGGGTCAGCCGCAGTCCGAGCACGTCCCGAAGATCTCCACCGTGTGGCTGACCTGGGAGAACTTGTTCTCCGCCGCCACCTTGTCCGCCCACCGCTCCACAGCCGGACCCTCGACCTCCACGGTGTGCCCGCACTCCCGGCACACCAGGTGGTGATGGTGGTGGCTCGAGCACCGCCGGTAGATCGCCTCACCGCTGTCGGTCCGCAGCACGTCGATCTCGCCCGCGTCCGCCAGCGACTGCAACGTCCGGTAGACCGTGGTCAGCCCAATGCCCTCGCCCCGCTTGCGCAACTCCTCGTGCAGGTCCTGCGCCGACCGGAAGTCCGCGAGCTGATCGAGCAGCCCGGCGACGGCGGTGCGCTGTCGGGTCGAGCGCTTGCCCGGCACCGTCGCCGAGTTCCGGTCTGTCGTCACCGCGCCCTGTCCTCCTCCGAGTGCTCCACAGCGTCCACCACGATATGCGACAGGTGTTCGTCCACCAGCCGGTACACCACCTCGCGCCCGTGCCGCTCCCCGTGCACCACCCCCGCCGCCTTCAACACCCGCAGGTGTTGGCTGATCAACGGCTGCGCCACCCCCAACGCCTCGACCAGCTCGTGCACGCACCGGTCGGCCTCCCGCAGCTCCAACACGATCGCGATCCGCACCGGAGCCGCCAACGCCCGCAACAAGTCCCCCGCCGCCGTCAACGTCCGCACCGACCGCCGAGGCAGATGCCGAGGCGAAGGCCGTCCAGCCGAGTGCTCATGCCCCTCGACCACAGCCACCTCACCCACAACGGACAACTCCCGCGACGCGGCTTCCGAGGTCACGATCGACATCGTCCTCTCCTGCGTTCCGACACGGGTAACTGGTTACCGTTGTCAACATCCTAGGCCGAATTCCTGTTCCCCGGGCCCCCAGCTCCAGCGCACCCCCGCCCTACCGGGCGGTAGCAGGCCCCGAAGCCTCCCCCAACCGCACCGTCCCCGCATCCGCGGCCACCAAACTCACGTGCCGACGCACCTCACCCCCCGACGCCTCCACCACCACCTCAAACGCCCCGGACTCCGTGCTGTCCGCCTCAGCCAGAAACGGGATCACCTCAGTCCGAACATCAAACGGCGACATAGCCCGCCGATAAGCCGCCACCGAGTCGAACTCCACAGTCACCACCCAAGCCCCCGAATCCTCCGTCGACCGCACCACCAACCCCCGCCGACACCCAGGCTGCGCCGCCAACAACCCCACCGCCCGCTCCGCCCGCTCCGCGAACCCCTCCGCGTCCCCCACGGTGAACCGCGCGATCAACAACATCCAAGCCCCCTCACTCCCCAACAAGACCCCCCGACGCTAACCCATCCCCCACCCCCTCCCCCCACCACAACCCGCCCCCGCCACACCCCACCAGCCCGGCTCAGCAGTCCCCACCCCCCTCCAAGCCCCACCCACCCCGCCCCAGCCCAGCTCCCAGCCCGGTTCGGCTCACCCCCGGCCTGGCCCCGGCTAGGCCCGGCCCGGCTAGGTCCGGCCCGGCCCGGCTCGGCCCGGCCCGGCCCGGCCCGGCTCGGCCCGGCCCG
>NZ_WHOL01000115.1 GCF_009745975.1 Actinokineospora pegani | reverse complement strand
CGGCGCGTCCAACGGCCTGACCGCGCCGAACGGGCCGTCGCAGCAGCGGGTCATCCGCGCCGCCCTCGCCGACGCTGGTCTGTCCACACTGGACGTCGACGCGGTCGAGGGGCACGGCACCGGGACCACCCTGGGCGACCCGATCGAGGCCCAGGCGCTGCTGGCCACCTACGGGCAGGACCGGACCGAGCCGCTGTGGCTGGGCTCGCTCAAGTCCAACGTCGGCCACACCCAGGCCGCCGCGGGCGTCGGCGGGATCATCAAGATGGTCCAGGCGCTGCGCCACGGCGTCCTCCCGCCGACCCTGCACGTCGACGAGCCCAGCACCCAGGTGGACTGGGAGTCCGGCGCGGTCGCCCTGCTCAGCGAGCGCCGCGACTGGCCCGCCGTCGACCGCCCGCGCCGCGCCGCCGTGTCGTCGTTCGGCGTCTCCGGCACCAACGCGCACGCCATCATCGAGGCCGCGCCCGCCTTGGACAGCTCCACCGCCGCCGAGGCCACCGCGGGCCCGGTGCCGCTGGTGATCACCGCCCGCACCCCGACCGCCGTGCGCGCCCAGGCCGCCCGCCTGCGCGCGCTGCTGGCCGACGAGTCCGTGCGCCCGGCCGACGTGGCGTGGTCGCTGCTGACCACCCGCCCCCGCTGGGAGCACCGGGTCACGGTCGTGGGGGAGCGGGCCGACCTGCTCGCCGCCCTCGACGCCGTCCCCGAGCCGGAGACCGCCGTCGCCGGCCCGCTCACCGCGTTCTTCCCCGGCGAGGGCGCCCGCCGCGCCGGGATGGGCCGCGACCTGCACGCCCGCTTCCCCGTGTTCGCCGCCGCGTTCGACCGGGCCGCCGAGGCGCTCGCGGACCACCTGGACAAGCCGCTGGCCGCCATCGTCTTCGCCGAGGAGGGCACGCCGGAGGCCAACCTGCTCGACCGGCCCGCCTACGCCCGCGCCGGGCTGTTCGCGGTCGAGGTCGCGTTGTTCCGCCTCTTGGAGACCTGGGGTCTGACCGCCGACAACGTCGTCGGGACCGGCGTGGGCGCCATCGCCGCCGCTCACGCCGCAGGCTCCTGCACCCTGGAGGAAGCCGCCCGGGCCTTGGCGGACGAGGTCCCCGCCCCGGCCCCGGACCTGGGGGACGCGGCGAAGGTCGTCGTGGTCGGGCCGACCTCGCCGCTGCTCGCCCCGGTGACCGAGGCCTGGCACGTCGACCTGCTGCCCGCCCGCGTCCCGGAGGTCGCGGCCGTCCTCACCGCCGCGGGCCGCCTGCACGGGGCGGGTGCCGACATCGCGTGGCCCTCGATCGTGACCGGCGACCGGGTCGAGCTGCCCACCTACGCCTTCGACCACGAGCGGTTCTGGCCCGACGCCCCGGTCCTGGCCGGGGACGCGGGCGGCCTCGGCCTCACCGCAGCCGGGCACCCGCTGCTCGGCGCCGCGCTCACCCTGGCCGAGGACGACTCGGTCCTGCTGACCGGCCGCCTGTCCACCCGCACCCACCCGTGGCTGGCCGACCACGCCGTGCTCGGCACGGTCGTCCTGCCCGGCACCGCCTTCGTCGAACTCGCCCTGCACGCCGCCGCCCGCGCCGGACTCGACACCCTGGAGGAGCTGACCCTCCAGGCCCCGCTCGTGCTCACCGGGTCCACCGCCGTGCAGGTCGTGCTCGGCGCGCCCGACACCGACGGCCGCCGCCCGGTCGCCGTCCACTCCCGCGCCGACGACGCCGACCCGTGGACCCGGCACGCCACCGGCGCGGTCGCGGCCGCGACCACCGCGCTGGACTTCGACCTGGCCCAGTGGCCGCCCGCCGGGGCCGAGCCCGTGGCCGTGTCCTACCAGGGCATGGCCGAGGCCGGGTTGGAGTACGGGCCGGCCTTCCAGGGGCTGCGCGCGGTCTGGCGGCGCGGCGGGGACGTGTTCGCCGAGGTCGCCCTCGACGAGTCCCAGCGCCCCGCCGCCGAGTCCTTCGCCCTGCACCCCGCGCTGGCCGACGCCGCCCTGCACGCCATCGTCGTCGGCGGCCTGGCGGGCGAGCAGGACGGCCCCGGGATGCCGTTCTCCTTCACCGACGTGACCGTGGCCGCTGTCGGCGCCGATGCCCTGCGCGTCCGCGTCACCCCGGTCGACGGCGGGCAGCGCGTCGAGCTGGCCGACGGGACCGGCGCCCCGGTGGCGCTGCTCGGCGGCATCGCGTCGCGGCCCGTCGCCGCCGACCAGCTCGCCGGTCCGACCTCGGATGGCGGCGCCCTCTACCGCCTCGACTGGGTCGAGGTCGCCGCCGCGGTCGAGGCCCCGCCGTTCGAGGTCGTCCCGGTCGCCGACGCGCACCGGGCGCTGGAACGCGTGCGCGACTGGCTGGCCGACCCGGCGAAGGCGGACGCGCACCTCGTCCTGGCCACCCGGGGCGCGGCGCCGGGCACGCCCGCCGACCTCGCCGCCGCGGGCGCCTGGGGACTGGTCCGCTCCGCCCAGTCCGAGCACCCGGGCCGCTTCACCCTGCTCGACACCGACGTCCCGCCCACCGCGGAGCACGCCGCCGCCGCCCTGGCCACCGGCGAGCCGCAGGTGGCCGTGCGCGACGGCAAGACCCTGGCCCCCCGCCTCGCCCCCGCCCCGGCCACCGGCGAGCGCTGGGACTTCGGCCACACGGTGCTGGTCACCGGTGGCACCGGCGCGCTCGGCTCGGCCGTCGCCGAGCACCTCGCGGCCGTGCACGGCGTGCGCACCCTGGTGCTGACCAGCCGCAGTGGCCCGGCGGCGGCCGGGGCCGCCGAGCTGGTCGACCGGCTCGCCGCGCACGGCGCGACCGCGCACGTGGCCGCCTGCGACGCCGCCGACCGCGACGCGCTGGCCGCCTTGCTCGCCGAGCACACCGTCACCGGCGTCGTGCACGCCGCGGGTGTGCTGGCCGACGGCGTCGTGGAGTCCATGACCGCCGAGCGGCTCGACACCGCGCTGCGGCCCAAGGTCGACGCCGCCCTGGCCCTGCACGAGCTGACCGCGGACCACCCGGTCACCGCGTTCGTCCTGTTCTCCTCGGGCGCGGCCGCCCTGGGCGCGCCCGGCCAGGCCAACTACGCCGCCGCCAACGCCGTCCTCGACCGGCTCGCCGAGCACCGCCGCGACCAGGGGCTGCCCGGCACGGCGCTGGCCTGGGGCCTGTGGGCGCGCAGCTCGGGCATGACCGGCCACCTCGACAGCGCCGACCTGGACCGGATCGCCCGCACCGGCGTCGCCGCGCTGGCCACCGAAGCCGCGCTGGCCCTGTTCGACCAGGCCGCGGGCGCCACCTCAGTGCTGCCGCTGCGGCTGTCGCTGCCCGCCCTGCGCGCCCGCGCCGCCGAACTGCCCGCCCTGTTCCGCGCCTTGGTGCCCGCCCCCGCCCGCCGGGCCACGGCGCGGGCGGGCGTCACCTCCTTCGCCGGGATGGGGGCCGCCGAGCGGTCCCGGGCCCTGCTCGACCTCGTCCGCTCCGCCGCCGCCGCCGTGCTCGGGCACGCCGCCGCCGACGCCATCGCGCCGACCCGGCCGTTCCGCGAGCTGGGCATCGACTCGCTGTCGGCGGTGCAGTTGCGCAACCGGCTCAAGGCCGCCACCGGGGTCAAGCTGCCCGCGCCGGTGGTGTTCGACTACCCGACCTCCGCCGCGCTGGCCGGTTTCCTCGACGACAAGCTCGCCGACTCCCTGCCCGCCGCGGCCAAGACCGAGGTCGCCGCCGTGGACCCGGCCGACCCCGTGGTGGTCGTCGGGATGGCCTGCAAGCTGCCCGGTGGCGTGACCACCCCGGAGCGGCTGTGGGAGCTGCTGTCCACCGGGACCGACGCGATGGGCCCCTTCCCCACCGACCGGGGCTGGCCCGACGCGGTCGGGGCCGCTTTCGGCGCGGGCGGGTTCCTGCACGACGCCGCCCGGTTCGACGCCGCGTTCTTCGGCATCAGCCCGCGCGAGGCCGTGTCGATGGACCCGCAGCAGCGCCTGCTGCTGGAGACGGTGTGGGAGGCCGTGGAGCGGGCGGGCATCGACCCCGCGTCCCTGCGCGGCAGCCAGACCGGTGTGTTCGCCGGGACCGGCGGGCAGGACTACACCAACGTGCCGCGCTCGGTCCCCGAGGAGCTGGCCGGGTACGTCGGCACCGGGGCGACCGGCAGCGTCCTGTCCGGCCGCGTCGCCTACACCCTGGGCCTGGAGGGGCCCGCCGTCACGATCGACACCGCGTGCTCGTCGTCATTGGTGGCCCTGCACCTGGCCGCGCAGGCGCTGCGCGCGGGCGAGTGCGGGCTGGCGCTGGCGGGCGGGGTGGCGGTCATGTCGACGCCGGAGCTGTTCACCGAGTTCGGCAGCCAGGGCGCGACCTCGGCCGACGGCCGCTGCAAGTCCTTCGCCGACGCCGCCGACGGCACCGGGTTCTCCGAGGGCGTGGGCGTGCTGGTGCTCGAGCGCCAGTCCGACGCCGTGCGCAACGGCCACCGGGTCCTCGCCGTGGTGCGGGGCAGCGCGGTCAACTCCGACGGCGCCTCCAACGGCCTCACCGCCCCCAACGGCCCCGCCCAGCAGCGGGTGATCACCCGGGCGCTGGCCGCCGCGGGCCTCACCGCGTCCGATGTGGACGCTGTCGAGGCGCACGGCACCGGCACCACCCTGGGCGATCCGATCGAGGCGGAAGCGCTGCTGGCCACCTATGGGCGCGACCGCGCGACCCCGCTGCTGCTGGGCTCGATCAAGTCCAACATCGGCCACACCCAGGCCGCCGCGGGCGCCGCCGGGGTGATCAAGATGATCCTGGCCATGCGGCACGGCGTGCTGCCCCAGACCCTGCACGTCGACCGGCCCTCCACCAAGGTGGACTGGACCGACGGCATCGAACTGCTGACCGAGCCCCGCGAGTGGCCCCCCGCCGACCGCCCGCGCCGCGCCGGTGTGTCGTCGTTCGGTGTCTCCGGCACCAACGCGCACGTGGTCCTGGAGGCCCCGCCCGCCCCCGAACCCGTGGCGCAGCAGGAGAAGGCGCTCGTGCCGTGGGTGCTGGCGGGCAAGTCCGCCGCCGCGCTGCGCGAGCAGGCCGCCCGCCTGCGGTCCGCGCTCGACGCCGGGGGCAGCCCGACCGCCGTCGCGTCGGCGCTGGCCCGCACCCGCACGCCGTTCGAGCACCGGGCCGTCGTCGTCGGCGCGGACTGGGACGAGCTGCTGGCCGGGGTGTCGGCGGTGGCCTCGGACGCGCCGTCGCCCTCGGTCGTGACCGGCCGCGCCGAGTCCGGCGACCCGGTGTTCGTCTTCCCCGGCCAGGGCGCGCAGTGGGTCGGCATGGGCGCGGAGCTGGTCGGGTCCTCGCCGGTGTTCGCCGCGCGGATGCGCGAGTGCGCCGAGGCGTTGTCGCCGTTTGTCGACTGGGACCTGCTCTCCGTGCTGGGTGACGAGGCCGCGCTGGCCCGCGTCGACGTCGTGCAGCCGGTGTCCTGGGCGGTGATGGTGTCGCTGGCCGCGCTGTGGCGCTCGGCCGGGGTCGAGCCCACGGCTGTCATCGGGCACTCGCAGGGCGAGATCGCCGCCGCCGTCGTCGCGGGCGCGCTGTCCCTTGAGGACGGCGCGCGGGTGGTCGCCCTGCGCAGCAAGCTGATCGGGGAGCGGCTCTCCGGGCTCGGCGGCATGGTGTCCGTTCCGCTGCCGCTGGCCGAGGTCGAGGCCCGCATCGCCGGGTTCGACGGCCGGATCGGGGTCGCGGCGATCAACGGCCCGTCCTCGATCGTGGTCTCCGGCGACGCCGACGCGCTCGAGGAGCTGCTGGCGGAGACGGGCAAGCGCATCCCGGTGGACTACGCGTCGCACTCCAGGCACGTCGAGGCGATCGAGGCGGGCGTCCTCGACGCCCTCGCCCCGGTCACCCCGCGCCGCGCCGACGTCCCGCTGGTCTCCACCGTCACCGGCGAGCCACTGGACACCACCACGATGGACGCGGCCTACTGGTACCGCAGCCTGCGCCAGACGGTGCTGTTCGAGCAGGCCGTCACCACCCGCACCGGCGTGTTCATCGAGGTCAGCCCGCACCCCGTGCTCTCCGGCGCGATCGAGGGCGTCACCGTCGCCACCCTGCGCCGCGACCAGGGCGGCCCGCGCCGCTTCACGCTCGCCCTCGGCGAGGCGTTCGCCAGCGGTGTCGCCGTCGACTGGGCCGCCGTCACCGGCCCCGGGGCGTGGGTCGACCTGCCCACCTACGCCTTCCAGCGCGAGCGCTTCTGGTGGGACCCGCCCGCCGAGGTCCAGCAGGCCAGCCGCGACGACGAGTTCTGGGACCTGGTCCGCTCCGGCGCGCTCGGCCTCGACGCCGACGCCCCGCTCAGCGCGGTGCTGCCCGCCCTCGACGCCTGGCGCGCGGACTCCGCCGCCACCGCCGAGCTCGACGACTGGCGCTACGAGGTCGTCTGGCGGCCCCGGCCCGAGCTGCCCGCGGGCGTCCTGGCCGGCCGCTGGCTGGTCGCCACCGCGCCCGGCAACCCGCTGACCGACGCCGCGACCGCCATGCTCACCCGCCACGGCGGCGAGCCCGTGGTCGTCGAGGTCGACGGCCAGGACCGCGCCGCGCTCGCCGCCGAACTGCCCGCGGGGCCGTTCGCCGGGGTGGTCTCCCTGCTCTCGGTCGACGCGGCCGACAGCCCCGGCCGGCTGGTGCCGACGCTGACCCTGGTGCAGGCCCTCGACGACGCGGACCTGCCCGCGCCCGTCTGGGTACTGAGCCGGGGCGCGGTCTCGACCGGGGACGACGACCCCATGCTCGACCCCGACCAGGCCATGGTCTGGGGCTTCGGCCGCATCGTCGCCCTGGAGACACCCGAGCGCTGGGGCGGCTTGGTCGACCTGCCCGCCGCCCACGACACCACCGCCTGGGACCGCGCCGCCGCCGTCATCGCCCACGGCGACGAGGACCAGGTGGCCATCCGCGGCGGGGGAGCGCTGGTCCGCCGCCTCGCCCGCACCGTCACGAAACCCAGCACCGCCAAGCCCACCACCGACTGGACCCCGACCGGCACCGTCGTCGTCACCGGCGGCACCGGGGCGCTGGGCGCGAAGGTCGCCCGCTGGGCCGCCCGGCTCGGCGCGCCCTCGCTGCTGCTGCTCAGCCGCCGCGGCCCGGCCGCCGTGGGCGCGGACGAGTTGGTGGCCGACATCGAGGCGACCGGGGCCCGCGTCCAGCTCCTGGCCTGCGACATCACCGACCGCGACGCCCTGGCCGCCGCGCTCGCGGGCGTGCCGGACGAGCACCCCGTGCGGTCGGTGTTCCACACCGCCGCCGTGCTCGACGACGGCGTGGTCCCCTCGCTCACCCCGGTCCAGGTCGAGCGGGTCGTGCGCGCCAAGGTCTCCTCGGCCTGGGCGCTGCACGAGCTGACCCGCGACCTGCCGCTGGAGGCGTTCGCGCTGTTCTCCTCCATGGCCGGGGTGTGGGGCGCGTCGGGGCAGGGCAACTACGCCCCCGGCAACGCCTTCCTCGACGCCTTCGCCCAGCACCGCCGCCACCTCGGGCTCCCGGCCACGGCCGTGGCGTGGGGGCCGTGGGCCGAGGGCGGCATGGCCGCCTCCGGCATCGGCGAGATCGCCCGCCGCCACGGCGTGCCGGAGATGGCCCCGGACAAGGCGCTGCGGTCGCTGCACGAGGTGATCCGGCGCGGCGACCCCGCGACCGTGGTCGCCGACATCGACTGGCCGCGCTTCCTGGTCGCCTACACCGCGTCCCGGCCCAGCCCGTTCCTCGGCGACCTGGCCGAGGTCCGCGCGCTGGCCCCGGCCGTCGAGGACGGCCCCGCCACCGAGGGCCTGCCCGCCCGGCTGGCGGCGCTGCCCGCCGCGGAGCAGGTGGACGCGGTGCTCGGCGTGGTCCGCGCGCAGGTCGCCGCCGTCCTGGGCCACGCCTCCGGCGACGACGTGGAGGAGCGCAAGGCGTTCAAGGACCTCGGGTTCGACTCGGTGACCGCGGTGCAGCTGCGCAACGCGCTGGCCCGCGCCACCGGCCTGACCCTGCCCGCCACGCTCGTCTTCGACTACCCCACGGCGGCCTCGCTGGCCGAGCACCTGCTGCCCCAGCTCGCGGGCGGCCAGGCGCCCGCCACCGCGACCGACGTCTACGCCGAGCTGGACCGGGTCGCCGCCGCGCTGGGCGGACTCGACGTCGACGAGCGCGACCGGGTCGGCATCACCGCCCGCCTGACCGAGCTGGTGCGCGCCTGGCAGGGCGGGGCCGGGCAGCAAGCCCAGGGGGAGCGGGAGATCGAGTCCGCCTCCGACGACGAGATCTTCGACCTGCTCGGCGAGGAGTTCGGGATCTCCTGATCCCGCGCCCCGCCAGGACAACCCAGAGAGGACCCACCCCGGTGAGCGACGACGAGAAGCTCCGCTACTTCCTCAAGAAGGTCACCGCCGACCTGCGCGACACGCGCAAGCGGCTGGCCGAGGCCGAGTCGGTGCTGCTCGACCCGATCGCCGTCGTCGGCATGTCGTGCCGCTTCCCCGGCGGCGTCGAGTCCACCGACGACCTGTGGGACCTGCTCGCGGGCGGGCGCGACGGCATGGGTCCGGTCCCCGACGACCGGGGCTGGACGCTGTCGCCGCAGGCGCGGGCGGCGCTCGTCGGCGGGTTCGTCGACTCCGCCGCCGACTTCGACGCGGGGTTCTTCGGCATCTCCCCGCGCGAGGCCGCCGCGATGGACCCGCAGCAGCGCGTCCTGCTGGAGACGAGCTGGGAGGCCGTGGAGAGCGCGGGCATCGCCCCCGACTCGCTGGCCGGGAGCAGGGTCGGGGTGTTCGCCGGGACCAACGGGCAGGACTACACCGCCGCGCTGACCTCCGTGCCGCCGGAGATCGAGGGCTACCTCGCCACCGGCACCTCCGCGGCCGTCCTGTCCGGCCGGGTCTCCTACGCGCTCGGGTTCGAGGGCCCCTCGGTCACCGTCGACACCGCCTGCTCGGCCTCGCTGGTCGCGCTGCACCTGGCCTGCCAGTCGCTGCGCGCGGGCGAGTCCTCGATGGCGCTGGCGGGCGGGGTGTCGATCATGTCGACGCCCACCCTGTTCGGCGAGATGGCCGCCCAGGGCGGGGTGGCAGGCGACGGCCGCTGCAAGTCCTTCGCCGACGCCGCCGACGGCGCCGGGTTCTCCGACGGCGCGGGCGTGCTGGTGCTGGAGAAGCTGTCGGACGCCCAGCGCAACGGACGCCGGGTCCTCGCGGTCATCAAGGGCTCGGCGGTCAACCAGGACGGCGCGTCCAACGGCCTGACCGCGCCGAACGGGCCGTCGCAGCAGCGGGTCATCCGCGCCGCGCTGGCCAACGCGCGCGTCTCCGCCGCCGACATCGATGTCGTTGAGGCGCACGGCACCGGGACCACCCTGGGCGACCCGATCGAGGCCCAGGCGCTGCTGGCCACCTACGGCCAGGACCGCGAGACGCCGCTGTGGCTGGGGTCGGTCAAGTCGAACATCGGCCACACCCAGGCCGCCGCTGGCGTCGCGGGCGTGCTCAAGATGGTGCTCGCCCTGCAGAAGGGCCTCCTGCCCAAGACCCTGCACGTCGACGCCCCGACGTCCCAGGTGGACTGGTCCGGCGGCGCGGTGTCGCTGCTCGACGAGGCCCGGCCCTGGCCGTCGACCGACCGGCCGCGCCGCGCGGGTGTCTCCGCCTTCGGCATCTCCGGCACCAACGCCCACGTCATCCTCGAATCGGCCCCGGAGACCGAGTCCGTGGAGGGGCCCGACGCCCCGGCCGTGGTGCCGTTCGTGCTCAGCGGCAAGACCGAGGCGGCGCTGCGGGCCCAGGCCGCGCGGCTGCTCGACGTCAACGCGCACCCGCTCGACCTCGGTTTCTCACTGGTGACGACGCGGGTGCTGTTCGAGCACCGCGCGGTGGTGACCGACGCCGAGGCGCTGCGGGCGCTGGCCGGGGGCTCGCCGCTGGTGTCGGGGGTCAGCGGGATCGCCGAGTCGGTGGCCAAGGCCGTGTTCGTGTTCCCGGGGCAAGGGGCGCAGTGGGTCGGCATGGGCCGGGAGCTGCTGACGTCGTCCCCGGTGTTCGCGGCGCGGATGGCGCGGTGCGCCGAGGCGTTGCGGGCTTTCGTCGACTGGGACCTGGTGTCGGTGCTGGACGACGCGGTGGTGTTGGAGCGGGTCGATGTGGTGCAGCCCGCGCTGTGGGCGGTCATGGTGTCGCTCGCCGCCGTGTGGGAGGCCAACGGCGTCAAGCCCGCCGCGGTGATCGGGCACTCGCAGGGCGAGATCGCGGCCGCCGTCGTCGCGGGCGCTCTGTCGCTCGAGGACGGTGCCAGGGTCGTCGCGTTGAGGTCCAAGGTGATCGCGGAATCGCTGGCCGGGCACGGTGGCATGGTGTCGATCGCACTGCCGGTCGAGCGGGTGCGCGAGCGCATCGCCGGGCACCCCGGTGTCGGGGTCGCCGCCGTGAACGGGCCGTCGTCGGTGGTCGTCTCCGGCGACAACCCGGGCCTGGACGCGGTCATCGCCGCCTGCGCGGCCGACGAGGTGCGCGTCCGGCGCGTGCCGGTGGACTACGCGTCGCACTCCGCGCAGGTCGAGGCGCTCGAAGCCGACCTGCTGCGGGTGCTCGCCCCGGTCTCGCCGGTCGCGGGCCGGGTGCCGCTGGTGTCCACGGTGACCGGAGCCGTCCTCGACACCACGACGATGGACGCGGCCTACTGGTACCGCAGCCTGCGCCAGACCGTCCTGTTCGACGACGCCGTCGCCGCCTGGCCGCAGGCGGTGTTCGTCGAGGTCAGCCCGCACCCGGTGCTGGCGCCGGGGATGGCCGGGCGCGCGGTCGGCACGCTGCGCCGCGACCAGGGCGGCCTGGACCGGGTCGCGCTGTCGCTGGGCGAGGCGTTCTGCCACGGCGTCGGCGTCGACTGGTCGGCGTGGCTGGCGGGCGGCCGGGTCGTCGACCTGCCCACCTACCCGTTCCAGCGCGACCGCTTCTGGCTGCGCGCCACCGGCGGCTCCGGCGACCCGTCGGACTGGGGCCTGACCCCGGGCACGCACCCGCTGCTCGGCGCGGTCCTCACCCCGGTCTCCGGCAGCGGCGTCGTCCTGACCGGCCGCCTGTCCCGCGCGGACTGGTTCGAGCCGATGGTGCCCACCGCCGCGCTCGTCGAACTCGCCATCCACGCGGGCGACCACGTCGGCCTGCCCACGCTGGCGACCCTGACCCTGACCACCCCGCTCGTGCTCCCCGAGTCCGGCGCGGCCGTCCAGGTCGTCGTCGAGGGCGCGACCGTCACCGTCCACTCGCGACCCGACGGCGAGACCGCCTGGACCCGGCACGCCGAGGGCTCGCTCACCGCCGACACCCCCGTCTGGTCGCCCGTCGGCGAGGCTGTGGAGGTCGTGCTGCCCGCGGGGCTGGACGGGGCGTTCGCCCTGCACCCCGCCCTCCTGGAAGCGGCGGTGGGGGCCACCCCGCTCGACTGGACCGGGGTGACCATCCACGCCACCGGCGCGACCCGCGTCCACGTCCGCACCGACGGCACGCAGTTCTGGCTCACCGACGACGAGGGCGCCCCCGTCGCCCACGTCCAGGGCGTCCGCCACGGCACCCCCGACCTGCCCGCCGCCCAGGACCCCGGCGACAACCACACCCTGCGCTGGAAGCCCGTCCCCGCCACCGCGACCGACGCCCCGCACACCGTCTGGGACGTCCCCGCCGCCACCGACCCGGTCGACGCCGCCACCGCCGCCCTCGCCCGCATCCAGGAGCACGCCCCGGACGCGCCCGTCCTCGTCATCCGCACCCGCGACGCCGTCGCCGCCCTCGACGGCGACCGGGTCGACGGCGTCGCGCAGGCGTCGGTGTGCGGCCTGGTCGCCGCCGCGCAGGCCGAGAACCCCGGCCGGATCGTCCTGGTCGACACCGACGGCACCCCGGCGCCGCTCGACCTCGCGCACCCCCGCCAGGTCGTGCGCGACGGGCAGGTCCTCGTCCCCACCCTGGTCCGCGGCACGCCCGGCACCGGAACGACCTGGGACGGCACGGTCCTGATCACCGGTGGCCTGGGCATGGCGGGCGCCGTGGTCGCCCGGCACGCCGTCGCCCGCGGGGCCCGCGACCTGCTGCTGCTCGGCCGCTCCGGACCGGACTCGCCCGGCGCGGCCGACCTGGTCGCCGAGCTGACCGGGGCCGGGGCGTCGGTCGAGGTCGCCGCCTGCGACGTGGCCGACCGCGACTCGCTCGCCGCCGCCATCGGCGACCGGGACGTCCGCGTGGTCGTGCACGCCGCCGGGGTCGTCGACGACGGCCTGGTCACCGCCCTGACCCCGCAGCGGCTGCGGGCGGTCATGGCCGTCAAGACCGACGCCGCGCGCCACCTCGTCGACCTCGCGGGCGAGGCCGCCTTCCTGTTCTTCTCCTCCGCCGCGGCCACCCTCGGCGCGGCGGGCCAGGCCAACTACGCCGCCGCCAACGCCTACCTCGACGGCCTCGCCGCCCACCTGCGCGCCCGCGGCCGCGCCGCGACCAGCCTCGCCTGGGGCCTGTGGGCCGACGACAGCGCCATGACCGGCGGCCTCACCGCCACCGACCGCGCCCGCATGGCCCGCGGCGGGATGCGCGGCCTCACCGCCACCGCCGCCACCCGTCTGCTCGATAGCGCCATCGGGACAGTGGGCGCGGCGCACGTCCTCCCGCTCGCCCTCGACCTGGCCGCCCTGCGCGCCGCCGACGCGCTGCCGCCGCTGCTCGCGGGCCTCGCCGGGCACCGCCCCGCCGCGACGGTGAAGTCCACCGCGTCGACCCTCGACCCCGCCACCGCCGTGGACCTGGTCCGCGCGCAGGCCGCCGCCGTCCTCGGGCACAGCGACGCCGCCGCCATCTCGGCGGGCAAGCCCTTCCGGGACCTGGGGTTCGACTCGCTGACCGCCGTGGAGCTGCGCAACCGGCTCGCCACCGCGCTGGGCCGTCCGCTGCCCGCCACCGTCGTCTTCGACTACCCGACCGCCGCGGAGCTGGCCGCGTTCCTGATCGGCGCGCAGGACCGCGCCGTCGAGACCACCACCCGCGACACCGAGGACCCGATCGCCGTCGTCGCCATGTCCTGCCGCTTCCCCGGCGCGGACACCCCCGAGCGCCTGTGGGACCTGCTCGTCGACGGCCGCGACGTCGTGCGCGGCTTCCCCGACGACCGGGGCTGGGCCGTGCCTGCCGATCCGGACTTCGCCCCGGTCGGCGGCTTCCTCGACGACGCCGACAAGTTCGACGCCGCGTTCTTCGGCATCTCCCCGCGCGAGGCGCTGGCCATGGACCCGCAGCAGCGGCTGCTGCTGGAGCTGTCCTGGGAGGCGGTGGAGCGCGCGGGCATCGACCCGTCGGCGCTGCGCGGCACCCGGACCGGCGTCTACACCGGCACCAACTACATGGACTACGGCTCGCTGGTCGCCGCCGCCCCGCAGGACGCCGAGGGCTACCTGATCACCTCCACCGCCGCCAGCGTCCTGTCCGGCCGCGTCTCCTACGCCCTGGGCCTGGAGGGCCCGGCCGTCTCCGTCGACACCGCGTGCTCGGCCTCCCTGGTCGCCCTGCACCTGGCCGCGCAGGCGCTGCGGTCGGGGGAGTGCTCGCTGGCGCTGACCGGCGGCGCCACCGTCATGGCCACGCCTGGCATCTTCGTCGGCTTCTCCCAGCAGAACGGCCTCGGCGCGGACGGCCGCTGCAAGGCCTTCGCCGAGGGCGCCGACGGCACCGGCTGGGGCGAGGGCGCGGGCGTGCTCGTCCTCGAACGCCTCTCCGACGCCCGGCGCAACGGCCACCCGGTCCTGGCCGTGCTCGCGGGCTCGGCCGTCAACCAGGACGGCGCCTCCAACGGCCTCACCGCCCCCAACGGCCCCGCGCAGCAGCGCGTCATCCGCCAGGCCCTCGCCGACGCCGGCCTCACCACGTCCGATGTGGACGCTGTGGAGGCGCACGGCACCGGGACGTCGCTGGGCGACCCGATCGAGGCCCAGGCGCTGCTGGCCACCTACGGCCAGGACCGGTCCGAGCCGCTGTGGCTGGGCGCGATCAAGTCCAACATCGGCCACACCCAGGCCGCCGCGGGTGTCGCCGGGGTCATCAAGATGGTGCTCGCCCTGCGGCACGGCGTGCTGCCCAAGACGCTGCACGTCGGCCAGCCGTCATCCACTGTGGACTGGTCGGCCGGCGCGGTCGAGCTGCTGACCGAGCGCCGCGACTGGCCCGCCGTCGACCGCCCGCGCCGCGCCGGTGTGTCCTCCTTCGGCATCTCCGGCACCAACGCCCACGTCATCCTGGAGCAGGCCGAGCCCCAGCCCGCCCCGGCCGCGCTCGTCCGCGAACCGGAGCCGCTGCCCTGGGTGCTCTCCGGCAAGACCCCGCGCGCCCTGCGCGAGCAGGCCGCCGCCCTGCTGCGCCTGGTCGACGAGGGCGCGGACCCGGTCGACGTCGCCTGGTCGCTGGTCTCCACCCGGGCCGCGCACCCGCACCGCGCCGCCGTCCTGGGCCGCGACGGCATCGAGTTCCGCCGGGGCCTCACCGCGCTGGCGGACGGGACCGACACGGGCGTCGTCACCGGGCGCGCGATCGAGGGCCGCACCGCGTTCGTCTTCTCCGGCCAGGGCTCGCAGCGGGTCGGGATGGGCCGCGAGCTCGCCGCCCGCTTCCCCGTCTTCGCCGCCGCCTTCGACGAGGCGCTGTCGCACTTCGACGGCGTCCGGGAGCGGATCGCCACGGAGGACGTGCACCGGACCGAGGTGGCCCAGGCCGGGCTGTTCGCGTTCGAGGTGGCGTTGTTCCGGCTGTTCGAGTCGTGGGGGGTCAAGCCCGATGTCCTGATCGGGCACTCGATCGGCGAGTTGGCCGCCGCGCACTTGGCTGGTGTGTGGTCGCTGGCGGACGCGTGCAAGGTCGTGGAGGCGCGTGGTCGTCTGATGGGCGCCCTGCCCGAGGGCGGGGCGATGGTCGCGATCAAGGCCGCCGAGGGTGAGATCGAGCTGACCCCCGGGGTGTCGATCGCGGCGGTGAACGGGCCGGAGGCCGTGGTGGTCTCCGGCGTCGAGTCGGAGGTCCTGGCCCTCGCCGCCGGATTCGGCAAGACCAAGCGGCTCAGCGTGTCCCACGCGTTCCACTCCGGGCTGATGGACCCGATGCTGGACGAGTTCCGCGCCGTCGTCACCTCGGCGGAGTTCCACGAGCCGACGATCCCGGTCATGGCCGGGGACGTCACCGACCCGGAGTACTGGGTGCGGCACGTGCGCGGGACCGTCCGGTTCGCCGACGGGGTGGCCGCCCTGCGCGAGCGGGGCGCGGCCCGCTGGGTCGAGCTGGGCCCCGACGCCGCCCTGACCCCGGTGCTCGGCGAGAGCGGCCAGGCCTGCGTGCCCGCGCTGCGCCGCGACCGGCCCGAGGTCGCCACCGCGCTCACCGCCCTGGCGACGCTGCACGCCCAGGGCGCCGACGTCGACTGGGCGGCGGTGTTCGCCGGGCTGGAGGTCCGCCGCGTCGACCTGCCCACCTACCCGTTCCAGCGCCAGCGGTTCTGGATCGAGCCGCCCGCCGCCGCCCCGGGCGCCGACCCGGTCGACGACGCGTTCTGGAAGGCCGTCCGCGACAACGACCTGGCCACCCTGGCCACCGACCTCGACGTCCCCGAGGACACCCTCACCGCCGTCGTCCCCGCGCTGCGCAAGCGGCTCGGGCGCTCCACGACGGACTCCTGGCGGTACGAGACCCGCTGGCGGCCGGTCACCGACCTGCCCGCCGCCCGCCTCGACGGCCGCTGGGCCCTGGTCGCCCCCGACCCCGAGCACCCGACCGCGCGCGGCTGCGCCGAGGCGCTCATCCTCGCGGGCGCCGATGTCGAGGTCCACGCCTGGACCCCCGGCGCCGACCTGGCCCTGGCAGGCACCGACGGCGTGGTCTCCCTGCTCGCCGCGCACGACGACCTGACCGAGGCCCTGCTCGGCGCCGCGGCCCTGCTCGCGGCGGACTCCGGGCCGCTCTGGGCCGTCACCAGCGGTGCCGTCCCAGCCGGGACCGAACCGGTCACCAGCCCCGAGCAGGCGGCCGCCTGGGGGCTCGGCCGCGTCGCCGCGCTGGAGCACCCCGCGGACTGGGGCGGGCTCGTCGACGTGTCGGGGGAGTGGGACAGCCGCGCCCGGGAGCGCTTCGCCGCCGTCCTGGCCGGCGCCGAGGACCAGGTCGCCATCCGCCCCTCGGGCGTCTTCGCCGCCCGGCTCGGGCCCGCCCCGGCCGGACCGGGCGAGGACTGGACCCCGCGCGGCACCGTCCTGATCACCGGCGGGACCGGCGGTCTGGGCGCGCGCGTCGCCCGCTGGGCGGTCGGCCACGGGGCGCGCGTCGTGCTCACCAGCCGCCGCGGCCCCGACACCCCCGGCGCCGCCGCCCTGGCCGAGGAGTTGGGCGCCGAGGTCGTGGCCTGCGACGCCGCCGACCGCGACGCGCTCAAGGCCGTGCTCGACCGCGTCGACGACCTCACCGCCGTCGTGCACGCGGCCGGGGTCGCCGTCGACGGCCCGCTCGCCACCCTCGACGGGGACGACCTGGCCGCCACCCTGGGCGGCAAGGTCGCCGGGGCCCGCAACCTCGACGAGCTGACCAGGGACGGCGCGGAGCTGGACGCCTTCGTGGTCTTCTCCTCCATCGCCGGGGTGTGGGGTAGCGGCGGGCAGGCCGGGTACGCCGCCGCGAACGCCTACCTCGACGCCCTCGTGCACGCCCGCCGCGCCGCCGGGAAGGCGGGCACCGCGCTGGCCTGGGGCCCGTGGGCCGGGGGCGGCATGCTCACCGACGAGACCGACGCGGCCCTGCGCCGCCGCGGCCTGACCGCCATGGACCCCGACCTCGCCGTCACCGCCCTGGCCGCCGCCGTCGGCCGCCGGGACCGGGCGGTCGCCGTCGCCGACGTGGACTGGTCGCTGCTGGGCACCGGCCTGACCGCCATGCGCCCCAACGCCCTGCTGGCCGACGTGTTCGCCACCGCCGAGCCGGAGCCGACCGACGCCGCCGACGACCTGCGCGAGAAGCTGCGCGCCGCCCCGGCGGGCGACCGGCAGCGCACGGTCCTGGGCATCGTCCGCGCGCACACCGCCGCCGTCCTGGGCCACCCCGGCCCGGAGGCGGTCGAGCCCACCCAGGCGTTCAAGGAGCTGGGCTTCGACTCGCTGACCGCCGTCGAGCTGCGCAACGGCCTCACCGCCGCGACCGGGCTCACGCTCTCGGCGTCGCTGGTGTTCGACCACCCGACCCCGACCGCGCTCGCCGAGTTCCTGCTCGCCGAGCTGGTCGACGACGCCGACGCGGGCCTGGCCGCGGCGCTGGACGCGCTGGAGCCGCTGACCGCCTCGCTGCTCGGCCTCGCCGAGGACGACACCACCCGGGTGCGCGCCACCCTGCGCTTGCAGACCCTGCTCCACCAGCTCGGCGGCCAGAACTTCCCCGGCGCCGCCACCCCGACCGACCGCACCAGCGCGCTCGAGGACGTGACCGACGACGAGCTGTTCGACCTCGTCGACCGCGATCTGGGCTTGTCTTAAGAGGAGACCCACATGGCCAACGAGGACAAGCTCCGCGACTACCTCAAGCGGGTCATCGCCGAGCTGCACGACACCCGCGACAAGCTGCGCGCCGCCCAGGCCCGCGACACCGAGCCGGTCGCCATCGTCGGCATGGCCTGCCGCTACCCCGGCGACGTCCGCACGCCGGAGGACCTGTGGCGGCTGGTCGCCGACGGCGCCGACGCGATCACCGGCTTCCCGGTCAACCGCGGCTGGGACGTCGAGGCCGCCTACGACCCCGAGCCGGGCAAGCCGGGCAAGATCTACCTGCGCGAGGGCGGGTTCCTGCACGACGCCGACGAGTTCGACCCCGGGTTCTTCGGCATCTCCCCGCGCGAGGCGCTGGCGATGGACCCGCAGCAGCGGCTCGTCCTGGAGGTCGCCTGGGAGGCGCTGGAGCGCGCCAGGATCGACCCGCACTCGCTGCGCGGCACCCGCACCGGCGTCTTCGCGGGCACCAACGCCCAGGACTACGGCGCCCTGCTCGCGGTCTCCCCGCAGGCCGCCGAGGCGATGGCCACCGGCAACAACGCCAGCGTCCTGTCCGGCCGCGTCTCCTACGCCCTGGGCCTGGAGGGCCCGGCGGTCTCCATCGACACCGCGTGCTCGTCGTCGCTGGTCGCGCTGCACCTGGCCGCGCAGGCCGTGCGGGCGGGGGAGTGCACGCTCGCGCTGGCGGGCGGGGTGACCGTGTCGGCGACGATGGCCAGCTTCTTCGGCCTGTCCGCGCAGAAGGCGCTCTCGCCGGACGGGCGCTGCCGCGCGTTCGCCGAATCCGCCGACGGCACCGGGTTCTCCGAGGGCGCGGGCATGGTCGTGCTCGAACGGCTCTCCGACGCCGAGCGCAACGGCCACGAGGTGCTGGCGGTGATCCGCGGCTCCGCGGTCAACCAGGACGGCGCGTCCAACGGCCTGACCGCCCCCAACGGCCCCGCCCAGCAGCGGGTCATCCGGCAGGCGCTGGCCGCCGCCGGGCTCTCCGCCGACCAGGTCGACGCCGTCGAGGCGCACGGCACCGGCACGACGCTGGGCGACCCGATCGAGGCGCAGGCGCTGGTGGCCAGCTACGGCCGCGAGCACACCGCCGAGCAGCCGCTGTGGCTCGGCTCGGCCAAGTCCAACCTCGGCCACAGCCAGGCCGCCGCGGGCGTCGCGGGCGTGATCAAGATGGTGCAGGCCATCCGGCACGGCGTGCTGCCCAAGACCCTGCACGTCGACGCCCCGTCGTCCGAAGTGGACTGGTCGGCCGGGTCGGTGCGGCTGCTGACCGAGGCCCGGCCCTGGCCCGAGGTCGACCGGCCCCGGCGCGCGGGCGTGTCGGCGTTCGGCATCTCCGGCACCAACGCCCACGTCATCGTCGAGCAGCACCTCACCGCCCCGCCCGAGCCCGAGGCCGCCACCCGCAAGCCCGACACCGTGCCGTGGCTGCTGTCCGGCCGCTCCCGCGCCGCCCTGCGCGCCCAGGCCGCCAAGCTGCGCGCGCACGTGCTGGCCCACCCCGAGCACACGCTGCTCGACCTCGGCCGGTCCACCGCGGCCACCCGGTCCCGGTTCGAGCACCGCGCGGTCGTGCTCGGCGAGGACGTGGAGACGCAGTTGCGCGGCCTGGCGGCGCTGGTCGACGGCGAGCCCGCCGCGCACGTCGTCGAGGACACCGCGGGCGTTCCCGCCCGCGCCGTCGAGCCGGTGTTCGTCTTCCCCGGGCAGGGCTCGGACTGGCCGGGCATGGCCCTGGACCTGCTCGACTCGTCGCCGGTGTTCGCCTCGGTCATCGCCGAGTGCGCCGCCGCGCTCGCCCCGCACGTCGACTGGTCGCTGGTCGAGGTGCTGCGCGGGGCCGCGGGCGCGCCCGGGTTCGACCGCGCCGACGTCGCCCAGCCCGCGCTGTGCGCGGTGATGATCGGCCTGGCCAGGGTGTGGGGGGCGCACGGGGTGCGGCCCGGGGCCGTCGTCGGCCACTCCCAGGGCGAGGTCGCCGCCGCGCACTTGGCGGGCGCGCTGTCGCTGGCCGACGCCATGACCGTCATCGCCGTGCGCAGCCGCCTGCAGTCCACCCGCCTCGACGGCCGGGGCGCGCTCGCCGCCGTCGGCCTGCCCGCCGACGAGCTGCGCGCCTGGCTGGCCCCGCACGCGGGCAAGGTCGAGGTCGGCGCGGTCAACAGCCCGGCGTCCTGCGTGGTCACCGGCGAGCTGGCCGCCACCGAGGACCTCGTCGCAGCGCTCACCGCCGAGGGCGTGTGGGCCAGGGTCGTGCCGGGCGCGCGGATCGCCGGGCACTCCTGGATGGTCGCCGAGATCCGCGACGACCTGCTCGCGGGGCTGGCCGGGATCACCCCGACCGCCGCCGAGGTCCCCTTCTTCTCCACTGTGGACGGCGACGCGGTCGACGGCGCGGCGCTCGACGCCGAGTACTGGTACCGCGAGATGCGCCAGGAGGTCCGCTTCCACGACGCCCTGCGCGCGCTGCGCGCCCAGGGGCACAGCGTGTTCATCGAAATCAGCCCGCACCCGGTGCTGGGCGCGGCGATCACCGAGTCGGCCGGGGCCGACGGCGGGGCCACCACCGTCCTGGGCACCCTGCGCCGCGACGACGGCGGCGCCCGCCGGGTGCTGACCTCGCTCGCCGAGGCGCACGTGTGCGGGGTGGCCGTCGACTGGTCCGCCGCGTTCGCCGACACCGGCGCCCGCCTGGTCGACCTGCCCACCTACGCCTTCCAGAAGGCCCGCTACTGGCTGGAGCCCGGCGCGGCCCCGGTCGCGGGCGGGGTCGAGGGTGGAGGCGGCCCGTCCCCGGCCGAGGCGCGGCTGTGGCACAGCGTCGACAGCCACGACCTCGGCGCGGTCGCCGACCTGCTCGGCGTCGAGGCGGACGGCCCGCTCGGCGCGTCGCTGGACGCGGTGCTGCCCGCCCTGGCGGCCTGGCACCGCGGCCACCGCGAGGACGCCGCCGTCGACGGCCTGCGCCACCGCCTCGGCTGGGTGCCCATCGCCGTCGACATCACCCCCGTGCTGCGCGGCACCTGGCTGGTGCGCTCCTGCGACGCGGTCGCGGGCGCCCTCGCCGCGCACGGCGCCACCGTCGTGACCGCGCTCGACGGCCCGGTCGACGGTGTCGTCACCGACGAGGCCCCCGCCGCCGAGGTGCTCGACCTGGGCGTCCCGGTGTGGGTGCTGACCCGGCACGCCGCCACCGCCGCCCCCGGCGAACCGCCCAGCCGACTCGACCAGGTCCGGCTGCGCGCCCTGGCCCCCCGGCTCTCGGTGAGCGGCGGCGGCGCGATCGACCTGCCCGACACCCTCGACGGCCCGGTGCTGGCCAGGCTGGTGGGCGTGCTCGCCTCGGCCGCCGCCGAGGACCGGCTGGTCATCCGCTCCTCCGGGGTGCTCGCCGCCCGGCTGCTGCCCGCCCCCGTCGGCGCCACCCCGCCCGCCAGGACCTGGCGGCCGAGCGGGACCGTGCTCGTCACCGGCTCGGTCACCGAAGAGGCCACCGCCCTGCTGCGCCTGGTCCTCGACCACGGCGCGACCACCCTGGTGCTGCACGAGGCGTCGCTGCCCGACCTCGACGCCGTGACCGCCGCCGGGGACCTCGCCGCCGTGCTGGCCGAGCACTCGCCGTCGCTGGTGCTGCACCTGGAGGACCCGGAGCTGGCGGAACGGCTCGCGGCACTGGTCGAGGGCCCCGACCTGGTGCTGATGTCGGGCGTGCGGTCGATGTGGGACCACGAGCCCCACGCGCACCTGCTCGGCGCCCTGGCCGCCGCCCGCCGCGCCGCCGGACGGCACGCGCTGTGCCTGCTGCCCGGGGCGTGGACCGCCGCGCTGACCCCCGAGCGCCTGTTCACCGCGCTGCGCCAAGCCCTCGACCACGACGACCCGTGGCTGTGCGTCGCCGACTTCACCGACGTCAGCGGCGCGGGCAGCCTGCTCGCCGACCTGGTCCCGGCGCCGCCCCCGGTCGAGGAGACCAACGCCGACGCCGCGGCCGTGCTGCGCGACCGCCTGGCCCCGCTGGACCCCGTCGAGCGCGCGGCGGCCCTGCAAGACCTCGTCCGCACGCACGCCGCGGCCGTCCTGGGCTACTCCGACACCGAGGACGTCCCCGCGGGCCGCCAGTTCCTCGAGCTGGGCTTCGACTCGCTCACCATCGTCGAGCTGCGCCGCAGGCTCTCGGCAGGCACCGGTCTCGACCTGCCCGCCACCGTGTTGTTCGACCACCGCACCCCCGCCCTGCTCGCCACCCACATCACGGGACTGCTGGGCGGCGAACTCACCGAGGCCGCCACGGGCACGACGGCAGGCCAGACCTTCCTGTGCGACGTCTACCAGGACGCCGTCCGAGACGGCCGCGCCGACCAAGCCCTCAAACTGCTAGCCGAGGTCTCCGAACTGCGCCCGTCCTTCAAGGACCTGACAGAGCTGACCGAACGCCCAACCCCCGTCCGCCTCACCGAGGGCGCCGACACCCCCGTCCTCATCTGCGCCAGCGGCTGGGCCCCCATCTGCGGCCCCCACGAGTTCGCCCGCTTCGCCGCGGCCCTGCGCGGCACCCGCGAGATCCACGCCTACCCCCAGATCGGCTACACCACGGGCGAACCCCTCCCCGCCACCCCCGCCGCCGCCCTGGAACTGCAAGCAGCCCTGGTGACCGAGATCGCCGCGGACCGCCCCTTCGTCCTCTTCGGCCACTCCGGCGGCGGCGTGCTGGCCCACATCCTCGCCATGCACCTCAAGGCCAACGGAACCCCCGCCGCAGGCCTGGTCCTGGGCGACGTCTACACCCCGGAGACGATGGCGCAGCTCTCCCCCTGGGAATCAGAACTCTCCGACGGCACCTTCGCCCGCCAGAACACCTACGTCCCCATCGACGACACCCGCCTCACCGCCATGGCGGGCTACCTCCGAGTCCTCCTCTACGGCTGGCACCCGGAGGACGCGCAAACCCCCACCCTCCTCCTCCGCGCCTCGCAACCCATGGCCCCCGTCGCCCCCGGCACCCCCTGGCAATCCACGTGGCCCTTCCCCCACACCGCCCTGGACGCCCCCGGCAACCACTTCGAGATGCTCGAACAACACGCCCGAACAACAGCGATGATGGTCGAGCAATGGATCAGGGAGAACTGCACACCCCCCACCGCGCTGTGACCCTCCCACCCAACAAGCCGGTATCCCTGGGCCTCGTGGAGTCACACACCCCGCGGCCCCACGGGACAGGCCCCACCCAGCCACAGGCAGGCCCCAGTACACCTCAAAGACGCCAAGGCTCCGAAACCCGCCACGCATCGACCTGCCCCGCGAGCCCGTCAACCAACAACGGCAACGCGGGTGCCATCGCCAAACACGCCACCATCTGCAGATCCCGCACCCGCTCCATGGCGGCGAGCACCACCGGCTCCACCGGCCGCAGCCCCAACGGCCCGGCGGCGGCGGCGTAGGCGGCGAGCGCCTCCGCCCCGGTGTGCGCCAGGTCCCACTCCACCGGCGCCACGCCCACGTGCTCGAAATCGGAGTAGTAGGTGGTGTCGACGGTCTCGATGATGTTGAAGAACGGGGCGTCGCCGTGGGTCGGCTGGACCGTCACGCCGGGGAAGGCCTCGCCGAACGCGTCCTCGCTGGCCAGCAGCGGCGACAGCGCGGCCCACTCCGCCCTGGCGCGGGCCAGGTCGGCGGCGGGCAGCAGGTCCTCCCGGCCGTCGACGCTGTCGAACGACGCTTCCATGTAGCCCTCGACGCCGGGGAAGAAGCGCAGCTCGCCCGGGTAGTCGCGCAGGACGGCGTGCAGGCGCGCCACGTCGGGCATCCGGCCGACGACGTCGTAGTCGGTGGGCAGGGTGTCGTCGATGCGCTGCCAGAACGTCATGGCGAACCCGTCGCGGGTCACCGGCTCGGCGGGCACCAGCGGGCTCGGCAGCACCGTGGGCTCCCCGCGCCCGTGCAGCCACGCCGCCACCGCCAGCTCGGTGCGCTGGAAGCGCTCCCGCTGCTCGGGCCCCGACCCCGGCGGGGTCACCACCGGCACCCTGGCCACCACCGGCGCGGGCGCGAGGTCGACGACCACCGAGAACACGTCGTAGACGATCGTCGCCTGGCCCGCGTCGAGCCCCAGGTCGCCCGCGGCGGCCACCGCCGCCCGCAGTGCCCGCTCCGACCGTGCCGCCTGCTCGTCCTCAGTGATCACCGGGCCACTGTATCGAGACCCGCCGACGACCCGCGCACGGTTGCCGATGGCATGTGGACGGACGCGTCAGCCCAGCACGCGCACCTCCGCCGCGGGCAGGTCGTCCCACCACCGGAAGTGTCGGCGCGGCACCGGGTCCGGCCGCTCGCCCACGAACGCCAGCAACGACGCGGCCTCCTCCGCCAGCCCCTCCCACGCGTGCGCGGGCAGCGGGGCGAACGCGGTGGCCTCGACCCCGCCGGCCACCTGCCGCCACACGCCCGCCACCTGCCCGTCGACCAGCAACGCGGGCAGGAAGTCCCCGTTGACCCGGGTCAGGTGTCTGCGGTATCCGGCCGGGACCACGCGCGTGCGGTCCTGGTGGCCGAGCAGCACGTTGTCCCACATCGGCAGCAGCCGCGGCGGCGCGGGCGTGTCCTCGTCCGGCAGCGGCCCGTCCGGCACGTCCAGCAGCGGCGGACCCGACTCCGCGGCGAACTCGACCAGCTCCAGCGACCCCAGCACCGCCCGCACCCGGCCGCGCCGCACGCCGAGGAACTGGGCGATGTCGGCCACCGTCGCGGGCCCGAACGCGGCCAGGTACCGGCGGCTCAGCTCGGCCAGCCCCGCGGCGGCCGCCTCGTCCGTCGTCGGCGACGGGGGAGCGGCCACGAAGCGCGGCCGGTCCGCGAACGACCACGGCGCGTCGGTCGGGGCGTGCCACAGCGGGGCGTACCAGCGCATGCCCCACCACGTGCCCGGCCACCCCCGCTCGGCCAGCCAGGCGTCCAGCTCCGCCCCGGTGCTGGCCGTCGCCGCCCGCGCGGCCAGGGCGGTGGCCAGCGCGTCGGCCTCGTCGAGCGGCGCGGCGAAGCGGTCGTCACCGAGGCGCGGGCGCGACGACGGGTGCAGCGCGGAGCGGGTGGTGGCGTAGTCGTCGGGGTGGACGGTGTGCAGCGTTCCGCGAATGAGGCTCGCCTTCACCAGCGACCGGTCGCGGTAGGCCGCGTCCACGTCGACGGGGCTGAGGCCGTCCAGCCGGTTCCACAGGGCCAAATAGGGGGACCCCGCTTGCTGCGACTGCAACGCCACCAGTCGGCGCACCGCCTCTGGTGCTGTGTGGCGCTCCCGGGACAAGAGCATCTGCCGGTGGAGGGTGCTCCTGTTCAACCTGCGAGGGCTCAGCCGCATGCGCGGAGTATCGCGGCAGCACCCCCCTACGCCGTCGCGCCACCCCCTATTCGGCCCACGCGCCGTAGCGGTCGCACCGCCGTCGGCTAGGGTTCTGACCACTTGATGGAGCCGCCGATCGGGGAGCGCGTGCTCGTCTCGTCGCACCCCGTCCCGGCTCGCGGCCTGCCGCGCTGGACGGAAGGAACCTCGACGATGCGTGACCCCCAGGCGGGTCGGAAGTGACCGCGGCGGCGACACCCGCCCTCGAGCTCAGCGGACTGGTGAAGGTCTTCGGGGGCAAGCGGGCGGTCGACGACGTCGACCTCACCGTCCCCGCGGGCTCCTTCTACGGCCTGGTCGGTCCCAACGGCGCGGGCAAGACCACCTCCATCCTCATGGCCGTCGGGCTGCTGCGCCCCGACGGCGGCAGCTCCCGCGTCTTCGGCGCCGACGTGTGGTCGGACCCGTTGCACGCCAAGGGTTTGGTCGGCCTGCTGCCCGACGGGCTGGCCATGCCCGAGCGGCTCACCGGCCGCGAGTTCCTGACCTACCTCGGCCTGCTGCGCGGCCTCGACGAGGCCACCACCGCCAGCCGGGCCCAGGAGCTGCTGGCCGTCCTGGACCTCGAAGGCGCGGAGAGCACCCTGGTCGTGGACTACTCCACCGGCATGCGCAAGAAGATCGGCCTGGCCGCCGCGCTGCTGCACGGGCCCCGGCTGCTGGTGCTCGACGAGCCGTTCGAGGCCGTCGACCCGGTCTCCGCGGCCACCATCCGCGCCATCCTGGACTCGTTCGTCGCGGGCGGCGGCTCCGTGGTGTTCTCCAGCCACGTGATGGTGCTGGTCGAGCACCTGTGCACGCACGTCGCGATCATCGCCAGGGGCAAGGTCGCCGCGGCGGGCACGCTCGCCGATGTCGCGGGCCCCGAGGGCCTGGAGCACCGCTTCGTGCAGGTCGCGGGCGGTCAGCGCACCGGTGGGGAAGGGTTGTCGTGGTTGGCGTCCTGATCCGGATGCGGGTGTCCCTGCTGCGCAACACGCTCACCGGGATGCAGGCGGTCACCCTCGGGCTCGGCGCGGTGTTCGGCCTCGCGTTCGCGGGCCTGGGCGTCTGGCTCGCCCTGCTCGACCTGGGCGCGGCCACCGGCGACCTGCTGGCGCTGCTGTTCCTGCTGTGGGCGCTGGGCTGGGCGGTCGGGCCGGTGTTCCTCGGCGGGTCCGGTGGCGCGCTGGCCCCGGAGAGCTTCGCCGCGCTGCCGATCCCGCCGCGCACGCTGGCCACCGGGCTGCTGGCCGCCTCGTTCGTCGGGGTCGGGCCGGTGGTCACGCTGGTCGCGTTCGCCGCCGGGGTGGTCTACGCGGTGGGGTCCGGGTCGGTCGCGGTGACCGTGGCCGTGCTGGCGATGCTGCTGCAACTGCTCGTGGTGGTGGTGTTCTCCAAGGTCGTGGTCGACCTGGTCGGCGCGGCCATCACCTCGACGGCGCGCGCGGTGGTCTCGGCGATCCCGTGGGCGCTGCTCGGCGGCGTCGTCGCCCAGTCCTGGCTGCTGCTGCCGCTGGTGTCGCGGGTCGACGGCTTCGACCCCGCCGTGTCGACCGCGCTGCGCGTGCTGCCCTCGGGCTGGGGGCTGCTCGCGGTCGACGCCGCCGCCCGCGGCGACTGGCTGGTCGTCGGGGCGGCGCTCGCCGGGCTGGTGGTGCTGTTCGCGCTGCTGCTGCTCACCTGGTCGCGGCTGATCGTGCGGCGCACCACCCGCGTGGTCACCGTCCGCCCGGCCTCGGCCAGGGGCGGCGGGCGCGCGGGTGTCCGCTCGGGACCGCTGCGGCTGCTGCCCGCGAGCCCGGTCGGCGCGGTGGTCGCCAAGGAGCTGCGCACCACCGTCCGCGACCTCAACCGGGCGCTGCTGCTGTCCTACGCGATCTTCTTCGGCCTGTCGGTGACCCTGGTGCCGCTGCTCGTCGGCGACACCACCTACCTGGCCGCGACCGGCGTCATCGTCGCGCTGCTGGCCACCACCGGGTCCGCGCAGCTCTACAGCAACGACGGCACCGCGCTGTGGCTGACCGTCCTGGCCCCCGGCACCGAGCGCGCCGACGTGCGCGGCCGCCAGCTCGCCTGGCTGCTGCTGGTGGCCCCGCTGTCGGTCGTGCTCACCGCCGTCGGCCTGCCGCTGAGCGGGGCCGACTGGGCCGCGCCGTGGGCGTGGGCGCTGCTGCCCGCCGCGCTCGGCGGCGGCGCGGGCGCGATCGTGCTGGTGTCGGTGTTCGCGCTGGTGCCGATGGCCGACCCGAAGAAGCGGGCCCGCTCGGCCGCGGGCGGTGACGGCTCCACCGGGCTCGTGGCCTGGGCGATGCTGCCGCTGAGCCTGCTCACCGTGCTGCCCGCCGCGGTGTTCCCGCTGGTCGGGATGCTGCTGGACAGCCCGGCGCTGCAGTGGGCGGGTGTCCCGGTCGGCTTGGCCACCGGTGTGCTCAGCCTGGTCCTGGGCGGCGCGCTCGCCCACCGCCGCCTCGCCGACCAGGGCCCGGAGCTGTTCGCCAGGATGCGCAGCGGGCCGCAGTCCACGATCGACTTCACCGGGTGGGCCGCGGGCGGGCGCGCCCCGGCCGCCGCCGCGCCGCAGCGGCCGATGCCGCTGGTGAAGGCGTCGCTGGTGTGGGCGCTCTACCTCGTCGGTTTCGTCACGCTGGTCGCCCAGGTCGGGGTGGCCTCGGTCCTGTCGGCCAACGGCGCCACCGTGCGGGCCTGGTTCCTGGCCCTGTACCTGCCGCAGGGGCAGCGCCCGGCCGTCCTCGCCGCGCTCGCCGCGCTCGCCGTGGCGGCCATCGTCGGGGGCTGGCTGCTCAGCCGCGGCCACGACAAGCCCGCCCGCAAGAAGTTCGGTCTGTTGTAAAGGCAACTTCCGGCCATCGGCTGGCGCCCCGTCCCCGCATCGCTTATGGGGGCGGGGCGCCAGTGTTCTGTACGGTGAAAACAGCCTTTAGTAGGCGTCGGGAGAATCTTGTTAAAGGACGTTGCCCGTTAACGAAACATGAATATCAGGGGCACCCCTATTGGGGTGGTCACGAGGTCTCGACAGCCCGCCAACGGTGGCGCGACACCCCCGGTCAGGGCGTGTCCACCTGCGGGGAAGCCCCGGGTCACCAGCCCCTACGTGCTGTAACGTCCTGACGGGACGGTGGGGCTGGTTCGCGGCACCCCCTACTGAGGCAGGGGTGACATCCTTCCCGGCGTGTTGGTACGTTTCCGACTGAGAGGTGAGACCCGATCCGGGAACTGCTCCCGGTCGGTGGCCGCGGTCACGCGGCCAAACGCAGAGGCATTCTTGCTGTTCGCCGTCGCGCAGGCCGATGAGCGGTGAATTGGGGGCATTTGTGGACTGGATTTCCAGTGGACGGCTGCACGGACGCGGCCCGGAGTTGGCGCGGTTCGACGCGCTGCTGGCCGACTCCCGCTGCGGCCGGGGCAACACGCACCTGGTCAGCGGACCGGTCGGCAGCGGCAAGACCGCGCTGTTGCAGGCCTGTGTGGACCGCGTGGACGACGCGCTGGTGCTGACCGCGACCGCGGCGGCCGACGAGCGCGACGTCGAGGTCGGCGTGCTCGAGCAGTTGTTGCGCAGCGCGCTGTTACCGGAGGAGGCCGACGCGGCGGTGGGCGCGCTGCTCGGCGAGCTGCCCGGCTCCGGGCGCCCGCACGCCCGCCCGCCGGTGGCCGACCTGGTGCAGGGGCTGTGCTCGGCGGTCCTGGAGCTGACCCGCCACCGCCTGGTCGTGCTGGCCGTCGACGACCTGCAGCACGCCGACCCCGCCTCCCTGCAGGCGCTGCTCTACCTGCAGCGCCGGATGCGCTCGCGCCGGATGCTCGTCCTGCTCACCGAGCTGACCCCCACCCCGCCGTCGCTGTCGGTGTTCCACGCGGAGCTGTTCCGCAGGCCCGGCTGCCACCGCGCCAAGCTGCGCCTGCTGTCCGAGGACGAGGCCGCCGCCGTCGTCGGGCCCGAGCTGGCCCCCGCCGCCCTGGCCGCCACCGGCGGCAACCCCCTGCTGCTGGCCGCCCTGGTCGAGGACGGTCACGCCGCGGCCCCCGGGCCCGACGGCCTGGTCGTCGCCGAGTCCTACCGCCACGCCGTCTCCTCCGCCCTGCTGCGCATGGACGCGCGGACCGTCGAGACCGCCACCGGCCTGGCCGTGCTCGGCGGCCCCGCCGACCCGGCCCGCCTCGCCCGCCTGCTGTCGCTGCCCGCCCAGACCGTGGGACAGGCCATCGGCGCGCTCACCGACACCGGTCTGGTCAGCGACGGCGGCTTCCGGCACCCGTCCGCCGCCATGTCCACACTGGACACCCTGTCCCCCGAGGGGCGTGCGGGCCTGCACCTGCGCGCCGCCTGCCTGCTGCACGCCGAGGGCGCTCCGCCGCGCGCGGTCGCCGCCCAGTTGACCACCTCGGGGCAGGCCCCCGAGCCGTGGATGGTGGAGCTGCTGCGCGACGTGGCCGACGAGGCGCTGGCCGCCGACGAGATCGAGCAGGCCGCCGACTGCCTGGAGCTGGCCCTGTTCGCCTGCCAGGACGAGCCGGGCCGGGCCGCGGTGATGGCGCTGCTGGCCCGCATCGAGTGGCGCAACAACCCCTCGGCCGCCGTGCGCTACATGCGCCCGCTGCGGGTGGCGCTGCGCCGCGGCCGCCTCGGCGACCGGGACGCGGGCATGCTCGTGCGCTACCTGCTCTGGGACGGGCGCATCGACCAGGCCGAGGAGACGCTGGCCTGGTGGGCCGAGAGCGTGCCCGGCGGCAGCGAGGAGCTGCGCTTCACCCGCCGCTGGCTGCGGCACTGCTGCCCGGCGCTGCTGTCCCGCCGCGGCGAGGGCGAGGACCGCGTCGAGGTCGGCGCCGCCGACGGGGTCTCCATCGCCGCCAGCTCGGTGGAGGCCGTCGACGCGCTCGCGGCCATGCTCAGCACCGGCCCCAGCCAGGGCATCGTCGACAGCGCCGAGCGGGTGCTGCAGAGCCAGCGCATGGACGACACCAACATCGAGGCGCTGTGCTCGGCGCTGGAGGTGCTGCTGTGCGCGGGCAGCCTCGACGACGCGCAGACCTGGTGCGACCGGCTGCTCGCCGAGGCCACCGACCGCCGGGCCACCACCTGGCAGGCGCTGCTGTCGGGCATCCGGGCCGAGATCGCCCTGCGCAAGACCGACCTGCCCGCCGCCGTGACGCACGCCAGGGCCGCGCTCGACCTGATGCCCACTCAGGACTGGGGCGTGTTCGCCGGCGGCCCGCTCTCCGCCCTCGTGCTCGCGCTGACCATGCTGGTCCGCCACGACGAGGCCGAGCGCGAGCTGCGCCGCCCGGTGCCCAAGGAGCTGTTCGAGACCCGCTACGGCCTGCAGTACCTCTACGCGCGCGGCTGCCACAGCATGGCCGTCGACCGCCCGCACGCCGCCCTGGCCGACTTCGAGAACTGCGGCAGGCTGATGACCGCCTGGCGCATCGACCTGCCCGCCCTGGTCCCGTGGCGCAGCGGCGCCGCCGAGGCCCTGCTCCGGCTGGGCCGCGCCGACCGCGCCCGCGCCCTCGCCGAGGAGCAGCTCCACCGCCCCGGCGTCGAGGGCACCCGCACCCGCGGCATCTCCCTGCGCATCCTCGCCGCCTGCGCCGACCCCGAGGCCCGCGGCCCCCTGCTGGAGGAGGCCGCCGACCTGTTGCAGGCCGACGAGGAGCGCCTCGAGCTGGCCACCGTCCTGGCGGACCTGAGCAACGCCAACCACTCCCTGGGCCACCACCTCGAGGCCCGCACCCTCGCCGACCAGGCGATGCGGGTCGCGCGACTGTCCACCGCCGAGCAGTTCTGGCAGCGCACCCGCCCCCCGGCCCGCCTCACCGCGTTGTCCGACACCGACGGGGCCGCCACCCTGAGCCCCGCCGAGCGCCCGGTCGCCCAACTGGCCGCCGCGGGCCACACCAACCGCGAGATCGGCCGCAAGCTGTTCATCACGGTCAGCACCGTCGAGCAGCACCTGACCCGCGTCTACCGCAAGCTCAACGTCCGCAACCGGGCGGACCTGGCGGGCAGGCTCCACCTCACGATGTCCGAGACGGCCTGAGCCCCGCACAGCACTGAGCCGGCCGCGACGGTGCGCGGCCGGCCCAGGTGGTCGTGCGTCAGTCGTCGTCCTCGTCGCCGAAGACGTCGTTCTCGTCGTTGTCGCAGGTCATGTACGGCAGGCAGAAGAACCTGGGGCTCTCGGCGGAGGACGCCGCGGTCGTCTCGGCGGTGGTTGCCGCGGCGGTGCCCGCGGTGAGCCCGACCAGCGACACGGCGGCTACCGCGGCGGCGACGAGAACCGTCTTCACGAAACGCATGGAATTCTCCTACCACTCAAGCGTTCTTGCTGACGACGACAGGATTGACACCGATCCCGATCTTTATGCGGCCCCGGGCGCAAACCCGCCGAATGAGTACCCCGCAGGCAGTGCGGGCCACCCTCGGTGCACGACGGTTCCGAGCCCCACGCCCCGCCCCCTGCCCGCCCGGGTGATCACTCCCACCATCGTGGCGCCACCATGACGCGATCGTGACCCCAGCGGAGATCCAGAGCCGCCCCAGGACAGCGCACGCCTCATCCGGCCGGGGACACCGCGACCGCGGGTCCGGACACCTGGACCAGCACCGCCCCCACCAGCAAGATCACCGCGCCCGCCAGTTGCGCGGGCCCCAGCGCCTGCCCGAGCAGCAACCAGGCCAGCACAGCGGCGACCAGCGGCTCCACCAGCGCCAGCACGCTGGCCGCGGCCGAGGGGATGTCGCGCAGCGACACCAGGCAGGCCACGTAGGGCAGCACGGTGCCCACGACCGCCAGCACCACCAGCAGCAGCCACACCGGCACGCCGAGCGGGGTGGGGGCGCCGAGCAGGTCGGCGGGCAGCGTCCACGGAGGACTGATCGCCAGCACCACCACCGCCCCCAGTGCCAGCGCGGCTGTCGTCAGCCCCAGGGGGTCGTGCCTGCTGGCGCCGTGCTCGCCGAGCAGGAAGAACCCCGCCGCGCACACCGCCGCGACCAGCCCGGCCGCGACGCCGAGCAGGTCGAGGCGCGCCCCCTGCCCCAGTTCCGCGACCAGGGCCAGACCGGCGAGCGCGAGCGCGATGCCCAGCCACACCCGCCCGCGCAGCCGCGTGCCGCGCACCACCCGCACCCACAGGGCGACCAGCGCGGGCGCGAGGTTGACCAAGACCATCGCCACCCCCACCGGGACCCGGGCCACGGCGACGAAGAAGAACAACTGCACCCCGGCCACGCCCAGCAGGCCGTAGCCGAGCAGCAGCCACAGGTCCCCGCGGCCGAACCGCAGCGCCCACGGCCGCAGCACGGCGATCACCGGCGCGAGCAGCGCCGCGGCGAGCGCGACGCGCACGGCGGTCACCTCGGCCGGTGACCAGCCCGCCGCCATCACCGCCTTGGCCAGCGGCCCGGAACTCGCGAACAGCACCCACGCGGTCAGGCTCAGCCCGGTCGCCCGCGCGGTCTTCCCCAGTACGGCCACGCGCAGAGCGTGCCCGTGCGGTCGCCTTGGTGGCCAGGGGATTTATCACACAGCCAAGCGAGGGGACGCCCGTCGGACCGTGTCGCCGTCCACCGGCTCCGCGATCAGCGGCGTCCGCGGCTGACGGCCTCGGCGATGGGGGTCTCCCCGGGCCCCAGGTCCACCGACGCCCGGTGCGACCACGCGGCCGGGATCAGGGCCGCCAGCACCGCCGCCACGTCCGCGCGCGGGATGCGCGCGGGTGACGGGGACAGTGACACCAGCCCGGTCGGCGGGGTGTCGGCGAGGGGTGCGGCGTGCACGAAGGTCCAGTCCAGGTCGTGGGCGGTGATGGCCTCCTCGGTGGTGGCCCGCGCGGCCAGGTAGCTGGTGCGCTCGGGGGTGTCCGAGTCGCTGTGCGCGGCCGGGTTGGTGGTGAGCACGAGGTAGCGGCGCACGCCGATGGAGTCCAGGGCGGCGGCGTAGGTCAGCTCGCCGGGGCGGTTGCCCGGGCCGCGGGTCGTGCCCGCGGTGTAGACGACCGCGTCGGCGTGCGGGAGCGTCTCGGCGAGGGCGCGGCCGCCGGGGTCGAGGGTGACGGGGTGGGCGCCGGTGGGCCGGACGGCGGCGTGGTGGTGGCCGGTGGGGACCAGGGCGAACACGGTGTGGCCCTGGCTGGTCAACCTGGCCGCCAGGTGCCTGCCGACGGCGCTGTGGCCGCCCGCGATGACGACGCGCATCCGCCGCACAGTAGACCTGCCGCGGGGGCCCGCGAGCGGCCCCCGCGACCGGGGGGCAGGGCTTGGCGGCCTTGTCGCCGTAGCCGAAGGTGGACACCGCGTCGCCCGAGGTGTCGCTCAGCACGGCGTTGTCGCCCTTGTCGTTCCAGATGGGGCGCTTGATGCCGTAGTGAAGCCGCCCCACTCGGGGTGCGGCTCGTTGGTATGGACGCGGATGCGCTGCCCGGGGGCCAGCACGGTGCCCGCGGGGAAGACGAAGTCCTGGCCCGGTCGTCGGCGCCGAGCCTCCAGCCGGAGATGTCGGCCGGGGCGGTGCCGCGGTTGACGATCTCGACGTACTCGTCGGCCTGGCTGCCCTTGACCTCGCCCTTGAACCGGACGTGGTTGATCACCGGGTCGGGCTTGCCGGACACCGCGAAGACGGCACGATTTCGGTGCTGTTGGCCGAGTTCGCCCCCGGTGACGCGGTCGGTGTTCAGGTCCGACAGGTTCGGCGGGGTGACGCTGGTGGCGGGCCAGGTGCCGGAGGTGACAGCCTTGCTCATCGAACACCCCGGGAGTGGCAGAGGGGATGAGGGGGTGACCGGGCCCGGTCGAGGTGGCAGCAGGGCTTTACCAAGATCATCTAGTACCGCCATCCGAGGTACCCTCGCATTGTGGACCGCTTGCCGCGTAGCACATCCGCCCCACCCCGGCCACCCCGTGCGGCGCGGCCACGCGTCACGATCGCGTGGCCGTGGCGCCCGCGCGCCGCCGCGACGTGGCAGCGTGTCGGTATGGACCTGAACACCGTGCTCCAGGTGCGCGACCCGCGCCTGGCCGGGCAGTGGGAGCCAGGCGACGCCTGGCTCGGCGGCGGCACCCACCTGTTCTCCGAGCCGCACCCCGGGGTGCGCAGGCTCGTCGACCTGACCCGCTTCGGCTGGGACCCGGTCGTGACCGGCCCCGAGGGGCTCACCCTGGCCGCGACCTGCACGATCGCCGAGCTGTCCGGGTTCGCCACGGGCAGCGCGCTGCCGATCGCGCCACTGGTGGAGCAGTGCTGCCGGGCGTTCCTGGCCTCCTTCAAGGTCTGGAACACCGCCACCGTCGGCGGCAACCTGTGCCTGGGTCTGCCCGCCGGGCCGGTGATCGCGCTGGCCACCGCGCTCGACGGCGGGTGCCTGCTGCTGGCCCCCGACGGGACTTCGCGCACCGTCGCCACCGCCGACCTCGTCACCGGTCCGGGGCAGACCGTGCTCGCCGAGGGCGAGCTGCTCCGGTCCGTCACGTTCCCCGCCGCCGCGCAGCACCGCCGGAGCGCGTTCCGCCGGGCGTCGCTGCACCCGCACGGCCGCTCGGCCGCGCTGGTCATCGCGACCCTCGGCGACGAGTTCGCCCTCACCATCACCGCCGCCACGCCCCGGCCGGTCCGGCTTCGCTTCCCCGGCGTCCCCGGCCCGGGGCAGCTCGCGGCGGCGATCGAGGACGCGGTCGAGACCTGGTTCGACGACGTGCACGGCCTGCCCGCGTGGCGGCGGCACATGACGCTGCGACTGGCCGAGCAGGCCCGCGCGGAGTTGGGGGAGCCGCGGTGAGCTTCGAGGTCCACATCAACGGCGCCGCCCACGACCGCGAGCCGCGCCCCGGCCAGTGCCTGCGCACCTACCTGCGCGGCGAGGGCTGCTTCGGCGTCAAGAAGGGGTGCGACGCCGGGGACTGCGGCGCGTGCACCGTCCACGTCGACGGCGTGCCCGTGCATAGCTGCCTCTACCCGGCCGTGCGCGTCGACGGTCGGTCGGTCACCACCGTCGAGGGCCTCGCGCGTGACGGTGAGCTGCACGAGGTCCAGCGACGCTTCCTGGACGCGCAGGGGTTCCAGTGCGGCTTCTGCACCGCCGGGTTCCTCATGACCACCGCCGCGCTCGACGACGCGCAGCGCGCCGACCTGCCGCGCGCGCTCAAGGGCAACCTGTGCCGCTGCACCGGCTACCGGGCCATCGCCGACGCCGTCGCCGGGGTCGGCCATGTCGAGGAACCCGCCGCGGGGCGGGCCATCGGCCGCAACCTCGCCGCCCCCGCCGCGCGCGAGGTCGTCACCGGCGCCGCCCGCTACACCTTCGACGTCGAGGTCCCCGGGCTGCTGCACATCGCCCTCGTCCGCTCTCCGCACGCGCACGCGCGCGTGACCGCCGTCGACCCGACCGCCGCGCTGGCCGTGCCCGGGGTCCGGCTGGTGCTCGCGCACGAGGACGCCCCGGACCGGCTGTACTCCTCGGCCCAGCACGAGATCGTCGCCGACGACCCCGCCGACACCCGGGTGTTCGACGACGTCGTGCGGCACGTCGGGCAGCGCGTGGCCGCCGTGGTCGCCGAGACCGAGGCCGCCGCGGAGGCGGGCGCCCGCCTGGTCGAGGTCGCCTACGAACCGCTGCCCGCGGTGCTGACCCCCGAGGCGGCGCTCGCCCCCGGCGCGCCGGTCCTGCACGACAAGGACCCCGCCGACAACGTGTGCGCCGAGCTGCACCAGGAGGTCGGTGACGTCGCCGCCGGGCTGGCCGAGGCCGCCGCCACCGCCACGGGCGTGTTCCGCACCGGCCGGGTGCAGCACGTCAGCCTCGAGACCCACGGGGCGCTGGCGTTCTTCGACGACGACGGGCGGCTGGTCGTGCGGTCGAGCACGCAGACCCCGTTCCTGACCAAGCGCGCGCTGTGCTCGCTGTTCGACCTCGATCCCGCTGGGGTGCGGGTGGTCGCGGGCCGGGTCGGCGGCGGGTTCGGTGGCAAGCAGGAGATGCTGGTGGAGGACGTCGTCGTGCTCGCCGCGCTGCGGCTGCGCGAGCCGGTCCGGCTGGAGCTGACCCGGTCCGAGCAGTTCACCGCGACCACCACCCGCCACCCGTTCACCGTCGAGGTCGAGGTGGGCGCCGCTATCGATGGCACCCTGACCGCGTTGAGCGTGGATGTTGTCACCGACACCGGCGCCTACGGCAATCACGGGCCCGGCGTGCTGTTCCACTCCTGTGGTGAGTCGATGGCTGTCTACCGCTGCCCGAACAAGCGCGCTGACGGGGTGGCGGTGTACACCAACAACGTGCCCTCCGGGGCGTTCCGGGGGTACGGCCTGGGGCAGGTGATCTTCGCTGTGGAGTCCGCGTTGGACGAGTTGGCGGCGAAGTTGGGCATGGACCCGCTGGTCCTGCGCGAGCGCAACATGGTCCGCGACGGCGAGCCACTGGTCACCGCTGCGGGGCCGGAGGAGGACCTGGTCGTCAGCGGCTACGGCCTGGACCACTGCTTGGAGGTCGTGCGCGCCGCGCGGGCCGAGGCGGTGGGGGAGGTGCCCGAGGGGTTCCTGGTCGGCGACGGCGCCGCCGTGGCGATGATCGCCACCACCCCGCCGCGCGGCCACTTCGCCGACGCCCGCCTGGACCTGCGGGCCGACGGGGTGTTCGAGCTGTCGGTGGGCACGGCGGAATTCGGCAACGGCTCGACCACGGTGCACCGCGCCCTTGTCGCGTCGGCGTTGGGGACTGTGGCGGACCGGGTGGTGGTCCGGCAGTCCGACACCGATCTGGTCCCGCACGACACCGGCGCGTTCGGGTCCACCGGTGTGGTGATCGCGGGCCGTGCGGTCCTGCGCGCGGCGGAGGCGATGGCGGCCGAACTGCTCACCCGCGCCGGAGGGGGCCGGTTGGTCGTCGACGGCGTCGAACTGGACGGCTCAGTGGTCCCCCTGACCGCACTGGGTCCTCTGAGGACAACCGGGCACTTCGACGGCACACCGCGTTCAGTCGCCTTCAACGTCCACTGGTTCCGCGTCGCCGTCGACCCCGACACCGGTGAGATCCGCGTCTTGCGCAGCGTCCACGCCGCTGACGCGGGGGTCGTGATGAACCCCATGCAGTGCGTCGGCCAGATCGAGGGTGGCGTCGCGCAGGGCTTGGGGGCCGCTCTGTCCGAGCTGGTCCAAGTGGACAGTGACGGCCGGGTCACCACACCCGCCCTGCGCGCCTACCACATCCCCACCTTCGCCGACGTCCCCCGCACCGAGGTCCACTTCGCGCCGACCAGCGACCCGTTGGGCCCGTTGGGCGCCAAGTCGATGAGCGAGAGCCCGTTCAACCCGGTGGCCCCCGCGCTCGCCAACGCTGTGCGCTCGGCCACCGGGGTCCGCTTCACCGAGCTACCGCTGACGAGAGACCGCGTCTGGCTCGCGCTGCGCGGGTGATCACCCCTGTCCGGCGGCGCCCAACCGCGACCCGTACTCGGCGAACCAGGGCAGCACCTCCGCGTTCGTGACCGCCCCCGGCGAGCTGACCTTCTCCGGCGCGTCGCCCTGCAGGATGCGTTTGACCGGGACCTCGAGCTTCTTGCCGGTGAGCGTGCGTGGGACGGCGGGGACCGCCACCACGTCGTCGGGGACGTGCCGGGGGGACAGCTCCGAGCGGATGGCGGCCTTGATCCCGGCCACCAGGCCGTCGTCGAGCGCGGCGCCCTCGGACAGGACCACGAACAGGGGCATGGCGTAGCCGCCGTCGGCCAGTTCCGCGCCGATGACCAGGCTGTCGGCGATCTCCGGGAAGCGTTCCACCACGGCGTAGATGTCGGCGGAGCCCATGCGCACGCCCTGGCGGTTGAGCGTCGAGTCGGAGCGGCCCGCGACCACCAGCGACGCGTCCTCGTGGACGGTCACCCAGTCGCCGTGGCGCCAGACGCCGGGGAACACGTCGAAGTAGCTGGCGTGGTAGCGCTCGCCGCCGGGGTCGTTGACGAAGCGCAGGGGCATCGACGGCAGCGGCTCGGTCACCACCAGCTCGCCCTGTTCGCCCAGCAGCGGCAGGCCGTCCGGGCCCCACGAGGCCAGGGCCACGCCCAGCGCGGGGGCGGGGATGCGCCCGGTGTAGACCGGCAGGTCGGCCGCGCCGCCCGCCAGGGCCGAGCACACGTCGGTGCCGCCGCAGATCGACTGGAGCCAGATGTGGTCGCCGACGTGGCTGTACACCCACCGCCAGGCCGCGGGGGGCATGGTCGAGCCCGTTTGCAGCACCGACCGCAGCCCGCTCAGGTCGAACCGGGACCCGGGTCGCGCGCCGGACTTCTCCCCGGCCACGACGTAGCCCGCGCCGACCCCCAGCACGGTGGTGCCGGTCAGCTCCGCGACCCGCCAGGCCTGGTCGACGTCGGGGTGGGTGGGGCTGCCGTCGTAGAGCACGATCGTCGACCCGTGCAGCAGGCCGCCGACCAGGTAGTTCCACACCATCCAGGAGGTGGAGGTGACGAAGCCGAACCGGTCGTCCGCGCCGATGTCCGCGCACAGCCCGACCGACTTGAGCAGCTCCAGCACGATCCCGCCGTGGCCCTGCACGATGCCCTTCGGCACGCCGGTCGTGCCCGAGGACCACAGCACCCACAGCGCGTCGTCGAAGGCGGTGTCGGCGAACACCAGCTCCTCGTCCGAGGGCGCGGGCCAGGCGTGCACGGCCAGGCCGTCGCGCGCGGGCCAGTCGCCGCCGGTGACCAGCAGGTGCCGCACCGAGGGCAGCCCGTCGAGCAGCTCGGCGGCGTGCGGGCGCCGGTCGAACGCCTTGCCCCCGTAGACGTAGCCCTCGCCCGCCAGCAGCACTACCGGCGCCACCTGCCGGAACCGGGCCAGCACGCTGGCGGTGCCGAAGTCCGGTGAGCACGCCGTCCACACCGCCCCGACCGCCGCCGTCGCCAGCAGGCCGACCACGGCCTCGCGGACGTTGGGCAGGTAGGCCGCGACGTGGTCGCCGGGACCCACGCCGTGCGCGCGCAGCAGCCCGGCCACCGCCGCCACCTCGCGGCGCAGGTCGGCCCAGGAGGTCTCCAGCGGCTCGCCGCGCTCGTCGAGGCTGACGACCGCGGGCCGGTCCTCGCGCGGGTGCGCCAGGCACCGCTCGGCGAAGTTGATCCGGGCCCCGCTGAACCACCGCGCCCCCGGCATCTCCCGGCGCGGCAGCACCTCCTCGTAGCCGCTGACCCGGTCGAGGCCGAAGTAGTCCCACAACGCGCCCCAGAACTCGGCCGGGTGCTGCCCGCTCCACCGCTGCAACGCCAGGTAGGAGTCGAACTCCAGCCCGCGGTCGGCGGCCAGCCACCGCTGGAAGTCGGCCACCCGGGACCCCGCCACCTGCTCGGCACTCGGCCGCCACAACACCTCTGCGCTGTCGGTCACACCAGCGACCCTAACCGCCGCGCGAGCGGGCGTGGAAGCGCGGAAAGTCGGGTTCCCCGATCCGGGGGCCGGTCCGGGCGCGACTGGCTACAGCCGGGTGAAGGGCTCCGCGTAGGTGAAGGTCCCTCGGGGTACCTCCGCCGCGAGGGCGTGGACCTGGAAGTGCGGCCGCCACTCGGCGACCGGCGGGGCGATGCCCAGCTCGTCGCCGCGGCGGAAGCCGAAGCGCTGGTAGTACTCGGGGTCGCCGAGCAGGGCGACGAGTGGCTCGTCCAAGGCGCTGGCGGCGCCGATGAGGGTGCGCACGAGGGCGGAGCCGACCCGGGCGCGCTGGTGGTCGGGGTGGACGCTGAGCGGGCCGAGGCCCAGCGCGGGGACGCCGTCGACGGCGCCGCGGGTGGCGACGACGTGGCCGATGACCTTGGTGCCCGCCGTGGCCACGAAGGACAGGGCGGGGATCCAGCCGGGGTCGAGGCGGAGCTGGTCGATCAGGTCCGCCTCGACCGGGCGGTCGAAGGCGGCGGTGGTGACCGCGTGGATGGCGGCCTCGTCACCGGGGCGTTCGCGTCGGATGATCACGGGGGGACTCTAGCCGGCCCGGTCGTGGGTGGTTGCCGCGCGGGAGTGGTGATTCGTTCACCGACAGCGGTTAGGTTGAGCGCGTCGTTCACCAGGAGGAAAGGGCGGCCGATGCGCTCGGTGTTGGGTCGTGTGGTGCTCGGGGCGGCCGTCGCCGCCGCGGTGGTGGTCCCGGCGGGGCAGGCGCGGGCGGTGGAGCCGAGGGCGACCACCGTGCTCACCCTGAGCTTCAACATGTGCGGCGGCAAGTGCAACGACGGCAGGCCCGCCGTCGCCGACGAGGTCGCCGCCGCCATCGCCAACCGCGACCCCAAGGCCGCCACCCCGCAGGAGGTCTGCGCGGGCCAGGCCAAGCGGCTGCGCGCCCGCCTCGGCGCCGCGTGGACGGTCGAGCACGTGCCCACCCGCCACCGGTGCGACGACGGCTCCGACTACGGCATCGCCCTGGCCTACCGCGGCGAGTCGGCCTGGCAGAAGGTCTGGCCGCTGCCCAACCCGGGCGGCCACGAGCCGCGCAGGATGGTCTGCGCCAAGCTCTCCGGTCCCGACGTCCTGGCCTGCTCGACCCACATCGACTTCCACGCCGACGGCACCCGGGGCGCCCAGATCCGCGAGGTCGCCAGGATCATGGCGGGCTACGCCACCGCCGGGCACGCGGCCTACGTCGGCGGCGACTTCAACGCCGCCCCCGGCGACGCCCAGCTCAACCCCCTGTACCGCCCCGCCTACGGCCAGGGGGCCGCGGGCAGGCACAACGAGGCGAGCGGCTGCTGCACCCGGGGCGGCACGGCCACCGGCGACGGCGGCCGGAAGATCGACTACGTCTTCGGCCTCGCGGGGAGGTTCACCCCCGGCGGCGTCGAGGTCGTCCCCAGCGGCCTGTCCGACCACCGCGAGGTCTGGGCCAAGCTCGTCCTGGGCTGAGGGCGCCGGGGGCTCAGACCAGTTCCCGCATGTGCTTGCGCTCGTAGGGCACGATCTCGTCCGTGCGGCCGTCCAGCAGCTTGCGGACCCAGTCCGGGTCCGACAGCAGGGTGCGGCCCAGGGCCACGATGTCCCACTCGCCCGCGCCGAACTGCTCGAGCAGGGCGTCGACCCCGGCGAAGCCCGCGGGCTCGCGGCTGGGGGTGCGGCTGACGAAGGGGGCGGACAGGCCCACCGAGCCCACGGTGATGACCGGGAGGCCGGTGATGCGCTTGGTCCAGCCCGCGAGGCTGAGCTCGCCGTCCGCGCCGGGCAGGTCGGGGAAGGCGGGCTCCCAGTACCGGCGCACCGACGGGTGCAGGGCGGTCAGCCCGGCCTCGACCAGCGGCGAGAGGACGGCCTCGAGCTCGGAGGGGTTCTCGGCGATGCGGGCGTCGAAGTCGGCGTCCTTCCACTGCGAGTAGCGGAAGACGATCGGGAAGTCCGGGCCGACCTGCGCGCGCACGGCCGCCACGACCGAGGCCGGGTAGGCGGCGCGCTCCTTGTGCGAGCCGCCGAACAGGTCGGTGCGCTGGTTGGTGCGGTCCCAGAGGAAGCCGTCGAGCAGGTAGCCGTGCGCCCCGTGCAGCTCGATCCCGTCGAAGGCCGACCGGCGCGCGCTCAGCGCGGCCCGCACGTAGGCCTCGCGGGTGGCGTCGAGGTCGGCCTCGGTCATCGCCCGGCCCACCGGCTCGCCGTTGGTGGCCACCCCGGAGGCGCTGACGGTCTCGACGTCGGGGTTGTACTCGGGCGCCTTGCCGCGCGCCGACCCGAGGTGCCAGAGCTGCGGGATGATCACGCCCCCGGCCGCGTGCACCCGGTCCACCACGGCCCGCCACCCGCCCAGCGGGTCCAGGTCGTACAGGCGCGGCACGTCGGTGTCCGGCCCGGTCGCCGGGTCGGGGATGTACACGCCCTCGGTGATGATCAGCCCCACCCCGCCCGCCGCCCGCTTGCGGTAGTACTCCACCACGTCGGGCCCGGGCACACCCCCCGGCGAGTGCTTCCGGGTCATCGGCGCCATGGCGAACCGGTTGCGCACCTGCACCGGGCCGAGGGAGAACGGGGTGTCGAGATCCTTCACGTCGGTCACGACCCCATCCTGATACCGCGGGCCCCCGGCCGACCACAACGGGTGAGGTTGCCGACAGAACCGAGCACCCCCGGAATAACCGACCAGTCCGGCGTGAGCGGGCGGATCACCGCCGCGCGCCCTGCCCGTCCGCCACCGCTGGCAGGTTCTGTCCACTGTCGAATGCGCGCCGCCTGCGCCCGCTATGTTGAGAACATCGTTGTTCGTGGAGGAGGGGGTGGCATGCGCCGTCTACTGGTCGTCGTACTCGCCGGACTGGCGGTGGCCGGGTTCGCCGTGGCGCCCGCGGGCGCCGATCCGGTCCCGGACGTGCTGGGGGAGTACCGCCTGGCGATGGGGTCCCTGGGGGCGGCGCAGGCCGTGCGCGACGGTGACACCGTCGTCGGCGCGGGCAGCGGCAGGACCACGCTGTTCGGCGACACCGCCCTCGACGAGGACACCCGGTTCCGCGTGGGCAGCCAGACCAAGATGACGGTCGCCACGGTCGTCCTGCAGCTCGTCGACGAGGGCGAGCTGACCCTCGACGACACCGTGGCCCAGCACCTGCCCGGGGTGCTCAGCGGCGACGGCGTCGACCCCGCCGCCATCACCGTGCGGCACCTGCTGACCCACCGCTCCGGCGTCCCCGACTACCTCGGCTACCTCGGCGGCGACTACCTGCAGATCGCCCAGGTGCTGTTCAACCCCGTCTGGCAGATCTCGCCGCCCAGCCCGCAGCAGCTCATCGACTCCGCGACGCCCAAGGGCGCAGACTTCGCGGCGGGCACGGACGGCGCGTACTCCAACACCGGCTACACGCTGCTCGGCATGATCGTGGAGCAGGTCACCGGCCGGTCGATCGGCACCGAGGTCACCGAGCGGGTCATCACCCCCGCGGGCATGAGCTCGAGCTTCTACGCCGAGGCGGGCCAGAAGGCCCTGCCCGCCCCCTTCGCGCGCGGCTACATCGCCTACGCCGGCTACCCGCTGGCCGACTACACCGGCTTCGAGCCCGCCATCTGGGGAGCGGCCGCCGCCCTGGTGTCCACCGGCGAGGACATGACCCGCTTCCTCACCGCCCTGCTGACCGGCGAACTGCTCTCCCCGGCCCGCCTGGCCGACATGCGCGACGTCCAGCCGCTGCCGGGCATCGGCGACTACGGCCTGGGCCTCAAGCGGTTCGACACCGCCTGCGGCACCGCCTGGGGCCACTCCGGCCACGTCGCCGGGTACAGCACCTTCACCGTCGGCCGCGGCGACAAGGCGGTGGCGCTCAACGTCAACGTCTCCGCTGTCGGCGTGGACACGGTCAGCGCGGGCGCGGCCCGGCAGACGATCATCGACGCCGCGCTCTGCGGCTGACGAACGGCGCACGGGGGCCTGTCTGGTGTTGGCGGGCCCCCGTCCCCGCTTGACGTCGATCCCCTCGGAGAGGGGATCGGGCGCGGGGGTGGCAGCGGCCGTGGCCTGGCCCGGGTGCGGGCGACCGATCCGGCCCAGCGCCGGGGCGTCCTGGTCGGCACCCCGGAGGTGTCCGGCGCCCGCCGACAGGTTCGTCCGCGCCGCCGCGGCACAATGCCCCCACCTCCGAACCTGGGCGGGCTCCCCGGCCGTCCGCGGCCTGGGTCCCGACGCCCACTCCGTCCTCGCCCCAGCCGACCGCAGCACCCAGGCCGCCACGCGCCGCCCACCCGGCGTCGAAGGTGCACAGTGGACGGTCGTGTCCTTCCTGCTGTTCGCAGGCCTCGACGAGGACACCGCCGAGGCCCAAGCCGACCTGGCCACAACCACCGACTCCGCTGTCCGGTCCAGGTGAAGATGGTGGAGGACCATGCTGCTGACCTGCGGTCCGCCAAGTAGGTCCGGACCTACTTGGCGGATTCGGTGCCGCTACGCGGTGACGGGGCTCAGTCCACCGGGTCGAGGGGCGTCACCGGGGGCTTTCCCACATAGGGCCCGGAGCAGACGCTGTCGTAGCGGTAGCAGGTGAAGTATTCGAGGCCGTCGTAGGGATCTGCGCTGGTCATCCAGACGTTAACCCGGGTGGACCCGCCTTCGACGTCTGCGTCGAGGGGAAGGGATGCGGGCCCGGACCTGTCGGTCCAGGTGCTGGAACTGTTCCAGTCCAGCCAGGTCCTGCCTGACCACGCCTGCGCGTAGATCCGCCGTTCCCCGACGGCCTTGAACGCCCCGTCGACGCCGACCGACCGGTTGTACCAGGTGACCGTGCCTTTGTAGTAGCTCGCTCCGACCTCGATCGAGAAGGTGCTGGTGGGGTAGGCGGTGGTGGTGGCGGTGGCGGGCGCCGCCGCGAGAACCATCCCGGCAACCGACGCGACCGCGGCCACGGCCACGCCGACCTT
>NZ_WHOL01000114.1 GCF_009745975.1 Actinokineospora pegani | reverse complement strand
GGCAAGGTCGTGTGGGTGTTCCCGGGGCAGGGTTCGCAGTGGGTCGGGATGGGGCGTGAGCTGCTGGACGCCTCGCCGATCTTCGCGCAGCGGGTCGCTGAGTGCGCTGTCGCGCTTGAGCGGTGGGTCGACTGGTCGTTGATCGATGTGCTGCGCGGTGAGACCGATCCCGAGCTGCTGGACCGGGTGGAGGTGTTGCAGCCCGCTTGTTTCGCGATGATGGTCGGCTTGGCGGCGGTGTGGTCGTCGGTCGGCGTCGTGCCGGACGCGGTGGTGGGGCACTCGCAGGGTGAGATCGCCGCGGCGTGTGTCGCGGGCGCGTTGTCGCTTGAAGACGCGGCGCGGGTGGTGGCGTTGCGCAGTCAGGCCATCGGCGCCGAGTTGTCCGGGCGCGGTGGCATGGCGTCGGTGGCGCTGAGCGAGGTCGACGCGGTCGCGCGGTTGGCGCCGTGGGCGGGCCGGGTCGAGGTCGCGGCTGTCAACAGCCCCTCATCGGTCGTGGTGGCCGGTGACGCGCACGCGCTGGACGAGGTCCTGGGATCGCTGGCCGGGGAGGGTGTCCGGGTGCGGCGGGTGGCCGTGGACTACGCCTCGCACACCCGCCACGTCGAGGACCTGCGCGGCACGTTGGACAAGGCGTTGGCCGGGATCAGCGCGCACGCGCCGGTGGTGCCCTTCTACTCGACCGTCACCAGCGAGTGGGTCGACGACGCCGGTGTCCTGGACGGCGACTACTGGTACCGCAACCTGCGCGGGCAGGTGCGCTTCGGGCCGGCCCTGGCCGCGCTGCTCGCTCAGGGCCACGGCGTGTTCGTGGAGCTCAGCGCGCACCCCGTGCTGGTGCAGCCGGTCACCGAGGCCGCCATCGACGCCGACGCCGACGCAGTGGTGGCCGGGTCGCTGCGCCGCGACGACGGCGGGCCCCGGCGGCTGCTGACGTCGATGGCGGAGGTGTTCGCGCGCGGCGTGGCGGTCGACTGGACCGGCGTGCTGCCGCAGGCCGCGACCGGGTGGGTGGACCTGCCGACCTACGCCTTCGACCGCCAGCACTTCTGGCTGCACGAAGCCGACAGCGACACCGCCGACGCCCCAGACGGCGCGGACGCCGACTTCTGGGCCGCCGTCGAACAGGCCGACCTGGACTCGCTGGCCGGGCTGCTGGAGACCGACCAGCGCGGCGCGCTGACCGAGGTCGTCCCGCTGCTCGCCGAGTGGCGGGGCAGGCGGCGCGAGCGCTCGACGGCCGAGAAGCTGCGCTACCACGTCACCTGGCGCCCGCTCGAGCGCGACGCCGCGGGCGTGCCCGGCGGCCGGTGGCTGGTCGTCGCGCCGTCCGAGCGACCCGGGGCGACTGACGCCCTGCTCGCGGAGCTGACCGGTCAGGGCCTCGACGTGGTCCTGCTGGAGGTCGGGGCGGGCGACGGCGGCCGGGACCGGCTCGCCGAGCGGCTGTCCGGACTGCTGGCCGAGCACGACGTGACCGGCGTGCTGTCCCTGCTGGCACTGGACCAGCGGGCGGCCGACGACCCGACCGCGCTCACGGCCTCGACCCTCGCACTCGTCCAGGCGCTCGGCGACCTCGCCGCGACCCCGCCGCTGTGGTGCCTGACCAGGGGCGCGGTGAACACCGGCATCCAGGACGCGCTGACCGCCCCGGCCCAGGCCGCGCTGTGGGGCCTCGGCCGCGCCGCCGCCCTCGAACGCCTCGATCGCTGGGGCGGCCTGGTCGACCTGCCCGCGACGACCGAGCCGCGCGCGGTCGAGCGCCTGCTCGGCGTGCTGACCGGCGCGACGGGCGAGGACCAGCTCGCGGTGCGGCGCTCGGGCGTCTACACCCGGCGGCTGGTCCGCAAGCCCGTGCCCGAGGCCACCGGCGACAACCGCTGGCGGCCCCGGGGCACGGTCCTGGTGACCGGGGGCGCCGACGGCCTCGGCAGGCACGCCGCGGTCTGGCTGGCGACCGAGGGCGCCGAACGGCTCGTCGTCACCACCGCGTCCGGGGCGGACGTGGCGGACCTGCGGACGGAACTGGCTGAGCTGGGCCTGAGCACGGTGGTGGAGTCCTGCGACGGGGCCGACCGGGACGCGATCGCCCGGCTGGTGGCGGACCCGGGCCTGCCGCTCACGGCCGTGGTGCACGCCGCCGACATCACCCAGACCAGCACCGTCGACGACACCACCCCGGCCGACCTCGCCGAGGTGTTCGCGGTCAAGGTCGACCCGGCGGTGTGGCTCGACGAGCTGCTCGCGGACACCCCGCTGGACGCCTTCGTCGTGTTCTCCTCGATCGCGGGCGTCTGGGGCGGTGGCGGCCAGGGCCCGTCCGGCGCGGCGAACGCCGCCCTCGACGCCCTGGTCGAGTGGCGCCGGGCCCGGGGCCTGCGGGCGACGGCGATCGCCTGGGGCGCCCTGGACCAGATCGGCGTCGGCATGGACGCCGCCGCCCTCGCCCAGCTCCGCCGCCGCGGCGTGCTGCCGATGGCCCCGCCGCTGGCGGTGACCGCCATGGTGCGGGCGGTGCGGGCCAACGAGAAGGCGGTGAGCGTCGCCGACATGGACTGGGCCGCCTTCATCCCCGCCTTCACCTCCGTGCGCCCCAGCCCGCTGTTCGCCGACCTGCCCGAGGCGCGGGAGGCGCTGCGGGCCGCGCAGCCCGACGGCGAGGACAGCGCCGCCGCCGCCTCCCTCGCGGGCTCGCTGCGGTCGGTGTCCGACGCCGAGCAGAACCGCGTCCTGCTCCGGCTGGTCCGCGGGCACGCCTCGACGGTCCTGGGCCACGGCGGCGCCGATGGGATCGGCCCCCGCCAGGCGTTCCAGGAGGTCGGCTTCGACTCGCTGGCCGCGGTCAACCTCCGCAACAGCCTGCACGCGGCCACCGGGCTGCGCCTGCCCGCCACGCTGATCTTCGACTACCCGACGCCGGAGGCGCTGGTCGGGTACCTGCGCGCGGAGCTGCTGGCCGAGGTCGACGACGGCCTCGACGGCCGCGAGGACGACCTGCGACGGGTCTTGGCGTCGGTGCCGTTCGCCCGCTTCAAGGAGGCCGGGGTGCTCGACGCGCTGCTCGGCCTGGCCGACGCGGACACCGACCCCGTCGCGGAGGTGGGCGCGGTGGCGCCGCCCGCGGCCGACCCGGACCTGATCGACGGCCTCGACGTCGCCGATCTCGTGCGACGCGCCCTGGGCAAGACGAGCTGACACCAATGGTGAACGAATCGTGGAGGATGGTTATGTCGGCGCCAGACGAGCAGGTCGTCCAGGCACTGCGTGCCTCGCTGAAGGAGAACGCCCGCCTCCAGCAGGAGAACAGCACACTGGCCGCGGCAGCCGCGGAGCCCATCGCGATCGTCTCCATGGCCTGCCGGTACGCGGGCGGTATCCGCGGCCCGGAGGACCTGTGGCGGGTGGTGTCCGAGGGCGCGGACGTCTACACGGGCTTCCCCGCCGACCGCGGCTGGGACGTCGAGGGCCTCTACCACCCCGACCCGGACAACCCCGGCACGACCTACGTGCGGGAGGGCGCCTTCCTGCACGGGGCGGCGGAGTTCGACGCGGGCTTCTTCGGCATCTCACCCCGTGAGGCGCTGGCGATGGACCCCCAGCAGCGGCAGCTCCTGGAGGTGTCCTGGGAGACCTTCGAGCGGGCGGGCATCGACCCGCACTCGGTGCGGGGCAGCGACGTCGGCGTGTTCTCCGGTGTCGTGCACCAGGACTACGCGCCGGACCTGAGCGGGTTCGAGGGCTACCTCAGCCTGGAGCGCGCCCTGGGCACCGCGGGCGGCGTCGCCTCCGGTCGGGTCGCCTACACCCTCGGCCTCGAGGGCCCCGCGGTCACCGTCGACACCATGTGCTCGTCCTCGCTGGTCGCACTGCACCTGGCCGCCCAGGCGCTGCGCCGCGGCGAGTGCTCGATGGCGCTCGCGGGCGGCGCGACGGTCATGGCGACCCCGGGCGGGTTCGTCGGCTTCGCGCGCCAGCGGGCGCTGGCCTTCGACGGCCGCTGCAAGTCCTACGCCGCGGGTGCCGATGGCTCCGGGTGGGCCGAGGGCGTCGGCGTGCTGCTGCTGGAGAGGCTGTCGGTGGCGCGCGAGCGCGGGCACCAGGTGCTGGCGGTGATCCGCGGCAGCGCGGTGAACCAGGACGGCGCCTCCAACGGCCTGACCGCGCCCAACGGTCCCGCGCAGCAGCGGGTGATCCGCAACGCGCTCGCAGGCGCCGGGCTGAGCGCGTCCGATGTGGACGCCGTCGACGGCCACGGCACCGGCACCGTCCTGGGCGACCCGATCGAGGCCCAGGCGCTGCTGGCCACCTACGGCCAGGGCAGGGACCCGGGGCGGCCGCTGTGGCTGGGGTCGGTCAAGTCCGTCATCGGGCACACCCAGGCCGCCTCCGGTGTGGCCGGTGTGATCAAGATGGTGCAGGCGCTGCGGCACGGCAGGCTCCCGGCGACCCTGCACGTGGACGCCCCCAGCCCCCAGGTGGACTGGACCTCCGGCGCGGTCGAGCTGCTGACCCAGGCCCGCGACTGGGCGCCCGGCGGCCAGCCGCGCCGCGCGGGCGTGTCGTCGTTCGGCGCCAGCGGGACCAACGCGCACCTGATCTTGGAGGAAGCACCCGAGGAGCAGGCCGCCGCCGACCCCGCGCCTGCCGGTGTGGTGCCACTGGTCGTGTCGGCCGGGACCACCGCTTCCCTCGCCGAGCAGGCGAAGCGCCTGGCTGAGTTCGTGGAGGGTGGCGGGGCGCCGCTGGCGTCGGTGGCGGGCGCGCTGGTGACGGGCCGGGCCACGCTCGCCGAGCGGGCCGTGGTGGTCGCCGGGTCCGACGCCGAGGCACTGGCCGGGCTGACCGCCCTGGCCCGGGGCGAGCACGCCCCCGGCCTGGTCACCGGGTCGGGCTCGCCGGGCAAGGTCGTGTGGGTGTTCCCCGGGCAGGGTTCGCAGTGGGTCGGCATGGGCCGGGAGCTGCTGGACTCGTCGCCGGTGTTCGCCGAGCGGGTCGCCGAGTGCGCGACCGCGTTGCGGCGGTGGGTCGACTGGTCCCTTGTGGACGTGCTGCGCGGTGCGGCCGACCCCGACCTGCTCAAGCGGGTCGACGTCGTGCAGCCCGCGAGCTTCGCGGTGATGGTGGGGCTGGCGGCGGTGTGGTCGTCGGTCGGCGTGGTGCCGGACGCGGTGGTGGGCCACTCGCAGGGTGAGATCGCCGCCGCGTGCGTGGCGGGCGCGCTGTCGCTGGACGACGCGGTGCGGGTGGTGGCGTTGCGCAGCCAGGCCATCGCCGCCGGGCTGTCCGGGCGCGGCGGGATGGCGTCGGTGGCGCTGTCGGCCGATGAGGCGACCGCGCGGGTGCGGCCGTGGGCGGGCCGGGTCGAGGTCGCCGCGGTCAACGGGCCGGCGTCCGTGGTCGTCGCGGGTGACGCCGAGGCGCTGGACGAGGTGCTTGAGGCGCTGGACGACCAGGGTGTCCGCGTGCGGCGGGTGCCGGTGGACTACGCCTCGCACACCCGGCACGTCGAGGACATCCGCGACGCGCTCGCCGAGTCGCTGGCCGGGGTCGCGGCCCTGGCGCCGACCGTGCCGTTCTACTCGACGGCGACCGGCGGCTGGGTCACCGGCGCCGGAGTGGTCGACGGCGGCTACTGGTACCGGAACCTGCGCGGTCAGGTGGGCTTCGGCCCGGCCGTGGCCGAGCTGGTCGAGCAGGGGCACGGCGTCTTCGTCGAGCTGAGCGCCCACCCCGTCCTGGTGCAGCCCATCAGCGAAGTCCTGGATGGCGCTGACCGCGAGGTCGTGGTCGTCGGGTCGCTGCGCCGGGACGAGGGGGGCCCGCGGCGGCTGCTGGCGTCGATGGCGGAGCTGTTCGTGCGCGGGATCTCCCTCGACTGGGCCGCCGTGCTGCCCGCCGGGGCGGCGTCCGCGCGGGTGGACCTGCCGACCTACGCCTTCGACCACCAGCACTACTGGATCGACCTGGCCGGGGCGGCGTCCGACGCGGCGTCGCTTGGCCTGGCCGGGGCCGACCACCCGCTGCTCGGCGCGGTCGTGCCGCTGCCGCAGTCCGACGGCCTGGTGTTCACCTCGCGGCTGTCGCTGCGCACGCACCCCTGGCTGGCCGACCACGCGATCGGCGGGGTCGTGCTCGTGCCCGGCACGGTCTACGTCGACCTCGCCGTGCGCGCGGGCGACGAGTTCGGCTTCGGCGTGCTCGAGGAGCTGGTGATCGAGGCCCCGCTGGTGCTGCCCGCCCACGGCGGCACGCGGGTGCAGGTCGCCGTGGGCGGGCCGGGCGCGACCGGGTCCCGCGCCGTCGACGTGTACTCGCTGCGCGAGGACGACCCCGACGGCGGCTGGACCCGGCACGCCACCGGTCTGCTGGCCGAGTCCGGGACGCGGTCGAGCACCCAGGACTTCGACTTCGCCGCCTGGCCGCCCGCCGGGGCCGAGCCGGTCCCGGTCGAGACCTTCTACCCCGACCTGCTCGAGCGCGGCTACGCCTACGGGCCCGCCTTCCAGGGGATGCGCGCGGTGTGGCGGCGCGGCGCCGAGGTGTTCGCCGAGGTGTCGCTGCCCGAGGAGCACCGGGAGGACGCGGGCCGGTTCGGCATCCACCCGGCGCTGCTGGACGCCGCCCTGCACACCAACGCCTTCGCCAACCCCGACGACGACCGGCAGGTGCTGCCCTTCGCCTGGAACGGGCTGCTGCTGCACGCCGTCGGCGCCTCGGCGCTGCGGGTGCGGGTCGCGCCGTGCGGGCAGGACGCGCTGTCGTTCCAGGCGGCCGACGAGTCCGGCGGCCTGGTCCTGACGATGGACTCGCTGGTCTCCCGGGTGGTCTCCGCCGAGCGGTTGGAGGTCGCGGCGGACTCGGCCCACGCGGACTCGCTGTTCGGCGTGGAGTGGACCGAACTCACCCACGGCGCGGAGCCCACGCCGTCCTGGGTCGCGGTGACCACGGCGGACGACGTGGCCACCCCGCCCGCCGTGGCCGTCCTGGAGGCTGTCGGCGACGAGCCGCTGGCGCTGACCGCTCGGGTGCTGGGGGTCTTGCAGGCGTGGGGCGGTGACGAGCAGTCGCGGCTGGTGGTCGTGACCCGGGGCGCGACGCCCGCGGGCGACGGCGTGGTGACCGACCCGGCGGGCTCGGCCGTGTGGGGCCTGGTGCGCGCCGCGCAGGCGGAGTACCCCGACCGCGTCGTGCTGATCGACACCGACCCCGCCGCCTCCGATGGTGTGCAGTCGGTCCTGGGCACTGTCCTGGCCTCCGGTGAGCCGCAGGTGGCGGTGCGCGGGACGACCCTGTCCGTGCCCCGGCTCGTCCGGGCCGCCGACCAGGCCGAGGCCGTGCCCGTCACGTTTAGTCCGGAAGGGACGGTGCTGGTCACCGGCGGCACCGGGTCGCTGGGCGCCGTCGTCGCCCGGCACCTGGTCACCGCGCACGGCGTGCGCCGCCTGGTGCTCGCCAGCAGGCGCGGTCCGGACGCCGAGGGCGCGCGGGACCTGGTCGCCGAGCTGACCGGGCTGGGCGCGGACGTGGCCGTGGCCGCCTGCGACGTGTCCGACCGCGACCAGGTGGCGGCCCTGCTGTCCGCGCACCCCGTGACCGGCGTGGTGCACCTGGCGGGCGTGCTCGACGACGGCGTGATCGCCGCGCTGACCCCCGAACGGCTCGCGGGCGTGTTCGCGCCGAAGGTCGACGCGGTGCGCCACCTCGACGAGCTGACCCGCGACCGCGACCTGGACGCGTTCGTGGTGTTCTCCTCCGCCGCCGCGCTCATGGGGTCGGCGGGCCAGGGCAACTACGCCGCCGCCAACGCCTTCCTCGACGGCCTGGTGGCCGCCCGCCGCGCGGCCGGGCTGCCCGGCCTGTCGCTGGCCTGGGGCCTGTGGGAGCAGAGCACCGGCCTCACCGCCCAGCTCAGCGACGTCGACAAGGCGCGGATGAGCCGGGGCGGCGTGCTGGCGCTGACCCAGGCCGAGGGCCTGGACATCCTCGACACCAGCCTGGCGCTGGCCCCGGCGCTGCTGGTCCCGATCAAGCTCGACCTGCGGGCGGTGCGCGCCGACGCGGCCTCGGGCGGGGGCGTCCCGCACCTGCTGCGCGGCCTGGTCCGCGCGGGCCGCCGCACGGCGCGCGCGGCCGCCGGGGACGCGGGCGGCCTGGTCCGCAGGCTCGCCGGGCTGCCCGCCGCCGAGCAGGAGGCCGTCCTGCTGACCATCGTCCAGGCCGAGGCGGGCGGTGTCCTCGGCTTCAGCGGCCCGGAGCTGGCGCAGGGCACGCGCGGGTTCAGCGACATCGGGTTCGACTCGCTGACCGCCGTCGAGCTGCGCAACCGGCTCAGCGCGGCCACGGGCGTCAAGCTGCCCGCCACGCTGGTCTTCGACTACCCCACGCCGGTGGCGCTCGCCCGCCACCTGCGCGAAGAGCTGGGCGACTCGGTGTCGGGCGCCCCCGCCGCGACGGCGGTTGCCGTCGACCCCGACGAGCCGATCGCGATAGTGGGCATGGCGTGCAGGCTGCCGGGCGGGGTGACCGGGCCGGACGAGCTGTGGCGGCTCGTGCACGAGGGCCGCGAGGGCATGTCGCCGTTCCCCGACGACCGGGGCTGGGACCTGGCCGGGCTGTCCGACCGGGCAGGCACCTCGGAGGAGAGCAAGGCCGGGTTCCTCCAGGGCGCAGGCCTGTTCGACGCCGGGTTCTTCGGGATCTCGCCGCGTGAGGCGCTGGCGATGGACCCGCAGCAGCGGCTGCTGCTGGAAGCCTCCTGGGAGGCGCTGGAGCGCGCGGGCGTCGACCCGGTCGCCGCGCGGGGCAGCGACATCGGCGTCTTCTCGGGCGTGTCGATCCACGACTACCTCGAATCCCTGACCGCCATGCCCGAGGAACTGCAAGGCTTCGTCACGACCGCCACGGCGGGCAGCGTGGCGTCCGGCCGGGTGGCCTACACGTTCGGCTTCGAGGGCCCGGCGGTCACGGTGGACACGGCGTGCTCGTCGTCGTTGGTGGCGATGCACTTGGCCGCGCAG